>CAKQLP010000016.1 GCA_934254675.1 uncultured Alphaproteobacteria bacterium | reverse complement strand
TTAAACTTTGTTCGGATTTCAAACATTGTTTAACATTTTAGTGAAAATTACTTCTTTTGCCATTGCATTAAAAATTCTTTTTCATTGGTAACATCATCTAATTGCTCACGGATGACCTCAAACTCATTTCGCTTATAAAATTTGTAGGCAAGTTCATTTTTTTGATAAACCGATAATCTCAAACTATGATTCAATGATTTTGCATAATTCAGTAATTGCTTTCCAATTCCTTGCGCTCTGGCATCTCTTTGCACAAAGACGCCTGCGATAAATTTATCTTGCAAGCCTATAAAGCCCTTTATTTGGTTGGATTTTTCATCTTCATAAACATAGACCTTGCTCTGCGGCAGCATTTGCTTAACAAAATCATAGTTTTGTTGCCAATATTCCGATGCAATAAAATAATGCGCTTGCAGATTACCATCCAGCCATATCTGCATCACCATGTCTAAATCTGTTGTTTTCAGCGGTCGTATCATTTTTTTCTCGGTGTCGGGAGTTCTTCGTAAATTGCTTTTATCAGTTGGCAAAGAAAATCACTGTCCTTCACATTATCCACAAGTATCATTTCCTTTACGCCATCATACGGGAGTTCCATACTTGTGTTTGGCATCATAGTCTTTGCGGCTTGGTTCAACGTCAAAGTTGGGGTAAAAGCAGTATCCACGATTATAAAAAAGGAATATAATCGGCTCGCCAAAACACAATTGGAGGGACTGCTAATGCCTATAGAGAAGTATATAATAGGAAATGAAAAAATCCAGATAAAAAATATTTTAGAGAGTTTTATGTGCTTAACTTATTTATGATGAAAAACAAACGAATTGATGAATGATTTTTTTATAACTTTTTTACTCTGCCCCCAACTTTGACGATGAGCCCACTGAACAGCTGATAGGGGCTAAAGCATATTCTGCTTTTCTATCGTAATATATTCAGGTGGAATTAGGCCGTCTTTTATAACAAGAAGATAGTAGCGTACGTATGCAAATCTTCGGCCTAGTTTGTCATTGCAAATACTCCAGTCAACCGGAGAAAAATCAATATCTTTTACAGAAGCCAGTCTTTCATAAAACTCGTCGCATTTGCACATAAGTTCAGGATGTTCAAGGCATTCAGGATGTTTATCGCCGAGAGGAGGGGAAACATAAATGCTTTCAATTAAACCATCGGCATCCAATTTATCAACATCTACAGATATAAGTACATTGTTTTCTGCAAAATTTTTTAATAAATCAACTGATTGTTCGTTCCACCTAATGGGTTCAGTAAAAAATCTAATTCCACGGCTGCGGCCGGTAAAACATTTTTCCAGCCATTCTATAACATCTTCTTGAGTCTTTAGATTTTCATCTCTCCACAAATAGCTTTTAAGATTAACCGTTTTGCTTTTGGCAAATGATTGCAATCCGTCAGTCTTAATTGTATTATCTTTGGGAATATAATGGTATAGTTTCATATTATCAGCCTCACATGACTATATATCATAATATAAATTATAAATCAACGCAATTTAATTCTATCTGTAAAAAACTTTGTAAATTTTCGTACTTGTTTTATCAAACATAGAGATTGATTTATAACTCTCTTGTTTGATTTTAGCGTATCCGTATGTATATAAATAAACTCTCATTATATAATTGTTCAATTAGTATTATTTTCCTGCTGCAGCAATTTTTTACCTTTTTATCAAAATCAGATTCTATATGCTGTGTTTTATTAAATACATCATATTCCTCTTACATTTGAGGCTGATTAAAGGAAATCTTTATTTAAATTTATAGTATTTTAAAAAATTAAAAAGGGCTATGAATTAACATAACACTTTGATTTTTAATGGTACGCGCGCAGGGATTGGCTTCGCCGCTACGTTCTCGCTCCTCTTTCCGCCTCTCCTAATAACAAAAAAAGGCTACCTTTCGGTAACCTTCTTTTGTTATTGGAGCGGGCAATGGGATTCGGACCCACGACATCAACCTTGGCAACCAAAAAAATTATCCCAAAGGTGGCTGTTATGGGCATTTTATCACGTTATTTTTACGGATATTGGTATGTTTTCGCACATCGTAGACATTATCAACTTTGGTATAGGTTTCAGTATATTTTAGACTTTTGTACACTATATATTTGACAATT
>CAKQLP010000015.1 GCA_934254675.1 uncultured Alphaproteobacteria bacterium | reverse complement strand
CGAGCGGTAAGCCGGCAAAAACGAGCTTGCGAAGTTTGAGCCGTTGCGTCGCGAGGAGGACCCGCCGACCAACATACACGTACTTTCAATTTTTAAAGTGGGAGTACCTAAATCTCGTTGGGACCACCAATATAAAAAAGCTCATCTTTTGATGGGCTTTTTTATATTCTGGTGTCCCCGAGAGAGGAACTCGTAGAGTTCAAGCGGTAAGCCGTCCCCTTACAGCAAATAAAATCGGCAAGAATTCTTCATTGTTTTTTTATTCTTTCTCTTTACTTTTATTTTGGCGCATCTTATATTTTATGGAGAAGTTATAACAAAATCCCCAAAAGGAGAAATATGATGGATAAAAAAGAAAAAGTTGAAACAGTAAAAGCTGATGAAGGAAAAAAATGCTGCTGTGATAAAAATTGCGATTGCGGCTGTCAAGAAGGCAAAGAATGTTCTTGTTGCTGCGGTTGTTGTTGCCGTAAAAAAATGATTATTAAAGTTCTTGCCGTTTTAGTTATATTTTTAGCAGGTATGGGATTTCACGCCTTATTGCAATGCGGTTTCCGCTGTCCAATGAGCAAACCGCATCCAATGCCGATGCAAATGGCGCCTATTCCGGCTTTGCCGTTCCCGGCTTACTCTGACGCGCAAGGCGGTAATGTCATCATCATCAACACTGACGGAACTGCCGGTGCCGAAAGATTTTTAGACCAACAAAGATGTGGTAAAAATTGTGGTTGCAAAAAAGACGCCGGATGTAAAAAAATGAAACACAATCATAACCGCCATCACGATGACATGCGCAAATTTGCTCCCAAAGGCGATGAAATGCCTGCGCCGATGCCAATGCCTGTTTCTTTACAAAATGGTGCGGTTGTTAAATAAGCAGAAATTTAACGCAAAACAATTTAAACTCTCCGATTTTTATAAACGGAGAGTTTTTTGTAAAAAAATGTTACATTTATATGACAAAACAGGGTCGTTTCTATTTTACATTTGCCAATTTTTATAATTTCAGTTAAAATTAAAATGGGTAGAGGTCTAACCACAAGTTTAGACCTAAAAGCAATATTAAAGGAGAACTTACAATGAGTAAACTAAAACGAACATCCGCCAAAGGAGCGTTTTTCGCCCTAGCGGTGTGGCTGATGGGGCTCTGTATGAGCGCGCCGGCGTACAGTGCCGTTTGCTTTTTGCCGGATGACACGGGAAATTGTGGCACAGGAGACATGAATATTGTTCCAGATGAACCTAAAAAAGGTGTCTGTGACGGAAAAACGACTTATACTCCGGAAGTATATAATGAAAAATTTGATGATAACTGTTATACCTATACTGTTGGAGAAAAAAACGGTAAAACAGTATATTGCGATATTACAAAAACAGATACCAAAGGATATGTTCTTGATGCCCAAGACCACTGCTGCCAATCCGGCACAGCATGGGATAACAAAGCGCAAGAATGTTGCACAGGCGGAAAGTGTCCTGTTACTTGTCCGGATCCAGACCTTTATATTATAAAAAATGGCATATGTGTTTGCAAAAATGGTTCAGATGCTCATCAACATTGTTGTCCGGCAAACACTTTATCTTCAAACGGCATTTGCTGTCCGTATGATCAAGAGGGAAAAGCCGATGGTTCCAGTCTGATTTGTTGTCCAAAAAACAAAGTTAATAAAGGCGGAACTTGTGTGGATCCAGTTCTCGTTCAAACTTGTTCGCAAATGAGCACAGACTATAAAGCGTCTTGCCCAACAGGTTACAAGAAAAAAGAGGCTAAAGATGTAAATGGAAATCTGGTTAAGGATTCCAATGGAACTCAATGCTATACTTGTGAAAAAATACCGAATGGAAAGAATCCATTAACCGTGCGTCTGCGTTTGACTTGCGATGGCAAAGCTTGCCCTGACGCTATTTACGATGGAGATTACACATTCTACTACGCCGGATACAAAGAATCTCAAGTCGGAACAAGAGATACAAACAATGATATTGTCATAACAATTCCAGACTGGAAAATAGATGATTTCTTGGTTCAAACAGATGATGAGAATACTAATTATTACAATGTTAAAGTAAGCGTTAAAGGCACATTCGCCGCAACCAATTATAAACGAAAAGACAGTTCCGGCGGCTATGCAAATGTTTATACTTCTCCCCTTGATACATCCATATCAAATTTAGAAGGAACCAATGATGAAAGCTTCGGTAAAGATGAAAGCGGCGAAAAAGAGCTTATTATTCCAGAGGATTTAACTAAAGGTTCAAATTCTAACTTAAACGTATATTATTATATTTATGCTAAAGTAAAATGCCCTGGACCGTACAAAGAAATAAAGGCTTGTGCCGCTGCGGAATATGGCACATGGGGCTACAGTGAAAATGATGACATTTGCCCTTACCGCACTACCGACGTTTCAACTGATTCTACCCCAGACTATTTTGCCGGAGCAGGCTATTCAACAGGTTATGCCAAGGACGCTTCTCAATGCGCCTCCTATACATTGGTTGTCAATGGAAAAGATAGTCATAGGTTGTCCGCTGAAAAAATAGATAAAACCGACCAATCTGCCGGAATAATCATGGGAAACATCGGTTTCATGGAAGATTTAAGCAAAGCTAATTTCAAAGAGGTTGATATCTCAAAATTGAAAGATGATGAGGAATTAGTTAAACTTGCTATCGAGCTGCCTACCGGTTCTTCATACGCCGGAGCAAAATACAGCCTCAAAGTTACCCCTTTGGACACCGGTTATGTGATTGCCCAACCGGATATGGATAATTGGGGCAACAAGAGTGGAAAAGAATACGCTTTTGTCGGTGACAATGGTAAAATATCTGTTGGAGAGTCGCAAACCATTCCGCTCAAACTGGATAACAAAGCTTTATACACCTATGTCAGTGGTATTAAGACAATGCATCCGGTTATTCGTCTGCGAGCTGTGGTCGGAACAATATCTCCAAAAGAATTAAAAAGTGGTGGCTCAACATATAGTATGCCTTATGCTTATAAATCTTTCAGAAGATTACCGGATCCGTCAGACGGAGGAGTTGATTTGGCGCAAGTATCCTATGAGCATTGGGTGCATTATAATCAACAAGTTTGCTCAACTAAAGCATTAAATGTTTATGTTGCCGCGTCTCGTAATGTTTTATCACCGATAAAAACGAACCTGCAAGATAATGGCATAAATGCCGATGTTGTTATGCAAAAAGGCGATATTATTGCTTATCCAACAGATAACCCATGGTGCAGAAAAGTATCTGGAACACTTTGCAATCAAAAATGCGGCTGTAATTCCAAAGATGGATACATGGCTTGTAAAGATTGTGTTGATAAATGCGAAGAAGGTAATCAGGATAATGTGTCTCAATTTTTAGTCAGGAACACAACTTCAACAGGCGTTGAAAATGAGTATAATACGAAAAATAGACGTCAAGTAAATGAAGGACCTTCTCGCTCCAGCTATGTTCACAGCGACGGCGCCATCTACATTTTTGAATCAGGCTTCAACATTTCTGAAGACGGTACAACCGGTTCAAAATCTGAATCTGATTATGAAACCTGTTATAACAAGACTTGCGAAGATTTTGGCTTATCATCAAATTTACAAGCGGGAATGAAATGCAAAAACGCTTATTCTGGATGCAACAATCTGACTTGCTACAAATGTGCGTATAGATCTTGCTGGAATGAATCTGATGGTAAACCATGGTGTGGGGATGATATTTATGAACAAGTTTATGATGAGAATCGTACATTCTGTACATGGCCGCAAAGCGATACTGAAGGCATCAACACCACCTGCGCTCGCTTGGCTCAAGACAGTGTAGTTCAAAATTATCTTAACACAAGGCTGGTTGTATCCGAACAATCCAAATTTGTGGACTATTTCATAAATCCTGACGATGCAACATCCACAGATACACGTAGATGCGCTGTTTGTGTTTATGATACTAATTAACAAAGGAGGTTTAAAAAAAAGAGAGGATAGCTTGGCTATCCTTTCTTTTTTTGTACAAAAAAGCAACAAATACCTTGACAAAATAGCCGAATAAAGCTATTTTAAATTTAGATTTTTAATTATTAATTTCTAGCCATTATGTTTAGCTTTAAGATTAAGAAGTCCCGCATGTGGATTCCTGCTTTGGGTGTGGTGATTGCTTACGGATTTTTCCATAATTGCGCCATTGCGCCTTATTTCAATTGTCGCTCCATTGATTGGACACAGCTGATTTTAACATTCAGTATTGTCCTTGGACTTGGTGGCGCCCGTGATGTTGTTTTGCAAAAGTTCTACTATCTTGGCGAAGTTGAAAAATCAATCAACGCCGCCAACAGTCGTTCTCTTGGAAACAAAATTTGGATACCCGCCATTGGTTGGTGCTTGGTTTTGGGCTTTTCCAACAACTTTATCGTTGCATCGTATTTTAATATTGTAATGATAGATTGGGGAGGATTGCTTTCTGCTTTAAGCATATTGCTGACAATAAGCGGCGCTCGTGACTATGGCATATATGCCTCGGAGCGTAAAGCGGAAAAAAATTTGCCCAACGCCAATGACGGCAACGACGGCGCAGAGATTTCTGCTTAACCTAAAAAAACAGTCCTTTTAAAAAGGACTGTTTTTTTATTGCGGTAAAATAATTATAAATTCAGAACCTTTTCCTTCACGACTTGAAACCGTAATTTCTCCATGGTATTTTCGCACAATATTTTGCGCCATCGCTAATCCCAAGCCAAAACCGCCGGATTGCCGATTCCGTCCTTTGTCCGCACGGTAAAAACGCTCAAAAACATGCGGCAAATCCAAGGCGGAAATTCCCCTTCCCTCGTCTTTGACCGCCATCTTAACCCTATGCAATTCGCTAACGACCCGCACATTGATATTTTTGTCCGCCGGCGTGTATTTTATGGCATTATCCAGCAAAATAACCAACAACCGCTCCAAATGTTGCGGAACCATCTTCAACTTGGCAGAAACAGGACAACTAAAAGTAATTGGATTTTTTCGTTCTTGATGCACGGTGTTTAATTTTTCAACAATTGCCTTGAGTATGTCCGCCAAAACAATCTCCTGCGCCTTCGGCAATTTATCATTATTTTCCAAACGAGACAGCGCCAACAGGCTTTCAACCAATCCCGACATGTTTTTACATTCGTCTTTCAAAACTTGCAACGCTGATTTATTTTGCGGCTGGCTTTGCAAAATTTCCACATATGTCATCAACACGCTTAAAGGCGTTTTCAGTTCGTGCGACGCATCCGAAACAAATTCTTTTTGTCGGCAATAAGCTTCCGCCAATGGTTTAACCGCGTTGTCAGACATCAATTTCGCCGCAAGAAGCGAAAACAAACATAGCAAACCGACAACCGCCAAACCATAGCTTTTATAACGATGAGTCACATAAATATACGGCGTAACGTTTAGCAAAACCACAACCCTGAAATGTTTTCCGCTTGATTCGTCCGCCCAGCTTTCGGATAAAGCCAAAAACCTCCAGCGCTCGTCATTATCCCGCAATTTAACTGTTTGAAGTTGCCAATCTTCGCCTTGCCAATCTTGCATTTTTTCTGTCAGTTTATTTCCAACGTTTCCAGCCGGTTGCTCCAAACGGAGCATTTGCCCGTCAACAAATCCGTATGAAAAAAAATGTAAAGCGTTGTTGCGCGCCGCCACTGCTATTCGCTCAGGTTTTATTTCCAATTCCGAATATTCTTGCTTAAATTCAAAAACTTCTTCTTGCAAATAATCACGCAAACTTGAAGTTATGACATTGCGCGAAATAATCCGATACGCGGCATAACCACCCCAAAATATAAGCAAAGACACACTAAATAATATTAGCGCGTACCGAAATAAAAGTTTTTTCTTTAAGTGATTTATCATTTAAATTCCAGCGTGTAACCAATGTTTTTCAATAGAGTTATTTGCATTTTATCTTGCCAAATTTTAAGCTTTTTACGCAAATTGTAAATATAAGAATCCA
This sequence comes from uncultured Alphaproteobacteria bacterium, assembly GCA_934254675.1. Taxonomy (GTDB): domain Bacteria; phylum Pseudomonadota; class Alphaproteobacteria; order RF32; family CAG-239; genus RUG410. Next base: position 21,574 of record CAKQLP010000015.1, on the reverse strand, counting down.
AATTGGCTCCGCTGATTTCTAAATTATCTCCCCAAACTTTTTCAAATAAAGTTTCTCTTAAAATCGTTTTGCCGTTATTGATAAATAAAATTTGTAAAATTTTAAATTCCGTCTTCGAAAAATTCAAAGTCTCGGTGCCATTGCTCAATGTATTTTGTGTGCAATCCAAAACATAGCCTTTCGCTTCATAAACATTATCGACATAGGGCTTGTTTTTTCGCCGCAGAACCGCGCGAATACGCGCTTTTAACTCGCGAATTTCAAACGGCTTGGTAATATAATCATCGGCGCCGACTTCCAGCGCTTGAACACAGTCGTCCAATTCAGACTTTGCCGTCAAAAAGACAATGCCCCCCGTATAGTGTCCTTTTTTGATGTCTCTAAGCCATTTGCAAACTTCTATACCGGAAAATTCGGGAAGCATCCAATCCAATAAAACAACATCGTATTGCGCCGTACCAAACTTAAATTCATCAATGGCTTCCGCTCCATTTTCTACCAAAGTGACTTGATAGCCGTCAATTTCCAGCAAAGTTTTTATTCCCTGCCCCAGATTTCTATCATCTTCCACCAATAAAATTTGCATTGCGTTCACCCCACTGAAAATAATTTAAGATAAATTTTATAAGAACTCAATCTGAATGTTATCTAAAAGAATTTTATTTTAATCTGAAAATTTTTTTATATTTTTTTAGATTGTTTTTAGATTACCTCGCTAGTTTTGGCTTCGCACCAACATGAGGATAAAAAAATGAAAAAATTGAATATATCGTCAACATCATTAATTTTGGGAATAACTTTCTATTTCTCAACTATCTTAAATTTGTCTTTTTGGCGCTACATAACACAAAATATCCAAATTGACAGCCTTATGATGTTGATTTTCGCTCTTTCCCTTGGCGTTTTTATATTCATTCCGCTTTATGCGCTTTTTAACATTTTATTTTGTCCTTATGTTGGTAAGCTTGTAACAACAATATTGCTTATAGGTTCGGCGGCGGCAAACTACTATATGTTTGCGGACGGCATTTATATTGACTCTGATATGATTCGCAATATTATGGAAACAAATCCCCGAGAAACAATGGAGCATATGTCTTCTTCCTTCTGGCTCTATATGTTGATAACGGGATTTATTCCGGCTTTTTTACTTATGCGCGTCAATGTGAACTATCAGCCGGCCGCCGCCGAAGCGCTTTGCCATTAAATAATCATTGACAAAAAAAGAAAAAAGCAACATACTGAAAACATTGTTAAACTATTAATTTTTTATCATTATGGCTCTTTTTATAATTTATGCGGTTGCTGTTATTCTATTGACGACAATCGTTTACTTTGCTCAGAAAGAACATGGAGATTTTTTGGAAATCAAAGGTCTGGGATTGCAGCGTTTTACCCGCGCACTTTTTTTGGTTTTGCTCGGATTAACATTTATAACACCCAATCCGGTTATTCCAGATGTTTTTTGGAGTTTTGACAATCGGACAATGATTTTTGCCAGCATTGCACAGGTTGTGTTCAACATGTCAGGTGCATTTATCATTGGTTTCATAACCATTGGAATCATTAAACTTTTCCAATGGACTTGGAAATAGTCACAGAAAAAGCCCCTTAATGAACTGCACCACAGAAGTTGGATAGTTCATTAAGGGGCTTTTTTTAATTGCTAAAACTATTAATCTTTAACTTTTCGGCTCATAAACAGCAAATAGACTGCGCATAACAGCATAACAACAACCGCCCCGTGCTGGTTATTGGCAAAATCCGACGCGATTCCCATTAAAAGCGGAAAAACCGTGCCACCGAAAATCCCCATAATCATCAAACCGGACACTTCGTTGCCATGTTGCGGCATCGTCTTCATTGCCTGTGAGAAAACAACCGGAAAAATATTTGCATTACCATAACCAATGCAGGCAATGCAAATATAAAGCAATTCTTTGCTGTTGAAAACGAACACGCCGCACAAAGCCAATATCATCAACAGCACACTGCCTAAAAAATATTTATGATTGGAATATTTAGCCAGAATATATGCCCCGCTAAAACTACCGATTGTCCGAAAAAAGAAATATACACTGGTTGCATAACCGGCTTGCTCCAATGTCCACCCCAATTTTTGCATTAAAAGCTTTGGCGTGGTTACATTGGTGCCCACATCCAACCCAACGTGACACATCACCGCCATAAAACATAAGAAAATCGTGCCATTGCCCAACAGCTTAAAGCATTCCTTAAATCCGGAGGCTTGCCCGACTTCTGTTTCTTCTATCTTTTCACGCGCCAACAAAACATACGCCACCGCCGTTTCAATCAAGAAAAACGGAAACAAAATCTGCCATTTACCAAAATGAATTGCGCCCCAACCAGCCAAAATCGGCGCCGCAAACGAGGCTGTGGCTTTCACAAATTGCCCAAAGGTCAATGCACTCGACATCTTATCTTTAGACACAATATTTGAAACCAACGGATTCAACGAAACCTGCATAATGGTGTTGCTGATTCCTAAAAGTGAAAAAGCAATCATTATAACCACCATATTATACTCAAACATTGGCAAAACCAAAGCCAACATGGAAATTGCCAAACTAAGCAAAACGGTTTTACGGCGACCGATTTTGTTCATTAGCAAGCCGGTCGGCACCGAAAAAATCAAAAACCAGAAAAAAGTCATAGACGTAAACAAATTCGCCAACGTATCCGAAAGGGCAAAATCCGCTTTAACATAGTTTGTGGCAATCCCCACAAAATCAACCGCCCCCATTGCAAAAAAAGCAAACATAATCGGTACAAGTTTTTTTAACATAGCCGTTTTCAACATCGCTTTTCTCCTTTTTTTTAGTTATTTTTCATATTCCGGCCAAGCTCCGCTTTTGGTGCAGACAAAAGCGGCCGTAGCCACAGCTTGTTTATGCGCTTCACGCATGGTTTTGCCGTTCAACAGTCCCATAATAAATCCGGCGGAAAACGAATCACCGGCTCCCACTGTATCGGCAACCTTAACCTTTGGCGTTTCCAAATATGAGTTTTCCCCGTCAGCGGCATAAACAATGCTATATTTTTCGCCGGCCGTAAAAATCAAATAACGCAAATTATATTTTTGGATAAACCATCGGCAAACATCTTCAACCGAAAGATTTAAGTCAAACAATTTTTGCACTTTAATCATTTCTTCGTCATTGATTTTGAAGACATTGGCCTCTTGCAAAAGTTCGTCAATCAATTCCTTTGAAAAATAGTCGCTGCGCAAATTAACATCAAACAATTTATAAGCCGTGTCCGGCACGTTTTTCAGCAGAGTCAACACCGCTTTTTTTGTTTTTGCCGAGCGTAAAGCCAAAGTTCCAAAACAAACCGCGTTGGCTTTTTTCACCACTTCAATTTCTTGAGGCGTTGCTTCCAAATAGTCCCACGCCACGCCCTCAACAATTGTATAGGTTGGAATTCCGTTGTTCAAAGCCACTTCCACAACGCTTGTCGGATAATCATTACGTTGCAACACATAATGAATATGACTTTTCTCCAATTCGTGAATAATCTCATCGCCCAAAGCGTCTTTCCCCACCGCGCTGACCGCATAGCCATCGGCTCCAAGCTGAGTGGCGTTATAAACAAAATTAATCGGTGCTCCGCCGGCACGCTTGCCCTCAGGCAACATATCCCACAGAAGTTCACCGATTCCGACAACAACAGGTTTAACCATAATTCCCTCCTTTATAATAATATATGCCTTAGTTTAGCATAATTTAAGACAAATATCTAATAAAAAAAAGAGTAAAAACCTAAAATAATCCCCCTTCAATTCGCCAGTTATTATCATAAATCAAATGAAAAACCGCGCAATTTTCAATGCGTTCAAAATCATAATGCAAATAATTGAGCAAACTCCCCATGGTGCCGCCATGAATGGCAACGCCCATTGTTTTATATGGAGTTTCAGCCAATTCTTCTATCTGTTTCCACACTCTTTCCAATGCGGCTTTTTTAGTTTCCCCCTCAGGATAGGCAATGTCCCAAAAATTCGGATTCGCCCAATTGGCGTAAACATCCGCGTATTTTTGCTTGACTTCCGCAACAGGCAAACCCTCGGCAATGCCATAAAAACATTCGCGCAAATCATTTTCAACCAACACCGGACAATGACAAACTTCCGCCACGGTCCGCGCGGTTTGCATAGCTCGTTTCAGCGGACTGCTGAATATAACCTCCAAATCGCAAGGCTTTAGTTTTTGCGCCAAAGTCATGGCTTGAGCCTTTCCAACTTCATTTAGTTCAACATCCATACCCGAACCTTGTATCCGCGCCTGCGCGTTCAACAAAGTTTCTCCATGGCGAAAAATATAAAAATCTTTCCGCATATATCACAAAGCCTTCAAACCAACTTTCTCGGCCACAATACGGAAAACTTTTTCCTCATCTTCCGGTGTCAAAATACCATATAAAGGCAGACAAAACGGCGTAAATTCTCCGTTGTGTTTTTGCAAAAAGCTATATTTATAATCAAGACCCTTTTTAGGAAGCAAAACAATCACTCGACGCTCTTTGCCGCAACACTTAACCATACGTTCTTCCGCCAATTCAATGTCTTTCCAAGCAATTGGGTTCGAATGGTCAATTTTGATGGTTTCATCGGTAATAACCGCCATTGGCTGCTTTATTGCATATTTATAAATCCAAATCAGCAAAGTGAAAATAAACAAGCCGGTCAATACTTGAAACTCCCACCAACAGGCGTATGATAAACTTTTAAGCAAACAAGAAGCTATCAAGACTAAAGCCATAACATTCAGCATCAGCCAAATGTAATTCTTCTTAAAGTGATAATAAATTGTTTCTTGCATAACTTTTCTCCTATAATTTATTTTATTTAATTGTACATCAACTTCAAATAAAACGTAAAGATAAATTTTTGGATATTTCAATCAACTTTCAATTTTAACAATATGTTAAGCTTATTATTTTATACTTATTTTCAACAGAATTTATTACTTTAAAGAGGAAAGAAAGATGAAAAATAAGCTTAGCAAAGGTCTCTCTCTCTCTCTGTAAATCCTAAACATTCGATTTCAGAGTGTTTTAAAGCTTCTACACGCGGTTTTTACCACTTTTTGAAAAAATTTGAGTCGAAACGGAATACCCTAGTCTCCGTCATTCTCGGACTTGTTTCGAGAATCTATATAAAATACCTTGAAAATGTCATTCTCGGATTTATTCCGAGAATCCATGCGGAACACCTTTCAAACGTCATTCTCGGATTTATTCCGAGAATCCATTCGGAACATTCTTCTTTGGATACTCGGGACACGCCCGAGTATGACGGAGAACAGAGTCTTATCAAGGGCTTGGATGTTGTGTGTCAATGCGCCGGAATTTTTAAGCGACGTGTACAAAAAGAGTACACAAGCGCGAAAATTTCAAGCAGACACCAGCTAAACGAGTTTTCCCTTGGGCGAAGCATGATTGAGATGCTCGGCGTCTTGGCCATCATCGGGGTGTTGAGCATTGGCGGTATTGCCGGCTACTCCAAAGCCATGGAAAAAATTCATGTTAATAAAATTGTCAATATGATTTCCGATATTTCCACCACTATCCGAACAGCTTATATCAGCCAAAAAACTTATGATGATTTCGACGGAGGGACACTGGGAGCTGATAACCAAATTCAAGACATGGGACTTTTACCACCGGAATACATTTTTGAATTAGAAGGAGAAAAGAGGATTGGTTTATCTTCTCCTTTAACCCTTATCAACCCAGCAGGATCTGTATATCCTGATTTCTCTACATTATCTATCGGTGTTCTTGTACCCCAAAATTTATGCGTGCCGCTTTTAACTTATGACTGGCGAAACGCTGATATGAAAGGAATTGTTACTCATGTGGATTTGTCAGATCCAACTTTGCTAGGGGTTGGTGCTATTTTATACTATGCTAACATAGATGAAAATGGAGAGATTAGTGGTCATCAAAATTGCGATGACAATGATGATGACGGCTATTTTTGCATAGAAACAAAAGAACAGCGTTTCAAACCTGTTTCCCCCGCTGTTGCCGCAAAGTACTGTGAAAGTACCGCCGCAGATAGCTTTGGAACTGGACAAATGTATGTCGGTTTTGATTTACTTGCGGATATTAAAGTTCCTAGAAAATATTAAATTGACATTAAGAAACCCCGTAAAAACGGGGTTTCTGGATACAAAAAACCGCCTCTTTGGCGTTTTTTTAAGTGGTGGGCGCTGAGACACCGGCTTGAGACAGAAAAATATCCCTTAATGGATATTTTTCAACGAAAGGTGCAGCATTCATAAATTGCCAGCCAAACTAGTTTTGCGCACAGCAATTTATAACGAATGCAAACGAACTCCCGAGGGAGTTTGAGCCTCAAAGCTTTTAAAATAAAAAAAACTGCCTTGCGGCAGCTATTTAAGTGGTGGGCGCTGAGAGGCTCGAACTCCCGACCCTCTCGGTGTAAACGAGATGCTCTTCCAGCTGAGCTAAGCGCCCATCTCATCAACAAAAATGTTTATACACGCTAAAAATTTATAAATCAAGCTTTTTTTTCAATTTTTTTTATATTTTTCACAAATATCATACAACTCATTGTTATATCGCATAATTTTTTTCATATTTTTTTAAATATTCCCAGTAATAACTCTTCAAACTCCCTCAAAATTTAATATTTTTAAACTTTACATTTAAATAATCTGCGCTATAACACACGCGAGTTATAAAGATTTAAAGAGAAAAAAAGAGGTAAATTAGATGACAAACGATTTAACAACGGGCAATCCGCTGACACTTATTATAAAATTTGCTATTCCACTTTTGTTAGGAAACATTTTCTTACAAATTTATCAAATTTCTGATATGGTCATTGTTGGTCGTTTGTTAGGAACAGAGGCTTTAGCCGCTGTCGGTTCATCTGCACCGATTTATATGGTATTTCTTATGATAGCCTTTGGTTTTACGGGCGGATTGACCGTTGTCACTGCGCAACGATTTGGCGCTCATGACGACGACGGCGTTCAACGTTCCGTATTTCACAGCTTGACAGCCGCACTGTTTTTAAGCCTACTTATGACCATTGGACTAATCATTTTTTTGAAACCATTATTGCGTTTAATGAACGTTCCGGCAGCCATTTTTACCGACGCTTACAAATTTATGTTTATGCTGTCATTAAGTGCCGTAATGATTATTTCTTTTAATCTTCTGTCTGGTTTTATCCGAGCATTGGGCGACAGCAAAACCCCTTTGTATTTTTTAGTTTTTTCTTCGCTGATTAACATTATTTTAAATTTTCTCTTTATCAATAATTTTCATTTGGGCGTTGTCGGCTCTGCGGCGGGAACCTTAGTTGCAAACACAATTTCTGTTATTTTATGCTACATCTACATGTGGAAAAAATTTCCTCTACTACGCCTTGAACGCCGTTTTATGAAATACAGCGGACAAATCATGCGCGACCATTTAAACATTGCTGTTCCGATGGCTTTACAATTTTCTATTCTCTCTTTTAGCATTTTGATTGTACAAAGCGTTTGCAACTCGTTTGGTCCATCGGTTATTGCCGCATTCGCGGCCGCACTACGGATTGAACAAATAGCCACGCAACCACTAATGGCCATTGGATTGGCCATGGCCACATTTTCAGCCCAAAACTGGGGAGCAAATCTGCTTTCACGCATTCGCCGCGGCGCCAAATATGCTTTTTTAATTTCAACCGGACTAAGTATTTTCGGTTTTATTCTGATGCGTGAAGTCGGTGAAAATATGATTGGTATTTTTGTTAACGACGGCAACAACGATATTATTAACATCGGTAAAGAATATTTAGTTATCAGCACGCAATTTTACTTTTTCCTTGGTCTGATATTTGTGTTCCGCAACACAGTTCAAGGTATGGGAAAACCGATTGTTCCGTTTATTTCAAGCATCATAGAACTTTCCACCCGTATATTTGCCGCCATTTATCTGGCAAAAGTTATGGGTTATTCCGGTATTTTTTACGCCAGCGCCATCTCGTGGACGGCCGCCGGCTTATTTGTTACGGCGGGCTATTTCTATTACATCAACAAATTCAGTAAAGATACCATGCGCTGGAAAATAGGGGCAATAAAACAACACCTTCGCGAAACAGGACCTGTTGATTAACTTATTTTATTCAGCAACTCCTGAGCCGCTTTTTTACCTGATGCCACAGCTTCTACCGCCGTTGTTCCACCATTTACGCAATCACCGGCGTACCGAATAAAATCGTTATCCGAAAAAGTTTCGCCACATCGACTGCCCAATGCCAAAATAACCAAAGAAAAATTCGGTCTGGAAATTTCAGAGTCGCAAATATCCTCCAGCCTATTTTCTGAATTAAATTGCGTTTTAACCGTAAACACATTCAATAATCCATTGTTTTGCCGTTCAATTTTACTAACTCTGGTCATTGTCGTAACATTTATTTCATTTTCGATCAAATCCGCATAGTCATCTTTTTCCATCCGCATATCACTCAAGCGACGGCGAACAAACATTTCCACATTTCCGCCAAGCTGTTTTGCCGTTAAGGCACAATCCAAAGCGACCTCTCCGCCGCCGACCACCGCTACATTGCCACATACTTGATACTTTTGCGGATTACAGAGATAATCAACATAAGATATACAGAAATTTTCGCCTTCTATCCCCAAGGAACGGCTTTGTTGTTCTCCAACTGCCACAATAACTCCGGCAAATCCTTGTTCCAACAAAGAAGCATAATCTTGAACATATGTGTTTAATTTTAGTTCTAATTTAGAATTTTGAGACAATCTTTGCCAATCAGCTTCAATAACTTCCTGAGGTAAACGGTATTCCGGAATTAAATTTAAAGCGCCGCCGATTTTATTTTTCATTTCAAAAATTGTAACGCCGTATCCTTGCTCCAACAAAATTGACGCGGCTCCCCAACCGGCGGGACCGGAACCGATAACCGCCACTCTTTTAGCCAAACAAAGAGAATTATCCTCAAACACAATCTTATCATTGCCAGCCTTTTGCATAATTGCGGCTTGCACGGCCGGAATTTTTATTGGCATATCCATATTGGCGCGAACACACGCTTTCATGCAAAACTTTGCCGGACAAATTAAACCACAGCTTTGCGCCAAAGGATTCTGTTGCTGAATCAGTCTTGCCGCTTTTTGCCAATCCCCTGATTTTGCCGCAAAAATAAAATCACAGGGAGAACAATGCACAGGACAAGCTTTCATACACGGCTTTGTGGCACAATGCAAACATTTTTCCAACTCCGTTTTTAATTGAACTGGTTTTAAATCTCGCTTACTCATTTTCAATCCTTTCCATTATCTATATTAAATCACAAAAAAGGATAAAAAAACACCTAATATTTAAGTTTTTCAGATTGTATTTCATAAAAAAGCCTGTATGATAAACAAATATAAGTCCAAAACAATGGTATGAATAAAAAAATGAAAGACTGGCTTAAAAATTTATTAAAATCAAAAAAAGCGGAAATTATAATCGGACATATAGCTTATCTATATCTGAAATTTGTAGGAATGACGACTCGTTGGAAAACCAGCGGAGTGAAAGAAACGTATGAACTTTTGGATAAATATGGCAGTATGATTGTAATTGGTTGGCATGGACGAACATTAGAAATGCCCTATTTTTGGAACAAATCCCGCCCACTCAACGCTCTTGTCTCCCCACATCGAGACGGACGTTTGATTGTCAATATCTTAAAAAAATTCGGTATCGGCAATATCAGCGGATCAAGCAATAAAAACTCCACAGAAGCGGCTTTGGAATTAATGCGCAATTTACAACAAAACAATAGTATCGCCATTATTCCGGATGGTCCGCGTGGTCCAAACATGAAATTAACCATGAGCCCGTTGTTTTATGCACAAAAAACAGGAAAACCGATTATCGGAATAACTTACAGCATTGCCGGCTCTAAAGTTATAAAAAAAAGCTGGGATAGAATGTTAATTCCTTTTCCGTTTCACCGCGGTATTTATTGCATAACAAAGCCATTTTTTATTCCGGCGGAAGCTTCCGCAGAAGAGTTGGAAAATTATCGATTAAAAATTGAAACAACACTCAATGAATTAACTTGGAAGCTAGATAAAGAAATGGGATTACCTTTTATTCCTCAAGGAACAATCGCTAAAAAAAGCCGCAAACAAATTAATATTGAAGGAAAATAGATGTTTATCGGAATTTACAATACATTAGTTCGTACACTCTACCCAATTGTTATTCGGCGCTATATTGAAAAACGAAAAAAAATGGGCAAAGAAGATGTCAAACGTTTTAACGAACGCGTTGGGCGACCAACCAAACCACGCCCAGATGGACGTTTAATCTGGCTGCACGGAGCTTCTGTCGGAGAGTCGATATCAATGTTACCCCTTATCAACAGATTATTAGAGATATATCCCGATGCTCACGTCATGGTCACAACGGGAACAACCACATCGGCAGAAGTTATGGCTAAACGACTTCCGGAAAGAGCTTTTCATCAATATTTACCCATAGATAATCCGGTTTTTTCCGCACGTTTTATCAGACACTGGCAGCCAACCATTGCTTTATGGTTTGAATCGGAATTTTGGCCGGCAATGCTTTCAACCATCAAGCGTCGAAATATTCCTCTTATTTTAATCAACGGGCGTATTTCTAACAAATCATTCAAACGTTGGCAACAATTTGACTTTATCATAAAAGAAATTCTAGACTGCTTTACAGCTTGTTTGGGACAATCAGAAGAAGACGCCTATCGTTTACGCGCTTTAGGTGCGAAAGACGCCATGTGTCTGGGAAATCTAAAGTATGCGGGATTACCAATACCGGTTGATGAAGATAAGAAAAAAGAAATTCAAAAAGAAATCGGAGAACGTCCGGTTTGGTTAATCAGTTCAACCCACCACGATGAAGAAGCAAAAATAGGGCGCTTTTTAAAAGAATTGCAAAAAAAACATCCCAATCTATTGACAATTATAGCCCCGAGACACCCAACTCGAGGAGTTGAAGTTAGAAATACACTTCGTGATGAATATGGCTTAAACACTTCATTACGCTCGGCAAATGAACAAATATCGCCGCAAACGGATGTCTATATTGCCGATACAATCGGTGAAATGGGAATTTGGTATGAATTATGCCCGATTGTCTTTATCGGCGGTTCGCTTATCCCGCATGGCGGTCAAAATTTTATGGAACCGTCACGCTGCCGTGACGCGGTTATTGTCGGTCCGCATATGCACAACTTTACAGATGCCATGAATCGAGCTAAAAAAGCCGACGCCATTATCCAAGTTAACGATGTTATTGATTTAATTGATATGGTAAACCAGCTTTTAGACAACAAAGAGCTCTTAGAAGCAAAACGAAGTTTAGCTTATAATTGGGCAACCAGCGAAGCAAAAGTTTTAGATGGTATTGCAGAAAAAATTCAGGGATACATGGAAAATGAAAACACCTAAATATTGGCAATCTAACTCTTTTATATCCAAATTATTGTTTCCTTTTGGGCAAATTTACGGCTTTTTGACTCAAGCGCGTATAAAACTTGTTTCACCGCGAAAAACTTCTGTTCCGGTTATTTGCATCGGAAATATCACAGCCGGAGGGACCGGAAAAACACCGGTCTCAATTTCTATCGCCAAACTTCTGGGTATAGAAATGCATCATCCTTATTTTGTCACCAGAGGATACGGTGGAAAATTACAAAACATTATGGTCAACAACAAAAAACATTCAGCAGTTGAAGTCGGGGATGAACCGCTTTTACTTTCGCAACAAGCTCCGGTTATTGTCAATGCCAATCGTTTTGAAGGCGCTGAGCTGGCCATACGGAACGGAGCTGATATCATTGTCATGGATGATGGATTCCAAAATCCGACTCTGTATAAAGACTTGTCTTTTTTAGTTTTTGATGGAAGTTATGGTATAGGAAATGGAAAAATCATACCGGCTGGCCCTTTGAGAGAAACATTTGAACAAGGAATAAAAAGAGCCGACGCCCTCATTATTTTAGGCAAAGACAAACACAATCTGGCAGAAAAATCAAAACTTCCTGTATTTTTCGGGCATATAGAAGTTGCTCAAACATGTAATATAGACAACAGAAATATCCTTGCATTTGCCGGTATCGGTCATCCGCAAAAATTTTATCACACCCTAAGCCAACAAGGATTTAATGTCACAGAAACAATAGATTTTCCCGACCATCATTTTTATTCCCATGATGAACTGGAAAAAATTTTAACAAGAGCGAAAGAGATAAATGCCGATATTTACACAACAAGTAAAGATTATGTCAAAATTCCTCATTTCTATCAAAAAGCCATAAATGTCCTTGAAATTGCTGTCGTTTGGGATAATCCTGACAAACTAATTGAATTTATCAACAAAAAAATATCCTTAATCTCTTGACAAAAAAAACTTTTTGTGATGATATGATTTTTAGTCTAAAATTTTTATTGTTTTATCATTAATTTCTATCATTATGGAAAAGAAAACTTTACGGAAGTACTTAGTTTCCAAAGGTGGTATCTGGCAACAGATTTTTACAACGCTTTATTTGCGTCGCAAACTTTTGCTGGACAGTGATTTACCCCGCCGCTTTAAGGTAACGGATTGCGTCGATGAATGCCGTAGCAAAGAAGACCTTGAAAAACTCTGGCAGCAAGTGGATGAACTTGACCAGAATTTCAAAAAAATTTCTGATGCTATTTTTGGTATTCGGTACCAACGTCCCATTCCATGGCAGTATGAATTTGTACGACTGGTTTCTCGGTTGTGCAACGTAAACATTAAGCAAACATTGGAGCTCGACGCTGTGATTGTAGCTTATTGCTGGGGTATGCATCTTGAACATGGTATATTGGATGTTGTATGCAACATTCTGGATGAACGTTTCAAAGAAACGATTGCTAATTTGGCTCTGAAAGACACGCTTCTTAAACGAAACCTTTGCGCGGCCTTGGCTGAAAAGTATGGAACAAAAACAGACACTAATCCATCTGAATTGAAATTTCGCGAGATATTGGATTTATATCTCAGCGATGCCAATACATGCGGATTTATCCCTGTTTTCTTAAATGCTCTGACGCCTGAAATTCAGCTGTTTTCTGATGAACGCAGTTGTTTGCGCTTTTCTTACTATACGCCGGATTTCAGCAATAAAGCCGTTAAGCTGCATCAGTCAAAAGCTTCTGCTTGCAGCCTTTTCTCGTGTGTTCATGAGCATATGCTGAAAATTCACAAGCAGTGGATTAAGCTTCGAAAAACGGATAATCTGCCGGAACCTTGGAAATCAGAGCACTTGATTGCATTTATGGATCACAATGAAAATTGCATCATAGACATCCGTATAGATAATGGTTTCTATGCCAATGTCTATATCAAGCGTTCTTCTGATGCAAACTGTATGCAGAATACTTATCCAGACTTCATAGTCTATCGGAAAACATTCTTATATACAGTGGAAATGGTTGATAATTTTACGCAAATTCCTGTTCTGGAAAAGTTTATCAAAAAACTTGCCGCAACAAAAAAACAATTGCAAATTGTTGAAAGCAAGTTCAACGAAGAAGGTTATTCCTCTGCAGAACGAAATGCGTTTATGCAAAAATGCTCTCTTCTAGAGAAAGAAATTGGAAAATGTTATCGTAAATAAAAAAAATCCCTGCAACACAAATTGCAGGGATTTTTTTTAATTTACATTATCTAAAAACGCCACATGTAAAAATGTAACAGGTTTAATTTCTGTCGCCGCAAAAACCCGACGTCGAATTTGTCCGCGAATAAAATCTTCAATTTGTGTATGATTATCAGATTCCAACAATTTTTTTTCTATCAACGGCCTAACCGCCATTAAAATTTCATCCGCCAATTTATTCCAATCCTGTTCTTCCAAAATATCAATAGACGACATTTGCAAATCTAACAGTTTTCTATCTTTAACAACAGCACTGATAAACATACTGCAGTTAAAAGCAATACGGCGGCGGTTTTTAATAAGTTGCGAACCCAATGAAACAGGACGATTTCTATCCCAGCCAATAATATCGCTGAAAACTTGTTCTAAAAACTCAATATGATTATCATGCAACAGGCACATATCTCCGTTACGAGCCGAAAACACCTCTTTAATGCCACAACTCAATGCAAAGCGCTTATGTTCTCGAATAAATTTTTTGTCACCATGAACAGGCAAAACAACTGCCGGCTTCAGCAAATCATACATGCGTTTCAAATCTTCGCGGCAAGCATGACCGGAGGTATGCACCAACTCTGTTTCATCCGTAATCACCGTTGCCCCCTGCGAAGCTAGTTTTTCCTGCATTCTTTCAATTTTATCTTCATTGCCCGGAATCATTTTTGAAGAAAAAATAATTGTATCCGAATTATCCAGCTTAATATATTTACTTTCACCGTTAGCAATAATACTCAGCGCGCTCCGATAGTTCGCCTGCGATCCCGTGCATATATACATGGCCTTATCTGAAGGAATGTCTTTAGCTTCTTCCATAGTGTGAACCGGAGGTAAATCTTGTAAATATCCGCATTCTTTTGCTATTTTAATATTGTTTATAAGTGTGCGTCCTAACAATACCGGTGTTCTCTCCGCTTTATTTGCGGCCAAAATCAAACTTTCCAAACGCATCAAGTTTGAAGCAAAACACGTTACAATCAATCCGCCTTCAATTTCAGGAATAATTTCCATTAAACTCTTACGGACTTCGGCTTCGGAAGGAGATTTTTTATCAACCATTATGTTGGTTGAATCGCACACCAACATAGAAACGCCTTCATTGGATAATTTTTTCAGAGCTTCAAAATCTGTTGGAAGCATCGACAAAGCTTCATCATCAAAACGCCAATCCGTTGCATGTAAAATATTGCCATATTTTGTACGGATGGCTAAAGCGCATGTTTGCGGAACAGAATGAGCAATGGATATAAATTCAACGCTAAAATTCGGCACCTCGACAGTTCTTTTCTGGTTTACCGAAACCAGAGGAACAGTATTCTCCATTTTAAATTCAGCCAAACGAGATTTAATTAAACCTAGCGTAAAATCCATGGCATAAACCGGACATTGCAAATGCGGCCATATTTGAGCTATGGCGCCTAAATGGTCTTCATGTCCATGAGTTATAAACAGCCCGACAATATCATCTTTATACGCATCTAAAAATTCCGGAGAAGCATAAGCCAATTCCATTCCGGGATAATCATCCAGTAAAAATCCATATCCAGCATCAACAACAATAATTTTACCATCCACAGCATACATATACATATTCATGCCGATTTCATCAGCTCCGCCCAGCGGTAAAAAATAAACTCCTTTTTTCTTAAAATCACTCATAATATTTCACTCTTCAAAAAACACATCACCGGCCATAATTTTTTCAATTCCGTGTGATGTTGCCATTAATAACGCGGCATTTTCATCAATTCCCTTAAAAATACCTTTTTTCTCTTTGCCATCTTGCCGAACAATAATTTCTTGTTCCAATCCTTTGGCATTTCTAAGCCATTTCTCGCGCAGAACTGCAAAACCTTGAGTTTGCAGTAAGCTTAAATTCTGCAAAAAAAACTTTATATAGTGCTTTAGAAAAGCATTTTTCTCAATATCTATACCAGCTTCTGACAATGATGTCACTTGGTAGCAAAGTTCATTGGAAATCGGACTTTGAGCAATATTAACGCCAATC
Organism: uncultured Alphaproteobacteria bacterium; assembly: GCA_934254675.1. GTDB lineage: Bacteria > Pseudomonadota > Alphaproteobacteria > RF32 > CAG-239 > RUG410. Next base: position 5,843 of record CAKQLP010000015.1, on the reverse strand, counting down.
CCCACAATTAAATAATTTCCACATCCTTTTTCTAATAAAATGCCACTGACTTTAGCATTATTCAATAAAACATCATTCGGCCATTTTAATAAAACATTCGCATTTTCTTTTAGTTGTTTTATCACTTGCAATAAACTCAATCCGCTTATAATAGCAATTTTGCCGGCATTACGAATATCAAACTCAAAAGCCATAGAAAAAAACAAATTTCCGCTTAAAGATAACCAACTATGTCCTCTCCGTCCTCTGCCGGCAGTTTGTTTTTCGGCACATAAAACAATTTTACTTCCATTATCGGAACAATATTTTTTTATTTCATCGTTTGTACTGGAAACTTCTTTCCGCCAATAACAGCACCAACCATCTATTGTCTCCAAGTCAGCACTCCTTCTAATATCCACTCCACATTCTGCACTAAAAAGTGAGGTTGCAAAACCAAAAACATCATCACTAAAACAGTTAACAAAACAACCATGTAAATTCCTCTATCCACACGATCAAATGTAACACGGCTATTTTCAAAATACAATGTTTTTATAATTTGCAAATAAGAATAAGTCAAAGTCACTAAAGCTATCAACAAAAAAGCAAGTTGATAAAAATTATTGTGAAGCACTAAATTATTAACAACCGAAAACAATCCTAAAAAGCCTAAAAATGGAGGAAATCCTATTAATGAAAATAAAAAAATTGTCATTGCAAAAGCCAAATACGGGCGTCTAAAGGCTGTTCCTTCAAAATCACTCAACATAAACAAATATTCGCCTTTATTTTTCAACCCATATAAACAAGAACAAATACCATACATTGCCAAAATATAAATGTTTAAATAAATAAATGCCGTATTCAATGCTTCTGAAGTAAAATGCTGAAGCATCAAAAAAACAATTCCTTGTTGATAAACAGCACCATACGCAAAAATTTTTCTAATATTTTTTCCGCTACACGCCCCGATTGCGCCAACAAACATGGTTAACACCCCCAGACCTTGATAAAATAAAATCAATCTAGGTTCCATCGCCGATAAAACGTATGTGTTTAACTTTATAAACGCCCCCCAACAAGTACTGATAGGAATAAGCGTAAAATATGTAAATACGGGCAAAACTATTTGCCCCGTTGTTTCTGTGTACCAAAAATGGAGCGGCGCTAATCCTAATAAAAAAACAAAGACCAAAGTCAAACCAATCGCAATCATAAACGCCACAGTATTTTCCGTTTCATTTTCAAAATAAATGCTTAAAGAATGATAATCAAATCCAGCTTGTTGTTCAAATACGCCATAAACAAGCACCAATATAAACAATGAGACAAAAACAGCGGAAACGGCATATAGCTTGCTACTCAAATACACATCTTTTTTTTTGTCTGCCCGAATAAAAAGTAAATAATTACAAGCTAAAAGCAAATACATGCCGCCGGCGGTCAATAATAAATGTTGCGACGTTATCAAGATAAATCCCGAAATTCCCGACAGAAGCAATCCACAGCAAAAAAGCGCCCCATTCATATTCATGCCGGCATACCATTTTTTAGAAAGAAACAATGTTCCTATCATGGCTATGTATGTAATCGTTAAAAACAATAATGAAAATTTGTTTACAAACATTAAAGTAGGAAAAGCCGACCGATTATAAAAAATAATCGCGGCGCAAAAACTTAAAATTGTAAAAATTTTAGCAATTCTAAATGTCATGCCCACAGATACATCCCGCCAATGACACAAAGCCAAAAAAACGCTTCCGACACTTAACAGTAAAATGGGAGAAAAGTATAATAAATTTTCAATCATAGTTTTTTCCTAAAAAATAAACCATAGCGGATTGAAGAAAGATAAAAACAGTATGGCGACGACACCTATTGTAAAAACAAGTTGCCGAGAAGACAAATCTTCTATGTTTTCCGCCCCAATTTCATGTTTTTTTAAATCTCGCATAACATAAAGTTCTTGTAACAATCCTAACGCGACCAGTGTTAAAGCCATCATAACGCACAAACCTATTTTAAAACTTTCGTAAAATATTTCGGATACAAGTACAAAATTATTCCAAAACAATGAAGATATCGGCAACCCGACTGCGGTTAACACAAAAAATGAAATAACTAAAGAAAATCGCGGCATATATGCAAGAATTCCGCGATATCCGCATATTTTTTGCTGACATTTCTCCTCAAATTGCAAATCTAAAACAACCAATGAAGAAACAACAATTAAAAAAATAAACAAAGAATACGCAATATTCATTTTTAGCGCATCTGTGGGCAAAACAACCGCCAACAAAAAAAACAAATAATAAACTGTTGTATAAGAAAACAATTTATATAAAAATTCATGACTGGCTAAACCGATAAGAGCTAAAAAAAACATTGTTATAATCGTCATCGCTTCAATAAAAGGCAAATATAATTGAATGCTGTCCGGCACGGATAAAGGCCAAAAGCGCACAAAACCATAAAGACCGGTTAACGGAAGCATATTCACCATTATATAGGCCAACGGATTTTTAATATTAACGCAAACCGATGCTATCCAAGAATGAAACGGCCACACTGGAATACGAGATATAAAAGCCAAACAAACGGCGCTCCAAACAAAAAGACCGGCTTTGGGCGACATATCAATCACGGCAATCCTGTCTAAATGCACATTTCCTTGATAAAACTTATATAAAAGCAATGCCGCCAACAACAAAAACAAAATCCCCATAAAATTATACAGAAAAAAACGATAAAGCGTCTGTATTTTTTTAGCGTTCCCGTATGCGCCGACAAGCATAAATAACGGCAAAAGCATGCTTGCAAAAAACACATAAAAAGACATCAAATCACCGGCAGACAAAAAGGCGGTAATATTACTTGTAAAGCAAAGAGTTAATACTAAAAGCATTTTGTTTTTGCGAGTACTTTCATTTAATCCGGACATCCCGATAATTAAGGATAAATAAACAGCCAAAATCAACAGCAATGAAAGCGCGTCCAAACCAAAATACAAATCAAATTTAAAATTTTCCAACCATTGATATGAAAAATTAAAAGAAAGCGATGGAGCCTCTATATCCAATAGTGAAAACAAACGTAAAATTATGACTATTCCTGTAATCAAAGTAAATAACGACACATGATACGCATTATTTTTTGCATCCGGCGCCGATAAAACAAAGAGACAGCCTATCAACGGCAACAGCATTAATATCAAAACCAACTCTGACACTATTCTATTCTCCCGTTATAATATGAGATTGCCAACAATACACAAAGCAATACAATCATGGCTAATCCGCCCCATAATCGATTATAATGAATATTTCTAAACAAACGTATAGAACTCTGTAAACATAAAGAAGCAGCGCCGACAATCATTTTTTCAATCAACATTCTATCAATTAAAACCGCCAAAATTCGTCCGCACCATAAAATCGGCTCGGCAACAAGTGTGTTATAAATTTTATCAAAAATATTAATATCCTGAATATCTTTATTATTATATATTTTATAAATAAATTTCGGCAGCGGCAAAAATACCATTATAAGTAAAAAAATCAGCGGCAAATAACTGTAAAAATTTTTATTTAAGAGCATAATATTTGAATCATTTTTATATACCCAAAAAATGGCCAAACTTGTTATAAACCAAAAAAGTTTTTTAGATTGATGATAAACCGGTTTTATCTCTGCTTTTTTTGAAAAAAAACAAAATTGATGAAAAATTTGAGCTATTGTTAAAATAAATAGAAAATAACCAAACAAAACCATTCCGTCCGTTTTTTTCTGCAACAACCAAATATTTTGAGATTCGGCAAAAAACACCGCCAAATACAAAATAAAAATATTCCAACAGTACGCGCCGGAGTCTATATCGATATTTTTTATTTTTAAAAGACTTGCACATCGATTCGCTTTATAATACAAAAAATATAGCAAACAAACTCCCAAATATTGGCAAATCAGCAAAGTTGTAAAAAATTCAGACCATACGAATTGATTATCCGCCCACAGCAAGATTAAAACCGGCCAAAAAGCCATTTGCATATAAATAATCTTGACCTTTAGATTTTCAGCACACCATAAACAAACGCTCCCCCAACAGATGCCTATAAAGCAACCAATTTGCAATATCGGCAAAAAAAGCAGGGAATTCTGCCACAAATAAAAAAATTTTTGTAATAAAATAAGAGCAGAAACCGGTGAAGTTAAAAATAAAACATTTTGTAAACGATGAAATCGAATATCTTTTAGTTTTAGCCAACCTTCATGAAACGGAACAACACCCAGTTTAATAAACACAGCAATCAAACCTGCCCCAGCCACAAAATCTTGATGATAGCCAATTTTGTTATATTCAACTATTTGCCGTAAATCCAACGATTCTAATTGACAATTTATCACAGCCAAAACCGTAAACAACAACATATCGGCAATTAAATTAAGCGTAGCGTGAAGTTTTGATTTTTCAACATCTTTAATCATAAGCAACGCCATAATATCAACAATAAACACACCTGAGATAAGTTGCACCAAATTATTGCTGGTAATCATTAAAATAAGCGAAACCAAATTAAACAACACAAGAGCGTTATAATAATTCCGCCGTTCTTCATATCGAAAAACAACATTATAACCAACACTCAGCAGTGTCATAAACAAGAAAGGCAAAACCAAATAATAATTATAAGCATTTGAAATTACATCAACAGTAATATTTCCGCTTGGAGAACTATTCCACACAAAAGAAAAAACACTCTCTTGAAATTTATTTTGATATTGATAAAAATTTACAAAAATTCCGCCTAAAAACAAAAAAGTCAGCCAAGAAAAAATCTTGTCTGTTTTCACGCCAATTTTAAAGCTGCTAAAAACAACGACGACAAATAGCAAAAAAATGGTATCTGCAATCATTTAAAGCCTTCTAAGCCGCTCAAGATACAATAAGATTCTGAACATCTTTAACGAGGCGAACCGGAACAATATATTCCCGTTCCACATCATCATTTTCAATTTCAACAACCAAAATTTCAGAAACTGATTTTAAAGGTGTGCGAGCCCCTTTATCAATATTATTAAAGGCAACAGAACTTTCTTGAGAACGATACAACAAAGCTTTTTCCCCGCCATCATAAATAAAACGAGGATTTTCCGGACCACCAGCGCGGCTATCCATCATCAGCATAATTTCACCTTTTGCGTTTTGTAAAATACTATACCTGCCTTTTTGCCCGATTTCATTACCAATAGTCATACATAACCTCTACAAAATAAAAGTTTTTCTAAAATTTAATGAATAGTAACATACAAATATTAATAAATAAACACTAATTTCATTTTTTTTAACTTTTTTTATTTTTTCTATTGACTTCTATAAATTTATTTAATATAAGCATATTCGTTAAGCGAGTTCGTAGCTCAGTCGGTAGAGCATTTGACTTTTAATCAAAGGGTCGCGGGTTCGAATCCCACCGAGCTCACCAACAGTAAAGTCACCTTTATGGTGGCTTTTTTTGTTGGTGAAGTATCAAGGGATAAGAAGCCGCGAAAAAGCGGGTTTGACACAAGCGAAAGGCACACGGGGGTGTGCCGGTAGGCAATGCCTATGAGCGCCGTGAACGAAACGAAGTGGAGTAATCCCACCGAGCTCACCAACAAAATCAAAGACTTAGGAGTTATATCCTAGGTCTTTTCTTTTTTAGAACAAGAATTTATCCCACTCCTGTCCCACTTTTTAAAGTTACAATAAATTAGCATTCAGGAGCTTAAGCAACGAATTATTTATTTTTTAGTTTTTCAATCTCATTCTTTTGCTTTTCGCTAAACAAGGCATATCCGGATTGTGTGAATGCCAATGGTCT
>CAKQLP010000014.1 GCA_934254675.1 uncultured Alphaproteobacteria bacterium | reverse complement strand
GGTAATACCAAAGAAAAAGAGCGTTTGAAAAACGGGGAAAAATTGATTGGCTATCCAAATGTTCGCGGAAAACCAGCATGGTTTATCTTACCAGACACTTTATTGAAGGATATTCAAAACGAGTTATTGATAAAAGAAGAATGATAAAAAGGTGAATTTATTTTATTCTTTATTCAGGCCTTTTAGTAGCATTCAGCCACTTTTTCTTTTGGAGTTTTCAGCCGTTGATGAAAATGTCAATGGTTCCAATGTATTGTTTCGGCATAATTTATTTTATAAATAATGTATTAAGAGCTTCAGGTTCTTTGCTGACAAACAGATTGTTACAGGTATTAAATATCAGAAAAATGGTTTTTACCTGTTTTATGTTGGATGCCTTTGGAATTGTTGGTGTAATTATTGTATTATTATGGCCAAATAATATATTTTGCAGGTTTGCGGGAGATGAATTATTTTAGTGTCAGCTCCTTAAAATAAGTGAAAAACAGAACATTTGAAAAACATACCTTTTTCACAACAATGCCAATTTTTTTCCTTGATTTTCCGAGCCTTCCTCTATATATTAAGCAAAAGTTAAAAGGGGATAAAATGTTTTACTCTAAAAAATTTATAGTTGCCGCCGCTGTTGTTCTTTTGGGAATTTCACCGGTCAACGCCAGTCAAAATGACAGCGCTTTAGAAACTTATAACCGCGCCATGTTTGATTTTAACCTAAAGCTTGACCGCTATGTTCTAAAACCTGCGGCCAAAGGATATCGTGCGGTTACGACCAAGTTTTTGCGTGAAAGAGTCAGCAATTTTTTCAGTAATCTTAGAGAGCCTGCTGTCATGATTAATCACTCATTGCAAGGTAATTTTACCGATTCGGGAAAATCTGCCGGTCGTTTTGTGGTAAACAGTACTTTGGGGTTGCTCGGCACATTTGACGTGGCATCAGGGTGGAATATGCCCGCCAACAAAACAAACTTTGATAAAACGCTGGCCAACTGGTGCGTTCCGGATGGACCGTTTTTTGTTTTACCTCTCTTTGGACCAAGCACGCCGCGTGCCGCCACCGGATTGGCGGTTGATGCTGTTGCCGACCCGCTTTATTGGTCAAATCAATACATCAATTTCGGCCAAGATTGGAAAAGATACAGCTTTATTTACGGCTTAATGGCTCTGGGCTTTGTCAGCGCGCGTGAAGAAAATTTGGAACTGGTCGATAATTTGACCGCCAACGCCGTTGACCCTTATAGCATGGTAAAATCGGCTTATGTGCAAAACCGCCTCAAAATCGGCTCTTGCGCCACTGGGGACGAGCAACAATCCGCCAGCTATGATTTTGATTTTGACGATGATGATGACGAATAACTAAAAAAGGATTTGAACTAATGAATAAGATATTCTCTCTTTTATTTTCCGCTTTATTTTTACTTGCGTTACCGGCTCATGCCGAAATTAACGGCGCCGACGCCGAAAAATTTATCAAAAAAACAACGCAACAAGGCATTGAAGAACTTATCAACAGCAATGTTTCAGAAACAGAAAAAAAAGCCCGTTTCACAAAATTGTTTAACGATGATTTAGACTTGGATTTTATTGGAAAATTTGTTTTGGGTCGCTACTGGAAAACATCTTCTCAGCAACAGCGCACAGACTTTATTGATGTTTATCGCAAACTAAACATTCAGACATGGTCGGAACGCTTTAACGAATTTAAAGGCAAACACTTTGAATTTGTAGGGACAGAAAAATCAAAATCGGCCGATCAAATTTTTGTAAACACGCAAGTACCAATGGATGAAGGCGCGCCAGCGTCGGTAAAATGGCGTGTAAAAGAAACAAATGGTCGCTTGCGCATTGTGGATATCATTATCGAAAATGTCAGTTTGGCGCAAACAGCCCGTAGCGAATACACCGCTTACATCAAAAAATCTCCAAATGGTATTGACGGCTTGATAAAAGATTTGCGCGCGCGGTTGAAATAATTTGTACAAGGGGCTTGCAAAGCCCCTTAACTTTTGCTATATTGTTTTTCGTATTTGCGGAGAAATTAAGTCGATGATAGTTGACGGTTACAACACAAAACAACGAAATATTTTGATAAACAAGTGCTTTTATCAAACGACCATGAAGATTATGCACCTGTTTCAAGAAAAAGGAAATAATGATTTTGCTAACAAAACCATTGAAGCTATTGCCGCCTATCATGAAATTGTACAGCGTAAAAAACGCAATAATTATGACCAAGATTATAACGCCGCTTTTGATACCATAGATTCGGCCATCCGCAACATTGCCAACAAAGTGTTTTATATTTACGGCTCAGACAGCTTTAACCATGCTTACGATTCTTTTAGAGATTATAACTATATTCAAGCTGTGCGCGGCCGCTTACACAAAGATTTTCTAAAATAATAACTGTTAATTTCTTTATTGTTTAGATTGCTTATTAGGCGGCAATGAATGATAATGTCGCCATATAATTTAATAAGTGAGGTTATTATGAAACAAGTATCTGTAATTGGATGTGGCCGCTGGGGAACGTTTTTGGCATGGTATGTGGCAAATTATTGCCATACGGAAAACGGCGTTCTGCTTTACGGCATGGACGGCTCTCCGTCTTTTGAAGAGCTGAAAAACACCCGCAAAAATGAATACTTAACTTTAAGCGACAACATGTTTTTAACAACAGATATGGCGGAAACACTGAAAAATGATTTTATCATTATATCCATCAGTTGCCAAAATCTGCGTAGTTTGGCCAAGCAAATCAACGGCTACAATGTTGAAGGAAAAACATTTTTACTGGCCATGAAAGGTTTAGAAGAACCTTCTGCCAAAATTTTAGCAGACGTGTTCAAAGAAGAAATAAAACAAAATATCCATATTGCCACGCTGGGCGGTCCGGGGCATGTGGAAGATTACATGCGTAAAGTCCCTTCAGCCGCTGTTATCGACAGTTATGACACCGAAACTCAAGATCGTGTTATCAAATTTATGCAAAGCGATTTGATTCGTTTTTATTACGGCACGGATTTAATCGGCAATCAAGTCGGCGCGGCGCTTAAAAACGTAATCGGCATTGCCGCCGGAATTTTAGATGGTTTAGGCTGGTATGGCTTGAAAGGCGCTTTAATGGCGCGCGCTCCGATTGAAGTTGGTCGTCTTATTAAATTTAAAGGCGGAAATCCGGCGTCGGCTTATGGTTTGGCGCATTTAGGCGACTATGAAGCCACTTTGTTTTCAAAAAACAGCCACAATCGTATGTTTGGCGAAATGTTTGCCAAAGGCGAGCGTTATGGAAAATTAGCGGAAGGCGTTGACACTTTGCGCGCCGTTAAAGCCATTGCCGACAAAGAACATATCGATATGCCGATTTGTCAGGCGTTGTATAAAGTTATTTTTGAAAACGCGGATATCGAATCAACCATTCGCGGTTTATTTGATCGTTCACTCAAAAAAGAATTTGACTCAATTTGCTGATTAAGCCTCATTCAAACAAAACAAAACTCCATCCACTGACTTGCCGCGATGGAGTTTTGTTTTAGAGAAAACACTATTTAAAAAATAACACAACTCCTCCGTCATAATAATTGTCATCTCTACAAACAGATGCGGCTGTTGCTGGTGTTAATGGAATTGAATCTGAACAGGCGTAGCCATCATGATAACCTTTACACCCACTTTGAAATCCGCTATCACCGCCATTATGAGATGATCCACCTACAACGGCAAGACCTTCTATTCCTGATGAATTTGAACTTCCCCAATCTGTTGTTGCTAAAGCGATACAAACTTCTTTAGGAATTCCATTAACACTGACATAAAAGAAATCCCGATTAAAAAAATCCCCCGTGTTTTGCCATGGATTATATATTACTATATCTCCGCCAAAAGAATGTTTTATTGCGCCCCAGTCACCTCTACTTGTATCTATATCTAAATCATCCGGAATAACTCCCATTTGGATAGCTGTTATGGTATTTAATCCATTATAATCTTTTTGCTGAATATAAAGAGTCCGAATATTTGTTGCAATTTGCGCCACCTGTTCGATGGTTTTATTAATCTTAAATTTCATCATGGCCTTGGAATAACCGGCAATGCCGCCAACAGACAACACCCCAATGATTGCCAATACGCCGAGCATTTCAATCATACTGCGTCCGTTTTCATTTGCTTTATTCATTTTATTAAAAACTCCCTTGTGTCTTATTATATATAATAACGAAAAAGCTGCCGGCAAGGCAGCTGGAAGTTCGAAACTACTAGATACAAGATAGTGTAGCATATTAGCTAGAGATAGCACATTTTGCTACCTTCCAGCTTTTGGCCAGAAGATATGCATAATTTTTGTCTTGCACACAGACATGTATCTAAGAGGCTTCGACACCCCAGACAGACTATTGCCTATCCTTTTTTAGATTAATCTACCCCTAAGAGAATGTAAAGATTTTTTTCAAATCACATTGTTGATATCAAGTAACATTTTCCCTCTACTCTCGTCATCCTCGGGCGTGACCCGAGGATCTAGATTCTCGGAACAAATCCGAGAATAACTTTTAAAAGGTGGTTAATAATGACTGTGCTTAATCCTATATCCACATTATACTTAGACGCAACGCACAGTCTCCTCTCCCTTCTCTCGTCATCCTCGGGCGTGACGGACAGTCTGACCCGAGGATCTAGATTATCGGGACAAGCCCTATAATGACTACTCATGGCGTGTTTCAAATAGATTCTCGGGTTAAACCTAAGAATGGTAGAATATAAACAAAACTTCATAACTTTTTTCAAATTTTTATACATATTTCGCCCCCCTTTCAATTTGTTATAAAAAACAAAACCCGCGTTAACAGCGGGCGGATGTTCGAAAATAGCAATAATTTTTGCTTTCCGGAATCTAACTCTATTTTATAAACAATCTATCTTCCTTCGCCCTGTATTCCAAAGCCATTAAAAGCAAGTTGTTGTGAATTCATTCGCTTTTGCACATACTTTGCCGCGTCTTTAATATCTTTCTCTTTTTGTTTTTCCAACGCGTTTTTATCATTTACATGTCCTTCAATATGCGTCATATCCGGATTGATTTGAAAATATTTTCCGTCTTTCTCAATCAGTCCTAACTTCTGCATATTTTTTTCAGTATTATTAATAAAGTTGGCTGCCTGTAAAGGAATATCTTCGCCATAACTTGCTTTGATATCTTTAACAATACTATTGGAAATTATTATTTTTTTTATTTTTTCAGAAACCATCTTATTCAAAACACTCTTATTTTGACTATAAGTGCCGCCACATTCAAAAACTCTTTTGCCCTGACCATTATCTTCCACTTCATAAGTTTTTGGCATCAAATTTTGCGTGTTCAAACTAATACTAGCCTGAAATTTTAAACCATTTGATGTTAAAGCATACCTTATACCATCTTTAGTCGTTTTCCATTCTGTATTTTCATTTTCAACATTTCTATTGTTCTGATTGCTAACGTCAGAAAGCTCTTTTTTATTTTCTTGAATAGAATCAGAAGTTCCATCAACGTTGTGCCCTTGAACACTTGTAGCGCCTAACACTAACAAACCGCTTAAAGCTATTTTATTTTTCATCCTATTCAAATGCTCTTTTACATTCATTTCACTAACTCCTGATGTTTATTATTATACATAATATTATACAAAAATTTTGTTTATTTATCAATAATAGAAAAAATTTATGTCATCTTTTATACTCCGCCTATATTGATAAATACATTAAATTGTACAAAAACTCCCTCATTCACTGAACAAGGGAGTTTTTTTTGATTAAAACAAGCTTTTTTTATTTAGCTGGTTCCACATTATTTTCTAATACTGCGTTGCCGTCTTCGCTATTTTGAGCCTCTCTCATAGCAAGAATTTCCTTGTCATTTTGAGCAGCTACACGACGCAAAGAACGCAAAACATTACCAGTACCGGCAGGAATCAAACGTCCAACAATAACATTCTCTTTCAAACCGGACAATTTATCCACCTTGCCTTCAACAGCAGCTTCGGTCAAGACACGAGTTGTCTCTTGGAATGAAGCGGCGGAAATAAACGATTTGGTCTGCAATGAAGCTTTTGTGATACCCAACAGAATTGGATCGGCCACAGCCGGCTGACCACCTTCTTTCATCACTTTTTCATTTTCAGTTTCAAACACGTCGCGATCAACTTGTTCGCCAACCAAGAATGTAGTGTCACCCGGAGCGGTAATTTCAACTTTACGCAACATTTGTGACACAATCACTTCAATATGCTTATCGTTGATGGCCACACCTTGCAGACGGTAAACGGCTTGTACTTCTTGAACCAAATATTCAGCCAATTTTTCCACGCCCAAAACGCGTAAAATATCGTGCGGAGCCGGTGTGCCTTCTACAAGCATATCACCTTTCTTCACAATATCACCATCTTGAACAACCAAACGACGTCCCTTTGGAATCAAATACTCAACCGGATTGCCTTCTGTCGGAATAACGGTAATACGTTGTTTAGCTTTATAGTCTTTACCATATTCAACCATACCATCAATATCAGAAATAACAGCCGGATCCTTTGGTCTGCGAGCTTCAAACAACTCTGCCACACGTGGCAAACCACCGGTAATATCTTTTGTTTTGGTGCTTTCTCTTGGAATACGAGCAATAATGTCACCAACTTTGATTTCGTCGCCATTGTCAACATTCAGCACAGCATCAACCGACAGATAATAACGAACTTCTTTACCTGAATCATAAGTTACAGGATTGCCGTTTTCATCTTTCAAAGTAATGCTTGGTTTCAAATTTGCATTAGAAGATGGACCAGACTGCCAATCAATAACGATTTTTGAAGAAATACCTGTTGTTTCATCCATGTTTTCTTTTACAGAAACGTTTGAAATTAAGTCAACCAATTGAGCACGACCGGCTTTTTCTGAAATAACCGGAACCATAAACGGATCCCATTCGGCAATCTTTTGACCTTTAGCCACTTCCGTGCCTTCTTGAGCCAAAACTTTAGCGCCATAAGGAACATGGTGGCGAGATTTTTCACGACCTTGTGCGTCTTGAATAACGATATCACAGTTACGGGACAAAATAATCAGATGATTATCCGCATTGGTAACTGTATGACCATTTTCTAGCTTCAAAATACCGGCAAACGGAACCTCAATACTGGCTTGTTCGGCAGATTTAGAAGCCGCACCACCAATATGGAATGTACGCAATGTCAATTGGGTACCCGGCTCACCGATTGACTGAGCGGCGATAACACCAACGGCTTCACCAATGTTAACCGGATTACCGCGAGCCAAATCACGTCCGTAACAAGCGGCGCAAACACCGTTTTCACATTCGCAAGTCAATACCGAACGGATTTTAACTTGTTCTACACCGGCTTTTTCAACCACTTCAACATCGGCCTCATCAATTAGCTTACCCTTTTTAACCAGAACTTCACCGGTTTCAGGATGCAAGATATCTTCTTGAGCCGTACGACCTAAAATTCTTTCGCCAATAGAAGCAATAACGTTACCGCCATCAACCACCGGACGAACAATAATGCCGCGTTCTGTACCACAATCAGTTTCCGTGATTACCACATCTTGTCCCACATCAACCAAACGACGAGTCAAATAACCGGCGTTAGCTGTTTTCAAAGCAGTATCGGCCAAACCTTTACGAGCACCGTGGGTTGAGTTGAAGTACTCAGACACGGTCAAACCTTCTTTAAAGTTAGAAATAATCGGTTGTTCGATAATTTCACCAGACGGTTTAGCCATCAAACCACGCATACCGGCCAATTGACGCATTTGCGCGGCACTACCACGGGCTCCGGAATCCGCCATCATGAATACAGAGTTGTAATAACCATGGTCAGCTTTAGAAATGTTCTTCATCATTTCATCGGCAACTTTATCTGTGCAAGCTGCCCAGATATCTACCACTTTGTTATACTTTTCACCCTTGGTAATCAAACCGTTTTGATATTGTTGTTCAAACTCTTTAACTTGAGCCGATGTTTCGGCAATCAATTTTTCCTTAGAAGCCGGAACAATCAAATCATCTTTACCAAATGAAATACCGGACAAGCAAGCGTATTTATAACCCATACCCATAATTTTATCAACCATAATACAGGTCTCTTTACCGCCGCATACACGATAAACTTCATCAATAATTTGCGAAATTTGTTTTTTCTTCATCAAGCGGTTAACCAATGAGAACGGAACGCCCTCAATCAATTTACCATCTTTTCTTGGCAAAATGTCAGAAATTATCAAACGTCCCGGAGTTGTGTCAACAATACCATGATGTAATTTACCATCATCGCCGACATAATCCATACGGCATTTAATTTTAGCGTGCATGTCAACAACTTTGGCGTTCAAAGCCAACATACATTCTTCCGGACTGGCATAGATACTGCCTTGTCCCAACATATCATCGGCATCGTATGACAAGTAGTAAATACCCAATACCATATCTTGAGACGGCACGATAATAGGTTTACCCGAAGCCGGAGACAAAATGTTGTTTGAAGACATCATCAACACACGGGCTTCCAACTGCGCTTCAATAGACAATGGAACGTGTACGGCCATTTGGTCACCATCAAAGTCGGCGTTAAACGCTGTACAAGCCAATGGGTGCAAGTGAATAGCCTTACCTTCCACCAACACTGGTTCATAGGCTTGAATACCCAGTCTGTGCAAAGTCGGCGCGCGGTTCAGCAATACAGGATGTTCGCGAATAACTTCTTCCAAGATATCCCAAACTTCCGGACGTTCTTTTTCAACCATACGCTTAGCCGCTTTAATTGTTGTGGCCATGCCATACATTTCCAGTTTGGCATAAACAAATGGTTTGAACAATTCCAAAGCCATTTTCTTCGGCAAACCGCATTGGTGCATTTTCAATTCCGGACCAACGGTAATAACCGAACGACCAGAATAGTCAACACGTTTACCCAACAAGTTTTGACGGAAACGACCTTGTTTACCTTTAAGCATATCCGACAAAGATTTAAGCGGACGCTTGCTGGTGCCGGTAATAGCACGACCGCGACGACCATTATCAAACAAAGCGTCAACAGATTCTTGCAACATGCGTTTTTCGTTGCGGATAATGATATCCGGAGCGTGCAATTCCAACAATCTCTTTAAACGATTGTTACGATTAATCACACGGCGATACAAGTCGTTCAAATCTGAAGTTGCAAAACGGCCACCATCCAAAGGAACCAACGGACGCAAATCAGGTGGAATAACCGGCAATACAGTCAGAATCATCCATTCCGGTTTGGTGTTAGATTCCAAGAACGCTTCAACCAATTTCAAACGTTTTACCAAATTTTTACGTTTTGCTTCAGAGGTAGTGTCTTTCAATTCGGCACGCATTGTGGCGCGTTCAGCTTCCAAATCGATGCTTGAAAGAATTTCACGCAAAGCTTCGGCACCAATACCCGCTCTAAATGAATCTTCGCCATATTGATCAATTGCATCTTGGTATTCGTCTTCCGTCAACAACTGATTAACTGTTAATGGTGTCAACCCCGGTTCAATTACAACATAGCTTTCAAAGTACAAAACGCGCTCCAAAGCTTTCATCGGAATACCGGTCAACACGGAAATGCGTGACGGCAAAGACTTCAAAAACCAAATATGCGCAACCGGAGCGGCCAACTCAATGTGTCCCATTCTCTCGCGACGTACTTTGGATAAAGTTACTTCCACACCGCATTTTTCGCAGACAATACCACGATATTTCATACGTTTATATTTACCGCACAAGCATTCATAGTCCTTTACCGGACCAAAAATGCGAGCGCAGAACAAACCGTCTTTTTCCGGTTTGAATGTTCTGTAGTTAATGGTTTCAGGTTTTTTCACCTCACCATAAGACCACGAACGAATTTGTTCAGGAGAAGCAATAGAAATTTTGATTTCATCAAAATTTTCTTCCGTCGCCGGTTGCTGCTGATTAAACATATTCATTATTTCATTATTCATTTGTCAAAACTCCTCAGCTTATGCTTCTTCATTTAACATTTCAACGTTCAAGCACAACGACTTGATTTCTTTAACCAATACGTTAAAGGATTCTGGAATACCAGACTCAAAGCTGTCCTCACCGCGAACAATAGCTTCATAAACTTTTGTTCTGCCAGCAACGTCATCAGATTTAATGGTAAGCATTTCTTGCAAGGTATAAGCTGCGCCGTAAGCCTGCAAAGCCCAAACTTCCATTTCACCAAAACGTTGACCACCGAACTGAGCTTTACCGCCCAATGGCTGTTGAGTAACCAAGCTGTACGGACCAACCGAACGAGCGTGCATTTTTTCATCAACAATGTGGTGCAATTTAATCATATACATAACACCAACGGTCACTTTACGATCAAATTTTTCACCGGTACGACCATCATACAAATCAATTTGTCCCGAAGTCGGCAAACCCGCCATTGTCAGCATATTGTTGATATCATCACCTGTGGCGCCGTCGAATACCGGAGTAGCCATCGGCACACCGCGTTTCAAGTTAGAAATCATTTCAATCTTTTCAGGTTCTGTCAATGGTTCCACATCGCGTTTATATTGTTTATCACCATAAACTTCACGCAAACGGGCATTAAGTTCGTCAATAGTCTTTTCACCGCGTTTATATTGTTCGCACATTTCATTAAGCTGTGCGCCAAGTTCTTTGGCGGCCCAACCCAAGTGTGTTTCCAAAATTTGTCCCACGTTCATACGAGACGGCACACCAAGCGGGTTCAAAACAACATCAACCGGCGTACCATCTTCGGTATAAGGCATATCGGCTAACGGCAAAACGCGTGAAACCGTACCTTTGTTACCATGACGACCGGCCATTTTATCACCTGTTTGCATCTTTCTCTTGGTGGCAATGAAAACTTTAACCATTTTGAGAACACCCGGCAACAAATCATCACCGCGCTGAACTTTTTCAACTTTATTTTCAAAACGTTTTTGAATGTTTTCCAAACGAGCGTCAAATGCGGCAGAAAATTCTTCAATTTTAGCCATAACATCTTCATTTTTAACCACGATTTTACGCCATTGTGCAGATGGAACCGCGTCTAAAATATCTGCGCTGAGTTTAACGTTTTTAGCAATGCCTTTTGGAGCATCAACAACTGTTTGACCAGTCAACATTGATTTCAAACGAGCTTCATAACTTCTTCTAATAATGGCAATTTCATCATCACGATCTTTTGCTAAATTAGAAATTTCATCTTGCTCAATAGCCAAAGCGCGTTCATCTTTTTCTACGCCGCGACGAGAGAAAATATGAACATCAACGACAATACCATCAATTCCCGGCTGAGCGCGTAAAGAAGTATCGCGGACATCGCTGGCTTTTTCGCCGAAAATGGCGCGCAACAATTTTTCTTCTGGAGTAACAGGTGATTCACCTTTCGGGGTCACTTTACCAACCAAAATGTCGCCGGCTTTAACGTGTGCACCGACATACACGATACCTGCTTCATCCAAATTGCGTAAAGCATCTTCACCAACGTTTGGAATATCACGGGTAATTTCCTCCTGTCCTAATTTTGTGTCACGAGCCATAACTTCAAATTCTTCAATATGCAATGAAGTTAAAACATCGTCACGCGAAATTCTTTCAGATAGCAAAATAGCATCTTCGTAGTTCAAGCCGTTCCAAGGCATAAAGGCCACAAGCAAGTTTTTGCCCAAAGCTAACTCACCCAAATTTGTACAAGGGCCATCGGCGATAATATCACCTTTTTGTACTTTATCACCAACTTTAACCAATGGCACTTGATTAATACAAGTGTTTTGATTAGAGCGGCGGAATTTTGATAATTTATAGATTTCGACACCGACATTGTGTGCATCACTGTCGCTGGAGCGAATAACAATACGATTGGCATCAACAGCGTCAACCACACCATCATATTTTGCAACCAAAGTTGCTCCGGAATCTTTAGCCACAGTGGCTTCGATACCCGTACCGACTAAAGGAGCTTCCGAACGCAACAAAGGCACGCCTTGACGTTGCATGTTTGATCCCATCAAAGCACGGTTAGCGTCATCGTTTTCCAAGAATGGAATCAATGCGGCCGCAACCGAAACCAATTGTTTTGGAGACACGTCGATGTAATTGATGTTTTCTGGTTTATCGAATTCTACCTCACCACCGCGGCGGCAAGTAATCAAATCGTTTACAAAATGTCCTGTTTCATCAACTTTTGCGTTTGCTTCAGCAATAACAACTTTACCTTCATCATCGGCTGACAAATAAACCACATCAGAAGTAACCACACCATTAATAACTTTGCGATACGGACATTCAATAAAACCATATTTATTAACGCGAGCATAAGTTGAAAGTGAGTTAATCAAACCAATGTTTGGACCTTCTGGAGATTCAATCGGGCAGATACGTCCATAGTGAGTTGGGTGCACGTCGCGAACTTCAAAACCGGCGCGATCACGGCTCAAGCCGCCAGGTCCCAAAGCTGACAAACGACGCTTATGCGTAATTTCAGACAATGGGTTGTTCTGATCCATAAATTGAGACAACTGCGAAGAACCAAAAAATTCTCGGATAACCGAAGCAATCGGCTTTGCATTGACTAAATCTTGAGGTTTAACATTATTCAAAATTTCCGCGCTCATTTTTTCTTTAATAGCGCGTTCCATGCGCAATAAACCCATACGATATTGATTTTCCATCAATTCACCGACAGAACGTACACGACGATTGCCTAAATGGTCAATATCATCTACTTCGCCTTTACCATCGCGAATGGCCACTAATTTTTTGATAATGCGCAAAATATCGTCTTTACGCAACACGCGGACAGAATCAGGAGCTTCATCAAAAGAAATATCCAACGAAGCATTCATTTTCACACGACCGACAGCAGACAAATCATAACGTTCAGCATCAAAGAACAACTGGTGGAACAAAGCATCCGCAGCTTCATAAGTTGCCGGTTCACCTGGGCGCATAACACGATAAATATCAAACAATGCGTCCTGACGAGTTTTGTTTTTATCGGCAGCCAAAGTGTTGCGGATATAAGGACCAACGTTTAAGCCATCAATGTACAAAGTTTCAACTGATTTAATTTTATTTTCAGCCAAAGTATCCATTAATTCTTCATTAATTTCATCACCAGCTTCAGCCAAAACCTCACCTGTTTTAGCCATAACAATATTTTTAGCCAAAAACTTTCCATACATCTGGTCTTTGGAAACAACAAAATATTCCAGCCCCTCATCTGCTAATTTTTGAGCAGTTCTCGGAGTTAACTTTTTGCCGGCATCCCAAACAGTTTCACCTGTGGCCGCATTAATTAAAGCAAAATCAAATTTCACGCCTTTCATACGCGCAGGCTCAAATTTCATTTTCCAATTTTTCTTATCAGCCACATAGGTTTCAGAATCATAGAAATAATCCAATATTTCTTCTTTATCCATCCCCTGAACATCAGCTAAATCAATGGTTTTGCCTTCTTTAGCTAAGGCTTCAGCCTTTTCTTCGGTTTCTTTAGAATACAAAGAATAGAAAATAGATGTTACTGGCAATTTACGGCGTCGGTCAATACGAGCATAAACCAAATCTTTGGCATCAAATTCAAAATCAAGCCAAGAACCGCGGTACGGAATAATGCGAGCCGAAAACAGCTTTTTACCGGAAGAAATTGTCTTTCCACCATCACTGTCAAAGAACACCCCTGGAGAACGATGCATTTGTGAAACCACAACGCGCTCGGTACCATTAAAAATAAACGTGCCTTTATCCGTCATCAACGGAATGTCGCCCATATAAACATCTTGTTCTTTAATATCGTGAATAGACTTAGCACCGGTAACTTCATCAATATCCCAAACCACCAAACGCAAAGTCGCTCTAATCGGAGCAGCATATGTCATATCGCGCTTCAAGCACTCTTCAACATCATATTTTGGTTCTTCCAAAACATATTTCACAAATTCCAATTCCCCGTTTCCGGAAAAATCTGTAATAGGAAAAATAGATTTGAAAACTTCTTCCAAACCAAACTCACAATGTTCGCCGTTGGCGTCAACATTATTAATAAAACTAGAATAAGAGCCGGTTTGAACATCGATTAAATTCGGCATATCGGCAACTGCTTCGATTCGGCCAAAATTTTTTCTTACACGCTTTTTTTCCGTATAAGACTCTTTCATGTGTTATTTCCTCTAACATATTGATTCTGCGACAATTCTATGAAAATATTCATTCCCGTTCGCAGAAGGTTAAACTTATAAATTTTTTAATTAAAGAATATAGCCAAACCCCTGACAAATCCGTCTTCTCAGCCACATTCACCAAATAATAGGCGCACAAACAAGCATCTGTGCACTTTAAACTGGCTGAAGTATAGACTTTTTCATCTTTTTTTGCAACATTTTTTTAGTTTTTTCCCTTGTATTTTGTAAAAAAAATCATACTTCAAAACAGAAGCATATTTTAGATAAGGAGAAAATTAATGATAGACAGAAGATGTAGTATTTGGCATCTGATTTCAGGCGTCATTATGTTAATTTTAGGAATAATTGTTTGGGCAAACCCACTCTCTTCACTATTTGCCATGGCCATTTATTTTGGCGGCGCCGTGTTTTTACTGGGGTGCGGCTATATTACCTTTTCGTTTACGGAATATTCCGGTTGGTACTTTGTTGTCGGTTTATTAGATTTGTTTATCGGCTTGATTTTGTTAACAAACCTAGGCTTAACTGTGCAGACTTTACCGATTTTATTCGCCTTTTGGTTTTTGGCTACCGGCGTTATGCAAATATCCGGCAGTTTAGATATTAAGCGTCTTGGCCTGCCATGGGGCTGGAGTATGTTTAGCGGCGTGCTTGGAGTTATTTTGGCCTTTTTAATTTTAGCTTATCAATCTTTTGGCGAATTCGCCTTAGTTTTGACTGTTGGTTTTTATATTTTTGCATTTGGCGTTTTAAGCATTGCCGAATACTTTTACTTTCGCAAATTCTGCCGCTTGCAAAAACCAAATTTGAAATAAACATATTGACGGCCGAATGAAGACTTGTTATAAAGCAGAGCATTATTTAATTTTATTTGGAGATAAATGATGAAAGAAATCACCCAAGATCAAGTTGATAATGCCTGCTTTTTAATTGCGCAAAAAATCCAAGAACGCTCGCCTAATGGTTTTGTATTGGCCGCTGTGTCTCGAGGTGGATTGGTTCCGGCAACCATTATTTCACACTATCTCAAACATAAGGACATTCGTTTTATCCGCCTATCCTCATATAGCGATGAAAGCAAAGCTCAGTCTAAAATGATTGACACGACCTTAGATGAAATTCCTAACACCGCCGACACTTATATTATTGACGATTTGTGCGACAGCGGTGAAACCGTACAATATTTGCGCCATAAATATCCTTTGGCGCAAATCTATACCCTAATCAACAAAAATCCGAATATTAAACCGGACTATTTTCCAATTTCCGAACCTATGGGATTATGGATAAATTTTCCTTGGGAACCCGAAGACAGAATAAAGATTTAAAACAAAAAAACTGTAAAAGCATAAAACTTTTACAGTTTTTTTGATTCTCAATACCTATTAAAGAAGATAATGAAATACAAAATACAGCCCCAGCCCAACAACAGGAAGAGCGACCATCCAGCCTAAAACACTCCCTACGGCTTCAACCTGATTATCATGTATTGATTTGGGATCGGTCTTATGCCGTATTTCCTCATAACACGTGCTAACGAGAAACACTATAATCACGAGAGCAAAGAGTGCAAACGAAATAACACCCAACCAACGTGCACTAGGTACAAACAACAAAGCTGTTGGAACACCTAAAGCTAAACCGCCAAAAAACAGCAATCCGACAGCACTTTCAGGCTTCATACTAATAAATTAAAATTAAACATAAATATAAAAAATTATGTCTAGTATATAAACACAATTTTCTATTTTTGTCAATATTATATTCTTCAGTCTATTTGAAACAGAATTAAATTCTTACTCTGCCAATTTATATCTGCTTTTAATTCTTATATATAAAACGATTTATCAACGGATTAGCTAAGATATGAAAGTTAAGTAAAACAATTCCCGTAACTATCAAAAAGATTATTATATAAAACAATCCGATCATTTGACTTTTCCAATGTTACCCTATCCGTTTTAGGATAAATGTTTTATAAAATAATACAATACAAATAATTTTTTTATAGTATTTAAAACGATCTAGCGGATCATATCCTGCCGGACGATACTTGTCACAAGCCTCAAAAGCCGAATTATAATTACCGTTAAGCGCCATTCTTCGACCATCAGCATTCACATTCATATCATTGTGGAAGTCATCATTTGCTTGTTGAAATGTTTTTCCTTTAAGGAAAATATTCTTAGGGTAATCAATTAATTCCCTTCCTAGGCCTATCGTTCCGGCTGTTGCAGAGCCAAATATTCCTCTCTGTGCCGCTTTGTAGTGCTCTTTGAATTTTATCTTTCATTTTTAGGAATATAGACAACAACATCATTTTCTATTTTTACAATTCCCATTTTGAGAGCTTGCGCGCATTTTCCTTCATTGCAATTTTCTAATGCCGTAATTTCTTCAAATTCGGGTAGGAAATATATATGTGATAAAGTTAAAAAACATAAGAAAAATAATAATACCTTAGCCTTTGTAATCTTTAACATGCTGATGGCAGATAACAAAAGTAACGATATGTAAAATAGATGTTCAATATTTATAATCTTTAAATCATCAGCATAAAAAAACGCATAAACATAATGCAGAATACAAAATACAGCAAATAACGACCATATTGACCAAAAAACTTTTCTCATTTGAAACTCCTACTGTATGTTATATTGTCATACGCCTGAGATACAGAGGGTATTTGATGAAATAAATATGGAGTTAATACAAAAAGAATGAGCCATAAAATTGTTTCAATATGAGCAATTCTTGAGTATTTCTTTTTTAACAAAAATAAAAGTGTTAATATAGCTATAAATAAAAATAAATATTTCAAGCAGTTGTACGAAGTTATGATTTCGTTGTCATATTTATTTGCATCTAAAGTGAAAAAATTCAGATTCAATAATATTCCGCTAACAACAAAGAACAAAACGCCAACAGCAATTTTATCTAATAAATTCAAACAAACAGAAAAAAAGTGTTGTATTTTATACATATTATCCATATTCTGCTTCTTTATATTATCTCCAAGAAAATTGCTCCAAAGAAAAATGATGATAAAAATATCAATTTTGCTAATATCGGATGGTTATGCATATTGCTGGTTCCAATAAGAAATAACAATAAAAATATCACTAACATCAATTTTGTTAAGGCTAAATAGATGGATTTATTATATACAAACCACTCTTCATTTATCCATATATTATATTGTTTAGACGAAGGCGATAGATAAAATGATATCAAAACAATATAAAACATAATATACGGAAGTATCTACCATTTAAACTGCCATAACAACTTAAATGTTTCTGTCATGCTTTGTTTTATTTTTTCTTGATACATGTTGTTATCCAAAGGTTGTAATTATTGTTATAATATAATAATAAAGCAAAAAGACAAGAAAAAAATCTCACCTTAGCTATTTAATAATTACCATCCTTTATTCACCGTTTTCATAAAGATAGTTCTGTATCGTAGAATTAGCCGCCACCGAGAACAATTCCTTCCAGACAAGGTACACTTGATACCTCAAGACACTGTGAATGTTGAGATAGATTACAACACAATATGCTACAAAGCTTCATCTTTTGAAATTTCGTAAATTTTGGTGATTTGTACTAAATCTTTTGAAGTGCAAAAGGAAAATCTTTAAAAAAGCTTTGTTAAATGCATTGCCGCATAAATCCATGGCAAAATAAAAACGAATTTTGCTATTTTGGGATGATTGCGTATATTGCTCGTTCCCAACAGAAAAAGTAAAGTCAGTATTATAATTTCCAGCCTTAAACTACCAACATAAACTTCTTGATTTGTATAATACCAAAGTTGCGAAGTCGCTTCCGTATTGAATATTTTATCATCAGCTGTAGGAATGTTAAGTAATGAACCGATATTGATGATAAAATATATCAAATACAATCCAGCATACCACTTAAACTGCCAAATAAGCTTAAATGTTACTGTTATGCTTTTCTCTACAGTATGTATTTTAAATTTCATTGTTTCCCAAAATGTCATCTTAACTTACCAAACTAAATAACCACTCATACATTACAACAAATATCCCCAACAACATAACTATCCACGGAGATGCAAATATAATCTTTGCTAATAGCGGATGATTGCGCATATTACTAGTGCCAATAAGAAATATAAGAGTATCAATAATAAAGTATAATTTCATACTGCCAATATACACCTTTTGATTGATATAATTCCATGCGCCACGCGTATATTCATAATTCAATATCGGGTCATTTTCGGCAGGAATATCTATTAAAGTATAACAGAAAATAATATAGTATATCAAATACAATCCAACATACCATTTAAACTGCCATAACAACTTAAATGTTTCTGTCATGCTTTGTTTTATTTTTTCTTGATACATGTTGTTATCCAAAGGTTGTAATTATTATAATACTACACCAATAAAATCAAAAGGCAAGGAATTTCTTCCTTACCTTTTATTTCTTTACCATTTCTTTGGATATTTAACATATACTGGTACAGAATCTTGACAATCATCTAAATAATTACTCAATTTTCCTGTTTGCCATGGAATGTCAATACATCCGGCAGAACCCTTACTCCAGCCGCCATGAATTGTAAATCCTGAACGCCCATAAGTATTGGTATTTGCATCAGGCTGCAACCAAACTCGCTTTGTTCCCCAAGAAATAGGACCTCCATTCCATTTTCCTCTATGAATATTAGCACCTAGTTTGTTGGCAATTCCGATACCTGTTCCCGCAACAGCATCAAACGCTGTAATGTTTTGCCTTTGATTTTGATTGGCATAGTAAGTACCTTCCGGAATAGGTCCTTTGTTTGCAACATTCTGATATTGTGCACTTTGATAATCATCACGACCTGACTGTGCATTTAAATTTTCAATTTGTCCAGTATTATTATAAAGTCCTAAATTCTGACCATCAAATGTCATATAGCAGTTCGGATCATTATTGCGTTTTGTTTGTATTGGTGGCGGAGGAGTATTGCCATAAAGCTGTTTATAATCATATTCATCATTTTTATACAGATAATTTTGTATCTCGTTAGCATACGGATTTGGTGAATTTTCACTTTCAACATCTATCTGTTTCATATCTGAAAACGTATTTGCACCGCGAGGATCCAAATAATACCATTCACTTTGTCCTGGCTTGGGGTCAGTACGACGCACCGGACGTTTGCCATATATAAGTTCTCTTGTAAATTCTGTCATTATTTCTTCCTTTCAGCTAAAATTAGAAATTTACATTTCAACTTTAACAAAAAGAGAAGACTTTGACTATGCCCTATAGCTTGCCAAACATACAGCTTTAGCCAAGCAAAAGCTTTTTAAATTTGCGATTGTTAGCTTGAGCTAACTGTCTTAATTTATTCTTTTGATTTTGTTCGACATATGGTATTTGAATATCATTTGCTTTATTTGTAATGAACCAATCTACAAAACTATTTGCGGTTAGTTTACTGCCGTTTTGTAGTGCCTCGTTATATTTTTCCTTTTGAATTTTTATAAAATTCTCTCTGAATTCAGCGTATTTTTTATCTCGAGCAACAGCTCCTTTATGAGCATTCTCTTTATGATGTGTTTTGATTACAGCATCTATCGTAGTAGCGCGTAATTCGCTCCATTCTTTTCTGGCTTCGGTCAGCATATCCGCTGCCCAAGACAGAATCTGTTGCTGTAATTCTTTATTTTGATGCAAATATTCATTATGTAGGCATATTGCATCAAATTTTCGCAATGCCAATGGCGGTAAAATCTCTTTATAATCCATTTCAGTTCCTATTTTTAACAAGAAATATATTATACTACTTAGAAGGCAAAAGTGAAATACGCAAGTATTTGAGTGATTTTAATTTTTTAAGCAAATGAAGTCGGCTGTTTTTTGGCTGTTGCGGGAAATTGCGGATACAAAAAAAGAGGAAGTGAAACTTCCTCTTATCTTTATTGGTTGCGGGGGAAGGATTTGACTTCGCTTTGCTCTGCCGCACGGGCACTCATTCGCTACGCTCACCGGCGTTCTGCCGCCCGCCTTTCGTTTGTAGTGAACCGACTTTTTCGTCGGTTCAACTCCTTGCAACACATATAAACCAAAAAAGCCACCATAAAGGTGGCTTTTCTGTTTTAGTGGTTGCCCGTAACTAATAAAAAAAGGAAATTTATACTAAATTAACATGTTGATTTCTAATAATAATTTTATCTTGTATGTAATTGCGATATTTTTAATAACCCCAGACCATTAAAATTATTTTAGGCACAAAACAAGATAAAAAATATTACGATTGTTATCAATATCAAAAAATAAATTAAAGTCTGCAACAAAAGCCGTTTCCCAAAACTTAAAATGTTATTTTTATAAAAACGATTTATCAGCGGATTAGCTAATAGATAAGTTAACACAAATGATATAACGGCAAATATCCGAAAGTTATATCTTAAAGTCTCTTTATGCTCTAAATAAAATTCCAAATCTTTTCCTTCAAAGTGAGCATTTTCCAGCAAAGCAAAGAATAACCCTATCGTTAGTGTAACGACTATAATCCAGTATATCCAAAATTTTGCGACATCTATTAATTTATTTCCAAATTTCGGCATTAGGCTCCTCTCTTTTTTATTTCCATTTTGTTTGTATGTATTCACGAGTTTTATCTTGCAACTTTTTATTGTATTTGTAAAGGGGTGAATTGTACGCATTTGCTAAATCAGCATTTGTCCAATCAGATACATCTTTGTAAAGTGGCGAATTGGTATTTGAAATTTCATGAATGAAATCCATTTCGCTGACATTCTGGGCCATAGGTGAGTTCGGATTTTGATATTCTCTCAAAAGATTTACTGTTTCATCTTCATTCCCATTTAAGGGCTTTATACCTAAATCGATTCCGGTTGCTCCTGAAAAAGCTTTTTTCCCTACGGTTTTTGATAATTGTTTTCCTAAAAAATTTATTGCAGTTGGTAATAATTGTATTGGCATTTTATTCTCCTATTAAATTTAAATTATTATTCAGATTTAAACTCTAACAGAAAACAAAAAGCCTGTATATGCCCTACATCATGCGGAAATTAAGCTTTATCATGCAGAAGCTTTTTAAATTCACGATTGTTTTGTTGCGCCAACTGTCTTAATTTGTTCTTTTGATTTTGCTCAACATAAGGTATTTGAATATCCGTCTTATTTTCCAAAAACCAATCAACAAAACTATTTGCTGTTAATTTACTGCCATTTTGCAAAGCAAATTCATACTTTTCTTGCTGGATTTGTTTAAAATATTCACGGAATGGAGCATATTTTTGATCTTTAATCTCAGATTTCCTTTTCGCTTCTGAGCTTGTATGACATTTTATGACTGATTCTATAGTATCATTATGCAACTCGCCCCATTCTTCTCTGGCCTCAAGCAACATATCCACCGCCCAATTTAATATCTGTTGTTGCAACTCTCTGTCTTGACGCAACTTAGGGCTATGCAAACACATTACATCAAATTTACGTAGCGCTGTAATCGGTATAGCTTCCTTAAAATCCATTTCTACTCCTTTTCTAAAATAAGATTTATATTATTTAGTTAGATTGCGGAATTTAAAAGCGCAAGAGATTGTTACTATTTACCAAATAATTATTTATAAACAGATATAATATACCTTGTAGTCTGAGAGCATTTAAATAAGTACTGTTTTATTATAGAGGTATTTTTTATAACTTTTTTACTCTGCCCCCAACTTTGACGATGAGCCCTCCTTGCAACACATATAAAACAGAAAAGCCACCATAAAGGTGGCTTTTCTGTTTTATTGGTTGCGGGGGAAGGATTTGAACCGACGACCTTCAGGTTATGAGCCTGACGAGCTACCAAGCTGCTCTACCCCGCGATTGCATTGACATGCATTTAGATACTCTATTTTTTGTTCCTTGTCAAGGTTTAATTTTAAAAAATATAAAAATAATCAAATTCTTTCAAATTTTGCCTCTTGACAACCGCAAAACAAAAGAGTAGCACTCGCACAGAAAATTTTATAGAAAAAACAGAGGAAAAATATGAAACGTAAAAACAAAGGCATTCTACTTGGCATCTGGGGAACTTGCTGTTATGGAACCAATCCACTGTTTGCCCTCCCTTTATACGCAGCGGGAATTACCGCTACTTCTGTTTTATTCTATCGTTACAGTTTTGCTCTGATTATTTTTGGCCTATGGCTAACATTTTACAAAAAAATATCTCTAAAATTAACTTTACGAGAAGCAGCTGTCTTAATACCTTTAGGAGTGATTTTTGCCATTTCATCCCTAACCCTTTTTCAAAGTTATATCTATATCGGTGCCGGCATAGCTTCGACTATTTTGTTTGTTTATCCAATTATGGTTGCCCTTATGATGGCGGCATTCTTTCACGAAAGAATATCGTTAAAAACTATCATCGCAATTATTTTAACCACACTTGGTATCAGCTTGTTTTATGAAGGAAAAGACGGACAAACCTTAAACCTTTTAGGAGTGGTATTAGTTCTTATCTCCGCCCTCTCCTACGCTGTCTATATGGTTGCGTTAAAAAATGTAAAATTACTAAAACGAGTCAAATATTCAAAACTGACCTTTTATGTTATGTTTTTTGGTTTATTCGTTTTCTTTTTTTCTTCAAATTTCGGCTTAGAGTTACAACCTATAAATTCTTGGTTTATGCTTGGTTGTTTAATTGGTTCAGCCATTATTCCAACCATAATTTCTTTAGAAACAATGACTATTGCCATCAAATTAATCGGACCGACATTGTCTGCCATTTTGGGAGCTTTAGAGCCTGTAACTGCGGTATTTATTGGCGTTGCCGTATTCCACGAGCATTTATCCGTAAAAATTGTTTGCGGTATTATTTTAATTTTAGCGGCTGTTATGATGATTGTGTTGGGAAACTCTCCTAAAAAGCCCATAAAATAATTTAACTTGCATTAAAAATAATATTCATATAAATTACAATTATAAATTTTATAATTACAACTTTAGTTGTTTTTAAACATGAAAAAAATGTTTGAACCCCTGCTTTATCAATTAGGAAAATCAAAAATGCCTCAAATATCCGTTATTGTTCCCTGCTACAATGTAGAACCATATTTAGCCGATTGTCTGGAAAGTGTTTTAAAACAAAGTTTTCAAGATTTTGAAATTATCTGCATTGAAGACTGCTCCACGGATAATACAAAAAAGATATTGCAAAACTACCAAAACAATCCAAAAATAAAAATCATTTACAACCAACAAAATAAAGGATTAGCTATTTCCAGAAATATTGGTCTCGATATCGCATGCGGGCAATATATCTATTTTTTGGATTCCGATGATTCAATCACAAACGATTGCTTAGAGACTTTATATCAGCAAATAACCCAAAACAAAAGTGACTTAGCCGTAGGTGGAACAAAAGTTTATTCCGATGATAAAAATAATACAGAATGTGTCAATCAATGTAAAAAAATGGATAATTGGTTTAATATAGAAGAATTAAAAAGCCAAAAAATTACTCCTGAAAATATCAGTACTTATTCTCAAAAAATCAACTGTACCGCTTGGAATAAATTATTCTCTCATGTTTTTTTGCAAAAAAATGAATTATATTTTATCAACGACAGATGCTACCATGAAGATAATGGATTTTGGTTGAAAGTTTTAGCTTGTTGCCCAACAATATCTTGCTGTAAAAAAGAAACGTATTTATATAGAATACGCCCTGAATCTATTACCAGCAAAACGAGCACCCCCCCCCGAAAACACTTATTGGATTTAAAAAAATCCCTGTCTGATGCGTTAGACTATTCTAAAAAGCATCATTACACTAAATGCGGTAAATTTATTAAAACAGAAATTTACTTATTGGAAAATCATTCATTTGTAGAATGGGTATGGTCAGATAATCAAAAAAAATTTGCACTGTTTCGTATTTCGATATTTAATTTAAAAAAGAGTTACCGAAAGAAAAAGCTTGTTTTAAAAATATTTGGCATAACAATTTATTCGAGGAAAATGAAATGAACAAAATAAATATAGCTTTTTGCATTAATGACGCATACGCCGATAAAGTTGCAGTTGTTATGACTTCAATATTAGAAAATCATCCCCTCCAAAACATTTCTTTTTATATATTTTCATCTGATTTAAAAAATGAAACTCTGCAAAAGCTTTCTAAATTGAAAACAAAATATAAAAACTTTTCTCTCGAAAGAATATTTGTACCAACTGATAAATTTTCTAAACTAAAATTAAATATAAATTACATTTCCATTGAAACTTATTACCGTTATATTATTGCTGATTTACTGCCTCAAATTGATAAAATTCTATATCTTGACGCTGATTTGATTGTAAATAAAAATATCATTGATTTTTACAATAGTTCTTTAGATAATAATTATTTGATTGGAATAGAAGATCTTTTTATAAAACATTCAAACTATAAAAGCTTTATCAATTTTACAGATGATGACTTATACATAAATGCCGGCGTTTTGTTAATGAATTTAAGAAAAATTCGACAAGACAATTTATCTGAAAAATTAATAAACGCAAATATAGAACTGCAAAACAAAATTAAATATCAAGATCAGGATATTCTCAATATTGTATGCAAAGGAAAGATTAAATCTGCAGACAGCATCTTCAACTTTGCCAATGAAAATATCAGTTATGAAACAGAAAAATGGAATGAAGCTCGCATTATTCATTATACCGGTCCGCAAAAACCATGGCAAAAACAAAAATTGAAATTAAGCCATGCTTTAAAATTTTGGAAACATAAAAAATATGATAGACTGACATCTATTTGGCTTAAATATGCTGGCATTTATAACAAAATTAAAAATAAAAAATATAAAGTAGCGCTGATAATTGATGAATTTTTCGGCGGAGCCGGAACAGCTTTCGGCGGATATGGATTTTTAGCCCGAAAGTACATTGCTCAATATATTCCTGATGGAAACATAAAAATTGACGTGCTCTTAGGGCGCGGACATAAAAAATTTACAGCCCAAAAATTTCATGTTGATGACGTTGATTTATATCAACTACCCAAAAAACCTTTTGCTAGTAAACTATGGTTAAAAAAACAAAATTATGATATATATCTAAGCATTGAACTAACGTCTGATTGGGTGCTTAAACATGAAACAAATCCTCATAAAAAACTAATATTATGGATACAAGACCCACGCCCAAAATATGAATGGGAAGAAATAGAAACTGTTAAGTTATTTAAAGAATGTAATTACTATAACCAAGAAATTTATGACTTAGTTCATCTTTGGGCAAAACAAAATAGAGTTAAATTCATCTCTCAAAGTTATTTTTTAAATCAAAAAGCAAAAGATTTATACAAATTAGATAATCATATATCTATCCAATATCTACCTAACCCCATAAAAATAGATCAACAATTTGATGTAACTCATAGCACAAAAAAGAATAACATCCTATTTTTAGGAAGGATTGAGTCTGTTAAAAGAGGATGGTTATTTTGTGAAATTGCCAAACGTCTGCCGGAATATAATTTCTATGTGCTTGGTCAAAGTTTTCGAGAAAAAGATAAAAATGATTCAATTATGGCTAAATATAAAAACATTTCTAATTTGCACTTTGTCGGACATGTTGAAGGTAAAGAAAAAGAACAATATTTGAAAGATGCCAAAATTTTAGTTAACACATCCATTCACGAAGCTTTGCCAATTTCATTTTTAGAGGCTTTATCTTATGGTGTGTGCTTGGTTAGCGACAGAAATCCTGAAGATTTAACTTCTAAATTTGGAATATGGACAGGACAAATTAATGGAGACGGATTTGATAAATTAGATTTATACGTCAATGCAATTAAAAAATTAATGACTGACGAATCATTAAGAAGAAAACAAGCCATTTCTGGTCGAAAATATATTGAACAGATTCATAATATTGATAAATTTCAGAATGATTTAAAAAGCGTTATTTATCAAGAATTATAATGTATCGTTGCGACTTGACTGGAATTTCCTATATGCTATAATTACATAATTAAAAGGAATAGAAGTTCGTCTTCTATTCCTTTTCTTTATACTCAAAACAAGGGTATGTTTGAAGAAACTTTCTACTCCATTTCTTCAGAATTTTCTTCTTCAGCAGCTTTTGCTAAATCTGCCATAACTTTTGGATCATGCATCAATTTATTAATTCTATCCGCTTCTTCAAAAGTATCATCAACCCTAAAGTTAATATCTGGTGTAAACCGTAGTTTTAATTTAGAAGCGACCAACTTTTTAAACACCCATTTTTCAGCGTTCAATTGTTCCAAAATCACTCCTAAGTTTTTACCATTTAACGTCATTAAATAAACTGTGGCGTATTTTAAATCAGGTGACATAATCACTTGGGTAATTGTAATAAACGCCTCAGCAATTTCAGGACTGCGTACATCACCTTTTTCTAAAGCCGTGGCAATTACCTTGCGGATTTCCTGTCCAACGCGCAATTGTCTTTGTGACAACTCATGAGCCATTTTTCACTCCTTTCTTTAGAGGGTCTTCGCAATTTCTTCGACTTCGTAACACTCAATCGAATCATTGACTTGAATATCGTTGTAGTTTTCAAAACTCATACCGCATTCATAACCTTCTTTAACTTCTTTTACATCATCTTTATAACGCTTCAATTGACCAAGATTGCCATCGTGGATAACAACATTATCACGTAACAATCTAATTTTAGCACCGCGTTTAACCATACCTTCGGTAATCATACAGCCGGCAACTTTGCCCACACCGGTAATATTAAACACACTGCGAATTTGCGCATAACCTAGAATTTTTTCGCGCAATTCCGGCGTCAACATACCTTCAAGAGCTTTCTTCACATCATCTACCACTGTATAAATAATCGAGTAATAGCGAATATCAATACCATCGCGATGAGCCATATCACGCGCTTGAGCATTGGCACGCACATTAAAACCGATTACAAACGCATCGGAAGCCTTAGCCAAGGTAATATCCGATTCCGAAATCGGGCCAACAGCCGAATGCAAGATTTGCACCGAAACTTCATCATTGGAGAGTTTCTTTAAGGTACCTTCCAAAGCTTCAATAGAACCTTGAACATCAGCTTTAATAATAACCGACAAATGCTTAGATTCACCCGATTTGATTTTATCCATCATTTGTTCCATAGCCGACTTGGCACTCTTAACCAGTTTGGCGTCACGTTCCTTGCGAATACGATAACCGGTTACTTCTTTAGCTTGGTTTTCATCCTTTACAACCACAAAAGTATCACCGGCCATCGGTGTACCCTGCAAGCCTAAAACTTCTACCGGAGTTGCCGGCTCGGCTTCGCTGACTTTGCGTCCGTGTTCATTAAACATTGCGCGTACCCGTCCCCATTCTTTACCGGCAATCAAAATATCACCAACATGCAAAGTTCCTCGTTGAACCAAAACCGTGGCCACGCTACCGCGGCCTTTTTCCATTTTGGCTTCAATAACCGCACCTTCTGCCGCGTGATTAGGATTAGCTTTCAAATCCAACATTTCCGCCTGCAACAAAATAGCCTCAACCAATTTATCAATATTGATACGCTTTTTAGCAGAAACTTCGGCACACAAACATTCACCGCCCATTTCTTCAACGCCGATGCCATATTGCAAAAGTTCGGTTTTAACTCGCAGTGGGTCAGCCCCCGGCAAATCTATTTTGTTAATAGCCACCACAATAGGCACTTCCGCCGCTTGAGCGTGACGAATAGCCTCTACGGTTTGCGGCATAATACCATCATTGGCCGCCACAACCAAAACCACAATATCCGTAACCTTAGCACCGCGAGCGCGCATTTCTGAAAACGCTTCGTGTCCCGGAGTGTCAATAAAGGTAATTTTTTGACCATTGGCAACTTTAATTTGATAAGCACCGATGTGTTGCGTAATACCACCGGCTTCTTTTGCCGCCACGTTTGTTTCACGCAAAGCATCCAGCAATGAGGTTTTACCATGGTCAACGTGTCCCATAACCGTTACAATCGGCGCACGCGGTTTCAAATCCGCTTCCGTATCTGCCGGTCCGCTCAAACCTTCTTCCACATCGCTATCAGCCACACGCTTAAACTTGTGCCCCATGTCTTCAACCACAATTTGCGCTGTATCTGCGTCAATCGCCTGATTGATAGTCGCCATAACGCCCAAAGACATCAAGCGTTTAATCACATCGGCACTCTTTTCGGCCATACGATTAGCCAGTTCTTGTACTGTAATTGTCTCAGGAATAATCACTTCCTTAACAATTTTTTCTTGCGGAGCCTGCACCTGTACCGGCTTAGGCTGTTTTTTCTTAAAGTGACGACGTGGCGCGCCATAGCCATAATCATCATCGTCATCGCTATTCATATACGCATTAACA
Organism: uncultured Alphaproteobacteria bacterium; assembly: GCA_934254675.1. Taxonomy (GTDB): domain Bacteria; phylum Pseudomonadota; class Alphaproteobacteria; order RF32; family CAG-239; genus RUG410. Next base: position 4,835 of record CAKQLP010000014.1, on the reverse strand, counting down.
TTAATTTTGTTATTACGACGTTGAGGCTCAAAACTACGCTTCTGAATTTTTTTGCGTTCCTGTTCAAAAGTTTCTTCTCGTGTCATAACGTGTTTTTCAACCACAGACGATTTTTTGCCTTTTTTATGATAACTTTCTTCTTCATCCTCATCATCATAATCATCTTTAGCCTTTTTCTGACGATGTTCGGTAGCGTCATTTTTAACAGAGTTTTTCTCTATGGATGCCTGCTTTTTACTATCTTCATTATCTTTTTTCACCTTTTCAGCCATTGCTTTTGAATCAGCTTCGACCTGAGCTTTCGCTTTTTCGGCATCTTCTTTTTCTTGCAGAGCTTTAGCGCGTTCTTCTTGCAATTTCAAACGTTGAGCGTTGCGGGCTTCTTCTTCCTGTTTTCGTTTGGCATCGTGTTCTTTAGCCTCAGCCAACAACTTTAATTTTTGCGCGGTAGCTTCATCAATTTCCACTTTTGGCGCGGCTTGAGACGTTTGGTTAATCACTCTTTTTTTACGCACTTCAACCTGCACCACTTTTTTACCATCAGCAGCCGTCGATTTATTAAGATTTTTCAAAGTGAGGGTCGATTTTCCAGACAATGTTAATTTGCCCTTTGCACTTTCTTCTGTCATCTAGTCAATACTCCAATTATCTTTCTAAAAATGTTTGATACCGTTTCAAAGCCAATCTGACCATATCGCTCATTTTGCCTTTTTTCACAGCCAGATAGACCGTATTTTCCCTATCAAACGCCAAACTCAAAGCTGCGGTATCATATAATATAAACTTTTCTAAATTTGCGGACAATTCTGCAATTTTCTGCTTGCCGTCAGCACCGGCATCGGTTGCTTCAACCACAAAGGCTGCCCTACCTTTTATAATCAATTCTTTTACTTTTTCAAATCCTAAAACCAAATCTCCGGCTTTCCGCGCCAAATTAAGCGCCTCCAACCCTTTTTTGGTTAAAATATCTTCCACCAATTCCGGCATATTTGGTGCGTATTCCACTTTTTTATGCAGAATTTTGTTAAATGGATGTTTTTCCACCAAACTTTGCAACAGCTTTTTAGAATTGGAAACATAAAATCCGCGACCGTCTATTTTTTTGTTAAAATCCGGCAACATTGTTCCATTTTTCAAGGTTACAAAGCGCAAAAGTTCTTCTTTATTCAAAACCTCTCCGCTTATCACGCATTTTCTTGTTTCCAACTCTTTAGCCATTGTTTTTTCCTATCAGCAAATTACTTTTCGTTTTCGCTGTTTTCATCTTTGAACCAGTGTTCGCGGGCAGACATAATCACGTCGTTAGCTTCAACTTCTGACAAAGTATTTTCGCCAAGCATATCCCTTAATTCATCAGCCGCTAAATCAGCCAAATCATCAATATTTTTAACACCTTTTTCAGCCAAAGTGATAATCATATCCTGATCCAACCCTTTAACCTGCTTCAAACTTTCATCAATTTTCAAAGATTTACTCTTTTCGGCAAATTCAGCGTTGCGTTTAGCAATATATTCTTTAGCACGATTTTGTAATTCAGCCGCAACATCTTCATCAAAACCTTCAATATCTGCCAACTCTTTAACATCAACCATAGCGATTTCATCAATGGTAGAAAAACCTTCAGCAACCAGCAAATGAGCAATCATGTCATCCACGTCTAAAGCTTCCATAAAGCGTTGCAGACGAACTTTGTTCTCATTAGCGCGGCGTTCATGTTCCTGTTCTTCAGTCAGCACATCAATATCCGCACCAAGCAATTGTGACGCCAATTTAACATTTTGACCTCTGCGACCGATAGCCAATGAAAATTGCTCTTCTGGAACCACGGCTTCAATGCGGTTGTTTTCTTCATCAAGAACCACTTTTGTAACTTCGGCCGGAGCCAATGCGCTCACAATATATTGCGCCTTGTCTTCAGAGTAAGGAACAATATCAATTTTTTCGCCTTGCAATTCAGTTACCACTGCCTGCACGCGGATACCGCGCAAACCGACGCAAGCTCCAACTGGATCAATTGTTTTATCGGTGGCGCGAACGGCGATTTTAGCTTTTGAGCCAGGGTCGCGAGCCACGCCCATAATTTGCACAATACCATCATAAATTTCCGGCACTTCTTGCGTAAACAATTTAGCCATAAATTCAGGACAAGTGCGTGACAAGAAAATTTGCGGTCCTTTAACCTCACGACGCACATCCAACACATAAGCGCGCACACGATCACCGTTTTTAAATTTTTCTCTCGGAATAATTTCATCATGACGTAAAACGGCTTCAGTTTTGCCAATATCCAAAATAACATTGCCAAATTCAATTCTTTTAACCGTACCATTGATAATCGTACCGATTTTTTCTTTATATTCTTCAAATTGTTTATTACGCTCTGCTTCACGCACTTTTTGCATAATCACCTGTTTAGCTGTTTGCGCGGCAATACGTCCAAAGTCAATCGGCGGCAAAGAGTCAATAATAAAATCGCCGACTTTCAAGTTACGATCATAGCATTTGGCGTCTTTTAAAGTGATTTGTGCGGCTTCGTTTTCAATAATAGCGTCATCAGGCACAACTTCACGATAGCGAGCCAAAGAAATAGCGCCGGTTTTGCGATCAATCGTGGCGCGGATATCGTGTTCAAAGCCATACTTTGTGCGTCCGGCTTTTTGAATAGCAACTTCCATTGCCACAAAAACATCTTCTCTATCAATATTTTTTTCTCTGGCAACCGTATCAGCCACTAACACGATTTCAGGTCTTGGCATATTTTCAAAATTTTCCATTTTTTCCTCATCAAAAAAATTAAAGTTCAACAGCTTCGTGGGCTGCCTGATATTCTTCCCAAAGTTCATCAGTTAGAACCAGTTTGGCTTTAGTCATGGCATCATACGGAATGGTATATTCCACACCATCCATATCCATAACAATTTCTCTGTCATCGGCACGCAATAGCATACCTTTGAAACGTTTGCGGTTTTCCACTTTATCAGCGGTTTCAACCTTAATCACATAGTTGCAAAAACGCTGAAAGTGTTCAGGCTTGGTCAATGGTCTATCCAGCCCAGGAGAACTAACCTCCAGTGAATATTTTTCTTTTATCGGATCTTTCTCATCCAAAACATCCGAAAGTTTGCGGCTAACTTCCGCACAGTCATCAACCGTCAAATCACGCGAATGATCAGCCACATCTATCATCACCTGCAATGTGGGGTTCGCCTGACCAATAGTCATCACGCGCACCAACTCAAATCCGGCCTTTTCCACTACCGGTTCAATCAAATCCTGTAAATAGTGTTTTTGCATTTAATTTCCTTTAACAAAAAAGCGGGGCTTTTCAGCTCCACTCTTATAATTCTTTATTGTTGTCAATTCTTATAACACACTTTTTCTAAATGTAAAGCACTTTTTTAATTATGTGAATTATAATTTTAGTATAATTATAATTTATTTCTTATTTTAAACTTGACTTTTAAAGATATTTATGATAACAATACCATATTAAAATAATTTATCTTGTTTTACGATTGCGGCTGATTAAGGCTTTGCTGTTTAATTTTGCGCGCATACATAATAAGAAATAAATTATTTAATAAGCTAAAAACAATAAAATTTGGAGAAAAATATGTACAGAAATTTTAAATCTCAATTAGGCTATGAAAATGGTGAAAACAAAATAGATTCTTACGGCGTTGACCACAGAAATTTTTCATTACGCGATGAAATATCTTATCAAATGGCGAGAACTAATCGGGAAAATGAACTGATAAAAAACTACAACAATCAAGGCATAACGCAAGACTATCCGCAGTACAGCAACAACTTTTGGGGCGGCAATCCGGCTAATAACTATGGTTTCGGCTCCTCCAACATCAGTGATAATATTGAAAACGTCACCAATTCGCTTAAAAATCAGAACTATGGTTTTGATACTAATACCAACAACCTAAAACCAAATAACATTTACAATACTGTTGGCAATAATGGAACATTTAATACGGCTAATATTCAAACGCCGCCTCAAACTTTAAATCAATTACCGGCTAATCGTTTGAATAATGCAAATTCCATGGAATTATTTAATAATCCACCATCCTTGCAAATGGATTTAAGTCTAAAGCCTTTAAATAAATCAAACAGCTAAACCACCGAAAGTGTTTGGGGTTTCCCAAATACTAAATCTGCAAATGTAGAACAAAACTTGGCTAATAATCCCTCAAATAATAAAAACTTTATGACCGATGATGATTTATATAAGGCTATGTGGCAAAATATTCAACAATATGAAAATATTCTTCAACATCCTTATCTTGATACTAAAGGATTAATAACTGTCGGAGGCGGAGCAAATGTAAATAACTGGGATGATTTCAAAAAAGTTAATTTTACCATAAATGGTGTTCCTGCAACTGAAGCTGAAAAATTAGCTGCATATAACATTATGCGAAATTTAAGTAATGAAAAAGATGAGAATGGAAATCCCAAAAATTGGAATAAAAAAGCAGAAGTTTTTGAAGATTGTACAAATATTCGTATATCTGATAATGAAGCTCGCAGTCTTGCACAAAATCATATGACAAATGATTTAGCTCATATACGCCGTGAATTTTCAGACTTTGATACTTTTCCTCAACCGTTAAAAGAAGTATTGCTAGACATACAATATAATGTAAAAGGCGGATTAAATGAAGCAAAGTGGCCCAATTTATACAAGGCCATCCGTGAACGAAACACCAAAGGCTATAATGGTATTTATTACAATGTAAATCGTCCTGATGTTAAACAGAGACGTAATGATTGGGCTAGAAGAATGATTAATTCTATCAATCAGTGGTAGCCATATCTTT
>CAKQLP010000013.1 GCA_934254675.1 uncultured Alphaproteobacteria bacterium | reverse complement strand
TCTAAACTGCCGTCTATTTAATAAGGCGCAAAAATCATGTTACCTTGCAGATAGGGACAAGTTTTAGGATAATTTTTCAGCTATTTTGCTCCTCTTGCAAATATTGTGGTGGAATGTAGCCGTCTTTAAGTACAATCAAATAATGTCGCACCACCGCATATAATAAATCTTTGGCGGCATCAACCTTTTCCCAAGTTAAAGGTGATAAATCAATTTCTTCAGGTTTGACCTCAAAAAAATTCTCATTATATCCGCCGGCATCAGAGCCATTTTTGCACCAAATTGATTCAACAAGTCCGGCTTTGATTAAATCATTAAGTTCAAACGAAAATAATGTCGAACGGTCAATAATCGCTTTTAATACCGTATCGTTGCCTTGCCATTTTATCGGCTCGGTCAAACACGAAATCGCGTGCGAGCGACCGGCAAAAGTCGTATCAAGCCAGGCCATAATATCATCTTTGTTTTCTGAACCGGCACGGTGCGCATAGGCGTGTAAATCACGCTGGTTTTTGGATATTGATAGCAGACCTTTTTCTTTGACAGTGTTTTCTTTTGGCACATAATGATATAACCGCTTTTTTTTCCTTAATTAAATTCTACTGTAGTATCTTGAGAAATCAAATCAAAATTAGTTTTCTTAGGCAAAAACTGATGCAAGATTTTGTTTTTGTTTTTCTTTGCGTGATGAAATTGATTATCAATTTGCTCGGCAAAAACGCGAAAACGAGTTGCAAGCACAATACAACGCTCAAGGTATTACCGAAAATTATCCGCAATACACAACCAACTTTTGGGACAATGCTGCCAATAATATAAGTTTGCAGGTTGAACAACTTCCTATGTGGAGAGCAGCTGGGAGCACTTTAGGTAAATTTTTCGCTAAAAATGGTCTTAAAACTGTAAAACAAGGTATAAATTCTTTTGCTGACAAAATGAAAAATATGTATTATAATAATGATGAAGATGAGAAAAAATACTACTATTAGTAAAATATAAAAAAGGAATAGAATATGGAAAAAGAGGTTATTACCACTTGGATAAAGAAAATATTACTAAAAATTGCATACTGGGTAGTATCTTTGTTAATTTTTTTTAATGCTATGATTATTTTAGATTTGCATTTGGTTGTGCCTTTTTTCCCTGTTCTGTTCCTATTTGACTTTTGTTTTTGGGTTGGATATCCGCTGTTTATGGAATATGTTCTGAAACGAAAGTGGTTTGAGTGTACGAAAGAAGATTATTTAGCGCTAAAATACCTATTAACTCCGTGGTTGATTATGGAGGTAATTGTAATGATTTATTATTACAATGAAATCATACTTTTGTCGCAATTTGAGAATGTATTATAATGATGATGAAGATGAGAAAAAATACCACTATTAGTAAAACATAAAAAAAGGAATAGAATATGGAAAAAGTGGTTATAAAAACAAAACTCATAGAGTTTATCAGTTATGCGATAGAAATCATTAAGCTTTTATTGAACTTCAAATGGTATATTATTTTTGATTTTGTATTTTTTTGTTGTTAATGAATGAATATCTTAATCCACCATCAGTAAATGATCCTATTTGGAATAGTGAAGCTATGCTTGGTGCATGGAACTATCAAAATCAACAGTTATATATTCAAAGCTGTAAATATAGCTTAATTATTTCCGGATTATTTTTTCTGATTGGAACAAGTAATATGCGTAATCATCGGATAATAGCTAAAATCGTTTTTTTATTTCCATTATATGCTGGTTGGATAGGATTATTGTAATTATATCCAAATGGAGATTGTGATGCACTCATACAAAGATATATTAAAAAATATTTTTATATCTGTAACTATTTATGTTAACAAACATTGTTTATGGATTTTGATTTTTTCTCTTGCTTTATGGCGTTTTGTTCAATAACATAAATTTGGATAAGATGATAACTTGTCTGAGGTGTCGAAACCTCTTCCATATGTGTCTGTGTAAAGACAATAAATTTGCGCGCCTTCTGGTTGTTGACCGGAAGGCAGCAAAATATGTTATATTATAATATAGCTAATATGCTGCACTACCTCATATGGAGTAGTTTCGAACTTCCGGTCGCTTTCATCAAGCGGCTTTTTTTGTTGGAAAAAACTATGGCATATTCAAATACCTTACGTAAGAAGAACTAAAAAATAAAGTCGCAAATGATTATTTCAGTGACAATACTAAAATAATCGGCAATATTGATTTTTGTATTGCCAAAATTACTGACAAATCAGGCGGCAAATAGACTGAGTTTTTTAATGAAACGCAGATTACCAAGTCTTTGTTTTGGGCAGAAGCCAAGCGCGGCTTTTTAAATGATTAGTTTATAAATTAGCCGGAATTATATCAAAACCAATACATTAAATAATTGCAATTATTCCTGTCTTTGCAAATCGGATTATTTTTACAAATATCAGCAATTTGTGCAACGCCTAAGTCTTTTAGACAATTTGTATTATTTTTAGTGCAAAGGCTATCACCCACAAAATAGCGGGATCTTCCTGTTTCTTCATTTTCTTCTCTATGTGTATAGATTTGTACACGTTCCAACATGCTATGGTAATATGTGCCAATGGTTAAAAAGATATGGCAAGCGGCATAATTGTCTTTGGGATTAGCAGAAAGAATGCCGATGTATCCTGTGCCATGGCTGTAAACAAATAATTTGTTGTTTAGAGAGTCTTTAATAAGATAGTCTATATTGTCAATTTTCATTTCATTCGGTAAATCGCCGATGGCTAGAAGAATTGGAACTAAAGATACCTCGCTATTTGCAACAGTTTGATCGTTAATGTGCAACTGTGATCTATATCTATCCAAAGTATTTATCAATAAGCGCCATTCACCGAGGGCTTTATTCCAATGGTACATATCCAAGGCTTTGCTAAATCCCTGAATACCGCCGACGGACAGGACACCGATGATGGCCAGAACGCCGAGCATTTCAATCATACTTCGTCCACACTGCACACCATCTGCTAGGAATTTTTGCGCTCGTGTACTTCTTTTGTACACGTCGCTTAAAAGTTTCGGCGCATCTGGCGCACATTGCGGCCGAAGGTTGTTTGGGGAAAACTCGTTTAGCTGGTGTCTGCTTGAAATTTTCGCGCTCGTGTACTCTTTTTGTACACGTCGCTTAAAAGTTTCGGCGCACTCACGCACACTATCCAAGTTTTCAGGTAAGGTGTTAGGATTTTTCTCGCAGCTAGAAACCACTTTATCTACACCACTCTCCGCGGTTTCAATACATTCTAAGTTCTTGATAAGACTCCGTTTATGGTCATTCTCGGGCGTGACCCGAGTATCCAAAGAAGGGTGTTTCGTATGGATTCTCGGAATAAATCCGAGAATGACATTTAAAGTGTGTCCGAGAATGACAGAGAATAAGGCATTTTGCCCTGACTCAAATTTTTCTAAAAAGTGGCAAAAACCGTGCGTAGAAGCTTTAAAACGCTCTGAAATCGAATGCTTAGGATTTACAGAGAGAGAGAGAGACCTTTGCTGAGCTTATTTTTCATCTTTCTTTCCTCTAAGAGAAGTAAATTATTTGGTATTATAATCCTAGCAATTATAAGTTAAAAATTTCTAAAAAGATTTTCTTCAATAAAAAAAGTCCGCTTTTGGGCGGACTTCTAAATTCGCTAAAAAGCGGATTATCTTGAGTAGTATTCGATAACCAAATTTGGTTCCATCATAGCAGCGTATGGAACGTCATCAAACTTAGGTATGAATGTATATTTTGCTGTAAGTTTTTTAGCATCTACTTCCAAATAACCCGGAAAATCACGAGATTGAGATTCAATAGCCGCAGCTACCAAAGCCAAACCTTTAGATTTTTCACGAACTTCAATAACATCACCTGCTTTAACTTGATAAGAAGGAATGTTTACTTTTTTACCGTTAACAGTAACGTGACCATGGTTAACAAATTGACGAGCGGCAAAAACAGTTGGAACAAATTTAGCTTTATAAACCAAGTTGTCCAAACGAGATTCCAACAAACCAATCAAGTTTTCAGCGGCATCACCGGAGCGACGAATAGCTTCAGCATAATATTTAGCAAATTGCTTTTCTGAAATATTACCATAGTAAACTTTCAGTTTTTGTTTAGCGTTTAATTGTTCGCCGTAGTCGGTAACTTTTTTCTTTCTTTGACCATGTTGACCTGGACCATAAGAACGTTTGTTAAACGGGCTGTTAGCATCGCCCCAAAGATTTTCGCCATAACGGCGGCTGTTTTTCTTTTTAGCAGCAACAATACTTTTCATAAATTTAAATCCTTTTATTTTTTTGTTTACATTATTGTCCCGATAGTTTCACGTCAAAATACGGAAACGAGATTAAGAAGATTTCCTAATCTACATTCTCGGAAGTGGTGCTAAAATAACTCAAAAAAACAATTTTTTCAAGCACAAAAATCTAAATATGTCTGGATTTTTAACAAAATTATTCTAAAATCTGTTTTAAGGAGAAAAAAATGTCGTATGAATTGATGTTTCAAAAAGCCGTGGCTTTACAGCAAAACGGAGCGTTAAATGAGGCCGAGCAGTTGTATCGGCAAATTTTGGAAACATCGCCGCAAAATGCCGATGTGCTTAATTTATTGGGGCTAATCGCGCAAGCCCGCGGTTTGCATAGCGAGGCGGTTGGTTATTTTTATCGGGCGGCGGATTCCGCTCCGCAGCATTTTCCCATATTTTTTAATTTAGGCGTTTCATTGGCGGCAAGCGGTTATTTGCTTGAAGCCACGGAAGCCTATAAAAAAGCTTTGAAAATCAAACCGGATTTGAAAGAAGCATATTTGGGGCTGGGAAATATTTTTTGGCAGTTGGAACGCTTGCCGGAAGCGAGCGAAGCCTATCAAAACGCGCTGAAAATTGATTCCGCTTATTTAGATGCTGCGGTTAATTTGGCGGAATTGCAAAACAATAAAGCAAGTCTGCTTGAATTGGCCGCAAAAAATCCGACCGAGGCTCGACCTTGTTATTATTTGGGAAGGCGAGAGTTTGCCGAAAAAAATTATAGTGAAGCTTTAAAATTTTTGCAACAGGCGGATACTCTTTTAGCGGCTGATGAAATCAAAGTTTTATTGGCCGAAACCTATCTGGCTTTGCATCAGACAGACCGAGCTTTGCCGATATTTTATCAAGCCTTGCGGCTCAATCCGCATAATGTTGCCGCCTCTTTGCATATTGCCGATTTGGAAGCGGAAAAAGAAAATTATGCCGAAGCGGAAAATTTTTATAAAAAGACTTTGGAATTAGACAATAATAATTTGCAGGCGCATGCCAATTATGCCAATATGCTTTGTAAACGCAAGCGTACTCTTGAGGCCTTGGAAGAATATCGGGCGGCGGTGCGGATTTCTCCGGAGACGCCGGAATTGAGTTATAATTTGGCGATTATCCTTAAAACATTGGAAGAATATGAACAAGCTTTGGCTTTGATGTTTAACGCTTTTTATTTGGCTCCGCAACATACGGATTGGAGCCTGAATTTGGCGGAAACCATAACCCTATTTTATGATAAAGCACCTGAAAAAGCGCAAAAAATTGCGGAAAATTGGTATGAGAAAATGCCTGAAAATCCAGTCGCCAAACATTTGTGGGCGGTGATAAATGATCAAAATCCCGAAAATGAAAGCGAATATAATCGTTTGTTGTTTGATAATTTTGCTGAAACTTATGAAAACACTTTGCGCGGTATCCGCTATGCCGTGGTTGATAAAATAGCCGAGATTGTCGAAAATGTCAGCGGAAATATTTTAGATTTGGGTTGCGGAACCGGTTTGTTGGCCAAAAGATTAAAGTCTTTTCATAACAGTTTTGTCGGAGTTGATTTGTCGCAAGAAATGCTACAAAAAGCCCGTGAAAAAAATGTATATCATAAATTGGAACAAGCCGATATTGTGGATTATTTACATCAGCACAAAGGTGAGTTTCAAACTGTGATGGCGGCAGATGTTTTTTGCTATTTTGGAGATTTGTCAAAAATTATCAATGAATTGACGGCGGAAAAAGTCATATTTTCCGTAGAAACGGATTTGCAAACAGAAGAATATAAAGTTCAGGCCAACGGTCGCTATAAGCATAATCCGTTATATGTCGAAAACTTGCTGAAACAAGCTGGATATCAAAAAATAAAAACTTATACTTTGGTTTTGCGTCAAGAAAACGGAAAAGATGTTGATGGAATGATATTTGAGGCGGAGATTTAATCCAATACAATTTGCTGAATGTTTTTAGCTAAACCTGTTTTATCATCGGTTTCCACCAAAATTCCGTAGAGTGTGCCATCGCCGGCTGCCGGAATTAGACGATCTCCGGCATAGCGGCGGCACAGGCGGTTAATTGGCGCGTTGATATCAAACCCCAAAACCGAATTATAGTTTCCACACATTCCCACATCGGTGATATAGGCCGTTTTATTGGGCAAAATACGATAATCGGCGGTGGGAACATGGGTGTGTGTGCCGGCAACCGCGCTGACTTTGCCATCCAGATAATAACCAAGAGATAATTTTTCAGATGTGGCCTCGGCGTGTATATCCACAAAAATAGCGTTAATATTTTTGCCTAAGGTATAATTTTTGAGAATATTTTCCAGAGTTTGCACCGGACAATCAACCGCTTCCATAAACAGACGGCCAAGAACTTGGATAACTAAAATGCGTCTGCCGTCGGCCAATTCAAAAATTGTGTGACCGCGCCCCGGGTTTTCTGTCGGAATGTTAGCCGGACGAATGATGGTTTTGCAGTCATTAAGATAAGCCACAATGTCACGCTGATTTAAAAAGTGATTGCCTGTGACAAGCACATCGGCACCTTTATCTAAAAAATCACGACAAATTCCCGGAGTGACGCCAAAACCATGGGCGGCATTTTCCACATTCACCAAAATAACGTCTGTTTTGTAGTCGGAACGGATTTTAGACAGGTTTTTTAACACAACTTCGCGTCCTGGACGAGCAACAACATCACCACAATAAAAAATACGCATATTTTCTCCTTTAGGCTAAGTTATAGCAAAAACAAAGATTTATGCAAGTTTTATTTTCGCAACGGCAAAATGCTTTTTTTAGGTTGAAAGGCCACTAAAATGATTCCGGAAATAACCAATAAAGCCCCGTAAATTTGTGAATGATACAGGGTTTCATCTAAGGCAAAATAGGCGGAAACACAACCAAACACGGGGAGCAGATAATAAATGATTCCGGTATGCACAAGTCCGATTCGCTTTATGGACATGTTCCACCATAAATAAGCTAAACCGGAATTTAAAAAACCGATAATCAGCAAAATGCAAATTTCTTTTTCGGATAATTCCGGCAAAGGAGATTCTTCTTGTTGTAGCAAAAAAGCCGGCGTGCAAAAGATAACGGCAACGACAATAGCCGCGCTTAAAACAATCAGAGAGGGAATTTGAGTGGAGATTTTTTGCTGACAAACGGAATAGGTGGCAAACATAAGAGCTGTTCCCAACATCCAAATGTCGCCGGAAACAAAATCGAAATTGCGCAGATTTTCCAAATCACCATGCAATATTATAAAAAGTACGCCGATAATGGCTAAAATAATGCCAATAATGGTGCGAAACGGCGGCAATTTGTGTTTTATAAGGCTGTTGAAAATGATAATAAAAACCGGTCCCAGCGTGGCGATTAAAGACATATCCACAGCATTTGCCGTGTGTCCGGCATAATAAACGCAAATGTTGACCAACGCTAGACCGCTTAGCCCGATAACAATGATGTATTCTAAATTTTGCCACAAAAGACGTCGATATTGCCACAAGCTTTTAAGGGTGAAAGGCAAAAAGAAAAACATTGCCAAAGACCACCGTATAAAAGAAATTTGCATCGGGGTTAAATTCAGCAAAAGTTTGGCATAGACATAATTTAAACTCCACAGAAAAACGGCGGAAACTGCCAATGTATAACCAATAAAACGGGAAAGCATATTATTTTCTCCTTTGCACGAGATATAATCATAAAATAATAAATTTCAAAAAAATCTGGATAAATTCATAAAAATAAGTATGCTGAAGAAAAAGGAGAGAATAATGCGTAAAAATTTGGTATTGTTGCTATTTTTAGGAATGTTGTTTTCACACGCTGTTGAGGCAAAAAAAACACATTTGCCCGCGGAACGGCAAGTTAATTGGAGTGAAGAACTGAAATTAAACAAAGAGCAAAAAGCGCAAGTTGCGGAAATATATAATCAGAGTCATGAAAAAATAAAATCAATGATGGAGCAGATAGATGTGCTTCATCATGAAATAGCGAATGTGCGCAATGAAGATGATGACAAAATCAGAGCGCTATTGGATGAAAAACAACAAGTTAAATTTGATAAAATTAAAGTCAGAATGAATAAAAACAATTCGGAATTTAAAGAAAAAGGCGGGAAAAAACCATCAAGAAAAAGAATGCGTCAATATGGCGGTTTTTAACTTGCAAAGATATTTTTAAACGCTATGATAAAAAGAAAAAAGGTGGATGATGAACATGAAATTTTTAACATTGATATTAGCAATTGCATTGGGGTGGGGATGTGCCGCACGGGCAGAAGACATTGACGACTTTGGCTTGGATGAAACAATTGAAGCGGTGGAAGAAAATGTTCCGGAAATTTCTGAAACTGAAGTAATTGTTGAAGAAAATGCCGTTGTGGCAGATGAACCAAATAAAGATGAAAAAGTAGCCGAAAATGACGCGGTTCAGGAGAACAAGGATAATTTAAGCGTTTATGTAAAAAACTTAGATTTAACGGCTCAGCAGTTGGTGAAAGCTAAAGAAATCAGTTATGACGGAAATTTGCATCGGATGCAGTTGATGCAAAGTTTAGAGCGTTTGCAAAAACAAATAGAAGATATGGAAAATAAAAATTTAGAAGATTTTCAGAAAATATTAACGCCTGAGCAATTAAGTAAATTCCAACAATTGCGCAAAAACTTTGAGGAAACGCGGCAGATTGAAACTTTGCCGGAGATGTCAATAGAAAAACCTGTTGAAGAGTAATGATTATTTAGTAAAAGTGAAAAAAGTATGGAGTTTATCTTTTTCCATACTTTTTTTGTGAATTTCTAAAATTTTTGTTGCAATCATAAAAAAATGTATTAAAACAGACATTGTCAATGACGGAGTGTAGTTCAGCCTGGTAGAACGCTACGTTCGGGACGTAGAGGTCGCTGATTCGAATTCAGTCACTCCGACCAATAAAAAGCTCGCAGAAATGCGGGCTTTTTTTGGCATTGGAGTGAGAATGAGAATCAGCACTGCATGCCATCTACTAGGAATTTTCGCGCTTGTGTACTTCTTTTGTACACGTCGCTTAAAAATCCCGTCGTATCTGGCGCACATTGTGGAAGAAGGTTGTTATGGTCATACTCGGACTTGACCCGAGTATCCAAAGAAAAGCGTTCCGCATGGGTTCTCGGAATAAATCCGATAATGACGTTTAAAAGGTGTTCCGATTGGATTCTCGGAATAAATCCGAGAATTGTTAGATAAAAAATATAAAATAGAGTGTGAAATCTCTAGATGACTATAAAAATTGGAAAAGAGTATTACTTTTCCAATTCTCTAGCCTTTTTAAACTGTGCTGAATATGGTTTATTTGCTGTTGTATTTTGTACTTTGTTTGCAGAAAATTCTTCTGTTTTTTCTTTATTAAGTTTGTTGCGGCAGATTGTAAGATGGTCGGATATTGTTTTCTTTATTTGGGCTTGTTCAAGTAATGAAATCAGCGGTTTTTCTCCACGATTTGTTGCATTAATATAAGTTGCGCGTCCGGCTTTGATTTCTTCGGCTAAAGATTTCATCATTATTGAATCATTATTGAGTACAAAATCAAAATGTCCTTGAGATGACCATTTTTCATAATCCTCATCGCTCTTAAACATAACAAGCTGCCCGTTGTGTTTCATAACTTCTTTAGGTGTGACTTCCTGATGATTGAGAATTTTAGCGTCACTAACGGCGGTATATTCTGTGATATTGCCTTGCTCATTTATTTCCGGTTTAAAGTTTCTTCCGTCCAAAATGAAAATATGACCTTTTTTATTACCATTTTCAAAATCGGCAAATCTTTTTTCACTGCCGATTAACATTGGATATCCGTCTTCGGAAAAGTTTATACGATAACTGCATTTTTTTAAGGCATAGGCATAGCTTCCATCTTGGGGAATTGGAAGGCCTTTTTCATCAAGCATAGGCAGATTGGCATTGTCTGTTTTAGAAGGAATTCCAAAAACACGCTCCGGTATTTCAAGTTCTTTTTGCAAATCGGCGCCAAGAGGATAACCGGCCGCTTGTAAAATTTCATAGGGCTGTTTATCTGTTAATTCGGGATGTTTTTTTGTATAACTATTAATAAATCCTTGTTGTAAATCACGAATTGCATTTAGCTCATTTTGAGTTTCTTTGGAAAAAGCCGGCAACATCATTTCATCTGAAGCTAATTTAGATTCAGGATGTTTTTGATTGTAAATATCTATAAATGTTTTCTCATCAACGTGAGTTCCGTGTACAATATAAGTTGGACAAGACATCCCTTGTCTTTTTTGTTCTTGCTCAAGATTAACATTGGTTAGTGTCTCTTTTATTTTTTGCAAGAGTTCGGAAACTTCTTTTGAATAAGGGTGTTCATTCATAGCGGTTCTTCTGACTTATTTTAGACTTATTTTAGTCATTGTATGCTATTATGTCTAAAATGTAAAGAATAAAACACCGTCATTTTTCAATAATCACTACGGCTTGGGCAAATGGATAGTCATCGCTTAATGTTATAAAAGTTTGCGCGGAAGAACTAAGTTTTTGCATATAGGCGAGGGTGTTGCCGCTGATTTTTAATTCCGGTTTTCCTAAATCCGTATGTAAAATTTGAATGTCTTTCAAAAAAATTCCATCACGAAAACCTGTGCCCAAAGCTTTGACAAAAGCTTCTTTACCCGCATAGGCTTTAGCCAGACGGCAAGCAAGCTCTTTATAGGTTATATCACCTTTGGCATCCAATTCGTTTTGTTCTTCATCGCCCATAATTTTTTGTTTAAATCGTTCTAAAAATTCTGGAGATTTCGCTATTCTGTTAATATTTACGATGTCGCATCCAATACCTAATATCATGTTGAATATCCTATTTATTCGCACGTGAAACATAACTAATTGATTTTGAAGATTTTAATGCCAAAACAAGGGCATTTAATTGTTCCACATTTTTAACTTCTATATCCAAAAGTATTTCAAAATAACTTAGTGTTCGATAAGTTATATTCAAATTGATAATGTTTGAGTTGGCTTTTGCCACAATATTTGCTACATCGGCTAAAGCCCCAGGTTCGTTGCTAATCATCAATTTTAAGCGAGCCGTGTGTTTTTCATTTTCGGCATCCATTCCCCAATCAATATCCAGCCAGCGCTCTGGTTCTTTTTCATAATTTTTGAGAGAAGGACAATCCAGCGTGTGAACTGTGACACCTTTACCGGTGGTGACTATGCCAACAATTCTGTCTCCTGGGACAGGATGGCAACATCCGGCAAAATGAACAGCCATTCCATCAATAAGTCCGCGGATTTTTAATGCGTCTTTTTTATTTTGTTCTTTTTTAAATACCGGAAGTTTTATGGAATTTACCATTTTTTCCAGACGAGATTGTTTGTATGCCGGATGCACGGCTCTTAACACATCCCAACCGGTAACTAGACCTTCGCCGACTTTGGCATAAATATCATCAACCGTTTCCGCTTCAAAATTGGACAGTACATTAACCAGCCCTTTTTCTGTAAATTCTTGCTCTTCCGATTTGAAAAGCTTTTCTAAAATTTCTCTGCCCAGTGTGATAAATTGTTCTCTTTTGTTAATGCGGATATAGCGGCGGATAGCGGCTTTGGCTTTTCCCGTGACCACAAATCTGTCCCATTCCAGTGAGGGATGTTGATTTTTAGCGGTTAAAACCTCAACTTGATCACCATTTTGAAGAATGGTGCGTAAGGGTTTAATCTCGCCATTAATTTTGGCGCCAACGCAAGTGTCTCCAACATTAGAATGGACGGCATAAGCAAAATCAACCGGCGTTGAACCGACCGGAAGACCAATTAAATCTCCTTTTGGCGTAAAACAAAATACTTGGTCATTATACATTTCCAATTTTGTGTTTTCTAAAAATTCATCAGGATTTTGCGCTTGATCCAAAATCTCCAAAAGTTCTCGTATCCAGCGGAAATTTTTACCTTCAGTGCGTTGACCTTGTTTATACGCCCAGTGAGCAGCCACGCCTTTTTCATTGACTTCATGCATTTCATAAGTACGGATTTGAATTTCAATCCGAATATCATTTGGCCCGATAACACCGGTGTGTAAAGATTGATAACCATTGGGTTTTGGTGTTGAAATATAATCTTTAAAACGCCGAGGAACCATGTGGTATTTGCTGTGTATAATACCCAATGCCTGATAACAGTCTGCTACTGTATCAACGCAGATTCGGAAAGCCATAATATCAGAAAGTTGCTCAAATGAGGCGTTTTTCAACTGCATCTTGCGCCATATGGAATAAGGTGTTTTTTCTCGTCCCGTAATTGTACAATGAATACCATTGTCCGTCATGTCTTTTTCAAGCTGTTTAATGATTTGCGGAACAATATCGCTTCCTTGTTCTCTTAAAAAGTTTAGACGGGCAACAATGGAGTCATGCGCGTCTTTATATAACTCGGCAAAAGCAATTTCATCCATTTCCTCTTTAACTTCTTGCATGCCGATGCGTTCGGCCAGCGGTGCGTAAATATCAAGAGTTTCTTTGGCTATGCGGGCACGTTTTTCCGGCGGACAAAAATGCAAGGTGCGCATGTTGTGTAAACGATCGGCAAGTTTGATGAGTAGAACTCGAATGTCTTCGGACATTGCCAGAAGTAATTTACGAAAATTTTCCGCTTGTTTGCTGGAACCTGATTTTTGTTCTATCATAGCCAATTTTGTCAAGCCATCGACCAATTGGGCAACTTGATCGCCAAATAAATTGCGAATTTCTTCAAGTGTCGTGTCGGTGTCTTCAACAGTGTCATGCAACAACGCGGCAATAATTGACGCGCTGTCCAGTTTGAATTTTGTTAAAATACCAGCCACTTCAATAGGATGAGAATAATATGGATCGCCAGACGTGCGTAATTGAGAACCATGTTTTTTTAAGGCAAAAACATAGGCGCGGTTCAAAGCGTCTTCATCAGCATAAGGGTCATAAGATTTTACCAAATCAACAAGTTCATATTGTCTAAGCATTGTATATTATTCCTATTTGTAAATACAAAAAAGCAAAACATATATATTATATAATACGTTTTGCTTTATGAAGTGTTAATTTTTTTTGATAAAAATTAATCTAAATCGTCTTCATCGCCTAAATTATCATCCAACATATCGCCGTTTAAGTCGGCATCGTCGTCAAAGTCAATATCAGACGCGTCGGAATCAAGATTTAAATCAGCGTCATCTTCATCGCCGCCGTGAACTTGCATCGATTCATTCAAATCTTCATCACTAATCATATCACTGGAAAATTGTCCGTCCATGTCAGCCAGTTCTTTTTCTGCGGCTAAAATTTCAACTTCTTCATCTTCTGGTTCTTCAACCTCAACGTATTTTTGCAAGCCCATTACCAAAGATTTTTGCAAATCTTCAATGCTTACACGATTTTCAGCAATTTCACGCAACGCAACAACAGAGTTTTTATCATTATCACGATCGACGCACAACGGAGCGCCGGAAGAGATGTCACGGGCGCGCTGGGCAGCAATCATAACCAAGTCGTAGCGGTTTGGAATTTTATCAATACAATCTTCAACAGTAACTCTTGCCATTTTTTCATACCTTTAATTAAAGTTTATCTGATTAGAGGTTATACAGAGTATCTGTTGGAAATGCAAGAGTTTTTTTATAAATTTTATGGCAGAATCAGAGGCGTTCCCAAAATATTTGTGTCAAAATTTTTTAGTTTTTGTTTTAATTGCCGGCGGTAAGGCGTAACGGCCTTCATGTTGTTTTTAGTTGAACTGTATAGCTGAATGCTTGCTTCAATAAAATATTTATGGATAAGCCGTTCTTCTGGCGTGTAATAGTTTAGTTGGTTGATAAGCTTGTATGCGTAGCCTTTTTTTAAAATATTTAACGCTGTAACCATGGCGTTGTCTTGGCTTATGGCGCGATAAGCTTTAAGTGTTTTGTCGCAGGTATAAGCCCAGTCATCCAGACCGAACGCTTCTGTACCTATAATTTTTTGAAAATCCTGACGCTGTCCGCTCCATTTAATTTTTCTCACAATGGTTTGACATGGATTCACAACGCCTTTTAAAAAAGAAATATTTTTATCGATTCCGTTTTTTTCATCCCAATAGTTAAATAATCCGTTTAATGAAATAAATTTCATCTTATTTTGTGTGCGGTCAAATTCATGCAGTCCGTCCAAGGTATTGACAAAGGCTTCCACGTCGGCAGGGGATAAAGGGGTTGTTGCCGTCGCCGTGTAATGCCGAATGCCTTTAGATTTTGGCTTTGTTTCATTGTTAACGGCAAAATCAGAGGTTGGAACCTGTTTTAGCACATTTTTCAAAAATTCTTTTTTAATACGGACGGGAGGAATGTTTGGTCGTTGTTTGGCAATGTGGGGAAACTCCATCGTGTTAATGTCTTCGCCCCAAATTTGCGGCATAAGATAGATATAAAGTTCAGGTGAGACAAATTCTATGTTTGGCGAATCAGAAAAAACAGAAGCGATTTTTTGCGGAAATTTATTTTTTGTTTCTTTTATCCCCGGAAGATCTAATATTTTTCCCGAAAGTCCGGGAATTGTGTGTAAAACCGGGCCAATATAAGGATAATAGACCGGCGAGAGACGTTTAATGTCACGAAGTAAGGAATCTTCGTCAGGGTTGTTTAGTCTTTTTTCAACAGAACCAAAGCGCTGGATTTTTTTATTAAAATCTTTATCAAATACAGGTGGCATATTCCAGCTGAAATCATAATGCCAATCATAATTGCTTAAATGTTTTTTATATTCTTCTTGCAACCGCCAGACCATGGGAATATCTTCATCAGCATCAACATCGTAGATATGTGCATATTCTTTAAGTTGAGCTTGGCAAGGCGAGGCTATAAGTAAAATAAAGATAAAACAAATAAAACGCATATATTTCTCCTTGAATTTTAATTTTAACGGCTATTTATTAAAAAAAAGTGATGAATGTTAACTTTTTCCCTAGACATAAAATAAATAATTTTGTAAAAAAATAAAAAATACATAAAAGGAGTAAAAAAAATGGCTTGGACAGAGGAAATGGTTGAAGGCTTGCAGCAGATGTGGACGGAAGGCCTGACGGCAAATGAAATTGCCAAACGTTTGGGGGTTTCTAAAAATTCTATTGTTGGAAAAGTTCACCGTTTATGCTTGAAAGCCAGACCGTCTCCAATTAAAAAGAAAGACGACGAGATTGAAGAAAAAGAAATTGAACCGTCAGTTGTCGAAGAAATAAAAACAGAAGAGAACGAACCAATCGTTGAAGTAAAAACTGAAAAAAAACATAAAAACGGCAATCATGTAAAGCTGGTTGATTTAGACAGCCATACTTGCCGTTGGCCTTTGGGTGATCCCCGTGATGAAGATTTTTGTTTTTGCGGAAAAAAAGTCCGTATGGGACAGACTTATTGCGAAGAACATGCCGCCATGGCTTATGTTAAAGCGGCTAAAAAATAATCTGTAATTAATACTTAATTTTAAAGAGGTTTGCCAATAACCTCTTTTTTTTTAACTATTAATAATTATATCTCTCAAAAATTTAAGGAGATTAGTTTATGAAACATTATTTATCATTAGCCGTAACAGCAACTGTGTTGACATCATTTGCAGCTAACGCAGCGCAATCATCATTAGAAACCGATTATTTATCATTAAAAAATTGGTTGAGTAAAGAATATAATATTGATTATAGTTTGACCTATTCCCTTATGGGACAAAGAACGTCGCCAAGCGGCAAAAATAACGCGGTACAATCTTATTTGTATCCGTCAGTGGCGTGGACGACTTTTGATAATAACTATGGTACCGGTATCTTAAATTTTAGCTACAACAGTATTTATTACGGCGGTCATGCCGCTGAAAATCTTGAAAGCAACAGCGGATTTGTGACGCCGATTAACGATTTTAATGCTAAAGAACAAAGCTTTGCCGGACTTTATTATACTTATCAGTTTCCGCGGGAATATAATTGGCTGACTTTGGGTGCTGGTCAATATAATCTGTATATGTTTGACGGTACGGATTATGATGGCAATCAACAAGTTAACTTTTTGAACTATTCTTTATCACAAAACGGCAGTGCCAGTTATGCGTCGGCCGGATTAGGTGCTTATTTGCAAGCAACTCCTGAAAAATGGCTGTTTGTTGCCGGATTTCAAGACGCTACAAATATAAACGCACCGAGTATTCGGGTGAACAGATTAAAGAAAAAACATTTCACCTCATTTGCGCAAGTGGGGTATAATCCGACAATAAAAGGGCTGGGCGACGGACAATATTCGGTGATGTTTTATAATCAGCCGGCGGTAAAAGAACAAGCGCAATCAACAAATGGTTGGTCTGTAAATATTCAGCAGAATTTAACCGAAAAATTAGCTTTGTTCGGAAGACTAAACGGGGTGAGCGGTCATGTTATAACCACTAATCAAACTTATGCCTTGGGGATGGTTTATAATAATCCTCTAAACCGCAACAGTTTGGATCAAATCGGTTTGGCATATGCCTATAATAAAGTTGATGAAAAAGCAGTTGGCGCGGAAACTTATCATAGTGCCGAACAGGTGATTGAAGCTTATTGGGCGTGGGGAATTTCCAAGTGGGCAACAATTACACCTGATTTTCAATTTTATATAAATCCGGCTTTGAATCAAAAATCTGAT
Organism: uncultured Alphaproteobacteria bacterium; assembly: GCA_934254675.1. Taxonomy (GTDB): domain Bacteria; phylum Pseudomonadota; class Alphaproteobacteria; order RF32; family CAG-239; genus RUG410. The sequence goes on along the minus strand of CAKQLP010000013.1, from coordinate 23,771 downwards.
TATGGTTTGGCTAGCTCTTTAAGGCTGACGCTGTTTTTCTGACGACTTAACATTTTTGCTTAAAAGATACCGATTAAAGAGTCGGTATCTTTATTTTTTTGCTTTACTTTATGTGAAAAATAGAGGATTACTTATCCCATAAGAATATTTGAAATATTGAGGTGGATATGTTAAAATTTAAACACATCTTGTTTGTGTTGGCTCTTGTCGGGTGTACAACTTCGGAAACTCAACTCGTTCCGGGAATTGTACCTAACACGGCAAAAGAAAAGAAAGTTGTGAAAATTATGCCTAGCAATGTGATTGGAGAAATCGAGCCGATTTATTTGTTGCCAATGAAATCTCCATTTATGTCCCGAATAGATACCGGTGCAACGACATCTTCTTTGGATGCCGAAGAAATTAAACCTTTTGAGCGAGACGGACGCAAATGGGTTTCTTTTACTGTGGTTAACCGAATGACAAAAGAAAAATATACTTTTGAAAAACCTCTTTTGAAAAACGCAAAGATTAAACGAATCGGGGAAAGAGAAAAACGTCCGATGGTGGAAATGGAAGTTCGGATGGGCAAAGATATTTTTAGAGCAAACTTTACCATTGCTCAAAGAGAAAAATTTGAGTATCAGACACTTATCGGAAGAAATGTGCTTTATGGACGAGCCATTGTCGATGTGACTTTGTCAAATACATTAAAATAATTAATGGTACATAGCTGATTTTGTCTGTTTTTTTTTATAAGGGTTTGGAACTATGCTTAAAAAAATTTTTTCTGTACGCGGGGTGTTAACTTTTTTGTTGTTGGTTTCTGTGGCAATTGCCTCCGTGGCTACATATTACAAAATTGTTTATTGGGGGTTTAGTTTTCGACCTCAAGATAAGACAAATGTGTGGACTGTTGATGCTCATGTGTCATTCAAGCCGACGGGTGATCCGATTGAAGTTTCTTTGTCAACACCACGCATCAGTAAAGAATATAAAATATTAAGCACAGATGTTGTTGCTCCTGGGTATGAAATTTCAACAGATGAAAAAAATCATCGTGTTTTAATGAAATCGGCGGCTCGAGCCGTAAAGCAAAGTGTTTATTATCGTATTATGATTTATGATAATGAGGATACGAATGGTAAGGAAGTTGCGGATAGACCGGCCGCTGTAAGTGTGCGCTATGATGATGCTCAACAAGAAGAAATGGTGAAAGCTATTTGGAGTTTGGCGAAAAGTCGTGAGGGAGAAACCAAAGCACAACGCCTGATTTCTGTTATTAATGAACAGCCGTTGCTGCCAGAAGTCGATTCATTTTTACCAGTGCAAAAAAGCCCACAGATTATGGCAGAAAAGATTATCTTTTTATTAAATGCAAAAGGTATTCCGGCTCGTGTTGTCCGCGGTGTGAAATTAAGCGAAAAGAAAAAAGCGACAGGGGCTGATTTAATGGTTGAAGCTTATGAAGGTTCAAAATGGAAAATTTATGATATAAACACGGGGAAATCAGGCTTGCCGAAAAGCTTTATTATTTTTCAACGGGGTGGAAATTCCCTGTTAGACGTTTCCGGCGGGGAAGATTCACAAGTTAAATTTTCGGTTATTAAATCTGTCATTTCCTCATTCAAAATGGCCGGACGCCGTGCAAAATATGAAAACAGCCGTTGGTTTGACTTTACAATTTACAATTTACCGTCTTTAGAACAAAATACTTTGAAATGGTTGATGATTTTTCCGTTGGGAATTTTACTGATTGTGCTGATGCGCAACGTTATCGGTATTCGCACAATGGGTACTTTTACGCCGATGCTTATTTCTATGTCGTTGGTTAAGACCGGTTTTATTCCGGGATTGGTATGTTTTGGACTGATTATCGGTATCGGACTTTTAATCCGCACAATGCTGACCCGTTTGAATTTATTGCTGGTGCCAAGAATTTCTTCTGTGGTTATCTGTGTTATTTTAATTATGCAAATGCTGACGATTTTTGGTTATCAATATAATTTTAACATTGCTTCTTCGGCGGTATTTTTCCCGATTATTATTACAGCGTGGATTATTGAGCGTGCTTCTATCACTTGGGAGGAAGAAGGTGTCAAAAATGCTGTGCAACAGGTTGTGAATAGCTTGTTTGTGGCTATTGTGACATACGGCGTTATCAGCAGCGAGTATATCCGACATATTATGTTTGCCTTTAATGAATGGAATTTGGTGATTCTGTTTGTGGTTATGCTTTTGGGCACATACACGGGATATCGTTTGACCGAACTTAAAAGATTTGCGCCGGTAACAAAAGGAAAATAAAATGTTTGATTTTTTGAAAGGTTACGTTTCTCCGCGCAAACTGCGTGAGTTCGGTGTTTTGGGGATGAATTCCCGCAACTACGATATAATAGCGAAATATAACAAACGTTCGCTATATCCGCTGGTGGATGACAAAGTGCAAACCAAAAAACTGGCAAACAGCATTGATATAAATACGCCGCATATGATTGGTTTGGTGGAGCATCAATATGAAGTTAAGGATTTATTGCAACAAATTGAAGGACATAGCGAATTTGTTATAAAGCCGGCTCACGGTAGCGAAGGCAAAGGCGTTTTGGTGATTGCTCATTATGAAAATGGAATTTTCACCACCACTTCGGGGCGTGTTTTAACGTTTAAAGAAGTTTATCAGCACGTTTCTAACATTTTGAGTGGGTTGTACAGTTTGGGCGGACAATATGATGTGGCCTTAATTGAAGAATTGGTGCATTTTACCGATGTATTTAAAAATTTCAGTTATCAGGGAATTCCGGATGTGCGTCTGATTGTCTATAAAGGATATCCGGCTTTAGCAATGACACGCTTGGCCACTCGAGAATCCAGCGGACGCGCAAACTTACATCAAGGCGCGGTGGGCGTAGGACTCTCAATAAAAACAGGTAAAGCCGTTCAGGCGGTTAGCCATAATTTGCCGATAGCTATTCATCCGGACACGGGAGCCGATTTAATGAAATTGCAAATTCCTTTATGGAAAGAGCATCTGTTGATTGGCGCGCAGGCTTATGAAATGACCGGTCTTGGTTATTTGGGCGCGGATATTGTTTTGGATAAAGACAGAGGGCCGATGATGCTGGAACTTAACGCTCGTCCGGGTCTTTCGGTGCAGATAGCCAACGGAAAAGGTTTACAGCCGATTTTGCAAAAAATTGAAGAAACTTATCCCAAAAACTTAACTCCGCAAGAAAGAGTCGATTTTATCTTGAATAATTAAGGCGGACTTCCTAAATAGGAATGTAGAAGAGAAAGGAAGTATTAAAATGACTGATTTATTAGGAAAATCTGAAACAAAACATATTGAAAAACCAAATACAAAACATTTGGAAAATAAAGAAACTAAAAAGCTGGAAATGAGTGATACCCGTGCGAAGAAGATTAAACATTCTTACAAGGTTAAAGATGCGGAAAACGCTTTACTGCTAAAAACCAAAAACGGTGATATCGTTATTGAAATGTTTCCGGATGACGCTCCAAATCACGTTGCCCGCATTAAAGAATTGGTGCGTGACGGTTTTTACAATGGTTTGAAATTCCATCGGGTAATAGACGGATTTATGGCTCAGACCGGTGATCCGCGCGGAAACGGTACCGGTGGCAGCGGTAAAAAGTTAAAGGCTGAATTTAACCGCAATCGTCATATACGCGGCACAGTTTCAATGGCTCGCGCAATGGATCCGGACTCTGCTGACAGCCAATTTTTTATCTGCTTTAGTGATTGTCCGTGGCTTGATGGTCAATACACCATCTGGGGACAAGTAACCTCAGGTATGGAATATGTTGACCAGATTAAGCGGGGTTTCGGTCCTAACGGAATGGTTGCCGAACCGGATGTGATTGTGTCGATGTCCGTCATTTCTGATATATGATGAAACTCGGCTAATGGTCTACTACTTTTAACTTTTTGTGCTTGTGTACCTCATTGTACACGGCGCAAAAAAGTTAATGCGTATTAGCCTCATTATCCGAGTTTCTACGAGTTAGTACTGGTGGTTGCGCTCGTGTACTTCTTTTGTACACGTCTTTTAAAAAGCACGGCGCATTGACGCACATTGCGGGCGAAGGTTGTTATAGGCATTCTCGGGTTTAAAAAACATCCTCCTTCTATTGTCATCCTCGGGCTTGACCAAAGGATCTAGATTATCGGGACACGCCCGATAATGACAGCTTCGAGAAGCCGACTCAAATTTTTCCTTAAAGTGGTAAACACCGCTTAACAAATCAATAAAATTTGACATTTATCTAACTATTAAGGATTTTGCCGCAATAAAAAAGAGCAAGGATATAAGTCCTTGCTCAAGGGCATTTGTTATTTTTTTATTTTCTGCGGCTGGCCGACGAGTTGCTCTTTTTCTCCGATTTTTTATTAAACTTAAATAAATTATCGCTTAATTTTATATCTTGCTCGGCATCAAATAGAGAAATTGTCACTTCAATATTTTGCTGGTCGATAACTTTCCATTGTTTAAGACGGAACGGAGCGTTGTCAAAAATCAATGTAATCGGTTTAACTCCTGACGAGTTCGGCATTTCAACGGTTACCGAGGTTTGTCCGTTATCTTTATAAAAATCGGTAACTTTCAGGTTTTTACCATCAAATTTTATTTTATTGCTTAAAATCACTGTGGCGGGAATATCTTTATAATCGATATTGGTAATCTGGTCTAGTTCCTTGTCGTTATAAATGATGTAATCGCCGTTGCCGACAATTAAAAGCTCATCCGGTGCCGTATATTCCATTCGGATTTTACTTGGTTTTTCAATATAAATTTTGCCTTCGGCCGAACCGCCGTTACTGGACATTTGCACAAAGTCGGCTTTTAGGGTATTGATGTTGTTCAGATAGTTTTCAATTTTTTGCAAATCAACATTTTCAGCTTGTGCAACTGAACTGCAAAAAAATGCCGCTAGTAAAAACAAAATGCTTTTTCTCATATTTTATTTCCTTTATAAAAAGCCGAAATTACCATTTTTCCCAATGAACTTTTTCTGGATGATAGCGGTCTGCCGGTTGTTTAGGTGTTTCGGTCGGTACGCCCATCGGAATTATGGCAATCGGGCGCATATTTGCCGGAATGTTTAAGGACTTTTGAAGATTCTCTATGATGAGCGGCATAGGCGCAGCACCACAGAAACAAGCTCCGTAGCCTAAAGCATGGGCGGCGAGCAAAACTCCATAGGCGGCAATAGTGCCGTCAACATCGGCATAAGACCATTTTTCATTTTCTTTGTCACGATGAAAAGCTTCGTCAGTGTTGCTACAAACAATAATAGCACACGAAGCGTTTTTAGCAAAAGAAGTCCATGGCTGAATACTTCGCAGAGACGCCAACGTTTTAGCATCTTCAATAACTAAAAATTCCCATGGTTGTTTATTGTGAGCTGAGGGACCATAAGAGGCGGCCTCTAAAATTTTTTCAATATCTTCGTGCGGAATTTTTTTTGCGGAGTCGTATTGGCGAACCGAACGGCGCGTTTTTAAACCTTCTAACAATTCCATATTTTTTCTCCTTAAATTAATTAACGGTACGGCGCAGGCTGTCAATATGCGGTAAAACATAGTGCTCAATCAGAAAATTAAGTGATTTAACCGCCATTTTATCACATTGTATTAATGCGTCGAAAACGTTTTTATTATCTTTTTCAGGGTGAATTTTGCTAATCAGCGACTTGTAAACTTCGGCCAATTGCGTTAATGAGTCCACCACCTCGGCAATATAAGCCGGAATTTGAACGTCTTCTTTACCGCCCCAAAAACCTTCAACAAATCCAAGTTCCAGTTCGGCATAGCGTTCTTCGCATAAGGCAATTAAGTCGGCTGTCGGCTCAACACGAGGCAGAACAAGGCTGTTTGCCGAAACAAGTTCAAACATTTTATCCCATAGTCCCATAAAAAACTTGAAAAATAATTCGGCTTCTTTTTTTGTTTCAAGACGTGGAGCTTGGTTGTTTTCCCAAAAAGAGGCAATAACATCGGTCGGGCGAAGTTCAGAGTTTGGACTGCAAATTGCACCGGCAAAACGTAATTTGACCACCTCAAGTGGCGTTGGACAATTATAGTGTTCTAAAAATTTTTTAAATTTATCGTCACCAATATATGTATTTTCACTTTTCATTTCAATATTCTTCGTATATGATACCTTTCATTGAATTATAATTTAATGGAGTTTTTTTAATTGTCTAGTCTAAAATTTGTAATAAGCACGATATTTGTGTGCGGCTTATGCGGTTGCAGTTTGCTTAATCCGTATATTGATAGACGTCGCAACCCAGGAGTGCAAGATGTGGCAAGGCTTTATAGCGGGCCATCAACACCGGAAAAACCGGTTGTGTGCTATAATCCTTTGTGGAGCAATGACAGCGAGTTGCAGACTCTGGCAACGGCGGAATGTGTAAAACAAGGAACGGGCAATTATGCCGAATTTGAAAAGAAAACGCATTTGGATGGTAAATTACTGCTGCCAAGTCATTCTTATTATAAATGTGTAAATAAAAAAGGAACTGAAAATGAATCTTCAACCGGAAAATAAATTAAACAATGATTTAAGCGAAATTTTTGAAAAATTGAATTTAGACACCAAGTTTGCGGTGGTAAAAGTTTCTGATCGTGCCGATTTGAGCGATTTTCAATGTAACGGTGCTTTGGCTTTGGCCAAAATTGCCCATAAAAATCCGCGAGAAATTGCTCAATCTATTGCCGATGAGTTGAAAAATTGCTCTGAAGTTGAAAGCGTTTCGGTTGATGGCCCAGGGTTTATCAATATTAAACTGACGAATGAATTTATTGCCGAAACAATGGATAAAATGGCGGCCGACAAGCGTTTGGGCTGCGGCGTTGTCGCCAATCCGCATAAAGTTGTTTTAGATTTCGGTGGGCCGAACGTGGCCAAAGAAATGCACGTCGGACATTTGCGTTCCGGTGTTATCGGCGAAAGTATTCAACGTATTGAACGTTTTGCCGGTAATGAGGTAATTTCTGATGTGCATTTGGGCGATTGGGGAACGCCGATGGGTATGATTTTGGCGGAAATTATTCTGCAAGACGGAGACTTGTCTAAGGTAACCAATTATAATATCGAAGAAATTACCGTTTTTTATAAAAAAGCCAATATTCGCTGTAAAGAGGATGAAAACGCCAAAGAAAATGCACGGAAAATTACGGCGGCTTTGCAAGATGGAAATCCGGAATATCGTAAAGCTTGGCAACATTTGCGTAGCGAATCGGTAAACGCCATCAAAAAGAACTATGAACAGCTTGATGTGCATTTTGATTTGTGGTGGGGGGAAAGCGACGCTCACGAAACTTGCGGCGAGATTGTTAAACTTGCTCGTGAAAAAGGAATTTCTGAAGTTGATAACGGGGCGGAAATTATTCGTTTGGAAGAAGGTAATAAGCCGAAACCACCGGTTATTTTGATTAAATCTGATGGCGGCTACACCTATCACACCACGGATATTGCCACCATCAAAATGCGGGTTGACCAATTGCAGGCCGAGGAAATTGTTTATTTTACCGACAGCCGTCAAGCCTTGCACTTTGAACAGGTGTTTGAGGGGGTGTCTAAACTAGGTATTGCGCCTCAAGTGGAACTTGAACATATTGTGTTTGGAACGGTCAACGGTGCCGATGGCAAGCCATTTAAAACCCGTGACGGCGGTGTGATGAATTTGGAAACTTTGATTGAAATGTCTAAGGATAAAGTGCGTCAATCACTGCCAAAAGCCGGAGAAGTCGAAGGTTACGGCGAGGCGGAAATTGAAAAACTGGTTTCACAGATTGCCGTTGCCGCCATCAAATTCCAAGATTTGAAAAATACCATTGCTTCCGGTTATGTGTTTGAATTGGAAGACTTTGCTAAGTTTGAAGGCAAAACCGGTCCATACATTCAATATGCGGTTGCCCGTATCAACTCCATTTTGCGCAAAGCCAAGACCAACAATCTAGAGGCTGGTAAAGTTATTTTACAAGCCAATGAAGAGCGTGTTTTGGCTTTGAAATTAGCGCAAGTGAACGGGGTTGTTATGCGCGCGCTTAAAGACAAAGAACCAAGCATTATCGCCGATTACGCCTATACTTTGGCGCAAACATTCAGTACATTTTACAACGCTTGCCCGATTATGACTGCCGATACGCCAGAGCTGGCGGCTTCTCGTTTGAAAATGGCTAAACTGGTGCGCGATGTTTTGATCTTAATGCTGTACTTATTGGGTATTGAAGCACCGGAAGTTATGCTGAAAGCTGCAAATCAAGGAGAATAAAATGGAAAAAATAACAACGCAAACGCCGGAAAAATTGCACGATGAAAATTATTGGCTGATGATTTTAGCCTATTTTGCCGCTTTTTTAATCGGTTTGGGGATTATCGCCTTGGTTGCCGCCAACTGGGAGCAAATTCCAAACAATGTAAAACTCGGCGGAGCTGTGAGTTTGATGGTTGTCAACGCGTTTGCGGTGATAATATCTATGAAATTCAAAAAAAATATACTGACTCAGGTGCTGTGCGGAGTGTTCGCCGCTTTGATTATGGCGGTAATCGGGCTGCTTGGGCAAATATTCCAACTGCGTTCAGATGTCAGCGGAGCTTGCCTGTTATGGGCGCTGTGCGCTTGGCCGCTGTTTTTAATCACGCCGCGTTTGCTGTGGCTTTGGATACCGTTGCTTTTTGTCGGAACAAAATCTTTCGCTATTTATAACACTTTTGCCGGAGATGTACTGCTGTCTGAAAGCGGTTGGAGTTATGCCACAGTAAATTACATTTACAGCTTGCTTGTTTTTTATGGCTTAATTTTTGCCTATGAACTTTGGATGCTTTACGCCAAACCAAATAGCAAAACAGTAGAACGCCCGCTGCGCTTTTATTGCGGAACATTGCTGCTGTCGGCCGCTCCGCTAAGTTGCCGCCCCTTGATTACCAATGTTGCCTTTGCTCAAATTCCGTGGTCAACTATTGCTCTGTCTTCTTACGGATATATTTTAGCGGCGTTTCTTATTTATGCCTTAAACCGCAAACACCGTAGAGTTAGCTTTATGCCTTGGTTTTTACTGGGATTTGTGGTTGAAAGCGTACTGTTGAAATTTAATATATTACAAGACAATGTGGAATTTGTTTTGGCGCTGACCAGCTTGTTGCTGATGTGGGGCTACGCTTATTATCACAAAATGCCGCGTTTCAGATATTTGACTTTGTTTGCGCTATTGGTGTGGTTTTTTGCCACTTTCAGTTGGGATGTGTTCAACCTTGTTCCGTCTTTGCTTATCTGCGCGGCTTTGGCTGTTTACGCCTATTTGAACAACAGTCGCCGCTTGTTTAATGTGGCAGTGTTGGCGGCGGTTATCCGTCTGCTCTACTATTATGCCGACGCAAGCAATTTAACCTATTTAGGAATATATCTGATTGGCTCCGGCTTGCTGTTGCTGGCAACGATTTTTGCTCTGGTTAAATATGGTAAGTTATTGTGGGAGAAAAAACATGACTAAATTTGCTAAAATTTGCGCTGTTTTATTGTTTGTGCCGGTTGTAATTTTGTCGGTGTATATGCTGCGGCTGACATATTTAGCCCATTTTGAAAAAGTGGAAATTGCGGTAGAAGGTTATGACCCTAAAGACTTTTTTTCCGGTTATTATGTCGCTCTGCAGCCGAATTGGCAAAAAACCGATTGCACTCAGTTTAAGGATAACGCTTGCCCTAAAAAAGAATTTGCCGAGGTTTATTCTTTTTATGTAAAAGAAAACAATGCCAGAAAGTTGGAAAAAGCTATTGCTGCTAAAAATGTGGTGCTGGAATTTTCTTATCAATCTGGATATAAACCGCTTATTACCGATTTGAAGATTGACGGCGTGTCTTATAAAGATTATCTCAAGGAAGAAAACTAAAAATATTTCTGGACAAATATGAGATTTTAGACTAAATTAAAAGGCATAAAATTTATATTTATGTCTTTTAATTTTTATGCCTTATGAAAAAGATTTTGTTTTTTTTGGTAGCGGTTGCTGGGATTTTATCCTTAAATAGCTGTGGTTGTGTAGAATATATTGATCCATCAACATCTTATTACTACACTCCATACTATTACGGTTCTTCGGTTTATTATAGCGTACCACGTTATATACCACGTTATCGTCCGGTTCCTCCGCCGCCTAGACCATATTATCCTTATTGGTAAAATAAAAACCGTCTCTGAATCAGAGGCGGTTTTTATTTGGAAAAATGCTGTTTTAATCAAGTAACATATATTCTATTCTTTCTGGGTAAACGTCCATGACTTTAAATTTTACACCATTAATGTTAACCAAATCTTGTTCTTGAGGAAAGATAAAACGCTGAAAATATCCTTCACTAGAGTTAGCGTTGCTGTAATCAGTGTAAATGAAAGCCATATAGCCATTTTCTAAGCCATCATATTTGACTTCAAATTGCAGTTGAGGTTTGCTAACACTCTCTCTAGATACTTTTTGTTGTTCCAGACGAATTTTTTCAGGATTCATATATGCTTTTTCTTTAGGTAAAAGCAATTCTCCATGATAAATGTGGCAAATCATATGTAAAAAATATCCTTTGTCGTCAACTAAAAGATAGTCATCTTTGTCGTCATAGGCAGGAACAACAAGATAGTAGTTTCCATTCATTTTTATTTCGCCAACAGGCTCAAATTCTTGGCCTTTATGAATGTTCACAACAATTCCGCCACGAGAAATATAACCGTCTGTTGCCGCTATAAGTTTGGGTTTTGTAAAATTTTGAACGGTGTATGTTTGCGCATCAACCATGCGTTGTCCCAAATTAGCAGAAACAACAACATTATGTTGATATGTCCGCGTGTTAAGCGTTTTGCTGTCAGTTAATTTTTCATCAGAAGCCGTATCGCTTGGATTATAATAGTTAATTGGCAAGGTTTTATAAGGGCGGATATTGTTTAACCAATAATTGTCATTATCTGTTTCAAAAACGGTACAAGCCGCCAATAATATAGAAGAAAGAGTGATAAATATTTTTTTCATGGTAAGTTCTTTTTTAAGGTTTATACTATACTAATTAATAAAATATAACAGAGTTAGTAAAAAAAGTAATAACGAAAGATAAAAAAATGAGTAATAATTCAGGAAGTTGTAAAATAGCAAAATTTGAGCCTATGGCTAATGTTTCGGAAGAATTGCAAGCTTTTGCCGATGATTTTTTTGAGGTTACGTCGCTTGATTATAAAGATGACGGATTGGAACAGCTTGTCGGTTATATGCGTTCCGATGCTCAAGAGAAAGATATGCAGGAGGCGGCCGCACAGCAAGGAATATTGTTGCCGGAATATCAATGGGAATTATTAGAGAGCGAAGATTGGCTTACAGAAAATGTTATGACTTTTGAGCCTTTGTCTGAAAAAGATTTTTTTATAAGCAGTATTAACGATAAAACGCCAATACCGGAAAATAAAATTGGTTTACGCGTTTATGCGGCAACGGCATTTGGTTCTGAACATCAAACCACAAAAGGGTGTTTAGATGCGTTGCTGGATATAAATCAACTGAGGTCAACGGCACCAAAACAATTGCTGGATGTTGGTACAGGATCGGGGATTTTGGCTTTGGCGGCGGCTAAGCTTTGGAAAAATGTTAAAATTACCGCAGTGGATATTGATGATGAAGCTGTGCGGGTGGCTCAGCAAAATGCCATTGATAATGCCGTGGAAAAACAAATAGAAGTGGCTTTGAGTGATGGTTATCATTCTGAATTGGTGCAAAAAAATGTTCCATATGACGTTATTTTAGCTAATATTTTGGCTCGTCCGCTTATTGCAATGGCGCCGGATATGGCAAATAGCTTGGCTAAAGGTGGATACGCTGTTATTTCCGGATTTATTGCCGATCAGGTTGATTGGGTTGTCGGAGAACATGAAAAATGTGGATTGAAGCTTAAAAAGCTGTATGAAAAGGACAATTGGCGTGTTGCATTGTTGGAGAAATAAATGAATTTTGAAAATATAAAAAATAAATTAATTTCAGAAAATTTGGATGCGTATTTGATTGGTTATGGAAATCGCTTTATTGGTCAGGATGTTTTGCCTGAGGAGCATAAATTACAATATATCTGTGGGTTTTCCGGTTCGGCGGGAATGCTTGCTGTTACGCCCAAACAAGCTTATTTGTTTGTTGACGGGCGTTATGAATTGCAAGCAAGGCAAGAAGTAGATTTAAGTAATATAACTGTAATTAACAAAGCGCCGTGTTTAAAAAATGTATGTGCTTTTTTAAAAGAATTCGGTTGCGGTTTGGTTGGTTATGACGGTATGAGCGTGTCAGCGTTAGAGTTGAAAAATGTTCGGGATTTGGGCTTGAAATTAAAAGATGTCGGAGATTGGGTAAATATAAATAGTCTAACAAAAATTAATCTTGAAAAACGTTCGTTAGAGTATGCCGGTTTGACTTCTTCTGATAAAATGCAACCGCTAAAACGTTTATTGACACAAAATTCTGCGGATTATTATCTTTTAACGGCAGTAGATAGCGTTTCGTGGCTTTTGAACATATATGCTAAAGATTTACCCTGCTCACCGGTGGTTCGCGCGTACGCTGTTATTGGAAAAAACGGGCTGGTTACGTTGGTTGGCGATAATTTGCAAACAGAACTTCCGGTTTTAAGTTTTGTTGATTTTGAAAAATGGTTGGCGGAGAATTCATCTAAAAAATTTATATACGACCAGTCATCAACTCCTGTGAGATTGCAAAATTTATTAAAAAACAGCATGGAGGCAATGGATGTCTGTCAAGTGATGAAAGCTGAAAAAAATGAAACGGAATTGGCGGGAATGATTGCTTGTCATAAACGTGACGGCGTTGCTTTGATTCAGTTGTTGTATTGGTTGGATAATAATTGGAAGGGTAAAACAGAACTGGATGTGGTTGAAAAATTGCATGAATTTCGCCAACAGCAAAACTTATTTTTTTCGGAAAGTTTTGAAACAATTGCCGGAACGGCGGAAAATGGAGCTATTGTTCATTATCAACCAACAATAAAAACAAATAAAATTTTACAGGAAAACAGTTTACTTTTGTTGGATAGCGGTGGTCAGTATTTGGATGGAACGACGGATGTAACGCGAACCATTGCTTTTGGGCAACCGACATCGGAAATGATACATGATTTTACATTAGTCTTAAAAGGGCATATTGCTTTGTCTCAGGCTGTTTTTCCAGAAGGAACATGTGGGTTGTGTTTGGATGCCTTAGCCCGCCGGCCTTTATGGCGCGAGGGTAAAGATTTTAAACATGGAACGGGGCATGGCGTGGGGTGTTTTGGCAATGTTCACGAAGGGCCAAATCGAATTTCAAGCAATGGCAGTCTGTATGGTTTCAAAAAAAATATGATAACATCCATTGAGCCAGGGTATTATAAAGAAAATGCCTATGGTATCCGAATTGAAAATTTGGTGTATAGCAAAGTTTCGGCTGAGTATGAAAATTATTTGGAGTTTGAGCCTTTAACTTTAGTACCTATTGATAAAAGACTGATTGATGTATATCTCCTTGATTCGGGAGAACGGGATTGGCTGAACAATTATCATCGAAAGGTGTATGAAAGTTTGGCCGCGTGTGTAAATGATAATGTAAAGAAGTGGCTGAAAGCATCCTGTTCTCCTCTCTAAAGAGTAAGGAGAAATGATGAAAAGGTTTTTTGTTCTTTTATTTTTAGGTTTCGCTTTATCTTCGGTAGAAAGTAAAGCTCAATTTATTGATTCTTCTGGAAACACGCCGTATATCAGACAATATGTTGAAGAAGACGAAAATAATTGGAATAAATCAATAATTTATGTTTTTTATAACAATGCTCCATGCGCGCATTGTGCAGAAGCTATGGGGCTGTTGTTTGATATTTATCAGCAAAATTACAGCGGAGAGTTAAGCTATTTTGAAATAAATTATCAAGAGCAGGGGGAGTTTGTTTTTACAACGGCATATATGTTGGAACAGCCTCTTTCGGTGGTTTTAGTTCGGATAAACGACGGAATGAGCCGTGGTTTTTATAAAATTGAAAATCCTCAGCAATGGCTGTCGGATAAACTTTTTTTTACGGAACAAATTACAACGGCAATAAATAACTTTTTACTTCATTAAAATTTTATCTAAAAATTTACTAATTTGGTCTAAACTGCGTTTAAATTGGTTTAATATGTCAGTTAGGAAAAAATGAGTAAAATTATCAAGCATATATCTCGAATACGCGACGAATTTGATACAGTGATTTGTGGCGTTAATGGTGTTATTTGCAATGGATTGGACTTTTTTCCTGAAAGCGCAGAGGCGCTGATTAAATTGTATCAGAGCGGAAAAAAAATAGCAGTGGCGTCAAATTCAGGAATGCGCGTGCAAGATTTATTTTTACTATTAAAGCGTCATGGATTGCCGATGAATATTTTTTATGCAATGATTACAGCCGGTGAAATCGCTCATTTTTATTTAAAAAATCAAACTTCTATCGGAACAACGTATTTTCCTATTGTTATGAACGAGCAAAGTTTTATTAATGGCTTGCCTTATAAAAAAGTAGATAATGTTGTTTTAGCGGATTTTATTTTAGCTGAAACGTCAGATCAGGGAATAGATGTTGATGAATGGACTTTGCTGTTGGAACAGTCTTTGAATTTGCAACTTCCTTTATTGTGTGTGGGAAATGACACGAGCGTGATGACTAAAAAAGGATTAAAAGCCGGTGTCGGCGCATTGGCGGAACAATATGCTTTGATGGGCGGAAAAATTATTTTATTTGGTAAGCCTGATTTACGGGTTGCGACATATTTAACTGAAAATATGGCTGATTTGGATGCGTCAAGGTGTTTGTTTATTGGCGACAATATGGCAACAGATATGCGTTTGGGTGAAAATTTCGGAGGTAAAAATCTGTTGTTAGCCAACGGCATACATCAACTTTGCGGGGATTTAACCAGGCAGACTGACGAGTTATCCGCTAGTTATGGTTTGAATATTGATTATTGTATGGAGAGACTTCAGTGGTGATTTTGAACCGTCGGCGGTGGCTGATATTGACGCTATTTGCTTGTTTGATTGTTTTTGTTTTGAAATGTCAGGTGTCAGAACCGGGCTGGGAACGTTCTAATATTGAAATTTCACTTAAACAGCAAAATTATACGGCAGAAATAACCGCAGAAGAGTTGGATGAGTTTATAAAATTGTGGCCGCAATTTAAAGAATTAGGGTTCGCCGATGATTTAATTGTGTCATATAGAATTGATCGGCCGTCAAAGTTTATAGATTGGAAAAGTAAAATTTGGTTTGTGTATCACAAATGGGATGCCGATCGTTTCTTTTATGTTCAGCAACGCACAGCGGCTTTGCTTTTTGCACTCAATGTCCGTCGGGATGCCGTTGCTTTGATGGATATGCTGTATGACCGTCCGGAACAAGTGGCTCAGCAGATGTTTGAAGTTCAGGAACTTCGCAGTAAAGTGGGAGATGAAGACTTAAACGAATTGAAACTTGTGGAAAGTCGAGAAGCCATTTTAAAAAAATTATTTAATTGATGCGTTTAAACATGTTTTGTGCTGAATTTGCCAAAAAATGTATAAGAGCGCTTATTTTTTATTTTTCTTATTAATAAAATTATAACTTTATCGGATAATAATAGACTTTAACACGAAAATAAGTGAGAAAAATAATGAACGTAAAAACAGTTTTGAACACAATTATCAATGCCGATTGTATTGAAACAATGAATCAAATGGAAGAAAATTCAATCGATGTTATTTTTGCGGATCCTCCGTATAATATGCAGTTGGGGGACGCTTTATTGCGTCCGGACAACACGATTGTCAATGGTGTTGATGAAGAATGGGACAGCTTTGAAAGTTTGGCGGCGTATGATGAATACACAAAAAAATGGTTGAGCGCGGCTCGTCGAATTTTGAAAGATGACGGCAGTATTTGGGTGATTGGATCATATCACAATATTTTTCGTGTGGGTTATATCTTGCAGAATTTAGGGTTTTGGATTTTAAATGACGTGGTTTGGAGTAAAACAAATCCAATGCCGAATTTTAAGGGCACACGTTTTACTAACGCGCATGAGACTTTGATTTGGGCGGTTAAAAATCCAAAAGCAAAATATACGTTTAACTATGAAGCCATGAAGGCCTTAAATGATGAAACTCAAATGCGCAGTATTTGGGAGATTCCTATTTGTACGGGAAAAGAGCGCTTGAAAAATGGTCAGGGAGAAAAGTTGCACCCAACACAAAAACCTGAATCCTTGCTTTATCGGGTTATTTTGGCTTCAACCAAACCTGGGGATGTGATTTTAGACCCGTTTTTTGGAACCGGAACAACAGGCGCCATGGCTAAAAAAATGGGGCGCAATTTTATTGGTATTGAACGGGATAAATCGTATGTCGCCGGTGCTCAAGCCCGTGTTGACGGTATTGAACCGCTGAGCGATGAAGCGTTGGAATATACGGTTAAGAAAAAGTTGCAGAGAGTACCGTTTGGTGCGGTTATTGAACGAGGAATGCTGGCGCCGGGAGATTTTTTATTTGATGCGAGCGGTAAGCATTTTGCAACAATTCGTTCAGACGGCTCCATTAAAAGCGGTATTGCGGAAGGTTCAATTCATCAAGTCGGTGCGGCAGAACAAAATGCGGCGGCTTGCAATGGTTGGGAATATTGGTATTTTAAAGACGGCAAAAATGGTTTAGTGTGCATAGACGAGTTGAGAAGTCAATTGCGTCAGGAAATGTATGGGACAAAATAAAGTTGAGTAACGGGCAAAGACCAGATTATAAAGAATTTAGAAACAAGAAAGAACCCGAAAGCGGCAACGTTGTCAAAGGCGGGTGTTATGCCGCTATTGATTTGGGGACAAATTCTTGCCGTCTGGTTATAGCTCAGCCGACGCCGAGTTCTTTTCATGTTGTGGAAACTTTTTCGAAAATCACACGTTTAGGCGAAGGAATTATTAACGGCAATATGTTGTCAAAGCCGGCTATCAGACGTACGATTGCTGCTTTAAAAGTATGTGGTGCCATTATCAATGAATATCAGCCGATTGTTCGTATGCGTTTTGTGGCAACGGCAGCATGTCGTCGTGCTATAAATTGTAAAGATTTTGAAAAAGCCGTAAAGCAGGCGACAGGTTTAAACATGGAGGTTATATCCTCCAAAGAAGAGGCCCGTCTAGCGGTTGTCGGCTGTATGCCGCTATTGAACCGCATGATTAAACGCGCGTTGGTTTTTGATATTGGCGGCGGTTCTACCGAAATTTCTTTGGCTCGCGTGACGGAAACGGGAAAAACATTTATAGAAGGATTTGTCTCTCTTCCTTATGGGGTGGTGACTATTTCCGAGGCTTTCCCCGGAAAGGACATGACAACGCTGGCATATGACACGATAGTGGAGCGCACACAAAAAATTTTACAGGAATTTGAAGATAAATATCATATTCGCGAAGCGATTGAAAATCAAGAAATTCAAATTATCGGAACATCCGGCACGGTAACGGTTTTGGGGGCGGTGCATTTAAATTTGCCGCGATATAACCGAGCGGCGGTTGATGGAATTGCACTTTCCGGAGCGGATATAGAAAAAGTTATCCGCCGGATTAAAAACATGGGATATGAAGGGCGTTGCAAACATTCTTGTATTGGCAAGCTTAAAGCTGACTTGACCATGGCCGGATGCACGATTATTGAAGCTTTGTGTTCATTTTGGCCGGTTTCAGAAATTACTATTGCCGATAGGGGAATTCGTGAAGGCATTTTACTGGATATGATGCATCATCAAAAAAATAACTATTTTCATAAAAGCGGCCGGTGGCATAAACTTTTTAGAAAAGGATGGAATAATGGACAAAGAAAATCTGGCGGCAATTGATTTAGGTACAAATTCTTGCCGCATTCGCATTACTGATAAAAAGGAGAAAGTGCTCTATCGCGAGGCCGTAACGATAAAGTTGGGCGAAGGGCTTTATGAAAGCAATAATTTTTCTGATGCGGCTATTCAGCGCGGTTTGTCTTGTTTGAATCGTTTTGCAAAATTAATGCGCGACTACAATGTTGGAAAGTATCGAGCGATTGCCACGGCTTCTTGCCGAAAAGCTCAGAACAGCCCAATGTTTATACAAATGGTCAAAGAATTGAGCGGAATTGAATTGGAAGTGATTTCTCCGGAAGAAGAAGCTTTGCTCAATCTTAAAGGGGCTTTGCTCAATGTGCCAAAAGAAGCGAAGTATGTACTGCTTTATGATTTGGGCGGCGGTTCAACGGAAATTATTTTGGCGGAAAATGGCAAGTCTCCAAAAGAAATTTACACCATATCAGTGCCTTGGGGCGCGCGAACGGCCGCGGAAGCTTTTGATTTGGTTGAATATGACGTCGATAAAGTCAAAAAACTTGAAGCAAAAATCAAACAACATGTTGAAGATTTTTTGCAAAATTCTGAATTTTTAATGTATTTGCCGCAATGTTTTTGTGTTGCGACATCAAGCACGCCGCTACGGCTTTTGAGTATGATTTATAAAACAGGAAGTTATAACAAGGATTTGGCGGATGGTATGATGGCATCGACGACGCAAATAGATGCGCAAATTGAAAATATTTTTAAGATGAATTTGGAGCAGTTGTCAAAAAGTCCGTATATAGGGGAAAATAGGGCGTCGATTTTTGTGGCGGCGTGTGTTATTTTTCAAACAATTTATAAAGTTTTGCAAATTAAAACATTGACAGCGTCGTTAAAAGGTGCTCAGGACGCAATTATAGAGGAGTTGGCGCAACAATGACAAAATTAACCGCATCGGCGAAAATAGTTCGCGGTCGCAATCATTTAACCGTTAAAGTCAAAACGGCAAAATACAATAAACCATCATCAAATCGTTGGCTTCAACGGCAGCTTAACGATCCGTACGTGTCGGAATCCAAACGTTTGGGATATCGTTCCCGCGCGGCTTTTAAGCTGATTCAGCTTGATGAAAAATATCATTTTTTGGGTAAAGGCAAAACCATTGTCGATTTGGGATGCGCTCCCGGAGGATGGACGCAGGTTGCCGCGCAAAAAAATAAAGGTTGCGGGCAAATCGTGGGTATGGATTTGCTGATGGCTGAGCCGATAGACGGCGCAATTTTATTACAGCAGGATTTTACCGAGCCAAGCGCGGCGGATAAGCTGAAAGAATTGTTGCATGGGCCGGTCGATGTTGTTATGAGCGATATGGCGGCAAACACCACAGGACATCAGCAAACAGATCACTTGCGCACCATTGCTTTGGTTGAATTGGCGTATGAGTTTGCTAAAGAAGTGCTTGCCGAGGGCGGTATTTTTATTGCCAAAGTGTTTCAAGGCGGCACAGAAGGCGAACTTTTGACCGATATGAAGAAAAATTTTGCTAAGGTGACACATTTTAAACCGGACGCCAGCCGACAGGATTCTGTTGAAATGTATGTGGTGGCGCAGGGATTTAAAAAACTTGCTAACTATCTTTAAGCGGATTTTATTCACCGAAAATAACAATATATCTGGCAAATTTTTATATGTTTGATTATGGCGGCGGCGAAAATCGGACAATGAATTTTTATGGTTCCGGCGGTACGGAATATTCAACAAATTCACCATGGTATCAATTTTATTATAAGGATAATTTGGCGCGGATTTTTTATCCTGTTGATGATTTTATAATTTTACCGCAAGAAAACGGCGAAGCCTATGACTATAAAACAAAGCAAAAATTTTATCTGCGGACAACCAAGGACAATGTTGTTTTGTTGCAAGATAAAAACCATAAATCTTTGGGGTATTACTATTGTTCTTTAGGTTTTTGCTCCAGAATAATCAGTTGGAGATAAAACAAAAACTCCCTTGGCTTATATCAAGGGAGTTTTTGCTTACAAAAGGCCGTCTGTTTTTAGCAGATTTTGGATAAATTCATAACCTTTCATCGTCCAATAAGTGTGGGTGCGAGAAAGTTTTTTACCATCCGGACAAGTGTGATAGTTGTAAAACCTTTCATGGGTATAGCCTTTGCCTGCATACTTTTGATAAAGCATCCAAATACCACTTTTGAAAAACTGAATTTTCTTTTTTTCCAAATAATTGTTTAGTTTTACGGCAGACCAGCCAAAGCTTTTGGCTATAACTCCCGTGCTAAACGAACTTTCGGAATGTATCAGATTATCATAAGCAGTTGCTTTGGTCTGAAGTTGAGTGTTGGTTTGCTTTAAGTCTGTTACTTCTTTTTGCAAACCATTGTTTTGTTCTTGCAAGTTTTTGTTTTGCTGTTGTAAAGAACAAATTTCTTGCTTCAAACGCTCAATTTCAACATCTTTTTTGGATGGTTTTTTCTTTTTGGGGAGAGAAGTCGCTTGTTCAGCAATCGGCTCAAAGTCAGGAAATAAATCACCGACATACCCCTTATCGTTCGCCTTTTTCACAATGATAAAAATTTAAGTGAACAAAATAATTTAAATCTCAACATCAGGATAGCATAAACAGAACACGAGTCAAACAAAAAATAAAAAAAGGCTTGGATTTTGTCCCAAGCCTTTAAAAAGACAACATTTATTTTATAAAAAGTAATTGCGCAAATAATCAGCCAAATCAGCCGTGTTGACGCGAATTTGCTCCATTGTGTCGCGGTCGCGCAATGTTACGCTTTCCGGTTGCTGTTCAATGGTTTCAAAATCAACTGTCAAACACAAAGGCGTGCCGACTTCATCGTGACGGCGGTAAGCTTTGCCGATGTTGCCGGTGTTTTCCAACGCCACGCGGCCGATGCCGAGTTTCATCAATTGTTTTTTCAGTTCATGACATTTAGCCATAATCTGCTCATTGTTCTTTTTTAGCGGAATAATCGCCACTTTAATCGGTGCCAAATGCTTTTTCAATTTCAGAACAATACGGCTGTTTCCATCTCCTAAATCTTCTTCGGTATAAGCTTCAGTCAACACAGCCAAAACACCGCGGTCAACACCCATAGATGGCTCAATCACAAAAGGAATAACCCATTTACCGGTTTCATCTTGAATACACAATTTTGTCGTGGAATCCGGATTGGCGTGACAATGCGCCTCCAGCTGAAATTCGCTTTGATTTTTTGTGTGATTTCCCAAATCATAGTCGCGGCGGTTGGCAATGCCTTCCAACTCTTCCATGCCATGCGGAAATTGATATTCAATGTCGTAGCAGGCTTTGGCATAGTGAGCCAAATCGTCATCAGGAGTTTTATAGATGTTCATGTGTTCTTTAACCAAACCTTGGTCAAGCCACCATTGAATGCGGGTTTCTTTCCATTTTTCATGCCATTCCACATCTGTCCCCGGCGAAACAAAATATTCCAATTCAGCTTGTTCAAACTCACGCACGCGGAAAATGAAGTTGCGCGGCGTAATTTCATTACGGAAAGACTTTCCGATTTGCGCAATACCGAACGGAAGTTTGCGAGAAGTGGAATCGACCACGTTTTTGAACTGGGTAAAAATAGCCTGTGCTGTTTCCGGACGCAAATAAGCAATGTTTTCATCACTTTCAACAGGACCGACTTGGGTTTTAAACATCAGGTTAAACGGGCGAGGGTCTGTTAAGTCTGTTGAACCGCAAACCGGACATTTGCCGCCGATTTGGTCGGCACGAAAACGTCCTTTGCACTTTTTGCAATCAACCATCGGGTCAGAAAAAGTGTCTTCATGACCGGAGTATTTTAATACTTTGCGATTGGTTAAAATAGCGGCGTCCAAGCCTTCAACGTCATCTCGTTCATAAACCATGGCGCGCCACCAAGCCGCTTTCAAATTGTTTTTAAGTTCAACACCTAGCGGACCATAATCATAAACACCTTGCATGCCGCCGTAAATATCGGCATTTTGAAAAATAAAACCTCTTCTTTTGCACAAAGAAACCAATTGGTCCATTGAAGTCGCAGCCATAATTTAAATCCTTCTTTCTCTTTCATTGTTTTTTAACAAGTTTGTTTTACTTTATAATTTTAGAAAATGCAAGAGGGATTAAAGATGAAGAGAACAAAAGTGGCGTTTGCTTATGATTTTGATGAAACGCTGAGCACAACATATATGCAGGATTATTTTTTGATTCCGGAATTGGGAATGAAACCTGAAAATTTTTGGAAAGAGGCTAATTCTTGGTCTGAAGCCAATGGTGTTGATCAGGTTACCGGCAGTATGTATTACTTTAAAAAAACCGCCGAAGAAACAGGTTTGAAGCTAACTAAAGAAAATTTGTTTTGTTGCGGCGAATTTATTGTTTTTTTCAAAGGCGTAACCGAATGGTTTGAACGTATTAACGCCTATGGCAAAACCTTGGGGCTGGATATTGAACACTACATAATTTCTTCCGGCTATGAAGAAATTATTGAAGGTTGCAGCATCCGCAAGTTTTTTAAAGATGTGTATGGTTGCGCGTTTGCCTATAATGATGAAGGTCTGCCGGTTTGGCCTGCCAGAGTAGTCAATTATTCGGGCAAAGTGCAATATCTTTCAAAAATCAACAAAGGTTTGGGCAAATTTGAAGATAAAGCCGTTAACGACTATACACCAGATGACAAACGTCGCATTCCTTTCAGTCGAATTATTTATTTTGGCGACGGGCTGACAGATATTCCGTCTATGCGAATGGTTAAAGACCACAACGGCACAGCCATTGCCGTTTATAAACCGCGTAGCCACCATAAAGAAAAAGCTGTAAAATTACTGAAAGATAACCGCGTAAATTTTGCTTTGGCGGCTGATTATCGTGAAGGCAAGGAAATTGATTGCGTGGTTAAAACAATTCTTAATAAAATAGCCACGGATAGAGATTTGGAGATTCTTCGTAAACGAGAAGATCGTAAAAAAGAAGGTTGTAGTATTTAATTTTAGGCTTGTTCGGCAATTTTTATGTGAGCGGTTTGTGTTGCAATGAACCGCTTATATTTATTTTAGCAGCGTATTCAGCCTTATGCCGAGGAGGGGAAAGTTTTGTCAGACATACTGGAACATCTGATTTATATGAATAATGTAAAAGACGGATACTAATCAGAGATTTTTAGAGAGGCAAAATAAACCTCTTGACTTTAACGGTATTAAAATTATACTAAAAACAATTAAAAGGAGAATATTAAATATGAAAAAGGTGTTGTTGATTTTAGGTATGTGGTTGATTGGGATTAATTCTGCCGTGGCGGAAATTTATCACGGCATAGACATTGATGAAGTATTTGCTACCAGTGATTGGAATAGCAAAGATGAAATTAAAGATATTATAGACGATTATACACTGATTTTAAAATATAATAAAGACCTAACAGAATGTAGAAATGCTTATAAAATAGATTGTTTAAATGAGTTAACAAAAAAAATTATGGCTCATTTTTATAGTTTTAATTATGAAACTAATTTAAAAAATTATAATAATTATGTTAAAGCAACTTTTGCTGCTTATGGGACTGTTTATTGTTTCGATAAATATGATATACCTTCAGGAACAATGTGTAATCAAGAAAATGAAGGGAAATCAATAGAAGTTATTATCGAGTATGTAAATAATCTTATATCTAGAGTAAATACTAAGATTTTAAATTATTATGGTTTTATTGCGAAATATGAATAATAAAACGAAAAGTATGTAGTTTGTTGATTTTTTTCTTATTAATATAATTAAAAGAGGAATATTAGATATGAAAAAGGTGTTGTTAATTTTATTGTCATTTTTGTATGTTAGTAAAGTGGCGTTAGCGGAAGAAATAGAGAAAACTAAGTTTGTAAATCCGGT
>CAKQLP010000012.1 GCA_934254675.1 uncultured Alphaproteobacteria bacterium | reverse complement strand
ACGATTTAGACAGAGACAGCTCCCTAAATAATAATGTTGGCCGGAAAGACATGCGGTGATGACGCATCAGACAGTCTTCTTTTATATAAATATACTAGCGTAAAACCAACCGCATTTCAAGCGGAAAAAAGTAAATTTTCCTTACTTTTCCACCACAAAATCACAATGGTTTTATGTTTTGAATCAGCGAATGGATTCGTTGCGTTTCGTTGTCTATGGATTGCGCCACAGCTTCGTCTATTTGTTTTACAGCTTCATCAGAAACGCCACCGTTTTTCTTCTGCAATTCGGCGTTTTCATCAGCCAACAGCAAACCAACCATGGCCAGCATCATATTTTCATTCACTAAGCCAATGCTTTGCGACAGCAGTTTTGCCTTATTATCCAAAATCCGCGATAGTTTAATAATGTGCGCCTCTTCGCCGTCCTCACAAGTTATGGCGTATTCGCGCTTGTCAATTGTTATTGTAACTTGCCCCATTTTCTTCTAACACCTTTTCCAGTCTGGCCACCACATCGTCAATATTCTCCGAGGTTTGGCTGATTGTTGTTTGCATTTCCGCTAATTTTGTTTCAAAGTCCTGACATTTTTGCGCTAAATCTTCTTTTTGCAACGTTTCCGCCGCCAATTGCTCTTTCAGTTCTTCAAGTTCGTTGTTGCCGGCCGAACTTGTTTGTTCCAAGGTTAAGACCCGACCATTAGCCTCTTCCAACTGCTCGGCAAATTGCTTATTTTTAGCTTCCAGTTCTTCCAACTGATTTTTGCGATTCGTCAAAGCATTGTTCAAGTTCTGCACTTCATTTTGCAAATTGCTTATTTTGGCGGCTTTATTTTCAATTTCATTTTGCAATTGTTGCAAATGAGCTTCACTTTCCGAATTATCCTGAGCCACGGCCAGTTCCGATCTCAATTTAGCGTTATCCGCGTTCAAAACCTCAGCCTTAGCACTTTCTAATGCGGTTTTATCTTGTTCAGCTTTCAGCTTTTGAGCAAAATCAGCCTGTTGTTTATGAATAACCTCAATCAGTTCATCAACCGATTTTTTCAGGCGTTCCAAAGAATTTTGGCTTTGTTCCATTTTTTGCATATCCATCGTAAAAAACACTTTCCTTTAGCACAAATTTTTTATATACTTTTGTTAATTTATTTTATAGCTAACACAAAGAATATCAAAATGCAAAACTTAATCATTAATATTACGCAAGAAAATACAAATCTGCTTAACGATTCGCAACTCGGTTGCTTTATTATTTCCGATTCGCTACCGCAAAGTTTCATTACTGATTTTTGCTCTAAAGCACAGGCGGCAAAAAAACTAGTCTTGTTGTCTGGAGAAAAAGCCGCCGATTTATATTTGCAAAATCTTGGCGATGGATTGATTATCGACACGTCAAAAAATGAAAATCCCGCAAAACAAATCAAAGAGATTAAAGCAAAATGCAAAAAAGCCCTGTTAGGCGTTATTTGCCGAAACCGCCGGCACGAAGCGATGTTAGTCAGTGAATGCGAGCCGGACTTTATTATCTTTCGTATTTGGAAAGATGGTTTTGACCACAACATCGAACTTCTAAAATGGTATAGTGACCTTTTTTTAATTCAAAACGCCGTTTTGCCTGAAGATGAAATTGATACCCGCAAAATACCGGCGGATTTTGTCATTTTAAACGACACAGCCTATACGATTTTTGTTGCGAAATAAAAAATGTTGGTTTATGTTGCGAACATCAAAATTAAATAATCATTTTTAACATTGTAAATAGGAGATAAAAATATGAAACAACTTGCCGGAGCAATTAGAATTGGTTGGGTTATTGAATATAAAGGCAAACCTTGGACTATTACCAAAGCCGTACACATTAAACCGGGTAAAGGCGGTGCTTTTATGCAAGTAGAAATGAAAGAAGTTGAAGCCGGTACCAAAACTAACGAACGTTTCAGGACGGAAGACACTGTGGAAAAATTGATGGTTGAAGATAAAGACTGCCAATTTTTGTTTGAAGACTCCACCGGTTTAACTTTTATGGAATCCGAAACTTTTGAACAATTCACAATGCCAGCCGATTTGCTTGGCGATTCTCGCCCGTTTTTGACAGATGGCATGAGCGTAAAAGTTTCTTATATTGACGGTCGTCCGATTTCTGTTGATTTGCCGTTGCAAGTTGTTTGCGAAGTTGTTGAAACTGAACCTGTGATTAAAGGTCAAACCGTTTCTTCTTCATACAAACCGGCTATTTTGGATAACGGCGTGCGCACAACCGTTCCGCCGTTTATCGGTGTAGGCGACAAAATTGTTGTCGGCACTTCTGAAGCCAACTATGTTGAAAGAGCAAAATAATGGCTTATATTTCAACTGCTTTAACCGCGCTAGCCAACGCCGTCAAAAAGGCTTCTGTGGCTTTGTCGCGTGACTTTAATGAATTGGAACACTTGCAATCCGGCCACAACGATGGTCGCTTTGCTCTGCGTTCTTACGAAAAAGTGGAAAAAACACTCCAAGAAGAATTGGCTAAATTAAAACCGACTTATACGTTCATCAGCAAAAAAGACGATGTTATTCCGGCTAGTGGCAACTATTTTTTGGTTACCCCTATTGACGGTTTTGCCAACTTTGCCCACGGTAACGGAAATTTTGCCGTTTCAGTTGCCATGGTAGAAAACAGCGTGGTAGTTGACGCCGTGGTTTATAATCCGGTTTATGATGAATTGTTTTTTGCCGAGAAAGGTTGCGGCGCATTTAAAGAAGGTTTTCGTAGTCACGAACGTTTGCGTGTAGCCGGCACAAAAATGGCAGAACAGGCACTCATCGGTTGCGGAACCAATGCTGAACTATTCCGCAAATCTTTAAGCTTGAGCAAAAACGTGTTGGTGAAAGGCACTTCTTCTTTGGATTTGGCCTATTTAGCCGCCGGAAAATTGGATATTGTTGTTTCGGCTGATAATTTGCCGCAAGCCATTGCCGCCGGTATGCTGCTGGTCAAAGAAGCTGGAGGCTATATTGTGGCTTTGGGCGAAACCGATGTGCGCTCCGAAGACTTTGCCAAGGTTTTATTCGGAGGAGCTTTAATCGCCTCCAATGAAGCTTTGCGTCAAAAAGCAGCTAACACTCTGGCGAAATAACAAAAAAATTTAAAAAACAGTAAAAATAATACTTGCGTATTTTGTTTGCTTAATGTATAAAGGCGTAAAAACTATATAAAGTATTTTATTTGGAGATAAAAATGAAAAAAGGAATTCACCCTGATTATCACGAAATTACTTATGTGATGACAGATGGAACTGAAGTAAAAACCAAATCTACTTGGGGCAAAGCCGGCGAAAAAATGTTGCTCGAAATCGACCCTAAGTCTCATCCGGCTTGGACTGGTATTCGTCGTGTTGTTGATACAGGCGGTCGTGTTGGTCGTTTCAACAGCAAGTTTGGTGCTTTTGGTTTAAAATCTGGCAACTAATTTGAGTTTTAGAGAAAAAGCCCGCCTTTGAGCGGGTTTTTGCGTTTATAAAGCAAAAAATATCTTGTATCTTGCAAAAACAATGTCTATTGTATGGACAATATAAAGTTTTTTTTATGAAAGGAAAAAATAATGACGGCTCCTTTAATGCCAAAAGCCACCGCGGTATGGTTGGTTGACAACACATCTTTAACTTTCCGCCAGATTGCTAAATTCTGTGAAATTCATGAACTGGAAATTCAAGCAATTGCCGATGGTGATATTGCTTATAATATTCAGGGTTTAAGCCCAATTAACAATGGTCAGTTGGACTGGGAAGAAATCCGTCGCTGTGAAAAAGACCCGACTGCTGACTTAAAAGCCAATATCTTGGAAAAAAATGTTAAAGAACGCAACGCTAAAGCAAAAAAAGTTCTTTCTCCATCCCAACGCAGTAGCAAACCGGCCGCTATTTTGTGGATTTTGAAACATTGTCCGGAAATTATGGACTCGCAAATCTGCAAACTGGTCGGAACAACAAAACCAACCATTGCTAAAATCCGTAATGGTGAATATGCCGATATGATTAATTTAAAACCAATGAATCCGGTAGCTATTGGTTTGTGCAATGAAAAAGATTTGGAAAACGCCTTGGCTATTTCTGCCGTTCACAACAAACAAAAAGACGACAAGAAAAAAGTGATTAGAAAAAACATTAAATAACTTGTCGCAAAAACGCAAAAGCACTTTAACCTTACAGTTAAAGTGCTTTCTTTTTTAGAACATTTGACTTGGGCTAACCAAATCATACGATGAAGATGACTTTTTCGCTTTTGCCGGAGCAGAAACAGAAGAAGTGCGTCTTGTTTGCGAAGAACGGACGGTTGCTTGACGAGAAGTTGATACAGATTCGTTAGAAACAACTCGAGTTGCGGGACCAGCAGTTACAACAACATTGTCATTGCTTGCTACTGTATTGTTAGTTCTTCTACTCTTAAAACGAATAGGAATATTAACATAATTACCCTTCACACGTACATGAATACCAGTATTAGGATCATATCCAACACCAACATTCTTGGTTTCAATAGCAGCTGCGCCATAACCGCCACCATAGTAACCATAACCATTACCATTTTCAACGATAACACCGTTAGTCATACCCTCAGGTGCCTCATAACCAATCTTACGAATGGCAATAATCTCAGAAATTGAATATGGTTTAAACTCAACCTCTACCAAATCACCAGCCTGAAGACTGTTGAAAAATGCAGTAAATTGTCTTTGGCTTAAACTGCAAATGTCTGTCAAATTGGTAAAGTAAACAATGGTCCCATGGTCATAATCTCCAATCACAACGTACTTTACTTTATAAACATTGCCGGCAACAGCAGAAAGCACGCACACCATCATCATTACGAATGCCATAAAAAACTTTTTCATATTATGATTTTTTTAACGAGGTTCGCTCCTAAACTAATCCTCTCTAAATGAAACTTCAGAAAATTAAATGCTACAATAAATATAATATTCAAAATTCCAGAATCATAAAAGCACTCAAAGTCCAAAGAGAAAAACTCAATCAAACTATAAAAAAGGCTCAAATAATAAACAAAATTTTAAATAAAATACTTATAAATACAAGTTTATTTTACAATATTTTTTCTATTTTGGCAATAAAAAAGAGAGGTATGAAGACCTCTCTTTTTTTGACAGATACAAACCTATTTATTCCGCTGCAATATTCGCCGCAATTGCCGCTTCTTTAGCTGCTTTTGCTTTATTTTTACGACTAACATAACGTTTTGCCATTTTAACGGCGTTATCATAGTTTGAGGCGGTAGAAATGTCAGACAAACGAACATGAGCATTTGCAAAAGCTTGATGC
This sequence comes from uncultured Alphaproteobacteria bacterium, assembly GCA_934254675.1. Classification (GTDB taxonomy): domain Bacteria; phylum Pseudomonadota; class Alphaproteobacteria; order RF32; family CAG-239; genus RUG410. The sequence goes on along the minus strand of CAKQLP010000012.1, from coordinate 38,275 downwards.
AACACTCGTTTTGGCTGAGTTTTTATATTAGAAATAATGACTTTAGTTTGTGTTTGATGCATTTTCTGAATAAATTCCACAATCAAATTGGCTCCGCTGGCATCAATCATTGAAACATGTCCCATTCGGATAATCACCACATTCGGCTGTTTTTCAAGTTGACGGAAAAATTCTGAAATTTGCGTTACCACACCAAAGAACAACGGACCGGCAACCCGTACAACAACAATACCTTTATCATGTAAATCTTGAGCCACTTCGCTTTCATCATCCGGTAAAACTTCATCCATATTATCCAGTTCAATTTCCTTACTCATACGGTGCATAAAGATAACCGCGGCCATAATAAATCCAACGGCAATTGCGGCGCTTAAATTAACAACCACAGTCAAAACCACAGTCACCAGCAAAGTATATCTGTCCCCCGGAAGCAGTTTAATCAAGCCATACATTTTATCCAAATTCAGCATATTCCAGCCAATCATAATCAAAATCAAAGCCAAACTTGACAGAGGGATATATTTAACCAATGGCGACAAAAAGAACATAAATATCAATAAAAATACAGACTGCATCATTCCCGAAACCGGAGAATAAGCATTTGCTTTATAGTTTGTTGCCGTTCTGGCAATGGCGCCTGTTGCCGGCAAGCCAAAGAAAGCTGCGGCCGCAATATTAGCCAATCCTTCACCCATCAACTCGGCGTTAGGATTATGGACATCACCGCTCATACTATCCACAACTTTGGCGCTCAACAACGATTCTACCGCCGCCAAAAACGCCACAGTCAAAGCGCTTGGAAAGACCAGCTTAAACAAAGCCAAACTCATTTTTGGAAACTCCGGTGCCGGAAGCATCTTAGGCAAGTCGCCATATTTACTGCCAATTGTTTCTACCGGCAAGTTAAAAATACAAGTCACAATAGTTGTCACAACCAGAATAGCTAAATAAACCGGAATTTTTGGTGTAAATTTTTTAATTCCCAAATACAAAGCTAAAGATAAAAAACCAATAAAAGCCGCCGCCCAGTTCGTTTGCGGCAAACTGATAATATAAGTGTACCAACGCTGTAAAAAGTCACTAGGAATATCATCTCTTGTCAGTCCTAAAAAGTCTTTCACTTGCGAAGTAATAAGAATTAAACCGATACCGGCCGTAAAACCGATAATCACCGGATACGGAATATATTTGATGTAGCTTCCCAGCTTCATAAATCCGGCAATCATCAACAAAACACCCGTCAAAATCATTGAGGCAATCAGCCCGTTATAACCATAGTTGTGCAAAACCTCTAAAACAACAATGGCAAATGCGCCAGTCGGACCGCCGATTTGAAAGCGAGACCCACCCATTAAAGCAATTACAAAACCAGCGACAATTGCCGTATATAAACCTTGAGCCGGCGTCAAACCGCTGGCAATTGCCAACGCCATGGCAAGTGGCAACGAAACAATACTAACCGTCAAGCCCGAAATGCAATCACGTTTAAATAATGATAAGCTATAACCTTTACGCAAAATTTCCACAGATTTCGGCGTATAATCTGCCTTTAATCTTTCCCATATTCTTTTTAACATCTTTTCCTCGGATTTTCTTTATTTTTTAACACGCTCCCTATAAAGTACAAATCTCAAGTTTTGTCAAGTCGTTAACCATTAAAATTTTTGAAAATAAAAATTTTATCGATTTATTAACTTTGCTTCCATAAAATAAGAGAAAAATTTATCAAAATTAAGAGGAAAGAAAGATGAAAAATAAGCTCAGCAAAGGTCTCTCTCTCTCTCTGTAAATCCTAAACATTCGATTTCAGAGCATTTTAAAGCTTCTACACGCGGTTTTCACCACTTTTTTAAAAAATTTGAGTCAGAACGGAATACCCTATTCTCCGTCATTCTCGAACACACTTTGAATGTCAACCACCTTTCAAATGTCATTCTCGGATTTATTCCGAGAATCCATGCCAAACATAATTTAAATCGTCATCCTCGGGCGTGGCTTTTAGCCCGTCCCGAGGATCTAGATTCTCGGGTCACGCCCGAGAATGACAATCAATGGAATTTTACTAAGGGTTTGGATGTCGTGCGTCAATGCGCCGCACTTTTGGAACGACGTGTACAAAGTAGTACACGAGTGAGAAAAGCGCAAGCAGTAACCAGACAGACAAACCCGATTGGAAGAAGTATGATTGAAATGCTCGGCGTTCTGGCCATCATTGGGGTACTGTCCGTCGGCGGTATTGCCGGCTACACCAAAGCCATGGAAAAAATTCATGTCAATAAAATTGTCAATATGATTTCCGATATTTCCACCACTATCAAAACGGCTTATATCAGCCAAAAAACTTATGATAATTTTGGCTCTGACGAATTTATTGAAAATGGCATTAAAGTTCAAGATTTGGGACTTTTACCGCCCGAATACACTTTTGAATTTGAGGGAGAAAAATACATTGGTTTATCTTCTCCTTTAACCATTATCAACCCCGTTGGATATGGTGCATCTGGTTACTCGGCATTATCTATCGGTGTTCGCGTGCCACAAAATTTATGTGTACCCCTTTTAACTTATGACTGGCGAAATGCTGACATGAAAGGAATTTTAATTGGTTATGCTTTTGAGGATGCCGGAGCGAATATAATATGGGGGCATGCTATGCTTTTAGGCAGTACTTTAGAAGATCCTAATAATTGCAATAATAATAGTGATGACGATGAAATATATTTTTGCATAGAATCAAAAGAACAGCGTTTTAAACCTGTTTCCCCAGCTGTTGCCGCAAAATACTGTGAAAGTTCCGCCGCAGACATCTTTGGTACTGGACAAAAATATATTGAAATTGATTTACTTGCGGATGTTAAAGTTCTTAGAAAGGATTAAATTGACATTAAGAAACCCTGTTTTTACGGGGTTTTCTGGATACAAAAAATCCTCTCCTTTAACACGGGAGAGGATTTTTCATCAGATTTTATTCAGCTTCAACTGAAAGTCATACCAATCGGCATTTTTTCGAGGAACACGGGGAGCATAGTATGAAAGAATAAACGTTCCTTCATCCGTAGCAACCTTTGCCACGTTAAAAACTCTGTCTCCTTCTGTTTCCGAAGTCAAAGCTTCAAAAGACAAACAAGGCAACTCCATCCAATCATAGCCGCCTTCATCTTTCAGCTTAGGATAGGATATAACTTTGTTAACTTCATCCCAAAACATTGGCAAAATCATTTCTGAGACCAACTTTCCGCGCATGGGAACAAAAACTTTTTTTATGCTGTCCCATACAGAATGCTGGTTACCGATAGCCACAATAAAAGTGTCAAATCTATGCACTTTTTTGCATTTGAGACATCGTTTCAGCATAGATTCTTCAGTGTCAAAATAGACAACCTCGCCACAATTTTGATACTTCAAGAAAAAGAAGTTACGAAAAATCTGCTCCGCATCTGTGAAACCGATTTTTTCAAAATCACCATTTTCTTTTATATAAACAAGCCAAAAATTTTTTCCGGCTTTAGTAAAGAAAAATGGTTTTTGCACTGAAACTCCAGAAAAATTAAGATTCATAATAAAAAAATTTAATTATACAAAAACATTTTCATTATAATTTTTTTTATTTTTTTGTCAATAAAAAAAGACGCTAAAAAATTCAGCGTCTTCTCAACTTTAATCATCAAAGTGATTAAATCATGGCCATACCACCATTTACATGGATTGTCTGACCGGTAATATATTGAGCTTCATCAGAAGCCAAGAAAGCAACCACATTTGCAATATCTTGAGCTTCGCCCAATTTAGCTTCTGGAATTTTAGCCAGCAAAGCAGCTTTTACATCATCTGGCAAAACGTCTGTCATTGGCGTTCTGATAAATCCTGGAGCGATAGAATTTACGGTAATGCCGCGAGAACCAACTTCTTGAGCCAAACATTTATTCATGGCAATCATACCAGCCTTGGACGCTGAATAATTAGCCTGACCGGCATTTCCCATCACACCAACAACAGAAGCAATACCAATAATACGACCAAAACGACGTTTCATCATACCGCGAACGGCAGCTTTTGCCAATTTGAAACCTGCTGTCAAATTAACATCCAAAACCAATTGCCAATCTTCATCACTCATTCTGATAAACAAATTATCACGAGTTAATCCCGCGTTGTTAACCAAAATATCAATCTGACCCATTTTTTCTTCGACTTCTTTAACCAAATTTTTAACAGCTTCGCCATCTGTCAAATTTGCAACAAAGCACTCAGCATTGCTACCTAATTCAGCTTTAAGAGCTTCTAATCTTTCAGCGTTCATGTCCGTCAAAGCCAAAATAGCGCCCTGTTCATGTAAAGTATGAGCAATTTTGTGACCCAAACCGCCTGCGGCGCCTGTAATCAAAGCAACTTTACCATCCAATCTAAACATATTATGTTCCTTTCATTTATAAATTTTTCGCCAACTCTTCAATTTCTTCTATTGAGCCAACAGAAAAAGAATTCATTTCTTTATGACTCCGTTTGGCTATACCGGACAGCACTTTTCCTGCACCCAATTCAACCAAATCAGTCACATTTTGTTCTTGCAGATAATCCATGGTTTCGCGCCAACGCACTGTCCCCGTTACCTGTTCTATCAAATGCTTAATAATTTCTTTATGATTTTTCACAGGCTCCGCCAACACATTGGCTATCAACGGAACCGAGGCATCATTTGCCTCCACATTCATAAATGCACGCGCCATAGCTTCTGCCGCCGGTTGCATGTATGGGCTGTGAAAAGGAGCGCTGACAGCTAATTTCACACATTTTCTGGCTCCAAATTCCTGAGCAATTTCAACCGCACGATCAATTGCGGACATGGCTCCGGACAACACAACTTGCCCATCAGAATTATCATTAGCGGCAACACAAACATCTTTACCATTTGAGCAAGCCTCAACCAAAGCTCCGACATCCTTAAATGAAAGCCCCAAAACAGCCGCCATGCCACCAATGCCATAAGGCACAGCGCTTTGCATCGCCTCACCGCGAATCCGCAATAATTTAGCCGTATCCTGTAATGAAAACACGCCGGCAAAACATGCCGCCGAATATTCACCCAACGAATGTCCCGCCACAAAAGAGGCTTTATTTTTCAGATTAATTCCAAAATCTTTTTCCAAAACACGAACCACTGCCATAGAATGAGCCATGAGTGCCGGCTGTGTATTAGCCGTCATTGTCAAGGCGCTCTCCGGACCTTCAATCATCACTTTAAACAAATCTTGCGACAACGCGTCATTCACTTCTTGAAAAACATCTCGGGCTGAAACAAAATTTTCGGCCAACTCTCGTCCCATTCCAACAAATTGAGATCCTTGACCGGGAAACACAAAAGCATATTTCATTAAAATATTCTCCTTTTATTCAGCGCTGAGTGTATAGCCCTATCAACTAAAATGTCAAGTTTTTAGAACTTTTTTATTAACATAGACATGTTATTAAAGCTTATTCTTAATAATTTTTTGAACATTTTCCACTACACTTTAGCCAATATTTACGTATAGATTTTGAGGATGAAATGGCTAAGAAAAAAATAACAAAAGAAAAACAAAAAAATTGGTGGCAAAAACTATTGTGTAAGCTTATCGGTTTGTTTTTATTCACATTGCCACTGCTTATTTACATAAGTTTGCTGAGTTATAACGCCAATGATCCGTCATTCAACAAAGTGGCGTCCGAAAACGTTTCCGTTTCTAACTGGCTTGGGCGCTTTGGCTCTTACAGTGCTGATTTTATTTTAAGTTCTTTCGGCTTAGCATTTATCATTTATTTGTTTATTCCAATCATTTGGGGAATTGGTTTAATCCGCTATCAAGCATTTGCCGAATACAAAATCAGAATCTTTGCATGGCTTGTCGGTCTTTTATGTTTTGCTTCTTTTTTAGATTTGACATGCAGTTCATTTTTGGGGCGTTTCAATCTTCCGTATAATTTAACCGGAGAATGGAGTCGAATTATCAGCCGTCCTTTAAATAACTATATCAATATGCTGCATTTTTCCTATAACACTCTTCTTTTAGAAGGAATAATTTTATTTATCAGTATTCTATCCTTTAATTTTGCTGCCGGTATCACTTTTACCCTGTGGCTGAGAATTACCGGACGCATCGGAAATTTGTGCAAAATTTTGGGACTGCTTATCATCAATCAATCCAAGCGTTTGGCAAATATTAAAAACTTTAATGAGTTTAAAGAAATCAATCCAAGTTATTTGCAAAATAAACTATTAAACAAAAATAATTTACCGCCGCTTAAACGGATGGAACCAAGCTTTGGGCAAACGGAAAATGTTGTTAAATCGCAAAACAAAGTCAATAACGCTGTTCCACAAGTTGCTGAAAACTTAAGTAATATCACAGCAAAACAGCAAAATAACTCTTTGCAAATTGAATTGCCTAATCAAAATAATGGTGTTTCCATGGGCAATTTGGCTTTGGAAACCGGAACAAATGAACCTTCTGTTTTTGCGCAAAATAGCTATAACCCTACCTTTGATTTTATTAAAGACGGAGATTTTGCAAATCAAAATATAAAGAAACTTTCCAAAAAAATAACCCCTGAAGATATTTATAAAACAGAAGGAGTTCGTTCCTTTGCCGAAAAATCGTCTAAATCTTCAGCCTCTTCGCCAAAACAAGAAGAACTTTTAAACATGACTTTTAAACCTTTTAATGACACAAGTTTAAAAGCTCAGCAAGCCTCACAACAAGAAGTATCGCCCGCAAAAACAACGGAGTTTTCCGCTTCTATTCCGCATTCATCCGAACAAAATAATATTTCAGAAGATATTGCCGCATCTCCATCCGAAAAAATTTCTGAAAATTCTGCTTCAATTTCAAAAAACACTCCCCCAACAGTTCAAGAATACAAACTTCCGGATATCAATTTACTTTCTATTCCTCAAGATTCGGTTGACATTGAATATGATGAAAACACGCTAAAAGAAAATGCGGCTAAACTTGAAACTGTTTTGAAAGACTTTGGCATAAAAGGACAAATTGTTAAAGTTCGACCTGGACCTGTCGTAACACTTTATGAATTGGAACCGGCTCCGGGAACGCGTACAGCCCGTGTTATAGGTCTGTCCGACGACATTGCCCGCTCCATGGCTGTTGCTTCTGTGCGCATGGCTGTGGTCAGCGGTCACAATACAATTGGTATAGAATTGCCTAACGAAAAACGCCAAACCGTCTGGTTACGCGAACTTTTGGAAGACCCTGAATTTAAGAACAGTAAAAATATTTTAAACGTCACGCTTGGCAAAGATATTGGCGGACAGCATATTTATGCGGACCTATCCAAAATGCCACACTTGCTCGTTGCCGGAACGACCGGTTCCGGAAAATCTGTCGGCGTCAATTCAATGATTTTATCCTTGCTCTATCGGATGACTCCGGAACAGTGTAAACTCATTATGATTGACCCGAAACAACTCGAATTTTCAATGTATAATGGCATTCCACATCTGTTAACTCCTGTTATCACCGATCCGGGAAAGGCCGTTGTCGGGCTTAAATGGGCCGTACGGGAAATGGAAGATCGCTATCGAGCCATGGCACTGTTAAATGTCCGCAATATTGCCGGATATAATCAAAAAGTATCAACTTTGAGAGCTTCTGGAAAAGAAATCAAAAAAACTATTCAGGTTGGATTCGATAAAGAAACGGGTCGTCCGATTTATGAAGAACAGATTGTTGACACTTCGCCGATGCCATATATTGTCATTGTCGTTGATGAAATGGCGGATTTGATGCTTGTGGCAGGCAAAGAAGTTGAAGCGGCCATCCAGCGCTTGGCACAAATGGCGCGTGCGGCGGGAATTCACTTAATTATGTCCACCCAACGGCCATCTGTTGACGTTATCACCGGTACAATTAAAGCAAACTTTCCTAGCCGCATAAGCTTCCATGTCACCACAAAAATAGACAGCCGCACAATTTTAGGCGAACAAGGCGCCGAGCAACTACTCGGCATGGGCGATATGCTATACATGCCTTCAGGATTACGCCCGATTCGCGTTCATGGTTGCTTTGTCACAGACGGCGAAGTTGAAAAAGTTGTCGAATTTATCAAATCTGAAGGCGAACCTAAGTATGTTTCCGATGTGACGGAAGGCGAACTCAACAGCAAAGACACGCCTGTTTTTGATAAAGGAGAAATGGGTAAAGAAAACGGAGATGATGATTTATATAATCAAGCCGTTGCCATTGTACGTGCCGACAAAAAAGCTTCAACCAGCTATATTCAACGCAAATTACGCCTTGGATACAATCGAGCCGCCATATTGATTGAACGCATGGAAGATGAAGGTATTGTCACACCGCCGGATAGAGTCGGACGTAGAGAAGTCATCGGTGTGGACTAGTCCTTAACCGAATATTAATTTAAGGTTGATATTTTGAAAAAGAAATATCAACCTTATTTTTAAGAGGAAAGAAAGATGAAAAATAAGCTCAGCAAAGGTCTCTCTCTCTCTCTGTAAATCCTAAACATTCGATTTCAGAGCGTTTTAAAGCTTCTACACACGGTTTTCGCCACTTTTTGAAAAAATTTGAGTCGGAACGGAACATTCTGTTCTCTGTCATTCTCGAACACACTTTGAATGTCAACCACCTTGCAAACGTCATTCTCGGACTTGTTCCGAGAATCCATGTCAAATCCACTCCTATGGATACTCGGGTCACGCCCGAGCATGACAGAGAACAGAGTCTTATCAAGGGCTTGGATGTTGTGTGTCAATGCGCCGCACTTTTGGAACGACGTGTACAAAGTAGTACACGAGTGAGAAAAGCGCAAGCAGTGACCAGACAGACAAATGAATGTATTGAAACCGCGGAGAGTGGTGTAGATAAAGTGGTTTCTAGCTGCGAGAAAAATCCTAATGTACATAAGACGTACATGAATTTTTTGAGACAGCGTAAAACCGCTTTAGATGCGCCGCTACACGCGGTTTCCTCTGGACGACTTCTTCCGCAATGTGCACCAAATGCGACGGGATTTTTAAGCGACGTGTACAAAAGAGGTACACGAGCGCGAAAATTCCTAGTAGATGGCGTGCAGTGCGGAAGAAGTATGATTGAGATGCTCGGCGTCTTGGCCATCATCGGAGTGCTGTCCGTTGGTGGTATTGCCGGCTATTCAAAAGCGATGATGCAATTTAAAATTAATAAGACAGCGGAACAAATTTCACAGATTGTCACAAATTTAAGAACACTCTATATTCAGCAAAAAGATTTTGAAGGACTAAATATTCTTAACGCTATTTCTATGGGGGTTGTTCCTGATGACTTAGATATAAATGCAAGTAGAGGGGAATGGGACGCAATAAAAAATGTTTTTGGCGGCTCTGTTTATATTTCGGCACACCCTGCAACAGGTTTTGCCAACTACAACAATGAGTTTGGCGCGGCAAATATAGATTTCTTTTCCATTCCAACAGAAGCCTGCATTGCTCTAGCCACAATGGACTGGGGTTCTTCGGCATCTTCAGGACTTTTGGCTTTAACAATCAATGACAACGGATTTTCTAGTGCCGGCGTTAACTCAGGACGTGGTTGTTCTGGTGAAATTGGGACAAATAGTTTTGCATCAGCTTGTCCGAATGGAAGCGTTGTATCTATCCCCATGCCGGTGCATATAGCTGCTAAAGCTTGTCAAGGTTATGGTAATAGCGGTGAGGCTAGTGTTAATTTTCTATTTGAAAAATAATCAAAAATTTAAGGGAGAAAACTTTTTATTTTCTCCCTTTTTCTATCCAATACTATTATTCTCGACCGCCGGAAGTTGGAACTCTAAATGTCCGGCTTCTTGAGCCAACTTTAGAATTGTTGACATCCAAATTGCCATCCGTTGCACCTTCTTGAATAACAACGCCTCTCCGAGACGGTTGAGTATTCACCACTTCTTCTTCAATGTGAACTGGTTGTTTTTTAGGTGTTTCATTAACAACAACTTCTTCTACCTTCGCCGGTTCTCTTTCCGGAACAGGTTCGGGAGTCGGTTCAGGCTCAATAACAGGTTTAGGAGCTGTTGGAACATGATGGGCAGCAACTTTTCTCGCCGCACGTTTCCAAGCGTTCTGATAATCATCACCACATTCAACACGACCACCGATATAGCGATTGTTTGTTACACAGACATTAGCTCCCGGCCCCATATAGCGACCCGTTTTATCATCGATGTATCCCAAAGCTTTATTCATTTCTTCGGCCGAAATTTTAAATTTATCGCCGCAGTTTAACATAGCGTTCATATCACGCATAACTTTGGTTAAATCTTTATCAGCGTACACTGGCAAACCATCTTTATCCAATTTTGTTATCAAATACCCCGATGGACCATTGGTAACTCGCTCAGTGCTTTCAACCAATTTCATGTATTTATACAAGAATTGTTCCTTTGTCATATTTCCAAAATATTCCGGATTCGCTTTCATTGCGGTATCCAAATTTTGATACATTTTATCCCATGCCTCAGCAGAAGAAACATTTTCTTTACCAAAAATAGCCGAATGATTTTCATAAATACCGGTTAATTTCTCATGCATTTCATTCCAATGCTTTTCACTGATACCCATTGACGCATCATAGGCTTCTGGAGCGGACACAGCAACCTCAACACTGTCTTCCGCCGTAGCGTTCACCATTGCCGCACTTTCATTTGTTGGAGCAACTTGTCCAGCTTCTGTTTCCGGAGCCGGCACTGCATTACTGTCGTCTTTACGGAACCAGTTTTTAACTTTGTCCATAACTCCGCCGGAATTTTCACCTGAATTTGCGGCCACCACCCTATTAAAACTTAATAAGTTTCCAGCCAAAGCAATTGCGGCACCAATACCCAATCCCCATTTTGCTTGTTTAAGTTTGGCTCTGTTCTCTGCGGATGGATCTTCTTTGAAATCTTTTTTAACATCTCTTAAATTCAGCCATTGGCTGGTGATTGAACCAGTAGAACGCAATACGGAAGACGCAACCTTTGCTGCCATATATCCAGCCTTGTCAACAGCCCAGCTAGAAGCAGCTCCAACTCCAGCCACGACGCCAGCACCGGCAATACCAAAAGCCGTTCCTGTATAAGCTCTGTTTTTATATTTTTTATATTCTTTATCATTAGCCTTAATTTCATGAAACGCTTTTTTCAAACCTTTCATTCCAGTCCACTCGGCTATATCTTTTCCCGATTTTTTAGCTTCGCGGATAGCCTTGGCTTTTTTCTCGGCTAAAGGCCAAACCCAAGAACCTGCTGCCGTATAAAGAGCATATCCGGCAACAACCGGTAACGCCAATCCTGTTCCGGCCGTAACAGCCACAATACCAGTAGCCGCCGTGTCCGCAACCAAACGCCATTTATTATTTTTAATTTGTTCAACCGCGGCTTGTTTCACTTCATAAGCCTTTCCGAACAAATTTTTCATTTTAGCTTCAAAACTTTTTTGCTTTTCAGAAAACACCTGAGCGACTCGGTTAAACCCTTTTTGAGACCAACGATAGCCATAAGACATCATTTTTTTAGAAGTTTCGGCGGCCTCTGTTAAAAAGAATCCTGTTTTAATTGATACTTTTTTACCTTCTTCAAAAAATTTTGATAAAGCTTGTTCAGCCTTAGCTGCCTCTTTTTTAACATATTGGGCATAATCTTTGCTTCCGGCAACAGCTTCTTTTTCAGACGGAACATCCATAGCGCTACCGGCAACGCCTCTGGCAACTCCCATAGAAACAAAATCTTTAATATCCCGTTTCAATGTTTGGCGTTTTTCATCTTCTTTCTTCATAAAAAAGCTGATATCGCCAGAACGTAACATAATAGCTTGTTGCTTAGCACTTTCCAACAAGGCATCCCAATATTTTTTCGCCTCATCGTCTGCCACTTTCTGACTATCATCATCAACGATTTCCACTTTATCTTGAAGAGTGTCAAACAAATCATCCGGTTCTTCCGCACCTTCTTTTTCTTTTAATGTTTCATAAGAAATAGAATCCGTGATATCGGTAATTTTTTTAACATTACGCAACACCGCATCTTCATCCGTCATTTCCAAATGATTTTCTTTATCAAAAATTTCCTGTTCTTCAGCAACATTGTCTTGCACGTCTTTATCATTCCGTAATAAGGACAAAGCTTCATCAAGCTTTTTATCAAAATTTTCTTCAGCAAGAGCTTGTTGCACATAAGCCTTAGCGCGTTCTTTTTTGACATCCTGCATATTTTTATCAGAAAACGCCGCTAATGCGCCATTATTGGCATCATGTTCTTTCAGGTATTCTACGGCCGCATCAAAGTCATTTCCAAATTCAAAACTTTCGTTAATAATGCGAACAGCTTCATCTACCGTCATTTCTTTTGCCATTGTTACAAACTCCTTTTGACACAGTTATTCTATTTATGTTGCAACTATACAGCATTTTACGCTCTAATGCAATATATTTTTTGTCAAAAAATACAAAATATTTAAGCGTCAACACCTTAAATATTTTGTATTTAGCCGCTTATTTTGACAAAGATAATACAAAATTGTCTATTATTTTACAAAAAAACTTCTTGCGTTATACTCCTGTATATAATAAAACCTAATAAAAAATTTTATAAAACTAGGAGTTTCGATGAAAGTAGATATTTTTGACTTTGAGCTGGATAAAGATTTAATTGCCAAAAAACCGGCAACCCCTCGCGATTCTTCCAGATTATTAGATTTATCAGAAGAAGGGAAAATTGTTGACAGGCATTTTTATGATTTGCCAAAAATTTTACGACCAAACGATATTCTGGTTTTTAACGACACCAAAGTAATTCCTGCTCGTCTATATGGAAAACGCGGGGAAGCCCTCGTTGAAATAACCTTATATCATCCTGTTGATGGCCTCTGCTGGTGGTCATTCATCAAAAACGCTAAAAGATTACATTCCAATGACACCATTCATTTTTATACAGCCGAAATATCTGCCGAAAATTCAACGTTTAGTGCGACAGTCATGCAAAAAAATGACGAGGACGGCGTCTTAATTCGTTTTAATTGCTCGGCTGATGATTTGGCTAAAAAATTAGAACAATACGGAGCAATGCCTTTGCCGCCATATATTAAACGAGACAAACCATTGGCCGGATTATGGAATCCGTATAATGACAAAGAAGATTATCAAACCGTTTACGCTAAACATGAAGGCGCGGTTGCAGCTCCTACTGCCGGATTGCATTTTACGGACAGACTTTTAAAAGAAATTGATGATTTAGGCGTTAAAAGAGTTTTCTTAACCTTGCATGTCGGCGCCGGAACCTTTCTACCAGTCAAAACAGATGATACGGAAAAACATAAAATGCACGCGGAATATGGCGTTATTTCCCCTGAGACCTGCCAAATTATTAACGCAGCCAAACAAAACGGACAAAGAATAATTGCCGTCGGCACAACTTCTGTCAGATTGCTGGAAAGCGCCGCCGATGATAAAGGAATTTTGCATCCGTTCTGTGGAGAAACCGACATTTTTATCACCCCAGGGTATAAATTTAAAATCATCGACCAAATTATAACGAACTTTCACTTGCCTAAATCAACGCTGTTTATGCTGATTTGCGCCATAGCCGGAACAGAGAGAATGAAGGCGGCATACAAACATGCCATTGAACAAAAATACCGCTTTTATTCATACGGAGACAGCTCTATCTTAAAATGTATAAATAAAATTTAAACGCTTTTATTTTATACTGCCGAATAAAGGAGAAATATTGTGAATGAGTCGGTAGTAGGCAATTTAAGATATATTATGTCAACAATCAAAAAATCGTTTTTGCCAGCATTTTTATTTGCTTGTGGCATGATTCTTTTTTATGCTCAAAATCCTTATGAAGAGAACACCTCATTTTCATTTCATATTGCATTTTATACTGTCTCTTTTATCGGTTTATCCTTATTAATTCTCATAAATCACTCAAAGCCTTTTTTCAGCTTTCTAACAGGCGTTATCTGTTATATCGCCTTAAATTGGTGCAAAAATAAATATGGTGCGGCTTATATCTCAAGTATTGAATATAATTGGATGTGCCTTATTCTCCCTTTAAATTTATTAATATTTTATTTTTTATCTCCGAAAAAACTGCAAAGCCGTTTCAGTTTCTATCTTTTAGTATTTATATTGGCACAACTTGCTTTTGTTCAGCATTTTGGCGACTGTATAAAAGCTTTGCCTAATCTAGATATCAATTTCGGCTCCATGCCTATGGAAGCAACTGCTGTTTGGATTTTAATATTAGCTCCGATTTCTATTGATATAAGTTTTAAAAACACATTCATTACTACCGGACTGTTTTATGCCGACAGTTGCCTTTTTTTAGGATTAATGTATTCTAACACAGCTGACGGTGTAACAACTTTTTTCTTGAGTTTTGCCTTAATACTCTGTTGTGCAACATTCTTAGGATTATATCATCAATATAATTATGATATTCTGGAAAACGTTGGTAGCTATAATTCTTATTTAAACCGTGCGAACAATAAATTTCCCTATAAATACACCATTGGACTTTTCAGTATTGATAACCGCGACAAACTCTTAAAAATCCTTGGCGAAAACAAACTGCAAGAGTTAGAGCAAATGCTGGTGTCCCATATTTTAAAACAACCTTACAACATTGAGATGTATCGCTACGCAGCGCCAAATGAGTTGATTATGGTTTTTAAAAATGAAGATGCCAAACACACTATGGAATACGTTGACAACATTCGTCATACCATAGCCGCTTCCGAGTTTATTTTATCCAATGGAAAAAATCTTAAAATTACTATTTCCGCAAGCGTTTCAGAAAAAACAAGACTCGATCTAAACGCCACAAGCGTAACCACCAGAGCGCACAACGCCTTGCAAAAAGCCTATCGTTTTAACTGCAATATTGTCACAAAAGCCTAGTTCTGTTCAGATTTCGCTTTACTTAGCAAATAAACGCCTCCCAGCAATGCCGGAAGGGAAAGAAGTTGTCCCATAGTCACTCCGCTCCACAAAAATCCAAGCTGAGCATCAGGCTCACGAAATTGTTCTAACAACATACGAAACAAAGCATATCCCAGTAAAAATGCGCCGGAGATAAAACCTTTTCGTTCACGACATTGCTTGTTCGTCCACATTAAATTCAGAATAACAAACAAAACAACACCTTCCAAGCACGCCTCATAGAGTTGGGATGGATGACGAGGAAGATATCCGCCATTCGGAAAACGAACGGCCCACGCCACATTTGTCACCCGTCCCCAAAGTTCATCATTAACAAAATTTGCCAAGCGCCCCAAAAATATTCCAACCGGAACCAACGGAGCTGTAAAATCCGTCAGTTTTAAAAAAGAAAAGTTCACATGCTTTGCTGCCAAATACATTGCAATAATGACTCCGACGATACCCCCATGAAAAGACATTCCGCCATGCCAAACAGCAAAAATCTCTAAAGGATTAAGCCAAAACTTTTCAGTTCCATAAGCCAAAACATAGCCCAAACGCCCGCCTAAAATAACCCCGAGTGTAAAATAAAAAACAATATCTTCCAGATTATTTTTTGTAAGCGGTATCTGATATTTTTTTATTCGTTTCGCTGCCAACCACCAACCAAATAAAATACCAAACAAATAAGCCATAGAATACCATCGCAATGCCAATGGACCAATTTGAACAATTATCGGAGATATTTCCGGATAAGCAAAACCTGTCATCATTATTTTCCCATATTTTTATTATTGATTAAAAGTATATTAACAAAAAAAGATAATCCACATATAAAAAAAATTATAAACACAACTTTTTTTTATCATCTTGATTAAATTGAATTTATTTTTTTATTTTTTTTCTACAAATTTAAAAAAGTGGAAAACTTTATGAAGATAATTGTCAGAAGGCTGCTGATTGTGCAAATGTGAGCTTATGCATTGCAAAGGAATTATAATTAATGTTGGCAGAAAAACACTATACCTATATGAATAACCCGTTAGATGATATTGAATGTCTGTTTTCAAAACAGCCGCATACCATTGAGCGTAGAAATTCCCACGAAATAGTTGTTGAAATTTCCGGAAAATGGGACAACATGCTTTTATTCTTTGCTTGGGAAGAAAAAATGAACTGCCTACACATTTCCTGTCTTTTAAATTTAGAACCGACAAACAACAATTTACCAAACATTTTTGAGTTGTTGGCACTTCTCAATGAAGATTTATGGGTTGGATATTTCTCTTATTGGGAAGAAATGAAAATGCCGGTCTTTAAGCATTCGTTATTTTTAGACACAGATGAATTTAATTTTAGCGGTAAACTCAACCAAATTATCAATATCGCCTTAACCGAATGTGAACGCGCCTATCCTATTTTTCATGCGGTTCTTAAACAAAATATTTCCCCGCGAAAAGCTCTGTTACCGCTGACGCTTATGTAATTTCTCTCCATTTTATTCGACAGCGAGCTAATTCTGTTTGCTTATCGTTTTCTCGAATGGAGTGGTAAGTTTCTTCTCCCTTTTGAGAAGTCAAAATCCAAATACTTTCACCATAAACAGCGCTTTTTTTGAAATTTATTTCTATTTCTGCCGGATAGTGTTTCAGCCTAAAATCGTTTTGAACACATTCACTGGCCCACAAAGGATAAATAGCGTTATTGACGTGATGGTTAATATCAATATCATCAAAACGAACTATTAAAGTATCTTCCCGTTCAAAATTTTCAGGTTCTTTAATCTTCATGAAATCCACTGGAATAGCACGCTCCGGCCAAGCCTGATAATCAGGAAAATGCTTGCTTAAAAGCACCGGACGTAAGCGCGCAACATCAATAAGAACCCATTGACTGCTAACTTTTATAATAATATTACCTTGCGCATCATACACAAAAAAATCACGAATAGCGCCCCACAATTTAGTTTCGGCGGGCCAAGTCTCTATAAAAAAATGCTCGTTCATTTTCGGCAAGCGAGAAATTTCTAAAAAATAATCCGAGCCAAACCAAGTTAAGCCAATTTCCGAGCACTTTTTAAGTCCGATGCCTAGTTCTTCGGCGCTGTCCATCGCCGCATCTTGAAGCAAATTCATTAATGTCAGCAGCCGTAAAAAGCCATGGCAATCCGCTTCATAGCTTTTTACGACATATTCTTTTCTGTACTTTGTTGCAATCATTTCGTTCTCTAAAAAAGATTACTGCCTAAAGCAAAGCCTGCAATTTTATATTTTTCAAAACGGCGTTCCAACCGTTTTGTATAAGCCTCGCCTTTTTCCGGATTGGCAGAATGATATCTTTTCGCCGCCTTTTTCCAACTCTGTCCATGGCGGCTATACAGCGAACGCAAAAACTTGGCACTGTATTTTACATTTTTTAACGGATCAATAGCATCGTCCAAAGAACTAAAAGCCTCACCATGATATTTTAAATTTATCTGCATGCAACCGACATCAATGCTTTCTATACCTTGAGACTGAAACTTTTGAACAGCCCGAATAGCATCTTCCTTCGAAGCATAGTAGTAACCTTTTCCTTTAACGTTTACCGTCCAAGGCCAAGCCACATACCTATTTTGCAAATTATCCCATCTGCCACTTTCTACCGCTGAAATAGTTTGTAGCAAATCAAAATTAACGCCGTATTCGATTCCCGCTTCCTTAGCGGCCACAGAACAAAGAGCTCCATCAGTAATCAACTCTTTTGCCGGCAAAATCTCAGTGTCTCCGTTTGCATAAATTGCATTGCTGAAAAGCACAAGAGCACTGGTTAAGAAAAAACAAAATTTATTAAACACGACTAGGTGTCATCCTATAATACTGTTCTACTGACAAACCGCTTCCCATCTTTTAAGAATTTCCGCCGCTTTTGCAATTTAATGCAGACAAATAAAACAGTGTTAAACACTTTTAACCGTTCATTAAAAAACATTAACAAACCATTAAACACGAGTCATATAGCACCTCTTTTTGAAAAAATCCAGAAAAAAGTGCTAAATTACATAAAAATTTAAAACTTGACAGACGTTAATTTGTTGAATTTGCAATAAAAATTGATAAAAATTATATTATACAAAATCAAAACAAAAACATTCTATTTTATAAATCTTGAATTTTTTTTTTAAATAGTTATAATAATACACGTCATTTATGACTGTGACACCAGAGGCCTTATGAAATAGGTACATTGGACCCGGGGGCAGTACCCGGCACCTCCACCATTTATGGGGGTGAACCAGGCTCGACAGTGTATAGTAAAGATATGAGCTGTGTCCGGTGAGACACCACCGTTATCGGTTCAAATTTAAATGAATGCAAATGATAATTTTGCACCAGTTGCTGTAGCTGCTTAAGTTAAGGCAACAAATTTGAATTCTTTAACCTTTGGTTAGGCTAAAGTGGGGATTGGGCCGCCTAGCAACAGAAAGGCCCTTAAATATAACTGCATGGTGGGAAAATGGTAGATTTTGTAGAAAAAATTGATTACGATGAATTGGTTGAAAAATCTTTGCGCAGTGTTGTTTATTACGCGTTGAAAATTGTTGAACAACAAGGCCTGCCGGGAGAAAACCATTTTTACATTACCTTCAAAACAAATTTTCCTGGGACAATTATTTCTAAAAACTTGCAAATTCAGTACCCTGACACCATGACCATTGTTTTACAAAATCAGTTTGAAAACTTGATTGTTCGACACAATAGTTTCTCCGTCGATTTAAGTTTTGGCGGAATTCCGCAAACCATTACTATTCCTTATGATGCCATCACCTATTTTGCCGACCCTTACGCTAAATTTGGTTTAAGCTTTACATTGGATGAGGGAAACACGCCTTTAGCCAATACATCTTCCGACGAACTAAAATCCGCCGCTTCCGGTGACGCTCAAATAATTTCTTTTGACAACTATCGTAAAAAATAATGCTCAAAAAATCAGTTTTAATAGCCGGAAGGCACGCAACCAGCATCAGTATAGAAAAAGAATTTTTTGAAGCTTTAAAACAGATATCGGCAGAACAAAAAATCAGCCTAAACACATTAATCACTAATATAGACAGTCTCCGCAAGCAAGAGAATCTTTCAAGCACATTGAGAATTTATGTTTTAAAATATTATCAGCAAAAACTAGCTTCGCCAAAATGAGCGTGTAAAAATAACCATAACCGTAATAACTTCAAGCCTTCCCAATAACATAGCAAAACACAGAATATACTTTACAGTCTCTGAAAAAAACGCAAAATTTCCCGTTGGTCCTAAAATTTCAACACTACCTACTCCAACATTAGTCATGCACGCAACAGATGCGGCCAATGAAGTGCTGAAATCAACCCCGCATAAACTGATTACAACACCAATAATCAGCATACTTATAATAAAAGAAAACACATAAACAAACACCGACGTAATAACATTTTGAGCCGGATTGATATTTCCCACCTTCAATGGAATGACTCGATTTGGCTCCACCATTGAAAGCATATATTTATGCAAATACGCATAAATAACCTGCCAACGAAACATTTTTATAGAACCAGAAGTTGAACCCGTACAGCCACCACTGAGCGAAAGCAACATAAACACCGCGCTTGTCCAAATTCCCCAACCGATAAAATCCGTTGAAGACAATCCAGTGCTTGTCATAACAGAAATAACATTGAAAAAGCTATACCGCAAACATTGCGCAAATGAGTAATCCGAATCAAAATAAAGATAAACGCTTACAAATAAACCGAAAAAAAACACTGCTTTCAAAAAAACAGAGACCTGATCGTTTTTATTTGCCGCTCCGCGTCGAAATAACAAAATATAAAAAGTCAGAGGAAGAGAACCCGATAACATAAAAATCATAATCACAATTTCAATAGATACACTGCTAAAGGCGGCTATTGAATTATTTTTTGTTGAAAAGCCTCCTGTTCCAATAGCGGACATAGCATGATTAACCGCATCAAACCAATCCATGCCTAAAGAAGCTAAGCTGACTGAGCATAAAAGCACTAGCAAAGTATAGACATATAAAATTCTCTTGGCTATATAACTGAACTTAGGCATAAACTTGTCATTAGAATCTGAATTTTCACGCTGAAAAATCCGCATTCCGCCGATTCCTAAAAACGGTAATAATGCCACGGCAAAGATAACAATTCCCAATCCACCCAAAAAATTCAATATGGAGCGCCACAATAAAATAGTCCGAGGCAAGCTTTCAACATCCGCAAATATTGTCGCGCCGGTTCCCGTTATTCCAGAAATCGTTTCAAAAAAAACATCAGCAAATGAATAATTTTGATTATAAAATAAAAAAGGAAGTGTAGCAAAAACACCTACAAAACACCAACTGACAGAAGTGACCAAATAAGCTTGTTTTAACGATATTTTTTCTACCTTTGTATAATTTGAAAGAAATAATGAAAAGCCAAAAAACACCGAAATCATAGACGAAGGAATAAACGGAGACCAATCAGCGCCGGAATAGAAAAAGTCATAACCGGCCGGCACCAACATAATGATTCCCAAAATACCCAAAATATAGCCGCTTATCATAAAAACGGGTTGCCACATATCGTTTTCCTATTGCAATGCCACGTTTTGAGCATACCCATGTTCTGTTAACAACTTATTTATAAAAAGCCCATCTACAAAACATAGTGCTGTTCCAACATTATTCTGTAAACTTTTAGCCACCACATAGCAAGAGATATTTTTATCTTCAACCAAATCTACCAAATATTTTTCCGCAGCCTCTGCATCATAAAATTCCGGGTCAGAATAAACGCCATATAAATAAACAAACCGATCGTTCACATACAAACTGTTTGCGTCCACCAATTTCATTTCACCGAATATTATTTCCGGTTTAGGCAGATACTCTAAATTCAAAGAATTTTTTTTCACATAAAACTGCTCTAAATCCTGAGCTGATAACAACGTTTTATTTTCCGGCGTTATTTTTTCACCTTCAGCTAAAATTTCTTCTTGTTGCTTTTTTTCAATTTGAGCTTGTTGTTTAACCTCTGCGAATGAAGCTTCATTTGTTACAGCTGGAGATGTCTCCAACGGCTCAAATTTTACTTTATTAAACTTTCCGACATTCCAATTTGCATATCGTGCCGGTTCATCATTTTTTGTCTGTTCTGCCGGTTGTTTTAATTCTGCCGGTTGCTCTAAATCTTTTTCCGAGGAAACGCCTTTAGCATCCGAAACCTTTTTTTCTGAAGGTTGAAAAACTTTTTTCCGTACAACGGCCTCTTGTCTGTAAGGAAGCGTAATTTTATGAAAATTTTTCACGCCGAAATCAAATAACTCATGTCTGAAAAACGCGAGTAAAACAATCATCGTCACAAAGGGATGACGTATGGGATAGGAGATTCCTTCATAAAGAACATGAGTCCACTGCTTTATTTTTCCATTTTTTTTGCTATCTTGATTTTGCTTTGCCATTTATTTTGCTCCACCATATTTTTGTTGAAGTTCGGCGGCTTTTTCCGGAGTGATACGCTCAAACAAAGCTTCTCCGACCTCAAATTTGTGTCCGGCTTTAAGGACAAACATTTCCTTTTCAACATTAAAATCTTTGAGCGACGGCATATCCTTAGATGTTAAGCCGAATTTAGCCATAATTTTTTCAGCTGTATCCGGCATAAACGGCATGCTTAACACGGCATAAATGCGAACTAAATTCAAACACAGATGCAAAATAGTGGCGGCGCGGGTTGCGTCTTCTTTAATCACCATCCAAGGCTCTGTGGTGGAAATGTAGTTGTTGCCTTCAACCCAAATAGCGCGTAATTCTGCGGCAGCTTTACGGAATTCCATTTCATTTAAATATTTGAAATAATCCTGAACGCGGTTTTGTAAAACCTTAATCAGTTCTTTATCTTCCGCTTTTAATTCACCAATTTCCGGAACCTGCGCTCCCAGCTTGGAAGCCGTCATTTTCATAACACGTTGCGCAAAGTTACCTAATACGCCATTTAAATCCTTATTAACCGTGTTTACAAAACTTTCAAAAGTAAAAGAAGAATCCGAGCTTTCCGGCGCATTAGCCATCAGCCAATAGCGCCAATAGTCAGCTGGAAATTCTTGTACGGCATCTTCAGCGAACACACCACGATGCTCCGATTTAGAAAATTTTCCGCCTTCAAAAGTTAAATAACTAAAACCCTTCAAAAAATCAACCTTAGTCCAGTTTTCACCGGTACCGAGCAAAGTTGCCGGAAAAGTGATGGAGTGATAAGGCACGTTATCTTTTCCCATAAATTCGACATAACGCACATCTTTGGCGTCCAGCCACCAATCTTTCCAATTGCGTTCTTCAGGTTTTTCATCAGACCACTGCTTTGTAATGCCGATATAACCGATTGGCGCGTCAAACCAAACATAAAACACTTTGTCTTCAAAACCTTCTTTATTAACAGGAAATCCCCACTTCAAATCACGGGTAATACAGCGCGGTTGTAAACCTTCTTTAACCCATTTTTTAGCAATGGAATAAGCCACATCAGGCCAAAAAGCCTCTTTAGTTTTGAGCCATTCCACTAATTTTTCTTCAATTTTCGGCAGATTCAAAAACAGATGTTTTGTTTCACGCACTTCCAAATTGGTGCTGCCGGAAATAGTGCTGCGTGGGTTAATCAAATCTGTCGGTTCCAACACTTTGGTGCAATTTTCGCATTGATCGCCGCGGGCTTTTTCATAACCGCAATACGGACAAGTTCCGGTAATATAGCGGTCAGCCAAAAACATTTTATCATCAACCGAATAAACTTGTTTCATTGTTTTTTCGGCAATAAAACCATTTTTATCCAACTGTGAAAAAATATGGTAGGTCATCTCTTTATTTTGATCGCTGGATGTGCGGCCAAAATAGTCAAATGACAAATTAAAATCTTTATAAGTCTTAATGTGGCGAGCGTGATATTTATCACAATACTCTTCTACCGGAAGTCCCTCTTTCAGAGCGCCTACTTCAGAAGCTGTTCCATGTTCGTCGTTTCCACAAATATACAAAACTTCATTACCCAACATTCGCATATAACGGGCATATACATCGGAAGGAAGCAAGCAACCAACCATATGACCAAGATGTGGAATTCCGTTAATATACGGCAATGCGGAAGTAATTAAGATTTTTGACATATTTACGTTTCTCCTAAAAAGATGTAACAACAATTGTTGAAAGTTTATCCTTTTTTGCCAAAATCTCAAGTAAAAATACAAAATAAACCACGATTTTTTATTAAATAAAAAATCACCAAAGGCGGAGTTTAAAAACTCTGCCCGTTCATTTTTAGGTCAAACTATAATCTTTTTAGATATTCAGCAAAATTAACAATTGCCGAGCTGACATTTACTGCTGTTTCCTCAAAGTTTTCATTTTTGCTTAAATTTACTTCATCGGCATATAAAGACCTGTTCAGTTCCAATTGCAATGTGTACATTTTATGCCGCGGCTGACAATAATTAAAAGTAATAAACGCCCCCGAATATGGACAATTTTCTTGCACGGAATAATTACAATCCCAAAATTGAGAAGCTAAAAAATCACTATATTCCTGAGGACAACTCTGACTAAATAAATTTCCCAAGCAAATATCAATTCCTGAACGGTCATCAATAATTGAGCAAATCTTTGACGGCATGGAATGACAGTCCAAAACCATGCAGAGCCCAAATTTTTTCAGACATTTGTTAATTAATTGTTGCAGACGATTGTGATAAACATCATAAACTTTGCTTAATCGTTCCCCGACTTCTTTATAATCCAGCAATCCGGCGTATAAATTTTCCCGCCTAAAATTAATCCGATGAATAACACCCAAACCGACACGGCAATGTTTATCATATAAAATATCTTTTTCTTTGGGATAATTGTAAAACATAGCCGGATCAAGCTCTAATCTGTCGCGATTTAAGTCCACAAACGTACGGCTTAACTTCATTTTAATTGCAGTCAAACCTTGGCTCAACGCCCCTTGCAATAATTCATCCACAAACAAATCTTCATTCCTCCGTAAAATTTTTTCTTCAAAACGAACATTTTGTAAAAATTCTTTAGGAAAAAGTTTACCACTGTGCGGAATAGATAAAATCAATGGATAAACAAGCTTATCTGCATTAAATTCCTCATAAACAGACAGATTCTGATAATTAACTTGAAAGTCCAAATGGTTATCTGTCATATATCACCTATTTTTCAAAGTTAATATTTTTCGTGAAGACTTAATTGCGGTAATTTTAGATATATTGACAGCAGCATTTTTATTAGAACGATGCTTCATCGGCTTGCGCTCATCAACCTTATACCCGTCATTTTTGCGATTCGTTAGCTCATGGCGTTTAGATTTTCGACCATTCCACGCATTTTTCTCTTCTTGTGTGGTATCTTTTCGCCTGAATTGCTTTTTTGTTTTTAACGAATTTTTTCTGATTTTTTCATCATGACGTTTTTTAGTTTTATCTTCGTTAGCTTGCTCCGAGCACAGGCGTTCTGCTCTTTTGCGCTTTGTTGCCGCTTTTTCAACAGACCAACCGAATTTGCCGATTTGTTTTCCCAAAGCATAATAAAAACCATGAGCGTACGCCAACAAGCCCGCTTTTTCCAAATGCAAAGCATTATTGTCATCTAAATAGGCTTCATCCACATCCACCGTTAACACTTCTGCCAAAAACACATCATGCGTTGCCGGCTCGTTTTCTGTCCCCAATTTTTTTATTTCCAATACGCGGCATTCCAAAGAAATAGGAGACTCCAAAACCTGCGGCGCCGAAATTTTTGAACAAGGAACAGCCGTCAAACCGGTCAACTTAAATTTATCAACTGTTCGACCGCTTTTAACGCCGCACATATCAATTTGTTTCGCCAACGCCACGGTGGGTAGATTGATAACAAATTCTTTTGTCTGAGAGATAATTTCATGACTATAACGAGATGGACGAATAGAAACATAAACCAGAGTCGGATCACTGCATAACACACCGGTCCATGCCGCTGTCATAACATTAGGCTTATCCATTGTTCCGCAAGAAATTAAAACAGGAGGAACAGGAGCCATCAACGTACCTGGTTTCCATGAAATTTTTGCCATAAAAAACTCCTTGTCAACATTAAATCAAAAGGCAGTATATACCTGATTTTTATTACAGTCAAGAAAAGTCAAAAACTGCCGTAACACACGGCAGTTCATAGAGTTATTAGGAATAAAACCATGAAAAAAATATCCATAGCAATTATAATATATCCCTTTTTAGCCATTAAATCTATAAATAAAAAGCGCAGTTTCTTTTGATAAATAGTTTAATAAGTTGTAGAATATTATTGTAAAAACATATCAATCCGCTAAGTTATAAATTATGGAGAATAAAAAAATGAAAGATTTAAATTTGAATCAATTGTCTTTTGAAGAAGCTCTCGCGCAACTTGAAAACATTGTCCGTGAACTTGAAGGTGGAAAAATCAAGCTTGATGACGCTGTCGAAGCTTATGAAAAAGCAACCGCCTTAAAAAAATTTTGTGAAGAAAAATTAAAAGCTGCCCAACTTAAAATAGAAAAAATAAATGTTTCCCCAGAAAACAAATTATCGGTAGAACCGCTAGACAAAGTGGATGAAGATTAATGATAGACATCAAAGAAAGTTTGTGTGAATTTTCAGCACGTTTTAACCAAAATTTACCCATTTTTTTTCCAACCTCGACACATATTGAAAAAAGGGTAATAGACGCAATGACGTATTCTTTAATGAATGGCGGCAAAAGATTGCGCCCTTATTTATTATGCCAATGCGCCGCTTTGTTTAACATTGATTACCAAACAGCGCTTCCGGCCGCGGCATCCTTAGAAATGCTACACACCTATTCCTTAATCCACGATGATTTGCCGGCCATGGATAATGACGACTTGCGCCGTGGCAAACCCACCTGTCATAAAAAATTTGATGAAGCGACAGCCATTCTTGCCGGTGACGGACTGCTCACACATGCTTTTTACACTGTTTCAACGGCCTTGAACTTGCGTCCCGAAATTCGTTTAACTTTAATCCAATTATTATCCGATGCTGCCGGCGCTTTTAGTGGAATGATTGCCGGACAGACTTTAGATTTATATGCTCAATCTTCAGGTTCCGATTCGGAAGATGAAAACACCATTGCCAGATTAGAAGAAATGAAAACAGGAAGATTACTTCGCTATGCTTGCGAAGCCGGCGCCGTTTTGGGACAAGCTTCGTTAGAACAACGCCAAGCGCTCATAACCTATTCCCGTAAAATCGGTCAAACATTTCAAATTAGCGATGACATCTTAGATATTGAAGGTGACACCAAATTGATGGGCAAAACACTACATAAAGACAACTCGCAAAATAAATTCACCATTGTGAGCCGGTTTGGCATTGATGAAGCAAAAAAAAGAGCCCAAATACTTACCGAAGAGGCCGTATCCGCCCTTCAAATTTTTGGCGAAAAAGCGGAACTTTTACAAAAACTCGCTTACTTTATCATTCAGCGGAATCACTAAAAAATTGTTGCGGTCACCCTCTTTTTATGCTATTCTTTCAATATAAGATATAATTATGAAAATGGAGGTGTGTGATGCCTGAAAAAAAGAAATCTACTGTTGGACAACAATTTATAAAACTACTGGATAGTGTTGCTCAAAACAAAGAAAAATTGTTAGATTTGGCTTGTGCTGTCATAAAGCATTCTCCTTCGCGTCGAGGTCTAAAAAATCGTGATTTGCCTGATGATGAAACAGCCATAAAAATGAAAGCGTCAATTGCCAAATTTAATGCGCTGGCGGGTAAAGATGTTTCGACAGATGGTATGCTAGCCATGATTGCCAACACTTATCGCCACGAGAAATTTGGTACACCTGAAAAATTTAAAAATGACTTTAAGAAAAAATTTCCGTCAGAATATGAAGATGTTTCTGAAGTAAAAAATAATCGTCCGCTCCGCCGAGAAAGAGGTTACGAATAATTTGACTTTGGACTTTTTTTCAACCGCCGTGACATAATCGGCGGTTTTCTTTTGACAAATATAAAATTTGGTTGATTTCTCAAATAAGTTTCGTATTGTAAATAAAATAACAAAGGAGAACATTATGTTAATTTTCAGTTTAATTACTGTTGCCGTTTTATTTTATGCTTTTCCCACTTATGCCAATCCGGCCTGCGCTGTATGTACTGTTGGCGTGGCCGTTGGTTTGGAAGTAGCTCGAAACCTTGGCGTAGATGACGGCGTCATTGCCGTTTGGGCCGGAGCGTTACTAATGCTTGTCGGATATTGGACCATTCTGTGGTTTGATAAAAAAAACTGGCATTTTGCCTTTCGCAACCCCATTTTAATTACACTGTCATTGGCAATGATTGCCGGTGTATATATAAAAGACTTAGTATATACACCTAAACCAATCTTAATTTTTTATATTGATCCATTTTTATTTTGCACTTTACTCGGAGCCGCCGTATTGACTTATAGTTCCGTATTTTATCAATGGATGAAGGCAAAAAATGGTGGCCACGCACATTTTCCGTTTGAAAAAGTGGTTTTACCAATTGCCGCGCTGGCTCTAACCAGTTATGCCGCAAATTATTTTGAAGTTTGTAAACCCGCACCGGTTGAAACCGCAACAGAGAACACAGCCTCTGCTTTGCCTGACGATGGTTCTGATATATACGACTTCAGCAAATAAATTCCGCACCAACAGCCCTGTTTCAATCAGGGCTGTTTTCTTTTTCGCCTTCACGCTCGTTTACTGCGCTTTCTTTATCGGTGTTTTCTTTAGTCCGACCATTAAGATTATCCAAAAATTGCTTTTCTATTCTCATATATTGTTCAAACAACCAACGAGACTGAGTTAGCATTATCAAAGAAATGATTACCAATCCTAAAATAACTTTAGTATTTTCGGTTAAAAATTGATGAACCACCGTCATAATAAAGAAACACACGATTAACATTCTAAAACTGGTTAAAAATAATAATGGTAGCCGATTCGCTTTTTTAGCTTTCCATAATTTATAATAAACTGTGGCGACTTGATTGTTTGAAACAAAAAGATTTTTTAAGTTTTCCGCATTTTCATAGCCATGTAATTTGTCTTTTACTTTTTGCACCATTAAATTATCACGAAAATCCACCGGACATATTTTTTTAGAAATTATTGAAAGAGGACGTATTTTTTCAGCCCATACCGCAGGTAAAATAGTCTCCCAACCAATTAATGCCTTTAAGAAAGGCGCCATTAACAACAATGTAACACAGGTTACGGCAATTCTTGCAAGCATATTTGGCAGATACTGATGAACAAACGGGACAATAAAGTAATTCGATAAGCCAATAACTGAAAAATTGATAATGATGAAAAGAATTAACCGAGATAAATAATTCTTAAATAAAATATTCCATAATTTTTCTTCGCTTTTTGTTTCCTTTTGTCCTGAAACATGTTGCATTAAAAACACTTGCCATTTTTCCGGAAGATATTTTTTAATAATATTAAACATAGGTTCGGCAAACTTTATCATCATTGGGGTAAAGAATGTTGTAATAACAGAA
Source organism: uncultured Alphaproteobacteria bacterium (assembly GCA_934254675.1). Taxonomy (GTDB): domain Bacteria; phylum Pseudomonadota; class Alphaproteobacteria; order RF32; family CAG-239; genus RUG410. Next base: position 9,740 of record CAKQLP010000012.1, on the reverse strand, counting down.
ACAGCGACAATAATCGGATAAACTTGCTTATGCAAAACCCCTAAGCTCATACCTAAACTGGCAATAATAAAGGCAAATTCACCAACTTGAGCTAAAGAGAATGCGCCTAAAACAGATGTTTTCAAAGGCTGTCCGGAAATGATAAATCCAAAACAAGAAAAAGCGATTTTTCCCACCATAACAATCACTGTTATAACCCCTATCGGTAAAATATATTCCCAAAACATTACCGGATTAACCATCATTCCCACAGAAACAAAAAACACCGCACCAAAAAAATCTTTCAATGGTTTCACTGTTTTTTCAATCCGTTCGACCAATGGCGTTTCGGCTAAAATAGACCCCATAATAAATGCCCCCAAGGCCGAAGAAAAACCTGAATAATTTGCCAATCCGACCATACCGAAACACAAAGCAATAATAACCAAAAGCAACTGTTCATCATTTAGAAAATGATTTATCTTTTTTAAAAAAGTCGGAACAAGATAAATACCTGTTATAAAACATAGAACTAAAAATAAAATAAGCTTTCCCGTACTCCATAACAAAGCTTGCCCATCAATAGTTGTGCCAAGAGCAATAGTCGGTAACAAAACCAAAAGCAAAATTCCGACCAAATCTTCAACAACCAAAACCCCAAAGACCAAATCGGTAAATTTTTGTTTTTTTATATTCAAATCGTCAAAAGCTTTTATAATAATTGTGGTGGAAGACATTGAAATCATACTGCCTAAAAAGAAACTGTCCATAGTGCTCCAACCCAAAAGAAGCCCCGTATTATAACCTAAAAAAAGCATAAATAAGATATTGGCATTCGCCGTTATCATAGCCGCTTTTCCGACATTTATCATTTTTTTAAAACTAAATTCCAATCCCAAACCAAACAATAAAAAAATCACCCCTATATCAGCCCATAAGGTCAAATTTTCATTATCGGTCACCGTTGGTAGCAAATCAAAATACGGACCAGCCAAAATGCCGGCTAGAATATATCCTAATACTGTGGGCTGTTTTAATTTTTTAAACAACAATGTAACCAGCGCCGCATAAATAGAGATAAGCGTTAAATCTAAAATCAACGTATGAACCGTATGCATTGAACATCCTTTTTAATTATTTGTGATTATGTCAAATTATAAAATAAATATTAACATTTTGATAAAAAACAATATTACTCAAAGATATTGAGACAAAAGCAAATATTGTTCAGGAGAAACATTTTCAGCTCTGTCGGTTAAAAGCACTCCGGCTTCAGCACAAGCTTTTTCTAGATTTGAGAACTTTTTCAAACTTTGCCGCAGCATTTTTCGACGCTGTCCAAACGCGGCCTCCGTAACTTTTTCAAGCTTATCCAATATTTCAGCCGAGGGTATTTTCGTTTTTGGCGTAAATAATAAAACAGAAGACCAAATTTTAGGAGCCGGAACAAAACAATTCGGATTCAAATGAAATAATAGGCGTACATTGCAAACATTCTGAGCCATCACAGAAATACGTCCATAATTCTTATTGTTCGGCTCAGCCAATATTCTTTCAGCAACTTCTTTTTGAAACATTAAAGTCAAGCTGCTGAACATCCGCATAGATTTTAGCCATCCCATCAATAAAGGCACAGAAATATGATACGGCAGATTGCTTACTATGCTTTTGGGAAATTCGCTTTTTTGCGAAAAATCAAAGGATAAAGCGTCACCATTGACAATTTCCAGTTTTGAAGCATAAAACTCTTGCAATTCCCGCATAATTTCAATGCAACGCTCATCCATCTCTATAACTGTCAGTTTCTGAGGATTCTCTTTCAACACAGCCCGAGTTAAGCCCCCCGGCCCCGGACCGACTTCATAAACTTCTTCAGCCGAAAAATCATCAAGGCCGCGAGCGGATAAGGAGCATCTTATTATTTTATCTGTAATATTTTGATCCAGCAAAAAATTCTGTCCTAACGCTTTTTTGGCCATTAGTCCATGTTTTTCAACGGTTTCTTTTAAAGAAAGAATATCCATTCTTATACTTTCTTTTCAATTAAAGCACGGCTGCGCAAGTTTTTGATATAACGATTAGAATATTCTTCTAATTTTTTATTTTCCAGAAAACTGCGCACTTCCTTCCGTGATGGCGTTTCTGTTTTATCTATTGTCGGATTAAAAATTTTTTCCAACCTAAAAATGTAAAAATCTTTGCCATACGCAATTGGATCGGAAACATCTCCATCTTTCATTTTCAAAACCGCATTTTCTAAAACAGACGGCAATTTCCCTTTACCAACCCAACCTAATCTTCCGCCGTTTGCCGCGCTTGGGCTCTGTGAAAACTGCATGGCATATAATTCAAAACGAGGATCATGCCGCAAATTTTCAACCAACTGATTTAAATCTTTGGCGTCTTTTTTATCAATAACAATTTCAGAAATCATAAATTTTTGTTTTGACTGATCTTTTTTGATATCAGCCAAAGCCTTGTTAATCTCATTTTCACTGATATTGACTTCACTATATCCCTTTTGGGTAATCAATTTATGCCATGCTAAATCTGCCTCAATTTGCGTACTCCAAACTTTCATACTGACTTTAGCGTCGTTCAAAATTTTTTTCAATTGCCCTTCTGCCATATTATTATTTTTTTCAAACTGCCGCAAAGCCTTATCTATTTCTTTACGGCTGATTTTAATTTTATTTTTCTCTGCTTCTTGAATTTTTAGTTTTTCATCAATAGCAGATTGTAAAACTTTTCCAACAATCATACTTTTAGTCTGATTGTTATATGGAATACCGGTAGTTAATATAAACGCATTAATACGACTTTGCATGTCATTGCTTGTAATCACCTCACCATTAACTAACGCATAAATTTTTAATTTATTTTCATACAGAGTAATCGGCTTTAAAGCTTCTGCACGTTGGCGTTCAGCCTCTCTTTGAGCTTCTTCCATCTGTCTTCGGCGCATTTCCTCAGCAGCCTGACGACGAGCAAATTCTTCCTGTTGCAAACGTATTTTTCTCATTTCTTCGCGTTGAGCAGCAATATCAGCCTTTTCTTCATCGCTTAACTGTCGATATTGCTCTGCATTGCGCCGAAACATAATGGAATTAGTATTAGGCTGTTCAGCGCGCGCTTGACTATCCAATTCTTTCAAATTTAAATTTTCGGCATAAGTTCCAAAAACAGGCATAAACATCGCCGCACAAAACAAAACAAATCTTTTCATTAAACCTCCTTGCTTGGCTATGAACCGAAACTACCTATTGTTTTCAAATAGAAAGTTATGCCAAACTCATAACTATTTTTTAAGTCAGGGTTGCTGCTATTATATTTTTTCACATTTGTCACCCATTTCAAACATTCATCCTCATATATCAGATTTCCCCCATGTTCCAATGATCCGCGGCTGTTTGCGGTCAAATCCTGCAAATTATAAATACTGACAGACCAAAACTGGGACAAATCAGAACTTATGGATGTATATAATTCCTTTCGTTCTGAATACAACTGATTGTAATATGTATTTCCTTGCAAAAAGATATATGAAACATATCCGCGTAAAAAAGACGGACCAACACCGGCACCAAGCTCGCTGTATTTTGCATCCAAAGATTTTCTATCCAATCGAAAACGATAATTTAAATCCAAATACTCATTAGGTTCAGCATTAATTCGACCGACATAATCACTAAAATTGGAACTCTTGCTACTGTCTAAACTTTCCGTAAAGCTTGAATCTCTGCTTTTCTCATAGCTTTGCGCTAAAAAAGCCGATGTACGTCCAATAATATCGCCATACGAACTCCAACGCAATCCATAGCTGAGACGACTTCCCGTATCGTTTCGATCATAACCTGCATATCGATTTAAATCTAAAACATTTGTGTCATCAAAATAAACATCTTCACTATCTTCATTTGGTATTTTATCAAGTTTATTACCGCCATTCGGCGCCAAAACACCAACAATCACGGGCTCAATAATTTGCCGAGAAGAATCGTTAGCCCGAACAAACGGTAAACGCCATTCCACTCCGGTTTGCGGGAAAAATCTGGTAGTTGTCCCCGTATATTGATTGTTAGGCAAATATTGATATTTATTAACATAATACGCGTCTGACTTTAAAGATGCCACAAAGCGATACTTTTCTCCAAAACGAGAGGTAAATGGCAATTCCCAAGCATTAATGGATGTTAAACGCTGTGTCTGACGCCCATCCTGATGATAAATGGAAGCGCTGTTAAATTCATTTTTAAAATAAGAACCGAAGGCGTATGGATCCGAATAAGTCTCAATATCAATCAATGGTGCAACCAATGGCTTACGCCCGTTAATTTCTCGAAACTGACGTTCATTGCTCATACGCAGATTATAGCTGAGTATTTTATAATAATATGCTTCCGCAGAAACATAATCTCTCCCGCTAAATCGTTCAAAAGACAGATTGGATGTCAACCAAGCGTCATCCTGATACGGCAAGCTTAATTCTTTTAGATAGATATAGTCAGAAACATATTTTAAATCATATTTCATCCGCCATTTATCATTAATATCATAACGTCCGTTAGCAAATAAATTTCCCCGATTTTTAGGACGATTGTTCTCATTATCTTTTAAATAGCTGCCGCTGATATTTGTATTGGCGCTATAAAAATATTTTTGAAAGTCTCCGCCCCAAACAATATTTTTATCCGATGAAAAAATCGGAGAAATAATAACATTGGTTTGGTCATCCACCGCCCAAAAATATCGAGGTTGAAACATAGCCCCCAAATAATTTGAACTTCCCATGGTCGGCGCTAATAATCCTGAACGGCGCTTAACACTTGGATCCGGATGAGAGAAAAAAGGCGTATAAAAAATAGGAACATTTTTAACTCTTATAATTGCATCATTATAATGCACATTTTGACTTTTCTCATCATGTTGCACTTTACGCGCGCTAATCGACCATAAAGGTGATTGAGCATCACACATATCACATGGCGTGTATGTAACAGATGACAGCTGTTTTTTTTGATTATTTTTCTTTTTGAAGCTGTCAGCAAAAACATGAGATTTATCTTTCAGCAACACCTTAATATGATGCATTTCGCCGACAGTCATCTGCTCGGCCAAAGAAACTTGGTCGCTGTAAATAATTGACCCGTCTGAAGAAAAGAGTTTAACATTTCCAGTAGCTGTCACAATATCTTTATTTTGATCATAAACCAACTTATCCGTTTTTAGACGCATTTTATTATAGTTTATTTCAACATCTCCGGTCGCGGTAATCAATCCGGAACTCTCATCATTGGTCAGTTCGTCTGCACTAAAATTTATTGCGCCATCGCCTTCAATATTTTCATCTTCCGCAAATTTAATATTTGTAATATTGTGAGCTACTTCCATTGTTGCATGCGGAGATTTTTGTTCTTTTCGCTGAATTTCTCCGGCTTCATTAACGGCATAAGCAAAATTTCCGCTAACATTAAAAAACACCAACAAAGATATTCCTGCCGCAGATAAATATTTAATTTTCATAACGATGCTCCTTCACCCGAAAACGGCAAAAATAAAAAGGATTATAAAAAAACAACAAATACAGGCAAACAAATAGCGGCAATAAACAATTCAAATACAAAACCGATAAGAAATATAGCGAGCGACCGGCCAAATTCGTTAAAGCCAAATCTCCGCCTAAAATCACAGTCATGCACAAAACCTCAATACAGACTATCCGTGTCTGTCCGCGCCGGTTAAATGTACCAGACACCAATCCGACGCAGGCAAGCAACGCAAAAACAATATTATACAATGGGTATAATATCCGGCGGTTTCCTTCAACAATATTTTTACGAGCCTCATGAGGATCAAGCGTTTTATCCTTTCCCGATTCCAAGAGTTCCAGCATGGATTTTTCCCGAACCGTTTGATTTTTTTTCTTTTTGCTTTCCACATTATTAAATTCAGCGGAATATCGCGAAAAAGACAAAGTGCTGAACTTGTAGTCCTTTGTATTAATTTCTTGCCGAACACCGTTAATAAATAAAATTCTCGGACCTTTATCCGTTTGAATAACCCGTCCTTTTTCCGCTGTTAGAGTTACTTTAACCTCTGGTTTGCTTTCATCACTGACAAAGATTCCGCTCACAGAACCATCGTCCTCATGCTTGTCGATAAAAACAGTAATACCATTTTGCAAAGTTGTGAACTCACCTTCTCTGAATATCATTTGAGTTAAATTGTTTTTAACGCGCCATTCCAAATCTCGAAATCTAGATTCTGCCCAAGGGATACCCCAATTCATAACAAAAACATTAAACATTGATAAAAGTATTCCCATAAATACGGCAGCTTTTGCATTTTGCCACGGGCTGATACCAGCTGCCTGCATCACGACCAATTCTCTATCTGCAATAAGTCTGTTATACACAAATAAAACTGTCACAAAAACAGCAATCGGAGACAATATGTTAAAAATCCGAGGCATTAAAAGGGACGTCATTTCCGCAAACAAATAAACCGGCAACCCTTGTCTTGTCACCATTTCAACAAATCTAAGCGACTGCGTTAGCCACAACATAGCCAGCAGAGAGAAACAAACCAGCAGAAATCCGATAAAAATCTGCTTAAAAATATAAACGTTCCATATTTTCATGCACAAAAGTATAAAGCTATTTTTTTTGTAATAAATAACAATTTATCAGATATACCATTTATTTTATAACGTCAAATAAAAAAGTCCGTCAATCTAGACGGACTTACACTTTTTTATAAATAATTTTTATTCTTGGTTATTTTTAGGTGCGCTAACGCCGCCTTTGGTCACAACAACCATTGCTTCCCGCAAGATACGTTCATTTAACGTATAGCCGGCCTGCAATTCTGCAATAATTGTTCCTGCCGGTTTTTCTAAATCTTCCACCTCTTGGACAACACGCTCAAAATTAGGATCAAACACCTTGTTTAAGCTTTCCATTTTCTTTATGCCGAATTTATGGAATACTTTTGTCAGTTCATTTTGCGTGAGTTCTACGCCTTTGATAAACGCGCCGCATTGAGATTTTGTTTCATCATCCACGGCACTTAAAGCCCGTTGCAAATTATCCGCGACACCCAACAATTCTTTCGCAAAAGAAGAAATGGCAAATTTAGAATTTTTTTCAATTTCCTGTTGGCAACGTTTTTTAGTGTTTTCAGCCTCGGCATACGCGCGCAAAAAAGAATCTTTTAGTTTTTGGTTTTCTTCTTTTAGCTGTTCAAGTTCATTTATACCTTCCGAGTTTTGCACATTTTCGGAATTTTTTTCCACGTTCTCATTATTTTTTTCTGTTTTGGTAGAATTTTTTTCTTTTTTATCAGTCATTCTAACGTCCTCTTTAATTTTCTCTGACAAACATCTATATAGAACTTAGTGGCTAAACGTAAACAAGTCAAGAGATGAAGTTTTTTTTCTATTGAAGCTTTTGTTTTTCATGATATACTGTGCGGTATATTATAAATGGTGAGTAATTGTGATGTCTATAATGAATATTGGCGCATGCCCAAATAAAAATTTTGTTTTTCTGCCGACAAATTTTAATAAAAGAAGATTCAGTCTGAATTATGGCATTCCCCATGACTTGATTTTACGAGAAATTCAAAACATGGGCAAAAGACAATGTTTGATAGATGATTGCTGGCCTGAAAATAAAGAAATTCACGCATGGATGATTACGGCAGAAACAGCGACTTTTATGAAATGTGGCGGATTGGGCATGGTTGCTTCCGAATTACCGGAAAATTACAACATGGTGTTTTCGGCTCAAAAAAGTGACATTACAATCATCACGCCTATGTATTTAGGTGACACGGGGCGCAAAAAATGTAGCTTGGAAAAAAACATCTACTCAGGCGCCGAAGGCAAACAAACCGCCGTAAAGAAAATATGTTCCATCAAAGTTCCGTTTATGGGAAACCGCAATCGTTTTTGCCGTTTTAATGTAGATATTTATAAAGGACAGTTAAACGGCGTCAACTACCTGTTTTTACACAACGATCGTTTCTTTTCAATAACGCCCGCCAAAGGAAACCCTTCCGGACAAGGCGGATGTTATGTTTTAAACAATTTGAATATTGACGAGGTAGAACGCTTTGCGTTTCTTTCTAAAGCAGTCTATTGTCTCCTTGAAAATATTGCCGGCAACAAACTAAACGAAATCGACCTGCCAAACATTTTGATTGCAAACGATTGGCACAGCGGTGCAATTTCAGGATTAACCAAATATTTGTCGTTAGCCAAAGTTTACGCCGGAAGGCTCAGTGAAAATATTGCCGATGTCTTAAAAGAAATTCCGATAATTCACATTGCCCATCACATGGGATATCAAGGTTGGGACTATAACAATACTTCAAAAATATTAAATTCCCTTTATGAGGATTTAGCAACTTTAGTTCTGAAAAATGCCAAGGCGGTTAAAAATAGTAATCCCCGTACGGGAAACACCCTGATTGTCGGTGACACCTATAATCAAGCATCTTGCAACATGCATCTTGCCGACCGAATTGTCACTGTTTCAAAAAACTACATGGAAGAAGTTTCCCGAGAAAAGAGTTTTGGATTCGATTTTCGAGACATCCTGAAAATCCGCAAAAATTATCGTACCTTTTTTGGCATAGTCAATGGCTATGAAAAAAAACTTATTTCTCCAAATGCTCAAAAAATTGAAATGATAAACAACTATTTTGGCGGCACGCAATTTAAGGTATATAATGAACATTCTTTACAAAACAAACTCCACAACAAAAAAGAGTGCATCAAATTATTATCTAAATTAGCGGCTGATGAAAACTATCGGAAAAAAGTCATTCCCATGATTGACACCTATAATTTTGACGACATTTCATCAGTATTGCACGATGCGGAAAATATTCCTTTTATTTGCATGACCAGCCGAATGGTTGAACAAAAAGGATATGACATCGCCATCAACGCCATTTTGCGTTTATCCGATAAATATAAAAATTCTCCACAGGATTTTCCTATTTTTGTTTTAGGCGGCGCCGGAAACAAAGACTTGTTCCGCGATTTAATGGCTCTAAAAGACAACACAAAGCAAATATGCCGAGATTTCGCCAAACGTATTTTTGTTTTTCACGGATACAATGATCAATTTGCTTATTCCGTGCAATTAGCGGCTGATTTTTACTTAATGCCGTCATATTTTGAGCCATGCGGCTTAACTCAAATGGAAGCCATGGCTAAAGGAAGCCTTCCAATAGCGACATCTACCGGCGGTTTGGTTGACACCATACAAAACAACGTTGACGGATTCAGAACCGAGGTTTTTTTTGCTGACGGCAATCGTGTTTATGGTCCGAATTTACAAGCTCAGCGCTTAAAAAACAACATTAACGCTTATTTTGAAACTTTAGAAAAAGCGATTCGCTGCTTTTATACTGCGCCTAAAACACTTCACCAAATGCAGAGTACCGCCATGAGCAACGACTTTGGCTGGACTATTCCTGATGGTTCAGTATTCAAATACGACAGGCTTTTCCATACCGGAAGAATTTAATATGGTCGAGAATAAAAATATTTTTGGAAAAGAAACACGATAGAGCACATCCTCGTTTTCAGTAACATTTTCTTAAATATTTTCGATTACAAGTTATTTATAATCATAATAATAAGAGGAAAGAAAGATGAAAAATAAGCTCAGCAAAGGTCTCTCTCTCTCTCTGTAAATCCTAAACATTCGATTTCAGAGCGTTTTAAAGCTTCTACACGCGGTTTTTGC
>CAKQLP010000011.1 GCA_934254675.1 uncultured Alphaproteobacteria bacterium | reverse complement strand
AGCGCGAAAATTCCTACTAGCAGGAAGCCATTATTAATCAAGAATAGAAAGTTTAGAGAATGAGCTTAATGCGACGGAATTTTTAAGCGACGTGTACAAAAGAAGTACACGAGCGCGAAAATTCCTACTAGCAGGAAGCCATTATTAATCAAGAATAGAAAGTTTAGAGAATGAGCTTAATGCGACGGGATTTTTAAGCGACGTGTACAAAGAAGTACACGAGCGCGAAAATTCCTAGTAGGAAGCCATTATCTAAACTTTCTGGCGGCACTAGATACACGCATAACACAATACGACGCCACCTGCTCCGCCGGTAAATTAGTGGTTTTGCAATCACGCTCACAATCATAAAGCATAGACAAGGCACCCAGCAAACGCTCGCGCGTCCAAATTCTGAGTTGTTGCATAAAAGACGATTTGCGATAGAACATCAACGGCGGTCGAAGATATTTTACAGCTTCTTCTGTTGATTTTCCGCCTTCAGTTTGTGCGACACAGTTCAAAAGCTTGTTAAAATGATAGGTCAGTTGTCGAATAATTGTCGCAGCTTCCTCGCCTTCTTTCAGCAGACGTTCAAACATTGCGCAAGCTTTCATCACCTCGCCGCCGGCCACATAATAGCAAAAATCCTCATAATTTGCTCCGGCCACGTCACTTACTGCCGCCTTGACATCGTCTATTGTCACATTTTTGCGCTCGCCTAAATACATAGCAAGTTTATCAACTTCATTCTGATTGATTTTTCTATCCGGCGACAATCGCGAGCATAAAACCTGTAAAGTTGCCGTGTCAAAATTCAGACCTTGCGCCCGCATCATAGCCGCCGCCGATTCGGCTATATTTTCTTCTCGGTCCTCATAGCAACCAACAATTATAATATCCGCTCTGTCTTTCGCCCAAGTTATCAGAGACGACTTAGTATTTAAGGACGTCGAACAAACAATCAGCAAGTTATCCGACTTTGTTTCAGGAATTAAATTTTTCAAAACCGCGACTAGATTATTATCACCATTTTTAACAATAACCGCCCGTCGTCCGCCCATTAAGGATTGGGCATAATATTCAGCATATATTTCTTGCCCGTCCTTAGATATTTCACTCATTTCCAAAGAAACGCAACGAAAAGCATCTTGTATGTTTTCACAAACCGCCTCCGCGCACTTTTTTTGGAGCATCGCAATGGTTCCCTCATTGCTCCCAAACAAAACCACGCACTTTATATCTGGGTTAGGATTTTTACAAAAACTATCTAGTTGCGCCGGTTTAAAATTCATTTGGATTACCGCGTTTTGTTTTTACTGAATGGAAATAAGCACCAATTCGCAAAGAAATATCATTAGCCATAATCTTTGCTCCGTCTTTTTCCACTTTTTTCTTATCCATTGTGGTTGAATACGGGTTATCCAACAAGTCATAGCTCAAATAAATCCAGCTTCGCCCACTGACCAATTGCCCGCTTTCTTTACTCCAAAGAGAATAGTCAACCGTATATTTAACCTTTTCTCGAGTGGCGGTAATATCATCACGCAAAGCCTGTTGCACGGTTTCCGAATTAACCGGCTGAATCTTCAAAAAATACTTAGCGCACTTTGGTGTTCCATACGGATTAAATGTGTCTATAAGTTCATTTTTAATCATCTGTCCGATACGATCGGTCACCGTTTCAACTTTAATTTGCGCCATTTCACGCACAATATCGGTATCAAATTTATTATTATAATACCACAAATCGTTACCGGCTGTTTTTTCCACATACAACGGCTCAAACCCACAGGCGGCAAGTCCGCAAACCGCCGCCAAAACCATTCCTATTTTTGCTTTATACAACAATGTTTACAATCCTATTTGGTACAACAATAATCTTTTTAACTGACTGCCCCTCAAGTTGACGTGCCACATTTTCCAAAGCCAAGGCGACTTTTTCCACTTCTTCGCGAGAGGCATCTTTAGCAACGGAGATAGTGCCGCGCATTTTACCATTCATTTGCACGCCCATTGTCACCATATTATCTTCGGCCAGTTTAGCGTCACCGTGAGGCCATTCCTCGGTAATAACCAAAGTATCATATCCCAAACGCGCCCACATTTCCTCGGCCAGATGCGGCGTAAACGGACTTAACAGTTTAATCAATGTTTCATACATTTCAGCCGGAATTTTTTCCATATTTGACAAGTAGTTAACATAAATCATCAGCGATGAAACCGCAGTGTTAAATTTCATTGTATCAATTCGCTCGGTCACTTCTAAAACACATTTATGCATAGCCCGCAAATCATCAGCCGTCGGTTTGGCGTCTTTTGACACTTTCTTAAACAAAGCATACACTTTGCTGACAAAACGATAAACACCGTTCAAACTTTCTTCCGACCACATTGCCACTTGGTCAAATGGTCCGATAAACATTTCATACAAACGGAAAGTATCGGCGCCGTAAGTGGAAACTATATCATCAGGATTTACGACATTGCCACGAGATTTTGACATTTTTTCGCCGTTGGCCGCCAAAATCATACCATGTGATGTGCGTTTATGATATGGCTCAGGCATTGGCACATAACCACAGTCATACAAAAATTTATGCCAAAAACGAGAATACAACAAGTGCAACGTGGTGTGCTCCATACCGCCGTTATACCAATCCACATTCATCCAATAGTCCAAAGCTTCTTTAGAGGCAAATTCTTTGTCGTTGTGCGGATCGCAATAACGTAAGAAATACCAAGAAGAGCCCGCCCAGTTCGGCATTACGTCGGTTTCACGACGAGCCGGACCGCCACAACACGGACAAGTGGTTTTCACCCACTCTGTTGCATTGGCCAAAGGAGAGTCGCCATTATCATTCGGACGATAATCCGGCACATCAGGCAATTTCAGCGGCAGCTGGTCTTCTGGAATCGGTTGCCACCCGCAATGCTCGCAATATACCATTGGAATAGGTTCGCCCCAATAACGTTGACGAGAGAACACCCAATCACGCAGTTTAAAGTTGACTTTAGCCTTGCCAAAGCCTTTTTCTTCGGCATATTTAATGGCCGCGGCCATAGCTTCTTTTTTATCCATACCATCCAAGAAACCGGAATTGATATGCTTGCCGTCTTCTTCCCAAGCTTTTTCCGAAATATCTCCGCCGTCCAAAACTTGAATAATCGGCAAATTAAACACTTTGGCAAAATCATAATCACGTTGGTCATGCGCCGGAACAGCCATAATGGCACCGGTTCCGTAACCGGTTAAAACATAATCAGAAATAAACACCGGAATTAATTTGCCGGTAAACGGATTCTTTGCCTTAACACCTTTTAATTCCACACCGGTTTTGGTAGTGTCAGCCGTACGTTGCAATTCTGATTTTTTAGCCGCTTCATCAATATAGTTCTGTACCTCGGCAGCATTTTCAAAACGATTCATCAGTTCTTTGACAAATTCGTGCTCCGGAGCCATAACCGTATAAGTCACGCCAAAAGTCGTATCCGGCCGTGTGGTATAAACAACCATACTTTTTCCCAAAGCATTCCCCTCATTGTCCGTCAGTTCAAAGTTCAACTCTGCACCTTCGGAACGACCAATCCAGTTAATTTGGGTAGAACGCACACGGTCAATAAAATCAACTTCTTTCAAATCGTCGATAAGTCTGTCGGCATATTTGGTGATAGCCACCATCCATTGCTCTTTATCACGACGAACCACCGGCGCGCCGCAACGCTCGCAACAACCATTGACAACTTCTTCGTTAGCCAATCCCACCTTGCAAGAAGGGCACCAGTTAATGGCCATTTTAGATTTATAAGCCAAGCCGTGTTTCCACAGCTGAATAAACATCCATTGTGTCCATTTATAATATTCCGGATCGCAAGTAGCGAAACTTCTGTCCCAATCAAAACTAAAACCGATTGATTTCAGTTGACGGGTAAAGTTTTCAATATTTTGTTTAGTGGAAATTGCCGGATGCACACCGGTTTTAATGGCGTAATTTTCGGCCGGAAGCCCAAACGCGTCAAACCCCATCGGATACAAAACATTAAAGCCCTGCATTCTCTTTTTGCGAGAAACAACATCCAAGGCCGTATAAGAACGAGGATGCCCAACATGCAATCCCGCGCCTGACGGATACGGAAATTCAACCAAGGCGTAAAACTTTGGTTTAGAATGGTCTATTTCCACCTTATATGCTTTTTCATCATTCCAAATTTTTTGCCATTTAGCTTCAATTGAGCGAAAGTTATATCTATCTTCCAACTGCCATTCTTTTTGCCATTCGGCAAACGATTCTTTTCCGTTATATCTGGCTTTCCCCGACATTACTTATTTTCTCCGTGTTAAACATTTAAAACTGCGTTCAAATTACCACACTGTTTTATAAATTTCAAAGTTTTTTTATATTATACGCAACAGCCGCCACACATATTAACCAAATGATAACGCTTAATTGTTAAGTTTTTAGCAAAGGACAAATAAATGAACGGACAAACTTTTTTACAAAAAGCTCTGGAAAAGTCATTTTTAAAACCAATAATGACTGATTACAACAACATTGATTTTATCTTTTGCCGCGATTCAAGCGGGTGCTTTGTTATGGGAGATAAAAGTGATTGTCAATTTGCCCCTTGCCTTATCTCCCGCGCAGACATAAAAAATTTAATCAATGCCTCTTGGTACGACGTTCGACACTCTTCAGAACTGAACAAAGAATATGAAACTTTTCGTCATTATTTTGAAGAAAATATCATCATTCCTGAAAACTCTTCAACCATACAATCTTTGCGTCTCTGGTTAGATTTAACCTCGGTCAGCCGGCAAGCCGCCCAAAAAAAACGAGTTATAGCCGCATTAATGCCGCCGACATTTAAAGAAACAATCATCACCATGGAAAAAGAGTACCGCGCCGCACTCAAAAAAATTCAATTGTGCGAACAAGAAAATCTCGACGCGGTTGAAATAGCCCAAATAACAGACTTTGTCACATCTTACAAAAAAATTCGCCGCAAATTGCATTTGTTGGACTTGGTCTTTTTTGCCAACAAATTCAAAATGCGCCGTTATCTGCTTTCTGCCTTAAAAATTATTCGCCAAACCGGCACCGTTCCACCAGAATTTGAACTTTCGCATACTTTTTTAGGAAATTTAACAAAATGGGGACAAAAATATGCCGATTCTTATCGAAATGATATGTTTGAGCTAATCGGCAAATTAAAAATTTTTGCGCAAAACAGCAGTCTGCTGGATTTAGCCGAAATCTTTTTAGCATCTCCCCAAAAATATAAAACCGCTTTTAAGGAATTTTGCAACCAACGCCACGCCCCAAATTTGGATGATATTCTCGCCATAAAAAAAGCGGCACAGACAATGTTTAACGAATTTGCAAAACTATGCTACCTTGAAGGCGTGCGCAAAGCATTTGAAATTAATTTTTTAGATGAATGCCCTGCGGCTCAAAATCCGCAACTCCCTTCTGTTTCTCCCAATGAAGAAATCGGTAAAATCCGAAATATTGTCGAATCTTGCCATCAGCTTGATTGCCAAAAAACATTAACCGGACGCTCCTACAACGAAGCTTTGAAAAGATACCACGATTCGCAAGAACAAATCAACCAGATTCTCATAAATTACATTGGGATTTCCAACCCTAATTTTGAAAAAGATATTGCTTAATTTTTACACAAAAAGCTAGACAAAATCCGAAAATACTGTTATAATATTTAAAAAGAGGAATAAACGAATGGTAGTATCTTCACAAAATAATCAAAAACAGATTTATTTTCCCAATCCTTTAGAAGCAAGAGCTTTAATGGAAGTGGGTAAAGATTGGAGATTCTATCCGAGTAAAGAAGATTTTGATAAAACCGTTTCCGAATTACAGCAAACAGAAGTTTCTTTACCTTCGGGTGAAAAAACAAACGCTTGGTTTGCAGCCAGAGCCAATGTTGCGATTGCTTTTGGAAAAAATCCCGCGACCTATGACGCTATATCTATTGAAAACGCCGAAAAAAAAATAAAATCTGACAAGAATCTCTGGAATAAAATTCAGGCTATGCATTTATATAACAGCGCCGGTTTCCGTCCCCTATTAAAAAAAACGGCTGAAATCGAAGATGTTTCTGTTATATTAAATAAAATAAATGAGCAGCTGAATAAAATTGAAAAAGGACAATTTGTTGATGGTAAATATATACCGTCTAAAGCCGAAAAAAATATTTTACGCACCCTTAAAAATTATGGACGTTTTATCCGTAATCCCAAAGACGAAAGTGAAATCGCAAATTTTACCAAACATATTAATAATGCTTTTATCCAAATTACAAAGAGAGAGGATTTTCAATTTCCCTCAGAAAGAAAAAGTAAAGAAAAATTATCTAGAAAGGAAACAACAATGAGTGACACCAAAGAATTTACATTGAGCGAAGAACAATTGGAATTTTGTAAAGCGCATGACATTGACACTAAAACAATCACATCCGAAGAAGCTTATAAAGCCGCTGTTGAAAAAATTGGGAAAGAAACATCTGAAAAAGAAGCTCCAAAAGAAGAAAAAGAAGGGGCTAATGCTGCTGATAATAAAGAACAAAAACCATTGTCTGTTTCTGTAAATGAATCAGAACCGGAAGAAAAAACTAATGAAGAAGAACCGGAATGGGTAAAACGCAAGGCGGAATATTATCAAAAACTTTCTGATGACGGTAAAATTCAAGGATATGAAAGAGATACGGAGCAACAAGGATTCGCGGCAAAATTTGAAAACGCTGAAATCCATTATAGTTCTCCTGACAATGTCAATGTTTCGCCCGATGCCGGTTTTAAGGTTTTTGATGCCATGTTCAAAGAACCTGATAACCAAGGTCGCCCGATTGAATTTCCGGAAAACGCTTCTAAAGAAGTCGCCACCAGAATGTATGCGGCCTGCGTTTTAAACGGCAATCCGATGCAAGGAGCCGTTCCAAAAGAAATTGATATGGAAGAATTGGCTAAATGCGGCTTAACAAATGAGCAACTTGAACAGGTTAAACAATTCTATGAAAAAAAACAACCACAAGAAAACAATCAGGAAAATTCTCATAAAGAGGTAATGAAAGAGAAACTGAAATACGCATTTGCACTAGGTAAACAGGTTAACGACCCTGATTTTTATAGGCACAAATATGATCTTACAAACGAAGAAATGAAGCCATTGGAAGGACAAGAACGTACACATCTTAAATATAAAATGTATAAAGAACTATCTCCTGAAGAAATATTAGATATAGCCGATTTAACAGGTGGAGACCTAAAAAAAGAGTTGGAGCAACTTGCTGATACAAAAGAACTATGTTTATCCAAGCAACAAGCTAAAGAGGGAGCGGCAAAACTAGGAATTACACCAAAAACGACTTATTTGGCTGGGGAACATGAGATGTATGATGTAGAAGCTCCTAAAAATGTTAAGCCCTTAGAAGGAGATGAGCGCAAAGCTTTCTTAGAAAAAATGTCTATTGAGCAACTACAAGACATTTTAACAGAATGTGAACAATTAAACCATCCTCAAACATCTAAGGAACAAGAAATAACTAGTGAATTAAAACAAACAATAGTAACCAAAGCTATTCACGAACAAACTCAAGCCAGAGAAGAATTACATCAAATGATAAAAGATGGAAAAGTTTCATTAGCTAAAGATGAAAAAAGCGGCAAAGTCGAAATGACCGCTAATGATCAAAAAGATTTAAAAAGAGCACTTCTTTTGACTGCAACAATAAAATCAACTCAAGAAACAGCTCTCAACGCCAACGGAAATAATAACGAACAATACCGTCAACAACAGATTGCAAATCTTCGTTCCCGCTTGGATCCTGAACAAGCTAAATCACGCCAAGAAAAAGAAGACGCACGGGATTTGATTATGGCCGCCCGTTTAGGAATAGCCCCAGAGGGAGCTAAAGTTATTGATCGCAACGGTAATGAAGTAACCGCCAAAACCGGTGAAGAATTAAAAAAATATCAGGCGATGATTTCACCAGAAAGAATGTCTCACCTCACAAATAAATTTGGCAAAGGACGCGCTTAACAATTTTTAATTAAAGGAGACAAACCATGAATGGATTTGATGATGATTTTTTAGAATTTTTAAGGACGAATCACCCGACAGATTATATTCTGGCTTGCTCCGATGACGTTAAACCAGAAAGTTTAAGACGCATCTATAATGATTACAGCAAATACTTCAGTGCATGGGTAAAAGTTCCTGAATCTATTCGAAACACTTTTGGTGGAAGAGTTCCCGATGAAATTATCCTGCTTGCCGCCATGGGCAAAGACTATATTCTGAAAGAAATTGCCGCCGGTAAACAGCCGCTTAAACCAGAAGATAGAGAATTACCACCGCCTCCGCCGCAACCGGAAGATATTTTGGCTGCGCCTGTTTTTGCAGTGGCTGTCGCTCAGGGATACAGCCACGAAGCTGCTTATGAATTATCTCTTCACAGTTTAGTTCGTAAAGCTTTGCAAGAACGCGCTGCAAACGGAATACTCAACGACAAAGAAAAAGAATTGTGGCGTCAAAGCCGCGAAGCAGACAAAGCAACCATCAAAAAAGATTGGTGCAACCACCAGCCTGAAAAAATGTTGCTTCATTTGTTTGCGCAATATAACCGAGGAAAAATCGACAAAGACGATTTTTTACCACAAGTTGTTGATTTAATGCAGAAGATAGAAACAACAAATCATCGAGATCATCTGTTGGCATATCTAAAAACTAAACCGGTTCAAGCCAAATTAGCGCATTTTAAAGAAGATGTTCTTGATACGCTGTCTCAAACCATTTTGCATGATATTCCGTTAAGTGAACACGACGACTATCTACGGGCAAGTATTCCGCTAAAAATACAAATGCGCCAACTCATAGACAAAGATAACAATGGATATGGAGCTAATCTAAACAAGTCAGTAAATGAAATTGTTGAACGCGCTAAAAAAGATGGAATAGGTTTAGACTTAAGCAATTATACAGCCGATTCGCATCATCCCATGTCTGCAAATTTAAGACAAATGTTTATGGTTGCCTGCTGTATTAATGATGTTCCTTATCGATGCCCTGATGGTGAAAAAATAAACCCTAATTCCGACATTGTAAAAAATTTACCTAAAGATGTTCAGGCGCTGGTATTTTCTCGTGACTTGCGCTTGGCAAAACAAAGTATGATCGAACAAACAGCTCAAGGGGATCAAGCTAAAAAGATGACTCCGAATATGCCGTCTATTCTCCGTTCTTATAAAATGAGAGACAGTGCTTAACATTAGTCATCTGCATCAAAATTTATGTTATTATCCTGATTGACTTTCATACATAAAATAATGCCAAAACTAGCCATAATGGAAAACATAACTGTTCCGCCGTAAGAAATTAAAGGAAGAGGAATGCCCACTACGGGCAAAACCCCCATAACCATGGCTATGTTAATAAAAATATATAAAAAGTAATTGGTATTCAAACCAATCACAACCAGTTTGGCAAAATAGTTAGAAATTCGAAATGCAAACATATATCCTAAAGCAATCACCAATATATTCAAAAAAATCAAAGTAAGACTTCCGACCATTCCAAATTCTTCAGAAAACATAGTAAATATAAAATCCGTATGTTTTTCCGGTAAAAAATTTAAATGCGTCTGCGAGCCGTTTAAGAAACCTTTGCCAAAAACACCACCGGATCCAAATGCTATTTTGGATTGAATAATATGATAGCCCGCCCCCAAAGGATCTCTTTCCGGATTTAAAAAAGTTAACACTCGATTCTGCTGATATTCATGTAAAAAATTCCAAGCCACCGGCAAAAGAGCCGCTCCAATAATTCCAACCAGCACAAATTTCCACCATTGAACACCAACAACAAAAAGTATAATTGTTGCCGTAAACAAAAGCATCAATGCCGTCCCCAAATCTGGCTGCAAACAAATCAAACCCACCGGAAGAACAGTCATAATCACAGGGATAACAATGCCGCGCACGGTTCTGATATTTTGCAAAGTCATTGAACTAAAATAGCGTGCCAAAAACAGAACCATGCCAATTTTCATCAACTCTGAAGGCTGAATTTTAAATAGGCCTAAATTTATCCAACGTTGCGCTCCCATACCAATATGTCCGGTAACTTCAACAACAACTAACAGAAATAAAGTTATAAAATAAAAAACATAGGCGCTGTGGTAATAATAGCGAATATCAATCATAGCCAGTCCAAACATAACCAACACAGCCACGCCAAAACGGCTAATATGGCGAATTGCCCAAGGCTCCCAATTTCCATTAGCCGCGGAATAAAGTGTTAAAGTGCCGATACCAGCTAAGACAACAATTAAAAAAATATACCAAAAACTTAATTTTAAAAACTTATCTTTTAAGCTTAAATTTCTGCCATCATACCCTAATCCATACATATTCAACCTACTTAGTTAATATTTAATTTTAACGCTGTTTGCAAAATCTTGCTGGCAATTGGTGCGGCAACTCCTGAACCTGAAGAACCGTGTTCCACCACAACAGCCACCGCATAACGAGGATTTTCAACCGGAGTAAAACCTATAAATAAAGCATGATTCCGCAAACGCCATGGTAATTGCTCATCTCTAAGAATACCGCTACTCCGCTCTTTCATTGAAATACGTCGAACCTGCGTTGTTCCGGTTTTGCCACCCATTAAAGCACCATTAATATTAAAACGGGCTCTTCCGGCAGTTCCGCCGGCGCCGTTCACCACCTCAAACATACCACGTTTGACAATTTCTATATTTTTGGTTGAAATATCTAATCTCTTAATTTTAGACAATTCTTTTTCAGTTGGTTTGATAAAAGTCGGTTGAACATTATAACCGCCGTTAACAACACGAGCCAACATTGTGGCCAATTGCAATGGCGTGACCAAAACATATCCCTGTCCGATACCTGAATTAGCCGCATCTCCATAAGTCCAAGATGTGCCATAACGAGCTTTTTTCCACGCTTTTGAAGGAATAATACCACTTTTTTCGTTATCCAGCCCCACTTCCAGAACAGTACCCATTCCTAATTTAACAGCCATATCATGAATTCTGTCAATACCCAACTTCATAGCTGTTTCATAAAAGAAAATATCGCAAGAATGTTTCAATGCTTCTACAACGTTCAAGCTACCATGCCCAGAATGGCGCCAACAGTGAAAACGTATATTTCCCACATCCAGTCCGCCGGTGCAATTAAATCGAGTGTTCAAATCAATCACGCCGGCTTCTAACGCCGCCAAGGCCACCACCACCTTAAAAGTTGACCCAGGAGAATATTGTCCGGAAACGGCCTTATTCACCAACGGCGTGCGTTCATTATTCAGCAAGGCGTTCCAATGCTTATAGCTAATACCATTGGTAAACAAGTTTGGATCAAATGATGGTGTCGAAACCAAAGCCAAAATTTCCCCCGTACGAACATCTAAAACCACTGCTGCGCCACTTTCTTCACCAAAAGCCTCATATGCTGCTTTTTGCAAACGCGCATCCAATGTTAAGGTCAAACTTTCTCCTTCTTCGCCATTATTGCGTTCAATTTCATTCATAACGCGCCCATAAGCATTGACTTCTAATTTTATGGTACCGCCTTTTCCTTGTAATTTATAATCAAAATAACGCTCTAATCCGGATTTTCCTATTTTAAACCCCGGAACCATATACAGCGGATTGTCTTTTTTATCTTTATCCGAAACCGGCCCCACATATCCTAAGACGTGTGCGTAAATATCCGCATAAGGATAGTACCGGCTCAAGCCTTCATTAATTTCTATTCCTGGCAAATCAGGTGCGTGTAACAAAATTTTTGAAACTTCATCCCAGTTCAAGTTGTCTTTTAGTTTTATCGGAATAAAACGGCGTTTATTTTTTAAATCTTTACGAATTTTTGCTTCTTCATCTTCCGATAAAGGAATAACTTTTTTAAATGTTGCCAATGCTTCTTCTATATTTGGCGTTTGTTCTGCAACCATTAGCGCCTGAAAATCTTGTTCGTTTTTAGCAATAATTTCACCATTTCTATCAAAAATAAGTCCCCGCGGCGGCACTAAAAAACGCGTTGAAATTCTATTTTCATCTGACATCATCTTATATTTTTCCGCCTCTTTCACTTGAAGATAGTAAAGACGAGCCACAATAACGGAAAAAGCAACCAAATTAAAAAAAATTACAAACAAGGTTCGCCGAAGCAACACTCTGTTTTTCTCGCCGTTTCTATTCATTGATATGCTCCTGCGGCAATAAGTTGTTTTGTATCCATATATTAATATACGCAATCAACGGATAAAACAAAACCGTTGACATCAGATTGATTAAAATTTCTGTTATAGGAACAAAATAGCTAAAGCAAATAGAAATCAACAACCATTTTATAAAAGTAAGCAAAATTCCAACTAACAAAAAAAACAACCAACCGCTAACAAAAGAGGCGGATTTAAAATATCGAGACAGCATTTCCGTTAAAAAAACTAACAACATCATCATTAAACAATTAATACCCATTGGCGTTGAACTATAAGCATCTATAAAAAAACCAACAATAAAAGCAGAAATATAACTAAACATATACCCTCTTTTTAATGTCCAGTAATAAACGCAGATAAGTCCGACAGCCGGACGAAAATAATTCAAATCCAAAGAATTTATGGGAACATAAAACAAAAACATCAAAATCAACGTTGTCAACATAGGTATCCGATGTCGAAGATATAAACGTATTTTATCTTTTACATTATCGCGCATTATCCTTGTTTTCCATAAAATCACTCAATTCGTCAGTTGCCGCAGATAAGCCATAATCGACAATTCTAACATATTCCACGCGACTGATGTCGGCCATTGTTTCAACATCTATCACACCATTTTTTATAGAGTTTACAAAACCTATCGGCAATCCAGACGGGAACATACCGCCAACGCCGGATGTGACAATAACATCACCTTCTTGAATATCCGATGTAGTGCGTATAAACATAAGTTGTGGCAATGCTGTGTTGTTTCCGCTTAAAATACCGCGGACACGCGTGCGTTCCACAACAACTGGAATCTTAGAATTAATGTCTGTCACTAAAATAACCTTTGCATAGTGACCGCTCACTTTATCTATCCGACCGATAACACTTTCATCACCCAAAACAATTTGCCCTTTTTTTACGGCCTCGTTTCCAATATAAACGAGCAAGGTATGCGTAAAGCTGTCACCGGATTCCGCAATAATTTTTGCGCTCATAAAAGTAGCGCCTTCTGGAGGAACATAATTCAGCAAACGTTCCAACAATTGATTTTCAACTTCCAAGGTGCGCACCTTGTTTTGTAGTAACAACATTTGCTTATTTTCAACCCGCAACGCTCTATTATCCGAATAAATATGGCTAACATCATAAAAATAGGTATAAACACGATGAATAAAACGTGAAGGTAATTCCACAACTTGCATAACCGGTCCAGTTATATTCATAACCAAACGATTTGCAGCCTCCACAACAACACTATCGATTCGACTTAATAATATAAATAAAAAAGCGCACAAAAAAAGAATAAAGATAAAAAGCCGCCGCAATAAAACCTTTAATTCGCCTATTCTAATAAGCAAGGTTCCCCCACGCTTCATATCTCTATCCTTTTACCTTAAATAATGCAACTTCTTATCCCATATTGGATAAAACGCTTTTCAATTTATTGACCTGATCCAATGCCTTTCCGCAACCTTTTGCCACGCAAGCCAACGGCTCTTCGGCAATAGAAACAGGCAAGCCTGTGGCATTGCGCAAAACCTGATCCAAATTAGCGAGCAAAGCTCCGCCACCGGTCAAAACAATACCTTTATCCACAATATCGGCAGCCAATTCCGGAGCTGTGTTTTCCAAAGCCACCTTAACAGCCTCCACAATATCAGAAACCGGTTCCACCAAACTTTCGGCAACTTGTTTTTCGGTTACAACAATTTCCTTAGGCACGCCATTCACCAAATCGCGACCTTTAATTTCAACCGTGCGCCCCTCGCCTTTTTCCGGAGGACAAGCCGAGCCTATTTCTTGCTTAATCTTTTCAGCGCTACTTTCACCAACCAACAGATTCTTGTTGCGGCGAATATAGTTAACAATGGCACTATCCATTTTATCTCCGCCCACCCGAATGGAGCGAGAATAAACAATACCGCCCAAAGACAACACAGCCACCTCCGTTGTACCGCCGCCTATATCAACAACCATACTACCTGTCGGCTCCGTTACCGGCAATCCGGCACCAATAGCCGCGGCCATAGGTTCTTCAATCAACCATACTTTCCGTGCACCGGCCAGTTCAGCCGATTCTTGAATAGCGCGACGTTCCACCGCCGTAGAACCTGACGGCACGCAAATAACAATCAATGGAGCGGCAAACGCGCGGCGATTATGAACTTTGCAAATAAAATATTTTATCATTTCCTCAGCAATTTCAAAATCAGCAATCACTCCGTCTTTTAACGGACGAATAGCGTGAATATTACCAGGGGTGCGCCCCAACATTTGTTTTGCTTCATTTCCCACCGCCAAAACCTGCTTGCGGCCTTTATATTCTTCAATTGCCACCACTGACGGCTCATTCAAAACAACTCCTCGGCCACGCACATAAACCAAGGTATTCGCCGTTCCCAAATCAATTGCCATATCAGCAGAAAGCATTCCCATCAATTTTGCAAACATTTGCATTTTCTCCATAATTAGTTATTTTATAGTTTTATAACCGAATGACACAATGTGCAAGGTTTTATAACGTTGTTCACAGTTTTATAACATTGAAAATCTGTTGTAAATAGTCTTTTTGCCCCTGATAAACATTTTCAAAAACAATATCGGCGGCCATTTTATTTTTTAGCCACGTCCGCTGTCGTTTAGCATATTGCCGCGTGTGTAGTTTTGCCAAATCCAAAGCTTCCGGCAAAGACATCTGACCTTTAATAAACAAACCGAGTTCAGGCACGCCCAATGCTTTCATTGCGGGTAGATTTTCATCTAGATTTTGCAAAAATAAGTTATGTATTTCTGCCAACGCGCCTAGTTCATACACCATTTTTTCCAAACGCTGACAGCAACGCTCGGCAATAATTTCCAACGGAGGCATAATTTTCACTTTAATAAAATTTGCTTCGGGTATTTTTTGCACCAATGGTTTTTCATACCACGCCGACAGTTTTTGCCCCGTTGCTTCAATAACCTCTAAAGCACGCATAATACGCGTTTTATCATTAGGATTTAATTTAGCGGCAATTTCCGCGTCTTTTTGCTGTAAATCGGCATACAAATTTGGCAAACCTTCATTTTGCAACCGCAATTGCAAATTTTCACGCACATTAATAGGCGTCTCCGGTATCGGCGTCACGCCGTTCAGCAATGCCTCAACATAAAAACCAGTCCCGCCGACAACAACCGGCAAACGATTCTCCCCCCACAATTTACGAATTTCCGTCACACACAAATTCAGCCAATCAACCACATTGCCGCGTTTATCGCAATCATAAATTTCAAACAAACGATGCTCCGCCAGTTTTTTTTCATCTTCGCTGGGAGCCGCCGCAATAATCGGAATATTTTTATAAATCTGCATTGAATCACAGTTCAGCACCACGCCGTTTAAATCACGCGCCGCCTGCGCCGCCAAAGCGGATTTACCAGAAGCTGTCGGACCGGCAATGACCAAAACCGGATTCTTTAGCATATTTTATTTATCCTCTTTACTAATCAGCTGTGAAAATTCCTGCCGCTTGCGTTCATACATTTCCGCATTTTCCCCATTTAATCCTTGCCATTTGCGCGCAATCACATATTGTGGCAATTTAGCCTTAACCTCGGCAATCGGCAAATTCCACTGCGCCGGCTTAATGCGGATTTTTTTACCTTGACCGGCCGAAACGCGCGGCGTCACTTCACCACTGTCGGCATCTTCAAATTCTGTCAAAGTCAAACGTAAATTTTCCAAGGTATTCGGAATTAAAAAGTCGATAAACTCGCCGCTGTTAATATAGTTTCGCACTTCAAAAACAGCGTCATCGCCCTGCCATTCCACAATAGAACCGGCAAACAGCCATTCGCCGAGCGTTCTGGTATATTCATAATTTTGACTGATATTTGTCAGCTTGCCATCATGAAAACCTAAGCAGTAGCCGCGATTCTGCAAGGTGTATAAATCATCCATATACTTTTTATAATCCCATTCCTGCGGATTCGCATAATAATCATCAATAGCTTGCCGATAAGCACGCGCCACTGTTCCGGCATAATATTCGGTTTTGTTGCGGCCTTCCACTTTCAGCGAGTCCATACCGATTCCCAAAATATCATTCAAACGCGGCATTAAACACATATCTTTGGAATTAAGCAAATAGCCGCCGTGTTCATCTTCCACAATTTCATAATATTCCCCTGGGCGAAACTCTTCTTCCAGTAAAAACTCAAAAGCCTTGGCATTATCCTGATTTATTTCCAATTCCTTGATTGTTCCGTCTTTTAAGCGCAAATGCATTTTATAGTGCCAACGGCAACAATGCGCGCATTTTCCCTTATTAGCACTTCTATCCGCCATAAAATTAGAAATTAAGCAACGACCGGAATAAGACATACACATTGCGCCATGCACAAAACATTCCAATAAAATATCTGGACATTGCTTGCGAATTTCCGCCATTTCAGCAAATGTGACTTCACGTCCCAAAACACACAGGCTCGCCCCCATTGACTGCCAAAACTTTACAGTTTGTCCCGAACAAATATTTGCTTGGGTAGAAACAAAGCGTTTCAATTCCGGCGCGTTTTCTTTTAAGTAATAAAACACCCCAGGGTCGGCCACCAAAACTCCGTCCGGTCGCAGTTCTTGCAAGGTCTTCACAAATTGCGGCAATTTAGCGGCTTCTTCATTGTGAATATACAAATTGAGGGTTAAATAAATTTTTTTGCCCTGCTGATGCACAAATTCAATCCCTTCTTTCAAGTCCTCCAATGAAAACTTGGATTGTGTGCGTAAACTCATATCCGGCGTTCCGGCATACACCGCATCAGCCCCATATAATAACGCTGTCTTCAATTTTACCAGCGAACCGGCTGGCAATAACAATTCCGCTTTACTCATCACTTCACCTCTATATTGGTTGTCACCGCCTGCAATTTGCCAAACGGTGTGTTTTCAATTAAAATTTTAGCCACAAACCACGCTTTTGTCTTTTCATCTCGCAACACCCAAAAATAAATAGGTTCATCAGGATTTAATAAAAATCCGGCGTCTGTGTCATCTAAAATCTCTTGCGTATATTGGCACTTTAAGGCCTTTCCGGAAAAATATTCTGTTTTTATTTTTTCCTTTTTCAATGTTTTCACCACTGATTTTGCATATTTTTTACCATTAAAAGAATATTGTTCTAAATCACATTTGCCTTTTGTGATAATGCGTTGCGTCAGTTCACCAAACACCGAGAGCAAATCTCCCGAAAAAGGATATTGCGGATTTGTTTTTATTTTATCGGTACGCCTATGCTCGTTTTTCACACTCACACGATATTGCGGCTCGCCGTTTTTATACACAATTTCTTTTGAACGATGTCTAAACCTTGTTTGTGTTTCATAAAAATAATCTTGAGGCTTAAACTTAAATTTATCATACGTTCCCACCGCGTGATAAGCGGCGGTAAAAGGATACAACACCCCAAACGCTCCGCTGGTGGTTATAGATGTTTTAATATCATAATCTTTATTATTATAAAACGCATAAGTAAACATTGTTTCGCACGCGTCAAAAAAACCGATTGTCGTTTTCAGGCTATGCTTAACTTCTAAAGCTTGTACATTAGTTACCCATAACAGTCCTGAAAAAAATATTAAAAGTCCCTTTTTCATCTTAGCCATTCATTAAACAATTTTTCCTACAATAGCAGAAAATTTAAGATTATAAAGGAAAAAATGATGTCTGAAAAAGTTTTGCTGGTTTATGGCGGATTCTCTGCCGAACGCGAAGTTAGTATATCCTCCAAAAACGACATAGCCACCGCCTTAAAAAGCAAAGGCTATACTGTAATTGAACACGATTTAACCGATGTTTGGACTTTTTTAGATACTCTTAAAACTGAAAAACCAGATGTAGTTTATAATGGTCTGTACGGCAACTGGGGAGAAGACGGAGAACTGCAAGGGTTGCTCGATATGTTACAAATTCCTTACACCCACTCTAGTTTAAAAGCCTCGGCGTTGGGAATGGATAAATATTTAACCAAGCTATTAGCTTCAGCCGCCGGCGTTAAAGTGGCGCAAGGCGAAAAAACAACAGCCGCCGCTTATTTGCAAAACGGCACTAAAATTTCCTATCCTTACGTTGTGAAACCGGTGTGCGATGGTTCAAGTGTCGGCGTTTATATCGTCCACAACGCAGAAGAAGCAAAAAGAGTAACCTATTCTGATCCAAATCTGCCGATTCTGATTGAGCCATATATTGCCGGTCGCGAATTAACCGTTATGTGCCTTGAAGGCAAAGCCTCGGTAATTACCGAACTTAAAACCGATTGTTCGTTTTATAATTATCAAGCCAAATACACCACTGGCAAAACTCATCACATTCTGCCGGCAGAACTTCCAGAAAACATAGCTGAAATTTGTAAACGTTACACCGAAATTGTTTATAACGCCTTAGATTGTCACACGATTGCCCGTTGCGACTTTCGCTATAACGAAAAAGACGGAGTCGTTTTGTTGGAAATTAACACAAACCCCGGAATGACCGCACTTTCTTTGGTGCCGGAACAAGCTAAATATCTGGGAATTTCATTTGCCGACCTTTGCAACATTTTAGTTAAAAATGCCGTCTGCCGCAAAAGATAAACAATAAAATAAATAATAATATTTTTTGGACGCCCATAATTTGATATGTTTTTATTGAATCTTAAATATTTTCACATATACTAAATGAATATAAAAAAAGAGGAAAGAAAGATGAAAAATAAGCAATCCAAAGGTCTCTCTCTCTCTCTGTAAATCCTAAACATTCGATTTCAGAGCGTTTTAAAGCTTCTACACATGGTTTTTGCCATTTTTTGAAAAAATTCGAGTCGGAACGGAACACAGCATTCTCCGTCATTCTCGGACTTGTTCCGAGAATCCATACGAAACAGAATTTAAATCGTCATCCTCGGGCGTGGCTTTTAGCCCGTCCCGATGATCTAGATTCTCGGGTCAAGCCCGAGAATGACAAACAATGGAATTTTACTAAGGGTTTGAATGTTGTGCGTCAATGCGCCGCACTTTTGGAACGACGTGTACAAAGTAGTACACGAGTGAGAAAAGCGCAAGCAGTGACCAGACAGACAAATGAATGTATTGAAACCGCGGAGAGTGGTGTAGATAAAGTGGTTTCTAGCTGCGAGAAAAATCCTAATGTACATAAGACGTACATGAATTTTTTGAGACAGCGTAAAACCGCTTTAGATGCGCCGCTACACGCGGTTTCATCTGGAAGAAGCATGATTGAAATGCTCGGCGTTCTGGCCATTATCGGTGTCCTATCCGTCGGCGGTATTGCTGGTTATACCAAAGCCATGGAAAAAATTGAAGCAAACAAACAAATGCATCAAATACAACAATTAATTTATAATACACTTGCCAATACTGATATATTTTTGCGTGAATATAATCAAAATCCCAAAGGAACACGATATGATGGTATTATCATTTTGAACGCGTTGGGATTGTTACCTGAAGATATGAAAGTTAATGGAACACAGTTATATGATAAATACAATAACAAATATATATTAGATTATGGCGTTTCTACTTGCCGACAAAGTGATGGTTCTTTAGCTCCTTGTAATTATAAATTTAGTATTGGCTATTCAATAGTCCTTCAACAGACCGACAATAAATACAGCCTCAATTCAGAAAAGCAATGTAATAATCTTTTAAATGTTCTAGCTGCTTTTTCGGAAGACATTAGCTCACTTGAAAGCCGAAATAAAGATGATAATATAAATGGTTACAAAATTAGCAATAAAATTTATGGAAATAAAGAATGCATCAGTGGACGTACTTGTTTTAATAATTTATCGCCTATCGAAATCACAAATTTCTGCAAAAGCTGTTCCTCTGAACAATGTTATTTCATCCTAAATTTACTGACTATAAAATAGCATGCATTCAAAATTAATTTAAGGAGTCATGTTGTGCAAACAGCGACATAGATATCAACTGAAACAAGAAGAGAGAAAATTTTAGCGTACACAGAAGTACGTGAATTTTCTCTCTTTAACTTTTATTCTTAAAAACTCGGATAATGTACTTAAATACGCCGCAAGACTTTTTCGCCGTGTACACAGAAGTACATAAGAAAAAGTCTTGCAAACCAAAAGATACAAAATTACGGATAGTGGTGTAGATAGTGCCCAAAACAAGAAGAGAGAAAATTTTAGCGTACAGAAGTACGTGAATTTTCTCTCTTTAACTTATATTCTTAAAAACTCGGATAATACGCTTAATACGCCGCAAGACTTTTTCGCCGTGTACACAGAAGTACATAAGAAAAAGTCTTGCAAGTAGAAAGCCATTAGACGATTTTTTAACTTTTAGAAGTGTTCGTCACAACGCTTAATCAACTCTTCTATATTTTCAGGCGGCCATCCCGGAGTTTCCATACCCAAATGAATACCCATTTTAGCCAAAACTTCTTTAATTTCATTCAAAGACTTACGACCAAAGTTTGGCGTACGCAACATTTCAGCTTCGGTTTTTTGAACCAAATCACCAATATAGATGATATTGTCATTTTTCAAGCAGTTTGCTGAACGAACAGACAATTCAAGTTCGTCAACTTTGCGAAGCAAGTTACGATTGAATGGCAGTTCTTCATGAACATCTTCGGATTCGCTTTCCGGTTCATCAAAGTTGATAAATGGTTTCAATTGATCTTGCAAAATGCGGGCAGCCAAAGCCACTGCATCTTCCGGAGAAACAACGCCATTTGTTTCAATATTCATGGTCAATTTATCATAATCTGTAATTTGACCAACACGAGTATTTTCAACCTTATAAGAAACTTTTTTAACCGGAGAATAAATAGCATCGACGGCAATCAAACCGATAGGAGCATCGGCAGATTTGCTATTATAAGCCGGAACATAGCCTTTGCCTGTGGTAACAGTCAATTCCATGTTAATTTTTGCACCAGTGTCGAGCGTGCAGATAACATGGTCCGGATTCATAATTTCAACATCGTGACCGGTTTCAATCATAGCTGCCGTAACCACGCAAGGTCCTTCAGCCTTTAAGGTCATAATTTTTGCGCTGTCAGAGTGAACGGCAACCGCCAACTCTTTAATGTTAAGCACAATATCCGTAACGTCTTCACGAACGCCAGGAATAACAGAAAATTCGTGCAAAACACCATCAATTTTTATAGCGGAAACAGCACCGCCTTGCAATGAGGACAGTAAAACTCTTCTCAACGCATTACCCAGAGTAAGACCAAAGCCTCTCTCTAAAGGTTCTACCACTATTTTTGCTTTGTGAGTTGCCTCATCTTGAGAAACTTGCAAATTAGTTGGTTTAATAAGTTCTTGCCAATTCTTTTGAATCACCGGTTTTGTCCTTTTCTTGATAAGTTATATGTACATATAAAAAAACACAGCAACAGGCCTTAAAAAAAGGCCTGTGCCTAAATAATAACTAGACGCGACGTCTTTTTCTCAGACGGCAACCATTATGTGGAATTGGGGTTACATCACGAATTGTTGTGATAGTAAAACCGATAACCTGCAATGCGCGAATCGCAGATTCTCTTCCTGACCCAGGTCCTTTAACTTCTACTTCCAAAGTTTTCATACCGTTTTCTTGAGCTTTTTTACCAGCTTCTTCAGCGGCAACCTGAGCGGCATAAGGTGTAGATTTTCTAGAACCTTTAAAACCTTGCGCACCTGCGGTTGACCAAGAAACAGTATTACCTTGTGCATCCGTAATTGTAACTCTTGTGTTGTTGAAAGAAGAATCAACGTGAGCCACACCGGAAGTGATATTCTTTTTTTCTTTTTTCTTTTTCAGAATTGCTTTAGCCATTTGCACTTACCTCACTTATTTCTTCTTGTTCGCAACGGTTTTACGTTTACCTTTACGGGTACGAGCATTTTGTTTTGTGCTCTGACCGCGAACAGGCAGACCTTTACGATGTCTCAAACCACGATAGCAACCTAAGTCCATCAATCTTTTAATGTTGGTACCAACTTCACGGCGAAGTTCGCCTTCTACAAGGTAACCGTCATCAATTACTTCGCGGATTTTCATGATTTCTTCATCAGAGAGTTGACTAACACGACGGTTCATATCAATTCCTGATTTTGCGCAAATATCTTGAGCAGATTTTCTACCAATACCAAAGATATAAGTCAGTGCGACTTCAATTCTCTTGGCACTTGGAATGTTTACACCAGCTATACGAGCCAAATTTAATCTCCATTTACTTTCAATTAATTAATACATTCAAAAAGTTGATCACCACTTTTCAAAATTAAGCGGATTATAGGCGTGATATTTATCAGAGTCAACCCCTTTTATGCATACAAATCAATTTTTTTTACAAAAATCAAGCAACAATCAAATTTTACAGAGGAACCTTGGCAGCAAAAATTGCCAATAGTGGAGCAGATAGCGTTAAAACCCAGAGAGAGAAAATTTTAGTGCACAAAAATACCGATTACTCTATTCTGGCAATCGGTACAAAACTCGCGAAAACTCGGATAATGAGCTTAATGCGAAGTAAGATTTTTTCGCAGTGTACAAAGTGGTACACGAGCGCAAAACGCACAAAACTCGCGGAAACTCGGATAGCGTGCGTAGATGCGACGGAATTTTTAAGCGACGTGTACAAAGTGGTACACGAGCGCAAAAATCCCTAGCAGATACCCGCTAGACGAGTTTCTTATATCCCAAGAATTTCATCAATCTTATGACTAACCGCTTCTATCGTTCCGGTGCCATCAACCGTGCGCAACAAACCACGCTTTTCAAAAAACGGAATTGTCGGATAGGTCAGCAGACGATAGTTTACCAAACGATTCTGCACGGTGGCGCGATTATCGTCCTTACGCCGACCGAATTCTGTTCCGCCACAAACATCGCATACACCATAGACCTTTGGTTTTTGGAATTTGTCATGATAACCTGCGCCGCATTTTAAGCAAGAATAGCGTCCTAAAATACGCTCCATAATGATTTCATCAGGCACTTGAATTTCCAAAACGCAAGTTAGTTTAATACCTTTTTCAGCAAGCAGACTTTCCAACACTTCGGCTTGCGGTAAAGTACGCGGAAAACCGTCCAAAATAAAACCATGCTCGCAATCCGGCTGGCCAATACGATTACGCACCATTTCAATAATCATTTCATCGGTGGCAAACTCACCTTTATCCAACAAAGCTTTTAAATCACGCCCTAAGGGAGTATCCTGTGCGGCATACTCCCTTAACATTTCACCCGTCGATAAATGGCAGATGTGTGTTTTTTCTTTCAAAATTCGAGCTTGTGTCCCTTTACCGCACCCCGGAGCACCGGTAAATACGACAAAAAGTCCTTTTTTTGTTTCAGACATTAACGTCCTTTCCTTTTAATTAATGCAGCCTTTTTCAACAGCCCTTCATATTGATAAGCAATCAAATGAGACTGGACCTGACCGACAAAGTCCATTGTAACCTGAACCACGATAAGCAGGGTCGTACCACCCAAAACAAACGGCACACCGACTTTACTAATCAGCAATTCCGGCAAAATACACAAACATACCAAATAAATTGAGGCAATTACCGTCAAACGGGTAATCACATAATCCAAATATTCTGCCGTATTTTTACCTGGGCGAATACCGGCAATAAAGCCGCCGTGCTTTTTTAAATTATCTGCAGTTTCTTGCGGATTAAATACTACCGAAGTATAGAAAAACGTAAAGAACAAAATCAAGAAAGCATACAAACCCAAATATACCGGCTGACCATGCCCCAGCATTTGACTCAAACTTTGCACCCAAGACGGACCTTTTTCAGCCGATAGATTTGCTATTGTAATAGGCAACAACAGCAAAGAACTGGCGAAAATTGGCGGAATAACACCGGTTGGATTGATTTTCAATGGCAAGTGAGAACTTTCGGCCGCCATCATACGCATACCCATCTGACGCTTTGGATATTGAATAATAATCTTTCTTTGCGCTCTTTCCACAAACACAATCACATAAATCAAAGCCAACGCCATTGCCAACAGCATCAAAATTGTCATAACCGACATTTGTCCGGCACGCCCCAATTCAAAAGTTTGCGCCAAAGCGTTAGGAATATTGGCCACAATACCAACAGTAATGATTAATGAAGAACCATTACCCACGCCACGTTGAGTAATTTGGTCACCCAACCACACAATAAACATTGTGCCGCCAACCAAAGAAACAATTGTCGAGAATCTAAAAGCAAAGCTGTCAATCATTACTGCCGACGCGCCATTAGCACCAGAAACACTTTCCAAACCAACAGCAATACCATAACCTTGAATAATGGTAATCAACACGGTCAAGCACTTTGTATAGTGGGTAATTTTACGATGCCCGGCTTCGCCCTCTTTTTTAAGAGCCATTAATGACGGAATAACCGATTGTCCCAATTGAACAATGATTGACGCAGAAATATACGGCATAATATTCAAGGCAAAAATTGTCATACGTTCCAACGCACCACCGGAAAACATATTAAACATACCCAAAATACCGCCCTGATTACGACTGAACATTTCAGCCAACACTGTTGGGTTAATCCCCGGAAGCGGAATATATGTGCCCAAACGGAAAATAATCAAAGCCCAAACCGTGAACCAAAGTCTTTTCTTCAGTTCGTCAGCTTTGCTAAAGGCAGACATATCAACACCGGCCGCCATTTTTTCTGCTAATGATACCATTTTTTCATCCTTAAAATTTTAAAACAAAACATAGGGTTATAAAAACCCATTTGGTTTTAATGTAATACACTAAAATAAATTTTTTGCAACAAATTTATCTTTATCCTCAACTTTATCTGTTTTTCCACGCGTAAACCCTTACAATTCCTTGCGGGCAGAAAGTGCAAGCTGAATTGTTCCGTCATCCATATAATCAAGTTCCGCGCCAACAGGAATCCCTTGCGCCAACGTGGTAACCTTAACCGGAAACTCTTTTAAACGAGAAAATAAATAATGTACGGTAATTTGCCCGTCAATTGTTGCCGGCAAAGCCAAAATAACCTCTTTCACCAGATTATTTTGCAATCGTGAAAAGAGTTTTTCCATATCCAAATCATCGGGCGTCACGCCATCCAGAGCAGAAAGAATTCCGCCCAAAACATGATATTGACCATGATACAAGCCAACACGTTCCATTGCCCATAAATCCGCAACATCCTGAACAACACAGATTGTCTCCTGATCACGAGCCGCGTCCCGACAAATAGAGCATGGCTCCATTGTATCAAAATTTCCGCAAACCGGACATTTTTTTACATTATCGGCAACTTCCTGCAAAGCGGATATCAAAGGCAACATCGTTGTTTCTTTTTTCTTTAAAAGTTGCAAAACAATACGCCGAGCCGAACGTGTGCCCAATGCCGGCAGTTTAGCTATAATTTTTGTTAATTTTTCAATTTCTTTACCTTGCACCGCAACGCCTCAAAATTAAAACGGAAGTTTTAACCCGCCCAGTCCAACACCATTGGTAGCCTCTTTCATGCCTTCTTCCATCATGGCGTCAACCTTTTGATGAGCATCATTATACGCGGCTAGAATCAAATCTTCTAAAACATCTACTTCTTCCGCATTCATCAATGATTTATCAATGCTGATTTTTTTCATTTCAGATTTACCATTCAGCACCACTTTCACTAAATTTCCGCCGCTCACGCCTTCTTTTTCCTCTTGAGCCAGTTTAGCCTGCGTTTCTTGCATTTTACGTTGCATCTGTTGTGCTTGTTTCATAATTCCTTGTATGTTTAGCATTTAATTCTCCTCATCATCATAAGTTTCAGAATTTTCTTCCAGAATATTAAATTCGGTTGCCTCATCATCTTCGGCATCATCCACCGCTTTCCGGATAACGGTTTCAATTTTAGCACCGCCAAACTCGCTAAGTATAGCTTTTACTAACGGATATTCAGAAATATTTTTCTTATCACGCTCAAGTTCTTTTGTTTCTTTAAACGCCAGCGTCTCACCTAAAGGTTCATAATCAATATCAATCACCCATGAAACACCGGTTTCTTTAACCAAAAACTTGCGCAAATTCGCAATCAAATCTTTATCTGCTTTTTCCGAAAGTGCTATACGCATGCGCCCCTCGGCAAATTCTTTAAAGGACATATCATTTTTAACCGCATACAACAACAGCATTTGCCGTTTGGCGTTAAGCAACTTCACCAAATCATCCGTTGTTGACAGTTCAATACCTTCATGCGCAATCAAATCCGAGTCAATATGCACTTCACCGACAGCCGATGATGTTGAAACAGGCAAAACGTTTTTTCTTTCTGCCGCAACATTAATCAGTCTTGATTTTTTTTTTAATTCCTTCAGAAGTTCTGCAGGAGTCGGCATATTGGCTGAATAAGCAATCCGCATTAAAATCATTTCCAAGGCATCTATTTGCACATTAGCATATTGCAGTTCGCTAATACCTTTTATCAACATTTGCCAAATTTTTGAGAGGATGGCAATTGATACAGAATTAAGCTTTTTACACATTTCTCTGTCATTTTCACTAACAGTCGCATCGTTAATAAAGTCAGGAATAATTTTTGTTTTAGCTAATAAATGGGTAATATCCACCAAATCCTGAATTATTAACATAGGGGTTGCCCCATCTGTATAAAGCTGATGCAAAACTGACAAAACCTCCGGCATATTGCCTTCTAACAATTTTTCATACAAACAAAATGTCTGTTGTCTGTCCGCCAACCCCAGCATATTTTTAACCGACGCGGATTCGATTTTGCCGTTTCCCAAAACAATGGCTTGATCCAGCATGGATAAACCATCACGAGCCGAACCATCCGCCGCACGGGCAACAATATGCAAAGCTTCTTCCTCCGCTTCAATTTTTTCAGCGCTTAAAACTTTATGAAACAATTTAACCAACGTTTCAACACTGATACGTTGCAAATCAAAACGCTGACAACGAGATAAAATGGTTACCGGAACCTTACGGATTTCCGTTGTCGCAAAAATAAACATCACATGAGACGGCGGTTCTTCCAGTGTTTTTAACAACGCATTGAACGCGCTTTTAGACAGCATATGAACTTCGTCAATAATATAAACCTTATAGCGAGCCATTGTTGGCTTATAACGAACGCCATCCAATATTTCCCGCATATCATCAACACCGGTTTTAGAAGCGGCGTCCAATTCAATTACATCAATATGCCTGTCCGCAGCAATTGCCTTACAATTTTCACACTCACCGCAAGGATGGATAGTGGGACCGCCTTTGCCATCAACTCCCGTACAATTTATGGCTCGAGCAATCAAACGAGCTGTCGTTGTTTTACCAACGCCGCGGATTCCGGTTAGAATATAGGCGTGGTGCAAGCGATTGTTTTGAATGGCATTTGTTAAAGTCTGTACAAGCGCATCCTGTCCCAACAAATCTTCAAAAGTTTGCGGACGATACTTACGCGCCAATGCAACATATTGTAAATTGTCTTCAGCCATTCTATTTTTTAAACTCTTAAAAGGCGAAGGGACTTAGACCTCAAAAAAAATCGTTACGGCTGCTTTCTTCCGAACCTGACCGGGTTGACGACATTTTAACCCTAAGCCCTTCATTAAAACACCCTTTTATATTGGGTATATTTAAAGATATTGCAAGCAAAAAATAAAGTTATTGCACGTTTAACAAAATTTGTTGCAATTCTTCGGCATTCTTTCCATAAACCTGCGGCATATTTAACATATAATTTTCTGTGGAAAAATTTTGCGCATAAGCCGGATTCGCCGTATAAAACTTGTTAGGAGCATTTTCCAATAATTTTGGACCAGTTGAAGACACTTTTACAATATCCAAACCATGCTCATTTTTACCATTTGCAAAAATTCTAAAAGCGCCGCTCAATCCATAAAACCCATCAATAGATGTAATCTCTTGCTGTAAATCGTCTCTATCTTTATATGACAACGCCGAAGACAAAGCAACCGCATCATAGGCAAAAATACTCAAATCATTGGAACGAGCATTAAACATTTCATAATATTTTTGCTTAAACTGCACCAATCGAGCCATCGACATCACAGGATAAACCGCTCCATACAATTCTGTTTCTTTACTTAAATTCGTATTTCCCCACACAGACGTACCTAAAAACAAAACTTCCGGAGCCGAAACATCATAATAGCTGAACATTGATGTAATAGACTTCAAACGATTACCGAATTCAGGCACCATCAAAGCATCAAAATCAAGCGGAGCAATTTCTTCTTCTTTTTTCTCTGCACCTTTTTCCGATTTAATTTTCCGTTGTGAAGCACTAACCCGAGCATCTCCGGCCATTTGCGTAACTAATTTGGTAAAATCCATGGTGTTTGGAGAATAAAATCCCACCTTTACAATCGTCGCACCATGCAATTGAGCCGCATTCATAGCCGCTTTAAACATATTAATACCGCTTTGACTATCCGGCAAAACAATTGCGAGTCTCAATCGTCCCTGCGAGACAGCATAGCGGATAATACGTTCAATCTGCTCTTCATTTAGCAATCCCATAGTGTACACGCCGTTTTGCAAAACATTGGGCGCGGTAGAAAACGAGATAACCGGAATATTCTCGTTTTTAGCAACATCGCTGATTGCCGCAACTTCCTCACCTAAAAGCGGTCCAACAATCAAATCACTTTTGGCGTTAATTGCGTTTTCCGCGGCGATTCGCGCGCCGCTAGTGGTTCCTTTTGTATCATAAAACTGCACAACTAAATGATTATTGTTAACATCTCCCACCGCCATCATTGCGGCGTTTTTCATATTTTGTCCCATATCGCTGACATTACCGCTCAAGGGCAAAAGCATTGCCACTCGAAAACTTTCATCATTACCCAAATCTATATTTGAATAATCTGTTGATTCAACCATATTTTGCGGCATACCGCTCTGATAATTAAAAGTTTGTTGCGGCAGAGAATCTGTTTTTTCAATAAGTCCGCAACTGCTCATGCATAAAGCCAATAAAACAAAGCCGATTTTTTTTAACACTTGCATTTTTCCTTAAAATATAAAACAATATAATAAACAATAATGCTTAAACTTTTTTTTGTAAAGTGTATTTGATGTTAAAAAATGGTCTTTATATTATCTCCACCCCCATAGGAAACCTTCAGGATATTTCTCAAAGAGCGCTGGACATTCTTAACCAAGCGCCGATAATTGCCTGTGAGGACACAAGAGTTACCAAAAAACTTTTTTCTCTGCTTGGTTTATCCTTGCATAAAAAATTTATAACTTACCAAGATCACAATGAAGAACAGCAAGCCCAGCAATTAATAGATTTGATTAACGACGGACAAATTATTGCTCTTGTCAGTGACGCCGGTTCTCCTCTTATATCCGACCCCGGCTATAAACTTGTTAATAAGTGCCGAGAACAAAACATATATGTCACCGCCATCCCCGGCGCCTGCGCTGTTATAACGGCTCTACAACTATCCGGATTGCCGACAAATCGTTTTCTGTTTGCGGGTTTTATTCCCAACAAAGACAAAGCCCGCGCAGATATGTTTAATGAACTAAAACAAATCAACAGCACGCTAATCTTTTATGAAACGGCACCGCGTTTACTAAAAACTCTGGAACAAGCTTCTTTAATTTTTGGAAATCGAAAAATATCTGTTATTCGCGAATTAACCAAAATGTACGAAGAAGTTCAGACCGGAAACTTTCCGGATATCCAAAATCACTTTGCCGAAAATGAACCTAAAGGCGAATTTGTTTTTATTGTTTCACCACCGGAAACGCCCCAATATAGACTGAATGATGTACAACCTGAATTAATAAAAAAATTGAGTGAAACATCTCTAAAAACAGCCGTAAAAGAAATTGCCGAAAAATTTTCGCTGAATAGAAATGATGTTTATGCTTTAGCACTGCATATAAAAAATGACAAATTATTATAATGGAAAATTAGCAGAATTTTTAGCCCGCTGTTATTTAAGATTACACGGATATCATATTGTGGATAAAAATGTTATAATCGGGCGGGGAACAACTGCCGGAGAAATAGATATTGTGGCAAAATGCGGACATTGCCTTGTCTTTGTTGAAGTCAAAAAACGTCAAAACATAAATACAGCTGCTTACGCTATTTCGCAGAAACAACAGCAGCGCATTATATGCGGCGCTGCGTGTTTTATACAAAAACATCCTTATTACCAAAAATATGATATACGTTTTGACGCAATTTTAATCGCTTTTCCTTTTTCTATCCTACACCTAAAAAACGCATGGCAGGCTTATTAATCACAAGCCGGCAAATCGAGCTATTTTTTGCCCCATTGTCTGCGGCAAATGCGCCACATCTATATGTTTTTGAATAAGCGCCGTATCATAATCTGTTTTTGTGCGAAGCTGATAACGTAATTCTATTCCCGTTCCCGCGGTATAAGCATTTTCCGGCAAAAAACTTTTTACCTTAACAAAAGGAACTTGGTGTTCCTGAAGCATTTGCACCGGATGACGCAAAATATTTTCTTGCTTAAATGTGCGGATATAGCTGTTGCCGATAAATCCTTGCGCAATTAACAAAGGCGTTAATTCCATTTCGCAATTTTCGGCGTTATATGAAAACGGCACAGATTGCCAAAATTTATGAAATTGAGAATTTTTAACAACGTCTTGAGAAAAGGCCATACAATAGCTATGCAAATGAAAATGATTTTCATAATCAGAAGTCACGCTCCAAAAATCATAGCCCTTCCGTTCCATTGAGCGAAAAAAATTCTCCAAATTATATAAAGGTCCATATACGCTGTCATTGCACA
The DNA here is from genome assembly GCA_934254675.1 of uncultured Alphaproteobacteria bacterium. GTDB lineage: Bacteria > Pseudomonadota > Alphaproteobacteria > RF32 > CAG-239 > RUG410. The sequence goes on along the minus strand of CAKQLP010000011.1, from coordinate 18,392 downwards.
AAACCAGCTCATCATATTGTTCTAATTTTTCCCATCCCAATTTATTGATTAAATATTGCCATGCTCCAAAATCTTTCATCGGTTGTTTTTTGGAATAAAACATTTGTGTGTAAGGCGCAATTTTAATAAGTTCATCCGGTGGAAAATTTCCGTTTCCCATAAAATAAACTTCGCTGATTTTAGCTAACTCTTTAATTAAATAAATCACATAATCTTGAATTTTATTATCTTTATCATATCCGGCAAAAAGACAAATACGGCGCATATTATCCTCCTTTTTTAACGTTGCTTTCAATAAATAATCATCAACTAAAAATTTTAAAGTCTTCAAAGATAAATAATTTATTTGCATAATAAAGCTTGCAAAGAGCTTATGTGTATGTTAAATCTTATAATGATGTGAATTTTGGAGAAAACAAATGATTGAAATGCCGGAAAATCTGGTGGAAATGGCTTTAAAAACCATGGGCGACCGTTGGAAAGTTATGATTATACAAGAATTAATGGATGGCACAAAGCGTTTTGGTGAAATAAAAAAAGAACTTGGCGATATCACGCAAAAAGTTTTAACCTCCAATTTAAGAGCTTTGGAAGAAAAAGGAATTCTTATCCGAACTGTCTATGCACAAATCCCACCAAAAGTAGAATACACACTAACAAATTTAGGCTATAACTTAAAGCCGGTTCTTGATTCCATGCGCGCATGGGCAGAAGAGTACTATAATCAAAACGTAAAATCTCTCTTGCCTGAAATGGCTTAGAAAATTCTAAAATAACTCCGAAAAATCACTATATTTTCGGAGTTATTTTTTCATATAAACGATAGAAAGTTGCTTTGTTTTATTTAAAACCAATACATCAAAAAACGGCAAGTTTTGGCATCTGTGCAAACAGTATTGTTTCGACAGATGTTTGAAATTTTTGCTATATTTAAATTTTCCAGACATTGCGACTGCCTGCCGACTGTGCATTCTTTTACTCCATAAAAATGATTATTCTTTTTAGCTGGATTATCGTCTATTGTATAAATTTGAATTTTATCAACAATATTGTAATAACGCGAACCAATTGTCAAAAACATACGACAAGCCGTGTAATTATTCTTTGTAGCAAAATAACCAATGCCGATATAGCCGGTGTTATGACTGTAAATTCTTAAACGATTGCCCAGAGCATCCATTAGATAACTATCGTTTTCTTCTGTTGGCATATCATCCGGCAAATCACCTGTGGCTTTTAGAATTGGAATGAGAGATAATTTAGATTCCCCTTCTGGTGGATTATTATTTATATGCAATTCCGATTTATATTTAACCATTGTATTAACTAGAATATCCCACTCTCTAAGTGCTTTATTCCAATGATACATTTCCATAGCTTTGCTAAAACCTTGAATACCGCCGACGGATAGCACTCCGATAATGGCCAGCACCCCCAGCATTTCAATCATGCTTCGGCCACACTGAGTAACAAGGTTGTCATTCTCAGACATGGAGCATAACCTTTTAATCTTGTCATCCTCGTGACGGGCGAAGCGTTTTATTATACCATTATCATACTCGGGCTTGTCACGAGTATCCAAATTCAGAGCATGTATCAAATGAATTCTCGAAATAAATTCTCGAATAAAAACAAAAACGCGTTCAAAAAAAACAGAAAACAATTTTTTTAAAATGATGGTACGCGTCAAAAAACTTCTGCAATTTTCAAAACTTTTTAATTCCATAACAACTTCCTTTTATTTTTAGGTTAACAATAAAAAAAGCCGCCTGAAAAAAGCGACCGGAAGTTGACAACTGCTGAACATAATGCAGTGTAGCATATTAGCACATAGCATATTTTGCTACCTTCCGATCCACAGACCAGAAGGTATGCTTATTTAACGTCTTTGCATAAAGACGTATGTTCAAGGGGTTGTCACACCTCAGACAAACTATTGTTTATCCAACTAAAATATTAAACAAAGACAGAACAAAAGTAAAGAGAAAAATAGAAAATCCCCGTTCATCAGAACAGGGATTTTTAATGATTATAGCAAATAACGTTAATTATTTTGCTGCAACAAAACTAACTTTGCCGCCTGCTTTTTCAACAGCTTCAACAGCTGATTTAGAAGCAGAGTCAACAGTAATGTTGATGCTGCTGGTAACCGCACCGCGAGCAAGCAAGCGAATGCCATCCAATTGCTTAGAAACAACATTAGAGTTCAACAAAGATTCAACGTTAATGTTTTTAGCATCAAGTTTGCCGGCATCAATAGCTTTTTGAATAGTATCCAAATTTACAACGGCAAAAGTCTTTGCAAACGGATTCTTAAAGCCATGCTTAGGCAACTGACGATATAAAGGCATTTGACCGCCTTCAAAACCACATTTAGCACCGCCGGAACGAGCTTTTTGACCTTTGTGGCCTAAACCGCAGGTTTTGCCTTTACCGGAACCGATACCACGACCAACGCGTTTACGATTTTTTGTCGCACCTTCGTTATCTTTTAATTCATTCAGTTTCATTTTTTTTACCTTATAGTTAATACTCAGTTCAAACAGAACAAATCTTGGAGTTTGCTGGAAGAGTAATTTTACTCCCCCAGCACTCTCACTATTCTTCTACTTTTACCAAGTGAGCCACTTTTTTAATAAGACCGCGGATAGCCGGAGTATCTTCCACTTCAACTGTGCGGCCGGTTTTGGTCAAACCCAAGCTTTTCAAGTGAGTTTCTTGAATAGCAGGGCGGCCGATTGTGCTACCTGTTCTGGTAACTTTGATAGTTTTTTTAGTAGCCATAGATTATGCCTCCTCTTTAACTTCTTTACCAGCGGTGTTTTCACGGCGGCTAACGATATCGCCAACTTTTTTACCGCGTTTTGTAGCAACCATTCTCGGAGAGTTGATTGCTTGCAAAGCGGCAAATGTAGCTTTAATCATATTGTAAGGGTTGTTAGAACCCAATGATTTAGCAACAACGTCTTGTACGCCCAAAACTTCAAACACTGCACGCATAGGACCACCGGCAATCACACCGGTACCGGCAGGAGCTGTTCTCAAAACAACTTTTCCGGCGCCAAAGCGGCCAGCCACGTCGTGGTGCAAAGTTCTGCCTTCACGAAGCGGAATGCGAATCATATTCTTTTTGGCTTCATTTGTTGCTTTAACAATTGCTTCAGGAACCTCAGCAGCTTTACCAGAACCAAATCCGATACGGCCTTTTTGGTCACCAACAACGACAACTGCAGCAAATGACATTGTGCGGCCGCCTTTAACTGTTTTAGCAACACGATTTACGTGAACCAGTTTTTCAACCAATTCATCTTTTACTTCTTTTTTAGAATTATGACGATCTGTAGATTGTACCATCTTTCTCTCCTAGAATTTCAGACCAGCTTCGCGAGCAGCATCGGCCAAAGCTTTTACACGACCGTGATAGATATAACCGCCGCGGTCAAAAACCACTTCAGAAATACCAGATTTTGTTGCTCTTTCAGCAATTAATTTACCAATGAAGCCAGCAGCTTCAACCGTAGAAGATTTTTTGATGTTAGCTCTAACTTCTTTATCCAAAGTAGAGGCAGAAGCAACTGTTGAGCCTTTTACATCGTCAATAATTTGTGCATAGATATGCTTGCCGCTGCGAAAAACAGACAGTCTTAATTTGCCGTTTGCAGCTGCTTTGATAGCAGATCTAACACGAGATTTTCTTCTCTCAAACAAATTTCTTGGTGTATTCATCGAATTATTCCTTATTTCTTCTTACCTTCTTTACGACGAACGGCTTCGCCGGCATACTTCACACCTTTACCTTTATAAGGTTCAGGTTTTCTGTATTTGCGCAATTCGGCGGCAACTTGGCCAACCAGCTGTTTGTCAGCACCAAAGATTTTAATTTGTGTCGGAGACTCGCAAGTGATTTTTACACCTTCTGGTGCAGGGAAAACCACATCATGCGAAAAACCTAAAGACAAAACTAAATTTTTGCCTTCAACACGAGCTTTATAACCCACGCCGACTAATTCCATATCTTTGGTAAAACCTTCGCTCACACCTTTCACAATAGATTGGATTTGAGCGCGGGTTGTACCCCACAATGCTCTAGCGGTTAAGCTCAAAGAATGTGGTGTGACAACAACTTTACCGTCTTCCAGCTTAGCTGAAATATGGCTGTCGTCAAAGGCAAAATGAAGTTCGCCTAATTTACCTTTTGCAGTTACAACGTTGTTATTGATGGTTAATTCTACGCCAGCAGGAACAACAACAGGATATTTACCAACTCTTGACATTCCATTTTCTCCTTAGAATACTTGGCACAAAACTTCACCGCCAACGTTTGCCTTGCGAGCTTCGTTATCACTCATAACACCCATTGGGGTAGAGATGATGGAAATACCAAGGCCGTTGTAAACTCTAGGCAGGTCTTTCACGCTTGAATAAACGCGACGACCCGGTGTAGATACACGGTAAATTTCAGTAATAACTGCACTACCTTCGTAGTACTTTAATTGAATACGAAGTTCCTCAATACCTGGGCGTACATTGGTCTTTTCATAACCGGCAATGTAGCCTTCTCTTTTCAAAACTTCTAACACATTTTCACGCAAGCGAGAAGCAGGTGATACAACATCACTCTTCTTAGCTCTTTGTGCGTTTTTAATGCGTGCGAGCATATCGCCCAAAGGATCACTCATAGACATGATATCATTCTCCCTTCTTACCAGCTTGATTTTACTAAACCAGGAATTTTACCAAAGCTTGCCAAATCTCTCAATTCAACACGGCTCAGGCCAAATTTTCTGTAATAACTACGTGAACGTCCTGTAATTTTGCAACGATTTCTAATACGGCATCTTGCAGAATTCTTAGGAAACTTTTGCAAAGCAAATTGAGCCTGCATTCTCTCTTCAGGAGAAGCGCTTTTATCCATTGCAATTGCTTTTTGTTTTTGACGGCGATTAGCATACTTCTCTGCCATCTTTACTCTTTTCAAGTTTCTGTAAACTGAACTTGTTTTTGACATAGTAAAATCTCCGCTTATTTCTTGTAAGGCAGGTTGAATGAAGTCAGCAAGAATTTAGCTTCTTCATCTGTCTTAGCTGTTGTACAAATAACAACATCCAATCCTCTAACTTCATCAACTTTTTCATAGTTGATTTCAGGGAAGATTATCTGTTCTTTAATACCGAAAGCGAAGTTACCTTTGCCATCAAAGTTTTTGCCGTTAATTCCGTGAAAGTCTCTAATACGCGGCAAAGCCATATTAACAAGTCTTTCCAAGAATTCGTACATTCTGTCAGAACGCAAAGTTACTTTGCAACCAATCGGCATACCTTCACGCAATTTGAAGGTAGCAATTGATTTGCGGGCTTTAGTCATAATTGGTTGTTGACCGGCGATTAAAGCCAATTCTTCCATAGCGGTCGTTACTTTTTTCTTATCGGTAACAGCATCGCCGATACCCATATTCAAAACGATTTTTGTCAGCTTCGGAATCTCGTGTGGGTTCTTGTAACCGAATTTTTCCACAAGAGATTTCTTTATGACGTCGTTATATAATGTTTCAAAATTTGTCATAAAATTTTCCCCTATTAATCGATTACGTCACCGGATTTACGTGCAAAACGTACTTTTTTGCCATCAACTACTTTGTAGCCAACTTTTGTTGCTTTGCCGTCTTTGGCAATGGCAACGTTAGATACGTCAATGGCAGCCTCTTTTGTCACAATTCCGCCAGGATTGGTCTGAGAAGGTTTAGTGTGGCGTTTTACCAAATTTACGCCTTCTACAATGACCTTGTTTTCCTTAGGCATTGCTTGTTTTACGACGCCGATTTTGCCTTTATCGTCACCCGACAAAACAATTACAGTATCGTTTTTCTTAATTTTCAATTTAGGCATACTACAATACCTCCGGTGCTAATGAAATGATCTTCATAAATTTTTTAGCGCGCAACTCTCTGGTTACAGGACCAAAGATACGTGTGCCGATTGGCTCGCCATCTTTGTTAATCAAAACAGCTGCGTTGCTGTCAAAGCGGATAACACTACCGTCTTTGCGTCTGATGTCGCTGGCAGTTCTTACGATAACAGCCTTATGAACATCACCTTTTTTAACGTGCCCTTTCGGCAAAGCATCTTGTATAGCTACAACGATAACATCACCGACAGAAGCAGTCATTCTCTTGGAACCACCAAGAACCTTTATGCACTGCACCTGGCGTGCTCCAGAATTATCAGCAACATCTAGGTTGGTTTGCATTTGTATCATTTTTTTATTCCTTCATTACTAGGCGTTATCAGAAATGACAGTCCAAGATTTGTTTTTAGAGATAGGGCGGCATTCTTGAATAGACACTCTATCGCCAACCTTGCACTGATTGTTTTCATCGTGAGCAGCAAATTTTTTACTTTTCTTCACGAATTTTTTATAAACAGGGTGCATCACTTGACGTTCAACACTAACAACTACGGTTTTATCCTGTTTATCACTTACAACAACACCTTGAAGAATTCTCTTAGGCATATTCTTTCTCCTAACTATTCTTCTTGCGCTCAGCAAGGAGCGTGTTGATTTTTGCTACTTCACGGCGAACTTTCTTCATATTAGAAGTGTTTTGCAGCTGGCCGGTTGACTGTTGGATTCTCAAATTGAATTGCTCTTTTTTGTCGGCAACCAATTTTTCTTCCAACTGGTCATTAGTCATAGCGCGTAAATCTTTAGTTTTAACCATTATGCTTCTCCTTCAATGGCATCAGAGTTCAAACGTTTTACGAATTTGCTCTTAACCGGTAATTTTGCGGCACCCAATTCAAATGCTTTACGAGCAACTTCTTCAGGAACGCCACCGATTTCAAACATAATACGACCAGGTTTAACTCTTGCTACCCAAAATTCGATAGCACCTTTACCTTTACCCATACGAACTTCAGCAGGTTTATCAGATACTGGAACGTCTGGGAAAATTCTAATCCATACTCTTCCGGCTCTTTTCATTTCACGAGTAATAGCGCGGCGTGCAGCTTCAATCTGACGGGCGGTTACGCGTTCTGGAGTAAGAGCTTTCAATCCATATGAACCGAAACTTAATTCTGATCCACCTTTAGCCAAACCGTGAATACGGCCTTTATGCTGTTTGTGGAACTTTAAACGTTTTGGACTTAACATTTTATTCTAACCTCTCGTTATTATTTTTGTTCAGCCAACTTTTTATCTTGCGCCATTGGATCGTGGCTCATAATTTCGCCTTTATAAATCCAAACTTTTACGCCGCAAGCACCATAAGTGGTATGAGCCGTAGAGGTTGCATAATCAATGTCCGCACGAAGTGTGTGCAAAGGCACGCGACCTTCACGATAGTGTTCAGTTCTGGCGATTTCAGCACCGCCCAAACGACCGCTACAAGAAACTTTGATACCTTCTGCACCCAAACGAAGAGCAGACTGCATAACTCTTTTCATTGCACGACGGAATGAAACACGACGTTCCAATTGTTGTGCCACGGAGTCAGCAACCAACTTCGCATCAAGCTCAGGTTTTCTAACTTCAACGATGTTTAATTGAACTTCAGAATCAGTCAATTTTTGAATATCTTTTCTTAAATTCTCAATATCCTGACCTTTTTTGCCAATAACAACACCTGGTCTGGCTGAGTGAATAGTAACTCTTGCTTTTTTAGCCGGACGTTCAATGACAATACGGCTGATACCAGCTTGAGCTAATTTTTCACTCAAGAATTTTTGAATTTTCAAATCTTCGTGGAGATAGTCAGTAAACTTGTCATCAGCATACCAACGAGAGTCCCAAGTGCGGTTAACGCCCAAACGAAGACTTGTAGGATTTACTTTCTGTCCCATCTGCTTACTCCCCACGCTCTGCAACAACAACGGTCATGCTTGAGAACGGCTTCAAAATTCTTGCGCCTCTGCCGCGACCGCGTGCACTCATACGTTTCATTACAATACCTTTACCGACATAAGCTTCGCTCACAACGAGTTTGTCGATATTCAAATTATGATTATTTTCAGCATTGGAAATTGCCGATTGCAACAAACCCAATGCAACTTTTGCGATTCTCTTCTTAGAAAAGCTCAGTTCAGCAACTGCTTTTTCAACACCCAAACCGCGAATAGATTGAGCAACAAGGTTCAACTTGCGCGGACTGGTACGAATAGAGCGGCAAACAGCCATAGCTTGTTTTTCATTTAATTTAGCCATAATTAACCTCTCTTCGCTGTTGTATCAGCCTTGGTGTGACCAAAGAATGTGCGAGTCGGAGCAAATTCACCGAATTTGTGACCAACCATGTCTTCAGTAACCAAAACCGGAATAAATTTGTGACCATTGTGTACACCGAATGTCAAACCAACAAATTGCGGCAACATTGTAGAACGGCGAGACCAAATTTTAATCACTTCATTACGGCTGGAAGCTCTGGCAGCATCAGCTTTCTTCAGAAGATAGCCATCAACAAAAGGTCCTTTCCATACGGAACGTGTCATTAGCTTTTCTCCTTATTAATTTTTGTTATCATGACGAGATCTCATAATAAAGCGATCTGTCTTTTTGTTAGAACGAGTTTTAGCACCCTTAGTAGGTTTACCCCAAGGTGTAACCGGATGACGGCCACCAGAAGTTCTACCTTCACCACCACCAAGCGGGTGGTCAACCGGGTTCATAGCAACACCGCGGGAAACAGGTCTCATACCCATCCAGCGTGCGCGGCCGGCTTTACTGAGGGAAACGTTTTGATTGTCTGGATTAGAAACCGCACCAACGGTAGCCAAACATTCTTCACGAACGATTCTCAATTCGCCAGAGTTTAATTTTAATTGAACATAACCGGCATCTTTACCAACAACCTGAGCATAGCAACCAGCAGAGCGAACAAGTTGTCCGCCTTTGCCAGAACGAAGCTCAACGTTGTGCACGATTGTACCAACCGGCATATTCTTCAAAGGCATAGCATTTCCCGGTTTAATATCTGCTTTTTCAGCAGAAACAATTTTATCACCGGCTTTCAAGCGCTGAGGAGCCAAAATATAAGCCTTTTCACCGTCGCTGTAATTTACCAAAGCGATAAATGCAGTACGGTTTGGATCATATTCAATTCTCTCAACAGTAGCCTCGCAATCAAATTTATTACGTTTGAAGTCAATCACACGGTAGCTGCGTTTATGACCGCCACCAATACGACGACTTGTAACGTGACCAAAGTTATCACGCCCACCGGTCTTATTCAGACCTTTTGTTAAACTTTTCTCAGGCTTGCCCTTGTATAACTCGCTTTTATCAACGAGAATAAGTTGGCGACGACCTGCAGATGTGGGCTTAAATGTATTCAAAGCCATAACTAAATTCCTGTAGTAACATCAATGTTTTGACCGTCGGCAAGAGTAACAATGGCTTTTTTAAAGTCTGAGCGAACGCCCTGATGACCTCTAAAGCTTTTTACTTTACCGAATTGTTTAATTGTATTTACCTTATTTACTTTAACGTTAAAGATGGCTTCAACAGCGGCTTTAACATCATCTTTCGTAGCTGATAAAGGTACCATGAATACCACTTTTCCAGCTTCCGAAGAAACCATAGATTTTTCGGTAATTACCGGACGAACCAATGTATCATACATTGCTGCAGTTACATTGTTTGATTTGCTCTTAACCATTTAATCTCTCCTCTAAGCAATTTACTGCATCTTTTGTTAACACCAATTTGTCCTTTTTCAAGATGTCATAAACGTTGGCACCGACTGTTGGCAGAATATCAATTCCGGCAATATTACGGCTGGCCAATGCAAAATTAACATCAACTTCCTTACCGTCAATGAAGAGGCAGTTTGTCAGACCGCAAGCATTCAATTTAGCTTGTAAATCTTTTGTCTTAGGAGCCGACAGCTTTGCTTCATCAATAACAACAAGGTTACCTGCTTTAGCTTTTGCAGACAAAGCAGTTTTCAGACCAAGTTTTCTGAATTTTTTAGTCAAGTCGAAAGAATGATCTCTAACAACCGGACCAAACACTACGCCACCTTTTCTGAATTGCGCACCCTTGCGAGAACCCTGACGAGCGTTACCAGAACCTTTTTGTTTGAAAGGTTTTGCTGCTGTCAAAGCCACATCTGAGCGACCTTTAGTAGCGTGATTGCCGCTTTGCAATCTAGCCAATTGCCAGTTTACAACGCGTTGTAAAACATCAGCGCGAACTTCCAAGCCATAAATAGCGTCATTCAGTTCAATAGAGCCGACATTTTTATTTTCTAAATTTAAGATGTCCTGTTTCATTTTACTATCCTTACACTTCATTATGCATTTTCAGCTGGAGTTTCAGCCGCTGCAACAGGTTCATCAACTTTTTTCAATCCTGCAGGCATTGGAACAGAGGCATAGGCCGGTTTTTTAACGGCATCAGTAACTCTAACCCAAGTATTTTCAGAACCAGGAACGCCGCCTTTAACCATAATCAAGCCTTTAGCAGCATCAATAGCAACCACTTTCAAGTTTTGAACTGTTACACGCTCAGCACCCAAGTGACCGGCCATTTTTTTACCTTTGAAAACTTTACCAGGATCTTGTCTTTGTCCGGTAGAACCATGAGAACGGTGAGAAATAGACACACCGTGAGAAGCCTCCAAACCGGCAAAGTTGTGACGCTTCATAACACCGGCAAAACCTTTACCGATAGAAGTTGCACAAACATCAACATATTGACCGGCAACAAAGTGCTCTACTGATAATTCATCGCCAACAGAAAGCAAGCAATCTTCAGAAACTCTGAATTCGCCCAACTTTTTCTTTGGTTCAACTTTTGCTTTTGCAAAATATCCTTTCATAGGCTTGGTTACGTTTTTGGCTTTAATAGCGCCAGTACCAAGCTGAACTGCATTGTAGCCGTCTTTTTCAGCCGTTTTTACATTAACAACCTGCAAGCCGTCTACGCTCAAAACAGTTACAGGAACATGTGTTCCATCTGCTTCAAAAATGCGGGACATTCCTAATTTTTTTGCGATTAGACCCGTACGCATTATTATTTTTTCCTTTTCTTAATAGGTTGACAACTTTTTTAATTCAAAGCGCCAACATTAAATTACAATTTAATTTCAACATTAACACCGGCAGCCAAATCAAGCTTCATCAAAGCATCAACTGTTTGCGGTGTAGGATCTACGATATCCAGAAGTCTTTTATGAGTACGGATTTCGAACTGTTCACGAGATTTTTTATTTACGTGCGGAGAACGGTTTACCGTAAACTTTTCGATTCTGTTAGGCAGAGGAATCGGACCTCTGACATTAGCGCCTGTTCTTTTGGCTGTATGCACGATTTCTGCTGTAGAGAGATCAAGCAATCTATGGTCAAAAGCTTTCAAGCGGATTCTAATATTTTGTGTATCCATTTTTTATACTTTTCCTATAGCTAAACGGCAAAAATCACCATAATGGTTATCTGCCATCTAAATTTGTTACATTCAGCAAACTCTTTCGCAACAAAGGTTTGCACTATATTTTATATTTGCTTCGCTGCGGGGCGACCCCCTCAAAACAATTGTTGTAGCGTGTATATACCACAACAGCGCCCCCGATGCAAGCAAAAAATGCGTATTTTTTAAAAAAAATGACAGAAATTTTAAATTGAGTCTATTTAGAGTCTAAATTATAGAATACAGATGAAACATAATAAAGTATAACTTTTTGGTTGCAAAAATTATTTATATGGTTTATATTACAATGAATACAACTTTAAGGAACATAAAATGACCGTTTTACAAAATAGAGTTATATCCATTTGCAATCGCAAGACAAGCATGCGTTTAGCAAAATCAGAATGGTATGTTTTAGATAGAATTTGCATCCGTGAAAATCTAAAACGCAAACAGCTATTGGAACTTATAGATAAAAAGAAAGATCCTAACTTAGGACTAACCCCTTCTGTCCGCCTTTTTTCCATATTATATTTGCATGATTTAGCAAAAAAAGGACAAAACTACTCCTATGCGCCGGATTCTTCATCCATCACCGCCGCCCTCAAAGAAATGATACGTTAAACCCTTTTATACTCGAAAAAGACAGGTTTTCGTCCCTCTCGAATGGCTTTTCGCTGATACTTTGTTTCAAACCAATCAGCCGGAGGATTGCGCCAATCATCCGAACACTTTGCCGTCCATACAAAATTTACGTCTTTCGACATAACCTGCAAAACCCATTTTTTGTACACAGCATGATCTGTCGCGATTTGAAGAATTCCGTCTTTCTTTAGCAATCTAGCCAATTCTTTTAAATTTTCGGGGTTGATAAAACGGCGATTTTCATGTTTTTTCTTTGGCCACGGATCCGGAAACAACAAATATATTTTATCAAAACATTGATTCGGAAGACTGGAAAACAAAATTCGCACATCATCATCATATACTCTGACATTGTCAACACGTCCGCTTTCCAACTGAACATTTTCCGGCAAATCCTTCTCTCCTCCCTCTGTCACTCCGGTTAGCAGAGAAAGCAAGTTGGCCACACCATTTTTATAAACTTCAACGCCAATAAAATTTGTATCGGTTTGGCATTTGGCCATAGCAGCCAAATGGCTGCCATCACCAAAACCAATTTCTAAAGCGTTTCTTTTTTGAGAATTTGAAAAATAATCATTTAAAAAACTTTTAGAGGAAACATCAAACTTAATCCGAGGCAAAAACTTTTCCAACAAAAAACTTTTCGCTTTGTGGATTGTTCGACCTTTCCTCCTGCCAAAAAATTTTGGCTTTTCATTTTGTTCGTTCTGACTAAAATTTTGCATCATCAGCAACGTCTTTTTCGGCCATTGCCATATTGCTGTTTGATTTTGACAAAGCCACCATCAAATTAAACAAATTTCGAGCAATGGAACGATTAGGAATTTTGTAATAAGCGCGAACCAACTCCAATGTTTCTTTACGTTTCATCGGATCATCATCAAAGGAACGTTTATCTTCTTCAAAGTAATAATTTTTTTCACTTTGATTTTTGCCCAACATACGCGGACTGTTTTTAACAACATCCTCATCCATGTCCTCAAAGAAAAAGCCCATCGGCACTTCCAAAACTCGGCTAATATCCCAAAGTCTGCTTGCGCCAACGCGGTTCATGCCTTTTTCATATTTCTGTATTTGCTGAAAAGTTAGTCCAAGCATCTCAGCCATTTGTTGCTGAGTAATATGCAAAATTGTGCGGCGTAAACGAATTCTGTTGCCCACATGCACATCAACCGGATTTGGTTCGTTATCATTAACTCTTCCTCTAAGAGATCTTGTTTCTGTCATATTTTTTCACCTCATAACTCAAATACACTATACCCATATAGCCTCAACTCAAGAATTTGTCAAACACTAAATGATTAAAATGTTACATAATCACAATCGGATAATTATAATTTAAACTTCTTTATATATAACTGAGTGTATAAAAACAGTTCATTTTAATGTATCTACCCCTATAAATACACGGCATACTGTAAAAAAATATTTTTTTAGTAACATTTTATGTTCAACGATTCGTTACGCACAAAAATCACCGCTAAAAATCTGCAATAATCTTATTGACAAAAAAATACAAATTACCTAAAATATATATACTTATTAATTATAAAAATATTCATTATGAAGCAGTCTGGAGTTTTTCTGGTAAGCCTTTTTTGGCTTGGACTTGGCATTATTTTAGCAGTGTTTTCAGCCGTTGTCCTTTTTACAGATAATAGTTTTGCTGATTATCGCGCCTTTTTGCCTTTGTCCTCTATTGTTTTTATTCCGGTTGCCGCCTTGGCTATCAATAGTTTATACAAAACCTATTTGCTGAAAGCGGAATGGCAATACAAATATGATAACTTGCCCAAACCTGAATATATTCACAAAAGAAAGAAAAGCAGGTATTTCTGTTATCTTTTTTCAGGAATTGTTTTTGTGTCCAGCTGGTTAATTTTGCCATTTCTTTGCTATTGTGGGAGCTATCTGTTTTTAATTAAATACCATTTAATGGAGACACCTACCTTCGACAGACTGAAAAAAGAAATGAAAATTTAAGAAAAAAAATCTCTCTTTAATACATTTAAAGAGAGATTTTTTTTATAATTTATTAACCGAATTACGCTATCTCTGACATCAAAACATTTTATGGAAAAGGAAAAAAATGAAAAAAATTTACTTTTTAGCAGCATTACTGCTTTTAAACGCTTGTGAAAACATTTCTCAGTACACCGCCACAACAGCAGATTCCACCCCTCGGCAAAAAATGCAAGCCTGTATGCTTAATGAAGCCAACAACCGTCTTTATAACGGAACGCTCTTTGTCAAAACCGTAAGTGAAACCTCTAAAGACATAACAAATACCTGCTTGAAAAAGCTTGCCTTACAAGCCGCCGGCATAAGCGAGGAATCCCAAACAGCGGCGACAAATATCATTAATAATTTGAAAACCCTAAGCGGAAAATAATTCTTAATTTTTACTAAAAATCCCTATTTAAGAAAAACGGGGATTTTTAGTTATTTTATTTTGCATACAGCCGTTCAAAATAATAAATCGCAATTAAACCGAAAACAATTAAAAACACCCCCGGAATCGCCGAATAGGCATAGGAGTATCCCAAAGTCAAAGGAATTCCGCCCATATACGCGCCAATAGCGTTTCCTAAATTAAAAGCCACTTGCGCGCCTGATGCGCCCAAAATTTCTCCCCCTTTCGCCGTATCAATAATCAAATATTGTTCCGGACCGGAAACACCAAACAAGCCAAAAACGCCAACAAACATTATCAGCAAAACAAATGAAGAACTTGATGCCCACAAAATCATAGACACAGAAGAAATCAACATAAGCAACAGCATCAAAACAATTAATTTGACCGGAGACATATAAAGGGACAACTTACCACTGAACATGTTTCCCATAACCATTCCCAAACCGGCTATCGCCATAATGACAGACATATCACCGGCGGTGTAGCCTGCTTCATTTAACATAATTGGGTTTATATAACTGTACCAACAGAAAATTCCGCCGTTTCCTACCATAATTGTTGCCAGCAAAAACCATGGCAACGGCTTTTTTAAAAAAGCGAACTGAGATTTAAAATCTGCCGATTGCACCGACGAAACATTCGGCACCCATTTATGAATACAATAAACCGTCCACAATCCCCAACTGACAATCACAGCAAACAACATATGCCATGAAATAATATGTGTAATATATGAGGCCAGCGGAATGCCCAATAAATTAGCCACCGTCATACCTGAAATCATAATTGCAACCGCTTGCACCTGTTTTTTCTTTGAAGCCAAACGCTTTGCCATAATTCCGGCAACACCGAAATATCCTCCGTGCGGCAATCCTGAAATAAAGCGAGCCAGCACCATAAAACCATAATTCGGAGCAACTGCCGCCAACATATTACCAAAACACATAACCAACACCAAACCGATTAGCAAGGATTTAAGAGAATGACCTTTAGCAAAAAAAACAAGTGCTATTGCGCCAAAACAAACACCTAATGCGTATGCTGAAATAAAATGACCGGCATCCGGAATTGAAATCTGCAATTCCTTTGCCGCTTCCGACAAAATACTCATCATGCCGAATTCCGCCATTCCAAGGCCGAATGTTCCAAAAGCTAAAGTGTATAAACTCCATTTTCTCATGACTATTACACTCCTTCAAAAGATTCAATTGGTTGTTTTAGTTATATAAATTTAAAATTCAAGATGTTTTTAACAAATTTTAATTTTTATAAATTTAGATTTGACAAGATTAAAAATGTGATTATGATACATTTAGTTTTTAGTTCCGTGGTGAAACGGTTATCACGTATCCTTGACATGGATGAGTCTGCAGTTCAACTCTGCGCGGAACTACCAATTAATTTTTTAGAACTTTTGTATAGTTCTGTGGTGAAACGGTTATCACATATCCTTCACATGGATGGGTCGGCAGTTCAACTCTGCCCAGAACTACCATCTTTTTTATTAAAATAAACCGAAAAATTTCGATTTCTGTTCAATAATGTTTTTTAGATAATGAAAACTTTGCCATATCAACCCCCTCGTGACGCAGTAAAATAATTTTTTTATCAATTCCGCCGTCATATCCGGTCAAATTGCCATGAGCGCCGATGACTCGATGGCAAGGAACAATAATACAAATCGGATTATGCCCCACCGCTCCGCCGACAGCCTGTGCAGACATTTTAGGTTTACCCACTATTTGAGAAATTTGTTTAGCAATATCACCATATGTAATATATCTGCCATACGGAATTGTTTGCAAAATAGACCATACTTTTTGCTGAAATGCGCTTCCTTGCATTTTTAACGACAAGCCCGCAATATCTGGTCTATTTCCTTGCCAGTACTCATCCAACCATTCTTTTACCTGTAAAAATATCGGCAAATTTTTAGATTGCACCAAACCTTTTTCAATATGGTTGTAACGTTGCCCTTCCATTTGCAAACCTGTTAAGCTTTCGCCGTCGCTCAATAAAAGTAAACGCCCGACCGGTGAATCACTATAAATGTCATAAAACATATTATTTTCTCCTTTTAAAACATAATACTTGCTAAAACAACTTGTCAATATTATAAAAAACACATGAGAAATCAGATTTTAATATACAAAGATTATGGCTGCGCCGACACAACTATTTTGGAGCAGGAACTTCGCGCTTATTTTATTCCGAAAAAATGCAAAATCGACTTAGTTGATGCTACAAGTATTATCAAAGACAATGCCTTAAACCAGAATGTTTTGGCATTTTTTATGCCGGGAGGAGCAAGCACCCCCTATCGCCATAAATTAGAAACGCTTGGAAATGATAAAATCCGCCGATATATCCAAAATGGCGGCATCTATTACGGCATTTGTGCCGGAGCTTATTATGCCTGCCGTCAAACAGAATTTGAAAAAGACATTCCGGAATCAAGTATTGTTGAAGAATATAAGTTAGACTTGATTGACGCTAAAGCAATCGGCACTTTGTACAAAGAATTGGGTATTGAACCTTTTTCCAAAAACCCAACCTCATCTGCGGCCGTTGAACTATTGGACAACGAGGGAAACATCATCACCACGCACTACCACGGCGGTCCCTATTTTGAACTTGCCCAAACCGAAAACATAGAAGTCTTGGCTCGCTATAATTTGCAAGAATTTAAGCCCGCCGTCATTTCATGTTCTTATGGGCGAGGAAAAGTGATTCTTTCCGGCGTCCACTATGAAGACCGCGGAGATGTATTGGCTAAAGTTATAAGCAATACTTTTCAAACCGCGCAAATATTACAAAAAAATGAAGCGTCACGCCGTTTGTTTTTCAACAAACTTATGTCGCTAACTGGGAAATGAATCCATCAAATACCTCTTGCTACTCCGTATAAATTCCCTATTCTGTGGAATAACATTAAAATAAACGTCATTTAATGTAAAAAATAAAAGAATTCTCCAATACTTTTATGCTTGCATATTGCAAAACCATAAAGTGCAATAAAAAAAACTCTCTTCTAAATTATACATTTAATCTGTACAATTAGAAGAGAGGTTTTAACATTTATTCAGGAAAAACAATCTCTTTTTCCTGTTGCGGGATAAAACCAAACAGAACATATACATCTGCTTTATTTTCTCCCAAATCAACAATCTGTTGGCCATCTTTCAATGAACAAAAACCTTCCAAGCGACCATGTTTATCAAGACGATAGCTTGAAGTCCAACAATCCAAAATTTGGAAATTATTGATATTTCCCATCAAATTTAATTTGATGATTTGCTCAAGGTTGAGAAGGCTGAATTGTACTTCAGGATTTCTTTGCTTCAAGGCGAAGATAAACTTTTCAGCTTCTTTTTTATCCAAGCCTTTTGCCCATGGGTAAGCAGAAACAAAAAAATGAATATTCTCCATTGGTAGCCAACGTTTAGCATAACCATGCCGAACACCTAAATCCACAGCAAAAGATTGCTTTTGAGTTTCATTCAAAGAGATTTCTTTAAAGGAAGCATCAACAAACTTAAACTTTTCCATAACCATAAAAATTTAAATAGTAATAAAAAACTATTTAATAAATACTCTATTTTCTCAAATTAGTCAACAATAATTACAAAACTTATTCTTGTAAATACTTATTTGACAATTTAAATCGGCATTGATATATCTTTTACAGAAGAGAAGGATATATCTTATATTAAGCATTTTTATGCAAGATTTTGTCTGGTTGTAGGTTCTGAAAATATGCTTCAAACTTTAAGATAAATGTGCCCTATAATGAACTCTGCAAATTGCCCCGAAAAAAATTCGGGGGTTACATTTACTCAAATTCAAAAATGTTAAACTTTGTTCGGATTTCAAACATTGTTTAACATTTTAGTGAAAATTACTTCTTTTGCCATTGCATTAAAAATTC
>CAKQLP010000010.1 GCA_934254675.1 uncultured Alphaproteobacteria bacterium | reverse complement strand
CAAAGAAAGGGAACAAGCATGAAAAAAAGTTTGTTATTATCAACAGCGTTGGTGGCAGTTTTCGCAGCTACACAGGCGTTTGCTCGTGATATTATTACAGGCGAGGTTAATATTTCAAATATTGAAAACAAAACAGAAGAAAGTTTTGATAGCGGTTATGGTACTGTTTATTCGGTTACATCAACAGGAACTTTGAATATTGAAAATTCTTATTTTGCCAACAAAACAAATAAAAGAGGTGCTGGAGTAATTTATAGTAAAAGTAAGTCCTTAAAAATAGAGGGAACTTCTTTCGTAGAAAACAGCGCAAAAACTGATGGTGGAGCTATATTTTTAAACGGAGAACTCAATTATACATCTGATAAAGACTTGGCAGTTGCAAATATTAATAATTCCACATTTAAAAATAATAAACTTACGGCTACTGATGTTGGTGGGGCAATTTCTGTTGGGCGCAATACTAAAGCAATTATTTCAAATTCTATTTTTGAAGGTAATACAGCCGATAATGGATGGAGCGGTGCAATTTATTCTTATGCATCGTCGAATGATAAATATGGTTTATCAAAAGGTGGTATCTTAGATATTTCCAACTCTAAATTTATAAATAATTCGGCATTGGGAAATGGTGCTATAGGAGCTTTTTCTGAAACAAAATTAGATTCGGTGGATTTTATTGGTAATAAAGCAACCGGCACAGAAGCAGATGAAGAAGGTGCCGGAGCTCTCTTTTTAGGCGCAGTATCTAAAACACAAGCAAATAATTTGAATTTTGAAGCTAACACATCCGTCTCAAATGGTGGTGCTATAGCTACTCGTACTGGACAATTAGCAAATAACAGCAATGCAGAGTTGAGTTTGGTAAATTCTGTTTTGAGAGCAAATTCAGCTGAAAAAAATGGTGGTGCTGTTTATAACACTTTTTATAAAAGTAGTATTGGTGATTATGTTAACATATCTTCCACAATTTTTGAGGAAAATAAAGCCGGTATAAATGGTGGTGCTGTTTATAATAATGGTGAAAAAGATAAAGGTGGAAAGGTAGCTTCTATATTATTTGCGGATTCAACATTTACAAATAACGTTGCCGGTTCAGAAGGCGGTGCCGTGTATAATATGAAAAACGCAGCTATCAACTTTAGCGGCAATAACGTATTTTCCGGCAATACAGCCGGCGGTAAGGCAAATGATATTCACAATGAAGGCGCAATCAATGTTGCCGGCGACTTTACTTTGGACGGCGGCATAAGCGGTGATGGCACAATCACTTTTGACAAAGGTTCTAATTTGTCGGTTAAAGTTAATAAAACCGCAATCGCCAACAATGTGGTTAATAACGGCGCAACTTTGAATATGATTTTTGACACAGGTTTTGAGGGTGAATATCAGCTTGTTACTGGCTCTTTGGATAAAGAATTTGACGGCTACAACAATAACGCTTTGTACAACATTGCGTCATCTAAAAACGGCACTTATCAGATTAGCAAAAAAACAGCTCAGGAAATTTCCGAAGCGGTTGCGGCTACTCAAAACGAGGCTAATGTTATTGCCGCTTTAACTGCCAACGAATCTACAGGTCACGCAAAATCAGACTTGATTGCCAATTCGGTAAATGAGGCTTTGCAAAGTGGGGACGCTGCTAAAATTGCTGCTGCCAAAGAGGCCGCTTCAGCGTTGGCTCCGGAGGTGGTGCCTGTAGTTCCGCAAACCGAAACTATGGTGGCTAAACAGGTTTACAACGCAATCGGAACTCGCTTGAGCGGGGGAATCAATAGCGCAAATCAAGGTATTTCTTCCGGTGATATGTTAGACGATGCGGCGGTTTGGGTGCAAGGTTTGTATAACAAATCTAAGCTGAACAACACTTCAAAAGCTTATGGCTATGACGCTGACACTTATGGAACAGCTTTCGGTTTGGAAAAATTTGTTACCAAATCTGTTAAACTCGGTGCCGGTTATGCTTATAACTATACCGACATAGATGGCCATAATCGTGATACAGATGTTCATACAAGCACTTTGTTTGCATACGGCGAATATAAGCCGAACAATTGGTTTGTAAACGGTATTACTTCGTATGGTTGGTCTGATTATTCCGAAACAAAACATTCTACTGTTGATGTAAAATCTAAGTACGATGTTAATACATTCGGTTTGCAAGCTATGACCGGTTATGATTTCAATTTGCCGCAAGCCTTTACTTTGACGCCGGAAGCCGGTATGCGTTATGCGCGTGTTGAACAAGACGGATATGTTGATGATGCAGGAGAAAGCGTGAAAAGTCATAACAGCGATATTTGGACAGGCGTTGCCGGTGCTAAATTAAGCAAAGCTTTTGCCGCTGATAATGGTATGATTTTCAATCCTGAATTGCGTTTGGCCGCAACTTATGATTTGAAAAACGATAAGTCTAATTCTTTTGTAACTTTGGCCAACGGCACATCTTATGCAGTACAAAACACCTCTTTGAAACGTTTTGGTGTTGAAGTAGGTGCAGGTGTAACTGCAAATTTGAACGACAATGTTGAACTTTCTTTGGGATACGAAGGTCGTTTTCGTGAGCACTATCAAGACCATACAGGTTTGATTAACGCCAAATACAAATTCTAGTTTTTAACCTCTAAATACTCAAAACCCACCGTTCTTTTTGGGGCGGTGGGTTTCTTTTGTGAGAAGCGGTAATTCTATCTTGCGCCGATTAAGGAAACAGAAGAAATTGTGTCGCCCATACCGACCAGAGTTAAGGGTTTTTCAATAATAATGGTCGGAACAGCTATAATGTCATAGTTTTCATATTGACAGATTCCGCTCTCAATCAGTTCGGGCTTTTGCAAATACTCGGACAATTCTTGCAGATTGTTAAGACTGATTTCTGAAACTTCTTTGCCGTGCGCCCATAACAGTTGCGCGTGGTCTTCTATTTTTCCGGTGCCGGCTTTGGTGGCGGCAACAGTCGAAGCGAGCATCATACCGCGCAGGTTTTGTTCTGCCGAAAGACGAAAACCTTTATCTTGCAAAGTCAAATACAAGCCGAACATATGCAGTTGAATCCGCGGTGCTTGCGTTTTTTCTTTTATAAGGCGCACAATTTCAAATAGGCGCGGAGAGGTTAAGTCTTCGTGAGCCAATTCTTGATATTTTTGCGGATTGACAACTTCCAAGGCATCCAAAGCTTCCCGCTCATTCAAGCCGAGCGAATCGGCAAGCGGAGCAATTTTTTCGATGATGGCGGTGCGCACTTTTTTATCTTGGGTAGAAGCCAACTCTAAGTGGATAACTCCTTGCGGATTGTGTTTTTTCCAATCTTTAATTAAAGCTATGGAGTTATTGACCAATTCTACGCCATTACGCTTAGAAGTCAAATTGTGATAGCCGGAAAGCACCAAGTAATCATAGCCGTTTTGCGACAAGTGTTTCACAAAATCCGGATTGATAACCAAATCAATGTTGGCGGGGTCATAGGTGGCAATAAAACGATTAGACTTTGGACAGGTAAATTCTTTGCCCCAAGCCGTAAACGAATCGCCGATGTCAAATTCAATAATCCAATGGATAAGTGGTGTTTCGGCGGCGCGGTCAATATCTGCGGCGCGGCAAACTTTTCCGTTTTCATCAATGCCGAAAAGGTTTTCTAAGGGTAAAAATTGTTGTGCTTGCAGTTTGGGGTGAGAATTGGTGTGAACAAAAACATTTTGCACACCCAAAACGGCTAAGGCATTGGCAACAATTCCGCCTTGTCCACCCATTTGCAGACGATCGTAACCCAAATTTTGGCTCATCCATTCATAAACCGATTTATCATCGGTAATCCATTCTTCGGCAATGCCGCGGCTGAAACATTTGGCTATGCCGTGCACCACGTCTTGCGGATTTTCCAATAAAGTGCGCGGACTATCAAACTCTTTTTCGGTCAGATTGGTCGTTTTTAGCAATTCGGCAATTTTTTTCCCGCTGATTTTTAAAACCGCGTCAATATTGGTGTTAAAAGCCGTGGCGGCGGAATGTACCTCTTTTACTTT
This sequence comes from uncultured Alphaproteobacteria bacterium, assembly GCA_934254675.1. Lineage (GTDB taxonomy): Bacteria > Pseudomonadota > Alphaproteobacteria > RF32 > CAG-239 > RUG410. Next base: position 50,053 of record CAKQLP010000010.1, on the reverse strand, counting down.
TTCCAACTGAGCGGGAACAGCGGCGTATTTTTTTAACCAAAGTTTTTGCAAGGCGGCAATCGTCATTTTGTTCTCTCCATTTCTTTTAGATGTAAGTTGGCTAGCGAATTCATAATCAATCCATTAACGGAATGTTCAAATTCAAGATAGTCACGAGTTTGCAAAATCCAAGCGTTGAGTTCGGCAGAATTTATGTCACCATATTTGCGGTCGGTTTGGATTTTGTTCAAAGCCTCGGCAAAATCACCATTGTTGACCAATTGGTGAATTTCATCCGGTGTCTTTGGAAAAACCAGAGTCGGTTTATTTTCTCTTTTTTTCAAAACAACCAACTCTTTTAATTTGCGCATAAGAGCTTCATTCCAAGTTTCTTGAATTTCCGGTTCAGTTGTTTTGTTGATTTGCGGGCGGCTTAAATCGGCATAAACTTTATTAAATTCACTGATAAGCATGGCTCGCCCTTTGATTCCGGAAACAGCATATTTTTTGAGAGCCGAAATATAATTCAAAGCGGTGGCGTTGCCTTCGGCCAGAATTTGCAACACTTCGGTTTCATAGTCAAACGGCAAGCCGTCTTCCGCCAAGCCTTTTACGGTGAGTGCCCCGGCGGCAAGCAAAACTTCCGGAGCTGTTACAGCGGCGGGAACATTGGTGGAAACGATTGGTGCGTTGTCGTAAACTTTTTCGGTTTGCGGTAAAAGCGGAATAATTTTAGCGGCAAGTTGTTGCAAATCTTCTTCGGACAGCGGAGAAGATTTAGTTAAGTTTTCCGAAGATGGCTGTTGTAGCTGATTGATTAAAGTTTCTTGTTGCTGTAACTGTTTTTTGAGATTGTTTATTTTTTTATTGTAATCGGCCGCGAGCTGAGACGCTAAGTCGGTGTTTAGCGTTTTGGTTAATTCAATGTTGTAGGTAACAAAGCCGGCACAGCAAAGCAATAATACTAAACAAACGATAGCGGAATAATTTTTTTGACGAGATTGTTTTTTTTTGCTTTCAACATTCTCTGCCGTAACAGGGGTAACTTCTTCTTCTTTTTCGATTTTAGCCATTTTCTGTATCCTTTTTCTTGACAAATTGTCTGATTATATTTCATATAGTTATAACGAAAAAAAGTTTACAGATAATAAACAAAAAAAAGATAGTGGAATAAATAAATGATTGTTTTGGGAATTGAAAGCAGTTGTGACGATACCGGCGCGGCGTTGGTAACCGATGAAAAAGAAATATTGGGTGAGGTGTTGCAATCGCAGGAAGAACATAAGCGTTATGGCGGTGTTGTACCGGAAATTGCCGCCCGCGCTCATTTGGAGCACGTTGATGAAATTGTCAGTGCTTGTGTGGAACGCGCTAAAATATCGCTTAATGATATTGATGCCGTGGCGGCTTCTTCCGGTCCGGGGTTGATTGGGGGCGTGGTTGTCGGTGTGATGACGGCAAAAGCCTTGGCCTTGGCTTTAAACAAACCTTTTGTGGCCGTTAATCATTTGGAAGGTCACGCTTTGTGCGCTCGTTTGGCTAATCCGGTGGAATTTCCGTATTTGCTTTTATTGGTTTCTGGCGGACATTGCCAAATTTTAGTGGTTAAAAATGTTGGTGAATACGAGCGGCTAGGTACAACAATTGATGACGCCGCCGGCGAAGCCTTTGATAAAGTGGCAAAAATGCTGGGCTTGGGATATCCCGGGGGGCCGATGATTGAAAAATTGGCGGCAATGGGAAATGATTCGCGCTTTACGTTGCCTCGTCCTTTACTTAATTCCGGCGATTGTAATCTATCCTTTTCCGGCCTAAAAACAGCGGTGCGGAAGATTATTGAATCTTATTCTCCCGATGGAGAAGTTGAACACGCTATTTTACCAAAGCAAGATGTGGCTGATGTTTGCGCTTGTTTCCAAATGACCGCGACCGATTGTTTGGTTCGCAAGTTGGAAAAAGCGATTGCCTATTTTAAACAGAAATATCCAAACGGACAGCATTTGGTGGTTTCCGGAGGTGTGGCTTCAAACACATATTTACGCGGCAAACTGAACCAATTGGCTCAAAAAAATGGTTTGGAATTTGCCGCTCCGCCAATTCGTTTTTGCACGGATAATGGTGTGATGGTAGCTTGGGCAGGTTTGGAGCGTTTTCGCAAAGGTTTTGTTAATTCGCTTGATTTTAAACCTCGTCCGCGTTGGCCGTTAGATGAAAACGCGCCTAAAGCCGCCGGAGCCGGCGGAGTAAAAGCTTAATGCGTTCGGCAAAAGAAACTTTAGAAATTATGCGGATTTTTGAGCGGGAAAATCCAAATCCGCAATGCGAACTGCATTTTCATAATCCATATACGCTGTTGGTCGCGGTTATGCTTTCGGCTCAAAGTACGGATAAAGGTGTTAATAAGGCAACGGAAGCTTTGTTTCGGGTCGCTGATTCTCCGCAAAAAATGCTTGATTTAGGAATTGATAATCTCAAAAAATATATCAAAACCATCGGACTTTATAATAACAAAGCCAAAAATATTTTGACAATGAGTCAACAGTTGGTTGCGGATTTTGGCGGAGAAGTTCCTGCGGACAGAGATGTTTTGACCACTTTGGCGGGTGTGGGGCGTAAAACGGCTAATGTGGTTATGAATGTTTGGTATCATAGACCGACATTGGCTGTGGATACCCACGTTATGCGCATTTCGCATCGTCTGGATTTCAGTCAAGGAAAAACGCCGCTGGACGTGGAAAAAGATTTGATGGCGGTTTTGCCAGAAAAATATGTGATAAACGCCAATCATTGGTTGGTGTTGTTTGGGCGATATATCTGCAAGGCGCAGCGTCCGTTATGCGAAAAGTGTCCGATATCGGCTTATTGTCATTGTGATGACAAAAAAGTTTAGTCACATTTTAGCTAAAGTTTGAGCAATGTCCTGACTCAGCAAATGTACGGCGTTGTTTTCCGCTTTGACCAATTCGGCGATGCTTTCACCTTGAACCGGCGTTTCATAGCTGGTTTGGCGGCGTTTCAAAATAGTTCCGTCAACATTGGAAATATTCCACCAAACAGATAACTTTACTTTTTCGCCGCGGTAAGCCTCAATTTTATTAATCTCTATCTTAACATTATAAGGCAGGGTTTCGGTGTCGTAGCGCGCGCTCTTGACGTAGGATTTAGGTAAATAAGCAATCAAATCGTTGGTTACGGTGTTTTGCAACACGGCCGGTAAAGCTTCGCCCCAACGGCTGAATTCCAACATATTTACTTTTTGATTGGCCGAATTATAGGTTATAAGTTGAGGTCTGTCCAACAAATCCGGAACATTAATCGTTTGCACCGAAATACTTAATTGTTTATCGGAAATTTTATTTAAGCCGCGGCTGTCCATCATATAAAAAGACGCATCGGGAGAACGCCAACAACAGGCGGATATTGAAAGTAGGGCGCATATCGTTATAAAAATTTTCATTTTGGTCTCCTTTTTCCTTGTAACATTGCTTCAGGGTGGCGTTCGAGATAGTCGGCCAAATTTTGAACCGAACGTCCGGCGCGGGTCATTTGCTCTATCATTGCATTGAAATTTGTAATGGTTTTTGAGGCTTCATTGGCTTTGCTATCCAAAAGTTTATCGGTTTTATCGGTGATTTTATATAAGTTTTCCATAATCGGCGGCAAACTTTCGTCAAGTTCTTTTAATAAATTGCCGAGTTGCATCATATTTTCGCGGAATGGAATTTCCTGTAAATCTTTAGATATCATTCCAATAGAGGAAATGACAGTCGGAATTTCCAAATGCTCACCGGTGCCTCGCAAAATGGCCGGTGTGCTCGGGTCCATATCCAACTCAATCATCAATTGTCCGGTTAAGTAGTTGGCACTGATTAAACGTGCCCGCAAACCTTTTTCTATTAAAGTATGCAAAATTTCTTGCGCGGTGGCATCTTTTCCGTCTTTCATTTTGAAAGAGCGATTTTGCTTAAAGGTGATGAATACCGGCATTTTGAATGTCCCGTTTTGCAAGTTGGTGATAAGGCTTATTTTAGCGACCTGACCGACTTCAACTCCTTTGAAAACCACAGAAGAACCTACATTCAGCCCTTGTATGGATTCTTCAAAGTACAAAACGACATATTGCGAATCATCGGAAGAAAACTTTTTACCGACATAATGAAAGATAATGGCGGCAAAAACTAAAAAACCGGTTAAAACAAAAAGTCCTACCATTTTATATGTGGTGTTTTTCTGCATTTTTATTTCCTCTGGTTAAAAATTCAAAAACTTCGTCATTCGGCGGATTTTTGAGAATATCCTGCGGGTTTCCTCGCGCTAAAATACTTTTACTGCTCGGGTCCAAAAAAATGGAATTGGTGCCAATGGCAAAGATAGAAGCCAGTTCGTGCGTGACAACCACAATAGTAGTGCCCAAGCTTTGATTGATTTCTATAATAAGATTGTCTAAATTGCGGGAACTTATCGGGTCTAATCCGGCCGAGGGTTCATCAAAATAAACAATTTCCGGATCAAGAGCCAGGGCGCGGGCTAAGCCGGCGCGTTTTTTCATTCCGCCGCTAATTTCCGACGGATAAAAATCATCGAATCCGGTTAGTCCGACCAACGATAATTTTAGGGATGCCAGTTCTTTTATTTCCGCTTCGGAATAGGTTGAATATTGCTGTAAGGGAAGAGCAATGTTTTCGGCCAAAGTCATTGAACTGAAAAGGGCTCCGCTTTGATAGAGAATCCCTGATTTTTGGCGAATTTTTTCAAGTTGTTTCGGGGTGGTTTTATAGAGGTTTTCGCCATCAATGATTACATCGCCCGCCAGCGGTGGCAATAAGCCGGTCAACACGCGGAGCATACTGCTTTTTCCGCAACCGCTACCGCCCATTATAATAAAAATATCGCCCTTGTTTACCACAAAATCGGCATTTTTCTGTAAAATGAAATTGCCGTATCCCATTGTCAGATTATTTGCTTCAATGATTGTTGTCATATATCCAACTCCTGACAAATTACCGTGATAATTCCAGTGACCACAATCATCCAGACAATGGCGCAAACCACAGAACGAGTAGTGGCTAATCCAACGCTATCAGAGTTGCGTCCGCAGTTTATTCCCTGATAACAACCACACAAAGCAATGATAACGCCAAAACACAAACTGTGAAACAGACCGACCAAAAAGTTGTTTAAATGAAAGGCATTAAAGGCATATTTCCAATATTCCTGATAAGGCAAACCAATCAGAACCACTCCGACAAATGCTCCGCCGACCATTCCCATAAAATCGGACAGCATTGTGAGAATAGGCATGGCAATAACCAAAGCCAATAAACGCGGCAACACTAAAAAATCTATGCGCGACAGTCCCATTGTTTCCAACGCGTCGAGTTCCTCGTTTACCTGCATTGTGCCAAGAGCGGCGGCGTAAGAAGAACCGGTGCGACCGGCCATGATAATACCCACCATAATTGCTCCCATAATGCGACACATTCCAATGGTGACTAAACTGGCAATATAAATTTGCGCGCCAAATTCTTGTAGTTGAACGCCACCGACAAAGGCAAGAATCAATCCCACTAAAAAGCTGATGAGTGAAACAATGGCTAAAGCTTGCGGACCACAATCATTTAAAGCCGTTAAAAAGTCCTTTTTCCGCATAACTGTGGCGGCCGTAAACAAGCGACCGATTGCGCCAAAGGCTTGGAGGCAAAAATGGATAACTTTAGTTGAAATACGGCAAAGATTTATGGTGTGAAAACCAATATTTTCAATAAAGCCTAAATGAGATTCCGACGATTTATTTGGTGAGCGGTTAACTTCAAAAGCTAAATTTATTAAATCTTGGATATTATTTGGCAAGCTTTTCAAATCAGTCGCAATTTTTTGTTGTCGGGCTAATTTCACAGTTTCAAAAATAATTAAAAGCAGTGAAGAATCCCATTCACCCAATTGCGAAGAGTTGAAACAAATTTTGCTTGGATTTTTTTTGACAGAACTACGAATTTTAGCTAAATCCGCAGTTCCGTCAAATTGTTTAAAGTTTCCGGCAAAACAAACCGCCAAACAATTGTTATCCGTATGTAAAGTTACTTCCGAAGTTTGTTTATTCGCCGCTTTTGTCATTGTGTTGCTCCAATGCTTCATACAGCTCTTCGGTTTCCATTTCATCTAATGTTTCAAGCGGAACGGAATAGTCACCATTGAACCAACGTCCCAAGTCTATGTCGGCGCAGCGTTTGGAACAAAACGGAGCATATTTGTCATCGGCGCACAGTTTGTGACAAATTGGACATTTATGTGTTTTGATGACATTTTCCATTGTTTATGGCTCCACTCTTCCGGTTCCGTTGCAAGTCGGACATTCAACCGTGTATAAATCTCTCAGGCTCGGACGACGGCGTTGGCGCAAAATTTCAATATTTCCGCCGCGGCTCAGTCCCAAAACTCTGCTATGACATATATCATCGGCAAGTTCTTCTTCCAAGGTTTCAATGACTTTTTTCATAAAACGATATTCGGAAGAACCTGCAAAGTCTATAATGATTTTTCCGGATAAGTTGCGCAATCTGATTTGACGGGAGATTTCTTTAGCAGCTTCAATGTTCAGGCTGTCAATTTCACCGACATTTTTTTTGCCTGCGCTGTCAACATCAATTGCTACAAATGCACGTGTTTCTTCAATATGAATATTACCGCCGTGTTTTAATTTTACGGTGCGGTTTAAGGCTTCGACAATGGCGTCGTCTATGCCGAATGTTTCAAAAGCCTCTTTTTGCAAAGTTACAGTGCCGTCAAAAACTTTTTCAACCTGTTCTTTCAGTTTCGGAGAATCAACGACAATTTCTTTCAGGCTGTCTTTATAGCGGCGAATATATTCAAATAACGGGCTTTCTTTGGTGTATAAAACTGCCGGAGCTGTCAAGGTACGGGCTTTCTTGCGAATGTTTTCATAAGTGTCGCGCAGTACTGTCATTTCTTCCAAAAGCTGAGCTTCGGTGGCTTCGGTAACTGCCGTGCGTAAAATCCATCCTTCTTGTTCCAAGCAATGGTCTTGAACTATTTTTCGACAAGTGTTTGCTTTTTCAATGTCTTCTATTTTAGAAGAAACATCAACATCAAATTTGAATGGACAATAAACCAGATAAACGCCGGCTAATTGGACATTGCGGACGACTTTGGCGCCTTTTTCAGCTCTTTTTTCTTGAGCGACTTGAACAACAACGCTTTGTCCTTCATTCATATTGGCTTCTTTCAGTGAGGGTTCATATGAATTTAAGAAAGCCTCATGCCCATCGCCAATATTGACCATAAAACCGGTACGGTCGTTTGCCAAGCTTATTTTTTTACTGATTCGACCGAGATAAACATTACCTTCCAAGGCGCGGTTTTCATTATAAATATCAATTTCCATTAAACCTGTTTCATCAAAAACAGCAATCCCCGACGCTTCATCGTTGCGGTCAAATATGATTTTTTCTGCTTTCATCGGATATTCTCCCCTTTTAGTAAATTTAATGTTTCATAAAGCGGTAAGCCAATAATGCCGCTGTAAGACCCTAAAATGCGGCAGACATAGCCGGCTAGAGTTCCGTCTATGCGGTAACCGCAGACACCATGCCATTCGCCGCCTTGAACATAGCTTTTAATTTCATCGGGCGTCAATTTTTTCATTGTGATTTTAGAACAAACTGTTCTTTGAGAGATTTTGCCTTTTTTATTAATAAGGCACACAGAACTGATAACGCGATGAGTGCGTCCCGACAGCAAGTTCATAACTTTTGTCTGCTCTTCGTCGTTGCGAGATTTATGCAAAATTCTTTTGCCAACGGCAACAACGGTGTCGCAAGCTAAGATATTTTCATTTGGATTGTCGGCAGCTATTTTCTGTGCCTTTTCCAAAGCCATTCTCCGCACATATGGCAACGGGTCTTCATGCGGCAGACAATCTTCGCAAATATCTGCCGGCGTTATTTTTTTAGGTTCATAAGCAATTTGCCGCAACAAAGCAATGCGTTGCGGCGAACCTGATGCTAAGATAAAATCTTTTGTTTCAGCCATGGGGCGTTATGCCTCATCGTCATAAGTTTTTTCCATACGCTCGTGACGTTCTTGCGCTTCAATAGAAAGTGTGGCAACCGGACGTGCTTCCAATCTGTCCAAACCGATAGGTTCGCCGGTTTCTTCACAATAGCCGTAAGTTCCGTCTTCAATACGATCAAGGGCTTCGTCAATTTTAGAAATAAGCTTGCGGATACGGTCTTTTGTGCGTAAATCCAGAGATTTATCTGTTTCCATCGAGGCGCGGTCGATTTCATCAGGTTGGTTTAAACCGCCCTGACGTAAATCTTCTAAAGTGTCAATAGATTGAGAAACAATGGATTTTTTCCAATTTTCAAGCTTTTGGCGAAAATATTCCAACTGCATGTCATTCATATATTCTTCATCGGCAGAAGGTTTATAGTTAGGTGGTAAAACAATTGAAGCAGCCATTAGTTATCTCCTCTTAAAATTTATTTTTCTAAATAATTAGCAATGTTGTAATAAAACTTCAAGTTTTTTGTTATTTAATCACACAAGTTAATTAAAATACCATATTATAAAATTATCTGTTTCTTTGTTACATTGTCCGTCATCGTTGTCATCCGCGCCGGCCAGAATCGAACGTTTTGTCGGCAAGGTTGGACAGTTATTTTCACTTTCTTTGTTTGCCGGCCAGCACCAGTCAATGTCGTTCACACTAAGAAAAGCCAAATCAACAATTTTGTTGTTTATCCAGTCTTTCATTCCCAACTCAATACATTGCTCGCGGGTTAAACCGTCATAACGTATATAAAACATGTTGTCTCTTGTGCCGAGCGTGGTTTCTCCGCCAAAAGCGTGAAAAGTTTTGCTGCCGGCCACCCGAAACGTGCTGGGAATTAAATTTAACCCTTCGGAAGTTCGATCATTGATGTTTTGTACTGTTTCTCTATAATTGGGATAAGTGGTTGAAGCACGGACAATGGCGCTCGCCAAATCGGAGAGCTGCTGCGAGGCTTTGCTTATTTTATAGTCGCTGTACGCGCCGGACACCATTTTCCCCACACCGGCGACAATAGCCATCACCGCGCCCATATAACCAATAACTTCGACCATGCTTCGGCCATGTTGATTATCTTTTACCATTATCATTTCCTCACATTTTTGTCAGAATATCATAAAAAAGTTTTTTTAACAATAAAATTTGCAAAATCACTTTATTTTTATGATAAGATTATTATAATGCTCCCATAAAAGGTTGTTTGGAGAAAAGTATATATGAAAAAAATTACAATTGTTTTAACATTTTTAGCGGCTTGTGGAATAAACGCCAAAAACAGCGTGGCGGATTCTTATCATTATACGCCGTATATCGGCGCCGGATATCAGTTTAACAAGACGCAACTAAAACAGTTTCGTCCAGAGTATCAAAGCGGAGGTTTTTATATCGGTTCGGATTACAGCAAATATTTTGGAACGGAAGTGTTTGTCAATCAAAGCGGAAGCAAAAACAACGGACAGAGCGAAAAGCTGAAAAGCTCACACCGTTCGTATGGTTTGGATTTGCTGGGATATCTTCCATTGGGCTGCGCGCAAAAATTTTCTGTTGCGGCAACGGCTGGCATCGGCGAATATGTGTATAAGCTGAAAGAAGGCGGCTTGAAGCATTACAATGAACACGGTTGGGGTTATAGATTTGGCGGCGGCGTGAAATATGCCTTTGATAGCCATTGGCAAACTCGTTTTATGACACGCTATGTTAAATTTAATCACTTGGATAATGTAAACCAAGCTATGGAATACGCGTTGAGCGTTGAATATCATTTTTAAGGAAAAAATCATGTTGAAAAAAATTATAGTTGTTTTAGCGCTTTTACTATTGGTGGGATTTAGTTTTTCTTTGGTGTCTAAAACGGAGAAAAAAGAAAATCCTAAAGAAGAAAACAAAGTTGAGCAAAATGAAAAGATGCCGGAAACCATGTTCGTTTTTGCCAAAGATACATTGAGTGACGATTGCTTGTCAAAAAATGAGCAGTTTTGCGCAGTGGAAAGTGCCGTAAAATGCACAATTAATCCGGATTTTGCCGGTTGCCATGATTTAAATTTGCCAAAGTTTGTTTTCATGCAAGATTCAAGTTTGGATAGACCAACAGAAATGAGTTATAAAATTGTCAGCAAGCGTGTTTTGCCAAACGGCACTGTGGAAATCCATACCGACAGCACATGCAACGGCGGCTGGTTTGGTTTGTGTCAGGGCAAGGTTATTTATGTTTTGGCGGAAACAGCGCAAGGCGGTTGGTTTGTAAAAGATATTTACGCTATTGAATAATTTGTTTTTTTATTTGTGTGAAAAAAGAGGTTGAATTTCTTCAACCTCTTTTTGTGTCTTTCAAACAGCAAAACTATTTATAATAGCAGAAAACACATTTTTTAGAACCGACAGAAATCTCTGTAGATTCGCTGTATTCGTGGTCCTCCCGATAATTTTCATCTTTCTCGAGCTCATTCCGGCAAACAGTCTCGTTATTTTCACCTGCTGATACCCAAACTGGTGCCGACCATTCGCTATTTGTTGTTGTCTCTGGAATTCCCCAAGTTAAATAGTCTTGAGTACTAAAATCTGTACAGTCATTGATAGTCGCTTTATAACACTTTTTCTCACACCCAACATCAACTTCTTGATAATTAATGTATTTAGGATTATCAGAATCATCGTGTGATTTTGTATCTTCTGATATCAAACCATGTTTTTCGCAAACGTAAACATCTTCACATTCATCTTGAGATAATTCAGGAAATGGTTCTTCAAATTTTACTTTTTCAGTATCAAAACCATCTTCAAAGATGTAAATAGCTCCATCTCTAATATTAACGTAACCAGATTCGAACGGCGTTGTTAATTTATATTGGCAATAGAAGCTTCTAAATGCTCCCCAAAGATTATTAGGTAAATTAGGGGCTTGTGCTGCCCAAAAGTTACCAAAACTGTTACAATCGTGAATACCCTTATTTGGATCCCACCAATCCTTTTCTATCCACTCTCTTACCATTTTATCATAAGGATCTCTGCATGCAGATGAGCCTTGGATGTGTACAAATACATCTCCCTTGTTCATTCTAAGGTCATCGTTAGAAAATGTTGATAAAATATTTCGTGAAGCACCAACCGAATGAATAATAGCTGTCTTACAGCCATTTAAAGATGGTGTATAACCATACATATAATAGAATCTCGTATCTCGGTAATATGGGTAGATAAACATTCCATCATATCCGTCCTTATTGGTAATGTATTGATATCCTTCATATTTAGCATCAGAATCTGATATTTGTCTTGTTGTAGCTTTAAGACGAATAACAGGATAAATTGTTGGCAAATCTCCAATATATTGGGATTCTTTATCTAAATCTAAGTTTATATCGATAATTCTTCCGCCAATAATCATTTTATGATCAAAGCTACCTGCAAAAGCGTACTCATAATTTCGTTTGGACTCTCTATTAGTACTTAATTCTTTATAGTTATCAAAAGTATAAATTTCATTATTGCCTGATACTAAAGGTTTAATTGCAAGTTTAACATTAGAAGAGGTAAGTTGCTTTGCTTGTAATGTAAATACTATCAATTGTTCATCAGTGTTTAAGGTATCATAAATCTTTTTCACTTCAGTTGACTCGCCTGTAATATTTTCAGAATTTATTTCTAAAAACCCAACATTTTTCTCATCCAGTGAAATTGAGCTAATGCATTTTGCTGGGGAATCTACATATCCAGCAGAATAACGTTGCCCCAATATATCGCCTCCACCTGACACAACGGTGTTGGTTACAGGGCATACAACATCATTTGTGCTATGTCCCCAACTCCAACGAGAATCATCAATTTCTACGGCAGCAGTTTTATTTTGGATAGCTTTATCCTTATCATACCAACAATTTTCCGGTACAGCTTCTCCTCTTGGAGAGTTTTCACAATGTGTACTATTATTGTTCATGAGTTCTTTGCATTTCTTTATTTCCTCATAAGGGCCGGCGCATTTAACTTTGGCGTAAATGGTGTATGTGTCATATTTAGGCGTGTTCTTAGGTGTGCAAGTACCGCAAGGAGCGTCACTGGCGGTGACAGATTTATTTTCTGTAAAGGTGTTGTTTTTGGTATCGCAATCGGTTTTCGCAACCAAGTCTTGCTGTTTACAAGTTTTCAGCGTACAAGTACCGCACACGCCGTCCGAAGCTCTCACCGCTGGCTTGCTTGGTATAAAAGCAAGATTTTTCGAGGCGCAGCTTTTTTCTGTTTTTAAGAATTTGTCCGCACAATTTTTTTTGAGACATATTTGAGCGTTAGGGTCAAGTCTGGAACCAATTGAGGAAACAATTTTATATTCACTGGTAGCCAAATCTTTCTTGACAGAACATTTAAACGTTAAGCCAATCGGACATTTTTCACAATCCCAGCAATTAAGGTTTTTCAAGCCTATTTCATTATAACCTTTGTCAGCACAGGTATAGCATATCAAGCAAGCGCCGTCGCTGCCGGTTACGCCGGTGTTTCGTCCACCCAAACTCGGGCAAGCGACCCGATAGTTTGTGTTTATTTCATCACAACGCTTTTTGTGGGTTTTATAGCACTTGTGGCCGTTGGCGTCAATAATTGTATCATCTACTACTTCTCTTTTAGGATAATACGAACTTTTATACTCGGAATCAATTTCAGAGCAAGATTTAGCAACGGCATAATAGCAAGTTGTGTCGTCAACTGTCTCCGACAAGCATTTATAGCGGTTTATGTTGACATGTTTTTCGCAATTCGCTTTGCTGTCATATTGACATTTGCGATAATAGCAATCGTTATTCGGATAGCATATTTGAGAAGTCTTTTTCCCATTAGAGCACTTGTCTTCAGTATCATAACCGCCTTGACTTTCGCAAGTAACAGTCATGTTGGTTATTTCTCCTTGACCGCAATCATCGGAGTCCGGCAAAAAACACACCCGCGCCGAGACGTTAGATGCTCCCAAACACAGGACTGTCAGCAATAAAATTAAACATCGTTTTATCATTTTTAGTCTCCTAAATGTTGTTGTTTTTTCATATTTTAACACTGTCCTGTGTCGCAGGAAATCAGGCTATTTCACGGTTTAAACTGTCCCTAAAAAACGACCGTTTTTTAGGGACAGTCAAATGAAAGAATTTTTGAAATGGAGAATTGTTACATTTTTATGAATAAATGAATGAATTTTCGATAGTTTATTGCAAAAAAATAAACTTTATGGTATCCTAAAATCGGTAGAAAAATGTGTCCATTTTAAACGGTCGTTTTTTATGGACAGTTTTTATCAAGATAAATCAGGCTAAAACAAAATGTTAGGTCTGAGATTGGGTAAATTTAATTAGGGGAAAATCGATGATTAAAAAATATCTAAGAATACTCAGCCTAACATTTACATGTTATTGCCTGTGTGTCACAACCGCTTCGGCGCGGGTATGTTTTTTGCCGGACTCCGATGATTGCGGTCAAGGAGAAATAACCAACATGACTGTTACTTGCGAAAGCCAAGGCGGTTATGATACTGAAGACAAGTGCTCTAATGGGAAAAAGACTTCTCAAATATGCTATCCGAATAACGATTGCTATTATCGTAAATGTCAATATGACAGCAAAGCGAATTGCGAAAAACACGTCAACATAAACCGTTATAAATGCTTGTCGGAAACAGTTGACGACACAACTTGCTATTATGCCGTTGCTAAATCTTGCTCTGAAATTGATTCCGAGTATAAAAGCTCGTATAATCCTGAAACAGAAGCAGTAGATGATACAATTATTGACGCCAACGGCAACAAGTGCTATAAAACCCACAAAAAGCGTTGTTGGGAAATAAACACAAGATATCAGGTCGCTTGCTCGAGTTTGGGTGGACAAGACACCGGCAGAACCGGCAGCGACGGTACTTGCTTTTTATGTTATACCTGTGCTGACAAAGAATATATTGAAATCGTAGCAAAAGATTCTCATTGCTGGAAATGTGATAAATGTCCGATTGGCCCAACGTTTAAATGCGAAGTAAGGAAAGATTTGGCTACCAGTGAATATAAAATTGTTTCCTCAATTGGTTCCAGATTTGACCCCAACCCTCAAATATGTCTCAAAAAAAATTGTGCGGACAAATTCTTAAAAACAGAAAAAAGCTGCGCCTCGAAAAATCTTGCTTTTATACCAAGCAAGCCAGCGGTGAGAGCTTCGGACGGCGTGTGCGGTACTTGTACGCTGAAAACTTGTAAACAGCAAGACTTGGTTGCGAAAGCCGATTGCGATACCAAAACCAACACCTTTACAGAAAATAAATCTGTCACCGCCAGTGACGCTCCTTGCGGTACTTGCGTGAAGAAAGAAGTTAAAACTTGTGAACAGATAGGAAAAGAAAATAACAAAAACTATATAGATAACAGTGGCTCTTGTGCTATGGGAACAAAAACCATTGTTGAAGGTGTCAAAGATACAAACAACAATCAATGCTATTATTGCAAATGGTCTTGTTCAGATTATAATAATGGCAATGTTATATCTATAACCCGTTATATAGATGCTAATGACACATGTAATAAAATAAAACAAATAGCAGAAGGAAAATACGATTCTGAAGGTAATCAATGTTATATTTGTGGCCCAGGTTTGATTCCTAATCCTGGCACTACTGATCCAGTAACGATTACCATTACTTACTATGAACAAAATAGTTTTAATTATGACAATACCTCATTAGACGGATGTAAAGGTTCAGATTCGTACAAAGTGAAATTTAATGTATCTGCTAGTGACGGTAAACCTCATACTGTAAAATTTAAATTTGATAATTTCTGTCAAACATGCACAAAACCAAATCTAAAGGTAGATAATTATCCTTTGGAAATTAGTGAAAATAGTTCGATATATACATTGTATGGCAGTAAATGTTGCTATACAAAAGGTACAGCTACAGGGGGATTTGATTACAGTGCTTTAAAATGTGATAGATCTAAAGTTAATCATGCAGAAACTTTAGCGATTATTGTTGATGGTGTAACATTCATGGAACAAGACCAAGGCAGTAGTAGAAATACATCACTAATAAATGGTCGTATATCATTATTGGATGATATACAAAAAACAGCAACTATTGGTAATAAAACTGTTAAATTAGTTAAAGGTTCTAGTTCTACCGGTACAACAATTCAATGTAGCTTTAGTACTAAAACCGAAGCTGCCTCAAATTGTAAGTGTCCAACTCCTAGAGTAATGACAATATCCGAAAATTGTTATGGTTGTGCTGAACCACTTCCCGGAAGGGATTCTTGTTCATTAGGAGATGGTAGTGGAGCCATACTTAAACCATAATCCCTACCAACAAAAAAGAGGTTGAAGAAATTCAACCTCTTTTTTGTTATCAAATTAATTGTTAAAATCTTTTGCCGTATTGCAGCAATTTGTTGCGGACGTAACCGCGTAAAGATACTTCCGGACGGGCGCCGTAGTGGCTGATGATTTCCGAGGCGGCAATGCCGCCGATCATGGCGCAAGTGCCTAAACTGCGTTTGTTAACCAATCCAAATAAAAATCCGGCGGCGTATAAATCTCCGGCGCCTGTCGAGTCAACAACGCTATCCTGACTGACCGGCTCCGCTTCTACAAAAATTTTAACTCTGCCGTTAACAATAACCGAACCACGGGAATCTCTGGTGATAGCGGCAATTTTAACCATTGGTTTCACCATTTCCAGCGCCGCTTGAAAGTCTTCCGTTTCAAATAAGGTTTTTAATTCCATTTCGTTGGCAAACAACAAATCCACATGATTTTGAATTAAATCAAGCATGTGGTCGCGGTGAGACGACACGCAATAACGGTCGGAAACTGTAAAGGCAACCTCTCTGCCGTGTTTATGTGCCAGCTCACAGGCCTTTATCACCGCTTCGTGCGCCGCCGGTTCGTCCCATAAATACCCTTCAATAAAAGTGATTTTTGATTCACTGATGAGTTTTTCATCAATATCTTCCACTGAAAGTTTGCGGGAAGCGCCAAGGTAAGTAAACATAGAGCGTTGCGCGTCCGGTGTAACCAGAACAATACTGCGACCTGTGGCAGGCCCTTCTTCCAATGGAGAGGTGAAACAGTCAATACCGGCGGCGCCGATGTCTCGTTTGAACACCTGTCCCAATTCATCGTCGTGAACTTTTCCGATAAAAGCGCAGTCGGCGCCAAGCGACGCCATGCCGGCGACCGTGTTTGCCGCTGAACCGCCTGAAACTTCACGCTCCGGAATAATATCGTTATAAATCTTTCCGGCGTCTGCGGCCTCAACCAAAGTCATACAGCCTTTTGTTAAGTTCCGTTCTTTTAAAAAAGTGTCTCCCACTTTGGCTAAAACATCGACAATGGCATTGCCAATGCCCACCACATCGTAAACCGTATCTTGCTCCGTCATTTTTTCCTCCTTGTTTATTGGCATAAGTTATTCGCGCATATAAAATTTTCAAGCCGCTAGATGTGTAACAGCAATCCCGTAACGGCAGAAATAATAATGTAAAAAATAGCGCTTTTTTTATAAAACCGCATAGTCATAACCAATACCGCCAGCAAACACGCCGTTTGCCAATTGACGATTGATTCTTTGGCTATGTCCCATCCGGCAAATAAAATCAGCGCTAAAACCGCCGGACGAATACCGTTGAGAACTTGGTTAACCTTTGGATTATCTTTCCATTTAGTCAAAATCTTAGAAATGAGATAGACCACAATAACCGACGGCGTAACAAGGCTCAAAGTCGCCCATAAGCTTCCAAACACGCCAGCCGCCTTATAACCGGCGTAAGTTGCCATGTTGATGCCGACCGGCCCCGGCGTGGATTGTGAAACGGCTATCATGTCAGTCAGTTCTTTTGCCGTAAACCAGTTGTATTGTTCGGTTAAATCATATAAAAACGGAACGGTTACTAAGCCGCCGCCAACAGCAAATAAGCCAATTTTAAAAAATTCAAATGCTAGAATTAAATAGGTCATTGTTTTTTCCTTTTAAAGTTCGGAATAAAAGCTCCAAACGCCGCTAAAATGACAATAACCACAGCCGATAAATTGAAAAATAGCAGTAAAACAGCGGCTAAACCAAAAACAATATAATCTCTTATATGGCAAATTCCCTTTTTCCACATACTCCAAACCGTGTCGATAATGAGGGCGATAACACTGACGCGGATGCCGTCAAACGCCCATTGCACATATTGGTTGTCCATATATTGTCGTAAAAGCATGGCTACCAGCAAAATAATGACAATAGAAGGGGAAATAACACCGAGCGTCGCGCTTATCATTCCCCAAAAACCGCGTAACTTGCAACCGATAAAAGAAGCGGCGTTAACGGCAATAATCCCAGGCGTGCATTGTCCGATGGAGTAATAATTCAAGAGTTCTTCCTCGCTTATCCATTTTCTTTTTTCAACAGCTTCGCTTTTTAATATCGGCAGCATGGCGTATCCGCCGCCAAATGTGAATATGCCCATTTTAAAGAAAATAATGTATAAATCCCATAACCTAACCATTTGGCTATATTTCCTTTGCTTTTTAGATTTGCTTATTATATAAAAGTAATGAGCCTGTAATGCAAGCATTTTGTGAGGATGAAATGATTATAGGATTTGTAAAAGAACGTCCGGCTTGGGAATATAGAGTGGCTGTTATACCGCAAACGGTAAAACAGCTTATAGCTTTGGGACATCAGGTTTGTTTTGAAAACGGTTGCGGTGAACGCGCCGGTTATTTTGATAATCAGTATATTGATGCAGGCGCTCAGCAGTTGCGAAACGCTGAGGCGGTGTATGCAAAGTCGGAGCTTGTAATTAAAATTTGGGCGCCACAGGAAGAGGAATACGGCTTTTTGCATGAGGGACTGTGGATTGTGGCTAATTTTGAAAGTTATAAAAAGCCCGAACGTTTAAAAATATGGGAAAAATATAAAATTAATGCGCTGGCAATTGAGCGTGTTCCGCGTTTGTCTCGGGTTCAGGATATTGACACATTGTCGTCCCAGCATAATTTGGCCGGCTATAAAGCGGCATTGGTCGCTATGGATATGTCCACGCAAAGTGTGCCGCTGATGATGACCGCCGCCGGCGTTTTGCCTCCGGTAAAAGCTTTGGTCATCGGCGCCGGGGTTGCGGGATTGCAAGCTGTCGCAACATTACAGCGTATGGGTGCGCAGGTGTTTGCTTCAGACGTGCGGAAAGAAACAGTAGAGCAAGTAAAATCTTTGGGTGCGCAATTTATTGAAGCGACTCCGGAGAATATTAATAAGGTTTTACCTGAGTGCGGTATTGTAATCACCGCAGTAGGTTTGATTGAAGAAAAAGTTCCGGAATTAATAAACGCCGCTCAGCTACAGCGTTTGCCGAAGGGTGCCGTGGTGCTGGATATGGCTTCCGGAAATGTAGAAGGGGCTATCTCCGGACGTTTGTTGGATAACGGGCACTATAAATTATTGGCGGATTCTCATTTGGCGGCGGATGTGGCTTATTCGGCAAGCTTTCTACATTCTCGCAATATGTATAATTTATTGTTGCGTTGGGATATGTTGGTGCAAGACAAAGAGGTTTGGTCGGCACTCTTGATTTCTCAAGAAAATGGCGAGGGGAAAAAATAATGAATGAAGATTTGCTGGCAATATTAATTTTATCTGTCTTTTTAGGTTATTTTACAGTTTGGCGGGTTTCACCTTCTTTACATGCTCCATTAATGAGCGCCACAAATGCTATTAGCGGGTTGATTGTTTTGGGGGCAATTCAAATTGTGTCAAATGCGGAAAGTTCATTTCAATTAGTTATCGGTTTGTTGGCTTTGTTTTTGGCTTCGCTTAATTTAATCGGTGGTTTGGTTGTCACGATTCGGATGCTTGTGTTGTTCAAGAAAAAGGAGAAAACGACTAATGATTAGTTCTCTTATATATTTATGTAGCGCTTTTTTATTGGTTGTCGCTGTTGATTGTTTGTCTTCGCCAAGCCGTGTGGGGACTGGTTATCGTTTAGCGTTTGCTTCAATGGCTTTGGCTTTGATTACATGTCTGGCAGTTAATTGGGGGCCATTCTCGATATGGGTTGTTTTAACAATTTTATTCGGTGGTTGTTTTGGGTGGGTGCTGGCTTTGAAAATTAAGCTGTCTTCGTTACCTCAGATGGTGGCGCTGTTGAATGGTGTCGGCGGCTTAGCGTCGGCATTGATTGTATTAAGTGAAATTCATTATACACAAAATCAAACAATTATGCTGTTCTGTTTTATTTTGGGAACAACCACGTTCAGCGGTTCTATGGTCGCTTATGCTAAATTAGACGGGGTTTTGAAAAGAAATATTCCTTCTTTAAAATGGGGAACATTAATTTTAGGCTTGTTACTATGTATGAATCTGGGAATGTATATTTATGACGGAAGCGGATTTTGGGGAATTGCTGTTTTAGCCTTATTATTGGGTATCGCTTTCACTATGCCGATAGGCGGCGCCGATATGCCTGTAATTATTTCTTTGCTGAATTCATTTTCCGGATGGGCAGAAGTTTTGGTCGGTTTGTTTTTGGGTGATTTGCTTTTAATTATTACAGGTGCTTTGGTTGGCGCGAGCGGAACAATTTTGTCTTATGTTATGAGCAAGTCAATGAATCGGTCTCTGTTAAATATTTTATGGTCTAATTCCAAAAATATTAATCAAGACGTTGCTGTAAAAGGGATGATTAAGCGGAGTTCTCCTGAAGAGGCGGCTTTTTTAATGAGTAATGCGCATAAAGTGATTATTGTTCCAGGTTTTGGTATGGCGGCGGCTCAGGCGCAGTTGGCATTGAAAAATTTGACCGATATTTTGATAGATAAATATCAGGTTGATGTTAAATTTGCTATTCATCCTGTTGCCGGACGTATGCCTGGTCACATGAATGTACTGCTGGCAGAAGCTCGTATTCCCAATGAAAAAGTTTTTTCATTGGAAGACATAAATCAACAATTTGCTTCAGCTGACGTTGTCTATGTCATTGGGGCTAATGATGTGACAAATCCTTTGGCTAAGACGGATGAAAGTTCTCCGTTATACGGTATGCCGGTATTGGATGTGGAAAAAGCTAAAATGGTCTTTTTTGTAAAACGTTCTTTGGCTGCCGGGTATTCAGGCGTTGACAATCCTCTGTTTTATGCGCCGAACACTTTAATGTTGTTTGGAGACGCTAAGCAGATTACGGAAGAAATTGTTAAAAATATTTAAAAACACCAAAGACCGGCTTTATTAAAGTCGGTCTTTCTTCTTTTGTTCTAAAATTAGAACGGGTACTTGTCTTCAGTACAGCTGTAAGTGTTGGGAATGTCCAAAGCGGCGCGGTCAATAGCGTGAATGCCGGCGGCAATGGGACGACGCATGAAATTAAACATGTCCTTAACAACTTCCTTTGAGCTCTTGGCAATTTTTTTAGTGTCCATTGTCCAAAAAAAATTAATAGTTAAAAAATAATATCAAAACTTTATAAATATATCATATTTTGTTTATTTGGCAATAAAAAAATTAATTGTAACAAATTTAAATGATAAGTGATTTGCATTTTGGCGTTTTTCTTTGTCAAATAATCCTTATTAAGGAGAAAAAATATGCAAACAGGAAAAAATTTTGTATTGGGTGATTATGTGATTATAAAAAAGCCAGATCTTATAAAGGCCGGCAATAATGTTAGAATCGCTGATTTTTGCCGTATTTCGTCGGCGTGTGAAATTGGTGACGATTGTGAAATTGCTCCGGGGACATATATTGCCGGCGGTGATGGCAAATACAAATTTACCATGGGTAGCTATTCGTCTTTATCGGCCGGTGTGCGTATCTGGCTTTCGAGCAATGATTATGTGAATGAATTGGTAACCCACTCGGTTGAAGGCGTTCGGGAAATTCAAGGCAATGTGACTTTGGGAAAATTTACCGGTGTTGGTGCGAATTCAGTGATTATGCCGAATAACCATATTCCGGAAGGTGTTACAATTGGCGCTTTGAGCTTTGTGCCACCACATTACCATTTTGAGCCTTGGACGGTTTACGCCGGATGCCCGATTCATCCTGTGAGAAAAAGAAATAAGGCTAACATTTTAAAAACATTAGAGAGATTAAATCTTGTACATGAAGCCGAACTATTGGCGGCTGAATAATAAATAGGAGAAAATATATGTGTGGAATCATTGGTTATGTTGGCGGCAATGCCGCGGCGGATATTTTATTGGATGGTTTGAAAAATTTGGAATATCGCGGTTATGATTCAGCCGGAATAGCATTGAATGAAAATAAAAAAATTGATGTGATTAAAAGTTCCGGTAAAATTATAAATCTTTTCAATAAAGTTCATAATTCGTTGAATACGCTTAATGATGCCAATGTGGGCATTGGTCATATTCGTTGGGCAACGCACGGAAAAGCAAATGAAGAAAATGCTCACCCACATCTTTCAGATAACGGAAAATTGGTTTTGGTTCATAATGGAATTATTGAAAATTATAAAGAATTAAAAGAAGAATTAGAAAAAGAAGGATTTGTCTTTGTTTCTGAAACAGATACGGAAGTGGCAGTTCATTTAATAGCCAGAGAATTGCATAAAATTGGAAATTTAGAACAAGCCGTTGTTTCAGCGGTTAAACAACTCAAAGGGGCCTTTGCTTTTTGTATTATGCATAAAGATTATCCGGATGAAATTATTGCCGTTCGTAAAAATGCTCCATTAGTTATTGGTTTGGGTAACGGTGAAAATTTTGTGGCAAGCGATGTTCCGGCTATTATCGGTAAAGCACAAAAAATGATTTATTTAGATGATAATGAAATGGCTCTTATTCGCAAAGATAAAGTTATTGTCAAAAATTTAAATGGTTTGATTGTGTGCAAAAAAGCCGAACCTTTAAATTTTGAAGCCATGGCAATTTCTAAACGTGGATATAAGCATTTTATGTTGAAAGAAATTAATGAGCAGCCGGATATTGTCCGCCATAATTTGCAAGCTCATTTAAAAGATAGCAATTCTTCTGTTGTTTTTGATAATATTAATTTAAATGAGTTGGCCGCAAAAGTTAAAAAAATAGAAATCGTGGCTTGCGGCACATCATTGCATGCGGCAATGGTTGCAAAATATGTTATGGAAGAATGGTTACATTTGCCTGTGAGTATTGAAGCGGCAAGCGAATATATTTATCACTATAACACAACAGACAAAGACACATTGGTTATTGGCATCTCTCAATCCGGTGAAACAATTGACACAATCACAGCGTTGAAAAGAGCTAAAGAACATAATGCGACAACACTGGTGATTACAAATCGGCCGGATTCCAGCATTGTCCGCACTTCTGATTTGGTTGTGCCGCTAAATGCCGGTATTGAGGTGAGCGTTGCGGCAACAAAATCATATACGGCACAGCTTATGTCCTTGTATTTATTGGCTTTAGGATTGGCTGAAGCAAAAGGAACATTAGACAATGAAAAGCTTGTTCAAATTAAAACAGAATTAAAGACGCTTCCGGCAAAAATGGAAGAAATCTTGAGTAATTCATCGTCAATAAAAGAATGTGCTCAAAAATATTACAATAAGAAAAGTTTGATTTACATTGCCCGTGGAATTAATACGGCGACGGCTTTTGAGGGGGCGCTAAAGTTAAAAGAAATCAGCTATGTAAATGCAAATGCTTATATTGCCGGTGAATTGAAGCATGGACCGATAGCTTTATTGGACGAGAATATGCCGGTGGTCGCAGTTCTCATTCCGGGAGGGCAATCATATGCCAAAACACTGTCAAATTGTGAAGAGGCAAAGGCGCGGAATGCCAAGATGATTGCAGTTAGCAGCGCTCCTCGTCAGGAGTTGGAGTCTGTATTTGATGATGTTATTTCAATTCCGAGTGTTTCGGAAGATTTATCGCCAATTTTAACGGCTTTACCGATGCAGATGTTTGCCTATTATGTTTCTGATTTGTTAGGTCGAGAAATTGATCAGCCGCGTAATTTGGCAAAATCAGTGACCGTTGAATAAAGCAATAATAAAAAAACACCTGATTTTCTTTACAAAAAATCAGGTGTTTTTTTATTATTCAGAGATGATTGTTAGACCTCCCTGAAGTTTAGATATTTGGCCTTTTCTGGGGACTGTTGGTGAAATAAATTCATCAACGGCTTGTTCAACCTTTTCTTTTGCTCTTTCCACAAAAGAAGGTCTTTTTTGAGTGCCTAAACCCTGATGAGCCACAAAGTTTGATGGTTCAGCAACAAGCGTTTCATATTTTTCAAAGTTTCTTTGGGAATCTTGAATAATAGTATGAAGCACTTTTTGCCCAGCCAAAACTTTTACCCAATTTTTATTTTGGGTTTTGTAGGTGGTCTGATTGCTAAAATTAACAATAAAACCATCAACCAACGTTGTTATCGAATCGACAACCAATAGTTCGGTTGTATAGCTTGTGTTTGGAATGACAATTTCAAAAGATTTGTCTTCTGAAACACCCGCATAGCGAACGATAACAAAGTTTTTAACACCTTCTTCTTTAAGTGTAAGATACTCAAAGTAGGAAATGCCTATCTGCTTTCCGTTTGTATCAATGGCAAAAAAAGCGTTGTTTGCTTTTTTTACGGCATCAATATCGGAAAAAGATTGCGCATTAGCAAAAACACCCATAAAAAGCATGATTGCAAAAAACAAGAACTTCTTCATAATCAAATAAAAATTTAAGTGAGTAATAGGAAGCTTTGTTTTTTCGCGATAATAATTACGATAAAAGGCTTCCAAAATAATTTTTTAATCAATATTAGTATATCATGATTTTTTGAAAATACAAGTAGTTTGACAAAAAACACCGCTCTAAAGCGGTGTTTGAGGAAAGAAAAAGATTTTAAGACTTTTATATCTTTTCAACTTGTGAAAATTCAAGTTCAACAGGTGTATAACGACCAAAAATAGACACGGAAACTTTTAAGCGGTTCTTTTCTGTGTCAATGTCTTCAACAATGCCAACAAAAGAAGCAAACGGACCGTCAATGACACGAATTTGTTCTCCTGTTTCAAAGTTTATGTTGGTTTGAGGACGTTCTAAGCCTTCTTGCACCTGATTCATAATTTTTTGAACTTCGGCATCGCTGATTGGTTGAGGTTTATTTCTGCTTCCCAAAAATCCACTAACACGCGGTGTGTTTTTCACAACCAACCATGTTTCATCAGTCAATTCCATTTTTACCAAAATATATCCCGGAAAAAACTTATGTTCAGCATTTACTTTTGCGCCTTTGCGAATTTCTACCACATTTTCAGTCGGCACAAAAACTTCAAGGATTTTATCGTCCATCTTTTTCAAAGTTGCTTGTTCTCTCAAAGATTCAGCCACTTTTTTTTCTGAACCCGAATAAACATTGACAACATACCAGCGAGCGGTCATTTGTTAAACTCCTATCCTAACATCAAAATTTTATCTACACCCCAAGCCAAAACAGCATCAACAATAAAGAAAAATACTGTGGCAATAGCGACTAAGGTGACAACCATAGCACAAGAAGGAACTACTTCTTTTTTTGTCGGCCATGTAACTTTTTTTACTTCCTGCTTAACTTGGCGCAGAAACTGTATTGGACTAATACTCATTTTAAACCTTTTCTAATTAAATTGACAGAGCATATTTCTATGCTCTAACCCATTGCCGCTAACATATTAAATAATTTTTTGTCTGTCAACAATATATTTGTAGTTTGTCAGGCTAAAATAATGCAAGTTGAAAAAATATGTAATTGACAAATTTTACTTTTGCGATTTTTTTAAAATTTTTTTATGGCAGGGCACATAGCGCAATCCACGGACTGTTGAAAAGATAAAAAAATATTTTACACAACTATTGCTTTTATAGAGACTGTTTACCTATATAATAATTGATAGCGATATCATTATGTTTAACTATTAAAAAAGTAGATTTAAATGCCTAAAAAATTATCAACATCAACAAAAGCATCATCTCGTTATAACAACGATTGCTCTGCTAAAGGAATTGTGTCAAATTTCAATAAAATCAGAAAAGATGCTGCTGTTAGGAAGCGTTTTGTCAATACAGAGAATGATAATTAATTAAAAAATGAGTTGTTTTTGTGGTGTACAGCCTTAGAAATTGCCTGCTGTCACTTCCTGACAGATTAAATTCTTCATTCTGTCCTCTATTGTTACCTTTTTTGCTTTGTTGAAGAACACCCCGACAAGGTAGGTAGTGTTTCCTATTCTCGCCTTGAAATTGCCACCATCAATATAATTTGCTTTTTCAATGACTGCGTTTACGTCCTCTATCTTCATCACAAGACCATCAAGAACAGCCTGTTTTTCCTCAATGCTTTTCTTCTGATTCATGATGATAAAATCCTGCTTCTCCAGATAGCTTGCACCGCCATACACCGGCTCAACATCAATCGTCAGTCCATGATTCTGCCTTTACAATCTGACAACCTGGAATTTTCAAATTAGTCTTTGCAAATAACCTTTGAATCTTCACCATCAATTACAATTCCCTGACGGTTGTTAATTGGGCATAGATTCAAATCCGAAAACTCAGTCATTATTTTCTCGGTAACTTTCTTAAATGGTGCTGTAAGATAATGCGGAAGAACATAGAAATCAATCAAATCAAGCCCTGCATCATCTTCTTGTGAGTAGTCCTCCGGCTTTTCATCCATTTGCTCGATATATTGGATGCTTGGAGCGCATATAATTGCGCCTGCCGACTCGCCGATCATCAATTTTCCATTTGCCAATTCCTTTTTCAGCAGCCCATCAGTTCCCGTTTTACGGAGCTGGTCCATAAGAAAGAAAGAATTTCCGCCGGTAAAATATATCACATCTGCTTCTTCAAAAACAGACTGTATCGTTGAATAAGCCTCCGTTGAAATATCAATTTCAGTTACGATTGCTCCCAACTTTTTGAATAATTTTCGAGCCGAGCCGACATAACCGGTGTAGCCTTCACGCAGTGAAGCTGTTGGAATAAATGCGACTTTCTTATTTTCAATTTCTTCCTTTATCAGACTTCCTACACTTGAAAAGTGCGAACATAAAAATAGATTCATCAATATTCTCCTTTATAAATTTCGATTTTCTCAATTCTCCAAACTTGAATTTCTATTTGTGTTGCCATGTCATTACATAATCTTTTTCTCCTTCGCCCCATGGCTCCTGAAATGCGTGATAATGATGTTCCAATATTTCATCTGTTATCACAAACGGCGAATTGGCATTTAAGACCTGATTTCTTTTATATAGTCTTTTTTGCAAAAGCTCCTTACTGGCTTTCATATAGACAAGTTCCGTTTCAGCGCCTGCTTTTTGGATCAGCTCTTTATAAAAATTTCGATTTGGTAAACCATCTATGCAATACCATACTTCATGGTCCATTACAATAGAAAATTAGCAAGAAGAAATTGGAAGAATGTTCAGATTTACGAGAAGTAATGGGATAACAGAGGGATTTCATAGAAAGATGAAACTAATCCAACGACGAGCGTATGGTTTTAGAAATTTTGAAAATTATCGATTGCGAATTAGAGTTTTATGTGCTTAACTTATTTATGATGAAAAACAAACGAATTGATGAATGATTTTTTTATAACTTTTTTACTCTGCCTCCAACTTTGACGATGAGCCCGTGAGCCCTTATCAATCGCCCCAAATGCCACAAAAAAAACCGCCTAAGCGGCGGCTGTTTTATGGCAGGGGCAGTAAGATTGGCTCCGCCGCCACAGCGCTCATTCGCTTACGCTCACCGGCGTTCTGGTGTCCGCCTTTCGTTTGCGGTCGAACCACTTTCTCGTGAGTTCTCATCAACCGCCCCAAATGCCAAAAAAAACCGCCTAAGCGGCGGCTGTTTTATGGCAGGGGCAGTAAGATTCGAACTCACGACACTCGGTTTTGGAGACCGATGCTCTACCAACTGAGCTATACCCCTATAAATTAACAGGCATTATAACCTGACTGCTCATTGATACACGCATCTGATATGAAAATCAAGCATTATTTCAGCTAAATTTAATTTTTTTATATAAAGGGTATTGGGTAAATGGTTCCGCCGTCTTTAACAAGGCGCCCTTCGCTCCTTTTTAAGTTATAATCAGAATCTTCTCCTAAGTTTTTATCGTAAATATCTTTATAGTTTCCAAATAAAGATATGGTTTCTTTTAGCCAACGAGGTTTTAATTTCAGATTTTCCCACATTTGAGGCTCGTCACCAAGAAGATTGCGAATTTCCGGATTGTCGTTAGAGGCGTAAAAATTTAGATTTTGGGCATTAATATTATATCTTTCGGCTAAAAACAGAGCATTGAATATCCATTTCAAGGCTAAACGCAACTCATTGTTATCTTTTTTGACGTAAGCATAAACAGGGTGTATGGCAATTTGTTGCGGAAGAATTTTAGCTTTGGCGCCGGATAAATCTTTTAAAATGCCATTTAGCATCAAGCCGCTGGCGGTCATCATTTGACAACGATTAAGCATAAATGCTTCTTTTGCTTCTTTTAGAGTGCCAAAAGTTAAATAAGTGAGCCCTAAATTGTGGCGTAAATTGTAGTCGTCAAAATTTTTGTAGTAATCAGAATCTGTGGATAAACAAATTTTTTTACCGTTATAATCATTTAGGTTTTCAGAATCATCTTCGTGAACCATAAGCATTTGATGATCATAATATAAAAAGCCCGCACTCAAAGCTTGACCGGATGTTTCTGTTTGGGCTGAATAAGCACCGCCGCTGAGCATAACGTCTATTCGGTCTTCGTTAAACGCTCTTGTCATATTTTTTTGTGAAACATTGACCATCTGAATTTTTTTGTTGTCTCCAAGAATTGCTTGAGCAAGAATGCGGCATAAATCGGCGTCGATGCCGTTCCAGACCCCGTCTTCTTTATAAGCATAAGATTTTACACTTAAGTCGCTGCCACAACGGACTTTATTGTTCCATACCATTTGCTCAATGGGACTTTTTTGCGGTTGAACTTGCGGCGCATAAGGATGATGAATTTCTTGCCGCGGATACGGAATTGTTTCTATATAATCGGAACGAACTTGTGCCTGAGCCGATGTAATTGTTAAACTTGTTGCTATTATGCCGAGTGCAAAAAATATTTTCATCTTTTTAACCATTTTATGCTAATATATTCTATATCAAGATTAGTTTATAGGATTTGAAATGAAAAGAAAATATTTTTTGTTACTTATTATACTCTTTTTGAGTTTTGTTAGTTCTTATGCTTGTTTTGCGGCGGAAAAAATTAATCCGAGCGATGCCGAAAAGTGGGCAAATAGCAAAGGAGAACAAATTTTGCGCATATTGGCTGACAAAAATTTGGAACGAAAATATAAAGAACTGGACGCCATTTTTTATAAAGATATAGATTTGGATAATGCGGCAAAGTTTGTTTGTGGAAAATATTGGAAAAAAATGACCATGGCGCAACAACAAAAATATGTTCCGTTATTCAAGAGATATATGAGCAGCATATATAAAAGTTATCCTTTGGATTTTGGAAGTGATAGTATAGGTTTTAAGGTGCAAAAGGTTTTACCGACAAAAACAGGGGCTGATGTATGGTGTTTGATTAAATTAAAAAAAATAATGAATTCTACTGATACAAAGAATGAAAGCGGGTTTAATGTTTTGTTTTCTTTAACCAAAAATAACGGGCAAATACAAGTCAAAGATTTAAAAATAGGTGAAAGCAGTTTACTTGTGGCTATGCGCAACCGATTTTATAAAATGATTTATGAAGACAATGATGAAGAATTAGATTGGTTTTTGGAAGATTTGGAAACAATTACCAAAGACAATGAACAAAAAAATGAACAAAATCTGGAAAACTCTGCATTTTAATGTTGAAATCAAAGGGCAATCTCTATATTATACGCAAAGATTTTAATAATTTGCGCAAAAATATAGGAAAATAAATGTCTGAAATAAAAGTAAGATTTGCTCCAAGCCCTACCGGCTTTATGCATATTGGCAACACCAGAACAGCTTTGTTTAACTGGCTTCTGGCTAAAAAACTCGGCGGAAAATTTATGCTGAGAATTGATGATACGGATAGTCTTCGTTCAAAAAAAGAATATGAAGACGCCATGCGGGAAAGTTTGATTTGGCTTGGGTTTAATTGGTGTGAGGAGGCTCGTCAGTCAGCGCGTTTTGATCGTTATAATGAGGTGAAAGAGCGTTTGATGGCGGAAGGTCGTATTTATGCTTGCTACGAAACTCCGGAAGAACTTGAAATTAAACGTAAACGCGCCATGGCTAAAGGTTTGGCTCCGGTTTATGATCGTCAGGCTTTGCGTTATACTGACGAAGATTTAGCCAAATTCAAGGCGGAAGGTCGTAAACCGCACTATCGTTTTAAATTGCTTGATGGCGTGATTGAATGGGATGACATTGTGCGCGGCCATTGCCGTTATGAGGCGGAAAAACTCAGTGACCCGATTATTATTCGCGAGGATGGCAGCTATTTATATCACTTGCCTTCTTGCATTGATGATAGCGACTTTGGCATTACTCATATTGTTCGCGGTGAAGACCATACAACCAATACCGCGTCACAGATTCAAATGTTTGAAGCTAT
Organism: uncultured Alphaproteobacteria bacterium; assembly: GCA_934254675.1. Classification (GTDB taxonomy): domain Bacteria; phylum Pseudomonadota; class Alphaproteobacteria; order RF32; family CAG-239; genus RUG410. Next base: position 20,429 of record CAKQLP010000010.1, on the reverse strand, counting down.
CGGTGGTAAAGTTCCGACTTTTGCCCACTTGCCGCTTTTAACCGGTACAGAAGGAAAATTATCCAAACGTTTGGGCAGTTTAGGTGTGCGTGAATTGAAGGCTGAGGGCGTGGAACCTATGGCTATTTGCGCGTTTTTGGCCAAACTTGGCACTTCAGACGCTATTGAACCATATTATTCATTAGACGAGTTGGCAGAATCATTGGACTTTGGCAAATTGGGACGCTCTCAGCCAAAATTTGATGAAGAAGAATTAAAGCACTTTAACACCAAAGTGGTTCGTTCAATGCCTTATTCTTTGGTAAAAGACCGCATTGACGCCGATGAAACATTTTGGAACGATGTGCGCGCCAACTTGACCGTTGTTGACGATATTAAGGTTTGGGAAAATATCTGTCACAAAGAAGTTTTGCCGATTATTGAAGATAAAAACCTGACTGATTTGGCCGCGGAATTATTGCCGACCGAACCTTGGACCGCAAACACTTTCAACGAATGGCTTGCCGCGCTGAAAGCTCAAAGCGGTAAAAAAGGCCGCGAGTTGTTTCATCCTTTGCGCAAAGCTTTAACCGCGCTTGATGATGGTCCAGAACTCAAAATTTTATTGCCGCTGATTGGTTATTCAAAGGCAAAACAACGTTTGTTGGGGCAAAAAGCTTAAAGTGAAAACAGGAGGAAACTATGACCAATATATATTTGCATAACACCTTAAAGCAGCGCAAAGAAGAATTTGTTCCGATTGACGCTTCTAATGTGCGAATGTATGTCTGTGGTCCGACTGTTTATGACAAAGCCCACTTGGGAAACGCCAAAACTCCGGTTGTTTACGATGTGCTATATCGTCTTTTGTGCTATGTTTATGGTCAAGAGCACGTTACCTATGTTTCCAACATTACCGATGTGGATGATAAAATTTTAAACAAGCACAAAGAAACCGGTAAATCGATTCGTGAAATTACCGAACAGACCTATAATTGGTATTTGGACGATATGAAAAAACTGAATGTTTTGTCACCTAATTATCGTCCGAGAGCCACGGAATATATTCCGGAAATGATTAAATTGGTGGAATTACTCTTGCAAAATGGTCACGCTTATATTGCCGAAAATCAGGTTTTGTTTGATGTTGATTCTATGCCTAATTATGGTTTTTTGTCCGGTCGCTCAATGAAAGAAATGGTCGCCGGCGCGCGGATTGAAGTTGCAAGCTATAAAAAGAATCCGGCCGATTTTATTTTATGGAAGCCATCAGACGCGGATCAACCGGGGTGGAACAGTCCGTGGGGTTATGGTCGTCCGGGGTGGCATTTGGAATGTTCGGCCATGAGTTCAAAGCTTTTAGGCAATGATTTTGATATTCACGGCGGCGGTTCTGATTTGATTTTTCCCCACCACGAAAATGAGTGCGCGCAATCGTGCTGTGCCTACCCGGGAACGCATTTTGCCCATTATTGGGTGCATACCGGAATGTTAATGATTAATGGCGTAAAGATGTCTAAGTCTTTAGGAAATTTTTACACTGTTGATGAAATATTGGCTAAATATCCGGCCGAAGCGTTACGTTTGCTGTTTTTAACCACTCATTATCATCAGCCGTTTAACTTTACGTTTGAAGGTTTGGAGCAGGCTAAAAACATTTTAGACAAGTTCTATAACGCTCTTTTGAAAAACGCCGATGTTCCGGCGGAAAAAGTTGCGCCAAGTGAAAAACTTATCAACGCTTTGGCCGATGACCTTAATACGCCGTTGGCTCTTTCTTATTTGCATGAAACGTTAAGTAACTTAAACAAAGCGGAAACAATTGAAGAACGCTCAAAATATAAATCCGAGTTATTGGCAAACGCTTATATGTTGGGATTGTTGTATAACGATGCTGAAAGTTGGTTTAAGGGCGCAGATGACGACAATTCTGAAATTGAAACGTTGATAGCCAAACGTGCCGAAGCTAAAAAGAATAAAGATTGGGCAACGGCTGATGCCATTCGCAATGAATTAAAAGAAAAAGGCATTGTGTTGGAAGATGGCGCGCAGGGTACAACTTGGAAACGCTTGTAGTTTTAATGAAGGAGAAGGACTAAGAATTTTCTCTTTCATTTATTAATAACGATGTTAAGATTGCAAAGGGATGTGGACGATTTGCAAAATTGGCAGGTCTGCTGGATTTTGACGGGAGAGGAAATTGCCTCATCAAGATTTTTACCGCCTAAAGGTTTGCTGTCACTGACTTTAGATGATTGAGTTGTAATTAGAAGGTTTATTGATTTTATATCATTTCTAAAAGCTTGAACTGTCAATAAGGCGTTGCGGCAAAAATCTTCACCATCAGGAGAAAAAAGGAAGCCGTTACCGGAAAATTGCAGAGTTAATAAGTAATAATAAGCAGATCCAGAGGATCCATCTTCATTTGTCCATGTTTGTAAACCATGACGCAACAATATGATATTTCCATAATCGTCGTGTAACCTCTGATTTTTATAACTAAAGCCGTCTGGAATTTCGTTGAGTGCGTCTAAAATGTAGGTTATATTGTCAAAAGTTTGAGGATAGTCGCCGATAGAGTTTTTTAATGAAATGACAGTGCTGAATACTTGAGAAAGCTGTTGTTTTTGCTGATTAGAACGATATTCGCGCATAGCTTTTGTATAGCCTTGAATACCACCAACGCTCAACACACCAATAATGGCGAGGACGCCGAGCATTTCAATCATGCTTCTTCCGCACTGCACGCCATCTACTAGGAATTTTCGCGCTCGTGTACTTCTTTTGTACACGTCGCTTAAAAATCCCGTCGCATCTGGTGCACATTGCGGAAGAAGTCGTCCAGAGGAAACCGCGTGTAGCGGCGCATCTAAAGCGGTTTTACGCTGTCTCAAAAAATTCATGTACGTCTTATGTACATTAGGATTTTTCTCGCAGCTAGAAACCACTTTATCTACACCACTCTCCGCGGTTTCAATACATTCATTTGTCTGTCTGGTCACTACTTGCGTTTTTCTCACTCGTGTACCTCTTTTGTACACGTCGTTCCAAAAGTGCGGCGCATTGACACACAACATCAAACCCTTGATAAGACTCTGTTCTCTGTCATACTCGGGCTTGACCCGAGTATCCACAGAAGAGTGTTTGGCATGGATTCTCGGAATAAATTCGAGAATGACGGAGAATAGGGGATTCCGCCCTGACTCAAATTTTTTCAAAAAATGGCAAAAACCATGTGTGGAAGCTTTAAAACGCTCTGAAATCAAATGTTTAGGATTTACAGAGAGAGAGAGAGACCTTTTGATTGCTTATTTTTCATCTTTCTTTCCTCTTTTTATAAAGTATAGAAAATATAGGATAAATAAATTAAATTTAAGTTAACAGTGGTTTGAGTTCACTATGTTGAAGAGTTGACAAAATTGCTGAATTTTGTTATAAAGACATTACTTTTTTATTATTAACATTTTAAATTATTTTTTTATGAGACAGGTTAATCTTTTTCCGAAAGACAACGCTTATGCAAAGCTGTTGCCGCTGATTGATGAGTATTACAGAAATGCCTACTATGCGCTGTATGCTAATTTTGAGAGTGTTATTTTGTCTTTACCTATTTGCGCCAGAGCTCCGCTTTTAGCTTTGTATTTTGCTAATCGTGAAAACACAAAGCAAAGGAACTTTGATGTATTGGTAAGATTGTTTCAAATTGCCGTGCGAATCTATGAAAGGCATGTGTTGTATGATGTGTCAAAAGAGTGTTCTGAGGCAGTAGATAGATTCGCGGGAAGCGATGTTCAACAGCTTATCAGTAACATTAGCACAAGACTTCAGACAGCTAGGTCTTATAAGGATTCTTGCATAGATAATCATCCTTACTATAAAGAGGTGGCGTTTGATTTAGAACAGTGCGCTTTTTGTGCTGCAATGCCCAGTGTTTTGTTGGATTATTGCATTATGAAAGTTATGGAAATTGTGGCTCTGTATGCTGCAGATGTGGCTATGCTTTCAACTGTTAAAACAAAGTTGTGTGATGAACTTGATTATAAAGAGTGGTGGAAATTATGTTGCTTGCCAGTTTTTTCTTGTCTGTTCTTTCCGAATAATTTGACAGAAGATAATTATAAGGAATTTTGTAAGAATTACAGTTTGCGTTAAAATATAAGTAAAAAACCTTTCGTATTTATAAGATACGGGAGGTTTTGCTTTTTAAAAGGAATCTGGAAAATTAATAAAACTTTACCATGTGAATTATTTTAAAAAAAATTTTTTAAAGCTATCTGGTTGTTTTTTCGATGGCTTTTATTTTTATCCATATAATTTATTGGAACAAAAATAGAACAGTTAACAAAATACTAAAAAATCCCATTGAAACCCATAAATTACCATGTTATACCATAAATAAGAATTAACCCGAAAGGAATCTGACATGAGAAAAATATTTCTCTTTATGGATACCATAAGCAACAAAGTGGACGCCAAAGGACGCGTCTCTTTGCCGTCAGATTATCGTGCAATTGTTAAGGAATTATCAACAGAAATAGTTTGTTATCGTAGTTTGAATGCGCCTTGCATAGAGGGATGTTTAGAGGATACTTTAGACAAATTGGCAACGGAAATAGAAAATTCCACAGATTTTTTTTCGGAAACGCAAGACAATTTAACCAATTTGATATTTGGCGATGCAAAGCGTTTTCCGTTTGACAGCACCGGACGAATTGTTTTGAGTGAAAAACTTTTGAAACACGCCGGTATAACGGATACGGCCGTCTTTGTGGGTAAAGGTAGAAAATTTCAGATATGGAATCCGGAAAATTGGGCAAAAGAAGAAGCGCGTATTCGCGCCGAAGTGATGAAAAAACGTCCGGTTTTGAAACAGGCAAAGGAGGCGGAATAAAATGTCTGAAGTTAAACAAAAACATATTCCGGTGATGTTGCCTGAGGTTTTAGACGCTTTGCGTCCTCAAAAAGGAAATATTTACGTTGATGCTACATTTGGAAACGGAGGTTACTCCAGAGCTATTTTGGAAACATCAGATTGCAAAGTAATAGCTTTGGATAGAGATCCGTCCGTCAAAATAAGAGCAAATGAATTCAAAAATATGTATGGTGAACGATTTGAGTTTAGAGAAGGTCAATTTGGGGATTTTGCCGATTTGGTTTTAGAGCAAATTGACGGCGCTGTTTTTGATATTGGGGTTTCATCTATGCAGTTAGATGAGGCAGAAAGGGGATTCTCTTTTAATAAAACAGGTGCTTTGGACATGCGTATGTCGCAAAGCGGTTTGTCGGCAAAAGATATTGTGAATACGTACGGCGAGCAAGAATTGGCCGATTTGATTTTTCAATACGGCGAAGAACGCAAATCTCGTCAGATAGCCAAGCGAATCGCCGCCTATCGTCAAACTAAGGAAATTGAAACAACAACAGAGTTAGCCGAGATTATTTATTCGGTCGTTCATAAAAAGTTTGGAGAAATTGATCCGGCAACGCGCACGTTTCAGGCTTTGCGCATAGCGGTTAATGATGAACTTGGTGAATTGTCCAGAGGTCTTGCTGGAGCGGCAAATCGTTTGCAAAAAGGCGGGCGTTTGGTTGTGGTCGATTTTCATTCTTTGGAAGACAGAATCGTGAAAAATTTTTTTAAAGAAAATGGCGGCAAAAGAATTCGGGTTTCAAAATACGCACCGGAATTGGTTCAGGATAATCATTTGTTTGCCGAAGTTTCTAAAGTTATTGCGGCCTCAGCGGATGAATGTTTGAAAAATCCGCGCGCTCGGTCGGCAAAATTAAGATATGCGGTGAGAGGATAGAACATGGGGAATATTAAAACAGCAATGGTTGTGTTGTGGCTGACATTCTTTTTATTTGTCGCCGTAGGTTCGTCTGTTTTGAAAAACAGAGTGCAAGTTTTGGAACGTCGGTTGGCCACAATTAATGAAAATATTCAAAAAGATATTCAAAATATTCATGTGCTGAAAGCTCAATGGAGTTTGTATAACACACCGGACAGACTTCAAAAATTGGCTTATGAACAATTATCGTTAGAAAAAGCAAAACCTGAACAAATTATTAACTATTCGGCTTTACACTTTAATTATGAAGACGAAACAGTCGGGGAGCAAGTATTTCCTCATAAAAAAAGTTTGACAACATTGGTTAAAGCTGAGGTTAAAAAGAAATAAAATGGGATTTAATGTAAGTTTTTCTAAAAGAAATAACGAACGATTTTATCTTCCCGGACAGGAAATAAGAATTGCTCGGGGTGTTGTTTCTTCCAGAAGCTTTACATCAGAAGGGGATAATGTTGCGACATGCCGAAATCGAACATGGATTGCCATGTTGCTGTTTGCGGCATGTTATTGTATTTTAGGCGCGCGCGTAACCTATGTTTGTTTAGGAAACGGTATCAATATTGACACGGCATTGGTGGACCCTTTGGCGCAAGATGAAGATGTCATTCATTTTAAAAATCCGGTGAAACGCGCGGATATTATGGATAGAAATGGCGAAATTATCGCAACATCATTGCCAACGGTGAATTTGTTTGCCAATACAAAATTAGTTAAAAATCCTCAGGATGTGGCTGAAAAGCTTAATGAGATTTTTCCAGAAATTTCTTATGAACGTTTGTTTGAACTACTGAGCCGTAAAAAAAGTTTTGTTTATTTAAAACGCAATTTATCTCCGGCGCAACAGTCTCAAGTCAACGCGTTGGGTGTCCCGGGGCTGGAGTTTGAAAATTGCGAAAAAAGAGTGTATCCGCATAAAAATCTTTTTGCCCATGTGTTGGGAAATACCAGCGTTGATAATAAAGGTGTTTCCGGTTTGGAAAGTTATATGGACGAGCGTTTGACTACCTCAACAAAGCCGATTAAACTTTCAGTGGATTTGGGAATACAAAACACTATTCGTGAAGAGTTGGAAGCGGGGGTCGAACATTTTAAAGCGGAAGGCGCCGCGGCGATTTTGATGAATGTAAACACCGGTCAGATTGTGGCAATGGTTTCTGTTCCTGATTTTAACCCGAATGAAAGTTTAAAAGTCGCGGACAGAGCTATGTTTAATTTTGCCACAAAGGGTGTCTATGAAGCCGGTTCGGTATTTAAGGTTTTTAACACGGCAATGTGTTTGGATAGCGGCAAAATTGATGTAAACAGCCGTTTTGACACCTCAAAACCGGTTTATTTCGGTCGTTATCGCGTTTCAGATCCGCATGGTTCTCATAAGATGCTGACACCTGAAGATATTTTGGTGGAATCGTCAAACATTGGCTCCACTTTAGAGATTATGCAGGTTGGTAAACAATATCAGCGGGAATTTTTTCAAAAAATAAATATGGATAAAACCTTGAGCGATTTTGAGGTTACGGAAACATCAAAACCATTATTTTTATCAGAAAAACGCTGGTCAGACCATTCCATGGCCACAATCAGCTACGGTTATGGAATTTCTACGACGCCTTTACATATTATTACGGCGTTTTCGGCAATGGTTAACGGCGGCGTTTATCATGAACCGACATTATTGGCGGAAAGCAAACGCGAAGGCAGACGTGTCGTTTCAGAAAATACGTCAGAAAAAATGAGAGAATTGTTGAGAGCCGTGGTTGTTAGAGGTACCGGACGAAGAGCGAATGTTGAAGGATATCAAGTTTTTGGAAAAACAGGAACCGCAGATAAATTGGTTAACGGAAAATATGATCATAAGAAAAGTATTTCCACCTTTGTTTCCGGTTTTCCGGCATCCGCTCCCAAATATGCGCTTTTGGTTGTTTTTGACGACCCGAAAGGTTTAAAAGAAACATTTAATCATACAGAAGCCGGATGGAATGCCGTGCCAACAACAAAAAATATTATCACAGCAGTGGCGCCGCAACTGAATATTAAAGCTGATTTTGATTTAGAAAAGCAGAAAAGTATTGTCGATGCCGCCTATAAAAAAGAAATCTCTCTTAAAAATCGTTAAAAAAACAAAAAAAATTGAATCTTATAACGGCATAAACGCAAAATAATGCACAAATTTATAAAATAATCGTATTTTTTTTATTTTTGTTATTGAAAAATTTACAAATATTTCTTAAATTACCAACTGTATTAGTTGTTATGCAATTAAAAAGACGTTTGTAGAAATACAAATAAAATGTAAAAACCATATGGAGAAAATAAAATGAAAAAACTTTTAAGTTTGTTCTGCGCACTAGTTGCTTTGTCAGGTTGCTCTACTTTTGGCGCTGATGGTGGCTTGTTTAGCGGTGCTGACTGCGAATCTAGATTAGCTCGTGACTTTGTAGAAAATACAACAGACACAGTATTCTTCGCATTTGATAGTTCTTCTTTGTCTGCAGAAGCTCAAGCTGCTTTGGATACTCAAGTTGCTTGGTTGAAAAAACATGACGATGTAAACGTTATTGTTCAAGGTCACTGCGATGACAGAGGTACTCGTGAATACAACTTGGCTTTGGGTGAACGCCGTGCCAACGCTGTAAAACAATACTTGGTATCTCAAGGCATTGAAGAAGGTAGAATTTCTACAATTTCTTATGGTAAAGAAAGACCAGCTGTTTTGGGTAACAACGAAGCAGCTTGGGCTCAGAACCGTCGTGCGATTACAGTTGTTAGCGCAGCTGAATAATCAGACAGTTTGATTACCAATAAAAAAACGCTACCGAATCGGTGGCGTTTTTTGTATTAGGTGCAATTTTAAAATATTGACAAAAAAAGTAAAACGATGTAGTTGTAAAAAACAGTTAACTATTATTTACTTACGTTTTAATTTTTATTACGATTATGAAGAATGTAGTCGAAAGCATATCCAGCTATCAGGTGAAGCAGGATATGGAACTTTGGAAATCAAGTTCGCACAGCACTTCTGAGGAGTATGAAACATTATGGAAGATGTTTCGTGCTGTTGTTTTGTCTAGTAGTTATGGTACTTCGGAGTATGGTGGCCCGGTTTGGTTGATGGATTTTAGTATTGAAAATCTCAAGAGATTCTATCCCTGCAATGCTTGGTTGCACGCACTGGAAAGAAAAAAACTGAAGATTAACGGGCAGGCCGAGGCTGAGGAACTTATTCTTTTTTCGCGATGGTTTGAAGAACGTGCTGATGCCATGATTACAACGCTTGGTTTGGGTAATGTTATGGTCAAAGTCGAGGCGGGTGTTGACAATGTTTCTTTGTATGCCAACAGCTTGTTTCTTGATATTGTGCAAGAGTATGTTCGGGGCACGGTTGATCGTTTGACTAAAGGTTACATGCTACGGCATTTTTCTTTGAAAGACTCTGTAATCGTTATGAATGGAGAGTTTCCCACTAGGCTTGGCGGCGTGATTGTCAATTCATTTCCAACAACTGAGGTTTCATGCTATTTTGTTCGTAACAAGGTTGGCGAATTTTATTTGCTGAAAAATTGGGAGGCTTTTTCTTCTGACGCAGTGGAAAGAGCTATTGGTGTTGAAACTATCAAAGAAAAGTTTTTGATATTGCTGGTTAATGATCTTATGGAGGCCAAAGCACGAAATGAAATTTTGTCGTCTTACGATTATGTGGAACCGCAATACCCAAAAATGAAGTATGAAAAATATCTTGATTTGAGTAGTAATTCATTCAAGCCAACGGTAAATGTTTTTGAATGGCCAGGTCAAGGGAATGAATCAAGGAAAATAAAAATTAGGTTGCCTCGAATTAACCCAAAATATGGCGAATTTTGGCATCGTAAGTTTCCTCTGAAACAAAATTGGCGAATGAAAGAAGTTTAGTTTTCGGTTGACTATTTGCACAAAAAAGACTGCTTGCAAGCGGTCTTTTTTTTGTTCTTGTACTAAGACAAAAAATATTTTATAAATGAGTTATGTTTTGATTTTTTAGGAGATGCCTTATGAAATTAGCGGCTAGTTTTTTATTATCTGGAAGTTTGTTGCTGGCGGCAATGCCGGCATTGGCAAATTCGGATATGCAAAAAGAAATAGAGGATTTACGTGAAGACTTGATGGTATTGCAACGCCAGATTTATCGTGGAGCCGGAAGTTCTAACGAATCTTCAAAATCGGCGGCTGTTTCTCCTGATATGGCCGCAGCCGGAAATGTTCAGGTTAAAATCGGCGAATATGATGAAGTTATTCGTAAAGTTAATGGCCGCATGGATATACTGGAATATCAGATTAAACAATTGGATAGCAAATTAGATAAAATTAATAGGGATATGGAAATTCGTTTTAAAATTTTAGAAGGAAGGCCCGTTCCCGCAAATTTGAGCGCGCCTGTCCAGTCTATTCCGGCAACATATGAATCACCAGTTGCCACCGGAGCTTCTAAAGCTGTGACCGGCGATAGTATTCAAGGAGACGATTTAGCTCCGATTGCCGGTTCTAATGTGGTGACCGATAATAAATCAAAATTATCAACGGATTTATCCTCCGGCTCTGACGGACAGCCGCAAAAACTTGTTCCGGATGCTGTAATGCCAGTCGCCGCAGACAACACGAAGCCACCAGCTACTGTCGGTGAAATGTATGCCTCGGGTATGGAGGCTTATAACAGCGGTTATTACGATGAAGCGGAATTAGCTTTTCAGCATATTTTGGAACAATTTCCAAAAGATAAATTGGCTGGAAATGCTCAATATTGGTTAGGCGAAGTTTATTTTAAACAAAATAATTATAATAAAGCTATTGTGGCATTTAAAAACGGGTATGAAAAATATCATGACGGCAATAAAGCACCAGATAGTTTGTTTAAATTAGGACTAACTTTTAAAGCGCAAAAGGAGAATAAAAAAGCTTGTATCGTGCTTTCCAGTTTTAACTCGGAGTTTCCTAAAGCTAATGCTGATTTAGCAAAACGTGTGAAAAATGAAGCGTCTAAGCTTGGATGCAAATAGTGGAAGAACTTTTAGCCAAATATCAAATAAAAGATAGCGTCATCGCCGTTGGTGTTTCCGGTGGTGCCGATTCTTTGGCGTTGGTATTGCAAGCGGCTGAAGAATTAGCTGTGTTTGGGCGAAAAATTGTCGCGTTGACAGTGGATCATAGATTGCGTCCGACTTCTCGCATGGAAGCGGAGTATGTGGCCGGACTTATGGAAAAATATGGAATTGAACATCATATTTTATCATGGAATACAGCCAAGCCTAAAACAGGGATTGAAGAGGCAGCAAGACAGGCTAGATATTCTTTAATTAGAAGTTGGTGCAATAAAAATGGTGTTCGGGTATTGATGACGGCACACCATGCCAAAGATCAGGCGGAAACTTTTTTGATGCGTTTGCAACGTGGCAGCGGTTTAGAGGGATTGTGCGGAATTCGAGAATACAGCGTGCGTGACGGATTGATTATTTTACGACCACTGTTACATGTGTTTCCTGAAGATTTTCGTTTATATTTGCAAAAAAGAGGAATTGTCTGGGTGGAGGATGAATCAAACGCCGACACTTCTTTATTGAGAGGCCGGCTGCGTCAATTCTTACCGGAATTGGCTGATAAAACCGGTATTAATGTGGAAAAAATATGTGGTGCCGTGCAAGCTTTGCAAAGTGCGGAAGATTTTATTGAACAGCAGCTGGATTTGCTATTAGCTCGTGATGTTTTATGGGATTTTGAAACTGTTTGCCGATTTAAATATACAGCGTATTTAAATTGGCATAGAGAAATGAAATTTAGAGTTTTGGCTCGTTTGTGTCGGCGAAATTATATCCCGCGGGCTGAAAGCGTGCTGAAACTGATTGATGCGCTGAATGTTCTGCCTTTTAATGGCGCAACGCTTGGAGGTAAGGAGTTTATTTTGGCCGGAGAGTGGATTTGGGTTGTGCCGGAACATGTTGCAAATGGGGTAAAAATACGTAAAACATGGAAAGAGTTTATCCAAAAACATCCATTATATAAAGATATTAGAATTCCATATAAGGCTAAAGCGGCTATTTTGAAAAATGTGGAGATAAATCATGAAAATCTATGATAGCTTGATGGACATCATTAATGATTTTGAGGTATTTTTGTTTGATGCGTATGGAGTTTTTTGGAACGGTGACGGTTTTTATAAAAACAGTAAGGAAACAATGCGTCTGTTAGTGAATATGGGGAAAACTGTTGTTGTGGTCTCCAACGCGACCTTACTTCACGAAGATATGGTGGCGTCATATCGGCGCAAAGGCATGATGGAAGGTATTGATTATAATTTTATGGTCAGTTCAGGAGAAGTTCTGCGAGAAGATTTATTAAACCAAAAATTAAGCTTTAATACTTGTATATTGCCTCACTGTTTTTACACAATCGGCGCATCTCATGAAAAAATGTTTACCGAAACTATGTATCGACAAGTGGATAATATTGAAAATGCTGATTTTATTTTTTGCGGTGTTCCTTTTCTAACAAAAGAGGATGTGATTCGTTTTTCAGAATACAGTGATTGTTTCTTACCTGTGAAAATAAATGATAAAAATGAAGTTTTTATTTGGGATACAACAATAATTGAACCATTTCTGCCAATAATAGAAAAAGCGGCGGCGTTAAAATTGCCGGTGCTGAATGCTAATCCGGACTATTTAGCGCAAGAAGGTCATCCTTTATTGAAAAGCACCGAAGCTCAGTTTGTTATCCGTAATGGAACAATAGCTGAAACTCTTCGCCAACAAGGCAATGAACTTTTGGAATATGGAAAACCGCATAAGAATATCTATGATTATGTGTTTGCTGAACTGAAAAATTGCGGCAAAATGGTTACTAAAAATAAAATCTGCATGATTGGAGATACAATTCGTACAGATATTAAAGGGGCTGTAAATTCCGGTATAGTTCCGGTTTTGTGCGTGCAGACCGGAGTGACGGCTATGGAACTTTCTAAGGGAAATACGGTTAAAAACCTTTGCGAAAGTGAAAATATTGATGTACAACAAATAATAGAGATTAACAGCGTCGGAGGAAAATGATGGCGTTTGAATTAGTGTCGGGATTAGCGGCTAAAGATTTTGTTTTGGATTTGAAACTTTGTCGCGTTTTGTTTGAAGATAATAAATATTATCCATGGATATTTTTGGTGCCGATGAAGGAAAATACCAAAAATATGACCAATTTAACCATGGATGAGCGATTTCAGTTGATGCGGGAAATTGCTTTGGCGGAAAAAGTTATGATGTCGTTGTTTCCGTGTGATCAGGATAATGTGGCAATGATTGGTAATATGACGCCGCAGTTGCACGTTCACATTGTTTGTCGCAAAAAAGGCGATCCGGATTGGCCGGGGACGGTTTGGAATTCGGCAAGTGCTAAATATGAACAGACAGAAAAAGAAAAAATTATTGCTAAAATTCGTCAAGCACTACAAGAAGAAATGCAAAATCAAGTTTATCAAATTTCTAAATAAAAGGACATAAAAAATGAGTAGAGTAATTACTTTAATGCCGGTTAGATTAGCCGCAACCAGATTGCCAAATAAGCCTTTGCGCGTGATTAACGGAAAAACCATGGTGCAACGTGTTTATGAAAACGTTAAAAAAGCTTTACATACGGATATTGCCATTGCCGCCGGCGACCGAGCTATTGTTGACGAATGCAAAAAATTTGGGGCAACCGCGATTTTGACTGATCCAAATTTGCCAAGCGGAACAGATAGAATTGCCGCCGCCTTGAAAGAACTTGATCCAGATGGTAGCAAATATGATATTGTGGTGGATTTTCAGGGGGACAATATCAATGTGGACCCGAAAGTTACTTTGCCATTGATAGAAATGGTTGAACGCACCGGTTGTGATATTGCCACTTGCGGTATGCTGATTAAAACCGAAGAAGACAAAAACAATCCGAATGTGGTGAAAATCATTATGGGTTTGAAAGAGGGAGAAAAAGAGGCTCGTTGTTTGTATTTTACCCGTGCGACGGCTCCATATACTCGTAATCCGGAAAAATGTTCAAATCAGGATTTATATTATCATATTGGTATTTATGTTTTCAAAGCTGCTTCTTTGCATAAAATGGTTTCTCTTCCAACTGGCGTGTTAGAAAAACGCGAGGCTCTGGAACAGTTACGCGCGCTTGAAAATGGTATGGAAGTTCGGGCAATGCTCGTAGATAATATAAAACTTGTTCCGGAAGCACCGGCCGATATTAACACGGAAGAAGATTTGGCCAACGCTTTGCCATATATTAAATAACATTATTGTTTTTTATTGTCGCGTTTCAGTTTTAATGGGATTTTCTCTAAAACTGGAACGCTTTTTATTTTGCTGTTATTATTTCTAAAACAGCTAAAATTGCTTTTTTAGATTTTTCGTCACATTGTTTTAATAATTTTTCAATGGCCGCGTCAGTATTTTTTTCGTTGGAAAAATTATTTAAAGCCGGACTGATGAAACGATTGTCCAACAATTCAATCACAGAAATATTCAAAGCCCGAGAAATGTCTAAAAGTGTTGATAAGCGTGGATCGCCGATACCTCTTTCTATTTTGGAAATAGTGTTAACCATTTTTCCGCATTTATCGGCAAATTCAAACTGATTCAATCCTTGCATTTTTCGAAGTCTTGCAATTTTACTTCCTAATAAAACGACGTAATCTGAATCAGACACCATGATTATACTCCTTAGTTAGGCAGTATTTTAACATGGTTATAAATATGTTATCTATGCCTATATAATCAATATATGTTGATTATATAGGCATAGAATAAACATTATAATATATAATTATCGTTCTAGTTTTTTATAACGAATGCGATGTGGGTTGCAAGCGTCTTCTCCTAGACGTGCTTTTTTATCTTTTTCATAATCTTCAAAGTTGCCTTCAAACCATTCGACGTGACCATTGTCTTCATAAGCTAAAATATGTGTGGCGAGGCGGTCTAAAAACCAACGATCGTGAGATGTTACCAAGACACACCCTGGATAATTGTTGATGCCTTCTTCCAAAGAACGCAGTGTATCCACATCCAAATCGTTTGTCGGTTCATCCAACAAAATTACATTAGCGCCTTTTCGCAACATTTTAGCTAAATGCACACGATTGCGTTCTCCACCAGAAAGTAGTCCGACTTTCTTTTGCTGGTCAGTGCCTTTAAAGTTAAACTGTCCAACGTAGGCGCGGGAAGAGACTTCATTTTTGCCGAGTTGAATCATATCTAAACCATCTGAAATTTCTTCCCATATATTTTTGTCAGGATTAAGTTCGTCACGGGATTGGTCAACATATCCCAAATCAACCGAATCGCCAATGCGGATTTCTCCTGAATCCGGTTTTTCTTGTCCCGTAATCATTCGGAACAAAGTTGTTTTACCAGCACCGTTTGGTCCGATAATGCCGACGATTGCACCCTTTGGAATTTTAAATGACAAGTCATCAATCAAAACTTTGTCCCCAAACGCTTTGCTGATATGGTTAGCTTCAATGACTAAATCACCCAAACGTTCGGTCATTGGAATATTAATGTGCGCCGTGCTGATTTTTTCGCGTCCAGCCTGAGAAAGCAATTCATCATAAGCGTTGATACGCGCTTTTGATTTTGCCTGACGAGCTTTAGGATTTTTGTGAATCCATTCAAGTTCCAAAGCCAAAGTGCGTTGGCGTGCGTTTTCTTCGCGGGCTTCTTGAGCCAGACGTTTTTCTTTTTGCTCCAACCACGAAGTATAATTTCCTTCATAAGGAATGCCTTGTCCGCGGTCAAGTTCCAGAATCCAACCTGTTACATTGTCCAAGAAATAACGATCGTGCGTAACCATAACCACGGTTCCGTTATAGTCTTTAAGATGATGTTCAAGCCAAGCAACCGATTCGGCGTCCAAATGGTTTGTCGGCTCATCCAAAAGCAATAAATCAGGTTTTTGAAGCAGTAAACGGCAAAGAGCCACGCGTCGCTTTTCACCACCCGAAAGCTTTGTGACATCAGCATCAGCCGGAGGACAACGCAATGCATCCATGGCAATTTGCACTGTGCGTTCAATTTCCCATCCGCCGCAAGCATCGATTTTTTCTTGCAATTCAGCTTGTTCTTCTATTAGGGCGTTCATTTCATCATCGGTCATCGGTTCGGCGAATTTGGCGGAAACTTCTTCAAAGCGCTGTAACAAATCTCTGGTTTCGCCTAAACCATCCATCACATTTTCCATTACATTTTTGGTCGCGTCAAGTTGCGGTTCTTGTTCTAAATAGCCAATTTTAACGCCATCGGCCGCCCAAGCTTCGCCGCTAAAGTCTTTATCAATTCCAGCCATTATTTTCAAAAGAGTGGATTTACCGGCGCCGTTAACGCCCAATACACCAATTTTAGCACCGGGAAAAAAAGAAAGCGTAATGTTTTTGAAAAGTTCTCTTCCTCCGGGCAGAACTTTGGTTAAATTTTGCATTACAAAAATATATTGGTACGAGGCCATTATAATCTCCTATGTTAATTTAATTAAATTGGTTGGCGTAACGACTGTAATTTGAGTCGCGAAATTCTAGTTTTGGGGCATTTTGCCTGTTTTTTTCGGCATTTGCAAGTGCTTTTTTGTAAGTCTCTACGGCTTTGTCGTAAATTTTTGGATCGGCTTTGTATAGGCTTGAGGCGTCATAAAGTTTGCGCGGCGTCAGTAATGTTCCGTCAAATAATTTTATTTTTCCGTCGGCGTAAAGGGTGCTTTGGAAAATTTTTTGCTGGTTAAAATTACGGACAATCGCGTCGCAACCATCATAATTGTTGGCAAGTATTGAGGAAAAAGAATCTACTTTTGCGCTGTTGTAAGCAATCATGCCTTGTTGCTGTGTTTTGTCATCAGGCGCTTTGGCGACCAATATGGCGCGGGCTAAAAGTTCATATTTCTGATATTTTTGGGCGCGGCATCCAAGCCCTTGACCGGCAACATCTCCCAGCCGTTGCATTTCTTCTAAATAGGTTAGATTTTTTGCGGCGTATGTTTCTGAAACGAATCCAAAGAACATTACAAGGGCAAACAATAGTTTTTTCATCTGCGAATCCTTTTAAGGTAAAGTTTATTTTTATGTATGATATAGGTTTTAAAAATAAAAGATATCTTAATTTTATGCAAAACTATAAAAAAATTGGTTGACATTTAGCAATAAATAGCTTATTTTGCGCTCAAAATGTTTTGTAAAGGATAAGAAAAATGAAATGTTTCAGTTCGTTAAAATCTAAAAAAGAACGCGATAAAGATTGTAAAGTCGTTCGTCGTAAAGGTCGCGTTTATGTGATTAACAAAAAGAACCCGAAGCTGAAAGCTCGTCAAGGTTAATGCACAATTTAAAAAAACTCTCAATTGAGAGTTTTTTTTATAAGCTTAAGGCACAAAATAAAAACCACCAATTCTAAATTGGTGGTTTAATTCGTTTTTAGGGAAGGGCTTCCATTACGGCTTCGTGAAGCTGTCTGATTTTTTCAGCAACAGCCATATGGTCACGAATGTACAATTTACGGAGTTTGCTGCATTCCGCTTCAAATTCCGCCGCAAAGGACTTTTTGCGGCATTGCTGGCAAAGGACATTTACATACACGGGGACTTTTTCGCTGGAAGTTGTAACAACTTTCATGATGGCGCCGCCGATTTTGTAGTCTTGCAAATCCTTTCTGAAAGATTTTGATATTTCAGAGCGTTCTTTAGCTGTGAAACGATTTGCACCTTCCTGAAAACCTCTAAAAGCATTATTTGCCATAAATTAAAGAATTAAAAATAATTAAAAAAACAAAAAAATTACTTAACTTTTCATAAAGTACAATAAATTTGTCTAAAATGCAACACAAAAATTAGTAAAAATATTATTTTCATTATTGACAAGCGGTGATTTTTATGCAATTTATGTTGAAGTTTATGGTTTTGCGCTCCTAGCTCAGCAGGATAGAGCAACAGCCTTCTAAGCTGTGGGTCGGGCGTTCGAATCGCCCGGAGCGCGCCAATAAATAGGAACAGTCGTCAGTTTGATGGCTGTTTTTTTATTAGAAAATCGGCAGTTATTATCAAGCTTGACGGCTTTTAACTTTCATGTTAAAAAAATAAAAAAACAGGAGAGAATTATGGATAGATATATTATGAAGAATTCTTGGTATAAAGTAAAAAAAGATACGCAGCTGGGACGCAGCATGATAGAAATGTTGGGGGTTCTGTCAATTATCGGCGTATTATCTGTCGGCGGCATCACTGCTTTTGCAAAGATGCTGGATCGTTACAAAATTAATCAAACACAAATACAGATTAACACAATTTCAGCAAAACTTTCGGCCATAGGTTCTGAAAATTCTTCGTTCAATGGATTGGATAACAAGGCGGCAATTAAATTCGGCGCTGTTCCGAATGAGGCTGTTACAAATGCCGGAACGGGTTCGTTAACAAATTTATATAATGGAGCCATAACTATTGAAACCGCATCCATAGAAAAAGACAGCAGCGATAATATGGCTTATACTATTACATACAACGGGTTGAGCCGTGACGCATGCGTGGCTTTGGCAAGTAATGACTGGGGTGGTGAAAAAACATCGCTTATCGGTATGGGGGTCAGTGCCGCCGCTGAACAGGCGCAGGCAATTAAAGAGGCAATATATCAGGGCTGTGACGGTGAAAAAGGTGTGGGCGATAAATATGTCGTAGCTTGCGCACGCGGGAAGACTATTGGTGTTCCCATGGCACCGGTTACGGCTGGTGCGGCGTGTCAATGCGCTTCAAACACCTGTATGGCAATTTTAAAGTTTTTCTAAGGTAAAGGATGAAAATATGATGATTTTAAGCAATCAAACTCAAAAAGGCCGTTCAATGATAGAAATGTTGGGCGTGCTGGCTATTATCGGTGTGCTGTCTGTTGGCGGTATTCAGGGTTTTAGTAAGGCGATGGATACTCATAAAGTTAACCAAACCATAGACAACGTGGCGTCGATTGTTACTAATGTGAAAAACATTGGTATGAGGCAAAACGGGCGTTATGCCGGGCTTAATACGGCGGCCGCCATTAAAATGAAACTGGTGCCGGAAGATTTGATACAAACAAATGATAGCACACAGAAAATTGTTCACTCGTTTGGCGGTGAAATTCAGGTCGGAACCTCAAAAGAATTATGGAGCAACAGCAAAAATACAGGTGAAAAGGACTTTGCCGTGGTTTTGACGAATCTATCAAGAGACGCTTGCTTGCAAATTCTTTCAAAAGACTGGGGTGGTGACAAAACAGCGGTTGCCGCTTCGGCAACGAATAACTTTAAGAGTAAAACAGAAATGAGCACCTACAATGTAAAAACCGGAAAAGCGGAGTGCAAATCTCAAAGTAGTCAAAAATTTGCGGTTTGCTATAATATGAATATGCCGGTTTCGACAGCGGCCGCCGCCTGTGCTTGCGGTACGGGATTTACTTGCGCCGTGGCGATTTGGTCGCTTTAATAAGTTTTTGAATATTAGGATGAAGCTGTTTCAATGGTGGTTGAAACAGCTTTTTTGGTTTGGAGGAATAATAGATTATATATAACAAAAGTCATATAACCTAAGCCTTATTGAAAAAAACTAATTTTTATGATATTAATGAATTTGAAAGAAATAAGCAATATATTTGCTTTTAGCTGAGTTTAGGAGGCTCATGCGAAATATAATTTTTTTAGGAGAAAAACAATGAGAGTAAATGAATCTGGTCGTTCTATGATTGAAATGCTGGGTGTGTTAGCCATTATCGGTGTATTGTCCGTTGGTGGTATTGCCGGCTATTCAAAAGCTATGAACAAATTCAAAACAAATAAAATCGCCGATAACGTTTCTATGATTGTAACAAACATTAGAACTTTATATGCGCAACAAAATGACTATGTTGGTTTAAACAACAAAACAGCTATTCAAATGGGTGTTATTCCAGATGAGTTAGGTACAGACGCTACTTCTGGCACATTGACTAATGCTTTTCAAGGTACAGTATTAATTGATGCCGCACAATCTGGTAACTCCGGCGCTCCAAATAAAGCGTTTGTGTTGACAATGAATGGTTTGTCTCGTGAGGCTTGTGTTTCTTTGGCAACAAATGACTGGGGTTCTGGTTATTCAGCCGGTTTAATTGGTCTGCGAGTAACAGGAGCGGCAGCAACAAATGATGCGGCTGTTACAGGTACAACAAATTTGCAAGTAAATTGTAATGGTTCTGGTACAGGTTCTCCTACTTATGCTTGTGCAGGAGCTGCGGCATCAGGCACTAATGTACCGACTCCGTTGAATGTTGCTAAAGCTGCGACAGCATGTGCTTGCGGTACTGCAAATGTTTGTTCTATTACATGGAAATTCTACTGATTTTTCAGTCGAATTCGAGAATCAAAAAGCTCCGTTCTTTCGAATGGGGCTTTTTTGTTGCATATTTTTATGGATAAAAACGATAGATAGAATAAAACTAAATCTTAAAATAAAATCAGCTTTATAGTTATAATATTCGAAAACCATAAACTTGACATTTTTATTTAAAGGTTTATACTTTGTATATATTGAAACTATAAAGTATGGAGCTGATATGCAGGA
>CAKQLP010000009.1 GCA_934254675.1 uncultured Alphaproteobacteria bacterium | reverse complement strand
CGCTCAACTTGCATGTGTTAAGCCTGCCGCCAGCGTTCGTTCTGAGCCAGGATCAAACTCTCATGTTAATTGATGATCGTTCATCCTGTCTACTATATTCTACTCATAAAGAATTTCTTAGGTTCCTTTTTCTTGATATACTAGACTTTATATTTTTATATACCGTCTGCATATCCTCTTTTTTGCTTATCTACGATTTCTTATAACCTCGCTAGCCTCGCTAGCTTTTTTTTCAACCGCACCTCATCGGCCGGTGATTGGATGTATAGAATAATCCTCTTCCAATGTCAACAACTTTTTTTCATTTTTTTTACTTTTTTTCCTCATTTTTCGCAACTACCTGTTTTTTCTTGCTTTTTATTATACATCACTTAAGGGCATATTTCACATAAAATTCTGCATATTTCATAATACAAATATATAACCAACCTCTTCATTTTATAAAAAACATCAATAAATCAAAATGTTAATGTTTTTTTAATAAATTTAAAGCAAGATTCTTTAAGTATTGATTGGAGATTCGTTATGAAGTTTGATTTTTTTACAATGGGCGGCCGATTCTTATGGGAAGATGTTTTAAACTATCAAAATTGGGTTATACAACGCCACATTTTTTCAAAAAAATATCGCCTTTTAGACAATCATGCCATTCGACGCGAATCTGGCAGCTTTGAAAACTGCAAAACTACACTTTTAAATTATATAGGAGCATATGAACTCCCGCCGTTATATCAAGATTCGGTTATTTTACTACATAACTTTGGTCGCACGAAATATTCATGGAAAATAATTGCCGATTCCTTAAAAGATATGCCGGCAAATATAATTGCTATAAACAGCGCCACTCTAAGAAAAGGTTTAAATTATCAAGCTAACCAGCTTATACAGTTTTTAAAAAATTTTGATAATCAAGGAAAGTTGTATTTCATCACCAATGGTTCAGGCTGTTTATTGCTGCGGAAATTTTTTTCTATATGTGACAACTACCGAATCTACAACATTCAAAAAATTATTGATATCAACCCAATCAATTCTGGGAGTGATTTAGCAGAGCTTTTAAATGAAAATATTTTTTTCCAAAAAATTTTAGGACCAATGCTCGCGGATATCACCCCCAAAAGAAGCTTATCGCTGGCTCAATTACCTAAAGAAATTTCTCATGGTATCATTTTTTATCCGCCGACCTATACAAAACTTATAAAAAAAATGCTTAGACGCTTTGATAGTTTTCCACCTTTATCGCCACCGGCTGAACGAACTTATGCGGAAGATATTTACACATTTACAAAATATCGGATGTTTCCTCTAAACGACAAAGCTTTAGGAACGGCTTGTCTAAACTATCTGCAAAAAGGCATTTTTATATCTAAAGAAAAAAATGAAACAAAGTCATTATCTTAAAACACCGTCATTTACACAAAAAATTACGAATATTTAACTATATTGTCATACAAATAAAAATAATAGTATGTTATACTTTTATGTATGGAACGTTAAACATAAGGAAAAAGCATGAGACGGCTTTCTATTTTTAGTATTTTATTTTTTTTAATGATAGCATTTTTTAAGCCGTCAGTATCTTTCTCTGCGGATGCCGCTCCTGCTCCAAGCACGGAAGAAAGCAACCAAGTTGTTTGCGATTTAACAGAAAACAACAAAAAAAGTATTGCTCAAAAGGCTAATGCAGCACTAAAAGCGATGAAAACTACTGCGGATAAATACTCTAACGGGTATCAAACAGTATATGTCGATGATAATGCACCTTGTCATTATATGTATGGTAGCATATCAAAATGGTGGAAAGAAGCATTTACATCAACTCCGGCATTTTCACCTAATGATAAAAAAGGGCTTGCTGTTGCTAAAGAATTGCTAGGAAGTAATGAAATTGAAGAAAATTTTAATTATGTTAATAAACTTGAAAGTTCTGATGTAAATATTGAATCTTTGAAAAAAGACGCAATAAACGCTTCTGCGCAAGTAGCTGAAATTATTGAAAAACTTAGACCTTTAATGGGCGCAGGAAAGCCAGAGACAACTATTCCGGTGACAGGAAAAACAAGGGAGCTTCTACAACCTATTTTCAACGGCTACACGTGTTATAACCTATTTGTTAAGGGCGGCATGGTAACTTGTGACAGAACTTTTGTAAAAGGTGATGAAGGAATCGGCTCTGTCAGTACCGTAATCAGTAAACTTCAAAACAGTAAAGAATTAAAATCCTGTACACCTAAAATTATTGAAGTCAACAACTATAGAGAACAACTCAAACAAAACCGCCTGACAGCGCATCAATGGCTGGCCGCCCTCTCTGATGAAGCGCAAAAAACCTGCTATTGTGATGCCAAAACCGGTGCACTGCAAGAATGTACAGTCATAGATCCTAAATTTGAAGAGGATGAAGTAAACGAAGTTGAATGTAAACTCTTAACAGATATTCAAGCAGAATTAACACTCTGTCCAACTTGCGGTATTTTTGAAGCTATTCTTAAAGCTGACCAAACCTTATCCGCAGGAGCTTTTAACGAACTTAGCGACAGCCTTTCAAAACTGGTTTTGTTAGGCATGTCTATCTTTATCGGCTATCAGGTTTTATTGTTGATTGCCTCTCCGGCAGCGCAAAATATGAATAAATTTCTCAACACTTTAGTTTTGCAAGGGTTCAAAGTTGCCATTGCTGTTTATATCTTGGCCGAACCATCTTTTTTATATGAAAACGCCATTACGCCGATTTTAGAAGGTGGATTTGACTTTGGTTTGGAATTAACGGGAGATGCCAAAAGTATTATTGATAAATATTCCGGTGATTATGCAAACTTTGACAATTCAAACAAACTTCTTACGGCAAAGTTTATGCAAACAATGATGGGCGCGGTAAAAGGTTTTAACGAACAAGCCGCAGAAATACCGGCTATCGGCAGCTCTTTGTATTGCAACTCATGGCAAAATAAGATATGGGGAATTTTTCCACATGTCGGAATGATGATAGAAGGCGCCATCGTCTATGTTTTTGGCTTGATGATTATGTTGGCTGTAGGATTTTATCTATTGGACTGTGCAATTCATTTAGGCATCATTTGCTGCTTAATGCCGTTTTTCATTGCTTGCTGGCCATTTAAAATCACCTCAACTTACACCAAAACCGGATGGGGTATGTTCTTAAATATTTTCTTCAGATTCGTGCTTATGGGCGTGGTTATTGCCACAGCTGTTACACTTATCAGTCAAGCGTTGACAGCCGGAGTGTCAAAAGAACAACTGGAATCATGGTTAAATGCAAACGATACGGACGCTCTGGAAAAAGCAATGGAAATCACCGGTTTGCAAATGCTTCTGCTGGTTATCTGCTGCATGATTGCCATGAAACTTATCCGCAACGCCACAATGCTTGCCGGTAAATTTGAAGGCGGCGGCGTCAACACAGGCGATCTTGGAAGCAATCTCGGCGGTCTTGCCGCTTCTGCCGCCACAAGCGTTGGAAAAGCTGCCGTGGGCGGAGCCGGAAAAGCGGCTATGTCTGGAGCTGGCGCCATTGCCGAAGCGTCTGGCGTCAAAGGTGCGGCTCAAACCGCCGGCAACAAACTTAAAGGCGGAGCTCAAAAAGCCCTTGGCTCTATGGGCATTGGCAGTAAAGCTAAAATGGCCGGCGGTCGAAGCAATTCTGGAAACAAAGATTCTGGTGGTAGTTCAGGAGATTCCGGTAACGGACCTTCCAGCGGAAAGAGTAATTCCGGAGGCAAGGAATGACCCAGTTAAAGAAAGAACACAACTTAAAGCCATAAAGGAGACTATTTATGAAATCTGTTGTTATCACTTTTATAATCTTTGCCGTTGTTTTTGCTTTGTTGCATTACAATGTGTTGGATTTTATCGGCAGCACAACATTTTCATTTTTATCCATCGGTTTATTCATCCTTGTTTTAGGATGCGGCTTTATTTTTGTGGGCGTACCGCACTTTAACACCAATAACAACACTAAGACATCAAAACGTAAAAAGACAAAACGAGAGACAAAAAATGAAAAGAACTAGCCTACTTATATACTTATTTTCTTTTTTATTGATGGTGATAAACATTTCTCCCGTTTTCGCCACGGTAGAATGTACGTCCGAAATGCAAAAAGCCATTCAAGACGGAATAACCACAAAAGCGCACGACACTTTGACAAGCTTAAAATCAACCCTTGACAGCTATAACAATGCCGCTATCCAATATCATCAAAAATGTGGCAAATTACCGGAAAGCGACACACCTATAAAATTATCGGATGCGGCTCAGCAAGCGGCTTTTACACTTTTAGCAAAAGAAAACCATATCGCTCAAGCAATTGTCAATCCTCGCAATTTAAGATACACAAACGTTAATTGGAGCGCGCAAAGCCCGACAACCCAAGAATGTAAAAAATTAAGAGACACAGCGTCTAAATTGCAGGGAAATCTCCAAACTTTGCAAAGTACCGCTGAAATACAGCTAGGCATTTACCGAAAAGACGAAAAGATACCGGTGCAATGTATCTGTGATGAAAATATCAAAAATGCGGAGTGCTCAGCGTATGCATCTGAGGAAAAAGAATCCGAAGACCAAATTGATGGTTGCAAAACATTTCCGGAATATCTCAATGAGCTGTCCTCGTGCCCGCTATGTCCTGTATTTTCGGTTATTCTGACAACCGATGCCAAAATGGCCAAAGACGGATGGAAGGCATTTGCTACGGAATTACAAAAAGTAGTTTTAGCCTTTTTCTTGGCCTATTTGGCGTTTAACACTTTAAAAGTTATTGCCTCTCCTGCCGGCGCCAGCACAGGCTCTTATTTAAAGACAATTCTCGGACTAGGATTTAAAGTAGCCATTGCTTATTTTATGCTGGCAAATTCAGAAATGATATACAAAAACTTCATCATTCCGGTCATAAAAGGTGGTTTGGATATGGGATTAACACTATTAAACATAGGAAATCCTGGAGCAAAAGAATGTGTTAACCAAGCGTCGGAATTTGGCGTGGCCGCCGGTGGAGAATTAGATGCTTCACTATTAAGCAGCATCTACAACACCGTAAAATGCTTTGGTGAATCAGCCGCCATCATGCCGGCTGTCGGCAGAGGCTTAATCTGCGTGGGCTGGGAAAACCCGCATGGACTTTTACAAACCGTAGGTTTAAGCATCCCTAATTTTGGCATGTGGCTGACCGGACTCATCCTTTATGTTTTTGGCGTTGCCATTTGGATGGTCATAGGCTTTTATTTAATTGATTGCTCTGTTCAGCTTGGAATTGTATGTGCAATCACTCCGATTTTCATTGCCTGTTGGCCGTTTAAGATAACAGAGACCTATGCAAAAAAAGGTGTTCAAACGCTGATGAACGTGTTTTTTAATTTTGCGTTAGCCGGTGTCATGTTGGTTATCGGCATGATAATTGTTGGCTACGCGGCGACAGGGAATCAAAGCGCTGCAGGAGGTGAAAGCGGCGGTTTGGACGCCATGAAAAACGCATTAAATCTCAATGATGTCAGCACACTGGAAAAAATTGCCAGCTTGGATGGTTTGCAAATTTTAATCTTGGTAGCTTGCTGTATTTTTGCCTTTAAGCTTATTGCGGCAATCAACAATGTGTCCGACCAATTTGCCCAAGGTTCCGGTTCAAACATTGCCCCAAAAATTGGCGGTCTCGCCGCATCGACGGCAAAATCTGTTGGAGCCGGCGCGCTTAAAATTGCTGGTAAAGGAGCTGCAACAGCAGCGGAAGTTATTGCCGATAAAACAGGTGTCTCAGCCGGTGCACAAAAACTTAAAAATGCAACAACAAGCGCTGTTAAAGGTTCTGTTCTTGGCGCGGCTTCTAAAGCCGGAGCTAAAATCGGTTTGAAAAAATACCAACCAAAACAGCAACAAGGCATGCCTACGCAAAATAGCAATAAAAACCAAGAAACCACAAAAAATTCAGAAAAGTCCCAAAACCAAGAGGAGAAAAAGCGTCAAAACACAAATGTTGAACCATAATTTTATAAAACAAAACAATCTAAACAAAAAAGCGTGTAAACAAAAGATATTGTGAAATCTTAATGATATTGTAACATATTTTACATAAAAATTATGCTATACTGCTGTAAAGATAATAAAATGAAAAGGACAACAAAATGAAACTATTCAAATTAAATAATATATTGAGGATATTATTTATTGTCCTTTCAGCCTTATTTTTACTGACGGCTTGCAGTTCTGATGATGATGGCGGGACAGTCACTCCAAGCCAAAGCGATCCGCGCGCGGCCGCAGAAGAACAAAGACAGTGCTGGCAAAAAGAAATTTTAGGACTTTTTTATAAAAATATCGGCGATCAATCTAAAAATATATATAATGATTTAACCCGTGAAAATTTATTTCAGGTTGTCTTAATGGGATTTACCATTTGGATGGCTTTTCAAATTTTGCGCCATATCAGTTCTCCTGCCGCGGAATCTTCCGGAGAATTTTGGACTAAAATTGTTCGAAAAGCGTTTTTATGCGCTTTTTGCGGTATTCTCGCCTCTTCCACGACTCAAATCTATTACGTTATCAACAATTTTATATTTCCAATTTATTATACTTTGTTAGAATTGACTTCAGAGATTTTAAATATAACCGGTAAAGATCCTGACGCGACTGTCAAAGCCATCAGCATATCATCCAGTTTCGGTGATGATCAAAATGATGAACCTTGTGTAATTTGTGAAGTATATAAAAACTCTGTAACCGATGCCGGATGCAAATTTCAAACATCTGCCAATGCTAATTTTTCGGCCTCCTCTTTTCCGCAAGAACCGCTAAACATGATGGGATGCATGGCTTGCGCCATCAGCGACCGCTTAAGCATCGGCTACGATGTGAGCGTACGATTGTTAAAAATGGGCTCGCTTACAGCGTTTATGGTCGGTTGTTTTTTGATGGTGTGTTTCACCATTGCCAAACTGGGCTTTGTATTCTATTTGGTTGACAGTATTTTCCGCTTGAACATCATTATTATCATTTTACCGTTCTTAATTATGGCGTATCCTTTTGAGCAAATAAGAAAATGGGCAAAAACAGGCTTTTTAATTATTCTCAGCTCATCGGCTATTATGCTTTGTTTGGGCATCATTGTTTCACTTTCGATTCTCGCCATGCAAAAGCTGATAACCTCCGCGGAATTTAATAAAGTTCTTGGTCAAGAAGAACAATACATAAATTTCGGCGCAACCGCCATGTCTTTAATCTTTATGGGATTTTTAATTGTCAAATCCACAGGAATGGCCGTTGAGCTTGCCGGAAAAATGACATTCAAAAACGACACAGGTTTCCAGAAAAAAGTACAGCAGCTTGTTGCCTATGCTGCAAAATATTTGTTTGCGCTGGTGACATTTGGCGGCGGTAAAGTAGCCACAACCATTATCGACCATATTGAAAAACTGCGGCAAATTCGTGAAAAAGTTCAGGAAGCTAAAGCTAAAGCCAATAAAGTAAGAAATAAAATTAATAGTCTTGCGGGCAGAAAATAGGAGAGCAACATGTCTATAAAATTTATCAAATATATTTTCTTTCTGCTGCTGGCTTCCAGTGTTCTTATCATTTTTTCTTCAACATGCTACGCCGAAGAGGAGCAGCAAGAGCCGACTAAAGATCCTGCCGCCACAAGCGGAACATGTAACTTAACCTCCATGGAAAACATGTATATGGCCTCGAAAGAAGACACTAAAAACTGCTGGTACTGCACTGTTGTTATTGTCATGACAAACGCTTTTTTACAATCGGCAAACAGCGCCTTGCCTGTTATGCAACAACTTGGAAAAATTATTATTAAGTTAGGTTTTTCCATTTGGCTGGCAATTTTCATATTGCAACAAATCAGTTCCATGGGCGGTATATCCACCGGAAAAATGCTTCAAGAAATTCTGACAATGGGATTTAAATGCGCGTTTGCGACTTATGCAATCAACGATGGGATAACATTTATAACAGAGTATATATTAAATCCAATTATGATAACGGGAACAGATATAGGTTCAGCTCTTTTAGATGTTCAATAAAGCTTTAGCGAGGATAACACAATGAATACTGTAAATAAAATAATTTATCTAACCTTCACCGGATTTCTTTTTATATCTTCAAACGCACGCGCGGAAACTCTCCCGGCGACGGCATATCTTAATATGCTGTTTGATAAAGATGTTGAAAATACAGATATGCAGCAAATTCAATCCAGACAGAATTTATATTCTCAACAAAATAAAACCAAAATTTCGGATATTGTCTTATCTTTTCGCAATCAAACTTTTGGCGAGCAAAAGCAGCAAAAAAACATTCAGGATATCCAAAAACAGTACAATCCAAACAGCAACAGTGCCCATGAAAATCAAAAATGGCATGATTTGGCAGATAAAAAAAGAAAAGAGCTTAAAACAGAAGCATTTGAAGACTTGCGTTTAGATTACTACTCTCGTGCGGGAGATAGAATGGCTCTGCTTTCATCCGACACGGATTACGACGATGATGAAGATAATAACTATGAATTTAATGAGTACTAACGGCTAAGGAGAAAAAATGTCGGCAGCTTTAAACAAAATAAAAAAACTTTTTGCCCTATTATTATTAATAGGCGCTCTTCTGTTGCCGACATTCAAAGCTTTCGCTTTTGAAACAACTAAGGAAACCCTATTATTCGCCCATATGCTTGCCCGAGAAATTGGTTCAACACCTAACAGAGCTTCCGTCGAATATGTTGCCAACGTGGTCATGAATCGTGTTGCGTATTATAAAAAACGCGGCGTTTCCAATGTAACGGTAACGGATGTCATTCTAGCAAAAGGTCAATTCGTCGGCGTCGCTGATAAGAATGGCACATGGAGTGCCGAAAGACTATTAGCGGACATAAAAAAACACAGCTACAATTGGGAAATGATTATAGACGTGGCGACTCAGGCCATGAACGGAACATTAAAAGATAAAACAAACGGTGCAATTGGATATGACAGAGACTGCGGTAAATTACATAACAAAAATTATACTTATGTGTTTACAGATACAAATTATAAGTATAAAAAAGGCGGTGTCAAAAGCTCAACGTCTGTGTCGGGATGCAATGCAAACAAAAAATATACCGTCACTCACGTCTTTACCAAGGGTTATAATTTATCTGGATTAAAGCACAATTCACGATACGATAATTTAAATCAAAAAACAAATGTCACCGGTAGCTATACCTCGCATGCATCTACGGATGATGGTATGGTTACAGGTAACGCCAGCGGAGAAGAAGAGAACATGGAACCAGTATATAATATACCGCCTGAATGTTCTGAAGCTATTGATTCCGCTAAAAAACCTGTTTCTACAAATTATGTTGGCAATGGCATGTTTGATGTACAGATACTCGACAACATGCAAGACATGATGTTGAAAATCTATAACTCCTTAAGCAAGCTCTTTATGCTTGGACATGGTTTAATGTGTTATGCGTCAGAAATCACACCGATTTGCATTCCAACTAGCGCGAAAGACATATTTGATTGCACAATTACCGTACCAAGACTAAATTATTGGATTCCGGGGCTTGCCATTTATATTGTCGGATTTTTCATGACCATGGCAATAGGCATGTATTTTGTGGATGTGTCGTTTAAGCTGGGATTTGCCGTTTTGATGCTGCCGCTCAGCCTTGGATTATGGCCGTTTCCGCCAACAAAAGGCAAATTCATTGAAAATATCCAAATCGTCGTGCACAATGCCATGCTTTTTGCCTTTGCCGCCATCGGGACGGCTTATGCCACCACTTTGATAATAAATGGTATTTTTGAAGATGAAGCCGGATGGAATGATTTTTGGGCCATTGTTGATGACAGCAAAAGCGTTTCACTTTGGGACTATTTTACTAATCACGATAAATATCAGGCATATAAAGATAACTTGCACAAATTATCAGAAAATTTCTCCTTAGATGCCACACATATATTAGTTATTTTGTTTTGCCTTATTTTTGCTTTCAAAATATTGGGCTCCAGCATTAACGACTACCTCAATCGCTTTTTTGGCGAAGGAAGTCTCGGCGGCGCGGAAGGAGCCATGCACCACATGGGAACTCAAGCTATCGGCTATGCGACAAGTCGTACAGTTGCACCGGCCATGCGCCTTGCCCGTGATATAGCTGTAACACAGGCCGGCCGAGGCGTGGAAGCTATTGGA
The DNA here is from genome assembly GCA_934254675.1 of uncultured Alphaproteobacteria bacterium. GTDB lineage: Bacteria > Pseudomonadota > Alphaproteobacteria > RF32 > CAG-239 > RUG410. The sequence goes on along the minus strand of CAKQLP010000009.1, from coordinate 51,588 downwards.
AATGGCATTTCTAATCTCGGCAACCGAATAAACACAAACTTTTCGAATAGCGGAAAAGGAAATGGTCCGACTCCTAAACAAAATTCAAGCAACCTAACACCTCCGCCATTATCTCAAGGAGCCGGAAACGCCGCGGTAAATCCAGCAGAAAATAATTTTAATTCAGACGATAAAACTCCTGTTGAAAATCAAAACACTAACAACAACCAAGGCGCGACAGGTGCGACTGAAAACCAAAACACTAACAACAACCAAGGCGCGACAGGTGCGACTGGAAATCAAAACACTAACAACAACCAAAGCGCGACAGGTGCGGCCGAAAACCAAAACACCAACAACAACCAAGGCGCGACAGGTGCGACCGGAAACCGAAACACCAACAACAACCAAGGCGCGACAGGTGCGACCGGAAACCGAAACACCAACAACAACCAAGGCGCGGCAGGTGCGGCCGAAAACCAAAACACTAACAACAACCAAGGCGCGACAGGTGCGACCGGAAACCGAAACACCAACAACAACCAAGGCGCGACAGATTCGGCCGAAAACCGGAACACCGGTAAAAACCAAGGTAAGGAAGACTCAACTTCAAAACAAGCTAATAATACCGACGCTCAGCAAAATCAAGGACGCATGGGCAATATAAAACAGCAAGTAAAGCAAGCAACCCAAAAAGCAAACGACTTTACCCGCCCAACAGGACACAGCTTGACTGTCGGCAACATGTTAAAAGGCATAAGACATCCGAAAATGGCTTACAATACCATTAAACAGCTGGCTCAAAAAGGTAAGCAAGATTGGAAAAACGCCGAAACAATGAAAGACAAAGGACGGCTGATTCTAAAAAAATCCGGACAAGTTGTTCTTCGCAGCGTTAGAGGAAACATAGCAGAAGCAACTAAGACATCCTTGGATATCGTCGGAAGCATTGTCAAAAATATGGGAAAAGACATGCGGGGGTTGCCAAATCAATGGGAAAAGGCTCGTCAACAGGGGGCGCAGAAAAAACGCATGGAAGAAGAAGAGGAAGAGGAAAGACGTAAGGAAGAAGAGGAAAGACGCTTAAGAGGTGAATAATCTCTTCACAGAATCAATGATAAAAAGAGGGTAAAATGGAGAATATGAAAGAAAAAAAATATATACCGGCATTTTTCGCAAAAGCCATGCTTCTTGCGTTTTTCACCTATTGCCTAACTCCCGCCCTCGCCTTTGCCGAATGTAACGGCAGAGTACCGCTGTGTAGTGAAGCTCTTGGCTCTGAAAAAAGCGGTGGATGCAGTCCTGACAAGCAGAAAAATAGTGGTCTTTTTTCTTCAATTTCTTCTGGTAGCAATATTAATGCAAGCTGTGTTTCCTCCAAAACAAAAGACAGTTGTTATAACTCTGTTCCCACAAGTTGGACCGGTTCTTACACACTTATGGGATACCGCCCAAACGGAGCCGGAGGCAACCCTAAACCACGAAACCATTATGGCAGCGACCTTGGTACAGGAGGCAAAACAAATGTATTGGCTTTTGCCCCGTCTGACGGAATAATTAAAGGATGGGGATGGGCCGGAGGCGGCGGAAGAACTCTCGTTTTTGAACATACAAAAAAATGCGTCTCTTCCAACAGTAAAGATTCAAAAGTTTATTCAACCTTATTTAGACATCTTTATAAAATATTTAGAACAAGCGGTGGGGTAAAAAAAGGAGAAAAAGTCGGCGTAGTCGGTGGCTCAAATTCTTCTGGTGGTTCCCATTGTGATGCTGTTGCACAAGGCGGCGGAAAAAAAGGTGGCTGTAGCCCATATGCCATCCATTTACACATGGAAGTTGTAGATGGACCTGTTAATCCATCTTCTACATGGATTGGCAATAAAAATGCTTTACAACCTTCTTGCGGCGGATTAGCAGCCTTATGCGGTGAATGTAATTCGGGCACCAACACATGTGATAAAAAACAAAAATCAGCAACAAACGGCCCCGGTGCCACGGGAGATGAAGCCAATTATGCTAATGATGGCGAAAGCAGTGAAGCAGAATCTAATTGCAACCTTGAGCAATATTTGAATAAAGAATCTTGCACCTCTTGCGGTATATTTAAAATTATATTTAACAGCGCCAGCGCCATAGCGGCCACAGCCATGAAAAAATTAGCTGGACCAAGTAAAAATCTGGTGCTTATCGGTTTCAGCATCTGGCTGGCTATTTATATTTTGAAACAAATTGCTTCAGCTCAAGCGGCAAAACCAGGCGACATGCTGAAAGGCATTATCTTACAAGGCACACGAGTCGCCGTTGTCGTGTTTATACTGCAAGGAGCGTTTTATGAAGTATTGAATTTAACTCTAAATCCGGTTATGCAAACAGGGCTTTCCTTCAGTCAGCTCGTTAACACAACTTCATCAAAAAAAGTTGATCATTGCCCAAAGAGCGCCGACTTTATGCAAGGTATCATGGGTTATGACGATGGCTTATCCAACACATCTGTGGGCGGTTTACCTCATAGCTTAGGCTCATCTATTATCTGTTCAATCAAAACTTTGGAAGATAATGTCGGAACTTTAGCCGCGTTAGGAAATTACTCGTCCTGCATTGCCTTTCATGACAAAGCATTATGGGATGGAATTTTACCGCATTTAGGCTATTTAACAACCGGATGGTTTTTATGGCTTGTCGGCATCATTCTTCTTTTAGCCATGCCATGGTGTTTGATTGACTGTATTTTGCAGCTTTGCATTGCCGCGGCTATGATGCCGTGCGCCATTGCGGCGTATGCGTTCAAACCAACGGCAAAATATATCAGCACAGTATGGAATTTCTTTATGAACGCCATGTTCAATTTGGTCTTTATGTCAATTGTTATTTTTATCATAAACTTTATGTTTTTGGATTGGATTGGCATTAAAGACGGAGACCTTTCAGACTTTGATCCGGCACGTTTTGTCACTGCGGGCGGCGGCGGTCTTGCTTGGTGGGGATTGGGCGCGTTTAAAGTTCTCGCCGCATGTTTCCTCTTTTGGTGTTTCTTTGGTGAAGCTGCTAAAATGGCCAATAATTTTGCCAACGGCTCCGGCTTAAACATCGGAAGACCTGTCGGAAGCATTCCGGCTCAAATGGCAAAAGCCGGCGCAAAAGGAGCTGGACATATGCTTGGGAAAGCGGCCAAAGCAACCGGAGAAGCAGCTAACTCCCTTGCCGGAAACTGGGCGCGCAGTAAAGTGAATCAAGCCAAAGGCATGGCTATGTCAGCCATGGGAGGAAGAAAACTTCGCAATGAAAATGGTGAAGTTATCGGCTATCAATCACGTTTTAAAATACCAGGTTTCACACAAACCAGAACCGTGATGAAAGACGCCAACGGAGTTTGGACGCAAACTAAAGAAACCCACCAGAAAACCGCAGCCGATAAAGCGTTTAAGCCAATGAAAGACGCTGACGGCAATACAACTTGGGCGGTAAAAACCGGAGGTGTCGGACCATTTGCCAAGTATGAACAAATGACAAAAACAACAGACCCTGAAACCGGAAATTCCGTTTATATATCCAAAGACGGCAAGAGTCGCTTGGTTGTGGATAAAGAAGGGAATATTTTACAATACCAACGTAAAAAAGATAAAACCATGCAAACCGAACACCGACCGGGAAGCGTCCGCACCACAAATGATTCATTGATGAAAAAACGCGTGATGACAGATGCCAACGGCAATGTTATCGGAACAGATGTTAAATTTCAAAATGTCAGCGCTCAATATTTGGTAAATAAAGACGGCAGCACCAATATGCATGCGTTTAACCAGATTATGAACGGCGTCAATGCTGAAAACAAGGCGGACGCCATGGCCGCAATGGTCGGAATACATATGGCCGCGCGCGGTCAATCTCTGGATAACCGTTTCAAAAACCGTGAAGTTACTATGGATAAAAACAACGGTGTCACCATAACGCAAACCAACAGAGACGGCAGTCAGCAAGTTATCACCGCCAGCATGGTAAACGGTCAAATGATTATCAGCAACAAAACAACCGATGCCAAAGGAAACATCACCATCCAAAAGAGCAACGGCGTACAAAACAAAACATCAACCTACACTCGCCAGAAAGACGGCAGCTATATTGAATCGACAAAATACAGCTTTACAGACGAAGCGCACAGTCGAAGCAGAATTAGTTCGCCTTTGGATAAAAACGGCGCTTGGGGTTATGGAATGGATCCGCAAAAGGCTATGGCTGGATTCAGTAAAGAAGAGTTTGACGAACACCTAAAACAACTTAAACAGGGCGGATTATTCCAAAAACAATTTACAGCTGAAGAAATGAAAGATCTTGCCAATGGCAAAAAAGTGGCTGGTAAAGAACTTTTAGACAGATTCACCGAGGCTGATAAAAAAGACAAACAAAATAGTTCTGATAAAGATAAAGGAGAAAATAAAGCCGCGCAAATGGAACAAGAGTTGGCAAGATTAAAAGATGAATATCAAAAGCTCCAAACTCAAAGCTTAAAAATTAAGAATGACTATAAAAATGCCCAATACGCAAGGGACATCGCAAAAGCAAAATTAGATAGAGCTAAAGCTACGGCCAACAGCACTAAATCTCCTGGGGACATAGAAGCATTAAACAAAGCCAATGCGGAATACCTCAATGCGGTGGACAGATGTAATAAATTGAGCGACGCGAGCATAAAAATAAAAGAATCTTCCGCTAATTTGTCCGAAAAAATCAGCAACCTGACCATAGCGCATGATAAACTGAAAAATCAAGAAGCTGCGGAGGGAAAGGAAAAAAGAGACAATAATGAGAATGAAAATTCTAAAAATAAAAAATAATTTCGGCTAATACTGTAAAAATTTTTCAAAAAATTAGACAGGAATCAGTTGCTTTATTTATTGTTTTTATTACAAATTTGAGTTGCGTACAATTTATTTTTTCCAAAATAGGCTGTACACAACTTCTTTTTTGTCTTGCTTTTTTTATGATGGCGAATATTATGAAGGACAAATATTATTTATGGAGAAAAGAGGTATGGAAGAAATTATTTTCCCTAATCAAATTAGAATGCACAGAAGATTGCGCGGTATGTCAATGCAAGAATTAGCTGATCATTTGGGTGTCAGCTTATCAGCTATTTCAAAAATTGAAAAAGGTTACCGACGCCTCAACCAAGAACAGCTTATTCAGGTTGCCGAACTAATTGATTGTTCTCTGCAAGATTTATACGTTAACGAGCAAAACTCTCAGCAAGATGTTGTTCAAGCATGGAAAAGAGAGCAAGAAAGACGCTGTAAAATCAATCAAAACGCCGGCTTAAAAACTTTAGGTGCCGGATTACGCCATATTCGAACAGACAAAGGTTTAACGCTGATTGAAGTTGCTGAAAGCGCAGATATGACTTTATCCGTATATCACCGCATAGAAATGGGACAACGCGAAGTTTCCGACAAAGAATACCATAATATTGCCAAAGCGCTGTCATTAAGTGTTGATAAATTAAAATCCGAAATTAAAAAATTAGATTCAGAAGGTGTTCTTGAAGATATTATTGAACATAATGAAACACGTTACAAATTGCTAAATAATTCTCGCTACGCCAGCACCGCATCTTTGGATAATGATGAAGAAACAATCATGCTTCCTGTTTATGGCGTCAGCAACGCTGAAGGCGATATTGTAATTGACAAATCGAATGTTATTAAAGAAGTTATTTGCCCAATTCAATTGCAAAACAAACCGGAAGCCTATGCTGTCAATTTATGCACTCGCCGTTTAGGCTCTCTGTTGCCTAGCCGCGCTATTTTGTTTGTTGACAAAACTGAAGTTGTCAGCGCCGGAGACATTGCCATTTATTATGTATCTGAAACTGAAACAAAACTTATCAGCGTAAGAGAAGATGAAAATGGTCAGCTTTATGGTCTGCGTTGGAATCCTGACGAACGGACAAACTTTTCAAACAGTGATTTAACGAAAATCCACAAAATTGTAGCGATAAACCTATAATTTTTATAAATCACGTCTATATTTTAATAAGAAATTTACTCTCTTTTGTTATGCTAAAGAGAGTAAATTTGTTTTTTTAGCATGAGGCGAAAAGGTGGCAGACGATTATCTAATAGATGAAACAGAATATTCTAACGGCAAAGACGAAGAAGATCCAATTCTCGTTGCGCAACGCTATTTAAATATCTTCCATCAAATACATATATTTAATGCTAATAAAAAAGCAGAATTTGATCAAGCTTTGTTATCCATGCCGGAAAAAATTAAAGGTTTAATGCCAACGATTCCGGGTGGACGCGTTCTATTAGAGCACATTAAAGAACTCGAAGAAAACCAAGGTATTAGTTCGGGCGAAACATCTGAGCTTATTGCAAAAAATATAGAAGAAGAAAAAAAATCCATAGATAACTTAAAACCGCATTCCGCATCTGGTAGCGGAGAACTGACTTTAAGTTCCGACTTTGCGGAAAGTCTGGCTACTTCTTTAGCTTCTGCGCTCCAAAGCAATAATGTTGCGTCAAGCGGCAATGGGATGAGCGAGTTGGCGTCCATGTTAAATAAATCCTTTAACGCTTATACAGCAAGCATGCAAAATCTGACAGCCCATTTAATCCAACGCAATACAGCTTCTCCGGTTCAATCTCAAGTTTTATCTGCTGTCACTCCGGCAACACAGCAAAATTTGCAAAACAACAATTCAACAACGGTCAATAACATTAATTTTGACACATCATACTTAAATGCCATAACCCAAGCATTAAAAGAAAATGACAACAATCGTCATGAAGATATGATGCAAATTGTTTCTGCCTTAAATAAAAATCTTAGTATGTCTGGCTTGTCACCTCTGAGCAATCCGGCTGTTAGCACCGTACCGACGACAACAACTAACTCCGTCTCGGAAATTTCGACCATAGCCCTAGCAAATTCCATAACAGAAGCTCTAAAAGAAAACAATTCTCAGCAAATGGAAACGATTAAGGCTTTTGGAGAACTTTTAGTTCAAGCCTTCACGCAATCACAGCAAGAACTTGCGCAAACCCTTGCTCAATCCACACCTCGTCACACTGTCAAAGTTGTGGTTTCTCAAGATGTTGACGTCGAAGACCAAACAAACACGGCCTCTTCTCCAAAAACGCCAAATACGCCGACAGCCCTTAATATGGTGGGCGCTCAAACTCAAACGAAACCAGAAAGCAAAAAAGAAAAAAACAACATACTTAAAAATTTTAGTGACAAAATTAATGAAACCACTTCTAAATTAACTAAAAATATCAGCCAACAAGTTAATAACAAAGCACCTCAGGAGTCTTTGCTGAATAAAATTAACAAAAGTTTAAATAAAATTAATGAACTAAAAAAGCAAAGCAGTGATAATAATTCTCAAAATAAATTAAATACTGATAAAAAAATCGAATTAAAGTCTCAGTCCAAGCCTGAGCCGAAAGTTGAGCCAAAACCTCAACCGCAGCCGAAGCCTGAGCCGAAAGTTGAGCCGAAACCTCAACCGCAGTCCAAACCTGAGCCAAAAGTTGAGCCGAAACCTCAACCGCAGTCCAAACCTGAGCCAAAAGTTGAGCCGAAACCTCAACCGCAACCGAAGCCTGAGCCGAAAGTTGAGCCGAAACCTCAACCTCAGCCGAAGCCTGAGCCAAAAGTTGAGCCAAAACCTCAACCGCAACCGAAGCCTGAGCCGAAAGTTGAGCCGAAACCTCAACCTCAGCCGAAGCCTGAGCCGAAAGTTGAGCCAAAACCTCAACCGCAGTCCAAGCCTGAGCCGAAAACTCAATTTTTTAACGATGTTGAAAAACCATCCCTTTCAAAATCAGAAAAAACTTTAAATATAGATGACATTTTAGCGGATATTCCTGTTGAATCAGACTTTAACTTAGATGACACTCCGGATATTTTTTCCGACAATTCTTTTTCCGCCGCCCCTAAAGAAGAAACACCTGCTGAAACCAATGCTCCCTTTATTCCATCAGAAACCGAGGAAAACGGCCTTTCTAATTCTGACGATGTGAACATGGCGCCAAAACCACAACTCCACTCTTATGAAAACGCCTTACTTAAAATCAAAAACGCCCTGAGTTCTGACGATAATGTATCCCTAAACCATTTAGATGTTAAGCCCGTTTCTTTAAACGGAAATGAAGATAAATATTCACTTTCTCCTCAAGACCCACCGGTTTCATCACCTTTTGCAAAAGAAAAAAACGACTCTCAGAACACTACGAATGTCTCCGAGACATCTCAAAATGATGAATGGGAATACGTTGATGAAAACGGAAATCCCGTAAACAACGATGACGGAGAATGGGAATACGTCGATGAAAACGGAAATCCCGTAAACGGCGATGATGGAGAGTGGGAATACGTCGATGAAAACGGAAATCCCGTAAACAACGATGACGGAGAATGGGAATACGTTGATGAAAACGGAAATCCTGTAAACAGCGATGATGGAGAGTGGGAATACGTTGATGAAAACGGAAATCCCGTAAACAGCGATGATGGAGAGTGGGAATACGTTGATGAAAACGGAAATCCGTTGCCGTCTAAATAATATGGAAAAAAACATTTACAAATAACATAGGTACTAGTAAAATAACAAACGCAATAAGAGGAAAAAAACATGGCTGATGAAAATAGTATGGTGCTTACCAAAGAATCCCTCTGGTATGTGGATAATTACATTGTTCTGATTGATTATTACGATCGTACAATTTCACGCATTGCGGCTAGATGTATCCGTACAGGAAACATTGCTTTGGAAGAATACAAATTCTATCCCTACGTTCTGGATGTTTTAGAAGAAATCTGCGAAACTGGAAATTATATTTTAGAACACACCGAACTTTATCCTTATATTGAGAAAAAAATAGCCGGCGGCGTTGAAGCGCTTAAACGCAACTTGGCCATTTATCAAGAAGAGCTAACAAACAACCAGTCACCGGACATGCTTCGTCCGGATCCTAATGAATCTCAAAAGATGAATGAAGTTATGAGCAATTTTGACAAATCTGTTGATCCGACATCTGGTGCAGGCATGAATATTGACGAATTAATGAATAAATTAATGGCTGAAAATAATATTAGCAATCCAAATGATGATAACAGCACCAATCAACAACAATAACGGGGTAAAAATGAAAGTACGCACATTATTTTTAGTTCTTTGTCTTTCCGGATGCCTAAGTGGCGTTTCGGCTTGTATATCTAAAGATCCGGCAGATTTAGATGAAATTTCACAACCAACCCCGCAAATTTCACAAAAAAAACTTAAAACGTCGGACAATCCAACTTCCAATATTACAGAAATGAAATTTGCCGAACCGACTGTTATCTTTAAAGAACCGGAGGATCCCGCCATCATCCGTACGCCGGAAGGCGCAAATGAATTGGATTTGGAAACGCCTCTACGCTGTAATGTTAACTGGAAAACCCAGCAAATGGTTTTAACTTTACCTTACATAAATTCTGCATTTAAGCTTGAACGCAATGGTCAGAATGATCCTTTGCCCCGCTTTGAAGTAACCGGATACACTTTTGATATGATGCCCGCGGAACAAGCTCTTGTTAAATTAACCAAAGAAGCGGGTATTCGCATTTCATCCGCCGATGGCCCATACACCAGCATTTCTGCCGAAGATTTGAAAGGCGAGTTTTCCGAAGTTATCAAAATGATTGCGGATTCTGCTGACATTTACTACACATATAATGCCAAAGATAAAATTTTGACACTCAGCCGCCGAGTAAGCATGACGCTTTACACCCCGCCTTCCCGACCGATTATTTTGGGATTGTTGGATGTTATCCGCGGTGCCGGAATTACAAGTATTGTTACAAATTGGGCGGACTATTCCATTACATTTGACGCCGACATTGAAACGCGCAATAAAATTCAAGAACTTATAAAATCTTTTGAAAACAGCCCAACCTTAATTGCTTATGACGTCAGTGTGTTCCGCCTTTATCCTTATGACACGCAAAAGGATATTGAATGGAAAAATATGCTAAACGCTTTTGATTTTGGTTCTATCACAACAGCGCAAACCGGCGTTATTGGCCGAGTGCTTACAACAACAAATGATATTTCCATTGAAAAATTACAGCAATTTCTTGGCAATCAAGCCCGCATAGAAATTGTGTCGGAAGGCAAATTTATTGTGCCAAATTTATGGTTATCCCGCTTTGATATCGGCAAATGCAGCAAACCCGATTCAAACGCGTATGGCATGTCCATTTTGGCAAAATCCTCTGTTGAAAAGAAAAATGAAATTTTTTCCGATATCACTTTAGAAGAAACAAATGGTCAAGTCACACAATTTAAAATCCGCAATAAACTCGGTGAAAACTTTATGATTATTGGTTTACCCAACGAGTTGTTTGGTATAAAAAGTCCAAAATCTGAAACTATTGTCTTTATGGTTCCGCGTCTTGTTAGAACTCTTAGAACAAATGAAAATATAAAAAATAGAATTTAACGGAGATAAAAATGGAAGAGAATCAATTCAATAACGCCCCTCGCAAAATCAGAAAAATTAAACGTCCCAGAATGCCGGAAAATCAACCGGCGACTTATGGTGTGCCGGAAAAAATTTCAGCGTTGCCGCAAGCAAACAGTGAAGAGCATGTTGAAAATTACTATGACGATAACGGCTCTGCCGAAAACATCCGCTTTGTCACTGATGAAGATTTTATTCCCCAACAAGAACCTGAAAATATTACAGCATTGCTTAAAAATAAAAGTGTCCTGTTGCTTCTTACCTTAACCTTAATTTTTGGACTTATTGCCGGTTCAACATTATTTTCCACCCAAGAAACCGCCAAAAAAGGTTTGGAGGGCGTTGTGATTAACTCCGACGTTCCTGTTGGCAGAAGTCGATGCGGTTTAGTTGAGCCACATCAAGGGTGCGTGCTTTATATCATGAATCCACGCAATCAAGAAGTGACAGGAAAAGACTTTTTTGCCACCGCCGCACAGTGGACGCATCGTGAACGTTATCTGATTGAAACGGGAAACATGCATTACAGCAGCAAGCGTATCCGCCCTGGATTTATAGCGCAAATAAATATTCCGCCATTATCCAACCAATAAATAAACATTTTTACTTGCTAAAAAGCTCCGTTGTTATTTTGAACGGAGCTTTTAAATACTTTATCGAAAATAAAATCAGTTATATTTTAAGGTAAAACCGCAATTATTTCTCTTTCCGCAATTGCATCCTTTTGCGGCCTCTGCCACATTAAGCGGCACACCATAAAGCCCAGAATCTCCAGCACAAGCAAATACTCTGTCTGCATCACCAAATTTTTTATATTTTCCAGTACAATTTTGCAATAAATCACCATCTTCCGTTAGTTCGTGTGAAAATAAGACTCTTGTGCTATCCCATCCATAAGCGGCAAATCCAATCAATCCCGACGAATAATCCGAACCCCAATCATAAGTAGCCAATGCCATACAAGCCTCCTTAGGAAGCCCATTCAGATTTATCACAAATGCTTTATCCGGAAATCCAGAATTTCCCGACTTTGCCCCTCTGATAAAAACATTTCCTAAAAAAGCATGGGAAATTATTCTTTGTCTATATGCATCATTTCCATTACCAATCATTTCATTTGGAACAGCTCCCATCTGCACCGCTGAATTGTTGTCTAAGTTAGCGTAATCTGTTTGTTGGGCATATAACGTTCTGATATTGGTCACAATCATAGAAACACTATCAACAACTTTATTAATTTTATTTTTTGTCATCGCCTTTGAATAACCGGCAATACCGCCAACGCTCAATACACCGATAATCGCCAACACCCCCAGCATTTCAATCATGGAACGTCCGGACTGATTACAGTTTATTTTTCGCTTGCAGCTAACTAATATATTTTTTTCCATTACAACTCCCTTTTTTCTTCATCGGTTAAATAAAAAGCCGCCTATAAAAGCGACTGGAAGTTGACAACTACTTTACACAAAATAGCGTAGCATATTAGCTTATAGCACATTTTGCTACCTTCCAGTCAATCAGACCAGAAGGTTTGCATATTTAACGTCTATAACCTCAGACGTGTGTAAAAGAGGTTGTCACGCCCCAGACAGACCCTCGCCCATCCATTTTGTAATTTAACGAAGCTTCTCTCAAAAGTAAAGATATTTTTACTCTAGTTGCCAGATATTCAACTTGACTTGCAAATATTTATTTTCTAAAATTCAATCAGCTTGAGATAAAATTCAAGTTAGCGCCTTACAAGGTGCGGAGTTTCAAAGGCTCTTTTTTACATCACGGTGTTAGGGTATAACATCGTTAAATTGTTAGCTGCGCAAAACAGCTTGCAATGAATATATCCCCGATTATAGCGATATGGTTGGGGAGCTTTTAGCGTATGTTCAGGGCTTTGCTCAAAGGCTAAAAGAATCATTTTGATGTAGTGATCTTTGTACTCTCCGACCACCTTTATATGGTGGTTTTATTATTTTATAGTTTTGTGCGGTTAACAGATATTCAACTTGACTTGCTGATATTTATTTTCTAAAATTCAATCAGCTTGAGATAAAATTCAAGTTAGCGCCTTACAAGGTGCGGAGTTTCAAAGGCTCTTTTTTACATCACGGTGTTAGGGTATAACATCGTTAAATTGTTAGCTGCGCAAAACAGCTTGCAATGAATATATCCCCGATTATAGCGATATGGTTGGGGAGCTTTTAGCGTATGTTCAGGGCTTTGCTCAAAGGCTAAAAGAATCATTTTGATGTAGTGATCTTTGTACTCTCCGACCACCTTTATATGGTGGTTTTATTATTTTATAGTTTTGTGCGGTTAACAGATATTCAACTTGACTTGCTGATATTTATTTTCTAAAATTCAATCAGCTTGAGATAAAATTCAAGTTAGCGCCTTGCAAGGTGCGGAGTTTCAAAGGCTCTTTTTTTACACAGCGGTGTTAGGATATAACATCGTTAAATTGTCAGCTGCGCAAAACAGCTTGCAATGAATATATCCCCGATTATAGCAATATGGTCGGGGAGCTTTTAGCGTATGTTCAGGGTATTTGCTCAAAGGCTAAAAGAATCATTTCTGTGTAGTGATCTTTGTACTCTCCGACCACCTTTATATGGTGGTTTTATTATTATATAGTTTTGTGCGGTTGACAGATATTCAACTTGACTTGCTGATATTTATTTTCTAAAATTCAATCAGCTTGAGATAAAATTCAAGTTAGTGCCTTACAAGGTGCGGAGTTTCAAAGGCTCTTTTTTTATACCGCGGTGTTAGGATATAACATCGTTAAATTGTCAGCTGCGCAAAACAGCTTGCAATGAATATATCCCCGATTATAGCAATATGGTCGGGGAGCTTTTAGCGTATGTTCAGGGTATTTGCTCAAAGGCTAAAAGAATCATTTCGGTATAGTGATCTTTGTACTCTCCGACCACCTTTATATGGTGGTTTTATTTTATCTATCGGAAAGGAAAAATTATGTCACTAAAACATAACATGTTATATAGTTCGCTTTTATTACTTGGTGCTTGCGGCACAGTTTTTAGCGGAACTTCGCAAAAAATTAATTTTGATTCCAACATCAATGAAAATATCGAAATTTATGTTAACGGCAGGCTTGTATGCAATCAAACTCCTTGCTCGGCGGAAATAGAACGAGATTCCGCACCATTAACTATTACAGCCAAAGCGCAAGGCTATGAAGACGCCATCGTTTATGATCGTAGCCGCATTAACAAAGCCGCTATTGGCAATCTATTCAGTGTTTACAGCTGGACCACGGATTTTGTTTCCGGCGCGGTTTGGAAATATTCGGAAGATGGTGTGTATCTGAACATGCGCAAAAAAAATATGACCAAAGCCGAAACAGATTTATATAATCAAAAAGCTAACATCAAATCTTTTGCCCTCTATAATTTTGCCGAATTGAAACTTAACAATCCGGAATATACTTTGGCTCTAAAAGAACTCACCGGCAAAAGCCAGCAAGAACTGACCTATATAATTCAAAACTCTGCCACAGAAGTGGAATTGGCAACTTCTTTGACTAATTAAGCAAATTATTCAACTGACATATTGACAAAATCTTCAAATTTTGTTATAAAACTGCCATCTTTAATATTATTAATTATTTTAAATTATTTTTTTATGGATTCAAATTTTATGGTAATTGCAAACGGCAAAATTTATTGCGCCTATTGCACCAAAGAGTTAGTTTACGGCGAAGAATGTCATTGCAAAGGCGCTGAAACAGCTCGAGCCAAAGCAAGAACAAAGGCTCTAAAAGCTGAAAGAAAATCGCTTAACGCCGATGCAAACCGACGCCCGCCGCGTGGTTTTGACAAATAAACTTTGCTAAGTTAATTTCCTAAATGAGGTTAAAGTGATTATCTGTCACTTAACCTTATTTTTTTATTTCTTTAATAGCATCAAAAAAATTGTAAATGATTTTAATTTGACTTTTTAGTTTAGCTTAGATATAAATAAAAAGCCTTGTAGCGGCAACTACTTGGCTTTTTCCAATAACTGGAAAGAAGTTGAACTATAACTTCCTCCTATGTATTGGAAGTATGACATAAAAACGTATAAATGTCAAACATTTTTTGTTTTATGTCTTAGTTCAGCTTTTTTCCCAACCGCCCAAACGGGCTGAAAGGTGAAAGATGCAGAACAACATCAAAGTTCTTAGCATTGCAATCTTAGTGCTAAAAATCATCATTCTTATATTAAAATAGTATAGTGTGATGAGGCGGAGTTTTCAAGTGTTTTTAACTTAAATTCTCCGCCCTTTGATATTTTTTATTTCACCGCTTCCGCACCGGAAATAACATCTATCAACTCATCGGTAATATTTTCTTGCCGCTCTTGCTGATATTCCAAATTCATCTGTTCCAAACTCTCATCAATATTTTTTTCGGCGTTTTGCATATTGGTCATCCGCGTATAATGCTCCGCCGCTAGCGAATAGTTAAGCTGACTGGCCAAGGCAATGGTCAAATATTCGTTCAGCAAGGCGGCAAACATTTTTTCGCGCTCAATCGGAATCATCGGAATATTGTTGGTGCCCCACGGCTTGTCTTTCAGCTTTTGATACGCGGCAAAATCAAACGGAATAATCTGTTGTTTTTGCACGCTCACCGGCTCATTTTTGTTACGCTTATGATACCACACGCTCACACTGTTAATATGTTCTTTACGCGTTGCCTCGTCAATTTTCATAATCACGGTTTCGGCAATGGTATTAACCATTTTCACCGAATTAGCAATGGCGTATTTGGCATAAACATTCAAATTATTTTGTCCGACCAATCCGCTAATTCTTTTGCCAATAGTCAAAAACAACGTGCTTTTAAGCGGAACGCCCTGTTTTTTTAAATCTGCCTTGGCTTTATCCAAAATTTCTTTATTAAACTTGCCGACCATCCCATTATCGGTGCCGATTAATATAATCAATTGTCTGTTTGTATCCGGTTTGGCATAAACATTTGGCAAGTTGCCTTGTTTAAGCAATGCGTGGAAAGCGTCTTTAAGGTTGCGACGATATTTTTCCAAGGCGGCATTAGCTTGCTCATATTGCAAAATACTTACCGAGGACAATGATTTCATTGTTCCGACAATTTCCCGCAAATCTTCCGTAACCTTAATTCGCTTTTTCAACGCTTCAATCGACATCTAAATTTAATCCTTCATTGTTTAAGGCAGATTTAAACGCCGTCATCATTTCTTCTTGTGTTTTATCGGTCAATTTTTGCCGATTTAAAATATTTTCCACCTCGCGGCTGAATTGCGACAACAAAACCTCGCGCACAATTTTTTGCGCTTTTTTATTATCTTCAACCGACAGCGCGTCAAACAAACCGGCGTTAGTGGCCATAAACACGGCAATTTGCTCCGGCGCCGTCAGCGGCTCAAAGCGGCTTTGTTCCAACACAGCGCGAATAGCTCGCCCGCGGTTAATACGCTTTTTAGTTTCCTTGTCCAATTGAGTGCCGAATTTAGTAAACGACTCCAGTTCTTCAAACTGCGAATAGAACAATTTAAGCGGTCCGACCAATGTTTTATACGCCGGCAACTGCGCATCTCCGCCCACGCGCGAAACCGACCTTCCGGTGTCAATTGCCGGCATAATTCCTTTTTGATAGAGTGAGGCCGAAAGATAAATTTGCCCGTCGGTTATAGAAATAATGTTGGTCGGAATATAGGCGGATATATTTCCGGCTTCGGTCGAAACAATCGGAAGCGAGGTCAGCGAACCGCCGCCCAATTCTTCTCGCAAATGGGTTGAACGCTCCAACAAACGGGAATGAATATAGAAAATATCCCCCGGAAAAGCCTCTCGCCCAGGCGGACGACGCAACAACAGCGACATTTCACGATAGGCTCTGGCGTGGTTGGTTAAATCATCATAAACCACCAACACATCTTTGCCTTGCGCCATAAAATATTCGCCGATAGAGGTGGCGGCATACGGAGCGGCATATTGCATACCGGCGGTATCATTGGCCGCGGCGGAAACGACTATGGTCTGCGCCATCACATTATATTTTTCCAAATCGGCAATCACCGATGCCACTGCGGAATTACGTTGTCCGATGGCGCAATAAATGCAAATAACGCCGGTCTTTTTCTGATTGATAATCGTATCCACGGCAATAGAAGTTTTTCCGGTTTGCCGATCGCCTAAAATAAGTTCGCGCTGTCCGCGTCCAATTGGTGTAAAAGCGTCAATAGCTTTAATTCCGGTCTGCAATGGCGTTTCCACCGGAGCTCTGTCCATAATCGGATACGCTTCCATTTCTAGCGCGCGGCGCTCACTAAAAGCAACCGGTCCTTTGCCGTCTAACGCTTTGCCCAACGGGTTAATCACTCTTCCCAATAAGCCTTCGCCCACAGGCACGTCTAAAACACGTCCACTACGGCGCACTCTGTCACCGGCTTTCAAACTATCGGGATTGTCCAAAAACACCACGCCGACAGAATCTTTGTTTAAGGTCTGCACCATTCCCCACACGCCGTTTGGAAATTCAAGCAACTCTTCCATTTGAGCCTTTTCCAAACCTTTGATAATGGCTGTTCCGGCCGAAATTGAATGAATAACGCTAACTTCTTCTTTTTTCAGCTGAGCCTTTGTTTGTTTTATTCCCTGCTCAATAGCGGCGAATGTTTGCTCTGTTTTTATCATAACTTATCCTTTATTCACCAATTGTTGCACATCATTTTCCATATTTTTTTGAAACTCGGCCAAATACGCCGCCAAATTCCATTCAATCAGTTGTTCGTCGGCCTGCAAAGCCACTCCGCAAACCAACTTTTTATCAATTTCGAATTTAAACTTTGTTTCTTCCGCCAATTCAAATTGACCTTGCAAAAATTCTTTAATTATCTGTTTCTGTTCTGGTAAAATCTTTTGAGCGGAACGGATAATCAGCTGCTTTTTATTTTGATAAGCGGCGACAAACTCTTGTTTTTTTCGCACCGGCAAATCTTTGATTTTTTCTTTAAGTTTAGCCAACATCAAATCGTTTAGCGAAACATCTGCCATTTGGCGTAAAGCGTTATCGGCCAATTGATTAAAATGTTCCACAATCAGATTTTGCATTGCCAAATTAAATGTTTTTTTATCCGCTTCCAACCGCTGTTTCCACAAAAGTTTATCCGCCTCTAGCTGAGCCTTTGCCTCGTTAGTCAATTTTTCGGCCAAGGCCAAAGCCTCTTTTCGGGTTTGCGCCAAAATCTCTTGCTTTTGCGTATCTATTTCCGCCATTTTTTGCTTACATTCCGCTTCCATTTGCAAAGCCGCTTTATGTGACAAAGCCGCTTTTTTCAGCTCACGTTCAATAAACTTTTGCCGTGCGTCCACCGCTTTCAGCACCGGAAGATATAAAAACCGCCGCAACAAATACAGCAACAACAGCAGATTAAAAATCTGGGCAAAAAATGTAAAAAAATCAATACTCATAAGCTTATTCCATTTGAAACTATTGAACTTGCGCTATGGCGTAATTCCAAAACGGATTGGCATATAAAACCAAAAACGCAATCAACAAAGCGTACAAAGCCGTGGTTTCCACCATCGCAATTGCCACAAACATTGTACTACGGATACGGCTTGACTCATCTGGTTGTTGAGCCATTGCTTCCAAAGCAGAAGCGGCAACGCGTCCTTCGCCCAACGCCGAACCGATACTGCCGATACCCATACATATACAAGCTCCCAAAACCGAAAACGCTCCGATTAAAGTAATTGCATCCATTATTTTTCTCCTTTTTCTAAATTTGTTAAACTTGTTTTGGCGCAATTTCACCTTGCACGCTGGAAGAATACACCACCGCCAACAACGCAAAAATATACGCCTGAATTGTTCCTGTTAAAAGCCCCAAACCTTGCATGCTGAGCGGCGCAATCAGCGGAATAAACGCGCTTAAAATGCTAACAAACATCACCCCGCTCAGCATATTGCCAAACAAACGAAGTCCCATTGCAAAGCTTGAAAAAAACTCGCTGAAAATATTCATCGGCAACATTAAAGGCATAGGCTCTATAAATTTTTTTAAATAACCCTTTAAGCCGGCGTTTTTAACCGAAAAATAGGGTATGGCTAAAAACACAACGGCCGCCAACGCCATTGTGGTGCTTATTGAGGCTGTCGGCGCGCGAAACCACGGAATAATCGTCAGTAAATTGCAAACCAGAATAAAGCAAAACAGCCCCATAGCCAAACCCAAATATTGATTATTTTTGGAACCGCTGATTTCATTTGCTTCTTTTTGCAGCCACAGCACCAACGCCTCCAACGCCACCTGTAAACGTGAAGCCTTGCGTTCGAATGACAAATTTTTGGTAGCCAAACGACAGCACAACACTATCAACGCAATCACCAGCCAACTATTAAATATGGTGACATTTATTCCGACATCGCCGATTTTAAACAAAATTATTTTGTCATAGCTATCCAGCCCGATTTGCCGACCAGCCAAAGGAATATCCCACCAACGAGAAAAATCAAAATCCAACCATTTCATTGTTTTTTCTCCGTTTCAAATTTAACAATTTGCCCTTTTTCACGAATTACAATCAGCATTTTTGTTATAAAAAAAGCCAAAACATATAACAAAACAACAACCGGATTTCTTTGCGCAATCAAGACCATCACCCCAAAGAACAGCAAAATTCTGAACACAGCCACACTGGCAAAAAAACGTATTTTATGCTTAGTTTCGATCAAATGGTTCAAGCTCCAACGCAAACTCTGAAAATAGATAATTCCCACCAACAAACCACCGAGTACCGCCGCCGCAATTTGCCACGTTTCAGCCTGTTGCCACATTTGCGCCAAATAAGATTCAGAGTTCATTTTTTTCATCCTTTTGCAGTTCTTGCTTTGCCCACTGTTCACTGTGTTCTATTTTAGCGTTTTCAAATTTAAGCCAATAATAACCATTAACCAACCCCCAAACCAAACCTAAAAACAACAAACTCAAACGCCATGAAAAATCCAACGGAAAATGTTCATCAAGCCAACCGCCGCCAAACACGCCCAACAAAATCGGTACAATAATCACACCACCCAACGAGGCAATCATACCAAAATCCGCGCTCCACCGCTGCCGCCGACACATTTTCAGCTGTTGCGCCTTACGGACAAGCGCGTTACGAATTTCTTTTTCGGCTGTATCATCAAAATCATCAGACATTTTCCGCTCCTTTGAGTTTACTAAAACCTCGCACCAAACCGAGTTCCAAGCGAGCCATAGCCAAATTAAGTTCTTTCCGACGTTCTTCATTTTCTTTGAAATCGTTTTGAATAACGCCGGTTAAATTTTCTAAAGATTGACTGAGCATTGCATTTTGCACGCTCATTGTCACATTTTGCCCTTTTTTAACCACAATTCCCCGATGACAAGCCACATAACTTTCAGTATTATTTTCATCGGTATAACGCACAATATTCGGATTCATTGCCGCCACAAAATCTACGTGTTTAGGCATAAGTGTATAAAATCCGTTCAATGTTTCAAACGTAACTTTCAACACTTTTATCTGCAAAACCGTGCCTAAAGGCGAACAAACCGTCAATTGCATCAGTCATTCTCCTCGCTTTGCGCTTTTTCAAAAGCGGCTTTTTTATCTTTTGTTTTAGCCAGAACCTCGTCAATATCCCCCACCATAAAGAAATCGTTTTCCGAAAGATAATTAAATTCGCCGGCCAAAATACGTTCGCAACCTTCGATTGTTTTTTCCAAATCCACCGAACGTCCTTCCATTCCGGTAAATTGATAAGTTGTGTAAAACGGCTGTGTCAAAAAACGCTCCAATTTACGCGCGGTTAAAACTGTCTGCTGGTCATGTTCCGGAAGTTCATCAAACCCGAGCATGGCAATAATATCTTTCAACTCTTCATATTCGGCCAAACATTTACGCACCGCCACCGCCGTTTTATAGTGCCGTTCGCCCACAATCAGCGGGGTGAGCATATTTGAGGAAGAGGCCAACGGGTCAACCGCCGGATACAGACCTTGCGCCGCGCGACTGCGTGACAGCACAATGCTTGAGGATAAATGCGCAAATGTGTGCACCGCCGAAGGGTCGGTAAAATCGTCCGCCGGCACATAAACCGCCTGAATAGAAGTGATTGCGGCATCTTTGGTCGAGGAAATGCGTTCTTCCAACGCGGCGATATCTGTTCCCAAAGACGGCTGATATCCCACGCGTGACGGAATTTGTCCGAGCAAAACCGAAACTTCAGAACCGGCTTGCACAAAGCGGAAAATATTGTCAATCAGCAGCAAAACATCTTTCTTTTCGCGGTCACGAAAATATTCCGCCATAGTCAAAGCGGTCAGCGGCACACGGAATCTCACCCCCGGAGCCTCGTTCATTTGCCCGAACACCATCACGGTTTTAGGCAACACGCCGGCGTCTTTCATTTCGCGATAAAGCTGTTCACCTTCGCGCGAACGCTCGCCTACGCCGCAAAAAATGCTCGCGCCCTCATAGCGTCCCACCATATTATTGATAAGTTCGGTAATCAAAACGGTTTTACCCACACCGGCACCGCCGAACAAACCGGTTTTGCCGCCGCGTTCCATTGGAGCCAACAAATCAATGGCTTTAATACCTGAAATAAAAATCTGCGAACCGGTTTGTCGTTTTTCCAAAGGAATAGCCTCGGCGTGAATCGGGCTATATTCATCATTTTTCAAGTCACCGGCATTATCTATGGGCTGGCCAAACATATTAAACATACGGCCCAAAATTTTATCACCCACCGGAACTTCTATTTGATGTCCGGTATCTTCAACTTCCGCCAATCGAGACAAACCTTTGGTTGAGCCCATAGCCAAAGCGCGCACGGTTTTTTCGTCAATATATCCCTGCACTTCGGCCGAAAGTCCGCCGATTTTCAATTCATTATAAATTGCCGGCAGTTGTTTAGAAAATTCGGCTTCAATCACGCTGCCGTTAACCGAAGTTACAATTCCCATATTTTTTTTATTTGCCATTTTCCATCCTTTTCTGGTTAGCGATTAAGATAATCGTTATTCAAGGCAGTTTCATCACCTCAAAATAGCAAAATAAAGATTAACTTTGTCTTAATCCAAAGTTCATACATACCAAAGTTATAAAAAAACTACTCGTTTTCACGTACAAATAAAGTATCATAAACTACATGGTGATATGTTTGATATAATAGTTGCGGATTAATAGCGTACTTTTTACGCTTTTCGGGATTTTTCTTTTTATAATCCTCGTAATAAACAAATTTTGGTTTCTTTTCTTTTATAATTTTATTGATATCAAAAGGCTCTGAATAATGAAAATTTTTTTCATCCAAACGCCCCATGTAGTTCCATGAAAACCAATAGTAATGAGGGTTTTTATTAAATACGCCGAATGGTATTCCCGGAAGTCCTAAAACCACATCATCCTGAGTTGAATTCTGAGAAATAGTTGTCGCGACTTGCAAAACTTTTAAGGTATCAATTTCGTTAGGATTAACTCCCTCAAACAGCCAAAACTTTCCGCAAAAAATGACCATTAACGGCAAAACACACCACGCCAACCATTTTCTATTAGTATAACAACGACCAATCATCAATCCAATCAATATGGCGTTATATAAGATTAAAATTTTAAAGTAATACATCCAAATTGAAATATATGTCACTCGAAGTAAAAACTCAATTGCATACATAATTAACAGAATACCCACATATTTATTTGGCTTCTGACATATTAAATATACAGCTGACACGATTCCTAACAACAATATGCTGTACAAATCACTAAAATCTTTTATTCTGGTTTCCCAAATATCCGCCATTATTTTAGAATTTAACAGCCAATTTGTTTCAAAATAACGCTGTAAATTTCCGGCACATAGTAAATAGATGCCAAATAAAAATAATGGGGCAAAACCATAAATTGATGCCTTTGCAATATTTCTCCAGATTTTTTTGTTTTTTAATAATAAATAAATTCCATATACAACAATCGGAAGCAATAAAAAAATCACTGTTTGTAAAAACAAAAAAGACACAGCCCAACAAACAAAAGCTCTATTCAGATATTTTTGCTTATCCGTATGAAGAAACATAAAAAAGCAATATAGTCCGCTAAAAAAGAAAAGATGCATAAAACCATCTGGTTTAAATTGCACCATGGCATCCATTGCAGTATTGCTAAAACAAAAAATGCTTACAGCTAAAAAAGCGGATATCTTATCACCCCAAAAATCTTTTATCAGCCGATAAACAACATAAAGCGTTGCTATTGAAACACCGCACATTATAAAACGAATAACAAAAAAGACAGACAAATTTCCAGACATTAATCCAACCAAAGGCGCAAATAAAAACCACATCAGTGGATGATGATGTTCAAAAAAATCTGTATATGGAATTAAGCCTTGCCAAACCAGCCAAGACGCATGTATATGTTCCAAATCATCTCCAACCGCGCGTCTGCTGATTAAAACTGACGCCAAAAGATAAATCATATTGATGATTACAAAAATAAACAGACTTCTGCTAAATGTTTTTTCTTTCATAGATATCCTCATTATCCTGCAAAACAAAATTCATCATATTTTATTTGAGTAAACAGGTTATTAATTTTTGCAAAAAAGAGAGACACATATCTCTCTTTTTCTTTTTTATTCCGCATACGGATTATCTGATTTGCGCACTGTTATCCGAATTGGCACTCCGCCCAGATTAAATGTATCGCGCAAGCTATTGGTCAAATAACGTAAATATGAATCCGGCAAGCCTTCAGGATTGCTTGAAAAAATATAAAATGAAGGCGGACGAGATTTAGCTTGCGTAATAAATTTCAACTTGATTCGGCGTTTATTTTTTCCCAAAGGAGCTGGGTTTTGTTCTTGAACATCCGCAAACCATTTATTAAGCGGCGCTGTCGGAACTCGCGTATTCCAACGCTCATAAACTTTTAAGACGGCGCTCATCAGTTTATCCAACCCTTCTTTTTTGAGGGCGGAAATAGTAACCGTCGGCACGCCGGAAACTTGCGTCAAAGACGTCATCAACTTATAATTCAGCTTATCCAATGTTTCTTTGCGATTAGCTATATCCCATTTATTCACGGCAATAACCAAAGCGCGTCCTTCATCAATAACTCGGCGGGCAATGGTCAAATCCTGCTTTTCCAATACAGCATCCGCGTCCAAAACAAGAACGACAACCTGAGCCATATCAGCCGCGTACTTCGTACTTTCGACAGACATTTTCTCCAGTGAATCATTCACCTTTGATTGACGACGCAAACCTGCCGTGTCAACCAAATTAAATTTATGTCCTTTCCATTGCCAACTTGTTGTGATAGCATCTCTGGTCATACCGGCTTCCGGCCCTGTCAACATACGTTCATCATTCAAAAGCGCATTTACCAGAGTGGATTTTCCAACATTTGGACGCCCGACAAATGCCAACTGAATAGGACGCTTGTTATTTTCTTCCACCGAAAAATCCTCAGGAATTTGCCCTAAAACGGCAACAGACGGATGTTCTGTCTTTTTTTCATTTTTTATTTTTTCCGCTTCATTTAAACAACTGTATAAATCCTCAAATCCCAAACCATGCTCGGCAGAAAAAGGTATCGGCTCGCCTAACCCCAATTTATAAGCCTCATAAATGCCATCCTCATGCTTTTTACCTTCGCATTTATTTGCCAACAGAATAACGGGTTTATGGGTTTGACGAACAAGATCGGCAAACAGTTCGTCATATGGTTGCAAGCCTGCGCGCGCGTCAAACAAAAAAAGACACACATCCGCTTCGGCAATAGCCATTTGCGTTTGTTTCCACATTCGGCTTTCCATATTGTCTGTTGTTGAATATTCATAACCGGCTGTATCAATCAGCTGCAGCTCCAAATCTCTAAATTTTGTTGGAGCCATTTTTCTATCACGCGTCACCCCCGGTTTGTCATGCACAATAGCAAGTTTTTTTCCGACTAATCGATTAAATAATGTTGATTTTCCGACGTTTGGACGTCCTATAATAGCAACAGAAAGCACTTTATTCTCCTTATTTATAAGCAATTATATCAGCGTCAGCCGTTACAAAAAACACATATTCATTAGCCACAATCGGCGCAGAATTCAAGTTTTCGCCTAAATCGACACTATTTAAAAGTTTACCAGTTTGCGGCATATATAAAAGAACAGTTCCATTTGACAGAGCGACAACCAAACGCCCGTCAAGCATTAATGGGTTAAAAATTGTTGTTTCGGCAGATTTTTTACCCAAATCAATTGGTGTAGCCCACAAAACATCTCCATTTTCCTTGTTGATTGCCAACAAATCATTTGTATTTGCCACAACATACAAAGTATTTCCAACTAATAACGGTGTATTGACGCTGCCGATTTCTTTTTCCCATTTTCTTGAGCCGCTGCGCAAATCAATAGCTGTAAGCACATTGGCGTTTCCGACAGCATAAACATTTTCTCCTTCAATAACCGGCGCGGATTTTATCGTATCTAAAAATGTAGATGAATACGCCTGTCTATTAGATATTAAAATATCAGACCACAAAGGAGAACCTAATGTCGCATTAAAAGCTTGTATTTCACCATTCGAAAAACCAGTGACGACAATATCCAATTCCGGAGAATAAGCAGCCGGAGCGCCCCCTACTAAAGTTGTGTTCTCCAAAGATATATCATACTTCCATTGTTCTTCGCCGTTTTTAGCATTTAAAGCATAAAACTTATTATCAACACTTTGCACAAAAACATTGGTGTTTGCCACCATCGGCGCAATTCTTAAAGGAGTTTGCAATGATTTTTGCCATAAAATATTCCCTTTTTGCGCATCAACGGCATAAACAGCACCATAACCGGTTGTTGCATATATAACACCGTTGCTAAACGCTATTCCGGCCCCTTTTAAGGCTGTGTCATCTACATTATCATTTTTTGACCGAAGTTTTAAATTCCAAACAACTTCTCCGTCATTAATGTTAAATACCGTTAACAATCCCGCTGCGTCCAAAGTATAAACTTTATTACCATAAACCAACGGTTTGGATATCAAAAACTCTCGTTTAGCACCGCCTTTGCCAAAGCTGCTGCTCCATTGTTTTTTAAATGAAGGACTAATTTTGAAATTTTGCTGAAGATGTTGAGCATTATAACTTTCTTGCGACCAGCTTTTATTAACAAAAGCCGCTGGAACAGATATTTTAGCCATACCATTCGGTATGTCCGGCTTAATTGCCGCTACCGGTTGCAACACAGAAATTCTCTCGCCCTTTGGCAACACTTTATCGCTGGAACAGGCGGTTATCAAAGCCGCAGCCATAAGACATCCGGCTAAAGGTGATATTTTTATACTCAACATTTTTCCCCGCAGTAATTATTCTGCCGTATTTAATGATGACAGCATTTCTTGAATTTTAGATTTAAAACTTTCCGGCAAATCTTTTATTTTTAATAAGTTTGAATAAATTTCCCGAGCTGTTTGCAAATCTCCTTCCCGTATAGCCGACATAGCAAGTAAATCATTTGCCAATGGTGTCCAAGAATTGTTTGCCGCCAAAATAGGTTGCAATAAATCTGTTAATTCTTGTTTGTTCATTGAATCAACTTTATATGTAGCATATTTAATCAAAGCAATCTGTTTGACTTCAGAATTTGCCTGATTATCTTTCATCAAAGACTCAAGCATAGACAAAGCCTCATCGTTTTTCTGCTGTTCAAACAAAACATTGGCAATTTGCAAACGGGCAAAATCACCATAAATACCATGATCCGTTTGATTTATTTTTTGCAACGCCGCAATCATTGCTTCCGGATCTTGACGCCGAGCAGAGTCCATATACGCTTCTGTATTTAAACGATTTCTCTCTTGATATCCGTTTTTAATTTTTTCAAAAGAAACCGCACCGCAAACTGCTATAACCACAATTGCAATAACAATCAAGCCATAACGATTCCACAACTCTTTAAAACTATCGTTTTTAACCTCTTCGCTAACTTCATTAATAAAAGCATCTGTCAAATCAGGATTAACATCCTTCTTAGCTGTCGAAACAACAGCAGCTGTCGCTTTTTTTTCAGATTTTACCGCCGTATTTTTTTTAGCAGTATTTTTTCTTAGCTTTTTTTCTGTATTTTTCATAATTTTATCCCCATAAAAAACAAAAGTTATTTTATCCATACCAAATAAAGCGGAATAAAGCAAATTATTTTATTAATCTTGACGAACAATTTCCCTAATTATATATCCTCTGACCCAACGCAAATCATCAACAGGCATATTTTTTCCAAAAATCATGCTTTTATCGTGAGATATAACCGATAAATAATATCTGTCGGTTGTCGGATTATGCCCAACATCAACAGCTTCTATCTGATTTTTTGGCAAAAATTCAGCATCTGTGCGCAAAAATAAAACATTATGACCTAAGATAATATCCCGATTAGTCACAATCAAGACATCCTTACTAAAAATGCTCAATAGGGCATAAATAATGACCGCCGAGCAAAACGCCAAAATACCGCAAAACCACCATAAACCGATAAAAGGTAAAACAACTTTATGATAATAAATTAAGGCAACGATAACCGCGCCCAAAAAAAGTGTCCCTAAAAAAGCCAACATACTATAAGCATCAAAAAATAACTTTTTCTCTTTAACAATCACTTTGTTCTTTTTAACTTTGCATTTCACAGAATCCGGCGAAGCAGGTCCTGTTTGATACAAGGCTTTCAACTGCCATTTTTTTGCCATTTCTTTTAGGGTTTTATTCAATTCAGTATGATGTCTGGAAACCAAACCGTGATCTGTCAAAAACAACGCAGGCATTTTCAATTTAGCGGCGTAATATTCCCAAATTTTGCGGATATTTCGACCGCTTGTGCTAATATATAAAGGCACGCGTTTATTTTTATCTTTGTGATAAAGTTCAATGATATAACGATTACGATTAATCAACCCCAGTTGATAATATTCAACTTTGAACAAAACACCTAAATAATTATATAAATCTTCAACTTCTACTTTTTTGTCACCAAATAAAGGCTTGTGAACAATTTTTATTTTTTCACCATCAAAAAATATTTTTTTATAACGAAGAAGTCCCATCACAGAAAGAGCGACAATCAATCCCCCAAAAACAAACACAAATATATCAAAAAAACACCTCAACTGACTGAGAGAAGATGTTTCTTGTTCCGGAAGACTAAAATCATAAGACGTTTCCGGCGTTTCAATAAAATAAGAGACAGCTTCAAACAACCCCAACGCCACAAAGAACAAACCGACTAAAATTCCCCACGCGGCTAATTTGCATGGAATTCTGTCTTTTTGCGATGCCGGTAATTTTTCAATATCAAACCGAAATTTATAACTATAATGGTCTGGAGCGGTATATGTCATTTTAATCTCCCCTACAATCGATATATTCTATATTTAGCCCATTAAAAAAATTTTTTCATCATTTTTTTTAAATAATGTTTGTTTTTCTAAGAATTGCCGTTAGTATATGATATATTTTATTTAAAAATGGTGTAATAATGTTAAGCTCTAACATATTTTATTCTGGCTACAATATACTTTTTGGATTTTTATCCCTGTTCATCGGCATGGGATCGGTGTTTTTTGTAAGTTCGTCCAAAGTTTTCAAAGGACTTTTTTTATTTCAGTTAGGAAATCTTATCCTTGTTTTAATAACCTATTTAACCGAAAATGAGCATATTTTATACAAAATAGGACTCAATTATAATTTTGTATCATTTGTTGAAATGATTCTAGCTTTATTTACCTCTGTCATTTGGTTAAACGCCGCTTCAGAGCTTCAAAACAACCAATCAGGCAATCGGGAAATTCTGACATTTTACGTTTCAACATGCTTAACATTCGGACTTTACTATTCTTTTTATAATTACAGTCCCAGCAGCATCAGCTTTATCAACTCAAGCGTAACGCTTTGCGGTCTGACATTTTTTATGCTGACCGCCATGTATAAAGTTTTCAAGAATTTCAATTTTGGATATTTGCTGTTAATTTTATCCATTTTCATGCTCTGGGGAAAGCTTATTGTTTCGACCTATTTTTTCAAATACAATTGGCTGAATCTAAACATACTTAACTGGTTTTGGCTTTATATTTTCACCGCGGCCATGATTTTTATCAAAATAAACTTACTGCGGCAAGAATTGCAAAAAAGTTGGAACACCATCGACAAACTTAACATTCAAATATCGGCAATGATAGATTCTTCGCCTTTCCCGATTATCATTTCTAAAATCACCGGCGATAAAATATTGCTCATCAATAACAAAGCCGGCGAATTATTGGGAATAACTAAAAAAGAATGTCATTATTTTAAACTAAAAGACTTTTTTGTGGATGAAGAAAGCCGGAAAGCTCTTTTCAAAAAATTAGAAAAGGAACACGAGCTTCAAGACTTTGACATTATGGTTTGCAACCTGATAAATTCAACGCCTTTTTGGCTTTCCGTATCGGCAAAAACCATAGAATACAACAATGAAATGGCGTTATATATGGCTTTTCAGAACATCACCTTGCGTAAAGAGCGTGAAACGTCTTTACAATTTCAAGCCGAACGTGATCCATTAACATTGGCTTGGAACAGACGCTATTTTGAAAAAATGGTTCCGGAATGCGTTAAAAATGTATTGAAAAAATCACAAAATTTCAGTTTGTTAATGATAGACGCGGATAATTTTAAAAATGTCAACGACACCTACGGACATAAAACCGGAGACAAGGTGTTGACAGAATTGGTTGCCTGCTGTCAAAATGATTTGCGAGAAGATGACATTGTTTGCCGTTTCGGTGGAGAAGAATTTGTTATTTATTTAGAAAATACAAATATCCATTCGGCGCAAATTGTGGCGGAACGTTTGCGCCAAAGCATTTCTAATTTAGAAATAGAAAGCGAAAAAGGTGAAAAATTTCATTTTACGGTCAGTATCGGCGTTGTGTCTTCCGAAAAAACAGCCAGTTTAGACGTTTTGCTACGGCAAGTTGACGACGCCATGTATTTGGCAAAAAACAACGGACGCAACCGAGTGGAAGCTTATGACGAGCAAAAAGTAAAGCAACTCAAAAGGAAAAAATCCACCAAACAAAACCGAAATATTCATCCGGTTTTTCAAAATGAGGAAACTGAAGAAATTTCATTGTTAGATAATTATGAAAATAAAATTTTATAAGGAATAAAAATGTCTTGTCCCTATCAGCAAAATTGCGGCGGCTGCCCGTATCGCAGCCTTGGATTGGAAAATTACCGCAAATTTAAATTAGAACAATTTGAAAAAACCGTCACGGCGCTTAAACAAGATGATGTTTGCATCGGCGCGCCTGTTTTCATAGCCGATGGCACTCGCCGCCGCGCCGAATTAGCTTTTAAGCACCAACGCGGAAATTTGCAATTAGGTTTTAATGAAAGCAAAAGCCACGAGCTGACAAACATTGAAAATTGCATGTTACTAACCGCCAAAATCAACAATGTTTTACCGCATCTCCGGCGTTTTTTGACCGACTTTTGCGCCATAAAATCTACGGAAAAGCTAAAAAACAAAAAGTTCCGCACTTATAACATCGGAAATGGTGACATTTGGCTAACCGAAGCCGTTAATGGTTTGGATATATTGTTTGAAATTGAAGAACCGCTAAGTTTGGAGCATCGGATGGCTTTGTGCGACTTTGCCAACAGCCTTGAGGATATTGCCCGAATTTCAGTGCAAATAAAAAGCGGCAAGCCGGAAACAGTGGTAGAAAAAAGCCGACCGTATCTGAATATTGGCGGCTATCGGGTTTTTATTCCGGCGGGAACGTTTTTACAAGCTTCCGACGCAGGCGAGCATGCGTTAATAGAATTAGTGATGAAATATATAGGCAATTCCACTGGCAACATAGCAGATTTATTTTGTGGCGTCGGAACTTTTTCTTATCCGCTGGCGGCCAATCTCAAAAACAAAATCACAGCCATAGACTCTTCGGACGAACTATTGGAAGGTTTCCAAAAATCGGTTCATCACAACATGATTTCCAACATCAAGATTTGTCGCAAAAACTTGTTTAAATATCCGTTGGACGCAAACGAGCTAAAAGAATTTGACATTGTGGTGTTTGATCCGCCCCGAGCGGGCGCAACGGCGCAGACAACGCAAATAGCCGCCATGCCGCCGTCCGAACAGCCGCAAAAAATTATTGCCGTGTCATGCAATCCGCGCACGTTTGTAAACGACGCCAACACATTGCTTTCCGGCGGTTATAAAATCAGCGAAATAACATTGGTTGACCAATTTGTTTATTCCGCGCACAGCGAATTAGTCGCGTTATTTGAAAAATTATAGGAGAAAAAAATGAATCAGGAACAGCATAAATTACAGCAAATGGCCAACGCCATCCGTTTTTTAAGTGCCGACGCTATCGAAAAAGCCAAGTCCGGACACCCCGGAATGCCGCTGGGCATGGCTGATGTGGCCGCCGTATTGTTTGGCCGATACCTCAAGGTTAATCCGGCGGATCCACGTTGGTTTGACCGCGATCGTTTTGTTTTGTCGGCGGGACACGGCTCAATGTTGCTTTATTCGCTGTTTTATTTAATGGGTTACAACGACATCACTTTGGATGATATAAAGAATTTCCGCCAATTGGGTTCAAAAACGGCGGGACATCCGGAATACGGACATTTAGCCGGCATCGACATGACAACCGGCCCTCTCGGACAAGGCATTTCGTCCGCTGTGGGCATGGCATTGGCTGAACGCCGCATCAACGCGGAATTCGGCAATGATTTATGCAATCACTACACCTATGTGATATGCGGCGACGGCTGTTTAATGGAAGGAATATCCGAAGAGGCGATTTCTTTAGCCGGATTGTGGAAGCTCAACAAACTGATTGTCTTTTGGGACAACAACAACATCACAATCGACGGCACGGTTGATAAGTCCAACGGCACCGACCAAATTGCCCGTTTTAAGGCTGTGGGCTGGAACACAATCAGCATCAATGGTCAAGACTATTCCGAAATTGCCGACGCCATTGAACAAGCGCAAAAATCAGACAAACCAACCTTGATTGCGTGCAAAACGACCATTGGTTTTGGAGCGCCGCACAAGCAAGGCACTCCAAAAGTTCATGGTTCGCCATTGGGAGCGGAAGAATTGGCGGAAATGCGGCAAAACTTAGGCTGGACAGCGGAGCCGTTTGAGATTCCGACAGAAATCATGGCGGCATGGCGCGCGGCCGGCCAGCGTTCAGCGGCGCAATACGCCGAATGGCAAAACAACGCTCAAACCAACGCAAAATTTTTAGATTATATTACAAATAAACTGCCGCAAAATTGGAATAAAGATTTAAATGAGTTGGAAAACAAAGCCGTAAAAGAGCAAATTTCCGTTGCCACCCGCAAAGCTTCTCAGTTGTGTTTGGAAAACATTATGGGACGCATACCGCAAATCATCGGCGGCTCGGCGGATTTGGCGGCGTCGAACTTAACCTTTGTCGAAGGCATGAAAACCATCACCGCCGCGGACTATGACGGCAACAACGTGATGTACGGCATCCGCGAACACGCCATGGGCGCGATTATGAACGGCATGGCCTTGCATGGAGGTGTTATTCCTTACGGCGGCACGTTTTTTGTATTTTCCGACTACATGCGACCATCCATGCGTTTGGCGGCGTTAATGGGACTACGGGTGATTTATGTGTTGACGCACGATTCTATCGGTGTCGGCGAAGACGGTCCGACGCATCAGCCGATTGAACATTTGGCGTCATACCGCGCTATGCCAAACATATATACTTTCCGCCCATGCGATGTGGTGGAAACAGCCGAAGCGTGGAAAATTGCGTTGGAAAGCGAACAAACACCGAGCATTTTAGCGCTTTCCCGCCAAAATGTTCCGACTCTGCGAACAAAAACCACAGAAAACATGAGCCGATTCGGCGCCTATGTGATTTCTCCGGCGCAAAGAGAGCCGCAAGCGACGATTCTCGCCACCGGAACAGAAGTTGCCTTGGCTGTTGAAGCGCAAAAGCGCTTGCGCGCCGACGGTGTTGAAGTCAGTGTGGTTTCCATGCCGTGTTGCGAGCTTTTTGACGCGCAACCGGAAGAATACAAACGTTCGATATTGGGTAAAGCGCCGCGAATCGCTGTGGAGGCAGCTGCTGTCTATGGTTGGGAAAAATACACCGGCTCAAGCGAAAATGTGATTGGATTGAGCGGATTCGGTGCCTCAGGAAAAGGCGAAGATGTTTATAAACACTTTGGCATCACCGTGGAGCACATTGTGGAAAAAGTGCGTAACATTTTGTAATTAGGTAAAACATACAGAATTTTAAATAGAAAAAATCTCCATCTGCGAAGGATGGAGATTTTCTCATCAAAGAAACAGCATTGCGACGTACCGTTCCTCTAATTACGTATCTAACTGCGCAATAACATATTCAATAATATCTCCTATAATTTCAAGTTTAATCGAAAAGATATCAACAGATTACCAAACTTCATTATATTTTAACTCCGGATCGTTGAGACGTTCTTTATAAGCAGAAGAACCAGATACTTTTTTATAGCCTCGTGGAAGATTTTTTGAGGCAGGATTCACCATATAATCGTAGCTATCTACAAAAGTATTGTATCCACCCTTAAAATCCAATTTACCATCCTTTGAGATATCCATATTGGTTCTATTGAAATAACAATATACTGTCGCATATCCTTCCAATGACCCTGGCATTACAGGAAAAATATTCCAAGAATAACTATTATCGTCTGGAGCACCAAACGCCGTATAATACTTATTATAGTACAAGAAACCCATGATAGTTGCCCATCCTATAATATATTTACTGCTCTTAACTCCTGGCAATTTTACTATCTGAGATTTTAAATGTGTACTTTGCTGAATAACCAAAGGCTTAAGTTTGGAACCATTAGCCGACAATACATACTCGTTTGTGTTAATATTTTTTAAACCAGACACATTTACATCGCCATTCACTGTAGCGCCTGCCGAAGTTCCTTCTATTTTCATGGATGCGTGATCTACACCTTGTACCGTAGCTTGAACAAACTCTGTTTCTTTATTTACTGAATCTGCCACATCGGAGGCTTTCATAGATGCTATCGGAGCAACATAATACCTTGTTTCACCGGTAGCTTGTTTCAGTTGACCAGCCAAACCGACTTCAAAACTCGCCGGATTTAACGTAATCACACGGGCATACCCCGGAGGACATTGCGGCGCCGGCACCACACCTAAAAATGGAGAAGCCCACGTTTTCCCTATAGTTATCTCCTTAATTGGCGTATACTTTTCTTTTTTATAAAATTTTATCCCGTCCGTGCTAGAAATAGCTTGTGGCCATCTCTCATAGGTCAAATCATCACCTTCAACTTCATTAAAAGTATTTGTTACAACATAAATACCTTTATTGATAAAGTCCGGTAAAATATCACTCAACCGCGCCCCGCCGCGAGTCGTCAGTTTGATATCATGCATGACCGAGGTATAAGCCGGATTAACCATATATGTGTCATATCTATTTGAACCGGATAATCCATATGATATTTTAGCATTCTCTGTTAACAAATCAGGTACAGTCGCACCATACCCTGCATCAGTACTACTTGTTGTGTTATTAGCAACGAATCGAGAAGCGACAACAACGCCTGGCGCATCCTTGGCACCAATATTCCTAGGAGGCAAAATAGTATTGTTATTCTTATCCCTTTTGATGACAGCATCAGAGGCTCCTACGGCTTCCACATACCCTTTGCGGATATATATTGTTCCAGGCTCAGTAGTGCTCGACTTGTTATAATAAGTATTTACATTCTTTGAATTACTAGTATCAATAACTAAAGTTTTTTCTGCCTTATTTTCAATAACACCCTCCGAAGATATATCTGTTATACCGCCTACAATATTAACTGCAGCCATTTTGTTAGGAGCACCAACTGACATATAAATATGATTATATTCTGAAACGTTTGATACCTTGTCACTATCATAGTTACCTGAATCTGTAAACAAAACGCTGCCATGCATTGCTATATCATAACGAGAGCCTCTTCCTAATAAAGCTAGTCGCCCCGTGTCAGGAGAGCCTTGTGTAGAATAATCACCATAAGTACTATCCCTAGATGTATTGCTTCCCACACTAAACACTGGCACCTTTTTACTATTCAAAATATTCAGATTCGAATCGACCAGAGCCACATTGCCTTTATCAAACACTGTACGAACCTTATATTTATTTGCTTCATTCCGAGGACCAATAACCGTTTCAGCAGTCTCATTTTGTGTTCTATGCTCAGTTCCATCTTCATCTTTCGTAACCGTTTCGCCAACAGTCATGCTGATTTTCATATTGTCATTGCGCAAAAGCAATTGATTTTTATCCAAATTATTCCCCACAACACCATAATCCGTTGAGCTGCCGGCTTGAATCAATGTGCCTTGACCGCTGACAGTGGTCGAATTACCATGAATCGAAGTGTTCGGCGCTTTAATTTCAATGGAAGCATCTTTTGTAACTACACCATCTGTACCATCAGAATTTTTTACACCCACAGTGTTTTTTGCATTCATGATAATTTGCGCGTCATGAGCGGAAGTTTCATGTCCGTCAGAAGCGCCGTCACCACGGGGATGCGTCACTTCCTTAGCATCTTTATCCACGCTCAACACAATTTGATCTTTATTAACATTAATCCGATTCTTGGTATTTGTTGGATTATCAGTGTCCCTTGACGGATCGGCAATCAAAACCCCGTCTTTATCAACAGTCATCCATTGATAATCACTGTTAACATATTCTGAGCCAACAGACAAACTTGCTGTGCGGATTTTATTAGTGTCAATTTGCCCAGCGGCCAACAAACCTTTTACTTTGGCGTTAGCATCTATTTCCACAGGAAATTCCGGAATGCCCGCATCCTCAGATGAATGAACATATGTTTGATATTTTATATCTTCGTAAGCATTTCCATCTTCATCCTTAGCCCAGCCATTTTCCATAATTTTGACTTTTTTATCTTTAACAATTCTCGCATCAGTCAACTTCATCAAATCATCCATAAAAGTAAGCGAACCATAATCATAAGGCTCACTCATTCCTCCTGAAGCCGCCGGATGACTTTTTGAACCTTGAATAAGATATTTATTTGAACCGTTGTTTTGCAATGCACCGATTTTGATGTCATTCCAAACCCCACTGTCAGAGGCTAGTTCCAAATCTCCTCTATTCATAACCTTTCCGACATTGCTTACCACAAAATTCCAAGCGCCCTCGGTGCCGCCGAATTGCAAATTAGCATTATCCGCTTTGAACTGTCCTTCTCCGGCTTTCAACGAACCATGGACATAAGCGTTTGGATTAGCGGCCTCCGGCGCAATATACAAACCATAATTTCCGGTCTCTTCGCCGGCGTTTGTCCCAACAATCAAACTTTTAATATTACGAATACTGTAAGGTCCCGTTAAATTTTCATAAATATCGCCATCTTGATTTGGTCCCCCCATGTATAAATCCGTACGCATGGTGTTTTTCCATTCTGTACCCGCAGCATTATCGCTTCCGCGTTGCAAATATTTGGTCATATCCACTTCATTGTTTGTTGCAGAGTTAATAATATCCGTTGACGCCGTCACAATAGAATATTGATTCCCATGATTACCGAACACATCTCTGAAATCACCTTCGTTCAAACTCCAAATTCCGCCGACACCGCGCGCCGTATTCGCTGTTGGTTTGTAACCGCCATTAGAACCGACCAATGCTGCAATTCGAGAGGTGCGCTCTTGTCCGATTCCATCTTCCGGAGCCGCCGTGGCCGGAAACAGCGCAAATGCCGTCAAGTTGTTAGAATCCGTGCTCGGACGTTTAACTTTAAGAATCGGAGCATTATAGTTGTGCAAAGGTTGACTCAAATTAAAACCATAAGGCAGAAAAGGACGGATATCCGCCGCCGTAATATCTCGAACAGTCTGACCATTTGCATTCATTTGCGAAATCAACCATGAATAATTGGAAGACACATAATCATTTGCCGCGTTCATCACTGTGCGGATTGTTGCCGCGGTGTTAATATCCTCCACTTCCATTGTGCGCTCCGCCGACTTTTTATACATCGTCGGCGTCACAACGGCTATCAATCCTAACATGGCGAGCGCTTCAATCATCAAACCGCCTCGCTGCATGATAGTTTTATTTATATTACGTCGTTTCATTTGCGTTCTCCTTATAAAAAGTCTAACAGTTTCCTTTACTCTTACACAGCGCGTAGCAGTGCTGGTTGGCGTCGTCTGTGCGAAGCCGCCCGTATGAAAACAGGCACGGCACGCCGCTATCTACACATTCACTCTTAAATTCCGAGTTTTTCATAAGAGATGATGGAAATAAAAATTGCATATATTTTAATTTGCTGACATTATTCGCATTTGCCACACTCTTGTCATACCAAGAATGAGCGGCGGTGCGGCCAACCAGATGACATTCTCTTCCCTCTGGTCCGTCGGCGCACCAAACCCAACCTATGTTTTTCATACCACTCGTTTCACCGGCCAAATAGTTAATAAACGAAGCTTGCGGCGTTATTGCGCCGTCGGCGGGCGCGCCCGTGAATTTTTCTTTTGCCTTGTTCAGCCATTTTTCCGGTATTTGCGCAAACGATATAGCATAGCGATATTCAGAAGATGTGCAAGGCTCCCTTTCTTCTACCGTAGGTCTATCTGTTTCAGTATCTTTAGACATCGTTTCGTCTTTTTTGAAACAATAAACATAATGATGAATAGAGATATCGGAGTCTCCCTCATTATATCCCACCGGCAGATTTTCGTCATATGACGTGTAGCCGTTCGTCTTTTCAGATTCTCCAAACACTTGGCCATTACGATACTCGTGAATATTATATATAAACGGACACTCAATCGTTCGCATAAAAGCAATATGCTCAACACGAAAACGATTTACAAAAGATGCCGCCCGAACCTCGCGAAAAACATCGGCCTTGTCTTCGCGCGGCGACGTGTTTAAAAAGCTTAGCGCAACCATGATTGTTGCCAATAATATCCAGATATACATACCAATCCCTCAATATATTTTTCTGCTATCATTAATTTATCACAAAAAATGCCGCATCACCAGCATATTTTGGTAATGCGGACGATTTTTCATAAATCTGTAACAATCTAGCACAAACGCTGTAAATATTTGGTTAAAAGTCCTCCGGACTAAAGAAGTTTTTCCAACGCTTCAATAACCGGTTTATCAGCAGGCGCAAAGTCATATTGCGGCAAATCTTGCAACGCCACCCATTTATATTGCTCATGTTCCAACACAACCGGAACATCCTGATTTTGGCAAGTTGCCCAATAGCAATGCAACACAACCCGACCAAAATCATAATCATAGGCGGAATCCATAAAATGTTCGCCAACGGAAATTTTTAAATCCATTTCCTCAACAAGTTCGCGCGCCAAACATTCTTCATAGGTTTCACCTTGCTCCAATTTTCCTCCCGGAAACTCCCATTTATATTCCAAATCTTTGCCGTGCTTGCGTTGTCCGATAAGAATTTTACCGCCACACATAATCAACCCCGCGGCCACATTGATAATTTTCACTTTACTTTCCTTTATTAACATTTTTTACCACGAAAAACGACTACGATACCGCCCATACCCCAAATATCGACGAATACGATTCAGCCCCTTGTTACAAGGGAATGCTGATGAGCACTCTCAAACCTCCTAAATCACTATCCGAAAGGGTAATCGTGCCGCCGTGCGAAACAATCACATCCTTGGCAATAGCCAATCCCAAACCGACACCTCCGGTTTCTTTGTTTCTGGAGCTGTCAACACGATAAAATGCCTTAAACACATCATCTCGTTTGTCCGCCGGAATTCCTGGACCATCATCATCAACTTCAAATTCCAAATGATTGTCATCACTCGAAAGTTTGACAGCAATCGTTTTTCCATAGTGAAAAGCGTTTTCCACCACATTGGTAAAAGCGCGACGCAACGCTTGTTCTCGTCCCTGAATGGCGCTTACATCATAGTTGGTGGAATAGCGAATCATGGCGTTGGAATTTTTACGATATTTGTTGATAATGCTCAAAATCATCTCGTTAACATCAACAAAAGTCGATTTTTCACCGCCTTCACCACTAACGTAAGATAAATATCCGTCCAGCATTTTTTCCATTTCATCAATATCTTGCATAAACTCTTTATTTTCTTTTGTTTCCGGCAACATAGCCATTTGCAATTTCATACGCGTTAACGGCGTACGCAAATCATGCGAAACGCCTGCCAGCATTTGCGTTTTTTCCGAAATCTGCCGCATAATGCGCTCTTTCATTTTGGTAAAAGCCAAACCGGCACGACGAACTTCAATGGAACCATATGGCTTAAATTTGGTATTGATACCTTTACCAAAATCTTCCGCCGCCGCCGCAAGTTGTGAAATAGAACGAACTTGAACACGCAAAAATAACACCGCCACCACAAACAGCAGTAATGACGTTCCAATCATCCACAGCACAAAACCAAAAATGGAACTGCTGAAAATGTTTTTAACAGATGTATTAAACACATACAAACCTTGATCCGTATCGACCAAAATATTCAGATTAGAACGATGCTTGCCTAAAAATATCTCGGTGTTTGCCAGTGGAAACTGCTGATGCAGTGCTTCATTCAAAAATCCGGTCACTAACGGATTTTCTTTTTTATTCTTCCGCCAAACCGTATGCTTGCTTTCATTATCATAATATTGAACGTCCAATCCATAAATAGATGAAGCCATTTTTTGAACTTGCGCAAAATCACTGTCCGCATCATGCATTTTCATCACAAAAGCCATGTTCGCGGTCAAATTATCCGACAGTTTACGTCCGACTTTAGTCCAGTTGCCATCCAAAAAAGCATAAATTGACACCACTTGAACCACGATAAGCGGCACAAAAATCAACAACATTGTTCTAAAAAACAAACTTCTCGGCAACAAATGTCGTCTCA
The DNA here is from genome assembly GCA_934254675.1 of uncultured Alphaproteobacteria bacterium. GTDB lineage: Bacteria > Pseudomonadota > Alphaproteobacteria > RF32 > CAG-239 > RUG410. Next base: position 12,062 of record CAKQLP010000009.1, on the reverse strand, counting down.
CCGAAACTAAAAAACTTTCTACTTTTCTTGGAAATTTTATATGCATGACTTTCTCCTATTCTGTTAGCAACATATATCCTTTGCCACGCACTGTTTGTAAATAACGTGGATTTTTTGAATCTGTCTCAATTTTTTTACGTAAACGGGTGATTTGCACGTCTATGGAACGAGAATTTTGTCCCGCACCAAGCATTTCCGCCAGCTTTTCCCGTGTAAAAATCTGCCCGCTTTTTGCGCCTAATATTCCTAAAATAGCTTGTTCTACCGGCGTAACATGAACAATTGTTCCATCGTTTTCACAAAGCTCTTTTTTTTCCAAATCATAATAAAAACACCCCATTTTCAAAATGTTGTCATTTTCAGCGTTTTGAAAAGGAACACGACGTAAAATATTATTAATTCTCAAAACAAGTTCTTTCGGCTCAAACGGCTTTGGCAAATAATCATCCGCCCCGGCTTCTAAACCGGCAATTCTATCCGGTGTATCACCCATAGCGGTCAAAACAATTGCCGGAACATTATTATCCTGACGCAACTTTTGCAAAAACTCAATTCCGGTTTCATTTGGCATCATAACATCAACAATCAGCAAATTAAATTGATATTGAGCCAAAAACATTCGAGCATTTTCTGCGTCTTTTGCCCCAGTCACGGCAAAACCATTTTCTTGCAAATAACGTTGTAATAAATTGCGCAAACGCAAGTCATCGTCAATAACCAAAATATGCGGACAATCTTTAACCATCGCCACCTCTGTCAAAAATCAAGCCTTCTTTTTTGAAGACGCATTTTTCTTTTTTGTCGCGGCTTTTTTTGTTTGAGTTTTTCTGGTTGTTTTTTTATCTGACACGCTTTTAGCCTTCATTGTGTTCATTTTTTCCGGCTGAGTTTCATCTATCACAACACCTTTAACTTCTTTTACTTTTTTAGCTTCTTCCGCTTTTACATAATCCAAACTTTTTTGATAATATTGATATCCGGTGATAAAAGTTAAAGTAGCGGCAACCCAAAGTAAAAATTCACCAACATAACTCCAACCCGACCATAAATCTTTAAACAACATCATAGCCAACGCTGTCATCTGAAAAGCTGTTTTCCATTTTGCCAACTTTGTTACCGGCAAGCCGACATTAACTTCGCGCAAAAATTCCCGCAATCCGGAAACAAGAATTTCTCGACACAAAATCACAAATGCCGGAATAACCGTCACCCCCAAAGAATACATATTGGTTTTCACTAAAATAACCACAAGAGCCGTTGCCACCAAAAGTTTATCGGCAATTGGATCCAACAGACGCCCAAAAGCAGAAGTTTCATTCCATGCCCGAGCCAAATAGCCATCTAAATAATCTGTAATAGAAGCGGCGACAAATAAAACTCCGGCCAATATTGCCCATGCGTACGATGTAAAATAAATCGACATAAAAATGAGCGGTATCACAACGATTCTTGAAATCGTCAAAATATTTGGTAAATTATACAAGGTATCCCCCATAGAAATAACGTTAATTCTGCATTAACATAGACTATTTTTTTTAATTATGGAAGTAGTTATATATCTTTTCCGCTGTTTTTTTACTAATTCCATTCACTTTCATAATATCTTGCTGACTTGCCTCTTTGATTTGTTCCACCGAACCAAAAAAATTCAATAAATCACGTTTGCGTTTGTCGCCAACACCTTCAATATCATCAATTCTTGATTTATAAATTGATTTTGCACGTTTTTTACGATGCGTGCCAATGGCAAAACGATGCGCTTCATCTCGCAAATTTTGTAAATAAAACGCTATCGGCGACTGATAAGGCAAAGCAAAGCTTTCTCGTCCCAAAATGTGATAAAATTCTTTTCCAGCATTGCGTTCCGGTCCTTTAGAGATAGCAATAATCGTTATTCCGCTCAAATCATAACCGGACAAAACTTCATGCACAGCATGCAATTGCCCCAAACCACCGTCAAGCAAAATAACATCGGGACGATTTTCTGGTGCCATGCGCTCAAAACGCCGCAACAACACTTCTTTCATCATGGCAAAATCATCATTAGTGTTTTCAGTGTATTTTATATTAAAAGTCCGATATGATTTTTTATCAAAACCTTCGGGCGTGGCCACCACCATAGCCCCCACCGCAAAACTTCCTTGATTATGCGAGTTATCATAAATTTCGATGCGTTGCGGCAAACGTGGTAAATCAAAATAACGTTGCATTTCACAAAGATTAGTCTCCACCGTAGCTGTTTCCGCCAATTTACGCTCAATAGCCGCCTGAGCATTTTCTTTTGCCCGTTCAATTAATTTAGCCTTATTGCCTTTCTGATAATAATTTATGGCACAACCAAGAGCCTTTTCTAAAAACTCGATATTTTCAAGAGGTTCTGAAATTAAAATCTCTTTTGGTACGGCGTGTTCGGCATAAAATGAACTCAAAAAGCCCTCCAAAATTTCCGCTTCCGACATATCAGCCGCTTGCCGTGGAAAATACGGAATATTTCCGCAATTTTGCCCCGAACGCACAAAAAACACCTGAATACACACCATATTCTTATATTTTGACACAGCCACGGCATCAACTGACTGAATATTGGCATATTCCACATTAGCGCCGCCTTGAATACTGCTTAAAGCCCGTATTCTATCCCGCAAAACAATGGCCAACTCAAAATTCATATCCTCGCTGGCTTTTTGCATTTGCGCCGATAATTCATCTTTCAGCGCGGTGTCTTTGCCTTCTAAAAACGCCAACACTTCATTAACCAACTGCCGATATTCTTCTTTACTGATTTTGCCAACACACGGCGCACTGCAACGCTTGATTTGGTATAGCATACATGGTCTTTCGCGGTTATGAAAAACACTGTCGCGGCAAGAACGTAAACGAAAAGCTTTCTGCGCTAAATCCATCACATTATTAACCGCCGAAGCGTTGGCAAATGGTCCAAAATATTTACATTTATCTCGTCGCGCTCCTCTGCTTTTGCGCAAAGCCGGAAATTCATCTTGCAAATTTATCATCAAATGCGGAAAAGTTTTATCGTCTTTTAACAGAATGTTGTACTTTGGCTCCAGCTTTTTAATTAAATCATTTTCCATCAAAAGAGCCTTGGCCTCGTTTTCAACAATAATAAATTCCATCCGGTCAACTTCGGAAACCATACGTTTTATGTGGTCTGGCAACTTTTCAAAATGCGTATAGGCGACAATTCTTTTTTTTATGCTTTTAGCCTTGCCCACATACAAAACTTTGCCGTTTTTATCTAACATACGATAAACTCCGGGATTAACCGGAGCAATTTTCACATTGTTTTTAATAACCTCTATACCATGTTTAATATCAGGCATTTAAGCTCCTATCAAAACCTTTGCCGCCGCACGGGCTTCATTGGTGATTTGCTCGCCAGACAGCATCCGCGCCACTTCTTCCGTTTTTTCGTTTATTGACAGTTCACGCAAAGTTGTGGTCGTAACATTATCCATTGTTGTTTTTTCAACTTTATAATGATATTTGCTTTGTGCTGCCACTTGCGGAGAATGCGTCACCACAAGCACCTGCACTTTTTCACCTAACTTAGCCAATTTTTCACCGACAGCCTGAGCCGTTGCGCCGCCAATGCCGGTATCAACCTCGTCAAATATCATTGTTTCGACTTGTGAACTTTGCGCCAAATTAACTTTTAAAGCCAACATAAAACGCGCCAATTCACCACCGGAAGCAATTTTGCTGAGCGAGCCATACGGCGTGTTTGGATTGGTTGAAACCATAAAACAAACTTCATCTCGCCCGTTTTCATTCCACAAATTTTCCGGCTTGTCGGAAACTTGTGTCATAAAGCGAGCCTTATCCATTTTCAAGTCGGGCAATTCGGCTTGAATTTTAGCGTCAAGTTTCAATGCTGTTGCCAACCGAACTTGACTGACTTCCGCAGCCTTTTTGACATAATCGTTGTAAGCCGCCGTTTCAAGTTTGCGCAAGTTTTCTATATTTTCTTCACCACTGGCCAAATTTTGCAAATCTTCTTCCATTTGCGCCCAAACTTGCGGCAATTCCTCAACTGTCGAATTATGCTTGCGCGCCAAAGCCTTTAAGGAAAACAAGCGTTCTTCCACCGCGTCAAGCTCATTCTGATTCAGCGACACCTCATTTGACGCCGCCTCTATTTCCTCACTCGCTTCATCGGCGTTCACCAAAGCGGTATCCAACAAATCATAAATATTGTCAAATTTACCATTCAGCAGACTATTCACCCGCGCAATTGCCGCCTGCGCCTGCCGTAAAGAACTTTGTACGCCACCTTGGCTCATAGCCTTATATGCCGCGTCTAAATTTTCTAATATTTTTTCGGCGTTCATCATTTGTTGACGTTTTTGTTCAAGTTCTTCCTGTTCATTGGCTTGAGGTTTAATTTTTTGAAACTCGTCAACCCAGTGCCTAAGGTTTTCTTCCTCATTTTTCGCCTGTCTGATTTTTTCTTCGGCCGCCGCACGCTCTGATTTTGCTTTTTTATAAACTCCAAAAGCGTTTTTCATCGCCGCAATTTTATCCGGATAATTTCCGTAATTGTCCAAAACGCTTAAATGAGTCGCCGGATTGAGTAAACCTTGATTATCAAACTGTCCGTGAATTTCCACCAAATAACCGCCGATTTCTTTCAAAAGCTTTTGTGTAATCGGCTGGTCATTAAAAAATATTTTTCCTTTACCATCTTGATTCAATGTGCGTTTGATAATTATTTCATTATCAAAATCCAAATCATATTCCGCGCACAACGCCGCTAATTCACCTTTTTTATCAACAATTTCAAAGCTTCCGCAAACCGAAAGTTTGTCACAGCCACTGCGAATCATTCCGATTTCAGCCCGTTTCCCTAAAAGCAAACCGACAGAATCCAACAGTATAGATTTACCGGCCCCGGTCTCTCCGCTCAACACGCTAAAGCCGTTCCGGAAATCCAAGTCCAATTTATCAATCAAAACAACATTTCTAATTGATAAAGATTTTAGCATTATTTTTTACCTTTCCTTTCGGACTACTGCTGATAATATCTCCAACTCGTGTTTTCTGCGAAACTTTAACACTGTTTAGCGGCTCCTTTTCTGTTGTTTCAACAGTTTCAATTTTCGGCTGTTCATCTTCAACTTCAACCGCAATTTCCTCTACTGCTACATCAGGCTGCTCATCGGATTTAAACCAACTAAACCAATTGCCGGAAGTTTCCTCTTCTCTTTTTGCCGCTTTGACTTCCGTTTTTTCATCAGACTTAAACCAACCAAACCAACTGCTTGAAGTTTCTTCTTTCACTTCTGCCGCCTGTTTTGGTGTTTCAGCTTTGACTTCCGGTTTTTCATCAGACTTGAACCAACCAAACCAACTGCTTGAAGTTTCTTCTTTCACTTCTGCCGCCTGTTTTGAAGTTTTTGTTTTTTTCACCGACGTTTTGCTAATTTTTTCCATAACTTTAGCCGCTCTCTGTGTCCAAACACCATCCGGATAATTGTTCTTCAAAATCTTAAAGTAACCGGCAGCGTATTTATTTAACCCCAAAATACCGTAGATTTCCACCTGACGATACAGAGCCTCTTCAATTTGCACAGTGGTTTGATAATTTTCCAAAACAACGTTAAAACGATTCAACGCCGATAAATAATTACCATTATTCAGATAATAACGTCCGATAATCATTTCTTGACCGGCTTTATAATCTTCGGCCAAATTAACTTTTTGGCGGGCATCGGCGGCATATTCGCTATTAGGATACAGCATAATCAGCCGATTAAACGCCTCTTCTGCCTTTTCTGTATCCGCTTGATCTTTATCCGCAGTAGAAATTTGGTCATAATAGCACATACCTTTTAAATAATAGGCATACGCCGCATCTTTATTTCCGGGATGATATTTGATAAAGCGATCCAAAGCCAATACAGCATCATCATAATCTTCGTTTTTATAATAAGCATAGGCGCCCATTAATTTAGCCTTAACAGCCCATTGCGAATAAGGATGCTCAATTTCAACCTGTTCAAATTCTTCAGCCGCTTTTTTATATTTTGTTTTCTCTAAATCATCAAAAGCTTTGTTATACAATTCTTCAACCGAAGCGTTTTCCTTCAATTTATCGGAGGCAGCGCAAGCTGTCAGACTCAAAAAAACAAGCAATCCCAGAATTTTTTTCATAAATTTATTCCTCTATCAACTGATAATTATTTGGATTGGAAAATAAAATTTTCAACACCTCATTGTTATGAAAATGTCCGGAACGTTCGGCCTCAACTTTTGCCAGCAGACGATATCCGGAGGTATAAATATCACCAATACAATCCAAAACTTTGTGGTTAACCGCTTCATTTTCTACTCTGAAGCCGCCTTCATTCAAAATTTTTTCACCATCCAAAACAACGGCGTTTTCCAAACTACCGCCTTTAATCAAACCAACTGAACGTAAATAATCAACCTGATATTTTTCGCAAAATGTTCGAGCCGGCGCAATTTTTTGCCCAAAAACATCTTCATTTATTTCACCAGAAAACTCTTGGTGTCCAACAATTTTTGACGGAAAATCAATTACAAAATGAATATCCAATTTATCGGCAGGTTTCAAAACAACTTTAGCGCCTTTGCCATCGGCAAATTCAACTTCGCGTAACACTTTCAGATATTTGCGTTTTGCCGGCAAATCTTTCAACGGAACTTTTTTCAATTGTTCATAAAAAACTTTGGCACTCCCGTCCATAATCGGAGTTTCCGGATTGGTGAGTTCGATTCGCACATTATCAATCCCCAAGATATACAAAGCAGCCATAATATGTTCAATTGTGCTGACAATTTCTTTGTGTTCATTTCCCAAACAAGTGCAGTTTCGCGTATCCACAACGTGGTTAAAAAGGGCTTTAAATTCCGGCTTGTGTGGCAAATCAGCACGCACAAAAACCACACCACTATCAACAGTTGCCGGATAAAAAATCATTTTGCTTGGCAAGCCGCTGTGCAGACCAATCCCCTCAATTTCCAAAATTCTGCTCAAAGTTTTTTGCATAAAAATCTCCTAAAAAAATGGAAGGCGGTCTATAAGCCGAGTTCTGTGTCACGATTTGCTTTACCACAAAAGGCAAAGATTGGTGCGATAGCTATTCATCTACGCCAAACGTCACCGCTTGGCTTGTGCGACCCACCTCTGGAGCGGAGCGGAAACCCTCCGGTTCTTGAATAAATCAAGCCTCCTAATTTGGTCTTACATCAGATAGGGTTTACCTTGCCACAAACATTACTGCCTGTGCGGTGAGCTCTTACCTCGCCTTTTCAACCTTACCGGCCATTGACCGGCGGTAATTTTCTGCGGCACTTTCCCTTGGATTTCTCCAGCCAGACGTTATCTGGTATCTTGTTTCCGTGAAGCCCGGACTTTCCTCATCAATGGATTTTACTTTCCCTGACGCAGCTATCCGACCGCCTTTCCATAAATGAAAATACCCCTGCTTCCAAATAAAATCAATGTTTTTTAAGGATTTTCCCAACTTTAATTAAATTTTAAAGATTTTAGCGTAGGCTGACACCAGTTATTTTCAAAGGAGAAAACATATGAATAAACTTATTTTAGCTTTGTTGGCCGGCACTTTTTTATGCTCCAACGCAATGGCGGACTGCAATGGTTTCTATTTAGGCGGTCGCGGCGGTATCGTTAAACACGATTATTCAAAAAAAGGCAACAGCGGCATTAATACAGATGGTTTGGATAAAAATAAATTAATGCTGAGCGGTGCTTTAGGTTATCGCTATAACTATTTCCGCACAGAATTAGAATATGTATGGCGTCAAAAAAGTGAAAAGAAATTTTCAGAAGGTGCCGGAGACAGCCAAAAATATAATTTCAAAACATATTCCTATATGCTAAACGGATATTTTGATTTTGCTCCGTACAGATGGTTTACACCTTATGTTGGCGCCGGTATCGGCTTCACTTCCATGAAGTACAGAGATTCCTACACCATGTCGGATGGTTCAACAGCAACAGGAACTACAAACGGCAACTACAAACCAACACGTTTCACTTGGTCTTTAGGCGGCGGTTTGAGTGTAAAAGTTACAAATCGTTTCAATGTTGACGCCGGTTATCGTTACTATGATATGGGTTCTATCAAACACGCCGATATCACTGCACACGAAATTTACACTGGCTTGCGCTATGTATTTTAATTCAAGTAAATAAACGATTAAGCCGCTAACCACAATAGCGGCTTTTTTTCTAAGGAGCTCTAAAATGTCAAACAACCTTTTTGGAACAGATGGTATTCGCGGCGTGGCTAATTCATACCCGCTAACGATTGATTTTTGCAGCCGCTTGGCTGTTGCTTTAAGCCAAACAATCTGCCTTAAACAAAAACGTGTGGCTATTGCAAAAGATACCCGTGTTTCCGGTGATATGCTTTTCAATGCTTTAAGCGCCGGATTTCTCTCACAGGGCGTTAAAGTCATTGATTTGGGTGTCATTCCGACTCCTTTATGCACAACATTGACACCTACACTCAATGTTGACATGAGCATCATGATTACGGCATCGCACAATCCCTATCAAGATAACGGTCTAAAACTTATAAATGCCAACGGAGATAAATTTTCTGATACGCAATCAAAACAAGTTGAAGAACTTTTGGCGCAAGAATTTTCTCCCGTCTATGACACGGAAAACATTGGGCATTTAACGCAATATTCCGCCGGTTTATCCAATTATTTGCATACCATAAATCAAATCGCCCCTAAAAATGCTTTAAGCGGCATGAAAATTGTTCTCGATTCGGCAAATGGTGCATTTTCCTCAATTATGCCTGAAATTTATAAACATTTAGGAGCTGAAATCATTAGCTTATCCGACAAACCGAATGGTTATAACATTAATAAAGATTGCGGCTCGCAACACACAGAAAAGCTGTGCCAAACTGTTATTGAAAGCCATAGCCAAATCGGTATAGCCGTTGACGGCGACGGAGATAGGATTATCGTCTGTGATGAAAAAGGCAACCGTTTAAATGGCGATCAAATCATTGCCTACCTTGCAACTTATTTCAAACAACACGACCTGTTAAAAGGCAATACCGTCGTTGCAACTATTTATTCCAATTTAGGATTGGGAAGTTACTTGAAATCTCTTGGCGTCAATTATCAAACTTCAGCGGTGGGCGAACGTTATGTTATTGAAAAAATGCGTGAAACAGGTTCAAATATCGGCGGAGAAGAATCCGGACATATGGTATTATCCGATTATTCATTAACCGGAGATGCCCTTATTGCGTCTATTGTCATCTGCTTAGGGATAAAAGAAAGCGGTCAAAAAATGAGCGAAATTTTTCCTATCTTTCAGCCATATCCAACCGCGGCGCATAATTTACGTTTTGCCTCAAAAGATGAAATTTCGAGTCTTTTGGAAAATAATGAGTTTAAGCTTTGTTTAGCCGAGGCGCAAAAAGCCTTAGAAAATCACGGTTCAATAATTGTTCGAAAGTCTGGGACAGAACCTGTTTTAAGGCTAAAAATAGAAGACAAAGACGCTCTGATTGTTTCTAAAGTTTCAGAAACAATCCTTGATTGTATCAAAAAAATAGCGATGATTTAAAGACTCTTTAAGATTTCAGCAACTATATTGATTTCAATATAATATAAAGGAGAAAAATATGATAAAAGGTCTCATCGCATTATTCACAAGCGGTATCTTAATCAACCCTTTAGCATGGGCGGGAATTGGCTTGGGTTTATATTTGATGTATAATTATTCACTGCCTGAAATACACGGTTTAGCTATGAATTGGCATTATCACGCGTATATAATTTTATTTACGGCCGTTTATTCTTTAATATTTAAAAGAGTTTACCACGCCGGTTCTGAAGGCGTAAATATCAAAGCGAACATAAAAGGTATTTTCAACCGATATCTTTACATTATTTTTATAACTGTTGTCACGTGTTTCTGCTTTGTTGGCTACAAAATTGCCATAAATGATGAAACTTTGCAGCAAATCAGAAACAATAAAAATGTGAAAATATTAAGCAATGAAGCCCAAAGCGCCTATGAAGCGCCCAAACTTCCTAATGAACAATAAAAGCAGTCCAATTATAAAAGAGTGCGAATATACATATATCCGCACTCTTTTATAATATTGATACATCAATGACCTTTGGCCTCATCGGGATCTCGAAGAACATAGCCGCGTCCCCAAACGGTTTCAATATAATTTTTACCGCCGGAAGCCCGTTCCAATTTTTTACGCAGTTTGCAAATAAACACATCAATAATTTTTAATTCCGGTTCATCTATACCGCCATACAAATGGTTCAAAAATTGATCTTTATTCAAAGTCGCGCCTTTCCGCAAAGAAAGCAATTCCATAATGCCGTATTCTTTGCCGGTCAAATGTAAAGTTTTACCATTAACTGTAACCGTTTGCGTATCTAAATCAATTTGAACATCACCTGTGCGAATAATTGAATTAGAATGTCCTTTAGAACGTCTGACCACTGCCTGAATACGCGCCAACAATTCCGATTTATCAAATGGCTTTGTCAAATAATCATCAGCGCCATAGCCCAAACCTTTAACTTTTTTATCGGGTTCGGTCAAGCCAGACAAAATCAACACCGGCGTTTCAACCTTTGCACCGCGCAAATTTTTCAACACTTCATAACCATTCATATCCGGCAGCATCAAATCCAAAATGATGATGTCATAATCGTAAAGTTTGGCAATATCCAAACCATCTTCGCCCAAATCCGTGGAATCTACAACCATGCCTTCCTTTTTCAGCATAGTCTGAATACTTTGAGAAACCGCGTAATCGTCTTCAACTAAAAGAACTCTCATATTTGCCCGCCTTTCGCAAAAAAATTCTTACTTAATATCTTGAGTTTAATAAGGTTTTATAAAAATGAAAAGAACTTGTTAACAATTATTAACAACCTTAATATTTTTTTTAACATCTTGGAAGTTTAATAAAAATGCTTATATTTTTTCTGAAAAAAGCAAAGGAGTAATTAATATGATAAAATTGATGGAACTTCCGTATAATATCGACGCGCTGGAACCCTTTATCAGCCGCCAGACTGTTGGCTTTCATTATTTAAAACACCACAAAGGATATGTTGAAAAATTAAACAACCTGATAAAAGGAACAAAATTTGAGACATCCACCCTAGAAGAAATTATCACGGAATCTCACAAAAAAACAGAATATTTAGGCATATATCATAACGCCGCGCAGGTTTGGAATCATAATTTTTATTGGAAATCCCTCAATCCAAACGGCGGAGAGCCAAATAAAAAACTTTTAGAAAAAATAGAAGAAACTTTTGGCTCTTTTGATGACTTTAAAAATGACTTAAAGCAAAAAGCTTTGGAGCAATTCGGCAGTGGCTGGGCGTGGTTAGTTGAAGACAATAACGGAAATCTCTTAACATACAACACGAGCAATGCGGACAACCCATTGATTTTTGGGCATACACCTCTGCTAACCATAGATGTGTGGGAACATGCATATTACTTAGATTGTCAAAATGTGCGCGCGGATTATGTCGGCAAGATTTTAGATAATTTACTGAACTGGCAAAATCTTAAAGCCTATGAATAAAAAAGTCTTGCATTTTTAGGCAAAATAGGCTAGAAAAGGGACACTTAAATGAGGTCCCATCGTCTAGTGGCCTAGGACGCGGCCCTCTCAAGGCTAAAACACGAGTTCAAATCTCGTTGGGACCACCAATATAAAAAAGCTCATCTTTTGATGGGCTTTTTTATATATTCCGGTGTCCTCGAGAGAGGAACTCGTAGAGTTCGAGCGGTAAGCCGGCAAAAACGAGCTTGCGAAGTTTGAGCCGTTGCGTCGCGAGGAGGACCCGCCGACCAACATACTCTTGCCATCAATTTTTAAAGCGGGAGTACCTAAATCTCGTTGGAACCACCAATATAAAAAAGCTCATCTTTTGATGGGCTTTTTTATATTCCGGTGTCTCCGAGAGAGGAACTCGTAGAGTTCGAGCGGTAAGCCGGCAAAAACGAGCTTGCGAAGTTTGAGCCGTTGCGTCGCGAG
>CAKQLP010000008.1 GCA_934254675.1 uncultured Alphaproteobacteria bacterium | reverse complement strand
ATTTCAGATTTTGGTAAATACTTTCGTATACTTACAAGAACTCGTTTTGTAAATTTATCACTAATTGCTCCTTGTACAACAACCGATATTTCAGAACTATCTATATGTCTCATAATTTACTCCACATATTCTTTAATGTTACTATTTCTCGGTAAGGTAATGGCAATGCCAGACGGGTATGGATTTGTCGGAGCAAAATCGTTTATCACAACGCGCGCTGCGTGATTCATTCCCATCAAAATTGCGTATGGTTTTAAGCCTACTGAACTCAAAAGCTTTTCTAAGTCTGTTCTACATTCCTCTGGACGTGAAGTTGTTATCACAATTTGCGCGCCATTATCTTGCAACTCTTTCAATACAGCAACATTATCTTCTAAATATTCTTTGTTGTTATACCAGTTAATTTTTCCGTATTTGCCGGAATTTTTCATAATAACACCATCAACGTCCACAAAATATGTACGCCATTTTTTCTGTTCGGCTTTCCATTCGGTCAGTGTTCCCCAATCGTCGTATGAAGTTGCCATTTGAGCTTCAAAAACGTATTTATTGGTTGACAGTAAATACGAAATTAAATGGCTGATATACATTTCTCCGCTTATTTTGCGTTCGGTCATTTCTTGATACGCTTTTATAAAATCTTGCGCATTTTCAAAACAATATACGCCTAAGCAAATGATGTTGGAAACCACTTGTTTTTCGATAATATCCTGTATCAGGTTTTGTTCATTGACAATCAAAAAACTTTTGCCCGGAATATTTGATATATCTTTATGTTCTCGCAAATCATAACCGACAATCATATTTTTGATTTTATCATCAAATTCTATGCCGACCCGATTGTCTGAATCTTTGATTACAAACGAACCTTCCACTTTCATTTTAGTTAGTGTTAAATAAATTGTTTCACTCGCTGATGAGGTAAAATTATCAAGCATGCATATTTCTATTTTCGGATTATTTGCAAACACTTGTTCCATTATCAATTTTGCGTCATATTTTTCATCGTGCGGTTTTACAATGGTTATTATAACACGATTAAAAACTTCTAAATTGATGTTTTCCATCGCTTTTTCAATCATCAAATTTCCGTCTGGATGCGTTAGCATATATTTGGGCTTCATATTTGGAAATCGGCTAGATTTTCCAGCGCAAGGAATTATTAAAGTATTCATTTAATCCTCCATACTTTCTATTGTATTTAAAACTTTTTCGGTAGCTCCATTCAAAAAATTCATCGTTTCTTCATCGTGGGTATATGGATAAATTCGCAAAACATTTAAAAGCAAAACATAATAAATATTTCTAAGCAGTGCTTTACCGTTTTCCAGCTGTAGAATATCCTCTATCAATGCTTGCTTTGCTATGCCTAAACGTAAATTTAGGTTATAATCCCGTTTTATGTGACGATATGACCAGCCTAAATCTATATCTTGCAAAAGTTTAGCAACATCTACCATCCACGAATTATAAAAAGAATCTAATAAGTCAATTAGATATATTTTTCCGGTAGGGGCTAATATTATGTTTTCCAGAGTCAAATCTCCGCAACAATGGGTTTGAGGTATCTGTTTAAAATCAAAATTTTCTAACTTAGAAAAAGCTTGTTTTAATAATGGATTTTCTGTTCCTAATTTCTTTTTTAACGAGTTTATTTTTGCTCCGAACAATTCGTTGGCTTTATGGTTAACTTTTCCATCTTTTATCATTAACGATGAAAACAAAACTTTCATCAAATCAACTATTTCTTTAACCTTTATGCTATGCATATATTCAGCCAAAGTTATACCGTTTACAAACTCCATATCAAACCAAAAAATTCCGTCTTTATCCGTTCCATATTTCAATATTTGAGGTGTTTGCACCGTGGATAGCGAAAATTTTTTCTGCTTGATAAATTGCTTCTTTAGCCGCCGGCTATATTCTTCAGAGCCTGAAGATTTTCGTACAAATATTTCCTCGCCGTCACGGCATAAATCTACTGCACATCCTGAGTGTCCTGATAAGTGTTTGACAATGTCAACCATCAAGCTACTCCAGCGTTTAAGCAATCGTGAATGTGAATTACACCGATTGGCTTTTTATCTTCAACTACAAATAAGCAAGTTATGTGATTATCATTCATCTTTTTAACTGCTTCAGCCACAAGAGCATCTTTAGTAATGGTTTTCGGAGATTTTGTCATTATATCTTGCACAGATTTAAATATCAGCTGCATATTCATTGCCCGTCGCAAATCACCATCGGTAATAATTCCTAATAAATCACCTTTTTTATCAACAATACCAACGCAACCCAACATTTTAGATGTCATTTCTAGAAGAGCTTTATCCATAAAGTCATTTTCAGAAACCAGCGGAATATCATTTCCTGAATGCATCAAATCAGCGACTTTTTGTAAAATAGAGCCTAATTTTCCGCCAGGATGGCGAGCTTTGAAGTCTGCTGCCGTAAACTGGCGTCTGGCCATCAAATCTGTTGTTAAAATATCTCCCATTACCAATGTGGCAGTGGTTGAATTTGTAGGTGCCAATCCCAAAGGACAAGCCTCGCCATTATCTGGCAATAGCAAAATATAATCAGCAGCTTTGCCTAATGAACTTTCTGGATTTTTAGTCATTCCGATTAACGGCACACCGTAACGTTTGCAATAATTTACAATATCCACTAATTCTTTGGCTTCTCCACTATTGGAAATGGCTATTACTACGTCTTTAGGAGTAATCATTCCCAAATCTCCGTGGCTGGCTTCAGCAGGGTGTACAAAAAATGACGGCGTACCAGTTGAAGCTAAAGATGCGGCAATTTTCCGCCCAATATGACCGGATTTTCCCATACCGGTAATAATTATTCGTCCTGTAGCCTTTTGCATAACTTCAAGCACTTCTGTTAATACCGGAGATAAATTGTCACGTAGTTTTATCAATGTGTCAATTTCTTTATTTACCGTATCAATAGCGATTTTTTTATCAAACTCAAAGTCCATTATTACCCTCCTTAGTAATATGTTTCAAAATATCATCCAAAATTTTATCAGCATTTTCATTCAAGTTATTGTACTCAAATATGTTGTTTTGTGATGCAAATGGAAAATTAAATAACGAATACATAGGCTGCAAATCATTGTGATAACTGTTATGACCATAAATTACAAATTGTGGGGTTTTTAACTCACACAACATATCAAACACACCAGAACGCATTCCGATTATTGCTTTAACTTTTTTTGCCAGAACATAAATTTCTGCTAAAGAAAATTCATTTGAGTTATACAAAATCTCAAAACCATACTGTCTTAATTTTTTTTCTAGATTTTTCCAGAAAACTGGTGGCATATTATCAATGCTTTGTGCTTTTGGAAAAAACAATACCAAATTTTGTAGATTTAAACCTTTTTGCCGTAGTTTTTCTTGCACATTTTGTCTGTCTTGTTCGCTTATTAAAGCTTTAGAAAATTTTAGCTTTGTGAAATCAGCATTAAGATATTTTTCCCAGTTTTTCCAAAAACTGAGATGAGAATCATTTATTTCTCTCAATTTTTCATCGAATAATACTGCAGTAAAGTTTTGCCCATTTTTTGAAAAACTAGTTTCTAAACGCACCGGATATTTTTTTCTATCTACGAGCAATACTTTTTGTTCTGGCGCAAACATTTTGAAGATTTCTGAATGAGATTTGAGTGTTGCAACAACTATGGAGTCTTTTTTCAGCCAGAATGGTAAAGTTCGTGCATATATAACTGCTTCGCCAATATGATTTAAGATGACTTGAACATTTATCGCTTTTTCATAGGGATATAATTGAGAAAAATATTTATAAAATGAACTATTTATTTGTTCTGCAGACTTATGTATACACTTAAACTGTATTCCTAAAAAATACTTTTTGATACTTGTTTCGGTGTTTTTAATTTTTAAAATCGGCATACCGCACATTTTGTATTCTGTCAGTTGAGGAGAAGTGCTTTTAGTAAATACAAACATTTTACAGGTCCCTATCTATAAAAATGTTAGTAATCAAAGGTTCATCTCGTTTTTTATCTAATGCGTACGTCATTTTCAAACCAGACGGTTTGTCATCGTTTATTAAAATACGTTCACCCATTGGTGCATCAAAAATAATATGATTAAAACGCAGACCGTTTTTCGCTAAAAAATTTTCTAAATTAGCTTTTTCTTCAATTTTTCGCGAAGTTATAAAAATAATCATATCTTCTGCTGGAATTTGTGCAAAAAATTCTTTCACACCATCTAATAACGAATCTCCGCCGTTTTTATAGCCGTTATGCACGCATATTGTACCATCTACATCCAAAATCCAAGTATGTGGCAATGCTGATATAATAAGCTGTTTATTCATCATCCAAATACCTTTGCAACTCTAACAATCCTTTGTAAAATGCACCGCAAATAGCATCATAGTCTTCCCAAGCGTATGTGGTCAGACTTAGCCAAATAATGGCGTGCAGCAGTTTTATTTTACGAGGATTTGCGCCGGTTAACTCAAAGAAATCCTGTTCTAGGTTCTTCCAGTTGTTAGAAACTATTTCCAGTTCGACATTATCTTGATTTATTTCCAATGAAAAATTTTTACGATTGAATTGGTCGTAATCGCCAACTACTGAATAATATAGTTTAGCCCAATCGTAATCAATATCACCATAAAGTTTTGTTTTACCAAAATACCCTCGCGGATCTAATAATACCGGCCGAACACCATCAGTTTCTATCATCATATTATGAAAAGTGCAGTCTCCGTGGGTCAAATAAAAACTTTCAGGATACATTAGCCGCATTTCTGTAGCTATTTTTTCTTTAATAGCAAAAATGTTAGTACATTTAATTCCGTTTATTGTTACAATCTTATCTTGTGCGAAGGGTACTAAATCACGCACTTTTTCCAAACGCTTAAATGTTTTAGTCAGGTAATTATCTTCACAATCTTCCTGATTTGCAGGTATTGGCGGTAATAATTTATGTAACTTATCAAGAGCTTCAATAACCTTTTTCAATAAAGCCCTTTTAAATCCCTTTGTTAAAAAGGCGTATTCGTAGATGTTGTTGCCTTTAATTTTTTCCATAACTAATGGGTCAAAACCATAAATTTTCGGAATATTGGTATAGCCAAGCTCAATCACTTTTTTATACCATAAGATTTCATCTTCTGCTAATTTACGACCTTGTTCATCCAATGGATATTTAAGTACAATATCACCTTTAAATTCCATTTTGTTAAATGGTCTGCATTTAGGTTTATTCAATTCATTTTGGAAATATGAAAGCATTGTACCTATTTCCAAGCCGCCAAACATATTAAGCCGCTCAAATGATAGGTTCTTATTAGCCAACCATTTTACAAATTCCCCTTCCTCTGGCACGCCTTCTATTTGTTGTTTATTTTTAAATAAGAATAGTCCAGCAACTCCGTTTTCTTTAGAAGCCTCTTCTTTGAAGTTGTTATTATGATATGACCAACGGCACTCAAAATCTTTGGAAATTCCCAAATAATTTTGCTGAATATCATTAGGCATACCAACAATGTTGGAAAGAATTAAATCACACCAAATCAACATAAACGGTTCGTTGTCAGGAATTGTTTCTAATGCATTCGCAATTCCAGAACAAGTACCTTTTTTATTAGCGTCAATAACTTTATAATCAACAGTCGCAAAGGCGCGTAAATAGCGTTTCATAGTTTCTTTTTGATAATCGGCAATTACCTTAAATTTTGCATTCGGATAACGTTTAAACAAGTGAAAAATCATTGGTAGATTATCAACAGGAACTAGGGCTTTAGGCTTGTTTGTGGTTAGAGTTTCTAATCTTGAGCCACGACCACCTGCTTGAACTATGATATATTTTATCTTTTTATTTGTATCAAATGTATCGTTCATATCTTACTCCAATATGGTTATTCCGCACCGACTTGCAAAATATCGGTGTGGAAACTATGTGACAAGTCCTACATAGGAAGCGTGTAATTTTATATTTAAGCTCTATAGTATAAACTTTAGTCATCGTTTTTACCCCATAAAGCTTCTTTAAGTTCCGGTGTTTGATTGATGTAATTATAAAGCGAAAAGACAGACATACCGGTCTGTTTAGCAATGTGAGTGCGTGGTACACCGGCTAATAGTTTCTGCTTAATCTCATCTTCTTTTCCGCTCCAGATAAACTTTTTATTGAGACTTCCGACTTTTCTACCAAGTTTATAGCCTTGTTCTTTTTTGTTTTTTAAAGCCCGTTTTGCTACAACCGAAATCATACTTTTCATAATATCTAAAGCCTGTTCCAAGCCTTGTAATAAAAAGTCTGCGTTTTTACCCGATTCTAAAATCATATTTTCTTTAATGCTGATGATTTTTAAATTTTTAGAGAGTAAAAGACGTAGATTATCTTTAACTTGAGCCAAATTTTCGCCAATACTCACAATGTTGGCGAAAAGCACGATATGTCCATTGGTCTGAAAACTTTTTGTTATCTGTGACACATTGTCATAATTATAAAAAACGTCAATAATCAAACCATTAGCAAGTGCGTAGTCACTAATAACCTTACGCTGTGTTTCGGCATCAACGTTCTTTTTACTGTTATTTATACAACCAACTATCATCTTTATCAGCTCAAAAATTATTAGCGTGTAAGGTTCGTTTATATCTTATACTATTAAACTGCAATCTGAGTCAATGACAATTCTTGTTTTAGTGCAAAAAAATTTTAAATATCAACATATTCTGTTTTTTATATCATATTTCATTATTTATGCGCATCAAACGAACGTTTGTTAAAAATAGAATGATGGAAAAAGTTGAAGAGTACTGGTTAATACTACTTGTAATTTAAATAGATATCCACCAGTAAACTGGTGGTACTATTAACGCTACAAACCTTGCTGTTTGACCACACTTTCAGTGCGGAGCGGCGTTATTCTAACACCTTAACATTCATTTCCGTGTAAATACATGGTTTTCTGCAAGGCAACTAATAAAAATAAAATATTTTTCATTTTTATTATTCCAATTTATTAAAAAAACTATTGTATAATATTTAAGTTGTATCATTAAAAAAACAAGAAATTTTTAATTCTGTGCCTTTCGTTTGTTCTCAAACTCTATTTCCGAGTTCAAATCTCCAGCTATCCTAGGTTCTTCGTTAAAATTAGAATTATTAAAGGATTGCGGCTTTGTCTTATTTAGGAAATTAGGAAGAACGATAGAGAATTGGCAAGAAGAAATTGGAAGAATGTTCAGATTTACCAGAAGTAATGGGATAACAGAGGGATTTCATAGAAAGATGAAACTAATCCAACGACGAGCGTATGGTTTTAGAAATTTTGAAAATTATCGATTGCGAATTAGAGTTTTATGTGCTTAACTTATTTATGATGAAAAATAAACGAATGGATGAATGATTTTTTTTATAACTTTTTTACTCTGCCCACAACTTTGACGTTGAGCCTTTGTATAGCTTTTATTGTGTTGACAGCTTTTCACTACCATAACAAAAAAAGCCCTCAAAAGAGGACTTTATTTGTTATGGTAGCGAGGGGGAGATTCGAACTCTCGACACGCGGATTATGATTCCGCTGCTCTAACCAACTGAGCTACCCCGCCAAGAACAAAATGAGTATTACAATGTATTTTGTTCATTGTCAATAATTTTTTTTTATGTATGTTTATTTTTTTTCAAAATAGCCAAATGCTCTGCCAATTTATACTCATATGCAACAAGAGCTATGCCAGAAATTATTAGTGGCAACAAGTAATAAATAATGCGGTATAAAATTAAAATAGCAAAAAGAGTCGCCTGATTTTGATCATCCGGAAGTAATTTGGCAAATACAATTTCAAACACTCCTAATCCACCAGGAACTTGGCTATACACGCCTAAAATCTGGGCAATAATAAAAGCGCCGATAAATGTAATAAACGGAATATCAATATAATGTTCCAAAATGGAATAAAGCACTAAAGATGCCATTAAAATATCTAAACTACCAATAATGACTTGCGCTGAGGCCATTTTGAAGCCGGGGGTGTCAAATTCAATTTCTTTTATGATAATTGGCTTTTTATAATAAGTGCTGCCCCACATATAAAATATCAAGCCTCCGGCAGAGACTAAAATAAGCGTCCAGTTAATCCATGGTGATGAAATTGCTGATAAAACGTGGTGCGGAGAACATATGAAACCTAATAAAACTAAAAAGAAACAGGCAACAAGATATGTAAAACCTGAAAAAGTCACCATTTTTACTATATCGGAAGCATTTACGCGCCAACGGGTATATAAACGATATCTGATTGCTCCGCCGGAAATAATAGCATGACCGGCGTTATTGCTGACAGCAAAACCTAAAAATCCGGCAAAAATCCATTTCCATGCTTCCATTTTTCGGTGAATGTATTTTAAAGCTAAAAAATCGTAAGAAGATAAAGCAACATATCCACAAAAAGAAGCTATGCAAGCATAAATAATATTTTTTGCCGGAACATCTATAATGGCGTTTTTTATTTCTTCCAGAGAATACTTGGACAATTGCTTATAAATCATAAAAGCGGCGAGGGCGAAAAAAAACAGCCCTGACCATGATAGCATTTTTTTGAATATTCTTTTTTTATTTTTTGCTTGCATCTTATTTATTTCCTTGAGTAGTTATAACATTCATATCGATATAGCTACGAATATCAAAACCGAATGTTTTTCGGATATATTTTGTTAATTCGGAGGGTTGAGGTTGAAAATTTTGCGCGTCGGCTTGAGCTTTTAGCAATTCTTCTAAATTTAGTTTTTCGCCGATTTTATCTCTTTTTTTGGCTGCGCCGGTTTCCTCTTGAACAGAAGCTATGTTATAAAGAGAGTGAGCCATGATTAAATTTTGAGGCGTTATTTTCCCTTCTTGATAGATTTTGGCTAATTTCATGTAAGCTTCGGAATTTCCTTGATTAACAGCAGCGCGGTAGGCCACAATTCCTTTAGTGTAGTTTTGAACGGTGCCTTTTCCGTTCAGATACATTTCAGCCAAAACAATTTGCGCTTCATCAATGTTACTATCTCCATTTGCCGCAGATTTTACAAGGTTGAAGGCTTGATCAAAGTTTTGCTGATAAACAAAGCCAATATAATAAGCATATCCTAACATAAATTTTGCAACATTATTACCCGATTGTGCTGCTTTTTTGAATAAATCCATCGCAATTTTATTGCGCACAGGGTCTTTTACACCGCCTTTCAAATATATGAAAGCTAGATTTGTCGCTGCATTATCATTGCCTAAATCGGCGGCTTTTTTAAACAAAGCCAAAGCGGTTTTATTGTCCTTTTCAACGCCGATGCCATTAAAATAAAGGCTTCCTAAATTATTCAAGGCAATAGGGTCATTCTGTTTGGCGGCCATTTGGTAGTATTCAAAAGCTTTGTTAAAATCTTGTTGAACGCCATTTGTTCCATATAGATACATGTAGGCTAAATTCATTTGATCTTCTAGTTTTCCCTCCAGAGCTTGCCGTGTGGCTTTTTCCAGAAATGTTTCTTCTTTTCCATCTGGGGTTTTTATTTTGTCATCGGCAGAAAAAAACAGAGATAATGGTTTAGTTATAAAGCTTAAAAGACCATCTTTATCTTCTTCATTTTTGTTGTTTTGAGAAGTTTCTTCAAGATGTTGAACGGTCTCCAGTTGATTGGTTTCGGTTTTAGTCGCATTATCTAAGGCGTTTTCATCAAAAAGTTCTACGGTCTGTGCGTTAGTATTGATGGCAACAAGAGAAGACAATATGCAACATAAAATTATTTTTTTCATAGACGAGAACATCCTTTTAAATTATTTTCGCAAATATACTAATACGAAAAAAACAAGCTTTCAAGGCAAAAAATAAATCTCTTGATAATTCTCTTGTTTTATTTATGAAATTAGTTTAAATAAGTCAAAGAAAGGGTTGAAAAAATGGTGGTAGAAGCTCCAATTTATACAATACGCAATGCCAAACTCAGCTTTGGCTTGAATCCGCTGTTTACGGATGTCGATTTATATATTAACCGCGGAGATAAAATATGTTTGGTGGGGCGCAACGGCTGCGGCAAATCGACTTTGCTGAAAGTTATTGCCCGCGAGATAGAGCCGGACGAAGCCGAGTTTTTTGTGCAGCCGGGGATAAAAATCGGCTATATGCCTCAGGAGCCCGATTTTTCCGGTTTTAAAACTTTGCGTGAGGTGGTTGAAGCCGGTTTGCCGAAAGAAGAAAAAAATCAAGTTTACCGCGCGGATAGGCTGATAGAATATTTTGATATCAATGAAAAGCAAAATCCGGAACAGTCTTCGGGTGGAGAACGGCGTAAAGCGGCATTGGCACGGGCGTTGATTGATGAACCTGATATTCTGCTTTTGGATGAGCCGACTAACCATTTGGATATCAGCACAATTGAAAAATTGGAAGATTTACTGAAAAAATTTAGTGGCGCCATTATTGTCATCAGTCACGACCGAATGTTTTTGAATCACATTTCACAGACGACTTTTTGGCTGGATAGAGGTGTTTTGCGCCGCAATAACAAAGGTTTTGATGCTTTTGAAGAATGGGAAGACCAAGTTATTGAACAGGAAATTATTGAACAAAAAGCTCTGAATAAAAAAATTGCCGAAGAAACCGAATGGTTGCACAAAGGCGTGACGGCTCGCCGGCGTCGCAATATGGGACGCTTGCGCCGCTTGCAACAGTTGCGTCAGGAACGCCGCGAACAAATAAAAATGACCGGCTCGGTTAATTTGGAAGCGGAAACTGCGGAACTTCGCTCTAAAATGGTGATTGAGGCTAAGCATATTACCAAGTCTTTCGGTGAAAGAGAAATTGTAAAGGATTTTTCTATTCGTGTTATTAAAGGCAATAAAATCGGTATTGTCGGACCAAATGGTTCGGGGAAAACAACGCTTGTAAAATTGCTGACCAAACGCTTGGAGCCGGATTCTGGTTTTGTGCGGATTGGTAAAAATTTGGAAGAAGCCTATTTTGATCAAAACCGCATAACCTTGGATCCTAAAAAAACGCTGTGGAAAACTTTGTGCAACGAAGGAGACCATATTTGGGTAAGGGGGCATTTTCGACATGTCGTGGCGTATTTGAAAGACTTTTTGTTTAAACCCGATCAAGCGCAATGTCCGGTTTCAACTCTTTCCGGCGGTGAAAAAAATCGTTTGATGCTGGCGGTGGCTTTGGCTAAACAATCAAACTTTTTGGTTTTAGACGAGCCGACCAATGATTTGGATATGGATACTTTGGATTTGTTGCAAGAAGTTTTAGACGATTATGAAGGAACAATTTTAATCGTCAGTCACGACAGAGATTTTATGGATAAAGTGGCGACTTCTTTAATTTATATGCGCGGCGACGGCACGGTTTATGAACACGTCGGCTCCTATTCGGAATTGTTGGAAAAATTGAAAGGATTGCCGCCAAAAAATAATGTGCGGAAAACGGCAAGTAAAGACGAACCGAAAATCCGTGAAAAGAATAAAACACAGAAATTGAGTTTTAAAGAACAATATCTGCTGAATAACCTTCCTAAAGAAATAGAAAAAATCGGCGAAGAAAATAAAGCGATTGAAGTGGCTTTAGGCAATGCTAATCTTTATACCGATGATCCGCAGAAATTTGATGAATTAACTAAAAAATTAGCGGAAAACAAGGCTAAGTTGGAAGAAATGGAAAATCAGTGGTTGGAAGTGCAAATAAAAGCCGAAGAATTGGAAAGTAATTAGCTTGAAAATGACTGAATGGTGATTACATAACCTTTTATGTTATGGATTATCAATAGCTTAATATACGGATTTTTTACGGCTGTTTACACTTTGTTTAATCAGCATTACAAAATTGACGGCTATATTTTAGGAATATGGCGCGGATTTGGCATTTCCGCGCTGTTTTTGCCGTTTTTATTGTTTTTTCCGGTGCCTACCAGCGCTTATTATTGGGGGTTGTTGATTTTTCAGGGGTGGCTTATCGGCATATATGATTCACATTTATTTTTTGCTTCAGCCAAATACGGAGCGGGACCAACTTCGCGCTTTATGGCTATTACGGTATTGGTTACCACGTTTATTTGGTGGATTTTAACACCGCAAAAATTTATATTCTTGTTAAAACAAGGAAATGTATTTATCACATTGCTTTTGGTGTTGTTCGGTTTCACTTTTTGTTATTGGCAGATGATAAGAACTCGAGTTTCACGAAAGATGGCGCGTTACATTTTACCGGCGGTGTTCGCGTTGGCGGGAATGAGCATCATTACAAAATATATAGCGTTGGGAGGCTCTTCCGTTTGGCAATCAATTGTTTATTATTTGTCGGTTGCTACTTTTGTGAGCGGTTGTTATAATCTGAAATGCTATGTGCAACATCATAGAAAATTAAGTTTTAAGGAAAAATTGACTGAAATTTTTACGCCTAAAATGTGGAAAATCGGTGGTTATTTAGTTGGTTTTAGCGCAGCATTGATTACCGCAAAAACAATGGCTTTGCGTTCTGCTCCCAACCCCGGCTATGTTACGGCGTTGCTTTTAATTGCTCCTTTGTTTATTTTTGCCTTAAATCAACATTATAAAATTCCAGACACGGTTTCGGTGCGTGCCGGGTTCGCTATGATGTTTTTTCTGTTGCTTTTGGCTGTTTTAGTCAACGGAAGTTATGGTATAGCCGACTAAAGGCACAATTGCTCTATCAAGGTATTTAACACCAGAAATCCTTGCGGTGTGGCGGCTAAAAAATCTGTCGTTTCGCTAATTAAATTAAGTTCTTTGAGTTGGTTAAGAGCCGAGGTGTTAATAAAATCGGTTAAATTACGACCGATAATTGAGTGAAACCGGCGTTTGTCAAGTCCTTGAGTTAAGCGCAAGCCGGTTAAAATTAGCTCTTCGGCGCGTTCTTTTGTGGATAGATTTTCATTATGGAAAGGATAGTCAACGGCAAAAAATTCATTGTTCAAAGTTAAACGGCCTTGGGCGGATTTTCCGATGCCTATATAATCTCCGCCTTGCCAATAAGTCAGATTATGACGGCTTTGAAAACCTTCTTGCGCAAAATTTGAAACTTCATACATTTTATAACCCCGTGTGGCAAGAAAGTTATGGGTAAACGAATATAAATCAGCGGCTTTGTCATCATCGAGAGGCTGAATGTTTTTACGGGCAAAAACAGTGTTGTCTTCAATGGTTAATTGATAAAGCGACAAATGTTTCAGACCGTAAGCGCAAATTTCTTCAAGTTCTTTTTGCCAGTCGTTTATGTTTTGAGCTGGACGGGCGTAAATTAAATCGGCGGAATGATTGTCAAAAGTTTTTACAATTTCCTCAAGACATTGGCGAGCTTCTTGCAAACTGTGTGTTCGTCCCAAAAAACGCAAATCATCGGCATTGAGAGCCTGAACACCGAGGGAAAGGCGGTTGATTCCGGCTAAACGCAAATCCTTAAACATATTGGTGTGATTGCTGTTTGGGTTGGCCTCTAATGAAATTTCAATATTAGGATGAATATTCCATTTACGGCAAATAAAATCAATCAGTTTGGCAATGTTGGGGGCAGAAATCAGCGAGGGAGTGCCGCCGCCAAAAAATATGGATTTAATTTTTCTTTGGGGCAACAAGTCGAAGTAATGCTCTAAGGCTTCAATATATTCGTTTATGATTTTGTCTTCATCAATTCCGCGAGCCAATTCTTTGTAAAAATCACAATACGGGCATTTACTTTTGCAAAAAGGCCAGTGAATATATATAGCTAAATCGTCGGGAGCATACATTTAGAATAACAGCGGATATAAAAACGCTCCCCAAATTAAAAAGGCATTGATAAAAGACAGCAAAACCAAAAGACTGCCAATATCTTTGGCTTTTTTGGAAAGTTCGTGATAATCGGGAGAAATTCGATCAATAACTGTTTCTACGGCAGTGTTGACAAGCTCCATAATCACAATAAACAACAGGCTTGAGATAAGCAGAGCTTTTTGCCAAAGCGCCAAATCAAGAAACAGAGCGATAAGCGAAAAAACAACAAAAACCAACAAATCTTGTCGCAGAGCCGCTTCACTTTTGAATGCCGCGGTAAATCCGTCGCGAGAATAAATAAAGGCTTTTAAAATTCTTCTGACACCGGTGTCCGTTGCTTTCATAGCTTGTCTCCTTTGCGACAATCATAGTTTATTTTAAGGTAACGTCAATATTTTATTGTTATTTTTCTTTTAATAAATCTTGAAAAGCTGGAAAAAAACGTTAACATCAAATTGTATTTTTAATAAAAGGAGATTCAAATGTCTAGGTTTGATAATAGTCCGAATTACGGTTTTATCTTTTTTATTGCGTTGGTGGCTGCCGGCATTTCTGCTGGAGTTACAAAAATGATTGTCGGAGGAAACGAGCCTAACGTGGCTGTGGTAGATATTCAACGTGTTGTATTGGCTTCAAAAGATGTTTCTGCGCTGAAAACAGAACGAGATAATCAAATTAAGGATTTGCAAAAAATGGCAGATGACGCTAATGCTAAAATTGCTAAAATCAGCGATGAGGAAGCAAAGAAAAAAGCTTCAGAAAAATATTTGGCGGAAATAAATGCTAAAAAAGAAAGTTATGATCAAGTTTATGCATCCGCTTTGCAAGCATCTGATCAAAAACTGAACAATGTGATAAAAGAAGTTGCTGACAAAGAAAATATTTCTATTGTTTTTAACAAAAATTCTTTAGTTCAAGGCGGTGTAGATATTACGGATTCAGTCGTAGATATGGTTAAATAAAAATATTAATATGAAAAAATGACTTTGTAAAAAACAAAGTCATTTTTTTTAGCGTTTAAAGGTATTAATGAGAAGTTCTTCAAATTCTATGTTAGAAAATATTTCAGGCAAGACAATTCCGTCTTTTAGCAATGGCGTGTACAGAATGTAAAAAGGTAATCCTTTTCGCCCGTACTGTGCCATAAAGTCTAATGTTTGGGCATTATAGTTTGTCCAATCAACTTTGATAATTTCTAATTGGTATAGGTTTTGCCAACGTGTTATATTTTGTTTATTCAGAGTACTGAAATTGTTATAACGGCAAGTGAGGCACCAATCCGCGTCAATCTCCAATAGCACCGGATGTCCCAGACTGAGTTTTTCTAAAATAAGTTTCTTATCAATAGCGGCTTGTTTGTTGGCTGCGTTTTCAATGAGGTTTTTGTTGTAACTGTTGTCGGCAACCAATGTGGATATACCTAAACAAGTAATAAAAATGAAACAGATGCATACTTTACTTATCTTTTTGAGTTTAATAAGCGTTATCTCTGAGATGCTTTCGTCAAAAACACCATCTAAAGATTTGCTGAATTTTTGATAAATATAAAAGAAAAATAAAAAAGTAATCAAACACAATAGCAACACGATAACGCAAATCCAACTTGTTTGGCTCAAAATAAGAGATAAAAACCATAGGATAGTCAGATAAAGCATACCTTGCATAATAAAATAAAGTTTATTCAGCCATGGTCCGGGTTTAGGTAATAAATTTTCAGGATTTTTTAAGCAATAGGCCAATAGATAAGGCAGTGCAAGTCCAAACGCCACGGCATATAAAATAACAATAATGTCCAAATATGTTCCGCTAAGGGCAAAACCGATTGCCGTAGCTAAGTATGGGCCGGTGCATGGCGTTGAAAGCAAAACGATTAAGGAGCCTAAAATAAAATTGAATTTATTATCTAAGCGGCGACTGATATTTTGTAGTCCAAGGTTTTGAAGGTGCGGAAAAACAATAATCAAAGACGCTAAAATAAAAGTCATGATAATCAAAAATTTAATGCTTTGGTATTGCATGCCCCATCCTAAGGCGTATCCTAAATATTTAGCAAGCAAAAGAACGGCTATTAAAAAAGAAAAACCGCTGAAAATCCCCAAAAATGTCATAAGTAAAGATTTTTTCAGCCGATGCCGTTTGGATAGGCTTGCTTGTGTGATGCTTATGATTTTTAAGGACAAAACAGGAAATACGCAGGGCATGAAATTTAAGATAAAACCGCCGAGGATGGCTAGAAAAATCAAACCCAAATTTAAAGATTGCGTTTCAGTGTCAAAGAGAGACGCCGCAGAAGCTTTCAGCGTGTCTCTGTAAGCGTCAAAAGAGTTTAGCACAGCCGTAATAATAAAAGTTTTTCCAACAAAGGATTCTGAGTTTTTGAGAACAGGTTTAAAACGAACATAAATTTTATTATCTTGCATGCTGATAAGTGGGGCGGAAAATTCCGAATATCCTTCATTTTTTTCAAGAAATACTTTAAAATTTTTTATTTTAGTATCTGTTTTAAATTCTAAACGCAAAGATTCTCCTTGCTCATCTTTATCTACAACAAATTTACTTAAATGCAAATTTTGCGTATCTGTCGAAGGTAATAGAGAAATATTTTGATGAAAGAAATTATCCAGACCATTGTTTAAGAAAACATCTCCATGCGGTAAAAAAGTCAGGGATAAGTTGAAAGATTCTGCTTGGCACTCCATAGCTTTATTACAAGTTGTAAGATTAACTTTTGCGTTTAATTCAATGGGCTTTTCGGAATCGTCCAATGTTATTTTAATCGGTATTAAAAAATCTCCGAAATATTTATGCACAGAAGGCAAAGAAGCTGTATTTATGGGCACAGGGTAGAATATTCTATAACTTTCGAGATTGTCCGGAGCATATAATTTTATTTTGGGCTTACGTAAATCTGGTGATAGATTATTGGCCAGCACAAAGTAATTATCACGTGTGAAAATATGAACACCGACAATTAATTCTTTATTGCCGTCAATGAAAGACGAAGGAGAAATAAGACGAATGTCAATATGTTGTCCTATTTCTGTTTTTCCTAATCCATGGTTGGAAACTAATGGATTTTGGCTGCCGTAAAGAAAGATTTTTTTCCAGCCGGTTCTTTTAAGTTTGTACTCAATTTTACTAATGATATCGGTATCTGCATCAGTTGCTTTTTTATATTCTTCAATAGCCCGCCGTTCTTCTTCATTGCTGCTGTATGTGAGAAATTTTTTGAAATTGTAAACTTTTATAAAATAGCCGTCTTCTGGTTTTATATATGAAACTTCATTCGGTTTATCATAGTCGTCATCTGAGTGAACCTGTCGATAAACTTTAGGAACAAGCTTGTCTTCAACATATTTGTTGTATATGGTTTTACCGATGCGGTAGATAAGCACGCTGTTTCGCAGATATTTGGCATAGCGGTTGAGGGTTGTTTCGTCGGCATCGGGAAAAAACGGTTTTAATTTTTCTTTGAATTCGTTTTCAAAAATTTCATTATTCGGATATTTGTGGTTAAAATAATTTCCAATTTCATACATGATTGTTAAGGTTTGAAGAACAGAGCTTGGTGCGTTTTCATCTTCGGCCAATTCTTCTAAACGAGCACGCGTGGTTAAGCCTTTGAAATCGTCAGGAAGCTGTATTTCAGCCGATAGGCAAGCAAAACTCTTGAAAATGAAAATTAAAAAAATTATATAGGTTAATAGTTTTTTCATGATAGGTGACTTATTTATTTGTTTAAATTTTCAAATTTTATGATAAACTAAAAAAGTAAATAAACAATATAATTTTGGCAGATAAGCGATGACGGAAGAAATTACAGGTGGTTTTGACAATAGATTTGCTTTAACGGGAAAATTTTTGGTAGCAATGCCCCGTTTGGATGGCAGCGATTGTTTTGAACGCTCGGTGGTTTATGTGTGCTCTCACAGCAGTAACGGCGCTATGGGATTAATTGTTAACAAACGCATGGATAAATTTACTTTTTCTGATTTAACATTTCAATTGCCTGTAAAAAATTATGAAAAGCTAAACGAAGTAAATCTTTATACCGGCGGACCATTAGAGCAAGTACGCGGCATGGTTTTACATACAACAGACTATATGCGCGACGGCACTGTTACGGTTGCTGATGGATTGGCGGTATCTTCAACTTCTGAAATTATATCAGATATAGCTTTTGGAAATGGACCAAAAGAAAAATTGGTGGCATTGGGGTATTCTTTTTGGCAGCCGCGGCAACTGGAAGCCGAGATTTATGACAACGATTGGCTGGTTATTGACGCAGACAAAGATATTTTATTCCGCACGCCGGATGAGGAAAAGTGGCAGCGCGCATTAGACGAAGCCAATATTCCTCTGGAACGTTTTGTTACCATTACCGGACATAGCTGAGAGTTATCTTTTTGATGATTTCCTTCTCGTATTTCTTTCAGATGTTAAAGTTTTCGTGTTTTTTGCTTCAAAAAAGAACATTAATAAAGCGAATATTTTTTTCCAATCTCGAATTGTTAAGCTTTTAAGCATTTTAATTATGGCCGAAAACATAGCCGAGAAGAATATGGAAACAGTACTTTCTTTTTTGGCGGAGTGAGATTGCTCAGAAGCTGCTGCTCGCTCTTTTTTTTGTTCAACGTATGCGTTTTGTTCCAGTTGGTAGGCTGAAGCCGCTTTTTCCATTTGACAGCGATAAGGAGCTAAAGCGTTTTCAATATCTTCATCTGTGATAAAAGCGCCTAAAACTCGTGTGAGAGTGCCGTTTTCTTCTAAAAACAGAGAGTCTCCTTTGCCTAATAAATTTTCGGCACCGGTTGTGTTTAGAATAGTCATCGAATCGGCCTGACTTGCCACTTTATATGACAAACGCGTAGGCAAATTGGCTTTTAAGCTTCCTGTAATAACGTCAACGGAAGGGCGCTGGGTGGCAATAATCAGATGTATGCCGGCGGCGCGGGATTTTTGAGCTAAAAGCTGGACTTGTTTTTCCACTGATTTGTCAAACATTATTAAATCAGCGAATTCATCAATAACGCAAACGATATATGGAATCTTTTTACTTGCTTTGGCATTGTACTCGCCGATATTGCGGGCGGTTTGTTGCTCAAACAGGTCGTAGCGGCTGTTCATTTCTTCCACTAATTGGCTTAAACAGATGCTGGCTATATTCATATCCGTGATGACAGGCCGTAGCATATATTGCTGATTATTATAGATGCTGAATTCTATTCTCTTGGGATCAATTAAAACAAATTTTAATTCCTGCGGGGATTTTTTATGAATAAGCGATATGATAAATGAGTTTAATCCGACAGATTTGCCCGAGCCTGTCGTTCCGGCTACCAGAAGATGCGGCATTTTGGACAAGTCTTTCATAACCGGATTGCCGGCCATGTCAACGCCCAAGCATATTGGCAGCGGTGAAACGGCTTTAACAAAATCTGCGCTATAAATCAGAGGCGAAAAAGCGACAGATTGTCTGTTTGGCGATGGAATTTCAAAACAAATCATTGTAGAATCCGGTACTTCCACAACACGAAGCCCGCTTATTCCGAGCTCCCGTCCAATATCGCGTTCCAACTTTTTGACACTGCTGAATAATGTTCCCGGCGCTAATTGATATTGAGCTAGGATTAGCATCGGTCCTTCGGTAATTTGTCCCAATTTGCCTTTAATTCCAAAAACGGATAAAATGTTAGAAAGTCTTAACGGCAGTCCGGCAATCATATTACAGTTCCTTTCCAGAATTTGTTCCGCCAAACGGCATATAAGATCCTACACCACCAAAGTATTTACGGAAAAATCCTTGTTCCTGTTCCGTGGTTTGGGTTGTGTGGGTGTCAATTTTAAAATTATTGCCATCGGCTAAAGATAATTTTTCTATTTTGCTGATTTGACCATTGTCAAAGCTAATAGCCAAAACTTTTCTGTCAAGTTCCTCGGGACGGAAAAATGCCACTTTTTTGACGGTGGAGGCCATATATATCCAATGGTCATCGCTTAATCCAGTGGTTAAACTCGGCGCGCCCAAAATGTTCATAACATCTTGTTTACTTTGTCCCATGCGAATTTCTGAGATTTTTTCATTTGCCGGCATGTTGCCATTGTGCACCAAAAATAAATCACTAGAACATGCTGATACCATAAGGCTTATTGAAAGAAAAAATATTTTGCGTATTGACATATTTGCTAATCCTTATATTTTTACGTTAAATTATATATAACACAAGGATTTTATAATGCAAAAAAATTTTTCATATCCAATTAAAATTGAGGATTTAAAACAGTCTGATTATAAATATGAGTTAAAGGCCGACGCCGAAGAACTTGAGGATATTACTCAAATTTTACAGGTGGAAAATGTGCATGAATTCAAAGCGGATATTTTCTTAAAACTCAATAATCGGAGTAATAATCTGCGCGTTTGGGGAAAAGTTTTTGCTAAAATTGAACTGAAAAGCGTTATAACATTAGATAATTTTACAAAAGATTATGATATTCCGTTTGAACTCAATTTTGATACACGCGCGACATATAACGATATTAGAGAATTGGATTGTGATATAGAAGATGATGTGCCGGACATTATTGAGAACGGCTGTATTAACTTGGCCGATATTGCTATTGAGCAACTGGCATTAAATTTGGACGATTATCCGCGAGCAGAAGGTGAAGTTTTTGATGACGAACTTTATTGCGAATTTAGTAAAGAAGAAAAAGAAAATCCGTTTGCAGTATTGGCTAAACTTAAAAAATAATTAAGAAAATATAAAAAGTGCTTGCAAAATAAGAAAAAGTTATATACAAACTGTTTTAATCGTTTGTGGCGTTATTTTGCTTGCTTTTTAGATAAAGTTATGCTAAATAAAACCTCGAATGTAATGTGTAAATGTTTTAAGTAATTGAATAAAGAGATAAAGAAATGGCTACACCTAAGAAAAAAGTATCTAAATCACGCCGCGATATGCGCCGTTCTCATGATGCGTTGTCATCTAATGCTTATCAAGAATGCCCAAATTGCGGTGAGTTGAAGAGACCTCATAATGTTTGCCCTAAATGCGGCCAGTATGATGGTAAAGAAGTTATTGCTCATAAAGAAGCAAAATAATTTTTTATAAATCTAAAATATGGAGCAGGTTTTGTCTGAAAATAATCTGGTCATATCTATAGACGCAATGGGGGGAGACAATTCCCCTCATGTCGTAGTAGAAGGTATTGCAATTGCTCATAAAAACAATCCGGATATCAAATTTCTGTTGTTTGGCGATGAGGCGCAAATTGAAGAAGACATCAAAAAGTTTCCGCAACTGAAAGATTTTTGTAAAATTATTCATACAAGCGAACGGGTTCGCAATGAGGATAAACCTTCTCAAGTTATCCGTAACAAAAATACAAGTATGTATATGGCTATTGACGCTGTGCGCCGCGGTGAGGCAAGCGCTGTCATTTCGGCTGGAAATACCGGCGCGTTGATGGCTATATCTAAAATGATTTTGAAAACAATTCAACGGATTCATCGTCCAGCTATATGCACAGCGATTCCGCATAAAAATGGTTGCTGTATGATGTTGGATTTGGGCGCAAACACCGAATGTAGTGCCATAAATCTGGCAGAATTTGCCATTATCGGCAACATTTTAGCGCGTCACACATTGGGAATAGCCCGTCCGCGAATCGCCTTATTGAATATTGGCGCCGAAGAAATGAAGGGTAAAGAAGAGATTCATCAAGCGGCAAAAATGATTAAAAATACTCGTTTGGATTTGAATTTTATAGGGTATATTGAACCGCATCAAATTGGCGAAGGCTATGCCGATGTGATTGTTTCCGATGGTTTTACAGGAAATATCGCTTTGAAAACTATGGAAGGCACGGCTAAGTTAATATCAGGTCTGCTCAAAGGCGTAATTAAAAAATCTCTTTGGGTGAAAATTGGTTTACCATTTTTACTGCCGTTGGTGTGGAAACTGAAAAAGACGATGGATCCGCGTAAATATAACGGCGCAATGTTTGTCGGTTTAAACGGGTTGTCTGTCAAAAGCCATGGCGGTACTGATGCGATAGGGTATTCTTATGCTATTGATAATGCCGCTAAATTAGTGCGTCAAAATTTTGTGCAGACCATACGTGATGAAGTCGAAAATGTTGACTTAGATGAACTTTCTCAGGATATATTATATGATGCTTATTAGAAGTGAGATGATTGGTTTTGGTCACTACCTTCCAAACAAGGTGTTGACTAATGATGATTTGTCAAAAATGGTAGAAACAAACGATGAATGGATTAGAACCCGTACAGGTATTGTTAGTCGCCATATTGTTGAAAATGAAACGACTTCTGTCATTGCGGGCAATGCTGTGGCAAACGCTATTAAAGATGCTGGTTTACAGCCTTCGGATGTTGATGTTTTGATTTTGGCTTCAATTACGCCTGATAATACGACGCCTTCAACAGCCACAAAAATAGCGGCGAATCTGGGGTTTCGTTCGGGCGTGCCGGCATTTGATATTTCTGCGGCGTGTTCGGGATTTGTCTATGCTCTGACTATGGCTGATAATATGATTCGTTTGGGACAGGTAAAAACAGCTGTGGTTGCCGGTGCCGAATGTTTGTCAAAAATTGTGGATTGGACAGACCGCAACACTTGCGTTTTGTTTGGCGATGGTGCCGGCGCGGTTGTTTTGCGCGCTAAAGAAGGTGAGGGAACAAGCGCCGATACTGGAGTGCTAAGCACTTGTATTTATTCAGATGGTTCTCAATACGATAGTTTGAAAACGAGTGGCGGACCTTCTTCAACTCAGTCGAGCGGTTTTGTGACCATGAATGGTAAAGAAGTTTTCAAACATGCGGTGGTTTGCTTGTCAGAAGCAGCCGAAACAGCAATGGCAAATGCTAAAATTAATAAAGATGAAATAGATTGGCTTATTCCTCACCAAGCAAATATCCGCATTGTTGACAGCGTGGGTGAGCGTTTGGGTGTGCCATCAGAAAAAGTGATTGTAACATTGGATCATCACGGCAACACGTCTGCGGCGTCGATTCCATTAGCGTTATCGGAGAATCATGCTAAGGGGCGTTTGAAAAAAGGTGATGTTGTTGTTTTAACCGCCATGGGTGCCGGATTTACTTGGGGTGGTGCGGTCGTCAGATTATAGATAGCTTCTTGCTTTAGACGTATATATCTGGTTTAGAAATAATACTGATTTCATTTGTTTGAAATCGGTATTTTCATTAGATGTATATAGTTTTTCTTTGGTGTTAGTTTGTATTTTTGGCTGATTTTATAATGCAAAAATTTTCCCCTTTACAAAAAATGGTTTACCGGTTATCATAATAACCGGATAGATAATAGTCTGTCTGAGGTGTGAGAACCTCTTGTATATACGTCAATCATTAGACGTTAAATACCTTCTGATCTAACGATCGGAAGGTAGCAAAATATGCTTATGCTAATATGCTACACTATGCTTATATACAGTAGTTCTCAACTTCCGGTCGCTTTTTTAGGCGGCTTTTTTATTTATATATTAATAAGAGGAGTTAGAAATATGTATAATAATTTTTTGCGAAAAGTCACTATCGGACACTTTTTCTTTGGCATTTTGGGGTTTATCCCGAGAATCCATTCAAAACACTCTCCTTTGGATCCTCGGAACAAGTCCGAGGATGACAATAGAAAAGGAGTGTGTGCCAAGTCCGAGGATGACAATAATGCGGTGAAAAGCATAGGTATTCTGGAGAACAACAGCTGTGTTGCACAATGCGGGAGAAGCATGATCGAAATGCTCGGCGTACTCGCTATCATCGGTGTTTTGTCCGTCGGCGGTATTGCCGGCTATTCAAAAGCAATGGAGCAATTTAAGATTAATAAATTAACACAGCATATTGCAATTATTGTGACTAATGTCAGAACGCTTTTTATGAATCAGGGAAACT
Organism: uncultured Alphaproteobacteria bacterium; assembly: GCA_934254675.1. GTDB lineage: Bacteria > Pseudomonadota > Alphaproteobacteria > RF32 > CAG-239 > RUG410. Next base: position 64,099 of record CAKQLP010000008.1, on the reverse strand, counting down.
ACGGTGGTTTGAACAACAGTACAGCTAAAGATATGGGAATATATCCGGATGATGGAAAAATAAGTTATTCTTATTTCTTAAATCCCTTTGGTGGTGATTCTTGGTTGTTTTCAAGTGACTATAAAGATGTTGGTGATGATAAATCTTTTATTTTTTCAACATGGATGCTTCCTAAAAAGGCTTGTGTTGATCTGGCAACCAAAGATTGGGGAAGTGAATCCTCTTCAGGACTGATTGGTGTTGCTATTGGTTTTGGGAATATTTCTTCTAGCGGCGATAACTATCCGCTTCCGGTAAAATGTACGGGAGAGGGAATGACAACGACAACTTCTTCTGGCAGTGATGCCTATTACGCATGTTCTGGTAAATTACCGATATCACCGGCAAAGGCCGCACAATATTGTTCGTGCGGAGAGAATAATGGCTGTTTCATCTTATTCAAATATAAGTAGTTTTGTTTTATAAGCAAAACACCAAAAGAGTTGAACATCTCTTTTGGTGTTTCGTTATTAGAATGATAAGGCTTTAATTTGTTTTTTTAACGCTTTGATAAGCATATAAAACATCGGGTCTTTGCTCATATACTTGGCGTAATTTTCCAATAATTTAAATTCCTTATTATCAATTAAATCAAAAACTAATGATGTTGCGTCAAAGTTTTTCGCCAAAGCATTTATTTCTTTTTCATTTCCGCGCCGAAGAATTTCTTTGGCCATAAAAGAACCAACTTTGTGATGATATGCAAATAATACAATTTCATCAGAATGCCCTCGTTTTAACAACTCATCTTCAAACCAATGGGGATAACCTTCACCTCGGCGGATCATTGCCGTAATTTCTTCGTTATTGCCGCGTTGAAAAATAGCATGAACAATGTCTTCATTCAAAGGAGAAAATTTTCTATCTTGAATGCTTAAACATTGGATGACGGCATCATGATTGTTTTGCTCTATTAAATGTAGAAATTCGGTTTTATTCGGAATTATATTACATTTTAATAATAAATCTATTTCCTCAGGATTATCTCGAAAAATAATTTTTTCTTTATCTTCTTCTAATAAAGAAAAATGAAATTGAAATTTCATTTTTTTTATTAAAGCAATGATTGGTTCATGGTATCCTTTGTTAATAATTTGTGAAACATTTTTTGAAGAAAATATAAAATTTTTATTAATAAGCGCGAGCAATTCCTTTTCTGAACCTGATTCAACAATTTTTTCCGTAGTATCTTTTGAAATTATATTGAAACGTATCAAATTTAAAATTTCATCAGTTTTTTTTCTTTGAACAATAAGATTTTGAGCTTTCTCACATAGTTTTGATGGATATGCCAACAAAGCTTGAATATCTTCGTCTTGGTTTCTTTTAATCAAGGCGATTTGAGCGTCATCACAGAGTATTGTTCTTGAAATAAACAGTTGCTTAATTTCTTGAGGATCTCCTCGTTGTATTAAGGCAAGTTGCGCTTTTTCAGAAAGTGAATTACGAGGGCTTTGTAAAAGTTTCATAATTCTTTGATGATTGCCATTTTCAATGATTTTAACATCATTTTTCTTAAATAATTTTGTAAACATAATGATAAATTTTAGTGAAACAATAATAAAAAATACAGCCGCATTTTAAAACGACTGTATTTTTTTGTCAAGTTTTTATTATAAAATACCAATCAGGTTTTGCTTGATGTTTTCAGCAATATCCAAACGATAATAGTTTTTATTGGAAACATTGCAAGGATAATACTCTGAAATTCCAAGTGCAAAGACGTTTGCTTGCTGGTTTATAAAATCTCGGCTCAAATTAATAGCGTCAGCCCGAGATATTAAGTATTCTCTAAAATTACCGATAGCCATTTTGGCATCATTGATAAAGTTGTTGTGTTCGCTGAATATGCGTGAGAATTCAAAGATAACCGCAATCATTGCAATAATTAAAAGTGCGGTGATTCCGCCGGTGTAAACACTACAGAATAGCCAAATTAAAACTATTGCGCCCAAAGCAAACAGTTTGAATAATAAGCCAATCAGCAATATTTTAAATTTATGTCTTAACACCCATATATAAAATGCAAACAATAAGCTGCATGATATCATAATAGTTAAGCTTTGTGCGAGGTTTGTATTTATTTCCGCAATAAAGAATTCTGTTGCTAACAGCATGGCAATACTGAATAATGTATAATGAATGTTTTGCATAAATCTAAATTTTCTGATTTGTTTTTTTATGCTTTTTTCAAAAAGATTGCGTGATTTTTTAAATTTCAGATTATTCTTTACGTTAATTTCTATTTGCGTGTTTTTTCCGGAAAATAAAATTTTTAACGCTTTTTTCTCGATATTTGAAAGTTTTTTATTTTTTATATTTTTAGCGATTAAATAAAAACGGTTATTTTCGCAAACCATATCTAAAGCATTTTTTCGATATAAATCTAAAATTTGAGAAACATAGGCCAGTCTGTCAAATTTTCCGATTAAGATACTACGCATTAGGCCACCGTTGTAAGATGGAGAATATTTTCTGCTTTGGTCTTTTTTGAGACTTTTTAGTGAAAGTAAAAAAGATACTAAAATTGTTATGAAACCTAATGAAGCGTATAAAACATTTCCCCAGTCAGATAAAAATGTTGTTAAATTTTTATCATAGTCTTTGATGAATGCGCTTCGATTCATAACTGTAATAATGTTCATTTCTTCGCCATTAAGCATCGGGGTGGTGTTAGAAAAAGCCACAACATTTTTATCTAGATTAAAACGATTGGTTCGTTGGTTTGAAACATTATCTCCACGACCAATGATAACTTGCGCGTCTTTGAAAGCATGGCCGCTGGGTAAAGTTACAATGGCGTTGGCTGAGGTGATAAAAGCATTTAACGGATAACCGGTTAAATTCCAATCCATAAATATCAAATTATCAGCTTGTTGCAGTTTATTATTAATAAGATACTTGAATTTATAGGTATATACACCTGGTTCCAAAGGTTGATTATATTTAGGTTTTAATAAAATATTGGAACCAGCTTCTTCTGTGATGTAGGGAACTTTGGTGTTGTTAACAGTGACGCTGTCTAAAATAATTTCAGACCTATGACCTTTTTTTCCTTGATAATAAGAATATTTAGGAAAAATACGGTTGATGCCGTAAGCAAATTTTTTTCCATTGGCGACAATAGTTATGGTATCTTCAACTTTGATGTAACCATTAGATTGGATGTCAATGTAACTTAAAAAATAAGGTATGTGTTCCAATGCCGGCGCTAAAATTTTACGCCCGTTAGGAAGATTGACACTGACGGTTGGAAGCTTTTCTTCCGGTTGAACTTGCGGCTGGTCAATAGGGGCTTTCACAAAAAAACGCGTTGCGGATTTTGCCGCTGATTGTTCTTCCTTGTTAGGTTGACTTGTTTGTTCGTCTGTCGCGGGGGCGTCGTTTTTATGAATGGCTTTGAGGGTTTCTTCATATATTTTTTCAAAAGTGCTTTTTTGCGCTTCTTTTTGTTGTTCATAGTATTCCGGAGGTGGAACAACGCTTGAAGAAGAAGGTTTGCTCCAGTCAATGTCATCGCTTATTTCGGTGCGAGCAGCTTCTTCAAATCTTTTTTTAAAGAAATTACGGACAGCTTCTTCATCATTCGGATCAGGCATTCCTTGAGGGAGTTCTAAAGGATTTTTCGGGCTGGAAGCATTTTTTGCCTGTTGCGCTTCATATTCCGGCAAACCGGCCAAAGGTATTACCTCGGCATGCGCTGAATATATTAAGCCGCATAATGTTAAAAATGAACATGTTAGAAAAAATTTTTTCATAAGGCCGTCCTTTATGTTTACAAATAAATTACTTTTGGCTAGTATTATAAAATGTAAAGATTAAAAAAGTTATAAGGAGACGCTTATGAAACAAAAAGTTGCTGCCGTTATATTAGGAGCGGGAAAAGGCACCCGCATGCAATCGGATAAACCAAAAGTATTAATGCCAGTTTGCGGAAAATCTATGATTAGGCATATTGTTGATACCTTGAGCAGTATTCCGGTGGATGAAATTATTACGGTTATTTCTCCAGAAGGTCAGGATGTGGCAAAAGAGGTCGCTCCTTATCCGACGTGTGTTCAGGAATTACAGCTTGGAACAGGTCATGCCGTCAGTTGCGCTCAAAAATTTTTAAAAGATTTTGACGGGACTGTGTTGGTTGTGTTTGGTGATACCCCGTTAATTACTCGTCGGACATTTGAACGCGCTATTGAAAAAGTTGAAGACGGCTATTCAGTTGTCGTGCTGGGTTTTCATCCTAAAGATCCGGCAAGATACGGGCGTTTGATAATGAACGACAATGAATTGGATAGAATTGTTGAATATAAAGATGCAACAGAAGAAGAAAGACAGATTGATTTTTGCAATTCAGGGTTTATGTCTTTTGATGGAAAACATTTATTTTCTATTCTTTCTAAAATTGGCAATAAAAACGCTTCCGGTGAATTTTATTTAACAGATGCCGTTGCGGTAGCTAAAAGAATGGGATTAAAATGCACTGCTTTTTCTGTGGATGCGGAAGAAGTTGCTGGAGCCAATACTTTAGAAGAATTGAAATTATTGGAAGAATTCTGCCGAAAGAATAAATGATGGAACATTTCTTTAAATGGCTGTATTACAGCGTTTTGAGCGTATTAGTCTTTTTTGTTTTTTGGTTAGTGACAGCTTTGTTTATCTCTCCTAAAAATGATGCTGAAAAACGCGGTTTTATTCCATGCACCGAAAAATTTGTTTTGCATACTTCATCTTGCGAACGAGGTCAGATAAGTTGTTTGCTAAGCGGAATTTGGGATGATACAAAGTGTAATTTTGCCATTATATTCAAAGGCGGAAAAAACTGGCTGAAAGGAGAGCAGGCGGCGCCATGGAGTAACTATCTTTTCACGCCGAAAGCCGAGGCCGAGACGGATGCGGAAAATCCGTATGTCGGTGTTGTTTTGGAAGATATGCAAAATTTGGAGGCACAACGTCGTTTTGTTGAAGAAAAACAAAAAGAACTTGAGTTGGCCAAACAAAGAAAACTGAAACTGAACGATAAAGTTTTGATGTCTTCGCCGGAAGAGGATAATTCTAAAGAAGACAGCCAATACATTCAACCTGAGTTAAAGGAAAAACTTCAAGAAAGCGCAAATATAGATGACGAGGCTTTTATGGAGGATTTTTCAGCAGAGAACGAGAAAAATACGCAGGAAAAAGAGGGGGACGCTTCCGCTTTAACAGGACAAAATAATACGAATAAAGGAGATAAAAATGACAAGTAAAATGCCGGCATGGGATTTGAGTGACTATTATCAAAATATTAATGACCCCAAAATTTTAGAAGATTTGGAAAAATATAAGCATGAAACAGAGCAGTTTGCTCAGCGTTATAAAGGCAAGTTGGCAACATTATCTTCCGCAGAATTTTTGGAAGCTGTCAGAGATATTGAACAACGCTCTATTATTGCCAGTCGGTTGGGCGGTTTTGCATATTTAAACATGGTTACACAAATGAAAAATATGCAAGCTGTAGCGTTTTATCAAGATATTCAGGAAAAATTGACGGATTACTGCAAGCCGGCAATATTTTTTTCATTAGAATTTAACGCTTTGCCGGATGCTAAAATTGAAGAATGGTTGCAAAACAAAGATGTTGCATTTTATAAATATTGGATTAAACGCGTGCGCAAATTCAAGGACTACGAACTTTCTGAACCGGTTGAGGAAATTTTAGTGGAAAAATCTTTGACGTCTTCCGAAGCATGGGTTCGTTTGTATGAAGAAACTTCGTCGCGTCTGGTTTACACGGTGGATGGTAAAAAATATAACGATGCCGAGCTGTCTAAACTGATGTTGGATAAAAATCCGCTTGTGCGAGAAAAAGCCGGCAAAGAACTCAATCGCGTGTTAAAAGAAAATGGTCATCTGATGACTTTTATTTATAACATGGTGATGAAAGATAAAGCCATAGAAGATGAAAAACGCGGTTTTAAATCTCCGGTTTCTTCGCGTAATTTGAGTGAAGATGTTCGAGATGAAACCGTAGAGGTTTTGGCGCAGACTGTTAAAAAGCATTATAAAGATATTTCCGAACGTTTTTACAAATTAAAAGCAAAATGGCTGGGGGTAGAAAAAATTGCTTATTGGGATAGAAACGCTCCGTTGCCTTTTGCCGATGATGTGACATATAGTTGGGACGAGGCGGTGCAAATAGTTTTGAATGCCTATAAAGAATTTTCTCCAAAATTGTATGACATTGCAAAAGATTTCTTTACGCACAACTGGATAGACGTTCCACCAAGGGATGGTAAAAGAAGCGGGGCTTTTTGCAGCGGTCCGATTAATGTGGAGCATCCGTATTTGATGCTGAATTTTGTTGGCAAACAAAACGATGTTTTAACTTTAGCCCACGAATTGGGACATGGTTGCCATCATCAACTGCGTTTGAAAAATGGCGAATTGAACGAACATTCGCGTATGACTTCAGAAGAAGTCGCCTCTGTTTTTGGTGAAATGATGGTGTTTCAATCCATGTTGCGCAATTTGAAGGATGATAAGGCAAAGCTTTGTTTAATTGCCTCGAAAGTTAGTGATATGATTAACACGGCTATTCGCCAGATTGCTTTTCATTTTTTTGAGACACGGGCGCACGCTGAGCGTAAAAATGGTGAAGTCTCCGAGGAAAGACTATGCCAAATTTGGTTGGAAGAAATGCGGGACAGCTTGGGCGATTATGTTAAAGTAACGGATGACAGCAAGCATATTTGGTCAATGGTCGGACACTTTTTCTTTTTGCCGTTTTATGTTTATGCTTATTCATTTGCCGATTGTTTTGTAAATTCGCTTTATCAGGTTAGTCAATCGGGGAAAGTAGAAAATTTTGCTGACAAGTATTTGGATATGTTGTCTAAAACAGCGTTGGAAGATTATGATAAAATTTTAGCGCCGTTTGGATTGAATCCCAATAGTCCGGATTTTTGGGAATATGGCTTGTCGCTTATATCGTCATATATTGATATGCTGGAAGAATTGGATAAAAAAATTAATACACACTAATTTCATTATTTCAGTGTCAAAAAGACAAGTACCGGTTTGTTATATGCAAATCGGTACAAATTTTATTTGATAATGATTTATAAATAAGTTAAAGCCGTCAGATTACCGACGGCTTAATATTTAGAAGAACTTTGTTTTAATTTGCGGTTTTATTCGCCGGTGTTTCAGCGGTTGTTGCCTTTGCCGGTATAAATTGGATTTCTTCCGCATCTAATGATGTGACATTGTCTTCTTGGTCCACGGTGGCGGTAATCAAAACTTCGGCTTCCGGAGTGATGGTGTTGCCTTGCACCAAATCTTCGTCAATTTCAATAGTTACCGTACCACTGTCATCTTTGACCAGATAATTTTCATCACCCAAATTTTGCACAATCACACCTTGAATCACAACTTCGGTATCATCGGGCATGGCTTTGACATCCGAAATTTTGCTGACGGGCTTATTGTTGGTATGAGCTGCGTTTGTGGCCATAACGTTATGGCTGAACAGGGCTATGCCGCCGATGGCCAGCAAAGTTAAAATTGTATGTTTCATATTTTATCTCCTCAAAATGAATTTTACGCATCATAATATATGCTAAAAACAATTGTTTTCAAGAGGAACGTTATAATTGGTAATAAAAAGTGAAGCCGCTAAAGCTAAAATTTACTTCTTTTTTATGATTTATCTAATACAATATAGGCGAATTAACAGGAGGACATTATGGATAAAAATTTGAATGTTGATGAACAAAAAGAACAAGAATATATCGGCGGTTTGATTAAAAAAGTCAGTGCCGCTCAAAAGAAATTTGCAACTTTTACCCAAGAGCAAGTAGATGAAATTTTTCGCCGTGTGGCGTTAAAAGCCAGTTCAATGCGTATTCCTTTGGCCAAAATGGCTGTGGAAGAAACCGGAATGGGCGTGGCTGAAGACAAGGTGATAAAAAATCACTTTGCTTCTGAATATATTTATAACAAATATAAAGACACCAAAACTTGCGGAATTATTGAAGAAGATAAAGAAAACGGATTGATTAAGTTTGCCGAACCAATCGGGGTGATTGCCGGCGTTATTCCAACCACAAATCCGACTTCTACCGTTATTTTCAAATCCTTGATAGCCCTCAAAACTCGTAATGGTATAATCTTTTCACCGCATCCTCGCGCTAAAAAATGCACGATTGAAACCGCAAAAATGGTTTTGGAAGAAGCGGTTAAAGCCGGCGCACCGGAAGATATTATCGCTTGGATTGATGAACCAAGTTTGCCGCGTACGCAATATTTGATGCAACAAGCTGATTTGATTTTGGCGACCGGTGGTCCGGGAATGGTTAAATCCGCATATTCTTCCGGAACTCCGGCACTGGGCGTTGGACCGGGGAACACTCCGGCAGTGATGGATGAAACAGCCGACATTCAAATGGCGGTTAGCTCGGTTTTGATGTCTAAAACTTTTGATAACGGCATGATTTGCGCTTCTGAACAATCGGTTGTGGTTTGCGAAGCCGTTTATGATGAAGTAAAAGAAGAATTTGTAAAGCGCGGTGCTTATATTTTAAATGCCAAAGAGCGAGAAAAAGTGGCTGCCACGATTTTGAAAGACGGCCGTATTAACGCCGATATCGTTGGTCAACCGGCGGCGAAAATTGCCGAAATGGCCGGCGTGAAAGTTCCGGAAAATACTAAGGTTATTATCGGTGAAGTTTCTAAAATCGGAACGGAAGAGCCATTCTCTTATGAAAAACTTTCTCCGGTTTTGGCTATGTATAAGGCCAAAGATTTTGAAGACGCAATGGCAAAAGCTAAAGCGTTGGTGGAATTTGCCGGTTGTGGTCATACTTCGGTTTTATATACAAACGTGCGCAATGATGATCGTATCAAACGTTATGGTGATGTTATGCCGACCGGTCGCGTGATGATTAACTGTCCGTCGGCGCAAGGAGCAATCGGTGATATTTATAACTTTAGATTGGATCCGTCTTTGACTTTGGGTTGTGGCTCATGGGGTGGCAATGCGGTTAGTGAAAACGTGGGAGTAAAACATCTGATGAATATAAAAAATGTGGCTAAACGTGAAGAAAATATGCTGTGGTTCAGAGTTCCGCCGAAAGTTTATTTCAAACCGGGGTGCTTGTCTTTTGCTCTGAAAGAGTTAAAAGGTCGTAAGAAAGCGTTTATTGTGACCGATAAGCCTTTGTTTGACTTGGGTTATACCAAAAAATTGACCGATATTTTAGAGCCGTTGGGCATTCAATATAAAATATTCAGCGATGTGAAACCGGATCCTGATTTGTCCACCATTAACAAGGCTCGGGATATGGTTAACAGTTTTGAACCGGATGTGTTTATTGCATTGGGCGGTGGTTCGCCGATTGACGCGACAAAAATTTTGTGGATTATGTACGAACATCCGGAACTTAAATTTGAAGATTTGGCGCGCCGCTTTATGGATATCCGCAAACGTATTTTTGAATTTCCGCCGATGGGGCAAAAAGCTGAAATGGTGGCTGTGCCGACAACGTCGGGTACCGGTTCGGAAGTTACGCCGTTTTCGATTATTACCGATGACGCTACCGGCGTAAAATATGCCATTGCCGACTATGCTTTGACGCCGACCATGGCAATTGTGGACACCGATTTGGTGTTGACTATGCCGAAAGGTTTGTGCGCCGCTTCGGGTATTGACGTTATGACACACGCGTTGGAATCTTATGTTTCCAGCATGGCAACCGATTACACCAGAGGGTTATCAGTCGAATCCGGTCGCTTGATTTATGAAAACTTGGTTAAATCGTATGAAACAGGTGACGCGGAAGCTCGTGAAAAAGTGCATCACGCGGCCACGATTGCCGGTATGGCGTTCGCCAATGCCTTTTTGGGTGTTTGCCACTCTATGGCGCATAAATTGGGTGCGGCTTTCCATATTCCGCATGGTTTTGCCAATGCATTGCTGATTTGTCAGGTTATTCGTTTCAACGCTAACGATTGTCCGACCAAACAAGCGACATTCCCGCAATATCGTTTTCCGAACACTAAAGCCGCTTATGCAGCGTTTGCCCGCGGTATTGGCTTAAATGGCAAAACCGATGACGAAGCTGTTGATAATTTGATTAAAGCTTTAGAAGAAATGAAACGCAAACTCAATATTCCGGCTTCTATTCGTGAATGGGGTATCAAAGAGGAAGATTGGGAAGAAGCTATGAAAACTCTGCCGGAATTGGCATTCGACGACCAATGCACGGTTTCTAATCCGCGTTATCCGCTGTTTAAGGAAATTGAGCAGATGTATCGTTATGCCTATGATGGTGTGATTGATTTCAAACTTTAATTTGTTGTTTATAAGGCAAAACACGGGGCAGGATAGCTTGCTCCGTGTTTTTAATTTTGGTGTGATAAAATAAGTTGTTTACAAATTCTAATTTTCCCAATAATATAAAAATGAAAATGCAATAGCGTTTTTAGGGCGTAGCAACCCTTTTATCATCAGTCGTTACGCATAAACGACTTTAATTTTATATGCCGATTTCTGTCTGTGGACGGATGTCGACTGAATAAGGCTATGTGCTGAATAAGCCGAGCCGTTTGATGATATACGGTTTGCTAACATCCGCCCGCTTTGAGCGGGTTTTGTTTTATGAAACAATAAACGGAGTTAGAAATATGTATAAGAATTTTTTATGTACGGGCATTAGCGGACGCGTTTCAAACGTTATTCTTAGGCGCACTTTACACGTCATTTTCAACCACCTTTCAAACGTCATTTTTAACCACCTTTCGAATGTCATTCTCGGATTTATTCCGAGAATCCATGCAAAACAGCCCTTAAGCCGTCATTATCGGACGTGTCCTGATAATGACAGCTTCGAGAAGCCGACTCAAATTTTTTTAAAAAATGGCAAAAACCACGTGTAGAAGCTTTAAAACGCTCTGAAATCGAATGTTTAGGATTTACAGAGAGAGAGAGAGACCTTTGCTAAGCTTATTTTTCATCTTTCTTTCCTCTTTTAAGATTAAAATTTGTTATATTTATAGCAATGACTGGTTAAAATGTTCTTAAGGATTTATGTAAAAAAAAGAAAAATGGATAATTTAGAAAAAATAAATTTGTCAAAATTATTGACAAATTTATAAAAAGGTGTTATTTACTATATTAGTTTTTAATTATTTTATAAATTTTAATTTTTCTTATTATGGACAGCATCAAGTTGCAGAACAAGATTCAGATCTTTTCTAAGCGTTTGGAAGTACTCGGTGTGGACATGGCTCTTGCCGCAAAGTACATCAGCATTTATCAAACAGTGCTGATGTCTCAAGAAATACCTGAAAACGAACTTTTAGAGCGTAAAGGTATCCAATTTTTAGGTCTTGTCGCTCAAAAGCAGGTTTTCTACCCACAAAAAACGGCGGTTTCTCGATTTGTTTTGAATGAAGCAGATCCGGACTTTAATAAGTCAAAATTTTGCCGCTTTAAGGGTGTAGAACTTTCCGATGATTTGTTGGCTCTTTGTAAAACAATTCCAAAGAGTGTAACAACGGAAAAAGCAGATGTCGACAGTGTTGGCTTGTTGGAGGAAATTACGATTTACAGTCTGGGCTCAGAAACAGAGCTGTATTATCGAACACCATCTCTTCTGTTGAAAGACGTTCTGTCTCAGATTCCCGCTCATCTTCTTGCTAAGGTGAAGGCTTTCGCCTTGGATATGGATGAGAGCCCGTTTGAATGTTATAACATGCTTTTGGGTATGTATGCTTTCAAGGTAAAGCTGTATGATTGAATTAAAACACCACCTTAAATTAAGGTGGTGTTTTAATTTTAACGATATATTAGAGTTTTTGGGCTAATGATATAATATATTTTTAAGGAGATGAATAATGAAAAAAGTGATTGTTTTATTAGGATGTTTGGCTTTTTTGATATGTGCTTGCGATAATAAAAAGTCAGAAGAAAAGCAAACAAATAAACAAACGGAAAAAGTTATTCAAGAATCCTCAGCTGAAATGGATGTTTCGTCGGAATTATGGGAAAACATCAATGGAGAGCCGGCAAACTTTGAAAAGGCTTTTGAACAGCTGAATGAAGTACAGAAATATTATTTTTGCACAGCGTTTTCTGTTGGCGCCATGTCTGTTTCCAAACCTGAAACAGCTTCGGCTATGGTTAATTATTTTTTAGGTCTAGGTGTGGTTAAATATGGACAGGGGATAGACGATGAAACTTATGCGGCGTTTGATTCCGGCAAACATATTTTCCGTTATGAATTGGTTGTGAATGATATCTTAGATAAAAAAATATGTGAAAACATTATTATTGAAGCTTCTGAATTTGCCAGAAAGAATAAATTTACAGCAGAAAACTTAAATGACAAAGGCAAAGTTGAAGTTGAAAAAATTATACAAAAGCTGAAATAGACCAATGGTACAAGCGGGCGGTTCCGGCCCGCTTTTTAGCTATCTAATTGATTTTACAGCATTTTATATTTTAACATATCTATACTTTTGTCAAATGTAGCACAGTTTGTATCACACTTAAACTATGCTGCACTTGTATCAAAAAATTAGTAAAAAGTCAATTTGTATTTGTCTTATTACAACATCTTGCAGCACAAGTTAGGTTATCAATATGTCATCATTAGCAAAACTCTTAGTTTTTCTTAAAGAGTTATCTATATAACTGCTTTGCTTCTACACATTCTATAAAAAAGCAAATAAAATTTACCAAAGAAATTTTTTCAACAGTTCTATAAACCATGAAGCAGTTGGCAAGTCCCCTTCACGACTAAGGATAGTATCGGCAAATGTGCATACTATAGGGTTTAATATACTCTTTAACTATACTGGAGAACATATATGCTTACTAAGCAAGAACGTCTAAACCTAGCCATTCGGATAAAGGATGAACAAGAGTCTTTTCATCATCAGACTATAGGAGAGCTTACATCTCCAACAACACATATAACTTATTCATACAATGATAAACTAGAACGAGCTCAGGGACTTAATAGCTGTAAATCAAACAGTCCTATATGCACAAAGGCAAAACAATCTATTAACGAATCCGTTACTAGATTAACCAAAGATGAGCAGTTACAGTTTTGGAATACAAAAAAATTTCATAACCATTGCAGTTATTATATTATGGATGCTTCATTAAATGAAGTGTATGATTTTGAAATCACGATAACACCACCGTACAACAATCATAGAATAATAAATGATATACTTTGCCTTACAAAAATTTCATTCAAAAAGGCTCAATGGTATATTAATCCGCAAAATAGACATAGACTTATTGATACTTCAACCCTACCACAAATAGAAATCAATCTTTGTAAAGAAGATGATACATATTACCATTTGCATATTACTATAAAGAAACAGACGATCAGAGAGTTTAAAACCCTTTTATACTTCTTATTTTTTATCTTCAAAGCAAAACATCCTTCTGTAGATATTGAATACCATAATCTTATATGTCGAAAAGCTATGGATGAATATGTCAAAAAACAGGTGGAACAAACTTTATTTACTAAAGATGTTTTTGGGGAATATTAGCTATATCAATATTGGCTTCCTAGTGTATTCTATCCATATATGAAGTAAAAGTAATTACTAAACAAAACATATTATTACAGCCAGTTACATACGACTAGCCCTTTATAAATAGCAAAGTTGTAACTTTTAGCAAATCCACTAGAATTTTATCATATTAAGTAACAGACAGTATCATCCGGTCTATAAAATGCCTGACAGTGTTGCGGCTGACTCCAAATGTTTTGGCAAGCTGAGATTTTGACAATCCCTTGTCAAACAATTCCTTAAATTTTTTGGCGTTTTTGCTTAGCTTGAGTTTTTTGGATTCTGATGTAAACGGACGACCGAGTTTTTTCCCGCTGGCTTTGATGTTTGCCAAGCTGGATTTCGTACGCTGAGAGATTAAATTGCGCTCTATTTCGGCTGCTAGACCAAAGGCAAAAGCCAATACTTTGCTTTGAATATCATTGCCTAAGCGGTAGTTTTCTTTAATTGTCCAGACCTGACAATTTTTGTTCAGGCAAGTTTCCAAAATTTTCATAACTTCAAGCAAAGAACGTCCTAAACGAGATATTTCACAGGTAATCAGTACATCATTTTCTTTCATGTTTTTCAGCAATTCATTTAGTTTACGCTTTTCTAAAGCCTTGCGCGACGATATTTTTTCTTCAATCCAGCTATCAATTTTTATATGCTCTTTTGCGGCAAAGTTCTCTATTTCAAAACGCTGATGCTCCAGCGTCTGTTTATTGGAACTAACTCTGATGTAACCTATTGTAGTCATTATATTTTCTCCATTAAAAGTTTTATTAAAACTGCTCAATTTAATAGAACGTTAAAATCAACCAGTTTTTTACTTGTTTTGAATTTTTTAATCCAACTCTATTGAAATGTAGGAAAACAAACACTTTCAAGGCAATCAGCATTGTTGATAAAGCTCTTTAGAATCATCTATTTTGCATAGTGAGCAAAAACGTTGGTTTGTGCCAATATACAACCGTATTAAATTTGTACTGTTATGAAAGGGAGAAATATGAAACTAAAATTAATTATGATATCGGCTATTTTATCAGTCATAATCAGTTTTAATACTAATGCAGCAGAAGATTTTGAGAACGATATGCAGAAAAACTTTGTAAATATCGCCACAAAATATAGAGATTCTGTTTCTACAGCTAATAACGATTTACAGGTTAGATTGTTATTTAAAAAAAGAACTAAAGAATTTAATGAATTAAACTTTAATGGAGATGTGTCAAATTGGAGCGGAAAAGTAAAATATATATCCGCAACTGGTGATACTGTATATTTTGATATAGAAATAGCTCCTAAAATTATTTTTACAATTTATACAAATATAGAAGATCCTATAGTCGGAAAAATCGCAAATTTAAATGAGGGGCAAAAAGTAATATTTTCAGGAAATTTAACTCCAGCCCCAGGAAAAACTGGTTTCTATGAGCGAAGTATGACCACAAGAGGCAGTTTGGAAGAACCTGAATTTAAGTTTGAGTTAACTGATATAAACATCAATAATGCAGAATAGTTAAGTAAGTTAAATAGCATATATAAAGGTTTCAAACATGATATGTAAAAAATGTAAATCTTCAAACGTAGTTATAAACACTCAGAGTATGGTTGTTAGTAAAAGCCGTAGTTTTATATGGAATTTATTAATGCTATGTATCACTGGTGGATTGTGGGTTTTATGGATGCTTATTAGAAAACGAAAAGAAAAACATATCATTGAGACCTGGGCTACATGCCAAAATTGTGGGAAAAAATGGGAAATCAAATAATTTTTATATTTTGTAAAATAGATTATGAGGGATAAAATGGCAATAGTGGATGTTGTTAAGTATAACGGTGATCCTGATGTTTTTGCGTGGAAATATCCAAATGAAGAACTTGGTTCATGGACACAGCTCATTGTAAATGAATCGCAAGAAGCCATCCTAGTAAAAAGCGGAAAAGTACTAGATATATTTGGTAGTGGTCGTCACACACTTGAAACAGCAAACATTCCATTTCTTAAAAAGCTAATCAATCTACCGTTTGGTAGAAAAAGCCCTTTTACTGCAGAGATTTGGTATATAAATAAAGGATATAATCTTGATATAAAATGGGGAACATCATCTCCTATTCAAATACAAGACCCTACACATGGTATATTTATACCTGTTCGTGCAAATGGAATATTTAGTATGCGCATAAGTAATTCTAAAAAATTTTTTATTAAACTAGTTGCTGCATTGCCAACATTTGATAAGGTTAAAATTAGTAATTACTTTAAAGGTATTTATATAACAAAAGTAAAAGATGTTATCTCCTCATATTTTATAAAAGAAAAAATTAGTTTTTTAGAAATCAATAATTATATGGATGAATTATCTAAAAAATTAAAAGAAGCTATATATCCAATTATGGATGATTACGGAGTTGAACTCGTTTCATTTTATGTAAATGATATTAATGTTCCAGAAGATGATATAGGAGTCGAAACATTAAAAAAAGCACTTGCTAAACGAGCAGAAATGAACATCATAGGATACAATTATCAGCAGGAGCGTTCTTTTGACGCACTTGAGGGTGCTGCTAAAAATCCTAATTCTTCTTCTGCATCACTTATGGGAGCAGGAATGGGACTAGGAATGGGTGTTGGCGTCGGCTCTGGGCTCGGAGATGTTTTTGGTAGTATTGCAAAAGAGATAAAAATAGCTTCTTCTGAAACAAACACAAAAGAATGTCCTAATTGCCATGCTCGTATTCTGCAAACACAAAGATTTTGTAGTAATTGCGGTTTTGATACTGAGAATAAACAAAATACTTCTATTGTAAGCAAATTGAAGTGTCCTAAATGCAATGCTCAAATTAAAAATACTGATAAGTTTTGTCCTGAGTGTGGTGAAAAATTATAAGGAGTTAATATTATGAATAGATTCAATGCAATATCAATTTGTGGAATTGTCACTTTTATTGCAACAATTATCTTGTCTGAAATGGGTATTGATGATTGGTCAGGATTAACAAAATGGGCATATTACACTATACTTGGATCTGAAATTATATTTTTTAGTGGATTACTTTGGGCTGAATATATTTCACAAAAAACTGAACAGATTATTACTAGAGTGGCTCTTTATTTATTGCTCTCTGCATATACGTTTATCAATATAGTTGTTGCGATTATATTTATCCTATTTTACAAAAATGAGAATACCTCATTTATAAATACAGAGGTTATCATAAATACTCTTTTATTTACAGCAATCGTAGTATTTTTAACAGCAAGTAAAAGCATATATAAATCCAACCAAAAAACAATGTCTAATTTGAATAATGTAACGGCAATAATTGAACGACTTGATAAATTAGCCACAATTGATAAATGTTTAGCTTATCGCCCAACATTGAATAAACTTAGTGAAGATTTGCGTTTTTCCGATGTCTCATCTCCTGTTTGGGGAGATTCTGAGATTAACAAAACAATTTCTGTTATTGAAATCGAAGTAATGAAAAATTCAGATACTTCTGACAAGATAATTAAAGAAGCATTAGTAAATCTTAACAGCTTAATTGCTCAGAAAAGCATAGCTATAAGTTTATCAAAAAAAGGAAATATTTAGTATATAGTGTTTATAAATAAAGATAAATAAAATGATAGAATTTATATTAAAATTAGTGGGTTTATTTGGTAGTATTTTACTATATTTGGGTATTATTTTAGATATTTGCGCCATTGCATATGATCAAAGTTTCGAAAGTTTTTCGTTTGCATTAGGTATATACATTATATTAGTACTTCCAGGATTTTTAATTAGAAAAACAGCCTATCATTTTTTAAAACCCAAAATAGAAAAGAATGAAGAAAAGAATGAAGAAGTAAAATCTTTAGAGATGATATTAAAAACCGTAGAAAACATCAATGTAAGCAAAAACTCTGAATTGGAGAAATATAAAGAGGAAATGCAAGAACTAAAGCTAAAAATAGAAAATAATGAAAAAGCAAGATTAGCAGAGCATATAGAGAATATTGAAAAAAATAAAGAAAAAACGACCATCAAATGTCCGAATTGCAGTGCCTTAAATACAGTTATTGTTGGTGAAGTTTGCTATTGCGAATTTTGTGGTACCCCTCTTAAACAAAATAAATAAGGAGAGTGAAATGCTAAGATTTTTTTTAGGTATTGTTTCTGTACTATGTATTTATTTGATAACAATGATGTATTATGAAAAGCAAGAACTTTTAGTTCCTGAACAATGTCTTTCAGAAAATAGTAAAAATAATTTATTTAATAATTTTGAACAAAATGGTACCTTTCAACATCTAATTAAAACTGGAGTTGATATTTCTTCCATAGATAAAATATCTGAAGTTTCTTTTGATAAAGAAAAACATATTAGACTTTGTCAAGCACAGGTAAATTTAACAAATGGTGTAACAATTTCAATAAAATACACTATTGAAAAAAGGATTAGAGATATATTAACTCCCATATATTTAGAGGATTATAGTTTTAGTGTACAAAAACTATAATGAGGAGAACAAAAATGAACGTATTAAAAATGTGTATTATTTCCGTTTTAGCAATGTTAATCAGCTATAACGCCGATGCTGAAATCCGCAGAAAGTTGGTAGAACGAAAGTGTGATTTTAACAGGGAAGTTTGTATTGCTAATGTAAACATTTTACTTAATTCGTTTTTAGCGATGCAAGCTAAAGGAGTTGCGTATGCGGTCAAAGACTTGGACAGCGGAAAAATTGTCGCTCAAGAATATATGAGCAACGCCAAAATAAACTATCTGAAAAATTATGAGTATATCGGACTTGAAACAACTCAGTTTATCAATGTGATTCTTGGACTGAATTATGGTATTATTTCTGTTAATGATTTGAACGAAAACAGATTAGATTTTAAGGATAACAGCAAAGCAAATGACGAATTGCTATTTAAATTGAAATTGATGCCGCAAAGAAGCACGCCTTTGGAATATTTGGAAATGTACAGCGAATTTATCCAAAATCCTAAATTTAAGGATATTTTGCCGGTTTTGCATAACAAGATAGAAAAAGGCTTTCTTTCTTACATGAAAGTTAAAGGCGTGGATATGTATGGTTTTTCGGATTTTTCGACAGATGATGAAGTCGGCACCGTATATATGTTTCTCGGACATTTTGAAAAGAATAACAAGAGATACGCCATTGTTTCGGTTGTTGACAGTCCCGATGAGAACCTAAAATCTAAAAAATCTAAAAAAGATTCAAACAGTATGGCATCAGCTTTGATTGAAGCCATTGCTAAAAATATGTAACAAAAGGTAATAATTTTATATAAAATATCTGATATTGTAAAATAGAACTACAGTTAGAATATACATTCACAGAAGTGTAAAATATACATTAAAATACTTGACAATTTTACACTTTTACTATATATGTAAAATAACATTAAAGATATACATTTTACATAAGTGGAGTTTATTATGATTTTTAACTACAAAAGAGTATCAACTATAGTTCAAAATACAGAAAGACAATTACAGAATGTTTTTTGTGATAGAGAGTATGAAGATAAGCTATCCGGCCAAAATACTGATAGACCTCAATTGCAAGCTATGATTAATAATTTAAGGCAAGGTGATGTTATCAATGTTCATTCAATGGACAGACTTGCTAGAAATACCAGAGATTTATTAAATTTAGTGGAAGAAATCAATAAACTAGGTGTAACTATTATTTTTCACAAAGAAAATCTAACCTTTTCGCCAAATAAGAAAGACCCGTATCAACAACTGATGATGACTATGCTTGGCGCTGTTGCTCAATTAGAAAGAGAACTAATCAATCAACGGGTTAGAGAGGGTGTTGCCATTGCTAAAGCTAAAGGAAAATACAAAGGGGGTAAAAATAAACTTTCTACTGAGCAAGTAACTGAGTTAAACAAACTATATCAGCAAGGAACACCGATTGCTAAAATAGCCCGTCAATTCAGCATTACTAGACCAACTGTATATGGTTATTTGAAAAAATAGTAAAATTTCAGCAAACTTATTGATTTTTTTATATTTCTATGATATATAATAATTAAACGAAGGTAATTTCCTTGTTTTGTGGGGTTCCCGTAGGTTCCTCTGGCTAATGCCTAAATAGCAAACAAGGTGCTTCGTTTTTTTATATCCGTTTTATAACAAAGTCATCTATAATAAGGTTTTTGAATAAATTTGTATATTTTGAACTTTCAAATTCATATTGCCTAAAGAAAGACCACGATACAAAATCAACAACTTGCAATCCCTTATATGTATTCGGATGTGATATAATAACCTCTAAATCATATATATTGGCTAAACTATCTTTAAATTTTTCATTCAAATATTTATTTGTTTCACGCTGTGAGGCAATAAACAGCTTACGTTCTTTTTGATTAAACAAACTATGTTCGTATAATCTCTTAAACAACGACAAACATATATGATTATACAGTTCTCCTGACGGTGGCAGCTCATTTCCACATATATTCATAAATTTAATCTTGTCTAAAGTAACACTTATAACTTTTAGACTTTCATTATTACCCAAAGTGTTCAGCAAATTGCTTCTGACATCTTCATTTTCTTTATTGCAATGAAACACACCGGAAAAATTGGCTCTATTGCGTAATGTCATTTTTTTAACTGTTTTAGCAACAATTTTTCTGCAGATATCATCACTATCTGAAATTAAAAAAGACATCACAAAATACCGGCTTGTATTAGTTTTAGAAAAGTTAAAGCCTAAATCTCCGCTTTCATCCATAAATATATATGACATTTTATCCTCTTTCTACTTATCAAGTCATATATAGGATATTACAGTTAAAATATAATAAATTTTCCTGATACTGCTTTATTATTGAGTATCTGAGACTAAAGGGCAGTTATTATTTATCCAATTAAGAACATCTTGTTTTTTATATAAACGTTTGTTTCCGATTACCCTATAGCAAATACCATTTCCTTTAACCGCTCTATTATTAAACCACGATATGCTTAAATCCATATAAGCACTGACAACCTTAGTTGATAATAGAACTTCAGGGTTTGCCTCTACAAAATAGTTTTTTAATTCAATAGTTGTATAAGTTTTATTCATTACTTATTTAAGCCCTAATATTTCCAATATATATTAGAACTTAAATGTTATAATGACTATGTTTTGAAATAGGTTCTATCTCAATAAAAAACTATTAACTACTTGTCTTTCATAGACTCTTTCCATTTTTCAAGATAAGGGTCTAGAAAATCATAGTCCAGCTTTTCCAACTGCTCTTGGATTTCTGTTAAGCTATTAGTTGAATAATGCCTGTCTGGGGTTGTTTTCCCTTCCCATCCCACAATATCATTTCTAAAGGTTTCATCTACTCCACAATCTCTTAAGGCTTTATTTATATTTGTTCTGAAAGAATGAAAAGACTTCCATCTATCTTTTTTTATCCCAATTTTTTCTAAATAAGCAAACAATGGGCGCATAAAGTGCCTATTATAGGTATCTTTTTTCGTTAATGCTCTGGAAAAGATAAAATTGTCTTTATTTTTCTTTTTATGCCTTTTTATATAATCAAGAAAGCCTAGCTCTATCAATTTTGAATGTATTGGAACTTTTCTAACAGTAGCTGATGTTTTTAATTTTTTTATATCAACCTCTTCATCCTCCTCAGTTATTTTAAAATCAAAACACTGTATATTATCTTTTGTGACAATATCATCATATCTTAGTGTTGTAGCTCCATTTGTTCTGGCTCCACAATAAAGAGCTACCATACAAGCCCAAAAAATATCTGGATATTTTTTAAATACTGGATTATTAATATCAAATATTTTAATAAGTTCATCTTCACTATATGGAAGATATTCTTTCCGTTCTGTTGTAGCTATAGATCTTTTTTCTGAAAGTAGGGTAATAGTGTATGGTTTATAGTATTCTGGCTCCAACTTATTAGCACTTTCAATTAAAGATCTTATACTTCTAAGTTTTCGGTTAATAGTTTTGGCTTTTATCTTTGCTTCATCCTTTATATTGGCTTCTATCTGATTTATCATTTTTTGATTATTAATCTTATTATAATCATTAGATAATTCTATCTCTACTGTTCCTAGCGCATTAGCAATATCTTGTTGTTTGCGCGTAATTTCGTATTCACTCATATTGTGTCTTAAATCTATTTTCATTCGTTCTATTACTTCTTGTATTGTATGATGAGGAACTTCAAATTCCTTATAATTAGGCTCCTCTACAATATTTTGTTTACCCCCTTGATGCGATACAAGAGCATTTGAGAAGTTCAGAATATTTTGAGCTTGAATAATTACCGCTTCTGCAGATTTACAAATATTTTTATATTCTTCCATACTCAACATATAAGTTTTTAAAAAATTAATTCTCTTTTGCAGGTCTCTCTTGTCTTCTAAATATTCTTGACTAGTTCCAGCATTTGTAAGAGTATAATCACAATCTTTAATATGCATCTTAATGTATGATATAATCTTATCTAGTTTAATATTATAGCATCTATCATATGCAGCAATAAAATTTTTCAATAATTCCTTATCCGAATTTTCATCTAATACATCTACACATTGTACTTGATTAGATGACGGAGTATTGTTTTGTATAAATCTATGCTGAATATTAAGTTGTTCATATAATTCTTTAAGTTCACTAAAAAGTTTATTTATCCTCTCTATATCTTGTATCATTTGGCGCGCCTCATAGTAATTTGCTGTACCTAAAGAAAATCGTATAAATTTTCTTCTTTTGTTAATTGAAGGAAGTTCAATTCTACAATAGAATATATTATTTCTCAAGTACAAATGTGGTTCGGGGGACGTGTGATACATTTTTTTCAATGAGTTATGATATGTAGCACACCTTGTAACACAGTTTTTCATCATTTTTGCCTCTTAGTTATTTATCACAATATAAATAGCCTAAGTGTTTGATTTTTATATATTTATAAAAACAATAAGAACTGATTTAACCAAAGTATAGCAGTTTTTCTTCTAAAAGATAACATTTTGATTTATAAAGAAAAAAATGCCTGAAGTAGACTTAAACTAAAATGGTACAAGCGGGCGGACTCGAACCGCCTGCCTACTTCTTAGGAGGAAGTCGCTCTATCCTGATGAGCTACGCCTGCAACACTTTTCTGTTATAAAGCAAACATAAATAAATTGCAAGACTTATGATAACTTCTCAGCCTGTAAAAACTCTTTAATCGGGCGATAACTGCGACGATGCTGTG
This sequence comes from uncultured Alphaproteobacteria bacterium, assembly GCA_934254675.1. GTDB lineage: Bacteria > Pseudomonadota > Alphaproteobacteria > RF32 > CAG-239 > RUG410. Next base: position 41,252 of record CAKQLP010000008.1, on the reverse strand, counting down.
GTGTCACACCATGCAAACGCAAGCCTTCTATATGCGCTTTGGTGCCATAGCCGGCATTTTTTTCAAAGGCGTAAAAAGGATATTTTTGCGCCAATTCCGCCATTAATTTATCTCGATAAACTTTTGCCAAAATGCTCGCCGCCGCTATTGAATAAGATTTACCATCTCCGCCGATGAAACATTGTGTTTGACACGGAAAATCCTTAGGCAATCGATTGCCGTCAATCAACGCTGTTTGCGGTGTTTGGGAAAGATTATTCACAGCACGTCGCATGGCTAAAAAAGTGGCTTGCAAGATATTTAGTTCGTCAATTTCTTTAACACTTGCTTCTCCGATTCCGCATAAAACACGTCCGGCAAGTTCCTCTTTTTGTAGAATGTTATATAAATATTCTCGTTTCTTTGCAGATAATTTTTTTGAATCATTGAGTTGAGCCAAAAGGTCAGGGGCTATTTCTTTGGTAAGAAAAATAACTGCTCCGGCGACTACCGGTCCGGCCCAAGGACCTCGTCCGGCTTCATCAACTCCACAAACTAATCCATTATAAGTATCTTCTATTTTCCAATCGGGCATAAGTTATCTCCTTTAGAGAAAGACTATAACAGAATGTGGGCAAAAACAAGTTTTAATGACGAATAATCGGCAACCCTTCATATTCTGCTTCCACCAAGCCGCCGATAATAACAGCAACATTTGTGAAACCTGCTTTTTCAAACATCTCCGCCGCCTGCGAAGCCCTACCGCCCGAGGAACATAATATATTGATGGTTTGATCTTTTTTTACGTTGTTTTGTTGAATAAATTCCAAAGGATTAAGTGTTTCCAAATCTTGATTGATATGAGGTAATCCAAGTTCTTCAACAGCTCTTTCCTCAGGCAGGCGTACATCTAAAATAAAAGATTTGTTATTGAGGTTTATCGGTTTAATAAAACGCATTTTTATCTCCTTTTGATAAAGAGATAGTCTTTTGTTAGAAAATTTAAATGATTATAAAACTAAGTGTTGTTTTACCAATCTTTTACTTTTTGTAAAGTTTTTAGTAATTTTTTTTCATCTTTAATTTTTATAAATTTGCGACGGGACGGAATAACAATGCAAAAATTATTGCCACAGTTTTCTATAAAAAAAACATCCGCGCAGTATTTGTTTTTGCATTGGACTGAAAATGAATTTTGTAAGAAGGCCTGTTGTTTGTAAATTTTATCTAGATTTAGGATGTTAAGTATCGTGTCTATAAATTTTTTTCGAGAAGCACTGATGGGGCAATCGGCGCCAAACCAAACAATTTTTTTGTTACCGGTTAAAAGTGTGTAAAATTGATTGTCTTTAGATGTGTTTTCATAAACTTCGTTTGGTATATTTTCTATTTTTGTAAAAACAAAGTATCTAAATATTCCTATGACTATGGCAGCAATAACTAAATATTTAATAAATTTTTTGGATGAGTTTTTTCTGTTTGAGACATTAGAATTTATTGTATTTTTTATTTGGCTTATGGGCGGCATAATCACGTTTCCCTTTAATTTTTTGGTCGTTTGCGAAATGAATAATATTTATGCAAAATAAACGTCACAATGGTTGAAAATGTCAGGTATAGCGCTTGTGATACTAATGGAGACAACCCGATAAAAACCATTAAAAAACTTAATATCGGAGAGTTTATCATATAAAGAAAAATGTAAACTGACCATGCTTTAGCCAACTCTTTTTTCCATTCTCCATGGCTTTGAAAAACATAATAACGCATGGTTAAAAAAGAGATATTAATCGTGATGATATATTGTATAAACAATGCAAAATTGGCAACAATAACGGGTTGATAGTTGAGAGATAATCGTCGATTAATGCCACCAAACAGCCAAAGAAGTATGGCTAAAATAGAATATGCCAAAACGGTGTTAAATCCACCAACTAATAAAAAACGTAATTTTTGAGGTAGCTTAAACCAGATGTTTTCAGCCCATAAATATAGTTTTATGGCATATTTAATCATTTATACCATCCTTATTGTTTTTATTCAACAGTGTGTTTAATTCTACGGTTCTATAAGGTGAAAGAATGTTATTATCCCAAATGTCATTTGGGTTATTTTTATCAATTTCAGGCATTCCAGGATGAATCATTATTTCAACAGCATTGTATCCGGTTGGTATTTTAACATTTTGAAATTGTTCGCTTGAAATTTTACAAGTGTAAAGCAAAGTATAAAAATAAATGTCTGATTTATATCCGTTCCACCAACATAAAAAGCGTAAAAGAATATATTTAATTAGGGCGCCGTCAAACATCCAGCTTTTATTGTGATTGTATTTTAGCGTATTAAGTATGTTTTCATTCATAACACGGATACGATTAATATCAAATTCTTGCTGTAGTTTTCGCGCGATTTTAAAAAGTAGCGGAATCATATGGATGTGTCGATGGCTGTCTATGTGCTGTAAAGGCAGACCAGTTTCTAAATATTTAAGAATTTGAGCCCGCATTTCAATTTCGGCTTGTTGGCGCAACTGTTTTGGCTTGATAAAAGACAGTAACAATAAATTTACAAAACCATTTTTTAGTTTTCCGTGCTCATTTACCAGCAAAGGTATTTTTGCGATTGTAGCCGCCGGTGTTTCATTTGTTAAGTTTAGATGCAGGCCAATTTCTAAGTTTGGCATTTCTTGAGCCAACTTAACGGCTTCTTTGGCGTATTTTTGATTTATCATCAGACTGGCGCTGTTAAGAATACCATCCTGATACGCTTTTACTATAGCCGCGTTGACACCTTTGCTAATGCCAAAATCATCGGCGTTAAATATCTTTTTTAGAACCATTTTTCTTCTCTTTTTCTATAAAGTCCGCCACATATAATGGACGTTTTTTCACCTCCATATGTATTTTGCCGATGTACTCGCCAATAATACCAAGACAGATTAATTGCACAGATCCCAAAAAGATGACAGTTATCATGATGGTGGCATATCCGGGAGTTGGCGTGTGCATAAAGAAATGTTCAATAAACACATAAACGCCAAGTAAAAATGCGCAAAAAGCCGCAATTAACCCTAAATAAATAGCCAAACGTAAAGGTAAAACTGAAAATTGCACAATGCTGTTAATGGCCAAATGGAGCGATTTGACAAAGTTATATTTTGATTCTCCGCTGAATCGTTCCGGTGCGACAAAATCTATGATAGCAACATTGTCATGCGGCATAATCCAGCTTAACAGGCCTCTAAATAAACGATCTTGTTCATTGAAACCTTTTAAAAAGTCAACATATTTTCTATCAATCAATCTAAAATCAGGTGCACTTTCCATGATTTGTGTGTCGGACAATTTGTTAAGAATAAAATAAAATGTTTGAGCACAAAATTTATAAAATTTGGAAGTTGCTTTATTGTCAAGCCGTTTCGTTAAAACGATTTCTTTGCCTTGTTGCCATAATTCAATCATTTTCGGAATATAAACCGGTGGGTGTTGGAGATCTGAATCCATAAAGATAACGGCGTCTCCCAAAGCATAATCCATGCCGGCGGTCATAGCTATTTCGTGTCCAAAGTTTCTTTTGAGTTGAACAATTTTTACACGATTGTCTTTCTTTTGCAGTTTTAAGCAGTTTTCATAGGTTTTATCCGAACTTCCGTCATCAACATATAAAAATTCAAAATCTACATTTTTAACGTTTTTTAGGTTATTTTGCAATGCCTTGTATAATTCTGAAACGTTGTCTTGTTCATTATAGGCAGATATGACAATGCTAATAAGTTTATTGGGCATGATTTTGCATCTCCTTTGTTTGATAAAAACCATAAAACAGATTTCTTTCTTTTATGCGGCCAAACAAGCTGGTATAGGCTATTTTGACAGTTTGGGGATCCGTCATTTTTTCTCCAAATTTATTTTTGTAGGTCATATATTCAGAATAATTTGATGTTACGACCAAGGCTCCTTTTTCCTCAAAATCAGAGGCGTCAAACCATGGATTATTATCTGGGCTGAGCCAAATCATTGGTTTAACCTCATGTTTGGCATAAAGTGAAAACATGTTGGAAAACCAAACATCCGAACCAACATATTCCAGTTTTTTGGAGCCGGTGTAGTCAGTCCATTTTTGTTCTAAAATTTGCACAAGAGCTGGGCAATCTGTTCTAAATCTCATGCTGGTCGTAGTTAGGCATTGAATGCCGTAAACACAGGCAAATAAAGCACTCCAGCCAAACATTATGGATAAAAGTAAAGAAGCTTTTTCTTTATTTATTTTTATCGGCCAAAAGTAAAAAAGAGAAATCCCGACTAAAAACAGACATGGAAATCCCCACATGCTTTTAAGCGGAGAACCAGCAATCAGGCTAATGAAAACAAACACCGTAAACGGCAAAAAACCGCAAATAATTAAGAACCGTTTTTTTTCAACAGACTGTTCCAAGTTGATGTTTTTTGGGGATATTCTATAAAATATAAAGTAGATTAACAGCGCGGCAAAGGAAAATAGAATTTGAGCGCCGGCAAACTTCAGCGGATAAATTATGTGTCTCCATTCTGAAGTTATCATGTGGGAGTTTGTATTGCGCATTAAAATGTAGTTGAGCATTTCAAAATTATGCTCGGCCAACCACCAAATATGAGGAGAAATTACCAGAAGCAAGCATAACACAGCCAGATAAGCTTTATAATTTATCAAAATTTTAATGGTTTCTTTGCCGGATAAAATAAAAACGGCAAAGGAGAGTAATAAGAGTGCGCCAGTGTATTTATTTAATAAGTTTATTCCGCATAGAACGCCAAAAAATATCCAATTTTTTAAGTTGTTGTTTTGATAAGCGAGCCAAAAATAGTATGAACACATCGGCCAGAGGGCAAGAGAGATGACATTGACATTAAATTCGACGCTTGAAAAATTGTAATAAATTATGCCTAGTTGTAGGCAAGACGCCAGAATTGCCGTTTGTTTGTCCAGAAATAAGCAAGCTAATTTATAGATATAAAATAATCCCAAAATAACAAATAGTTGACTGAGCAAATACATGGCTCCGTCAGCATGGTTAAAAAACAAGTAAAAGTAGTAAGCTATAATGCCTGAAAATGGTGGGTGTTTAGTTGTGCCCAAAAAACTATATTTTCCCCAAACAATGGCTTCTTGAGTGTCCATCGGCAGACTCAACCTCAATAAAGGAATAATGCTCCAAAGCATTAGATTTAGCAGTAAAAAGATTCCCCACTTCTTTTTTAATTCCATTTTTTTGTCTTTCATTAACATATCTTAAATGTTAATGTTATATCATAGTCAAAGAAAATGTATAGTTAAAAAATTAAATAACTCACTGATTATCGCAAAATGTACAAAAAAAAATTTTGTCATTTTTATTGCAAAAGTTAAAAAAAACAGTTATACTGAACAAAATTGAATTTGATTGTGGAGATAAAAATGGTTGAAGAAACTCAGAAAGATAAAGAAGTATATACAAAATTAGCGGATATTCTTGAGCGAGAACAATCGGATAAGCCTGTGGCGGACGAGCAGAAACAAATCATTTTGGCACAATTGAATGAAATGGCAAACAGTTCAATGGATTTTGATCCGGATAATTTGGATAAAATTATTGCATTTGCTCAGAACTATGGCAACAACACCCAGGCTGAGGTTGTTTTGCGAAAAGCAAAAGAGCAACAGGCAAAAGCATTACAAGAACAAAGCATTTTAGATAAGCAATCTCAATTTGTTTCTCCGCAGTTTCGTCAGGATGTTGATTTTATTAATCAGCCTTCATATGATGTTTTTAAAACTTATCAGAACTTAAAAGACAAAAAAGAGCCTACTGAAGAAGAAAAACGGCAATTGGCTGAAATTGAAAAACAAGCCATATCTGTCTTATCAAGAGTGGATGCCGATAGCATTGATTCGGAAAATGCCGTGGCGTTGCAAGATTATTTAGCAATTGCAAATGAAGCGGATTTAGATGAGGATACAAAGAAAAAATGTGACCACCTGAAAGAACTTGTTAAAGCTCAGTTGAAAACTTATGATCAAGAAAACGGATTGGAAACTTTTAATCTTTCTGCTGAAGAATATGCCGGAAATGCTCAGCAATGGACTCAGGTGGCTCAGCATGTGGATATTGCCTCATATATGTCTGAACTTAAAGCTATTAGTCAAAATCTTATTCCTGAAGAACAAAAGGAGATGGCCGGCGGATTGTTAAGATCTACGGCTTATAAGTTAAGCAACAAGTCTCCCGACGAAAATGGAGTTGAAGAATATGGCAAAGCTTTAACTGAAAATATCGGTGAATATAAAGCATTGGTTAACGCAGAATATTTAAAACAACAGGCATTGGCAGAATTTTGCGAAAAGAACAATATAAATCAGCAAGAATTAAATGATATATTGCAGGGGGCGGCAAAAGGTTTGTCGCTGTCGGATGAAGAAAAAGCACTAAAAGAGCAATTTGAAAAGCATTTAACCGAATATGTCGCTAAATTTCCGGATTTTAAGGGGCCGTATGAAAATAAACAATTCTTAAAAAATGCCGTTGAAATGGCAAATGCGACAACTATCAGCCGTCAGGTGGCTTTGGAATCTCGTAAAGCCCGTTTGAGCAATGCGCCGTCAATTCCTGCTCAAATTTCCAAAATGAACAATAATTTTGCCCTTAAACATCCGAAACTGTATAAAGGGTTGAATATAGCCAAAACAATTGGCTTGAATGTTGCCAAAACAGCTGTAATCAGTGCCGCGTTGGGGCCGGTTGGGTTAACAGCATATTCTGCTTTGAAGACAGCCCAAGCAATTAGAAAATCTTATAAACGCTATCAAGAAAAGGAAGGCGGAAATTTTAAAGATTTTATCAAATATTTAGGAAAACGTGAAAATCGCGCGGAAGCATTGACTTTGGCCGGACAGGTAGCGGCTACGGCAATTTCCGGCTACTTTACTTTGGGCGGCGGCTTTGAAAATATGGATTTGGGCATGGTTGGCAAAGCAATGGGACACACCGGCGGACATGTTGCCGATGCGGCTGCTGGTGCGGTACAGCATGCAGATACTTTTGGAGGAGCTGTTAAAGCCGGATTTAACAAAATTTTATCTTCGCCGCGTCGCGCCGCAACAATGGCTTCGTCTTTGGGTATTGGTGCCGTGAAATTCTTATCAGAAAAATCAAATCAAAAATATGCCCGTAAAAATCTGGCGAAAATATTAGAGGAAAGCGGTGTCCAAAATGTTGAAGATTTGACCAAACAGCTAGAAAAATGCGAAAATAAAGAGCAGTTTGTTGAAAAACTTGGAGCTTATGCGCAACAAATGGATGCGGGAAAAGTGAATAAGGCGTTTGAATATGCAGAATTAGCGCGAAAATCAAATCCTAAAGCAGCCTTTGTGGCCGCTGTTTCCGGTGCGGCAATTGGTTTAACGGCTGCCGCCGCATCAGAATATATTCATGGTTTGCCTTTTGGGCAGGCTGAAAAAGCCGAAGGTGGTCATGGTGTGCCGGAACATTCTGCTGAAACGGAAGTTCATACTGGAGTTTCCGAGGTTTCTGCTTCTTGGAATAACGAGGCAAATGCGGCTCAGCGTTTGGAATCTTTTGGTATAGATGCTAAAAATGCCAATGAAATGTTGAGAGAAATGGGGGTTATTTCTAAAGATGATCATCATTTTTATCGTCAACACGAATTGGCAAATTTGGTTAACAATCATCCTTTGAATGATGAACAAAAGTCTCAAATTCAGAGTTGGGCCGATGAGAGAGACGCGCGCGTTCATAATCTGAAAGTTTGGCAAAATGAACACGCTACCCATAATACCGGACATTCTTCTCACAATGGGGGCCGTGGCGGTCTTTCCGGTGATGTCAAGGACATTTCAACTCCGGACAATTCGGAGCAAACAACAACTCCTGAAGGTGAAACTGCGGAAGAAGTTGTTGAAAAGCAAAAATATCATATTCAAGGCCGCATAGATAAACTAAAAGGTTTAAGAGGCGATGTTGAAGCAACAAATCCTATTGAGGCCGCTCGTGCGTTTCATCAGGAGCAAAATCTTAAATTGGAGAGAAGTTCAAAACTGACAATTACAGATGAAGAGGGAGATAAAACAGTTTTGAAAACAAAAATAGGCAGACGTTCCGAATCAACTGAAATTACTTCATATGAAGGAAAAGAAAAAGTTTTAAGTCAAAAGACAAAATTTTATAAAACCGGAGCGGCTCAAGGCGCTTCTCGAACAGTGGTTCATACCGATGTTGACGGCGATGGAAAAAATGATAAAATTGTTACAACCAAGAGCGCCGATGGGCAAACAGTGACTAAAACCAAACTTTCTACCGGTGGCAGGACTTTGGAAGTTACGGATGCTGAAGGCAATTCAACAAAAATTTCAACTCAGGAAATGGTTGAAAACGGAGATAGCAAGGCGCACGCAAACCGAGTGATAAGAAGCTCTTACCGCAATATCAGCCGTGTTTTTAAGGGGCGTGACTAATATTTTGAATTAGACTTGATTTAAATCCCATCGGTCGGTGGGATTTTTTTGTTGTATTTTAAAATATTATCGTTAAGCTGATATTTACTGTTATTATTTTTATAAAGGAGAAAATTATGGAAACATTAGCCGTTGTATTGGTTGTATTGGTGCTGGTTGTTTTAATCAAATCAGTGGTTATTGTGCGACAGGGATATGAATATACCGTTGAAAATTTTGGGCGGTTTACGCGTTCTTTACATCCGGGGTTTCATTTGCTGATTCCGGTACTGGAAACAATCGGCGCTAAAATCAATCGAAAAGAACAAGTATTGGAAGTGTCTTCTCAAGAAGTTATTACCAAAGATAACGCCATGGTTACGGTTAACGGCGTTTTGTTTTATCAAATTCAAGATGCGACAAAAGCCGCTTATCAGGTTGAAGATTTGGATTACGCCATTATGAATTTGGTTATGACAAATATTCGTACCGTTATCGGTAGTATGGAAATAGACGAGTTGCTTTCTCAACGCAATATCATAAATCAAAAATTATTGTCAGTTGTGGATGAAGCGACAATTCCTTGGGGCGTTAAAGTTACCCGCGTGGAAATTAAAGATATTACGCCGCCAAAAGATTTGATAGACGCGATGGCTCGTCAAATGAAGGCCGAGCGCGAAAAACGAGCTAATATTTTGGAAGCCGAGGGTTTGCGTCAAGCGGAAATTTTACAGGCGGAAGGTTCAAAACAGTCGGTTATTTTGGAAGCCGAGGGTAAAAAAGAAGCCGCATTCCGCGAAGCCGAAGCCCGCGAACGTTCGGCGGCGGCCGAGGCTATGGCAACAAAGCTTATTTCCGATGCCATTGCTCAGGGTGATCCAAAGTCTCTTTCTTATTTTTTGGGACAGCAATATATCAACGCTTTGCAAGGCATTGTAACATCACCAAATGAAAAACTATTGATGTTGCCGGTTGACACGACACAAGTTATGGGCACAGTTGCCGGAATTTCTGAACTTGTGAAAGATGTGATGAACGGTAAGCCTGCCGCAAAGAAAAACTCAACAAAGGAGTGATTACTGATGTTTGATTCTCCAATAATTAACTGGATTACAGTCGGCCTAGTTTTATCTTTGCTGGAATTGATTGTTCCGGGGGTGTATTTGATATGGTTTGGTATGGCGGCGTTTGTCGTTAGTCTGACTGTGTATATTTTGCCGATGGCGTTTACGACGCAATTGATTGTTTTTGCCATAGCATCGGGAATTTTTGCGGTTATCGGCGTTGCTGTCTATCGTTATGTTTTTAATAAAACGGATGTTCCTGAAGAATATCGAAATTTAAATAACACGGCGGAGCAATTTGTCGGACAGTTGGTGACGGTGTCGGAAGACGCGTCGGATAATCGAACAAAAGTAAAAATAGGAGACACCTATTGGCTGGCTTCTTGCCAAAAACCTTTCAAAAAAGGAGATACGGCAAAAGTTGTCGGGGTTAAAGACAGTTTAATATTGGTGATTGAATAAACAAAAAAACGACCTTAGTAAGGTCGTTTTTTGTTGGTTCATCATTCGTTTCTGGTCACCTCAATGGCTATGTTTATCAAGGTGCGACGCTGCTCATCATTTCGGCAACGTTCTGTTAAAGAATCTAGCAATTCCAGCCTTTTGTCAAAGTCATAAGCTGCGAAAATTGCTTCAAGTTCTGTTTTCCCAATAACCAGATTGGCGTCGCTGTCAAAGGCCAGCAGCAAACTTTTAGGTTTCAGCTTGCGGCGCAGCAATTCCATTAGCAACTGTTTGACATAATGGTGAGCCGTGTTGTACTCATTCAGGTCTTGCTGAGAAAACTGGAGTAAAAACATGTTTGCTTGTTGAAATAAATCGTCCAGAGTTGCATCGGAAAGAGATTCCACACGATGTTGGGACAAATAAGCAACAAACATGATAAATTGTTTTTGCACGTCTTTATTCATAATAAACAGAAAAATAAAAATTACTTAAACAAAGTATGATTTTTTTGACAAAAAGTCAATCCTTAAAAATTGGCTTGCGTCTTAAAAAAATTGGATTTATTTTGAATAAAAAGGTGAGGAGAAAATTTTATGCTGCATATAGGTTGTCATTTGTCAATATCCAAAGGTTTTGAACATATAGGGCGAGAAGCTTTAACGATTAAAGCGGATACGTTTCAATTTTTTACACGGAATCCGCAAGGCGGCAAGGCTAAAGATATTTCTGAAAGCGATGTGGCAAAGTTTCGCAAGCTGGCGAAAGAGCATAATTTTGCGCCTTTGGTCGCGCATGCGCCATATACGCTTAATCCGTGTTCGGATAATCCTAAAACCAGAGAGTTTGCCGAAATGGTGTTTGCGGATGATTTAAAACGCATGGAATATATTCCGGACAATTATTATAATTTTCATCCGGGGTCGCATGTGGGGCAGGGAAACGGCATTGGCATTGCAATGATTATTGATTTGCTTAATCGGATTTTAACGCCAGAGCAGACAACGATGGTTTTACTGGAAACCATGTCCGGCAAAGGTTCGGAAATCGGACGGAGTTTTGAAGAGTTGGCCGAAATCAGAGCCGGTGTAAAGCTAAAGGAAAAAGTTGGAGTTTGTTTGGACACATGTCATGTTTTTGCCGCCGGATATGACTTAATAAATGATTTGGACGGCGTTATGACGCGGTTTGATAAAATTATTGGCTTGGAACATCTGAAAGCCGTGCATTTAAATGACAGCATGATGCCGCTTGGCTCGAACAAGGATAGGCACGCCAAAATAGGCGAAGGCTTGATAGGAAAAGAAGCGTTGGTGCGTTTTGTCAATTATCCGGCGTTGCAAAATTTGCCGTTTATTTTAGAAACACCGAACGATTTGTCTGGCTATGCTCAAGAAATTGAATTTATGCGAGAGCATTTTAGGGGATAAATAAAAAAACTCGGCTTTTTAATAAAACCGAGTTTTTTTGATGGACTAACAGAAGTCCAAAGCGTAGCTGAGAGCTGTCTGATATTTTTGCTTAGGAATTAGAAAAGTATCAGGATAGTTGTTCAGCAGCAATTTAAAGTCGTTCGCCATTTGGGCAATTGCGCCAAAATAGTCCGCTTTAATCAAGCATTTTAAGCCTTTGGGATGAATTGTGAAAAAGCGGAGACCGCGGGTGACGGTATTGCCGTTCAAATACTTAATCAGCTCTTTTTCAGGAATTCTGGCGGCAAGAGTGTAAACGTCTTTACTCATAGTTTGCTGTTTTTTCCCAAGCGGCACCGGACACAAATGCTCAATAACGTAGCCGGCTTGCCCTTTAAGAAGAAGATAAGTTACTTCTCCGCTGTGAAGCAGCTGCCGGTACATTTTGTTTTGGAACAGCATTTTACGAGAGAAAACGCCTTTCCATGGACTGTTTTCCGAAATGGGAGAATGTCCCATCAGCGAAAAAACATTTTTTGTGGCGCGGTGTTTTTGAGAAACGTTTTTCCACCAGCCAAAAATCAATTCTTCGCAAAGACCGTTGTTTTCTGCCACGGCATTTCTTGAAAACAAAATAAATTGTTTCAAGACGTTGTTCCATTCGCGCACTTGCTTGGCATATTTAATGTCTTGCGGCAAAATGCGGGAAGAGAACACAAAGTCCAGAATGGTGTTGGCAATGTTGGACAATTGTTGAGCTTCCGAGGCAAGCACGTAAAACTCGAGCAATTTTTGAAAAGCCGTCACCGAAAGTTTTTGCGGCGATTGGCAAAATGCCTGAAGCTTTTCCCAGTCGTAGGTTATGAAAATTTGTGCGAGAACAGTGTCTGCCACGCAAGCGTGTTTCACAAAACTTTCTGAAGATACGTTACAACAATTCATAAAAATAAAATTTAATAATTAAACATTACTAATAAATATAGTAATATATTTGTTTTTTGTCAACTTTTTTATTAAAAATAAAGCGGGTAAGTTTAATTTATTTTTAAATTTTTTTATGGTAGCATAAATCATAAGTTCTGAATGTGTGAAGATGTTTGGAAGAATTTTTGTATATAATATTGTTTTTGAAAAGGAGTTTCCTATGAAATATAGTCGTTCCGCCTTGGGTTTGTTGAATGCTCAATATAGAAGCGTTTTGAGAAAATGTTTTTTGATTAACGTTGGTGTGTTTGCCCTTGGAATGACCGCCGCGCAAGCTGATAATTTTAAATTGGATGCGGAAAAGTTAAGTACATCGTCCAATATCAAATGGGTAGAAATTTCAGCAGATGAATATGATGAATCGAACAAAAACATGATAAAAGTTGATTTATCGAAAAATGAATCTCAATATTTTCAATACACATATACAAGCGATCCAGATAGAGAAACCATAAGCGAGCGCCAGACAGGATTGAGCGGAGAAGTTTCGGCTGATTTTAAAAATATAGACTCGTTAGTTGCCGGCGGGGCTATTTATAACACTAATACTTTGAAAGTGATTGGGGATTTTGTAGATAATAGCGCTAACGCTAGTTTGGGCGGAGCTATTTATAATAAAGGAAATATAGAAGTTAAAGGAAACTTTATCGGAAACAAGACGGGTAAGACCGTAGGAACGGGATACGGCGGCGGATTTTATAGTACATTGGGTGGAACATTTTCGTCGATTACCGGAGATTTTATCAATAACGGCATTACCTCTGAAACAGCGTGCGGCGGCGGTATTTATGTGACGTTGAATGAGGCAAAAGGCGATATTATCGGTAATTTTATTGGGAATTACCTTAGACAAGAATCAAATGATACAAACCGTTATTCCAAAGGTGGAGCTATTGACTTGTGGCAAGCGAAAATAGGAACGGTTGACGGCTATTTTATAAATAATAACATTAAGGCTCATCATACGGGGCAAGGAGCTGCTATGAATATGGGGAACTCCTCTGTTGACACAATCAAAGGTCTGTTTGTGAATAATCGTGCTGTTATTGAAGCTGATAGTTTTTTATTAACAGGTGGTGCTATTAACATGTACAACAATGAACCGACAGAGCAAATGTTTGTTGGGAAAATTAATGCTGACTTTTATTACAATAGTGCTGTGCACTTAACTGGTGGTGCTCATGGAGGTGCGATATATACGAGTGATGCGACAATAGATTATATATCTGGTAACTTTGTTGGAAATTACGCTCAAGGCAGCTATAATAATCCTTCAATAGTTTCTGCGTTGGGAGGAGCTATTAGTAACAAAACCGGTTCTGATATTAAATATATAAAAGGGAATTTTATTAACAATCATGCTTCTAATTTGACCGCTTCAAGTCAAACTCGGGGCGGAGCAATTGAAAATGATGCTTCAACAATAGGGATAATTGAAGCGGATTTTATTGGTAATTATGCGGAAGCTCTCAGTGCATCTAATGGGGGGGGGATTTTAAATATTCTATCAACAATAGAAAAAATAAACGGAAATTTTGTTGAGAACTATGCAAAAGCTTCTGAGAACGCTTCCGGCGGTGCCATAAACAATAATAGAGAAGGTAAAATTAGTGAGGGCATAAAAGGCAACTTTGTTCGCAATCACGCTGAAGCGGAAACCGATTTTGTTCGCGGCGGCGCGGTTATAAATTTTGGATATATTAAAAATATTCAAGGTGATATGTTTGAAAATTACGCGCGGACGAATGGAAATTATGCTATTGGCGGCGCGTTGATAAACATGTATGGTACAGCTTCTTCTCAGGGAATTATTGACGCTTTATCCGGCGTTTATGCTAACAATTATGCCGAATCTAACGGAACCGGTAGCGCGTCGTACGCGCAGGGCGGCGCCATTTATAACGGGGCGAATGCGACAATTTCCAATATCATAGATTCCGCTTTTATTGGCAACGAGGCGCGCGGCTATACCGACGCGACGGATGGCGGCGCCATTTGGAACGCCGGCAAAATCACTTTTTCGGGCAACAATATTTTTGCAGATAACTATAAAACGGTTAACGGGGTGAAAACCGCCAATGACATTTATAATCAGGGGGAAATCAATGTCGCGGAAAATGGTGTGTTGAATGTTGGTGGCGGTATCAGCGGTAATGGTGCCGGAAAGATTAATTTAAACAAAAACGCGGCGCTGCAATTAAATAATTCGGTTGCTGACGGCAACAGCGTGACAATGGCTGACGGCGCGTCTTTGGCGTTTAACGTTAACGCGTTTAAAACAGCGGAAACGGCTCAGGACGGCGGACGCTTCAACGGAGATATTCAGCTGAACGGTAAAAACAATTTGCTCGTTTCATCCTATGTTTCCGGCGGTGAAAATTCCGGAGACGGTTTATATAAATTTGCCAATGACGTTGACGCCACTAACGGCGAATGGGCGTTAAGCTTGAACAATAACGGGTTATATAATATGAACGTGTCCGTTAATGACGACAACAATACTCTTTTGATGAAATATCAAAAGAAAAGCGCTCAAGAAATTGCCGACGCATTGGATATGTCAACGGAAAAAGGCATTGAAACCGCGGCGTTATCCGGACCAAAAACAGACAACGATATATTCAACAATATAAGTGAAATCGTAAATAACAGCGCTCAGACAGGAAATAAAAATCTGAGTAAAATGCTTGATGATTTGAATGATAATACGCAAGGCAACGCCGAAGTCGCCAGATTGTTGAACGATAGAATCAGCAGCAAAATTGAAACACGTTTGAATTTTAGACGCAATGAACGTTTAGGCGTTTACGGCTTGTCCGGCGGCGATGCTTTACAATATAAGCCGCAAGTTTGGGCAAATGTGATTTATCAGTCGGCAAAAAACAGCGGAGATAATGATTTTGACGCGGATACAACAGGATTTATTGCCGGCGTGGATGGTCAAGCCAATGAAAATTTGACCTTGGGTTTTGGGTACGCTTATCAAAAAACAGATATGAAAAGCGGTGCGGCAAAAACAGATATTGCCACGCACAGTGTTTTGGGATATGGCGAATACTCTTGGAAAAATTGGTTTGCCAACGCTTTGCTTTCATATAACAAATCATCATATGAACAAAAGAAAAACGCTTTTAGTTCAGTGCTTAAAGGTGATTTTGACGTCGATGTGCTGGGCGTTCAGTTGTTGACCGGTAAAAATATTTACACAGCAATGGGGAACAACAGAACGGCAATCAAACCGCAGGCCGGTGTTCGGTATTATAAGCTAAATCAGGATGATTACACGGATAATGCCGGCATGAAATATGAAAGCGACGACAGTGATATTTTGGTTGGCGTTGTCGGTGTTGAAGCTTCTATGAACAAACAGATTAATAACTTGACGGTAATGCCGAAAGTGTTTGTCAACGCTTTGTATGATTTGAAAAATGACGACAGCAACACTTTGGTAAAATTGCCGAACGGTAACGCCTATACCGTTTCGCAAAAAAGCAACGGTAAGTTTGGAATAGAAGCCGGAGCGGAGATGAATTTCGCTGTGACGGAAAATTTGCAGACCGGTGTGGCTTATGAATATGACTGGAAAGATGATTATTCGGCGCACACGGGAATGATTACTTTGAAATATGCGTTCTAAGCTGTAAAAAAAGGAGTTCTTGCTGAACTCCTTTTTTTGTTGTCTTTTTATTTTTTCAGAGACATCAGCATGCCCATTCTTGTCGGCTGTCCGCATTGCAAATCCTGACTGAATTGGATTTTGTCTTTTTCAAATAAACAAATAACGGTGCTACCCATAAAAAATTTGCCGATTTCATCGCCTTTGGAAAAGGATATGTTTTTATTTGTGTAATCCCATGTGGAAATATCTTTGTTCTTATTTGGCGCAACAGTTCCTGCCCAAGCGGTGGCAATACTGCGCACAATGGTGGCGCCTACAAAAACAACTGCCATTTTGCCAAGGTCAGTGTCAAACATGCAAATCACACGTTCATTGCGGGCAAAAAGTTCGGGAATATTTTTTGCGTTGAAAGTGTTAACCGAAAACAAGTCTCCTGGAACATGTATCATTTTGGTCAAAGTGCCGCCAAATGGAATGTGAACGCGGTGATAATCCGTTGGAGACAGGTAAATTGTAATGAAATCGCCGTCTTTGAATTTTGCGGCGTCGGCATCGTTGGCTAAAAGAGAGTCTGCGGTGTAATAATGGTTTTTGGCTTGAATGATGAAATTTTTTTCAATATTTCCAAATTGGCTGATTTTACCGTCAACCGGAAAAATTAAAGCGTTTTCCTGTGGGGTAATCGGACGGGCGCTTGGTTGGAGCGGACGGGCGAAAAAATCGTTAAATGTTTCGTAATCACTTGGTTTTCCAACAATTTCTTTAATGTTGACTCGATACTTTTTTATAAAGGCGTTAATCATTAAGTCGGTAATTTTCCCGAGTTTATGTTTGGCAAAAAAGCCGACAAAGATAGTGAGTAAATGTTTAGGGATAAGATATTGGCTATCAGTTTTTATTTTTTGGAAATTCATGTTTTTCTCCTTACTTTTGATTAGAAACAGGCTAACTTTACATTTTTTTAAAGTCAAACGATATCTTCAGGTGTGCAGATATTTTTTAATCATTTATTTAAACCTTTGTATTATTCTAAGAAAAAATTTTTAAAAAAGAGGATTTACTTATGAACACTTTAAAATATTGTACGGTTCTTGCTTTATCCGGCGTTTTTTGCGCTCGTGGAGCATGGGCTTCCGGTGAAGACAGCGCGTACCGTTTTAACAGCTCAATAAAAGGGGCTTTTTACCGTGCCGCAGAAATGAAAAACGAACAGCAATTGCAAAAATTGCTGAATTTAGGCTATTCTATTGATACGGCAGATGAATTCGGTATGTCCGCTTTGTGCACGGCAAAAGAAAAGGGAAATGACGAGGCCTATGATATTTTGTATAAGTACGGCGCTAACGATAAAGCCGCGTGTATGCAAAAGGCTGTGTCAAACGCCAGAAGCCATGCTTGGGCAAAAACTGTGAAATATGGCGGATTATTGGCTTTGGGCGGCGGTGTTGTCGGCGCGTTTGCTATGGCTTCCGGCGGTGGCGGAGGTGATGGTTCTAATAGTGGCGGAAATTCTTCCAACTATGTCCCTGGCAATAATGGTTCAATAGCAGATGGCAATTGGTCTGAGGAAAATACGTCTTCTTTGGATAATAACGATATTCAAAATTATACGGAAGCTGATTTTAATAATAATACGGAATACAATGGAAAAAATTTTGATAAAGGTGTTGGGTCTGTAAACTATCTGGGCGCTATTAATGCCGCTGAGGCTTTTGCAAAAATGGCAGGCGGAAATTCGGATGGCTCTCAGAGCAAACTCAAAGAAGTTTCTGTCGGAGTTATAGATTCCGGTGTGTGGGGAAATCATAATGAATTTAAGACAAACGGCGGTTCTAAAGTCAGCGGGTACAACTATGATTATGGTCCGTGTTTGAAGGGTGATACGTCTAACTGTTGGAATTTTAGCGGAAATGTTATCGGCGGATTGTTGAAAATGACGTTGCTGGATGCCAATGGTAATGAAAAACTGGCAAGTGCTATTAGCTGTGAAAACGGTGATTCCGCTCAAAATTGCTATAATCGCTGGGCGGCTAAATATCCGGTTGGTTACGATTGGGATAAGCTTCAATATTATTTTTATCCGAATAATTATAATAAAGAACTTGATAATGGCGATTCTTTGCACGGTACCAATGTGGCAAGCATTATCGCGGCAAACAAAAACGGCGTCGGAAATATGGGCGTGGCTTTTCAAAATACAAAAGTTGTGGCTATGCGTTGGGATTTAATGTCTAATCTGGCCGATCCTTTACTGAAAATGAATGGTTTGAAAGACAGCGATGGAAAAAGACTGGTGACAGCTGTTAATTTGAGTTTGGGTAATTCGGGGACAGAGGTCGATGCGTCAGATGCAACAAAAGATGGAATTTTGAAACAGTATATGGGATCCGAAAATCTAGATGCTTTTAAGTCAATGATTGCCGGTTATGAGCGAGATACTGCTAAAGGCACAATTGATGGCATGATTATTGTTAAATCAGCCGGAAACAGCAGTATGGATAATCCGGATGTTTGGTCGGGAGTTAAACTTGTCGATGATTACAAAGATTTGTTGAATTTGGTTGTTGTCGCGGTGGATGTTACTTTAGACAGCAGTAATAAAGTTACAGATTATAAATTGTCTGATTTTTCAAATAAATGCGGTGTGACGTCAAAATTCTGCATTGCCGCTCCTGGGGGATACTCTAATCCAAGGGATCTTTTGTATGGTGCTGGAACACCGCCTGACGGATATATAGGAATGGCCGGAACATCTCAGGCCGCTCCGGTTGTGACCGGCTCAATAGCGTTTATTAAAGGCGCGTATCCTTATATGAAAGCTTCTCAAATTATTGAATTGCTGACGGATACGGCTAATAAACTGCACGCGCAGACCGAAGAAGATAAAAAAACATTCGGTACAGGGCTTTTGGATTTGGGAAAAGCAACCACTTATCAAGCAGGAGTTGGTGAAACCGGAGTTAGTACCGTGGCTGGCGAAAGCTTTAACAGCGGTCGTTTGAACGTGAGTGCCGCTCATATCAATGTGCCGTCTATGATGAAAAACGCGGTGATTAACGCTTTGCCGAAAAATATTACGGTTTTTGACAAATATAATCGTCCGTTTGATTTTTCGACTCAAAATATGGTTTCGGCAACGCATGGTGGGTATAAGGCGTTAAAAAATGATGTCTATCATATTTCGCAACGCTCTCCTTTAAAGCAAATCCAAAAAGGAAATTTGAATTTTGCGTTTTCCGGTAGCGCCGCAAATTCTAACGGCTCCGGATTGGGATTTATGACGGCGGATTATCAAACCGAAAATTATACAACAGGTTTTTATTTCAGCGAAAACACGCGTTATGACGGCGGTGAACATTTTGCCAACGCAACGTCTAATCCGTTTATGGCTATGCAAAACGCTTATGGTGTTCACAATACATTTAATCTTAACAAAAATATGGGGTTAAAAATAGAAGCCGTAACCGGTCGCAATGGATTATATGACGGCGAAAGCAGTTTCTATGACGCGTCTTTCAAAAAACAAGCGTATGCCATGAATTCAGAATTACAGCTTCACAAAGGAGAAAAATTTGGCTTTAGCTTGACCTCCGGTTTGCTTTATGAAAATGGCGCTATGCTCGGCATGAATGGTAGTGGAGCGCTAAAAGCCAATGATTCCGGAACTTATAACGCCGGTGTGAAAGCTTCATGGTACGCCACGCCTAAATTAACTTTTACCGGAAGTTATTATCGCGGTTATACAGAAGGACAATCTTTTGATTCTAACTTGCTAAAAACATCTAATTTGGTTAGTGAAAGTTTTGCTCTGGATGCGAATTATAAGATGAATAAGCAAACTTCATTCGGCTTTAATTTGTCTTCTCCACTGCGTGTGGTTGATGGTAAGCTTTCTGTCAATTTCCCGAACGGGCGCGACAATTATTCCGAGACGGTTTATTTCAACCGCTATTCGGCGGCTTTAAAACCAGAAGCGCGTGAATATAAGTTTGCCCTTTACGCCAATCACGATGTCTCTGAGCGTTTAAGTCTTCGCTCAGAACTGGATGTTCGAGTTAATCCGGAGCATCAGCGTCAGGAAAATGATTATCGCGCGCTGTTTGGCTTAAATTGGAATTTTAACTAAGGTATAGGTGGACTATGGCTAAAAAATTATGGCGGGAAAAATCTTTTTTCCCGCTTTTGGCTACCCAGTTTTTGGGAGCTTTTAATGACAATTTGTTTAAAAACTCATTGATGGTTTTTGTGGCATACAAACTTGTGGCGGAAACTCAATCTGTAAACATTTATGCTAATATGGCGGCGGGAATTTTTATTTTGCCGTATTTTTTATTTTCAGCATTTGCCGGATTATTGGCGGATAAATACAGTCGTTCCGAACTGGCTAAGAATTTAAAATTAGTAGAATTGGCGCTGATGATTTTTGCTGCTGTCGTTTTTATGTTTGAAAATTTGAATTTGTTAATTTTTATATTGTTTTTAATGGGGTTGCAGTCAACGTTTTTTGGACCGATTAAGTATGCGTTGCTGCCACAGATTTTGAAACCAAATGAACTTGTGTCCGGAAACGCTTATATTGAGGCGAGCACTTATGTTTCGATTATTTTAGGGTCGGTTTTAGGCACAATGCTACCAGTGTGGGGAAGTGTGTCTTTATTAATTTTATGTGCCATTGCCGGAGTGTTTTCTGCCTATAAAATTCCCAGTGTTAAAGGGGTGCAACCGGAACTGAAAATTCATTTTAATTTGTTTCAGCAAATTAGTGAAAATATTAAACTTATACGTTCGCATATAATTGTGTTTCGGGCAATTATCGGGGCAACTTGGTTTTGGGTTTTAGGGGTATTTTTCTTAACGGAGTTATTTCCGCTTTGCAGCAGGGTTTTTAATACAGAAAAATCTGTGGTAACTTTGTTCTTGGTTTTATTTTCAATTGGCGTCGGCGCTGGTTCGTTTTTTTGTAATAAACTCTTAAAGGGTGAAGTCAGTGTGGTTTATGTGCCGCTGAGCGCGGTTGGTTTGAGCGTTTGCGCCTTTGCTATATATTTACTTTCTTTGGGATTTGAAACTTCTGATAACACATTGAGTTTAGTTGAATTTTTAGCCAGACCTCGTGGAATGTTATTGTCAATATTTTTGTTTGCCTTTGCTTTTTGTGGCGGACTTTATATAGTGCCGTTAAACGCTTTAATGCAAAAAAAAGCACCAAAGAAAAGTGTTGCGTCTGTTATTGCCGGTAATAATATTGTCAATTCATTGGGAATGGTTGGAATTTCTTTGGCGGCGGTTATATTGACTGCTTTAGGTTTTAAGATAACAACCTTATTTTTATTGGTGGCAATTATCAGCGCAATTGTGGCAGGTTATATTTGTATGTTGCTGCCTGATGCGTTGGTGCGATCAATTTTTAGGTCGTTGCTGAAAGTGTTTTTTCGTGTAGATGTCAGCGGGGTGCAAAATTTGCGCAAAGCCGGTAGCAAAACACTCATTATAGCCAATCATGTTTCTTTGTTAGATGGTGTTTTGATTGCTGCGTTTTTGCCGCGTAAAATTACTTTTGCGATTGATAGTGATTGGGGAACAAAATGGTATGTCAAACTGTTTAGTGGTTTGGTTGATTTTTGTCCGCTTAATCCCTCAAATCCATTGGCTATTCGTACGATGATTGATGAGGTTAACAAAAATAAAACCGTGATGATTTTTCCCGAAGGACGAATTAGCATAACAGGGTCTTTAATGAAAGTTTATGAGGGAGCCGGAGTGATTGCCGCCAAAACCGGTGCTAAAATTATTCCATTGCGAATTGATGGTGCTCAATATTCAAAATTTTCATATTTAGGGCAAATTGTAAAAACTCAAATGTTTCCTAAAATAAAAATGTTTGTGCTGCCGCCATGTGAACTTAGCGTTTCTGAGCAGCTTTCCATGCGGGAAAAACGCCGTGTCGCATCATTAAAATTGCACGATTTGATGGCCGCTATGATATATCAGACAACAGATAAAAATGTTTCGTTGTTTAATAGCTTGTTGCAAGCGGAAAGGCTTTTTGGCTCTAAACACAAAATAGCTTTGGATATGCAGAAAAAAACACTGAATTATGGTCAGTTTATTTTGAAAAGCTATGTTTTGGGCGCCGCCTATAAGAAGGTATTTAAAAATGAAAAAAACGTAGGCGTGCTTCTTCCGAACAGTTTAGCCAATGCGATAAGTTTTTTTGCTTTGCAATATGCGGGAAAAGTACCGGTGATGCTGAATTTTTCTTTAGGTAAAATGCAGTTTTCTTCTTGTATTAAAACCACAGGTTTGAAAACTGTTGTCAGTTCTAAAAAATTTATTGAACAAGGAAAACTGGAGCATTTGGAACAAGCAATAAAAGAGGCCGGTTGTCATCTTGTGTATTTAGAAGATTTAGCAGCACAAATCAGTTTAAAAACAAAATTAAAAGGATACAAAAAGTATTTGCTTAAAGAAGAAGTGAAACTGGAAGCGCTTAATCCGGCGGTTATTTTATTTACTTCCGGTTCGGAGGGACTTCCTAAGGCTGTTTTATTATCTCACCGCAATATACAATCCAATGTTTTGCAATTGCGGTTGGCGGTGCCGTTTAATTCAAAAGATGTTTTTTTGAATGCGTTGCCAATGTTTCATTCTTTTGGATTGACAGTTGGTACAATTTTACCAATTTTAAATGGTGTAAAGGTTTGTTTGTATCCATCGCCGCTTCATTATCGCATTATTCCAGAATTGGCCTATGATTTGCAGGCAACTGCGATTATCGGAACCGATACGTTTTTATATGGCTATGGAAAAATGGCCGGCTCTTACGATTTTTTCCCAATTCGTTTTGCTGTTGCCGGCGGAGAAAAACTCAAAGAACGTACGGCAGAACTTTGGATGAAAAAATTTGGTGTGCGGATTTTTGAAGGATATGGCACAACAGAGCTGTCTCCGGTTATATCTGTGAATACACCAATGTACTATAAGGAGAATACAGTGGGAAGAATCCTTCCGGAAATTAAATATAAACTGCAAAAAATTGAAGGCGTTTTAACCGGTGGCAAGCTGTTGTTGCAAAGCGACAATGTGATGTTGGGATATATTAAGGCCGATAAGGTCGGAGTATTGCAAAAGCAGCGGGATTGGTACGATACGGGAGATATTGTGAATATTGATGAAGAAGGATTTGTCTCTATTTGCGGGCGGGCAAAACGCTTTGCAAAAATTGGAGGAGAAATGATTTCATTGACCGCGGTGGAGCAGGTTATAGAAAAAATGTATCCTCAATCTATTTTGGGCGTGTTGACTGAAGCTGATGAAAAAAAAGGCGAAAAGTTGGTTTTGGTCATTTCGGAAAAAAATGTTCGATTAGATGAAATACGTCAATGTTTTAAAAAGCAGGAAATAAGCGAGCTGTGGTGTCCGAAGAGAATTATTTATATGCCGCAGCCGCCTCTTTTGGGAAATGGCAAGTTTGATTATCTTGCTGCAAAAAAATTATTAAAAAATAAATGATAGTATGCTGTGTATAACTCTGTTATATAGAAAAAAATACACGCTGAGGAAATATAATTATTTTAGAAAAACGATATCAGAAAATATAAAATTATTTTTAACTTCAGAAATAAAAAATACCTGCCGGAAAAGCAGGTATTTTTTTGTAAAAATAACAAGAAAATTATTTCTTAGATGTTTTTCTTTTGGTGCTTGTTTTTGCGGCGCAAGATTTAGAAGAAGATTTCTTGCTGCTGCAAGAACAGCTTGAATTTGAACCATATAACTGGTTAATTGCCATTGTCCAAAAATATTCGTCCTGACCGCTTGGGCAACCTGCATTTTGCCAGTTATAGTAAGCAGCTTCGCGTACATAATTTTCATTATAATTTTTATTCATTTTATATCTCCAATAATTGTTTACAACACTTTTGAGTATAGACGCTTTTTTTTGAGCGTCAATACTTTAAAAATATAAATTTTTAGGGAATTTTTTTACATGAATTTTAAGCTTATTTTCTTGCAATTAACTTGATTAGTTTATATACATATAAGGTGAAAGTTTTAATATGAGCAAACTAATATTATTTTGCTGTTTGTTATGGGAGTTTATTATGGAAAATATGTTATCTAAAGATGAAATCACAGCTATTGTTAATGGAGATCACGGCAATGTTTTTGCAGTGTTAGGCATTCATCGCAACAAGGGTACTAAAAAAGTTTTTATTCGCGCTTATCAGCCTTTTGCGGAATCAATAGATGTTATTGATAGAAACGGAAACATATTAGGAAAAATGGAAAAAATAGATGAACGGGGTTTTTTCCAGCTTAACTTTGATAAAACAACAGATTTTGACTATAAATTCAGAATTGTTAATGATAAGGGACATGTCTATGACGCGGAAGATGTTTATCGTTTTCCGGCAACAATCGGTGATATTGATGAATATTTGTTTGCTCAAGGGAATCACCGTGAAATTTATAAAAAATTAGGCTCGCATCTTATGGAAATTGACGGCGTTAAAGGTGTGGCGTTTGCCGTGTGGGCGCCGAATGCTAAACGTGTTTCGGTAATTGGTAATTTTAATAATTGGGATGGTCGTATTGATGTGATGCGCAAACATATCAATTGCGGCGTATGGGATATTTTTATTCCCGAACTGGTTGAAGGCGAATATTATAAGTTTGAGATTAAAACACAGGATGACAGAATTTTAACGAAATCTGATCCAATGGGCACGTTTGCGGAGGTTCGTCCAAACACAGCATCCATTGTGTATGATATTAATCACTATCAGTGGAATGACGCCGAATGGATGAAATATCGTGAAAACAGCAACACCTATGACCGTCCGATGTCTATTTATGAAGTGCATTTGGGCTCTTGGCGTCGTAAGGGAAATAATGGAACAGAGTTTTTGTCTTATCGGGATTTTGCCGACAGGTTAGTTCCGTATGTCAGCAATATGGGCTTTACGCATGTTGAGTTTTTGCCATTGTGTGAGCATCCTTTGGATGCTTCTTGGGGGTATCAAATAACAGGTCTGTTCGCACCGACTTCTCGTTTTGGCACACCTGACGATTTTCGCTATATGATTGATAAATTCCATCAGGCCGGTATTAGCGTGATTATGGATTGGGTTCCGGCGCATTTTCCTAAAGACGCGCACGGGTTGGCAGAATTTGACGGCACATGTTTGTATGAACATTCCGATCCTCGAAAAGGCGAACACAAAGATTGGGGAACAAAAATTTATAACTATGGACGGACGGAAGTTTGCAATTTGCTGTGCGCCAGCGCTTTGTATTGGTTAAAAGAATTTCATATTGACGGCTTGCGTGTGGATGCCGTGGCTTCTATGCTGTATTTGGATTATTCGCGCAAACAAGGCGAGTGGGTTCCAAATGTTTACGGCGGCAATGAAAATCTGGAAGCTATCGCGTTTATTCGTAAAATGAATGAAATGGTCTATACACAAACTAAGGGAACAATTACCTGCGCCGAAGAATCAACCGCATGGCCGATGGTTTCACGTCCGGTTTCAGCCGGAGGTTTGGGCTTTGGCTATAAATGGAACATGGGATGGATGAATGATACTTTGCGTTATATCAGCCATGAACCCGTGCATCGCAAATATCACCATGGATTGCTGACATTCGGCTTGCTCTATGCCTTTAATGAAAACTTTATTTTACCGATTTCGCATGATGAAGTTGTGCATGGCAAAGGTTCTATGCTGGAAAAAATGCCGGGGGATGAATGGCAGAAATTTGCCAATTTGCGCGCTTATTATGGCTTTATGTGGACACACCCCGGTAAAAAACTTTTGTTTATGGGAAATGAGTTTGGGCAAGATTGGGAATGGAATAGCGAAGAAAGTTTGCGTTGGTTCTTGCTGGATTATCCAATGTATAAAGGTATGCAAAATTGCGTGCGTGATTTGAATTTGATGTATAAGGGTAATGCGCCTTTGTATGAAGAAGATTTTGATTCTCGTGGCTTTGAGTGGATAGATCATTCCAATTGTGATGACAGCGTTATTTCTTATATCCGTAAAGGACATAATCCAGATGATTATTTGATTGTGGTATGCAATTTTACACCGGTGGTTCGTCATAATTATCGCATAGGCGTTAGTGAAGCTTGCGCTTATCAAGAAATCTTTAACAGCGATGATAAAAATTATTGGGGAAGCGGTGTGCGAAACGAAGGTTGTCAGCAAGCTCAAAACTATGGCGTGAATGGTCGGCCATATTCTGTTGAATTAGTGTTGCCGCCGCTGTCAACCATTGTTTTGAAACCAATTCGCTAATGTATCAATAAGATAAGGAATACAAATGAACAAAGATATAAAAGTTTTAAGCGGAAACGCCTTTCCATTGGGGGCAACGTGTGATGAAAAAGGTGTGAATTTTGCACTGTTTTCAGCAAACGCCGAAAAGGTGGAACTTTGTTTGTTTGATGAAAGCGGAAGCAAAGAATTTCAGCGTTTTCCGATTGAGGTAAACGACAACAATATTTGGCATATTTATTTGGAAGGTGTAAAGGCTGGTCAACTTTACGGGTATCGTGTTTACGGACCTTATGATCCGGCAAAAGGAAAACGGTTTAATCCAAACAAGCTTCTTATGGACCCTTATGCCAAAAAACTGAGCGGAGAAATTATTTGGAATAAAGCTTTGTTTGGTTATGATACGGACAGCGCAGATAAAGATTTGTCGTTTAGCACGTTGGATAGTGCGCCATATGTGCCTAAATCCGTGGTGGTGAATGATGAATTTAATTGGGAAAATGATGAAACGCCGCAAATTGAAGCAGGCAAGCGTGTTATTTATGAAATGCATGTCGGCGGTTATACAAAGCTTCATCCCAAAGTAAAAGCTGCGCATCGCGGAAAATTTTTGGGATTGACTGCCAACAGCGTGGTCAACTATCTGAATTGGATAGGAATTACGACAGTTGAATTACAGCCTGTTTTTTCGTTTTTTGGCGAAAAACATGGCATGTATATAGATAACTATTGGGGGTATGAAACACTTTCTTATTTTGTGCCGGAAGCCAAATATATGGTGGAAAACAATATTGACGAATTCAAGCAAATGGTTAAAGTTTTGCATGCCAATCATAAAGAAGTTATTTTGGATGTGGTCTATAATCATACGATTGAAGGCAATCAAATGGGGCCGACTTTGTGCTATCGGGGTATTGATAATGAAAGTTATTATACTTTACAAGAAAATCCTCGTTTTTATTTTGACAGCACCGGATGTGGCGCGTCGTTTAATTTGCAAAATCCTTATGTGTTGACTTTGGTTATGGATTCTTTA
This sequence comes from uncultured Alphaproteobacteria bacterium, assembly GCA_934254675.1. Lineage (GTDB taxonomy): Bacteria > Pseudomonadota > Alphaproteobacteria > RF32 > CAG-239 > RUG410. Next base: position 13,965 of record CAKQLP010000008.1, on the reverse strand, counting down.
CGCTATTGGGTGGAAAAAATGCATGTTGATGGTTTTCGTTTGGATTTGGCGTCTAGTTTGAGCCGCGTGCGCGGGGAATTTACTCAAGACAGTGGTTTTTTGTTGTCGGCGCGTCAGGATGAGGTTTTACGCAAGGTAAAAATGATTGCCGAGCCGTGGGATGCGACAATGGATGGGTATCGCATTGGTGGTTTTCCTCCTTCGTGGTTGGAATGGAACGATCGTTATCGTGATGTGGCACGGCGTTTTTGGCGCGGAGACAGAAAACAAGTCGGGGAGTTGGCCAGCCGTTTATCCGGTTCTAGCGATATTTTTGGATATGCTAACCGAAATATTGAAAGCAGTGTTAACTTTTTGACGTCTCACGATGGTTTTACGTTGTATGATTTGGTTAGTTACAATGAAAAGCACAACATGGTTAACGGGGAAAACAACAGAGATGGCAATGATGCCAACTGGAGTTGGAATTCCGGTGTGGAAGGCGAAACGGAAGATGCGAGTATTTTGGATAATCGAAATTTACGCATGAAATCTATGTTGGCGACATTGCTTTTGTCTTTTGGCACACCGATGCTTGTGGCTGGTGATGAATTTCATAATACGCAGTTTGGTAATAATAATCCGTACTGTCAGGATAATGTTTTGACATGGTTGGTATGGGATGCCGTAAATTCAGAAGACCGTGATTTGGTGCGGTATGTTCGACGATTGATTCAATTGCGTCAAAAAATGCCTGTCTTTAGCAGGAGAAAATTTTTTACGGGAAAATTGGTTGAAAAATATGCCCGTTATGAAATTAAAGATATTATGTGGTTTCGTGAAGATGGTGTGGAATTTCAGAATGTCGATTGGTATATGGAAGATAGAAGAAGCCTTTCTTGTTTGATTTACAGCGAACCTGTGGCGTATTTTATAATTTATAATGCCAATAGCCAGCCAATGGATTGGACGCTTCCAGAATTTTTACAAAAAACAAAGATTAGCTTAGCTTTGGATAGCAGCGAGCAAATCAAAACGGACACGCCGATAGAAACTGAAAATGTAGAAGTTCCGGCATGGTCGGTTTGGGTCTTGGAACTAAGAAAATCGGAGAAATAAATGCAAAACGATTGGAATGAATTATTAAAAAAAATAGGTATCGCTAAAAGTTATACCGACGCGGCGCAAAACCGCAAAGAATATGTGACAGACGATGAAACTTTGCTAAAGCTTGTCAATTGTCTCGGATTTAAATTGGCAAAGATTGAAGACAGCGGCAAACTGTTGTCAAAAATAGAAAAAGAAAGATGGCTTTATGCCGTGGAACCGATTTATGTTTTGCGTCGAGACAATTTGAAATTTGATGTTGTTTTGCCAAAGTCGGATGTTGCAAATTTAGAACTTGTAATAACTAATCAGCAAACGGGTGATGAGCCGACAGTGTTTTATTCAAGTCATGTTACCGAAGAAAAAATGATAGGCAAAAAATTGTATGTCCGCTTAGAAATCACTTTTGACAGCGCGCTGGAACCGGCGTATTATGATGTTGATTTACGAACGGCAAGTTGTAAGGCTCACACTGTTTTGGCGGTGGCTCCTGACCAGTGTTATGAGCCTGAATATTTACAAAGCCATAAAATTTGGGGACTGGCTGTTCAACTTTATTCTTTGAGAAGCAAACGTAATTGGGGAGTTGGTGATTTTACGGATTTGAAAAATTTGGTGGATATTTGCCAACGCCAAGGGGCGAGTGTTATTGGCCTAAATCCGCTCAATGTTTTGTTTCATGATTTTCCGGAAAATGCCAGTCCATATTCTTCCATCAGCCGTTTGTTTTTGAATCCGATTTATATTGATGTTGAAAAGGTCGCGGGGTATAAAACGGATTATTTAACAGGAAAAGAAAATGAATTGAAGGGATTGAGGGAAAAAGAGGAGATTGATTATACCGGTGTGTATAATTTCAAAATGGGGATTTTACAGCGGATATATGATGAAACATTTACTAAATTAGAAAAGTCGGCGTCTTATCAAAAATTTGAGAAGAAAAACAAAGAAGATTTGGAAAATTTAGCAACATATCAGGCTCTTTATTCATCACTTTGCCATTCGGTTTACGGCGGTTGGCGGGCGTGGCCAAAGGAGTTGAAAAATCCGCAATCTTCCGAGGTTAAAAAATTTAGAACAGAAAATCGCAAAGCTGTAAACTTTTTCAAATTTTTACAATATTGGGCTGAAAAACAGCTGGAAGATGTGCAAGCTGAAATAGAGCGTTGCGGTCTGAAAATCGGTCTATATCGAGATTTGCCGGTTGGCTTGTGTAAAGACAGCGCCGAATTATGGAGCGAAAACGATTTATTTATTAAAGATTGTGGCGCGGGTGCTCCGCCGGATATCTTTTTTCCAACTGGTCAAAAATGGTGTTTAGGGGCTTTTAATCCGTACAGATTAAAAGCAAACGCCTATCGTCCCTTTATAAAGATTTTGCGTGCGGCAATGGAAAATGCCGGTGCCATTCGTATAGACCATGTTATGAGTTTACAACGTTTGTATATAATTCCGGATAGTTTGGAAAAAGGAACGTATGTTTATTATCCGTTTGCCGATATGCTGGGAATTGTGGCGCTTGAAAGCTATCTTCACAAATGTATGGTTGTGGGCGAGAGCATTGGCAATGTGCCGGACGGATTTATTGCGGAGATTCAAAAACGCGGGATTTATTCGTTAAGCGTGTTGTGGTCGGAACGATGGAATGGCTCCGGACCATTTAAATTGCCGCAAGATTTTGCTCCGCACACATTTTGTTCTATTGGCACGCATGATATGGCGCCGCTAAAAATGCGTTGGTTCGGCGGAGATATTGAAACAATGTATCAATTGAAAATGCTGACTGCAGATGAACGTCAAAATCAATACAAAGGTCGAGAAGTTGAACGCCGTTGTTTGTTGGATGCTTTAGATTATACGAATTCGTGGTCGGCGGATAAAAAACGTCAAGGAGACTGTTTGTACGGCGAAGGATATCCAAACGGAATTATGGAAGCGACAGAACGCTATTTGTCATCAAGCAAATGCATGGTGTTTTTAGCACAGCCTGAGGATATTTTTGGAGTTGACGTGCTGCAAAATCTACCTGGGACTGACAGAGATAAACATCCAAATTGGCGGCGTAAATTACCTGTAAATTTGGAAGACTTTGAACAAAATGAAGATTTTATTCGGGGTGTTAGAGCGATAGTGGAAACTCGATAGGTTATATCTAATAAAGATTCCGTAGTTAAAATTCTAAAACCATAGGCACATACTCTCGTCATCCTCGGGCTTGACCAGAGTATCTAGATTATCGGGACAAGCCCAATAATGACATCAATAATGACATTTAAAATATGGTTGAAAATGACAGGCAAAAAGTGTTCAGTAATGATAAAAAATTAAGAAAAATATTACTTGATTTTCAAATTGATGTTAGAAAAAAATCTTTACATTCTCTTATGGTTAGATTAATCTAAAAATAGATAGGCAATAGTCTGTCTGGGGTGTCGAAGCCTCTTAGATACATGTCTGTGTGCAAGACAAAAATTATGCATATCTTCTGGCCAAAAGCTGGAAGGTAGCAAAATGTGCTATCTCTAGCTAATATGCTACACTATCTTGTATCTAGTAGTTTCGAACTTCCAGCTGCCTTGCCGGCAGCTTTTTCATTATTATATATTATTAAATAAATGGGAGTTTTAAATAAAATGAATAGACCAAATGAAAATGGCCGCAGTATGATTGAAATGTTAGGAGTATTGGCAATCATCGGCGTGCTAAGTGTCGGCGGTATTGCCGGTTATTCGAAAGCGATGGAACAATTTAAAATAAATAAAACCATAGATCAAATTTCTCAAATTGCCACAAACGTTAGAACGCTTTATGCCAATCAAGGTGATTATGCCGGTTTGGACTTAGAGACAATAAAAAAAGCTAATGCTTTTCCTAAAGAGTTAAATAATAGTCCTTGGGGATGGGGGTTTGCTAACGGATTTGGTGGCTTCAGTAATATTTATACGGCGATGGATGACAAAGCATTTATGATATCTTTTGGTATGTTGCCTAAAAATGCCTGCCAACAACTAGCATCGGTTGATTGGGGAACGGAAAACAGTAGTGGTCTATTAGTTATGGTTGTCGGAACAGGTAGCTTATCATGGAGTGGTAGTATGTGGGAAGGATCTGGAAATAGTGACTTTTTATCAAAAAACTGTAGTCAAGGTAACTACTCATCACCTTCTAGCTCTTCGGAATCAGGACATTATGCATGTGGAAAAAATTTACCGATTTCACCGGCAAAAGCCACGGAATGGTGTCAATGCCCAGAAGTTACTGCAAATGACACTCAAAAAGGCTGTCACGTTACATTGATTTATAAATAACTAAAAGAGACATAATAGGCGCGGAGGGAAAAATATAACAAAGTGGTTAAAATGTAAAATTTAACCTTAAACCTTCGCGCTAGTGCCAGTTGGCTAACAAAATGTGTATTAAAAATCAATGTAACAAAATGATTGTGGCGCTGTGAATTTGGTAGACAATATATGAGGATTTAATGGTTCTTTATATTTACGCACTTTTTCTATTTCAATCGCAAAAGCGGTATCTTTGTTTTTGGAGTAATTAGAGAAAAAGTCTTCAGAGATGCCTGAGTATTTTTTAGTTTTTTCCCAAATTATTTTAGGAGAATTGGCATGTATAGTTTTAAACTTAAATTCCCCCACAATCATTCCAACAGGCATTGTTGAGTATATGACAATAGTGTCAATGTTTTGCTGTTTGAATATGGATTTTCTATATTCAAAACGTTTTTCACCAGAGAATATTTTTTCAACAAATTCTGGTTTAATTGACAATAAAACTTTCATTAGCCCTCAATGTTTTTAATATTTTGTTCATTATCATATCTTTGTCATATTCTATTATATTCAGATTATATAATAAAATTTAATAAAGGATGTATAGAATAGCAATAATTTAGAATTTGGAGAACAAATATGACATATGAATATAACACTATATAAAAATATATGATAGAAAGGAATAAAAATGTCTAGAATTATTAAAATAAATACAACTTCTGTAATTATTGGCAATGATGATTTATCTACAACAGAAGCGAGACTCTCTGATTGTAATTTTATACCGGTAATTGGCGATGAAGTAGATGTGTTTAAAACAGAAAATGAAGTTATTGTGTCTAAAAAATCTAAACCGGTAGTTCAAGGAATTAATCCTGAAGGAATTGTGATAAATGTGGCAAATAATCAGAATTCAAATAATCAAGGGTTAAATTATAATGCATCTACAGATGTTCATGTTGTTAATAAAGGGTGGTTTTTATTTTGGGCATTTTTTTTAGGAGGAATTGGTGCTCATCGATTTTATACAGGTTATCCTCTAAGCGGAACACTTTATTTTTTATTCAGTTGGACTTTTATTCCTGCGTTTTTTGCATTTTTAGAATTTATGGTAGCTTGTTTCAAACGTGCCGATGCAAATGGCAATATACTTGTATAAAATAAGCAAATAATTAATTTAATTAGTTAAATTGGATGACAAAGATGAGCTGATTAAAATGCTTGAAATGTAACGATGGTAAAAGACACCTGTTATTACAACAGAGCATATCGGCTTTCTATAAAGATTGTCATTGATAATGGTTTTGATTTGTTGTTGCATTAGGGATTTTTAATGATAATATAAAATGACTTGTTTATAGAAAAGTAAAGTGAGGTTTTTATAATGGCTACGAAGAATAAATATGAAGATATGAGTGTACTAACAGCTCTTGAGTTTGTGAATAGTGGACATATGCTTTTACCTGATATTCAGAGGGAATATGTTTGGGATTACTCGGATATAGAAAAATTGTTTGAATCAATTGTAGATGAATATCCCGTCGGTTCGTGCATAATGTGGGAAACTTCACGAACCATTTTAAATAAAGAAAAACCTAACCTTTATTATTTTATCCGTGAGTTCAAAAAAGACAACACCCCAAAAAATGATAAAGCTCCTGAGTTATTTGGTTCAGAAAGTGATGAAAAAGCCTATTATATAGTTCTTGATGGTCAGCAACGTATTACTTCATTAAACATCGCACTCAGAGGAACATACATATCATTTAAAGGTGGAAGAGGATATGCACAACAAAATCCAAATTCATGGATAAAAAGAGAACTTTATTATAATTTGAATTTCTATAATTGCTCGGAAAAAGATGATGAAAATCCTCCGAAAAGATTTTCTTTTCTCTCTGCAGATGAGTTAAAAAGTGGAAATTGGTATAAAGTCAAAGAAATTCTAGCTTTTGATGATTTAGGAGAGTACATAGAGGATCTTATCGAAAAGGGGTACAGCAAAGAAACAAAACATGACTTATCTGTGTTGTTTAATCGATTACATGCTTCTTCTGAGGGAGGATTAATACACTATTATTGTATTAAAGAAAATGACTATGATGAAGCTTTAGATATTTTTGTTCGTGTTAATTCAACTGGTAAAAAACTAGCTAAATCAGATCTTTTATTTTCTACATTAATTGATGGTTGGAAAGAAGGAAAAGAAGAAATTGACAATCTAATAAAATCAATAAATTCAAAGGGAGATGGTTTTCATTTTAATAGAGATTATCTGATGCGATTAGCTCTTGTTCTGGTAGATGCTAATACCAACTTAAAAATTCAATCTCTGACAAAAAAGACCATAAATGATATTCGAACAAATTGGAATACAGTTAAAAGCGCATTGGAAAATATGGTTGATACACTAGTAGAAATTGGTCTTTCCGATGAAACATTAACTTCTTATAATGCGACTATGCCCATAGCTTACTACCTCTATAAAGGAGGTAAACTTCGCGATGCAGATGCTAAAAAAGAAGTTAAGAAATTTATTTCTGTTTCTATGGCAAAAAGATTATTTGGTGTTGCCAGTAATAGTGCACTAAATAATACAAGGAATGCCCTAAGATCGTTAGATTGCAAAAAAACAGCATTTTCGCTTTCTCTATTTTCAGATGTAACTTTAACAGGTGATAGGAATTTTAACGTAACCAAAAAAGAAATTGAGCATTGGTTGGATAACTACGAAAAAGGACAAAATACTTATGTCTTGCTCTCTTTACTGTACCCCAATCTTAAATTAAACCAAGTATCATTTCATCAAGATCACTGTCATCCATATGTTAGCTTTGAAAATAAAAACATTAAAAGTCTTGAATTACCAGACGATAAAGTAAGAGAATGGCAAAAAAAGAGAAATCTACTTCCGAATTTGCAATTTTTAGAAGGTAATGAAAACGAAAGTAAAAACAAGACACCTCTTAAAGATTGGATCTCTGCAGGTAATACTATTAAATATTTTCCCGAAGGTGTATCATTGGAGTTAAAAGATTTTGATATTTTCTTTGATAAACGAAAAGATTTAATGAAAAAAGAGCTTTGTAATTTATTTGGATTAAAAGACGATGATTTGCAAGTGAAATGATAATCATCCTCTCTCATGTCCCCAAACAAACCTGTTGTCCAATCAAAGTGCATAGTGATTATGATTGCATTGTTGCCAGATGAAAGTTTTACAAAGCTCAAAGAAAAAGACGTTGTGATGTTAGATATGTTGAGCAAAATCAAAAGAACAAATTAAGACAGTTGGCGTAACAAAACAATCGTGAATTTAAAAAGCTTCTGCATGATAAAGCCTAATTCCCGCATGATGTAGGGCATATACAGACTATTTCCTTTTTGTTAAAGTTGAGATGTAAATTTCTAATTTTAGCTGAAAGGAAGAAACAATGACAGAAATTACACGTGAATTATCTCTTACCTCCGAATGGCTCGTAGAAGATAATTATGAATTTTATCAAAGAATAACCAATTGACAAATTGGTTATTCTTTGATTATATGAACTTAATGGTTTTACAATAAAAATTGGCTGAAGTTGATTTTATCTCAAAAAAGAGTTGGGGTATAGTTGAATATTATCAAGTTGCTCAAAATGTATTGGGTAGTGATACCTTGGAACGTAAACTTGCTCCACTTGAAGCTATTGAGGACAATTACCCGAAATTCATACTTTCTATGGATTATGGCTCTGGTGAAAATAATGGTATCAAACGCTTAAATGTACTAGATTGGTTGCTTGGACAAGTGTGATGGAGTTATGATATGAAAAAATTTTTGTTAATTATTCTTTATCTGATAAGTTTTAATATATGTTATGCGAATGATAATATTGAAGATAGTCAAAATAAATTGGCTCAAGTTGTGCAAAAATTCAAAGATGCTGTAAAAACCGATAATCCGAAAATTATTGCAGATTATGTTGAATATCCATACACGATGAGAAATCCTCTGCCGGATATTGAAAATAAAGAAGATTTTATCAATAATTATGAAATGCTTTTCGATAGTGAGTTGAAACAAGCTATAAGTGATTCAAAAATTGAAGATTGGGAAGAAGTTGGTTGGCGTGGTATAATGCTTTATAGTGGAATGTTGTGGCTTAGTGAAGATGGAAGGCTGAAAGCTACCAATTACTACACGGATAAAGCAAGAGAATATGTTGCAAAATGGTATGAAAATGACAAAAATACAATATATGAACCTTTACGAAAATATGATGAGAATATAGGTATTTTCAAAACAGATACAAAATTAGTTCGCATAGATAGAAGCAATACCGATGAGTATTATAACAGTCAGTATCGCTTGGCGTTATGGAATAAAGACGGCAAAATGTCAGATAAACCAGAAATATTAATTTCAGACGGAAAAGTTGCATATCTCGGTTCAGCTAATAATACAGAATATCATTTTAAATCTGGTAATTCCGAATATGTATTTTTTGTAAACTATGTCGGTCCAATAGATATGAAACCTTATGAGTTTGGCGTATATAAGAATAAAGAAGAATTTGACTACGATGGTGCTATTATGTTTGAAGAAGCTCATATTGTGAAATAGTTAATGTCATATAATCCTAAGCCTTTTTTAGAGTGTGTAAAAAAGTGGTTTGCCGTGGTTTACCTGATGCCATTGTTCACTTGGTCTTGGAAGTTAAATATGATAATCGTGTTGGTTGATAGTTTCCTAATATCCAGCTTTTCATATTCTGTATATTTATTAGAAAAATTAAATTTAGTTACTATAAGGCATTTTGTAACAAAATTGGGCAATAAAATCAGCTTTATATCGAACTTAAGAATGTTTTCTTTCTAATTCATCAAGAGTTTTACCTTCACTGTTTTTCCATTCTAGCCAGCCATTGGCTCTTCTGCCTAATACAATAGTAGCTGCAGAAGATACAGATGCAAAAAGTTTATTTTCTTGTAGAACATAATGGTCCCCTTGTTTTTTCAATGATCCGGAAGCAATCAGTTCATCTCGTTGAGATAGCTTGTCAGTTCCTGGATGCAATTCTAATTTACAGATAGATCCTTTATACAATAAAAATCCTTCTTCTGTATATTCACCTTTACCTATATTACCATATTTATCAGAGCAAGTAAAAATATCTTTTTCCGTTTTTTCGTTATTCTCAAGAGGTTGAAAACATTTTAATCCCAATGTCGACAATAGAATCTCAATTGTTTGAATGTAATAAGATAATTCAGAAAGAATTTCTTCTGTTAGATTAGGACATTTGGGGAGTTGTTTGTTTTCATTCATAATAGCTTGATTTAAATCATGTGCTTTCTTTACGAAATAATATTCAAGATAACTGTTATGAGCATCATTGAAGCCAGTTTCATCTTTTAGCCTAATTGCGAAAAGCATATTCCAAAAATCTTTTTTGTTGTCGTGAGAATATGTTCTGCTTTTAACATTTCCTTTACCTATATAAATTTCAGGTTTTTCAACTTTTAGACTGTCAACTAAAATATAAACACCATTAAACGCCAACAATTTATTGTTTTCAGAAAGGGAAGCTCTTGGTATTTGAATTACTTCAACTTTATCGGTTGTTATTGAAGCTTTTTTAACACCTTTAGGATTTCCATCCGGTAAAAATATTTGTATTGTTTTTCCTGGCATTTATAGTTCCTTTATTTTTGGTTTAAGATGAACCTATATTAGTTTTAAAAATTTTTAATGCAACTAAAATCATGGTTCTTTTTAACAAAAATGCCCATAGGTGTCTGGATATTATTAGAACTTAATTCTTTGATTTTCTTATCTTCTCTCTGCAGAAAGTTCGAAGATTATCCGGTATATGGTATATTTAAAGCCTAATTTTCGGACTCGGCTAAGTTGTTGATTTAAAAAGAAAAAATCGCCAAAAATGGCGATTTTTGAACTGTGGCTGGAGACGACGTGCAGTTTCCGAGTATATTTATAACGTGTAATTTAATGTTTTTTGCAATTTATTTGTCTATCCTCTTGCTTCTTCAAAATAAAATCCCTAGATAATAATTAGATTATAATTACAATAGAGAACTATAATGGCTGAAAAGAACAAGTTGAATATTTATTATATAAAAAAATCCAAAGGATTGTCAGATGTATTTAAGGATAATATTGAAACATATAAAAAGATAAAACTTTCAGAAGGAACATTATATTATAATCCTAAAAATATTCACGTTCCTGATTGGGTGGAAGGCTTCTTTAAACAGAATTTTATTCAAACATACAAAAAAGAAGATGGAACAGAAGGAGAATATAACATTTTTAATACAGCGTCCTCACAAGCTGTGTTTTTAAAGAAAATAAAATATCGAGGAACAGATCATTTGTTTGCCATTACATTTGGTAGTGGTTTTCAATTATTAAAAAGTGATGCATTTGTACCTAATTTTGGTTTAAAGTGTGTTTTGAATTTAGTTTCAAGTAATAATGGTTTAAGAAAAATTTCTAAATATGATATATCTTCTTCTCCTAAACAAACGAGCCAACAATTATCTAAAAAAGGTTCTCAGGTAGATTTTACATTAGATTATCAAACCGATATATTAACTGGTATTACAGGAAATTTTGATGATAAAAACAAAAAAGATAAAATTCTTATAGAATATATTGGCAAAACGATAAGTGGTAGTAATAGCTTTTCTGTTAATGCAAAAGCAAATATTAAGAATGTTGATAAAATTCTTAAGCTTTCCGTTATTGCGTATGACGCTCAAAAGTATAAACGCAAAGGTTTTGCTTGGATTGATAATGTATCGTATATTAAACATGATAATATTTTGCTTGAAAAATTAAATAATGAATTAGACAGGAAATTAGCTGATATTACTGAAGAAAGTGATCAAATATGGTTTGCTGTTCCTGAAATTGTAAGATGGGAAGATATTGAAGGTTTTTATTTTGGTCGCCAAACGACGGTTTTAAAAGATGATTTAAATTTAATAGAATATAAGCAATATATAAAAAGAAAGGAAGAAGCAGTTTTTAATATAGAAAAATTAAAGCAATCGCATATTTATGCTAAAAATGCCAAAGGTGATGGATATTTACATTGTTGGGATGCGTTTCAATGTTTAAATGCAGAGTTAGAACTAGATGGCAAAACATTTGTGCTGATTAATAAAAATTGGTATGAGATTAATAAAAGCTTTCAAGATGAAACAAATAAAAAGTTTGAGAGTTATTTTAATAATAAATCAGGTCTAAACTTTATTGATTGTAATTATAAAGATGAAGATGAGTATAATAAAGAATTATCAAAGCAAAAAAATCTTATTTGTCTTGACAGAAACACTGTATTTTATGGGGGTGGACAGAGCCAAATTGAAGTGTGCGATATTTTAGATGAAAATAACAAAAAATTAATTCATATAAAGAAGTATTCTGGGTCTAGTGTTTTAAGTCATCTGTTTTCTCAGGGATTAGTTTCTATGCAACTGCTTATTCGAGATGGAAAGTTCCGAAGAAAAGTAGAACAAAAAATATCTAGCCTTAAAGGAAGTGCTTTTTCTTTTGAAGGGAATGCTAGAAAATATGATGTTGTATATGGGATTATTACAAAATCAGGAAGCCAAAGTCTAAATATCCCATTTTTTAGCAAAGTTAATTTAAACAGTGTTTGTGATAGATTATGTCAAGAGATGAATGTTAATGTATGCTTTGATGTTATAAAAAATTCATACGATAGTATGGCGGCATAAAAAGGTGCCTGCATTTGTTAATTATGGGAAATACCTAAAGTAAAATGATTAAGAAATTTTATATCTGAAGTTTATAATATGCAAGAATATAGGAAAAATCTTGATGCTTTATCTTCTGCTGTTTTAAGAGCATATCTTGATTCTGTTATGTTTTTGATTATTGTTCCAATTGCAAATGATAAACGTAAAACAAGCAATTTTTTATTTGATTATTCTTATTACTCTATTAGGGAAAGAGCTATAATAGCAGCAAAAAGCTTGATTGAACCCCAAGGAAAAAATAAATTAACTCTAGAGAGAGTTATTAAAGATTTGCAACAAAATGATAAATATAAACAATATGCTGATGCAATGTATTCTCGATATAAGAAGTTGTTTGATTCTGAGGAGGCTAAAAGAGTAAAAAGGTTTAGAGATTCTTTATGCCATAATATAAAGGAAGATGACAATATAAATATATATTGTGATGATATACTTATGCTTATTGATGATGTTATGAAAATATTAGCTGATATTTATCAACGTATTTTTAACATTAAGAATGAGAATTTTTATAAAATACAAAATATATCCAAAATCTTAGCAGATGATTATTGGGGAGCAATTTGTGAACAAGCGGATAGAATGCCTAATCGTCATAAAGAGCTTACAGAATTACAGAAACTACTAAATTGTGAACTTAAGTAATAGATTATTTCATATTCTCAAATTCTTCCAAATTCTCCATAGTAATATCTTTCCATTTCTTATAGTTGGAGCAGGAGAGGAGCTTATCAAAAGGTGCTTTAATCTCATATTTTAATGTTTCACCATCTAAAATGCAGTTAGTTATTTGTCGGTTCGCAACAAATATTGAATGAGCGATAATTTGATTTTTGCTTCGTAATCCTTCATAATATCTCCATACTGAATTTAATTATATAGTAGAAAAAATAAAAATAAAATTAATACCTCACAAAATACTAGTATATTTTCATTTCTCTATAATGAAGTTATAGGGATATTTTAGGCAGTATTTTCACTTTTTTGAGTATGACCAAGAAAGTGACAAAACATATTTGCAATGAAATTTAACTTCTTTCCCTCAAGTAAATGAAGTTCATCTTCTCCCGAAATCACGTTATTGCATCTTTGGGGAGATGAAATTGCATAAATATTTGAAAAATAAGGAAACTCGATATAACTGGTCCGTGTAAATGGCGGGGAGAGGCTGTTTTTAATTTGACTTACACGGACTAGCCTGAAAGCCTTGTAAAATAAAGAAAAAAGCCACCTCAAAAGGTGGCTTATCTGTTATGGCTGGGGCGGCTGGATAATCTACTTTAACCGCTGTATCACTATGATATTACTTGATATTTTCTTCAAAAATCTGACTTTTTTCTCAAAAATTGCATCAGCATTGTTTATCGAATATCATAGGAAAAAACGGCTGTCAAATTAATTTTGCGACTTTATAAAATCGTCTTATTTTCTGTTTTATAACCTATTGTAATACTGAATTTTTTTTATTGCTTTTATTTTTTTAATATTTTTCGAAAAAATTGCAAAGCGGCAATGTGTTGTGATATAATCATAAATAGGGAATAGGTAAGCAATTTCAGATGCTTGAAGTTGCTGAAATTCTAAAGTCGGCTTTAAGCATAATACGCTGAATGGCAGATGCCTACTTTGTATTAGCAAAGACCCAAAAAATAGAGAAAATATGGCACCCTTAAAAAATAAGGGTGAATTAAAAACTTTGGCTAAATTTTTTTATTTTATTATTTGCATTAGAGGATTGTAAAACAATGATACACAATATTTTTCAGAACAGAATTACACAAGAACCATTATCAATGATGAG
>CAKQLP010000007.1 GCA_934254675.1 uncultured Alphaproteobacteria bacterium | reverse complement strand
TTTTACCGTGGTCAACGTGGCCGATTGTACCAATGTTGCAGTGCGGTTTGCTGCGTTCAAATTTTTCTTTTGCCATTGTTTATTTATCCTGTTTTATAATGTTAAAGATGAAAATCAATATTAAGGAAGTTGGAGCGGGTGAGGGGAATCGAACCCCCGTAGTAAGCTTGGAAGGCTTCTGCTCTACCATTGAGCTACACCCGCTTGAGCTTAATATTGAAATCAAAAACCCCAAGTGATTCATCAGTGGTGGAGGGGGATGGATTCGAACCATCGTAGACTAAGTCGACGGATTTACAGTCCGTTGCATTTGACCGCTCTGCCACCCCTCCAATAAAACCATCTCGGGGCAAAGATAAATCGTTTCTGATTTCTCTAAACGCTATAATCAATATTTTTTACAGAATGTCAACATTTTTTTTGAGTTTTTATAAAATATATGTATTATATAATTATAACCTGTTGAAAAGGAATCATAATAATGCTGTCAATTACGGAACGTCAAAATCTCAAAACTTTGGACATAGATTTAAAAAATGGCGCAGAAATCGCCCGTTTGATTAACAATGAAGATAAAAGGGTGGCGTTGGCTGTTGCTAAAATCATTCCGCAAATCGGTGACGCTATTGATAAAATAGCCGATTCTCTTATAAAAGGCGGGCGTATGGCTTATTTTGGCTGTGGAACAAGCGGACGCCTTGGGATTCTAGATGCCTCGGAATTACAGCCGACTTTCGGACTTTCTCCCAAAATTGTTCAGGCCTACATCGCCGGAGGAGAACAGGCGATTCGTCATGCTGTGGAAAATGCCGAAGACAGCGAACTGTTGGCGGAAGATGATTTTAATACTTTTTGTCCGCAAAAAGGTGATGTTGTGGTTGGCATATCGGCAAGCGGAAATCCAAAGTATTTGATAAAAATTATGTCATTGGCGCGCCAAAAGGGCTGTTTAACAATTGCAATCACTTCAAATTCTAAAGCGCAAATCAATGCGTTTGCTGATATTGTTTTGTGTGTTTCTTTGGGGGCGGAAGCCATTGTGGGGTCATCTCGAATGAAGTCAGGAACGGCTCAAAAAATGATTTTAAATATGTTATCTACGGGCGTTATGGTGAAAATGGGCAAGACATATCAGAATTATATGATAGATTTAGAGATGACAAATGAAAAATTACGCTTGCGGGCGATTCGTTTTATACAAGAAATTTGCGGAGTTGATGAAAAAACCGCCTTAGACGCTTTAACCATAAGCAAAAATGTTAAAGTTGCATGTGTTATGCTGAAAAAAAATTGTTCGGCGTTGCAGGCGCAACAGTTTTTAACGGAACAAAATGGCGTTTTGCGTAAAGTAATCGGTTAGATTTCTGTCCGAGCCAGTGTCAGAGCGTAAATTTTGTTTGCGCCGGCTTGTTTAAGAACTTTAGCGCATTCATTTAGTGTGGAGCCTGTTGTTTCGACATCGTCAATCAATACAATGTTTTTTCCTTTTATATTTTGGGGGTTGTCAACACAAAAAGCTTTTTTGAGGTTGCGACGCCGAGCTTCTCCTGAAAGTTTTACCTGCGGGATGGTGTTTTGTCTGCGGACTAAAGAAAGATAATCCACGGGGATATTTGTTTTGAGTGCCAGATTTTTTGCAAGGAGCGCGGATTGATTATAGCGCCGATGGAGTAATCTTAAAGCATGAATGGGAACGGGAATGATTACATCCGGTTTTTGAAGCCAAATATCATGTCCGGCGGTAAAAAGCATTCCGGCCAAAGTTTCGGCATAAACAGTTTTGTCTTTGAATTTAAAATCTAAAATCAAATTTTTCGATTCGTCATCATAGATAAAGGACGACCTTTGCATGACAAACAAATGTTTCTTTTGCTGGAGACATTGTCCGCAAAGTTGTTTCTTTCCAAAGGTTAAACCGGATTCATTAAAAAATGGACGACCGCAACAAGCGCAATATGGCGCGCTGATAAATTGAATTTTGCTGAAACAATCGTGACACAGTCCGTTATGTTCACTTAAAATTTTGCCGCATTTTATACATCTTGGCGGTAAAATAAAGTTAATAAGAAGATTCCACCACGGCATTTAAAGTTCCAATTCTTGCAAAGCAAGGTGAATTTGGCTGATTCTATCAACAACCAACATGCCGGCATCCCGCATTAAGCGTTTTTTGTCTTGGACAGTAATTCGTCCGCGTGTCAAAATATCTCCGGCATATCCCATGTTATGACCAAACGGCAAGGATTCGCCTGCGACAAAAGCAATAATAGGTTTTTTGTTGACAAGAGAGCGATAATATTCCGCCGCCAACTGTTCGTACATGCTGTCCGATTTGCCGATTAAAATTAAAACTTTTGTCTCGTCGTCTTCATGAAAAAGTTGGATGAGTTTTCTATAATCTGTTCCAACTATCATGTCATCGCCAATACCAATAACGGTGGATTGTCCTAAATTTGCAAGATTTGTCTCTATAACGGCTTCATAAGTTAAGGTCGAAGCGCGTGAGACAATTCCGACGCAGCCTTTATGATGTATATTTTCAGGAAAAATACCTAGTCTGGCTTCTTCCGGCGTAATTACTCCGGGGGTGTTTGGACCAATGAGCATGGTGTCTGAATCATTAAGCATAGCTTTTATCTCAAGCATATCATGAAGAGGAACGCCATCGGCAATAGATACGGCTAAAGGTATTTGTGCCGCAATAACTTCTTGAAGAGCATTTTTCAATGCGGTTGCGGGAACAAATAAAAGCGAAGCGTCAATGGGGGTGTGTTCTGCCGCTTCGGCAACGTTGTGAAAAACCGGAATGCCTAAATGTTCTGTTCCCTTAAATTTAGGGGATGTTCCGGCAACAATGTTTGTGCCATAACTTAAAGAACGCTTGACATGAAAAGAAGCCTGAGTTCCTGTTATGCCTTGAATTAAAACGCGTGAATATTTGTTCGCCAGAATAGACATTAGTCGTTTATCTCCATTTGTTTCATCAATATGTTTATGGCGCTGTCCATATTGTCTGCAAAAATAATCGGCAGATTGGATTGAGACAGAATGTTTTGAGCTTCTTCTTTGTTTGTGCCTTCCAGACGCAAAACAAGCGGAACATTGAGCCCAACTTCTTGCGTTGCCGCCAAAATACCATCGGCAATTAAGTTACAGCGCAAAAAACCGCCAAGAACATTGATGAGGATTCCTTCCACACGAGGATTCGTCATAATTATTTTAATGCCTGTCGCTATTTTATCTTTATCGACGCCGCCTTTAATATTTAAAAAACAGGCGATGCTGCCCTTTTTAGCTTTAATAAGATCCAAAGCTTCTAGCGCCAAACCATCTCCGTTAACAATGCAACCGATGTTTCCTTCAAATTCACTGTATTGAAAGCCAAATTTTTGCGCTCGCAATGTACGGATGCTTTCTTCGTAATCATCTTGCATATACAACACATCTGGATGTCGGAACAACGCCTTGTCGTCAAAATTTATTTTGGCATCAAGAGCGATGAGTGATTTATCTCTCATAATTCCGACAGGGTTAATTTCTATCATTTGCGCGTCCAAATGAATAAAAGTGTGGTAAAGTTTTGAGAAAAAGTCGGAAAAGTTTGCTAGAAATGATTTATCCAATGATAAAAAATCTAGAATCTTTATTATTTGAGATTCTGAAAACTCTTCTCCGTATTTTAAATTGATACGAAGAATTTTATCTTCTTCCGTTGTGGCCACTTTAATAATGTTCTGGTTGATAACCTCGGATATAAGCAGAGTAATGGCGGGAATTGCGCAATCAATAACCATTCCGGCGTAAAAAACTTTTTTCACTTTTTTAAAGGCTTCGACATAAACCTTACTAACAAGTTTTCCCTCTGGTCCGGTTTGTTCGGTAACCAGAGTGTTGTTGAGCATTTGTGTTGTCTCATAAGCTATGTTTGAAATTTGCGTAACTTGACGGATGCCGCTTTTATGACCGGCTTCGCGTTCAATAAAATGTCCAGATGCTCTGGCGCCTGATTGAATTTGTGCTTTCAACATCCACGGACCTCGAGAAGTCAGACTCAAGGCAACACGTTTTGCTTCATTCGGGGTATAAGCAATTCCTCCGGCAGGAATAGAAATTCCGTGTTCGGCTAGAATTTTTTTTGCCTGATATTCGTGAATATTCATGTTATTCTTTCTTTAGGCTGTGGCATATTGCTTGATTTTTTCAACCATGGACAACATGCCGTTGCGGCGGCTGGGAGTTAAATTTTCTTCTAATCCTAGTTTAATAAAAATCTCAGCAACATCAATATCTTTTATTTCTTCCGCCGTTTTATCGTTGTAAATCATCAAGACAATAGCAATAATTCCTTTAACCAAAATGGCGTCGCTGTCTCCCATAAAATGAAAAATTCCGTTTTTTATCTGAGGTACAAGCCAAACTTGAGACTGACAGCCTTTAACTTTCCAGTCATCTGTTTTGAATTTATCATCCAAAGGTTCTAATTTATGCCCCAAATCAATCACATATTGATATTTTTCTTCCCAACCGTCTAAAAAAGAAAAGTTATCTATGAGTTCATCAATAGTCATTAAATTAACTCCAACATTTCTTTAGCTTCGTCAGTCATTTTTTCTGGTGTCCAAGCCGGCTCCCAAACAATTTTCACCTCAATTATCCCTGTTCCGGCAACCTCTGCCACGGCATTTGCCACCTGTTGCGGCAATTCTCCGGCAATTGGGCAAGTCGGGGCGGTTACAGTCATTTCAATATAGATGTTTCCGTTATCTTTTTGATCAATTTTATAAATCAATCCCATGTCATAGACATTAAGAGGAATTTCAGGGTCTGATACTGTTCGGATTTTTTCAACAATATCATACATTTTAGCCTTTTGAGTGTCTTTAGCCAGTTCTGTTCCGGCATAAGCAATATATTCCGGCAATTCTTGCGGAGAAGTTTCGGTTTCATTGGCGACGCTCATCGCTTGTAATAAACGGCTTTCCGTCGCACCGATGGTGTTTTCATTGGCTTGATTATTTTCTTTGGCGTTTTCTGACATTAGTTTTCTCTAAAAAATTTTTCAGCTTTAAGCAAGGCGTTGTGCAATGCGTCAATATCTTCTTTTGTTGTATAAAGCCCCAGCGAGGCACGAGCCAGCGAGGTGTATCCCATGCGGTTGACTATTGGTTGAGCGCAGTGGTGTCCAGTTCGTATGGCTATATTTTCTTTGTTTAAGACAAATGCCAAATCCTGAGGATGAATATCTCTAATGGCAAAACTGAAAACACCACCTTTTTCTTTGGCTGTGCCGACTATTTTCAAATCGGGAACTTGCAAAAGTTTTTGAGTTGTATAATTAACCAAGTCTTTTTCGTGGGCTTCAATATTGTCTAGACCAAGGTTCATCATATACTTTAGTCCTTCGGCCATGCCGATGGCTTGCACCGAAGCGGGAGTGCCGGCTTCAAAACGAGCCGGAATATCAGTAAAAGTGGTTTTTTCGTATGTCACATTATCAATCATGTCCCCGCCAAACTGATAAGGCGGCATTTTATTTAGAATATTTGCTTTACCATAAAGAACGCCGACGCCGCTTGGACCATAAGTTTTGTGGGCTGAAAATGCCAAAAAATCGCAATCAATATCTTGCACATCTATTTTATGATGAACGGCAAATTGACAAGCATCGACTAAAACGGTTGCCCCCAATTTGTGGGCGGCATCCGTAATTTTTTTAACCGGAAAAATTGTGCCCAAAACATTAGACATTGCGGTAACGGCGACCATCTTTGTTTTTGGGGTTAAACATTTTTCAAATTCTTCTTCCAAAAATTCGCCTTTGTCAGAAACCGGAAAAACCACAAGTTTGGCACCTGTAACCTGACAAATATGCTGCCAAGGAACCAAATTGGCGTGATGTTCGGCTTGGGAGATTAAAATTTCATCGCCATGCTTTAAATTTTCACTTCCCCATGAGGATGCCACCAAATTTATCGATTCGGTAGCATTGCGTGTATAGATAATTTCACGGGCATAATGGGCATTGATAAATTTTCGGACAATTTCGCGGGCTTGTTCATATTCCGTGGTCATGTTTTCTGAAATCAAGTAACTGCCGCGATGGGGATTTGCGTACGTTGTTTGATAAATCTGCATCATTTTATCTAAAACTTGCTGAGGTTTTTGAGCGGATGCCGACGTATCTAAATAAACAAATGGTTTATTCTCGATTAATTCATTTAAAACGGGAAAATCTTTTCTAATTTTATAGACGTCATACATTTCAGCACCTCATAAATTATCTTTCCCAATATTTAGCTTGCAAAAATAAAATTTTCAAGCTTAATATGCTTGACAAGACAATATATATTTAAAGTGAAAAGATTTTTGAAACGCAAAATTTTAAAAAATAGTTATTTTCCTGTTGACAGAGCCAAAAACTTATGTATAGTACAAGCCAATGTTTTATGTTTAAATAAAATTAGGTGAAGAATATGTACGCAGTAATAAAAACAGGCGGAAAGCAATATAACGTAACAACTGGTGACGTTGTTAAGTTGGAAAAAGTCGCCGGTGAAGAAGGTAAAGAAGTTGTTTTCAACGAAGTTTTGGCTTTGGGTGAAAAAATCGGTACTCCATTAGTTGCCGGTGCCAGTGTTAAAGCTTTGATTTTGAAACAAGCTAAAGACGCAAAAGTTATTGTTTTCAAAAAGAAAAGAAGACAGAACTATCGTCGTAAAAATGGTCACAGACAAAACATTACATTAGTAAAAATTACTGATGTATGCGAGAAATAATTTAGGGAGATAACGTTATGGCACATAAAAAATCTGGCGGTAGTTCCAGCAACGGTCGTGACTCTGAAGGTCGCCGTTTGGGTGTTAAAAAATTCGGCGGTGAAGCTGTTATCCCTGGCAACATCATCATTCGTCAACGCGGAACAAAATATCATCCGGGACAGAATGTAGGCCTCGGCAAAGATCACACAATTTTTGCAACATCTGAAGGCAAAGTAGAGTTCAAAACAAAAGCAGACGATAAAGTTTACGTTTCTGTTGTTGCTGAATAATTTTGCAGAAGAGTTAAAATAGGGGCGGTTATGCCCCTTTATTTTTTATTTAAGGCGTATTATCTGACCTTAAAACAAAAGGAAAAAGCATGAAGTTTTTAGATCAGGCAAAAATATATATCAAAGCTGGCGATGGCGGCAAAGGTTGTGTGGCTTTTCGGCGCGAAAAGTTTATTGAGTTTGGCGGTCCGAACGGCGGTGACGGCGGTGATGGCGGTAGCGTGTATTTTGAGGCAGTGGAAAATTTGAACACGCTGATAGATTTTCGCTATCAACAACATTTTAAGGCGCAAAAAGGTCAACAAGGCATGGGGTCGGAAATGACCGGCTACAAGGGCGAAGATTTAATCATCAAAGTTCCGGTAGGCACCGAAATTGTGGCCGAAGATGGTGAAACAGTGATTGCTGATATGGTAAAACCTGAAGAGCGTTTTTTGATTGCCCGTGGCGGTAAAGGCGGCTTGGGAAATACGCGTTTTAAAAGTTCCACCAATCAGGCTCCGCGCTATGCCGGTCCGGGAACTCCTGGAGAAGAAATTTGGGTATGGCTACGCTTAAAAATTATTGCCGATGTTGGTTTAATTGGTTTGCCTAATGCCGGTAAATCCACCTTTTTGTCAGCAGTTACATCGGCTCGCCCGAAAATTGCCTCATATCCGTTCACAACTTTGCATCCGCATTTGGGTGTGGCTTGGATAAATGGCAAGGAATTGGTGTTGGCTGATATTCCGGGGTTGATTGAAGGGGCTCATGAAGGTGTTGGTCTGGGTGACAGATTTTTGAAACATGTGGAGCGCTGTTCGGTATTTTTACACCTGTTGGATGGCACATCAGAGGATGTTGTCAACGATTATTTGACGATTCGCAAAGAGTTGGAATTGTATAACGATAAACTGAAAACCAAAGCCGAAGTGGTGGCGTTAAACAAATGCGATGCCTTAACCGATGAAGAAATTGCCGATAAACTTTCGGCTCTGCGGAAAGTAACCAAAAATCAGGTTTTTGCAATTTCGGCTGTTGCCGGTAAAAATCTGAATGATTGTTTATCAGCTGTGGATAAGTTTGTTATACATAAACAAAAAGCAAAAACAGAAAATATAATAAATGACGCTCCAATAACGGAGCAACCAACAAAACCTTGGTCTCCGTTGGACTAATTAAAGGAGTAAAATTGTGGCAAAAAAAGATACAAAAGTATTGGATATAATTACAAAAGCTTTGGATGATATGAAAGCTGAAGATGTTTCAGTGATTGATTTGGAAGGCAAAACTTCAATAGCCGGTTATATGGTGGTGGCTAGCGGTACTTCAAATCGTCACGTTGCCTCTATTGCGCAAAAAATTGAAGAAGCTTTGAAAGCCGCCGGACATCGTTGTTCGGTAGAAGGTGAAACCAAAGCCGATTGGGTTTTGATTGATGCGTTTGACGTGATTGTGCATATTTTCCGTCCGGAAGTTCGGGAGTTTTATAATTTGGAAAAAATGTGGACTTCCGCGGCTAATTTGCGAAAAGAATAATCTGTTTTCTTTTATCCGAATGTGCTTTGTTTAGAAATAAGCAGAGCACATTTTTTGTATTAGTAATACAGTACTAAAGAACATGATTTATTGCTGTCTTTTCCACATAATTGACACTGATTATTTACGTCGTCATACGTCATATTTCGTAGGCAGGGTAATGTGTTACCGCAAAATTTGCTGCCATAATAAAAAATTTCTGTGTTCTTTCCCTGTCTCCATATATAAGCTCCGTATAATTCATTATGATAGCCTTTGGCAAGAGTATAAAAAAACTCACGACAAAAAGAAATTTGTTTACTTTTTGACATTGTATAGTTCTCAAAAAGTATTTCAATATAATTCGGATAAATTCTGATTCTATTTCCAAAATCATCTGCTAACCATTTTCCGCCACGTCTCCAAGAAGGTGGTACAAGTTCAAGTGCAACCAGTAAATCAGAAAATGCGTAAGGAGATGAAACATCGTCATCTGGAATTTTCCGTATATCATCTATGTGTTGAAAAAATCCAAACATCAAAGTGTTATATGTGCTAAGTGTTTTATTTATTTTTATTTTTTCCATGGCTTTGGAGTAACCGGCAATACCGCCAACGCTCAATACCCCGATGATGGCCAGAACACCCAACATTTCAATCATACTTCGCCCAAGGGTAAACTCGTTTAGCTGGTGTCTGCTTGAAATTTTCGCGCTTGTGTACTCTTTTTGTACACGTCGCTTAAAAATTCCGGCGCACTCACGCACGCTATCCAAGTTTTCAAGTAAGGTGTTAGGATTTTTTTCGCAACTAGAAACCACTTTATCTACACCACTCTCCGTGGTTTCAATACATTCCTTTGTCTGTCTGGTCACTGCTTGCGCTTTTCTCACTTGTGTACTACTTTGTACACGTCGTTCCAAAAGTGCGGCGCATTGACGCACGACATCCAAGCCCTTGATAAGACTCCGTTTATGGTCATTCTCGGGCTTGTCCCGAGAATCTACCATCAAGTCCCTGTCATACTCGGGCGTGACCCGAGTATCAACAGAAGAGTGTTTTGCATAGATTCTCGGAATAAATCCGAGAATGACATTTAAAGTGTGTCCGAGAATGACGGAGAATAGGGGATTCCGCCCTGACTCAAATTTTTTCAAAAAGTAGCGAAAACCGCGTGTAGAAGCTTTAAAACGCTCTGAAATCGAATGTTTAGGATTTACAGAGAGAGAGACCTTTGCTAAGCTTATTTTTCATCTTTCTTTCCTCTTTAAAGTAATAAATTTTGTTGAAAATAAACATAAAATAACAAGCTTAATATATTATTAAAAATCTTTTTTATGTATTATTTGTTACGTTTTCTTGTAATGTTAGGGAAAAGTTTGTATTATTTTTTTCAAATTGGAGAAAGCAAATGAAAGCGTTGATTTTAGCTATCGGAAAATGTAAACACGGCTCGCCGGAAGCGGCGATAATTGCCGAATATGTCAAACGTTCGGGCTGGGACGTGATTGTTAAAGAAAAAGACAATTCCTCTCAAGAAGACGAAGCGAAATTTTTGCAAAACTCGATTCCAAACGGGGCTAAAGTGATTGTACTGGATGAACGCGGTGTAAATATTTCCAGTATGGAATTGGCGTCTAAAGTTGAACATTGGATTCTTGACGGCTGTTCGGAAATTTGTTTTTTAATAGGTGGTGCGGATGGGCATTTGCAATCTACTCGTGACAAAGCTGATTTAATTCTCTCTTTTGGCAAACTAACTTTGCCGCACATGCTGATGCGGGCTGTTTTAAGCGAGCAGATTTATCGTATGCAAACCATTATAAATCATCATCCGTATCATCGGCAATAAAGTCAATTTCCATAATTTCCGACACCACATCATAATCAAAACCGGCGCGGATTAAGGTTGCCATATCTTTTTGCCGATTCAGTTTGCGGGCTTCTTCATCAGAGCGGAAAGGTCCTATTTTTTTGCGTTTTGCCAATTTTAGAGCCATTTCTCGCGGGTTATAATCCAAATCTTCTAGCATTTCGGTAATTTGCGCGTTGGCAATACCTTTTTCACGCAGTTTGTTTTGAATATAGCGAGCCGGTTTACCGATAGAAAGGTAATGTCGAACTTTGATTTCTGTAAAGCGGTCATCGTCTAAATAATGAAGTTTTTCAAACTCCGTCAAAACATTTTCCACCCATTGATAAGCTTCTTGTTTGTTAAATTCCGGATTCTCTT
Source organism: uncultured Alphaproteobacteria bacterium (assembly GCA_934254675.1). GTDB lineage: Bacteria > Pseudomonadota > Alphaproteobacteria > RF32 > CAG-239 > RUG410. The sequence continues at coordinate 77,190 of CAKQLP010000007.1, read as the reverse complement.
TGGCATATTGATTGACGCGTTTTTGCAAGACCAAACGCAAGTTTTCTACCGAAGATTCAAAACGTTTTAAATAATACAAACCAATGTTTTTCAAACGCTGTTGGGTAATTTTTTTTGCCGGACGTTTGCGTTTGGGTTGTTCTGTTTCGGGATAATTTTCGTAACTCACTTGAAATATCTCCTTTTTCACCCTAAATTTTGCATAATAGAACATTAGTTTAATCACAAAGAGGTTTTTAAAAGATGAATAAAGATAAATGTGTTTCCTTTAATTTGGATAACAACGCCTTCCGCGGACGGTTCGTGCGCTTGGATAATGTTTTGGCCGAAGTGTTTTCCCATCATAAATATCCGGATAACGTCGGCGCGGCTGTGGCCGAAACAACGGCATTAGGTGTGATGTTGGCCAGTCTTATGAAGTTTGATGGCTTGTTTACATTGCAAATTCAGGGCAATGGTCCTGTTTCTGATTTGGTTGCCGATGTCACTTCAGACGGAAAAGTGCGCGCGACGGCACGTTTTGATGAACAGAAAATGAAAGAGGCTCAAATCTTGCGCAAGACTGAGGGTGAATTAGAGGCAACGCCTTTTTGGCTGGGAAAAGGCAGTTTGATTTTTACCATTGACCAAGGCAAAGGAACGGATTTGTATCAAGGTGTTGTCGATTTGCAAGGCAATACGTTAGAAGCTTGTGCTTTGCGCTATTTCAAATATTCTGAACAAATTGACACGCACTTGCATTTATATTTGAACAAAAAAGGCGATTATTGGCAAGCTGCGGGGATTTTAATCCAAAAAATGCCGACCAAGGGCGGAAACGAATTGACCGAAACAGACGATGAATTGGCGGAAAAGTGGAATGAGGATAAAATTTTGCTTGATAGTTTGACAGTGGCGGAAATGTTTGATGAAAAACTGTCGGCTGATGATATTTTGTATCGTCTTTTCCATGAACATCAGGTACGGGTCGTAAAAGCAAATGAATATTATTTTGGTTGCCGTTGCAGTCGTGAAAAACTTTTGAACACTTTGAGTTCAATGAAAGAAGATGACATCAATGCAATGATTGAGGATGGTAAAATTACCGCAACTTGCAATTTCTGCGGACAAGTTTATTCCTTTGACAAAGGAGAACTTTTGAAACATTAAAAATAATTTTTAAGCATATCTTAAACTTTACCCTGTAAATTCAATCTAAAGAATAGGTTCAATTTATGGGGTAAAATAATATGAAAAACTTCTTAAAAATGTTTTGTGCAATTTCTTTTGTCAGCCTAATGAGCGCATGTTCTACAATGAACAATGACGAAGCGGCACCGGAAAAATACAGTGATTTGCACTTTGATAATAAAAAACCGATTGAACTCACTGTTAAAAAAATTGAAGTTAAATCAGAATTTTCACCATCGTTTACTCGCCCGAATGTTGAACATTTATTTCCTATTTCAATTGAAAAAACAGCCAAAACTTGGGCGGACGAGCGTTTAGACGCGGTTGATTTTTCTTCGGACAGAGTGGCAGAATTTATTATTAAAGACGCCAGTGTCACAGAAAAAGAAGAAAAATCGGAACAATTATTACAAAAAGACCGCTTAAAATATCACGCCAATTTAAGCGTGTTGTTACGAGTTGTTGACAACAAATCTTCGGCACAGACTTCAGTAGAGGCCTATCGTGAATTAAGCATGCCGATAGATACCAATATTGAAGATAAAGAAAAATATTGGAATGAAATGGTGGTAAAATTGTTTAACGCGTTTGACGAACATATAGAAATGAATATTCATAAATATTTGAATATGTACATTAAAGGAAATAACACAATTACGGAATATTAATCAGCAAAAACAAGTTGAAATATTTTTAGAAGAACTCAAATTGATAACGGGAAGTTTGATTTTGAGTTCTTTTCCTTTTGTGGTGACGGCTTTGCAATATCCGTAAATAACCGCGGCGGCACCATTGAGTTGAGCGGTGTCTTCAAATTCAAAACATTCACCAGGTTCCAAATCAGGTAATTCGCCGTTAAAACCCAAGGCGGACAAACACTTGCTGTTTCCAAGTTCATCGGTAATGCAAACATCTTTGGAGGTTAAACGAATGCGTTCGTTAGAATTGTTTTCAATACGCAACATATAGCCCCACAATTCACAACGCGTTTCATTTTCTTCCAACAATTCCTGACAGGCTGAAACAATAATATCACCGGTTTGCATTGTTGAATAATCAAAATTGTTTAACATAAAAAATCCCTCCGAACTTTTTGTTAAGGATTCATTAACCTTTAAAAAACTTCAAGAGGGATTCTGATTTATGCACATAAAAGTTTATTTTGTGCGACCATATTTGTCTTCAAATCGGACAATATCGTTTTCATCAAGGTTTTCGCCGACCTGAACTTCAATAAATTCCATTGGTTCGGCAGAATTATTTTGGATTCTGTGCTTGGTTTCTACCGGAATATACACGGATTCGCCGACTTTTTTTTCTATAATTTTTTCTCCAAGCGTAACCATTGCCACGCCGCGGACAATATTCCAATGTTCGGCGCGTCCGTGGTGTAGTTGCAATGATAAAATTCCGTTAGGTTCCACCATAATGTGCTTGACGCAAAAACCGTCGCCGCAGTCAATAACCTCCCATGTGCCCCAAGGGCGACGGTCATTTTGCCCGCGTTTATATGTATTTGCCATTTTATTCTCCTTTTTTTATGTTTACATAAGATGAAAAATAGTATAAACAGTAAAAGTATGGTTGCAACTATAATTTAGAAATACACAGGGATAAAAATGAATACTTCGGGTATTGTCAGCGAGGCTTTAGCTGTTCAAAAAGCAATTAATGAAGAACTTTCAAATAAAACAGGAATGCCTGAAAAAATTCATAATATTCTAAAAATGCTTTCTTCTTCGCTAAAAGTGGATGAAACGCTTTTGTATGCGACAGTTGACGAAAATTATTTAGAACTGATTGGGCAGTATCAGGCGCAAAATTACAAAACCAATATTCGATATGATGAAGGCGCGATTGGAGAAAGTGCGTCGGCGAAAATTGTTAAAACTTCAGTTGATAAAAAAAATAACCGGTCGTTGATAAGTATTCCGATAACCCGTTTGCATATGACGATTGGCGTCTTTGTTTTAATAAAAAAGAGCAAATCAGGTTATAATGACAGCCAAATTGAAGAAGCAGAAACTTTAAGTCTTCCGTTGGTGGATTTGTTGACAGCTCGAGATTTTGATGATTATAAAAATCAGATTATTCGAGAAAAAGGAATTGTTGTTCGTGAATTGTTGCGCGGCGTCAGCATGAACAAAGGATATGGCGTTGGTAAAGCGGTTTTGCATTATCGGCAACGCGAATTGATTAATATTTTTGCGGACAATATAGAACTTGAACAATCAAAACTTGCCGAAGGTCGCCGTAAAATGGTTGAATCCATTGATAGAAAAATTGCTCAGGCCGGCAATTATATAGGCAATACCACGGATATTATGGAAGCATACAGAATGTTTGCCACGGATAAAGGTTGGTATAAAAAAATTAGCGCGGACATAGCCAAGGGCTACACCGCAGAAGCGGCGGTTGAGCATGTTTATGAAGATATGTGGAGTAAACTTTCCGCAACCAGTGATCCGTATATTAAAGAAAAATTGTATGATTTACGGGATGTTTCCGATCGTTTGCGGGCGTTTATCGGCGGTGAGGCAGAACAGGAATTTATTTCTGGGGATGAAGACATTGTTGTTATTGCTCAAACAATGGGACCAGCCGATTTAATGGATTACAATTACAGTAAAATTAAAGCGTTGGTTATAGAAGAATGTTCGCCGACAATGCATGTTGTTATTGTGGCAAAAGCTTTAAATATTCCGGTTATTGCAAAAATATATGGTGTTTTAAAAGAGGTCAAGTCTGGCGAAACAGTCGCTGTTGACGGCAATGAAGGCGTTTTATATCCAAATCCGTCAGATTCTCTGGTGGCGGAATATCAAAAAAAGTCTGAAGGTTTGCAAAAAGTTTTTGAAAATTTGGAGACTTTGAGTGTTAAGCCGAACAAGACCTTGGATGATATTAAAATTAATTTGGCTCTCAACTATGGTTTGGATTTGGATTATGATTATATTAAGCCGACGCATTGCGATGGTATCGGTTTGTATCGAACAGAAATAACTTTTATGTCGGCAGATAAGATGCCGGATGTTGAAAGTCAGCGAAAACAATATCGCCGTTTGTTTGAGGCGTTGGGAAATAAAAAAATTATTTTTCGTAGCTTAGACGTGGGGTCCGATAAATTTTTACCCTATTGGGGGGAAATTAAAGAAGATAATCCGGCAATCGGTTGGCGTTCTATCCGCATAACTTTAGACAGGCGCTCTATTCTGCGGCAGCAAATCAGAGCCATGTTGCGAGCGGCGGCCGGTAAAGAACTTAATGTAATGTTTCCGATGGTTTCAACGCTTGAAGAGTTTAAAGAAGCTAAAGAAACTTTGTTCTTAGAATATGAGCGCGAAAAACTTAGAGGACGTCCGACGGCTGAAAAAGTAAATGTCGGGATTATGATAGAAGTTCCGTCTGTTTTATTTCAATTGGATGAAATTTTGCAAGAAGTGGATTTTGTGTCTGTCGGCACCAATGATTTGTACCAGTTTATTTATGCGTGTGACCGTGGAAATCCTCGGTTGACAGCTCGATATGATGTTTTATCTGCTCCGTTTTTAAAATTGATGAAAACAATTGTGGATAAAGCCGGTCAATATAAAGTTTATTGCTCTGTTTGCGGTGAAATGGCCAGCAATCCGTTGGAGGCAATGGCTTTGATTGGTTTGGGATATCGAAATTTATCTGTATCGGGAGCCGCGTATGCGCCTGTAAAAAAAATGATTATCAGCATGAAAAATGAAGATGTTTCGGATTATATTCGTAGCTTGCTGAAATCTACAAAAACAAGCGTTCGTCCGCAATTATTGTCATACGCCTATGATCATGGTATTGCAATCGATTGAAATATATGCTATAACCACCCTCAATTATGTGAAAAGACAGCAAGGTGAATAAGATGGATGACATGGAAGATGCTCAAAATATAGGGGAATTGTTGCGAAATTCTCGGTTGAAAAAAGGGAAAACCCTGAGTGATGTTTCAAAAGATTTGTGTATTCGCAAAGTTTATTTAGAAGCGATTGAAAGTATGGACAGCAAAAAGTTGCCGCCGATTCCATATTGTCTGGGTTTTGTCCGTAGCTATGCCAATTATTTGGACATGAACGCCGCTCGAATTGTGCAGGCTTATCGTCAAACGGCCTATCCGGAACAAGAGGATGAAGCGGAAGAAATGTCTGTTTCCACTAATGCGCCTATGGAAAACGGCGGCCCGTCATTAAAGCATATTTTATTGGGTTTGGCCGGTTTGGTTGTTATTTTTATTTTTTGGACAAGCGTTTCTTCTTATAATCAGCAAAAGGCCAAAGAAGATTCTCAAGACGTAGTAATTGACAATGTTGTGCCGGAACCTGTGATTATTGAAGACAATGATACTCCGGTGTCAGAAGATGAAATTATCGCGGAAACCTTGGAAGGAAACGAACTCAAAGCTGAAACAGCGGAAGCAGAAGAAGCTAAGCCGGTTCAGAATGAGATTTCTGACAAAGTTTCTTCAAATGCCGAAACGCCGCAAATTAAAGCAGATGCCAAAGAAGAAGAAATAGCGGCGGCACCTCATATCCAAATTGTTTTGGTCGGACCGTCATGGCTTGAATTAAAGCAAGGTGATAAAGTTTTATTAAGCGGTATTTATAGCAAAGGCTTTAAATATGACGTGCCGAATGAAGCGGGGATTATTCTTTCTGTCGGACGCTATTACAATGTCAATTTGTATGTTGACGGCAAGCTGACAAAAGTGGCATCGGCCATGAAACAAACAAACATAAGTCTGGATAAATACATTTTACCAGAGCAAAAACAGGAATAGAAATGTCTAAAATACAAAGTGTTCGCGGCACATATGATTTATATGGTGCGGCTAAAAGAAAAATGAAGAAGGTTGTTCAAGAAGCTTCTTCTGTGGTTGAAAAATATGGATTTGAAGAAATAGAAACACCGATTTTTGAGTTTACGGAAGTTTTCGCCCGCAATTTAGGAGATACGTCAGACATTGTGACAAAGGAGATGTATTGTTTTAATGACAAAGGCGGAGAAAGCTTAACTTTGCGTCCCGAAGGCACTGCCGGTGTGGTTCGTGCGTTTGTTTCAAACGGAATGCAACAAAATTTGCCGGTGAAATTCTATTATGCCGGTCCAATGTTTCGCTATGAACGCCCGCAAAAAGGAAGACAACGCCAGTTTACTCAGTTTGGGGTCGAACTCTTGGGAGTTGAGGCGCCGCAAGCCGATGTGGAAGTCATTTCTATGGCTTATGAATTTTTAGAAAAACTTGGTTTGAACGGACAAATAACAGTTGAAATAAACTCTTTGGGAGACGCGGAAAGCCGTGACGCCTATCGTGCAAAGTTAGTGGCGTACCTGAAGGAGCATTATGACGAACTTTCAGAAGACAGTAAAGCGCGTTTGGAGCGCAACCCTTTGCGGGTTTTGGATTCTAAAGAGGATTGCGATAAAGCGGTGGTGGAAAACGCTCCGTTATATGCCGATAGTTTGAATGAAGCGTCTAAAGCGTTTTTTGCACAGGTATTGCACGGATTGGATTTGCTGGGTATTAAATATCGTGTGAACAATCGCTTGGTTCGGGGACTGGATTATTATTCGCATACGGTCTTTGAATTGACAACAGATAAATTGGGGGCGCAAGGAACAGTTTTGGCCGGTGGACGTTACAACGGCTTGGTTGCCCAAATGGGTGGCGGAGATGTTGCCGGAATTGGTTGGGCTTGTGGTGTTGAGCGTTTAGCCATGTTGTTGGCCGAGGATGTGGAAATGTCGCGTCCGGTTGCGGTTATTCCATTGGGTGAAGATGCTGAAGACAAAGCTTTGGAGATTTCCAATCAATTGCGTCGTGCGGGCTTCCGTGTTGAGCAGAGTTATAGCGGAAACATGAAAAAACGCATGGCAAAAGCAAGCAAGGTAAACGCGTTTAAGGCTGTGATTATTGGTTCGGATGAACTGGCCAAAGGCGAAGCGACGCTTAAAGATTTGGATAGCGGCGAACAGAAAAATGTTGAGTTTAATCATTTGATTGAGGAAATAAGATAATGAACTTTGAAGAAAAATTGGCTAACGTTGTTAATCGCTATGAAGAAGTGCAAGCACTGCTTTCCACCAATATTTCTTCAGATGAATTGGTTAAACTGAACAAAGAGTTATCCGTTTTGGAGCCTGTGGTGTCTGCCATAGAAAATTATAAGAAGCACGCAAAAGCCATGCAAGATGATAAGGCCATGATGGACGATGCGACCTTGGATAAAGAAATGCGAGAAATGGCTGAAGCTGAATATTATGAAATAAAAGAACAGCTTCCCGAATTGGAAAAAGAAATTCGCGTTTTGTTGTTACCCAAAGAAGCTGATGATGAAAAAAACGCCATATTGGAAGTCAGAGCCGGCACAGGCGGAGATGAGGCGGCCTTGTTTGCGGCAGTTCTTTTTGAAATGTATCAGCGTTATGCGCAAAAACAAGGTTGGAAATTTGAAATTCTCGATTCTAACGAAAACGGATTGGGCGGCTATAAAGAAGCTTCGGCAAAAATCACGGGTAAAGATGTTTTTGCCAAACTGAAATTTGAGTCCGGCGCGCATCGGGTACAGCGTGTTCCGGTAACGGAATCTCAGGGGCGTGTCCATACATCGGCGGCGACAGTAGCGGTTTTGCCCGAAATTGAAGAAGTGGATATGTACATTAATCCGGCGGATTTGAAGATCGATGTTTACCGCGCGTCAGGAGCCGGCGGGCAACACGTTAACCGTACGGAATCCGCCGTGCGTATAACCCATATTCCAACCGGAATTGTCGTGCAATGTCAGGACGATCGTTCGCAGTTTAAGAATAAAGAAAAGGCCATGAATCACTTGCGCGCCAAATTGTATGACAGTCAAAAAGAGGCCATTGACGCCAGCTATTCGGAAAAGCGCAAATTGCAAGTTGGTAGCGGCGACCGCAGTGAACGCATTCGGACATATAACTATCCGCAAGGGCGGGTGACCGACCACCGAATTAATTTGACTTTGTATAAATTAGATGAGGTTGTTTCCGGTGAGGCGTTGGGCGAAATTATTGACGCTTTAATAGCCGAAGATCAAGCGGATAGATTGGCGGAAATGGACTAAAAAAGGATAATGCAATGGGGATACTTGCTGATGTGAAAGGCAAAGCTATAAAAAAGATTACCGCGAATAATCTCGGTGCTTATAAAAAATGGCTGTTGACAGATGAAAATCCGCAGTATAAGAATCTCTCTGTTGATAAAAATGTTGCTTTAGCGGATATTGCCGTATTTGCTGATTTGAGCGAAACTCAAACCGAAGTAGTTGCAAGTTTGATTAGTAAAACTCTAAAAAGCAACGAGCGGCTGAATGAATTTATAGACTTAGCTAAACAAAACCCTAAAGTTGTCGCGCAAGTTTATCGTAAATACGCGCAGGGAAAACTTCTTAATAAAATAAATAACACCTTAGGAGAACGTCTCTCTTCTGAAAATTTGGCTTTTGGCTTAGCCTTGACAGACAATGGAAGTATTATCTCCAATGTCGGAAAACCTGATGGTTTCGGCAAAATTTCGGCAGAAAACAAAAAACGCACCGAAGAATTGCTGGCTTCTGCTTTCAAGCATTATAACCGTCAAGATGGTATGTATGAAAGATTTGATAAATTCGAGCTTGCGGCAGATTATGTAGAAAAACTTGTACAACAAGGCTCTTTAGTAAATTTAGAAACAGACAGAAAAAGACGGGAATTTATTTATAAGCGAATAATCGAAAATTATGGTTTGGCGCATAAAGAAATATTAGATGTGCTGGATCCTAAATATATCGACAGATATTTAATTAAAAAAATGATGTATTTATATGGCATGATGCCCGATTATAAAGATACGAGCAATGCCGTAACCCAAGCTGAAAAAAATATAAATATTTTACCTAAAGGATATATCAAGCTAAAACAAGCGGTGATGAATGATTTGGAAAAAAGTGAATATTCTCATGAGAAATTCGGATATAAGCTTGGTTTGAATGAGCGGTTTTGCCGCATGATGAAAGCATTTGGTATAAAAAGGTATTTGTATAGCCAGCCAGAGTTTTTGGGCGGGTTGTATTTAGCAACAGCACGTAAAGATTTTGAACAAAGCGGACTAAAATATTTAGACGATACAGCTCTAACTGCTGTCCTGATAGAGAAAGGCGGAGAAAAATATTATAAAATGCTATCAAAAGATGATAAGGAGTATGTTGATAATAATTTGTTAGGAGCTGCTAACGTCCATAAGCAATATTTTTTATCGCGGTTAAAAGATGATAATCTAGACTTATATACAGTACAGATGCTACAAGAGATCAATTATAGCACAAGAGAAAGTAAAAAGATTTGGGTTCGTCTGGATAAAGAACAAGAAAAAATTACTCATAAAATCCAGCAATTGAAACAAAATGAGTCCGATGGCGATGAGTTGAAAGAATTGCAGAATTTAAGTGAGGCAATAAAAGAAACCCATTCTGCCCTTTTTACCAAAGTAGTCAAGAAAATAGAAACAGCGAAAAACTTAATTGGTCTGCCGAATAAATCAGCGGTGCAGGCAGTTCCGCAAAACGCCGAAAAGGTAGAAAAAGCGCAAATCCGTCGTAAAAACAAACAAGTTGAAGATAAATTGGCGGTAAAAGAAAAAGAATTTACGGGAAAATCTATTGCTGAGAAAATATTTTTGCAAAAACAGCGGCAAAACCAAGCAATGCGGTAATAAAATAAATTTAAGAGAGCTTTTCAATTGCTTGGAAAGCTCTTTTTCCATTTTAAAATATTTTTGCTTTACTTTTTTAAATCTACGGATATACTAATAAATGGATGGGCGATAGTCTGTCTGGGGTGTGGAAGCCTCTGGAATGAACGTCTTGCAAGGACGTTAAATTTGCATATATACCTTCTAGTCATATGGCTGGAAGGTAGCAAAATAGGCTATGTACATAGCTAATATGCTACACTATTTTTCATTCAGTAGTTTCCAACTTCCAGCTGCCTTTCGGTGGCTTTTTTTGTATTAACAAGAATTATGGAAGAGAAAAACAATGAATAATTATAAATATGAAGAACAGTCCGGTCGTTCAATGATTGAAATGTTGGGTGTGCTGGCTATTATTGGTGTTTTGAGCGTCGGCGGTATTGCCGGCTATTCAAAAGCCATGAATAAATTTAAAACAAACAAGGTTGCGGACAACGTTGCCATGATTGTGACCAACATCAGAACTTTGTACGCACAGCAACAAAATTACAACGGGTTGAACAACAAAACAGCTGTGGAGATGGGCGTGGTGCCGGATGAATTAATTACAGCGACGCCAACAAAAGATGATGATGGTTTGCAAAACGCTTTCTTGGGCAAAGTTGTGATTGGAGCAGCCACAGTTACCGGTATGGATGCCGGTACAGATAGCGGCAAAGAAAGAGGATTCTTTTTAACCATGGGTGGTTTGCCAAGAGAAGCATGCGTGACTTTGGCAACCAATGACTGGGGGTCCGGTTACTCATCTGGTTTTGTGGGAATGAAAATCACGGGTAAGGTTGCTGCTGGAGGAGGTGATTCTGATGAAGCATCCAACAACATTAGTCAGTCCGGCACCGCTTTAGCCAGCGCCACACTTACAGGTGCGAACACATCCACAGCACCGTCGTTTGCGGTTGGGTGCACAAGTGCTACCGCAGAAAACTGGTGCTCAAAAAATGGTGCCATGAATGTTGCTAAAGCGGCCGGTGGTTGTTCTGCCGATGGAAACGGCAACTCAATCACTTGGGTATATTACTGAGTTTGGAAAAACAGAAAAGCTTAGGCTCGCACAAAGTTTAAGTTGACCGTTTTTCCACAAATCGCCGGTTTTCACTCTCATTACGGCGGTTTTTCTCCGAAACGTCCTTGCTCCTAACTCGGGCGTTTCTTTTTTTATAAAGAAAAGCACCGATGTTATGTCGGTGCTCAATCTAAAAAATTAATAAGATTTTAGAGCAAAACGTCGCTGTCAAAGTAATTAATTTTCATAGCTTTGCGAACGTCAGCCAACATGGATGCCGCTTTGGCTTCGGCAACAGCACTGCCTTGTTTCAAAATTTCAAGAACTTCCGGCAACTTTTGTTCCCAAATTTTGCGGCGGGTGCGGATAGGCTCCAACTCAGCTTGTAAAACGTTATTCAAGAATTTTTTTACTTTAACATCACCAAGACCGCCTCGTTGATAGTGGGCTTTTAGCTCCTCAAGGTTTTGATAGTCTGGCAAAAATTCGGCAAAATGTTCCGGTTTACTGAATGCGTCTAAATAGATAAACACCGGATTGCCTTCTACTTGCCCAGGGTCTTCTACCCGCAAATGGTTGGGATCCGTAAACATGGACATAACCTTTTTCCGAATGTCTTCTGGTTCATCTGACAGATATATGCAATTGCCCAAAGACTTGCTCATTTTAGCTTTGCCGTCTATCCCCGGTAGCCGTAGGCAAGCTTTATTAGAAGGCAAAACAATTTTAGGTTCAACCAAAGTTTCGCCATAGGCGCTGTTAAATTTGTTAACAATTTCACGGCATTGTTCCAACATTGGTTCTTGGTCTTCACCAGCCGGAACGTCAGTGGCTCTAAAGGCTGTGATGTCGGCGGCTTGACTTATAGGGTAGCAAAAAAAGCCGACCGGAATGCTTGTTGCAAAATTTCTCATCTGAATTTCGGTTTTAACTGTCGGGTTGCGTTGTAAACGAGATACCGTCACCAAATTTTGATAATAAAAAGCCAATTCTGTTAATTGCGGCACCATGGATTGAATAAATATGGTCGATTTTTCGGGATTAATTCCGCAAGCTAAATAATCCAACGCCACTTGTAAAATATTTTGGCGAACTTTTTCCGGATGTTCCGCGTTATCAGTCAATGCCTGCGCATCGGCAATCATAATGTTAATTTCATCATAAATTCCAGAATTTTGTAATTTTACACGCTCTGCCAGTGAACCGACATAATGTCCAACGTGCAATTTTCCGGTTGGGCGGTCGCCCGTTAAAATAATCTTTTTCATCTTTTTCTCCAACAAAACACTTGCTTTTGTTTTTATCATTACTCTTTATAAAAGGCAAGGGGCAATCATATTTATTCCGGATTTTAAAAGCAAAATATTGACAAAAAAAAATTTTGTTTTACAATACATAATAAATTTAATTTTTATGTCGTTTTTTAAAATTATTTTTGTATGGTTTCTCAATCCTTTATTCTTATGATGGAAACAACATTGGTGGGCTTGACAATCTTTTTTGCTCTTGCTCAGGCGTTTGTTGTGTCTTCCAACAATTATCGGCTGCTCAAACGTCTGATGAAAGGCGAGCGAGGGTTTCTTTTTGAAGGAAAAGTTATTAATGATCCGAAGGATATCTCCGAGCGCTCTCAAACGAAAAAAGAAAAGTGGCTGTGGGGTCTGAATATCTTTTTTCTGCTGGTCGGAGCCGTTTTTGTCATGTGTTTTGGCGCGGTGACATTTATGGGAGGTGCAACCAGTGTGCATGAGGGTAATGTTATGACCGGAGTGTCTTATCTCACGATTGTTTTTATCATTTCCGAAATGCTTAAAAGTGTTGTTGGTTTGTTCTTTGGAGATTACTGGTAAAATAAAAAAGCTGCAAGTTGATGCTTGCGGCTTTTTTATTTTAGAGCTTTTTTAAGCTGATTTGTTCGCAATTAATCCCATTATAGGAAACCATGACTCTGTCGTTTGGTTTAAGCTGTTCCAGTTTTTCTCTATTGTGAAACAGATTAAATCCCCAAAACTTTGCAACATAAAGCCAAGTGTTAGTCTCGGGCCATTGATTTTGTCTCAGACAACCATTTTTATCCAAAAAACGACGCGTGGAAACTTTTATTTCTAAAATCGCCCAGTCTTTCTGAATAAAAATATTTGCGACATGACCGCAAAAAACTTTCAAAACCATAAACACAAAAATATTAGAATTATAAATTATTGTCCATAACTCTAATCTATTTTGTCAAAAACTGCAATACTTTTTTTGTTTAAATATCCAAATTATCAACAAATTTGGCGCGTTCGATAATAAAGCGGAAACGTTGTTCCGGATCTTTACCCATCAGACGTTCAACTTGACGGCGTGTTTCAAAATCTTCGGCGCGCCCTTCTTCGGTTGAAGTGTTTGGAATTACCACGCGTAGCAAAATACGATTGTTTTTATCCATGGTGGTTTCTTTCAGCTGTTGCGGGCTCATTTCTCCCAAACCTTTAAAACGGCTGATATCCGGTTTAGCGTTTCCTTTTACCACTTTTGCTAAAATTTTGTCTTTTTCTTCATCGTCTAAAGCGTAATAGTTTTTGCCGCCGGCCACAATTTTATATAGAGGCGGTGTGGCGATATAAAGATGTCCGTTTTCAATCAACTTTGGCATATGCTGATAGAAAAACGTCATTAACAATGAGGTAATATGCGCGCCGTCCACGTCGGCATCGGTCATGATAATGATTTTTTCATAGCGCAGATTGTCTTCATTATAGTTGTCTTTAACCCCGCAGCCCAAGGCTTCAATCATGTCTTTAATTTCTTGGTTTTGTGAAATACGTTCCAAAGACGCACTGGCTACGTTCAAAATCTTACCGCGCAAAGGTAAAATGGCCTGTGTGACGCGATCGCGTCCCTGTTTTGCCGAACCGCCGGCGGAATCACCCTCGACAATAAAAATTTCAGTATTTTCGGCGGCGGCTTGCGAGCAGTCGGCAAGTTTCCCCGGCAGACGAAGTTTTTTTGTCGGGGCTTTGCGGTTTTGAACTTTTTCTTCTTTTTTCTTTTTGCGGGCTTCGGCTCTATCCAACACATATTCGATTAAAGCTTTGGCGTTTTCCACATCGGAAGCAATCCAGTGGTCAAAAGAATCTTTTACGGCGGTCTCCACCAGACGAACAGCTTTGGTCGAGGTCAGTTTATCCTTTGTCTGTCCTTGAAATTGCGGGTCGGTAATAAATACGGAGAGCATTAAGCAGGCGTTATTTAAAAAATCTTCGGCAGTGACAGCCGTAATTTTTTTGAAACCGGCCATTTCGCCATATTCTTTCAGGCCGCGGAGTAAAGCGGCTCTAAATCCTGTTTCGTGTGTCCCGCCTTCAGGAGTGATAACCGTGTTGCAATAAGAATATGAAAAACCATTTTCATCTACCGGCCATGTGATAGCCCATTCCACCCGACCTTCATTATTGGCAAGTTCCGATTCGCCGACAAAAGCCGCGCGGTTAATAGTGCTACGCTCGCCGATTTGAATGTTCAAAAAGTCGGCCAATCCGTTCGGATAATGGAGTTCGGCTTTTTGCGGAGTCGATTCGCCGTTGGCAATCAACTCGGGCGCGCAACTCCAATTTATTTTAATTCCCTTAAATAAAAAAGCCTTAGAACGCGCCATGCGATATATGCGGTTAGGAATAAATTTGTTATTACCCTCGAAAATTTCGGCATCGGGCTTAAACGTTATGGAAGTTCCGCGGCGGTTAGGGCAATTGCCGACAAGTTCCAACGGAGTTAACGGCTTGCCGCGAGAATATTCTTGCCGATAAAGTTTTTTCTCTCTTGCCACTTCCACGACCAGTTTTTCGGACAAAGCGTTTACCACCGAAAGTCCCACGCCGTGCAAGCCGCCCGAAACTTTATATGCGCCGCCGCCGAATTTTCCGCCGGAGTGCAGGGTGGTTAAAATAACTTCCAAAGCCGACTTGTCCGGATATTTCGGATGGGCGTCAACCGGAATGCCGCGTCCGTTGTCGGCGATTGTCACAGTGCCGTCGGCGTTCATAACCACGTCAATATGATTGGCAAAACCGGCTACGGCTTCGTCCATTGAGTTATCCAGAATTTCGGCAACCAAGTGGTGCATAGCCTGAATATCCGTTCCGCCGATATACATACCTGGGCGGTGACGGACAGGCTCCAAGCCTTCCAGCACTTCAATATCTTGCGCCGAATATTCATTTTTTGCCGGCGCGGTGGACGAGTCAAACAAATCTGTCATTTCAACCTCAAAACTATCTGTAAAATTGCTCTTAAAATACAAAACATTCCGGCAAAAAACAAGCAAAAACCCCAATCCGTAAACAACAAAATTTTTAGCAGCAAAAAATATAAAAAATGCTTGCAAATTTATAGATTTATGTTAAAAATACGCCAGAAGTCGCAATGGTGCGGCTTTATAATTTCGCACGCAGACAGGCGGACAAGCTCAAACTTATTCGCTCCGGTGCTGTCAAAAGCCGAAGTCTGCGGAGGTTTAACCGGAAAATAAAGGATATATAAAAATGACACTTCCTACTTTTACTTTGCGCCAAATGGTTGAAGCCGGCGTACACTTTGGACACCATGCTCGTCGCTGGAACCCACAGATGGCTCCGTTTATTTACGGAAAAAAAGATAATATTCACATTATCGATTTGCAAAAAACTTATCCAATGCTTTACAATGCTTTGAATGCTGTTCGCGATGTTGCTGCCAACGGCGGTAAAGTTTTGTTTGTTGCTACAAAACGTCAAGCTCAAGACATTGTTAAAGAAAGCGCTGGCCGTTGCGGTCAATATTATGTTAACTATCGTTGGTTGGGCGGTATGTTGACAAACTGGAAAACGGTTTATAAATCAATTTCCCGTTTGAACAAGCTTAACGAAATGGAAGCTAACAACGCTTATGAAGGATATACCAAAAAAGAAGTTATGAACCTGAAAAAAGAACGCGAAAAATTAGCGGTTACTTTGGATGGTATTAAAGATATGGGCGGTCAACCGGATATGTTGTTTGTGATTGACACTCCTAAAGAATCTTTGGCTATTAAAGAAGCTAAAAAATTGGGTATTCCTGTTGTTGGTATTATTGATACCAATGCTAATCCGAATGAAGTTGAATTCCCGGTTCCGGGCAACGATGACGCTATTCGCGCTATCCAATTCTATTGTGATTTGGTTTCTGACGCTGTTTTGGATGGTGTTCAGGCAGAAATGGCCGCAAAAGGCTTAGAAGTTTCTGATGCTGAAGCTGCTGAAACAGAAGAAAAAGCCGCTCCAAAGAAAAGAGCATCACGCAAAAAAGCCGATGCTGAAACAGCTGAATAAGTATAAGTACTTCTTTGAAGGTTGAATATTAAAAACGGCGCGGTGGTTATGGAATATAATTGCCGCGCCGCACAAAATCTAAAATATATATAAAGTTATACAAGAGGAATTTAAAATGGCAGATATTACAGCCGCTATGGTTAAAGAATTGAGAGAGACTACCGGCGCCGGTATGTTGGATTGTAAAAAAGCATTGGTTGAAGCCAACGGCAATATGGAACAAGCTGTTGACTGGTTGCGTAAAAAAGGTTTGGCTTCGGCTGCTAAAAAATCTAGCCGTGTTGCTGCGGAAGGTTTGGTTTCTGTTGCAGTTGACGGAAATAAAGGTGCCGCTGTTGAAGTTAACTCCGAAACAGATTTTGTCGCTAAAAATGAAATTTTCCAACAATATGTTGAAGACGCCGCTAAAGTTGCTTTGCGTTGCAACGGCGATGTTGAAGCTATGAAAGCTTTTGTTTGCCCTAAATGCAGTGATGGCAAAACATTTGGCGAACGCTTGACTGATATGATTGCAAAAATCGGTGAAAATATGAATTTGCGCCGTGCTAAAGTTATTAGCGTAAACAATGGTTTGGTTTGCTCATATGTTCACAACGCCGTTCACAATGGTTTGGGTAAAATCGGCGTATTGGTAGCTTTGGAATCTAATGCTGATAAAGCAAAATTAGAAGAATTAGGTAAGCATATTGCTATGCATATTGCGGCTACTGCTCCAATTGCTTTGAATATTGCCGGTGTTGCTCCGGAAGCTGTTGAACATGAAAAATCAATTTTTGCTGAACAAGCAAAAGCTTCTGGCAAACCAGAAAACATTATCGAAAAAATGGTTGAAGGTCGTATTCGCAAGTTCTATGAAGAAGTTGTTTTAGAAGAGCAAGCATTTATTATGGATCCGGACAAGAAAATTAAAGACATTGTTGCCGATGCCGCTAAAGAATGTGGTTCTGAAATTAAATTGACCGATTTCGTATTCTTCAAACTTGGTGATGGTTTGCAGAAAAAAGAAGAAGATTTTGCCGCTGAAGTTGCAGCACAATTGAACAAATAGTTTAATTAAATCTTTTTAAAGAAAACTCCGAATATGTGTTATTTGGGGTTTTCTTTTTTTATATTGCTTGACTTTTGTCTAATTTTTTGTTATAAAAAATATGTTTAGTTAATTATTTATTTTTTTATTATGGCGTATTTTATTAAAGGTAAGGTTCGTTACATTGAACAAGGTTGGACAGATGTTGTTTTGACGCTTGAAGTTGAAAATGTGTATCAAAGCGAAAAAGGCTTGCTGTCAGCACCGGAGAATCTGGAAAGGTTTCAGGAGTTTGCTTTTGAGGGAAAGCCCTTTAGAGCGAATGAGGAAGTTTTTTCTCTAACGCGCAAAGGTGATGAGATTATGTTTTCTGTGACGAAAACACTTTCCTCTAAACCGGAACTCAAGGTTTTGAACAAAACATTGTCCATCTACCGCAAAAACATGCATTTATGAATGTAGTGTCAATCATTGTAACGATTCTGGCGGTTATTGTACTGCTGTTGCTGTTAATTGTCTTTATGCTGGGAAGCCGTTTAGGCTTTTGGCACAGTCCAATTGCAGATGTTCTTAAACAGCGTATAGCTATATCTGTACTTGTTGTTATTTGGGTGGCGGTACTGATATGGATATTATGCTTTATCTAAGTCAAAAGCTCCGAGGTTTGCGCCTTCGGAGCTTTTATGTTGTAAAAACAGATTACTTTACAATTTTAATAGTGAAATTATTATAACTGCTATTGTCTTTGCAATATTGAGAAGCGATGGCTGGTGATATTTTTTGACCGGAACAAGCATAATAGCCATCGGTATAGTTTTGTGTGACACCTTGGGTATTGCAGTTTGGGGTAATATCATAATCTAATGCTCCACTTTCTGAAATATCTCCAACGGCTATACCGGCAACTCCGGTAGATGAGATAGAGCCCCAGTCAGTGGTTGCAAGGGCGATGCATGCTTCTTTAGGTATATATGCTATTCGCATATTAAAGGTTTCATTATTATTGTAACCATTAGTAACATATTTATATCCTGGTCCCATAAATATATAGCCACCGACAGGAAGATATACGCTTCCATATTGGTCCGATAAATAATCAGGAACAATACCAGTGGAGATAGCTACATCTGTATATAAACCATTAAAGTCTTTTTGTTGCGCATAAAGTGTGCGGATATTGGTGATAATTTCAGTAATTCCTTGTAATGTTTTATTAATTTTAAATTGCATCATGGCTTTGGAATAACCGGCAATACCACCGACGCTTAAAACACCGATGATGGCGAGAACTCCGAGCATTTCAATCATGCTTCGTCCGCACTGCATGACTTTATGGTCATTCTCGGACGTGACCCGAGTATTCACCATCAAGTCCGCTTCATACTCGGGCGTGCCCCGAGTATCCAATGAAAAAGAATGTTTGACATGGATTCTCGGAATAAGTCCGAGAATGGCGGAGAATGGGGTATTCCGTTCTGGCTCAAATTTTTCCAAAAAGTGGCAAAAACCGCGTGTAGAAGTTTTAAAACGCTCTGAAATCGAATGTTTAGGATTTACAGAGAGAGAGAGAGACCTTTGCTAAGCTTATTTTTCATCTTTCTTTCCTCTAATTATTAAATTATTATGATTATAAATAATTTATAATTGGAAATATTTAAGAAAGCGTTACTTGATTTTAACATAGTTATTTGAAAAAAAAATCTTTACATTTTTCTGTGGTTAAATTAATCTAAAAAACAGATGGACAATAGTCTGTCTAGGGCGTGAGAACCCTTTTATCTGTATAGTCGTTACGCATAAACGACTTTAATTTTATATGCCGATTTCTGCCTGTGGACGGATGTCGGTTGAATAAGGCTATGTGCTGAATAAGCCGAGCCGTTTATACAGATACGGTTTCTCAACATCCGCCCGCTTTTTTACAGCGGGTTTTGTTTTTATGTAACAATAAGCGGAGTTAGAAATATGTATAAGAATTTTTTATGTACAAGTATTATGGGACACACTTTAAGTGTTATTCTTAGGCACATACCCGCCGGAATAACAATAAAGCCCGCCATAAAAGACGGGACAGGAGTAGGGGATTGGCTACGCTAGCGCTACGCCGCTGCGTCCTCGCTCGGCTTTGCCTCGCCGGCGTACTTCCGTCCGCCTCTCGTCCTTGTCGAACCCTCTCTCTTCGGGTTCAAATCCCTTACCCGCCGGAATAACAATAAAGCTCGCCATAAGGCGAGCTTTATTGTTATTGGCGGATAGAGAGGGATTCGAACCCTCGATACCCTTTAGAGGTATACACGATTTCCAATCGTGCGCCTTAGGCCACTCGGCCATCTATCCAAAACAATCGGTATATTAACCGATTATTTTTGTTTCGCAACACTTTTTTTGCAGAAATTATCAATAATATGGGATAATTCTTGATGGATTACCATTAATCAGCATACATCTTTGACCGGCGGCAATCAAATTATCCGTGCCTTGAGTTACGCTGTAAGTCTGACCATTGTCCGTTCTAACCACATATTCATAACCGCCTTGTGACATAATTCCTTTTTCTGCCACGTTGCCAACCAAAGCGCCGGCCGCCGCACCGCCTAAAGCTCCCAAAATAGAAGCGCTGCTGCCATGACCAATGGTTGAACCAGCCACACCGCCGGCCACGCCGCCGATAACTGTTCCGGTTCCGCCACTGCTGTTTACCTTAACCGAACGTACGGATAAAACAGTGCATGGAAATGTGCTGCTGGCTTGTCCTACCGAAGAATAGCTGTAATCGTTGCTGCCAATGCTTGGGGCGCAAGCTGTCAAAGCCGCGGCAATTGGTAAAACGTATAGTATTTTATTTGTCATATTGTTTTCTCCTTAATTAAACTTTTCTCATAATTATCCATCTAAAAACGTTTGTCAAGGCTAGACAATTAAAGATGAATGTTATATAGTGCAGAAGATTTTGTAAAATTTATTAAACTGAGGGTAAAATGCTAAAAAGAACTAAAATCAAACAATTGCTCGCCTCTGATAGCACAATAGATGAAGTATTGCTAAAAGGTTGGGTAAAAACAAAACGCGATTCTAAAGATTTCTCCTTTATTGAAATTAATGATGGCTCTTGCTTAAAAAATATGCAGGTTATCGCAAATAACACCCTCTCAAATTATAATGATATAAAAAAATTAACAACAGGGTCTTCGGTGGCTGTTAACGGCTCTTTGGTGGAATCTGCCGGCGGTAAACAAAAATTTGAAGTGGTTGCTAAAGAAATAAGTATTTACGGATTGGCTCCGGATGATTATCCATTGCAGAAAAAAGGCATGTCGGATGAATTTTTGCGTACAGTAGCGCATTTGCGTCCGCGTACCAATAAATATGGCGCCGCTTTTCGTGTGCGTTCTCGTTTGTCATATGCTATACATAACTTTTTCCAAAGCCGCGGTTTTGACTATGTGCACACTCCGCTAATCACCGCATCCGATTGCGAGGGTGCCGGAGAAATGTTTCAAGTGACAACTCTTGATATGAAAAATCCACCTAAATTACCAAATGGTGAAATTGATTACAGCAAAGATTTCTTTGGCAAAGAAGCTCGTTTAACCGTTTCAGGACAACTAAACGGAGAAATGTTCGCTTGTGCTTTGGGTGATGTTTATACGTTTGGTCCCACTTTTCGTGCTGAAAATTCAAACACCCAGCGTCATGCTGCTGAGTTTTGGATGATTGAACCGGAGATGGCGTTTGCAGACTTGTCCGACGATATGGATTTGGCTGAAGATATGGTGCGTTATTGCGTTAAAGATATTATGGATAATTGCGCTGATGATTTGGATTTATTTGAAAAATTTGTTGATCCAACACTTAAATCAACGCTGTCCAATATTGTTGAAAATGGTTTTGCGCGGATTACATATTCTGAAGCGATTGAAATAATGAAAAAATCCGGCCGAAAATTTGAATATGAACCGGAATACGGCATTGATTTGCAAACCGAACATGAAAGATTTTTGGCGGAAGAGCATTTTAAGCGTCCGGTGATTGTGCGTGATTATCCAAAAGAAATCAAAGCCTTTTACATGCGTTTAAATGAAGATGGTAAAACCGTTGCCGCAATGGATGTTTTGGTTCCGAGAATTGGTGAATTGATTGGTGGTTCACAACGTGAAGACCGCTATGATGTATTGGTTTCCAGAATTAAAGAATTAGGCATGGATATTGAAAATTATTCGTGGTATTTGGATTCTCGCAAATATGGCAGTGTGCCGCATGCTGGCTTTGGCCTGGGATTTGAACGCATGATGATGCTGGTGACAGGTATTGCCAACATCCGAGACACTATTCCATTCCCGCGTACGCCGAAGTCGATTAGTTTTTAAGGAGAAAATATGAATAAAAACTTGTTTGCTTTAACCACATTAAGTGTTTTAGGTTTTATTTTAAATTGTCAGGCTGAGGACATCACGGAAATAATGCGTGACGGATATGTCACAAAAAAAATTCCGGAAATTGAATTAAAAGCCGAAGATGATGTTTTTGACGCAAGCACAGAAGTAAAACCGTTGGCGACACGCATGTCTGAAAGCGAACAAATGCAAGAAAGCAACTCCGATTTGGATTATATTGAAGAAGATGTTCCTTTGCCGGATTTGCCATGTGATTCTCCAAACTTGAAAAAACAAGTGGAAGCTTTTATGCTGAATAACCTTAACATATATGCGACTAATTCTGTGATAGAAAAACGAAATCGTATTTTAATGCTGAAAAATTTACCTGATTTTGTTGATGTGACCGGTGAAAAAATAGACAGCAAAGCTAATTTTCAAGCAGCTTCCGCTGACGCGTATTTGCGCATCAATGAAAAAAGAAAAATTTTGCATGTTTGCAAAAGTTCCAATATGAATAAGGCATATAATCTTAAAGATGTGTATGTGATTATTTATCCGTATTTGGAATATTATAAAGTCGTTGTTCCAAATGTAATGAACTCAATTGAAGAATTGGATAAATCTACTTTTATTTATAATTGGTGAAAAAAGTGGAAAGCTCAGAACATAAAAATCTTGTTTTATATGAGGGAAAAAATAATCTTCCGGTCTTGTCGGAAGAAAATGGCTTACATGCTTATTTGGAAGAAATTAAAAAGTTTCCGGTTTTAAGTGAGGAAGAAGAAACTTTATTATTACACGAGTTTAAGGAAAAAGGAGATTTGGCAGCGGCGCAAAAATTAATTACATCACATTTGCGTCTGGCTGTTAAGATTGCTCTGACGTATCGTCGTTATGGCTTGCCGACAGCTGATTTAATTTCAGAAGCGAATATTGGACTGATGCAGGCTGTTAAAAAGTTTGACATCAATAAAAATGTACGTTTGTCAACCTATGCCATTCTTTGGATAAAGGCGGCTTTGAATGATTTTGTGCTGCGCTCTTGGTCTTTGGTGAAAATCGGAACAGTAGCGGCGCAAAAGAAGCTTTTTTATAATTTAGGACGAATTAAAGCCCGTTTGGGTATATATGAAAATAAAGAACTGGAACCATCTGTTGTAAAACAAATAGCTCAAGAATTGGTTGTTGATGAAAAAGAGGTTGTTGAAATGAATCAGCGCATTGGCGGCGACACTTCTCTGAACACAGCCGCTCATAACAACGATGATGAACAAGTTGAAAAAATAGATTTGTTGGCGGATAAAACTCAAAATATCGAAGGGCGCTTAGAGCAAAAGCAAGAAGCGGAAATGCGGCGTAAGATTTTGCAATCTTGTTTAGAAAAACTAAATGAACGTGAGCAATACATTGTCAAAACACGAATGTTGACCGACAATCCGCAAACTTTGGAAGATATTGGCGCAAAATTTAATATCAGCCGCGAACGCGTGCGACAAATAGAGAAAAAAGCCTTTGAAAAACTTTCGGCGGAAGTGCGTGCCGCTATGACTAAAGCGGCTTAAAATGTCTGATTTTTTCACGGAAATAGTCAATCTTCTGGCCACTGCTCAAATTTCCAGCCCACGTTTGGAAGCTCGTGAGATTTTTGCGTATGTATTACATAAAAATGTTTCTGAAATTTATTCAGGGTGCGCGGTTAACGATAAAGAAAAGCAAAAAATTGAAGAAGTTGTGCAAAAAAGAATAAATCATTGTCCCTTAGATAAAATTATTGGAAAAAAAAGTTTTTATAAATATGATTTTTTTACAAATGAATATGTTTTATCTCCAAGGCCGGATACAGAAATTTTAGTAGAAAAAGCACTGGATTTGCTTCCAAACGATAGTCAGGCAAATATATTGGATTTGGGCACAGGTAGCGGGTGTATTATTGAATCCATTTTGAGCGAACGATTAAAAGCACGAGGCTGGGCTGTTGACATTTCCTCACAGGCCTTGAATGTGGCAAAGAAAAATGCTTTAAATTTGCATGTGATGGAAAGATTAAATTTTATTCAAGCAAGTTGGTTTGAGCAAAATTTTTTAAAAAATTTTTCCGAAGCATTTCAGTTGATAGTTTCTAATCCGCCGTATATTCCGCAAAATGATATAAGTTCTTTGCAAGCTGAGGTAAAAAATTATGATCCTCTGTTGGCGTTGGATGGCGGCGAAAGCGGTTATGAAAGTTACAAAAAAATAGCAGAATGGATGCCGATGTTGTTAAAAGATAACGCGTATGTTTTATTAGAAGCAGGCATTGGACAGGCCTTGTCAATTGCAAAAATTTTTGAACAAAATGGTTTGCATTTGATTGAAATTGTGCCGGATTTGTCCGGCATAGACCGTTGTGTAATTTTACAAAAATAAGTTGCACAATTTCAAAATAATGAGTATATAAAAAAACAGGGCATTTCTTTTCACCCTTAGTAAAGTTTTAATGATAAATCTCTTTGAAGAGATTATTTTTGAGTGGTTTTATATGAAAAAATTAAATAATAATAAGTTTCGTGGAAATACGATATATTCTTTAAACTATAAGTTTGATAGCGTTAGTTCTGCCGGTAAATTGAGCGGTACCGCCTTGGATTTGATAAAAAAATATAATGAATTGGCCAAAGAAGCGCATAATAACGGGGATTATGTGCAAATGGAAGTTTTTCGCCAATATGCTGAACACTATCGTAAAATTGTGACGGAAATAAATGAACGTAAAAATCAAAATAAAGATAATGTTTTAGAGCAAAACAATGCTTCAATGTCAGCGGAAAATACTGAACCGGATAAAGTAGAAGAAGTATCTTCTCAAGCTGAAGAAAATGAAAATGCGGTAGCTAATAATAATCTTGTTGAGACAGAGGCAAATGTTTCGAATTTTTCATCAGAAGTTAAAAAAGATGATGAAGAAACTAAAACAGTGGCAAAACCAAGAAAAAAAAGAAGCTTTACGGTTGTTGAAGTTGCGGACGGTGCAAAACAAACAAATGAAAATGACAATCCCGAAAAAAATTTAGAAGAGACTGCAAATTCTCGTCGGCGTATTGTTAGCCGCCGGCGCGTTGCTAAAAATATTGAAGCGACAAAAGCGGAGTCAAATGAATAAAAGTGTGTTCATTATAGATTGCGATGGTGTATTGTATCCACAAGCTGAATTAGGGTTGGCGCAAATTGTTGCGGCAATGAAAAAAGTTTATCGTGAAGATGTCGGATTGACCGGAGAACAGCAAAAACAAATTTCAGAAAAATCGATTCGGCTCAGACATTTTGGCGCTTTTAATTTTATTAAACATATTTGTGATGAAACAGGGTATAGTTTTGATTTGTATCGGCAAAAAATGGTGAAAGCGACGGATTACAGCGCTATTCAATATAATCCGAATTTGAAAAAGATGTTAAATCGGCTTGTCAGTCAAAAGAAGGTTTTTATACTTAGTAACAATAGCTATGAGCACATTGACTGCGTTTTGCAAAAAGTTTTTCATGAAACGGCAGACGAAATTTCTCAAAGAGGGGTTGTGATTTATGATATCACGGCGACGGAGAAAGATGGTTGTTTTCATCCCAAACAAAGTGAAAAAGGTTTTACTTATTTTCTACAAAATATTGAAGCTAAAGGTGAAGATTGTTTTTTGTTTGACGATTCTTTGCCTAATCTTCAAAAGGCCAAGCAGATTGGAATTGAGGGAAGCTTGGTGACCTCGGATAATGATTTGGAAACACAACTTAGAACATTGTTTGAAAAAAATAAAATTTGGGAGAAAAATTATGGACAAACTCGCTGAAGCTTATAAAATAGCAAAAAATGATGATGTTTCTACGCCTAAAGACAGTGTTGTGTTGTACAGCATAAGTTATTTGCCGACTCGGGAAAATAAAGATAAGGCGTTGGCATATTTAAAAGAACATAAATCATGCTACACTTTGGATGACACGCCATGTGGTAAAAATTTGATAGCTTTAGGACTGGAAACAGGAAATGATTGTCCAAATAGTGAAATTTTAAAAATCTGGGCAGTGGCGTCCGCTCGTTTTATTGCGGCTGCTTCTGGAAATATCAAGGCGTTTGTCGCTAATGCCGACCCTAAAAGCACTTTTGTTTCAATTGAATTGCCTAATATTCTGAAAAATAATAAAATAAAGCAGATTAATAATGTCGATAAGTTTGAATTTGCTAAAAATTTTGGTATAAATTAGATAATTTTGGTATAATTAAGAAAAAGTTGTTGCTTTATGCTATAAAATTTTATATATTACTCAAAGCAGCGTGGTTGTGACAGGTTTTCAAAATCTTAACAAGTAGCCTGCAAAATATCGCAAAAAAATATAGATTCAGAGGGCTTGTATATTTTCCCGATAAGAATATATCTGCCTATGGCAGGGGAGTCTTACGCGTATGTCCAAAAAGTATTAATCGGTTCTAATACTTGAAAGGCGTAAGAGATCATATTCTGAATCGTGATTTGCGAACTCCCCGCCGCTTCATTTTGATTTATTTGGGGGTTTAAGTTCTAGGTTTTATACTTTAGAGCTATTTTTTTTATACAAAAAAGAGATTACTGTTTTTAACAGTAATCTCTAAATTTGGCTTAATATTCCCAACTTTCTTTCTGAAAACAGTATAGAAAGCGAGCTATTAAAGCCACAATGGAAAAGCAACCGGCCGCAAGTATTAAAACTTCAGCAAGCTGTGTCTGACCATTCAGGCCTGCAATCCAAAATGAAGGAATACAAACAGCAGCAATAGTCACGCCAATCCACCAAATTTTTTCGAGCTTTGTCATAAAATAAACGGGTTTATTTAAGAGAGATGTCCTATACATGTCCCGTTCTCTCTTTTGGATAAAAATAACTAACGGAAATTACAAGGAAATCATCTTATAAATAGCAAATCTATTTTTAGACAAAAACACATAGTAATAACCATAATACTTGAAATACAAATTTATCATAACTAAAATAATGATAAGTTTCAAGTTTTATATTTAAAATTAAGATTATATGGAATTTTTTATATCATAGAGGAGTGTTTTTTTGAAAAAGAACATAAGAATATAATAAATTGTATTTAGGGGAGACATTATTATAATAAAAACATCCCTCAGCTTTGTTTGGCCGAGGGATGTTTGAAATAACCGAAAATTATTCTTGGTTATAAGCTTTTGCTTGCTTTTTTGCTTCTTCAGAAGTTCTGGCAATATTGATTAAAATTGTTTGAGAAACTTCTGGGTGTAAGTTTAATTTTACCTGATAAATACCCAAATCTTTGATTGGTTTTTCCAAGTAAACATAGCGGCGAGCAACATCAAAACCGGCATCTTTAATCGCAGCAGCGATGTCACGGATGGTTACAGAACCATAAAGCTGACCGGTTTCAGCAGCTTGACGAATTAAAACAGCGTTAAAGCCATTCAAAGATTCAGCCAATTTAGAAGCAGAATCAAATAATTCTTTGTTATGAGCTTCTAAAGCTGCTTTTTGAGCTTCAAAATAAGCCATATTAGCATCTGTGGCGCGCAAAGCTTTGCCTTGAGGCAATAAATAGTTGCGGGCGTAACCGTTTTTAACGTTAACTTTATCACCCATTCTGCCTAATTTTTCAACGTGTTCGAGTAAAATTACTTCCATTATAACCTCCTACATAGCAACGTATGGTAACAAAGCAATATAACGTGCGCGTTTGATGGCGCGAGCCAATTCTCTTTGTTTTTTAGCTGAAACAGATGTAATACGGGAAGGAATGATTTTACCTTTTTCCGAAACGTAGCGAGACAAAAGTTTTACATCTTTGTAATCAATTTTCAAGCCGTTTTCACCTGAAAATGGGCAAGTTTTTCTTTTGAAAAATGTTTGTTTAGCCATTGTTATAAACTCCTTATGCTTCTTCAACGGCGGCAGAATCTTCTTCTGAAGCCACGTCGTTATTGAAATCTTCTACTCTGACTGTCATGTAACGAATAATATCTTCGTTCAGTCTAACAAGTCTTTCGTATTCTGCAACAGCATTCGCCGGAGCAACAATGTTTAACAAAACATAATAACCTTTACGGTTTTTCTTGATGCGGTAAGCGAGATTTTTCAAACCCCAGTTATCAACTTTTACAACTTCTCCGCCTTCTTTTTTAATCACTTCACTCAAGTCAGAAACAAGAGTATTGATTTGAGAAGCGCCGAGATCCTGACGAGCGATTAAAACGCTTTCATAATTTGCCATATTTTAATATCTCCTTATGGATTACTCAACAAATGACCCATGGCTGGGTCGGTTAATGTATAGCCGAATCATAAAATCCGGCAAGGGACGCTTGCAAATATACACAAAATACCTGTAAATGCAAGGATTTTTTTGTTTTTAGTCGGCGATTCTTAAATATTATTTTAATAATTTGCCGTTATGCTGAGAAAAAATAGTTTGTGATAAGAGGAAGAATGATAAAATTTTATAAGATATTTTTGCTCGCGGGCAGTATGGTGTTTATGGCGTCTTGTGTCAATAAACAACAGAATGCGGAAAATATTATGGATGATTATACCTATGCGCCTTGTCAAGAAGAAACAACCATAGTGGTTTATGATGATGAAGGAGCCTATCAAGTTCCGGGGTGCGTTATGCCGATAAATGCTCCGGTTTATGAAGTTTGTTCCGAAGAGGATGAAGAAATTAATCCTGATGATGTAGAAGGTGAGTTTCCAGACGTCGTGGATAATAAATACCATAAAAATCAAGTTGTGATGCAGAATTTGCAAACCAGAGTTTTAGCTTATTGCCGTGGCGATGAAAATGAAATTGACGAATGTATCAAACGTTTGGAATGTGCGGGATACACTCTTCTGAAAAACGTGCCGACAATGACGGCAAAATATGATTTTCTAAAAAAAAGGTCATATCCGACACGGCGTTGGCGTAACGGCGAATCTGTTCCAAGATGGTAGGGGGCTTGAATGCAGGCGCATGTTAATACCATAGCTTTTAATGGTTTGGAAACGCTGGATGTGGATTTGCAATTGCAAATTTCTTCCGGTCTTCCGGCTTTTAATATTGTGGGCTTGCCAGATAAAACAATTGCGGAGAGCAAAGAACGTGTTCGGGCGGCCTTAAATGCCATGGGAATAGAACTTCCCGCAAAACGTATTATCATTAATTTGGCGCCGGCTGATTTATTGAAAGAAGGTTCGCATTTTGACTTGCCGATTGCATTGGCTATTTTAGCGGGTTTAGGTGTTGTTCCTGCCGAGGAAATAGCAAATTATGTTGTGATTGGAGAATTGGGACTGGATGGCGCGGTCATGCCCGTGAATGGGGTGTTGCCTGTCGCAATTCATGCCAACCGGCGTCATAGGGGATTGGTTTGTCCGGAAGTTGAGGGCGGAGAAGCTGTTTGGTCCGGACTTGATGATATTGTTGCCGCTCCGAGTCTATTAGCTTTGATTAACCATTTTAAAGGAATACAGCAATTGCCAAAGCCGGTGGCGCGTCGAAAGAAAAGTAGGGTTACTACATTGGATATGTCAGATGTCAAAGGGCAAGAAACAGCTAAAAGAGCATTGGAAATTGCCGCCGCTGGTGCGCATAATATGCTTATGGTTGGAACGCCGGGTGCTGGAAAGTCGATGTTGGCGTCTCGTTTAATTACAATATTGCCGCCACTTACAACGGAAGAAGCTTTAGAAACGTGTATGATACATTCTGTTGCGGGTGAATTGAAAAACGGCGAAATCAGTTTTGAGCGTCCGTACCGCGACCCGCATCACAATGCTTCAACACCGGCCATAATCGGCGGTGGACGCAAGGGCGTTCCGGGGGAAATTTCTTTGGCGCATAACGGGGTGCTGTTTTTGGATGAATTGCCTGAGTTCAATCGGGCAACATTAGAAGCGCTTCGACAACCGATTGAAACAGGATATGTTAGTATATCAAGAGTAAACTGTCATACTCAGTATCCGGCAAATTTTCAGCTTATTGCGGCTATGAACCCCTGTCGCTGCGGCTATTTGGGGTGCCATGGGCAAGAATGCTCCCGTGCTCCAAAATGCGCTGAAGAATATCAATCTCGAATTTCCGGTCCTCTGATGGATAGATTTGATATCCATATTCAAGTGCCGCCGGTCAGCCCGTGGGAAATTTCTGAAACTAAAAAAGGAGAAAATTCCGAAACAATTCGGCGAAGAGTTGTTTCCGCGCGGAAAATTCAAGAATATAGATTTAAAAAAATGGGATATCCGTTGCTTCGCACAAATTCTCAGTTAAAAGGAGATTTGCTTGAGAAGGTAACTCAACTGGATGATGAAACAAAAAAAATGTTGATAGCGTTTGCTGATAAAATGAAAATGTCAGCGCGAGCCTATCATCGAACCCTAAAGTTAGCCCGTACAATTGCGGACTTGCAAAATGAAGAAAAAGTGTCTAAAGTACACGTAGCTGAGGCATTGTCATACCGTTATGTTATGCCGTCAAAACAGGTATAGGAGTATTAAATTGATGAAAAAATATCATAAATTTGCTTATGTGTTGGCCATGGTGACCGGAATTAGTTTTTTGAGCACCGCTTCTTTTGCGGTTGGATATGGTAATTCGCCTAAACCTGAAGCTGTGAATGATAGAGATGGCAGTCTTTTTCCGGGAGGCAGTTGCACAAATTGTGACACAAAAGACAAAGATGGCAGTTTATTCCCCGGCGGACCATGTGTTTCTTGTTCCAAGGATGGTAGTCTGTTTCCGGGAACGTGCCAAAAATGTGTAAAACGTCAGGCGGAGCGAAAAATTAAAAACTATGTTCCTTTCACGCCGATTGTGTACGATTCTGTGGCGCGCAATTGTTGCGCTATGGCTCCTTTAGCTTTGGCACATGTTGATTTTCGTATCAGAAAAAGTTCTATGGACGGACCATATACCTCCAAAGTCGGAAATTATCGTTTCCGTATTTTTGGATGCCGACGTTATGATAAAGAGGCCGTTTTAAATAAAGGACGCGTCTTGGAAAAAAATATTGCGTTTAATTCAGTTTTTGAAGAAGAAGTCGGAGATTGCTACAAAGTACTACCAATGCCGCGTGATTTGTGTTTGGAAAATGCGCCGGTAGAGTTACCTGAATATGTATTAACAGCGGAAATTACTGACTACTTTATGAATATTTGTGATGAATATAACTGGGATAACGCAGAAAAAAATAACGCGCGTACCGGTTCTTCTGAAATTACGGTGACATGGCGTTTGATGAATTTGACGCAGACAAAAGTTTATTGGAAAGGAGAAAGCACTGGTTATGGCGAATTGGATGAAGGCGAGTCAAAAGGCGAAATAAAGTTGATTGAGCGAGCCTTTGCTGATGCAACAAATAATTTGCGTAATCTTCCGGGGTTTGAAGAGCAATTAATGACAAGAGTTTCTCCACAAGAAATGGCGGCGCAGCGTGCGGCTTTGATTGATGAAGAGAGAGCTCTGGATCCGGCAAAATGCGGATATCGTCAAGAATATCAATGTGCGACACGTTGTGAAATCGGTCGTCCGGGGTTTGATCCGGCTCTTTGTCAGCAGTGCCAACCTTGCCAACAATGTCAGCCATGTGGTTGTCCTAACCAACAGCCAATGACGATGTTGCCTGTTTATGAAAATGGCGGTGTGGTCGAAAATGGCATTTATCCAGAGGATGGTGCGATTTATGAAGATGGTGGATACACCGCTTCGGGATGCGCACCTTGTGCGGCGGCACCAATTCCGACAGCCGAGATTATTGAAGATGGCGGTGTGATTGAAAATGGCGGTGTTGTACAAGATGAAATTATCGAAAATGGTGATGTAAACAGCACATATGATATTATCAATTCATGTATTGATGAAAATGGCAATGTCAAGTCCGATGGCATGTGTCAGGTTGTGGATGATACATGGGTTGACACCGGAGATGTTAAGGCTCTGGACAATTTCTGTGTTAATGCGACAGACCCATGCAAGCAACTGTCACCGGAAACAATTTACCGTTTGCGTTCGTCAATTGTACAGATTAAAAGTCCAAATGGCCGCAAAGGCGCTGGTTTGCTGATTTCAGATAAATTTATTCTGACATCGGGGGATTTGGTTGATAAAAATAACAACAGTTATGATGTTTCTACTGTTCGCAATGATGAACTAAAAGCTCGTGCTGTCCGGATTAATCCGGTTAAAAATACGGCGCTATTGATGTTGGATAAAGCAACGTCTTACACGCCGTTGGCATTAAATTTAAGCCTTCCAGAAGTTGGACATAATGGATTTTTGACTTTAGGCTTATTAGATGTCAATGATTTCAAGGATGGTGAAGATTATCTTGAAAACAGTGCCAGAGTGGAAGGATATCGTTATACTCAGGAAAAAGGCGCCGAAATATTGGCAAATACCTTTATTCAAAATGTAACGGTCGGCGGAGCATTGATTTATAAAGATTGCACGATTAACGGCATGGCGCCGTCCGGCATAAAGACAAACGACGGATTAGACGTGTTTATTCCGACGGAAACAGCTTTGCGTAGTTTAGGGATAAGTATTTGCGGACATGAATATGTCGAAGAAAGTCCTTGGCAGCAAACAATTTATAAGCCGGTGACGGAACAAATTAAAAAAGTTCAGAAAGCTCCGGAAGTTATGAAGCCAAAGGATAGAAAATAAAGCTTAAAAAGCAGTCTTTATTGACTGCTTTTTGCTCGTTTTTTATAACAAAGTTACAAACTAAATATTAAGATTTTTACACTAAAAAAGATATATATTATATAAAGGAGAAAGCGATGCTTAAAAAAAATGAAAGCGGCCGCAGTATGGTGGAAATGCTTGGTGTTTTGACAATTGTCGGAGTTTTATCCGTTGGAGGTTTGAACGTAATTAATCAAATGCAAAATGAAAGAACATCAACCCAAATGTTGGCGGATATATCTGATTTAGCGCGGCGGGCAAAAAGAATGGCTTGCCAATATGACAGCGGATACAGCAGTTACACATTTTATTTATATAAATCGAATGCGTATCCGGAAGGGTGGAGCTATGACTCAACAAAGAAGAAGTTTTCAGGCTTGAAAGGCAGCTTATACAGCATAAAAGGAACAGCTAATGCCGATTCAGGTGTTGCTGAAAGTTTTGAGATTATAATAGAAAATTTATCGGATGAACAATGTTCTAAATTGGCGACTTTTGATTGGGGTGGAAAGAATACTTCCGGCATAGAGAGTGTGATGGTTAATAATGCAACGGATGCGGTGGCGGTTGTCGGCACGGATTCTTATCCCATGACTTTCAGCAAAGCAACGACAAAATGCGATAAAGGGAATGCCAATAAAATTGAATTAAAATATCTGGGATGTAATTAGTATATTAAAGCGCAAAGGAGATAAGGATGAATAAAATGAATGAAAATGGCCGCAGTATGATTGAAATGCTGGGTGTTTTAGCAATTATCGGTGTTTTGAGCGTTGGCGGATTTAGCTTGATTAATAAAATGCAGACATCCTACACGACAAATCAGGTGATTGACACAGCGGGAGATTTTGCTAATCATATAACAAAAATGGTGCGAGAATATGAGCTAGACAATCCTGGCGCTTCTAATGGTGATTTAATGAATGAATATTTATGTAAAGCCAAAGCGGTGCCGGATAGTTTATTGGAAGGCGGAGCCGCTTGTTCAGATTATAAAGAAAAACCGTTTTCCGGTATAAATGATGTTACATACAGTGCCAAATATATTGGTGGTAAGGTATCAGCAGTTTTGCAAATCGACCATCTAACAGAAGAAATGTGCATGCAGATTGTGACAACAAACTGGGGAACACCGGGGACAAGCGGGTTTATCGGTCTCTCGGTTAGAGATGATAGCGGTGATGTTGTAAACAATGATATGTCTAGTTATTTGATTGCAAGAGTTGGTGACAAAGATTATCCGGCTCCGATGGGAATAGGAACAGCAGCGAAAGCATGTGAAATTTTAAATGGAACTGGAACAGTTGTCAATCTGTCATTTAAATAATATTAATGTAGAGAAAATTAATGCTGAAGTTAAAATATTTACCGGTTAAGTCATTTGGCGAAAATCTTGCGTATATTCATAAAAATTGCAGTTTGTACAAGGTTGATGATATAAACAAGGTGACAAAGCTTGAAATTCACAAAGGTAGCAAAACGATTTTCGCTTTTTTACAAATCGTTGAAGATGATGTATTGGCGTTGGACGAAATAGGATTGAACGAAGACGCGTTTAAAGCTCTGAATATGTCTGAAGGAACAGAAGTTCATGTGAGTATGGCCGCACCTTCTTTAAGCGCTCAATCGTTGCGTCGTAAAATTGCCGGTGAAATTTTAACTTCAAGCGAATACATGGACATTATTAAAGATATTGCTTCCGGCAGATATTCAAAAATGGATATTGCGGCGTTTTTGGTAGCGTGCACATCATCCATGAGCGCAACGGAATTGGTGTCATTTACTGAGGCGCTGGTTGCCCAAAAAGTGTTGCACTGGGATGAAAAAAGCATGGTGGTTGACCAGCATTGTTTAGGCGGTGTTCCGGCTAACAAGACCGACTTGGTTATTTTAGCCATTGTTTCCGCCTATGGTTTGCCTATAGCTAAAACTTGCATTCGTTCTTTGACATCTTGCGCCGGTGTTGCCGATACCATGGGAGTGTTGGCAAATGTGGATTACAATACTTCAAAGTTTCAAAAGCTTGTGCGGGCGAATAACGGGGCTATTGTTAATTATGATGTGCTAGAAGAAACAAAAGTCAATCATCTGTTGCATGATGTCAGAAGCCAGTTGGGAATTAACCAAAATGAATTGGTGATAGCCTCTATCTTAGCTATGATGATTTCCAGTGGTGTCAGCCATTTGGTTTTGGATGTTCCGGTTGGGGAAAATGCGCGTGTTCATTCAACAAATGAGGCGATTCGCATCAGAAAGCAAGTGGAATATATCGGAGATATGCTCGGGCTGTCTATTGATGTTGTGATTACAGACGGCAGTGAACCAATTGGCAACGGCATTGGCGCGGTTTTAGAAGCGCGTGACGTGATGAAAATTTTGCGCAATAAAGAAGATGCACCGATTGATTTGAAAGAAAAATCTTTGTTCTTAGCTGGTCGAGTTTTGGAGTTTGACCCGCAGTTGCGTGGGGGGCAAGGATATGCCGTGGCTAAAGAAATTTTGGAAAACGGACGGGCGCTTGAAGCGTTTCAGCGTATTGTAAACGCTCAAGGTGTTCATGAGGTTCCGGCTCTGGGACAATATGTTCGAGAGGTTGTGGCGCCGTATGATGGAATTGTTAGCGCCGTAAACAACACAATAATCAATAAAATAGGCGTTTATGCCGGCGCGACGCAATGTTTAGGCTCGGGTGTGGATTTGAATAAAAAAATCGGAGATAAAGTTAAAGCCGGCGATGTTTTATATACTATCTATTCATGCAATGCAGCTGATTTTGACGTTGTGTCGCAATTAGTGGAACAAGACAACGGATATTTGATAGAAATGTAAAAAAAGCACGATGAGACTTATTTTATTTAATATTTAAGTGCGTGTTTTAAAAAAACTAAAATTTTTTCAAAAAAATGTTACGGCTACTTGCATAGATAAAAATTGCTCCCTATATACATTTTTAGAAATGAAATAGGAGGATTTAAAATTATGAGTAATAAAGTTATAGGTATTGACCTCGGTACAACAAACTCTTGCTTTGCCGTTATGGATGGTAAAGAAGCTAAAGTTTTGGAAAACTCCGAAGGCGCGCGCACAACGCCGTCTATGGTTGCTTTCACAGATACGGAACGTTTGGTCGGCTATCCGGCAAAACGTCAGGCTGTTACCAATCCAGAAAATACCTTGTTTGCCATTAAAAGATTGATTGGTCGCCGTTATGATTCGGCTGAAGTTGAAAAATTTAAGGAACATTGTCCGTTTAAAATTGTTCCGGGTGACAATGGCGATGCTTGGGTAGAAGTTAAAGGCCAAAAATATGCGCCGTCTCAAATTTCGGCTATTGTTTTGCAAAAAATTAAGGAATATGCCGAGAGTTATTTGGGTGAAAAAGTAGAAAAAGCTGTTATTACAGTTCCGGCTTACTTCAATGATTCGCAACGTCAGGCTACTAAAGACGCCGGTAAAATTGCCGGATTGGAAGTTTTGCGTATTATCAACGAACCGACGGCAGCTGCTTTGGCTTATGGTATGGATAAAAAAGCTTCTGGCACAATCGTTGTTTATGACCTTGGTGGTGGTACATTCGATGTTTCTATTTTGGAAATCGGCGACGGCGTGTTTGAAGTTAAAGCCACAAACGGTGATACGTTCTTGGGTGGTGAAGACTTTGACCAACGTATTGTTAACTATTTGGCGGACGAGTTTAAAAAAGACAACGGTATTGATTTGCGCGGTGACAGACTTGCTTTGCAACGTTTGAAAGAAGCTGCGGAAAAAGCTAAAATTGAATTGTCTGCAACAACTCAAACCGAAATTAACTTGCCGTTTATTACCGCGGATTCAACAGGTCCTAAACACCTGAATATTAAATTAACCCGCGCTAAATTAGAATCTTTGGTTGACGATTTGATTGAAAAAACCGCGCTTCCTTGTCAAAAAGCTTTGTCCGACGCCGGATTGAAAGCCAGCGATATTAGTGAAGTTATTTTGGTTGGCGGTATGACCCGTATGCCAAAAGTTCAAGAAAAAGTTAAAGAGATTTTCGGTCGTGAACCACACAAAGGCGTAAACCCTGATGAAGTTGTTGCTGTCGGCGCAGCTATTCAAGGTGGTGTTTTGATGGGTGACGTTAAAGACGTATTGCTGTTGGATGTTACGCCGTTGTCTTTGGGTATTGAAACTTTGGGCGGTGTGTTCACTCGTTTGATTGATCGTAACACCACTATTCCGACCAGAAAGTCGCAGGTATTCTCTACGGCTGAAGACGGTCAGACCGCGGTAACCATCAGAGTGTTCCAAGGTGAACGTGAAATTGCCGCGCACAACAAATTGCTTGGCCAGTTTGATTTGGTTGGTATTCCGCCTGCACCGCGTGGTATGCCGCAAATTGAGGTAACTTTTGATATTGACGCCAATGGTATTGTAAATGTATCGGCAAAAGATAAGGCTACCAACAAAGAGCAAGCCATTCGTATTCAAGCTTCCGGCGGTTTGAGCGATGCGGAAATTGACCAAATGGTTAAAGATGCTGAAGCCAATGCCGAAGCTGATAAAAAACAAAAAGATTTGGTTGATGCCAAAAACCGTGCTGAAAGCCTTGTTCACGAAGTTGAAAAGAACTTGAAAGAATTTGGCGATAAGGTTGCCGAAGCTGATAAAAACAGCATTACCGCTGCGGTTGAAGCTGTAAAAGCCAGTATGGAAAAAGACGACCTTGAAGACTTGAAGTCTAAGACCGATGCCTTAATGCAAGCTTCTATGAAACTGGGCGAAGCTATGTATAAAACACAGCAGGCTCAGGGAGCGCAGGGTGCGGCTCAGGGGGCTGATACCGGAGCAACTTCCGGCGAACAACCAAAGAAAGACGACAATGTGGTTGACGCCGATTTTGAAGAAGTTAAATAATTTTACTTTGCTTGGCAAAACAACCGTCTCAGCAATGAGGCGGTTGTTTTTTTGTCTATTGACATTTTGTCCCAAAAATATATACTGAACTAAATGTTAAATTTTTAATTCTTAATTTTTATGGAAAACAATATTATTAAATTTTCTCAGAAAAACATTTCTAAAATTAAATCTGGAATGTTTTGGTACAACGATGACACTTTTTCGGTTGAGTTACTTAATAATAAAACCGTCAAAGCTGTTGTTGAACTGGTGGATACTGATTTGGGTATAGTTTACGGCGACATTTTTATTCCTGATAAAAAAATGAAATGGCTGGAAGTTGAAAAATATATTAAGTTTTTTAATGAGTTTAGCCACGCTCAGGATTATAGAATTAAAGACTATTTGTTTCGCCAGATGAACAATTTTTTTTCGCTAGAGCAAGTTAGGCTATTCGTTCGTGAATTTTCTGCGTGCAAA
Source organism: uncultured Alphaproteobacteria bacterium (assembly GCA_934254675.1). GTDB lineage: Bacteria > Pseudomonadota > Alphaproteobacteria > RF32 > CAG-239 > RUG410. The sequence goes on along the minus strand of CAKQLP010000007.1, from coordinate 39,457 downwards.
TATGTTGCTTTGCAAAATGCAAAAATCTGTCTGTATGACGATTTTCAGTATCTTGATGTGAAATCTTCTGCCGATAAAATTAAAGCAGCCTTTGAAAAATTACATAAAACTTCTCGTTTTGACAGTGTAAAAAACTTTTTTCAAATAGCGCTGAGAAAAAATTATTGGACGGAAACCGCTATGAAAAAAGAAAAACTGAATGAGGCGCTTACGAAATCATCTATCGGCATAAAGATGTATGTTCGTCCGGTTCTGGCAATGGCGGTTTTTGATTGGTAACTATAAAAACAGTTCTGAAATTCTACTTTCAGAGCTGTTTTTGCTTTAAAATCGTGTAAGATTTTGTTTTTGGCTTGCATTCGGCAAATAAAAAAACTAAGTAGAGGGGTAGATGAATTAAATGGACGAGAAAAATGGTCGAAACAGAATACTATGATTTGTTGGAAGTGAGCACCACAGCCAACTCAGAAGAAATTAAAAAAGCTTTCCGTAAACAAGCGATGAAATATCATCCCGACAGAAATCCCGGTGATAAAGAAGCCGAACAAAAGTTTAAACAAATTAATGAAGCGTATGAGGTTTTAAAAGACGAGCAAAAACGCGCGGCTTATGATCGCTATGGTAAAAATGCGTTTGCCGGCGGCGGAATGGGCGGCAGCAATCCGTTTGGCGGCGGATTTGATTTTAGCGGCGGCGGGTTTGCCGATGTGTTTAACGATATTTTTTCCGAATTTATGGGCGGTGGCGCGCGTCAGCGTTCATATAGCCAACGCGGTAGCGACTTGCGTTATAATTTGAATATCACATTGGAAGAAGCTTTTAATGGGGTGGAAAAAGAAATTGTTATTCCAACCACCAAAGAATGTGAGACCTGTCATGGCCACGGCACCAAAGATGGAAAAGAGCCTGAAGTTTGTCCGACTTGTAAAGGTAGCGGCAAAGTTCGCACCCAACAAGGCGGATTTTTGGTTTTTGAAACCACTTGCCCAAATTGTAAAGGCACTGGGCGGGTGATTAAAGAAACTTGTTCTGATTGCCGCGGAGCCGGTCAGGTTAAAATCAATAAAAAGCTGAAAATAAATATTAAAGCCGGTATTGAAAGCAATATGCGGATTCGGGTAGCCGGTGAGGGAATGGCTGGCGTTCACGGCGGTGAAAATGGTGATTTGTATGTTGGCATTGTGGTTGAGCCGCATAAGCTTTATGAGCGTCACGGCGATGATTTATACACGGCGATTCCGATTTCTGTGAGTTGCGCCATTTTAGGCGGTGCGGTGGAAATTCCGGCAATTGACGGAACAAAAGTTAAAGTGGAAGTTCCGGCCGGAACTCAAAATGATACGCTGATAAAAGTAAAAGGGCAGGGTATGCACTTGTATGATTCAGAACGCCGCGGAGATTTGTATGTCAGTGCGAAAGTGATTATTCCGACTAAGCTTAACGCCAAACAAAAAGAACTGATGGAAGCGTTTCGGGCAGAAAACAAAGACGATTCGTGCCAGCCTGAACTGAAAAGCTTTTTTGAGCGTATAAAAGATTTATTTAAGTGATTTTTTGCTAAATACAATTTGATAAATAAAAAAAGAGAAAATTCCAAACGAATATTCTCTCTTTTTTTACTTTTATCTGTTTTTTCTTGGTGTCTTCAAACATCATTCGCAAACACCATTTAAACGTCATTCTCGGATTTATTCCGAGAATCTAATCAAAACACATTCTGGATACTCGGGACAAGCCCGAGTATGACAGAGAACTGGGGCGGATATTTCTGCGCTCGAGAATGACTATAACAACCTTCGTCATTTAATTGGCAAGGTTATAGGAACTTACATATTGAGCCGGATTGGATTTTAATTTACCGGATAAAAGATGATGAAATAATTTTACTGGCGGCAACCGGTACCCATACGCACACTTTATAAAATTATCTTTACATTCAAATAATCTTTAATTAAAATATTTATTAGATAGATAATAGTCTGTCTAGGGCGTGAGAACCCTTTTAGCAATAGTCGTTATGCATAGCGACTTAAAACTTTATATGCCGATTTTCGCTTGAGCGGATGTCGGCTGAATAAGGTTTCGGCCAAATAAGCCGAGCTGTTTATTGCTATACGGTTTCTCAACATCCGCCCGCTTTGAGCGGGTTTTGTTTTATGAGACAATAAACGGAGTTAGAAATATGTATAAGAATTTAGAAAAAGGTCGCAGCATGATTGAAATGCTGGGCGTTCTGGCTATTGTCGGTGTATTGAGTGTCGGCGGTATCGCCGGCTATACTAAAGCCATGCAAATGTATCGGTCAAATAAACAAAAAAGTTTCTTAACAACTCTTTTTACCAGTGCTATTGAATTAAAACCTAATTTATACTCTATGTTAACATCTAAAAATACAGATATAACTTATGTTTTTGATGCTCTTAATCTCATACCTGAGGGGATGACATATAAAAATAACAGAATATATGATTGGGACAATAATTATATATTTGTTAATTATGGCGCGGCGGATGTCAAGCACGAGGATGGCTCATCCCATAAACAATACCAATATTTAATTGGCATACGTGTGGCACTTAATAATAATAAATTATCGTTATCAGCGAAAGATTATTGCTTAAATATATTTTACGCTGCCCAAGCTGTTTCGCAAGATATTGGCAATATTGCTTTTTCCAGCAAAGATTCAAACCATTGGAGCAAGGAACAATGGCGGAATTTATGGTGGCAAAAAGATTTTTCAACCGAAAGCTTGGCTGATGTTTCTAAAAAATGCCAACTCACAACAAAAGAAGGAGATGCGGCTACATTTTATATTTTTATAAAAACCGATTAACCTTTATAGTGAGCGATAACGGCTTTAAAGGCCCAATACATTTTTGCATATGCCGGTTTTTTAAAATCAACAGCCAGCTTTACAGCTTCTTCTAGAGTACCCCATTTGAATGATTTAAATTCTGGCGTTGCCGTATTTAAATTTATCTCGCAATCATAGCCATCAAAATAAAACAAAGACCAGTACATATCTTGACCGACATTATTAAATCCTCTTTTTTTCATAGAGGCGATAACATCCGGCGGAAAACGATAGCGGGCGGGTGTGTCGAGTGTGAGTATTCTTTTTAAGTTTTTTAATGACGTTTCTTCACACAATTCCCGTATGGCGGCTTGTTCAGGAGTTTCACCATCTTCAATGCCGCCTTGTGGAAATTGCCATGAGTCAGCCATATCATTACGTTGACAAAGTAAAACTTTTTTATCTGCTCTAAATACAACTATTCCGGCATTGCGTCTAAAATATTCCGACATTATTTTTTACCTTTATGACCTTTTTTTACAGGTTTTTTTGTTGCTCTCTTTTCTGCTTTTGGGGCGGTATCATGGGTATTCTTAATATTTAAATTATCATTTTGCCCATAAAGATATAAAGCTTTAACCAAATCCAGTGCTCGAATAAGTTGATAATCTTTTATATCATCTTTTGCGGCTTCGGTTTTTGTTTTAGACGCTTTTTTGTCAGCCTGTTCATTTTTTAACGCACCTTTTAAATCAGCCTCACTAATGTTCCAACCATCTGATTCGATTTCTTCCACTTTAGCTTGTTTTACGACCACGTCCGGTTCAATACCTTTAGCCTGAATAGAACGACCGGATGGTGTGTAATAGCGAGCAGTGGTTAAACGCATTGCCGCATTATTGCGTAAAGGTACAACAGTTTGTACGGAGCCTTTGCCAAATGATTTTTCACCAATGACAACGGCGCGATGATGATCTTGTAAGGCGCCGGCCACAATTTCGGAAGCAGAAGCGGAACCTTCGTTAATCAAAACGACAATCGGTAGTCCTTTGGCAATATCTCCCTTGGTTGCCGAAAATTTAACCGTATCTTCTATATTGCGTGAACGAGTGGAAACAATCTCGCCTTGTTCCAAAAATAAATCAGAAACGCTGACGGCTTGATCTAATAATCCTCCGGGATTGTTTCGCACATCAATAACTATTCCGGCCAGTTTGTTTTTGAGTTTCTTTTGAGCGTTTTTCACAGCTTTTTCAATAGATTTATCTAAGTCTTCGCTAAAAGACGATATGCGAATATATAAAACGTCATCATTTTTTATATCGCTTTTAACGGATTGAATTTTAATTTCGGCGCGTTTTAAAGTAACTGTAAATGGTTTTTCGTTAACTCGACGAATGGTTATTTTTACTTTTGAACCGACTTTTCCGCGCAACTTGTTTACAACATCGTTTAGTGTTTGACCTATAATCGTTTCACCATCGATGTCGGTAATATAATCACCTGCTTTTAAGCCGGCTTTTGCCGCCGGTGTATCATCTATTGGAGATATAATTTTGACAACGCCGTTATCCATAGTTATTTCAATGCCCAAACCGCCGAATTTACCTTTGGTTTGTTCACTCATATATTTAAAATCATCAACATTCAAATAGCTGGAGTGAGGATCTAATGATGTCAGCATACCATTGATAGCCGCTTCAATCAATTGCTTGTCCGTTACATCTTCAACATAGGACATCTTTGTTCGTTCCATCACCTCGCCGAATAAATTCAGCAATTCATAAGTGTTTATCTGTTCTTCATCTTTTTTTACTTTTTCTTTTGCTGAAACGCATCCAGCCACAAGACTTAATGCTAAAATGTAAATAACAAGCGCTTTTTTTAACATTTTTATGTTCCTTTATTATTTTTTAATCCACTCATTCGGATCAACCGGATGATTATTTTTTCTAATTTCCATATGTAATTTGTTATTACCGCCGGTCGGCATTATGCCTACTGGTTCTCCGGCCAACAGCAATTGTCCGACTTCAGCGTTTGTTTCGCCTAGACCGCTTAACAACGATGTATATCCTTCACCATGATCGATAATAATTAAATTTGCAAAGTTTTTAAATGGTCCGGCGTAAATAACCGTGCCATCAAATGGGGCAATGACTTGAGCCTTATCAGCTGTTTTAATATCAATCCCATTAGATACGACACCTTTAGACAATTCAGAATGGAACGCTGTGACCAACGGACCGCGTGCCGGACGAGAAAGGCGTCCTTTAGCTTTACTGAAACCGGTGATTGTCGGCTCCGAAGCAGTATTAATGTTTTCTGTTTCATAACTGGCTTCCAATCCATGATTTTCAGCTCTGAGCCTTTCAACTTCGCGTTCTCGAGCCAAACGAGCTTTTTCAGCCATTTGCCGGCGGTTAATCTCTTTTTGTTTTTCTAATTTTTCCAATAAATCTCTTAAGTTATGCGCTTGACTGGCCAGCATATCCGCCTTTTTTTTGGCTTCTTCGCTTTTGCTGGAAATTTGGCTGTACATAGCATTTTTTTTGCTGGATAATTTTTTCATATCCTCTTGTTGTTGTGCCAGTTTTTTATTATCTTTTTCCAAGTCTTTAAGGCGCAGGGCTATTTGAGATTTTTGGTTGCTGATATCTTCTATGCTTTGCCGAATAGAACTGGCTCGACTTTCCAAAGCATGAACGCTGCCTCGCAACAAAATACTGCTGCGCATGACTTCTACCGGTGATAAAGGCTGAACCAAAACAGCCTCGGATGGGCGTAATGCCAGATTTTGCAAAGCGGCTAAAGTTTCTATCAGCATATCATTTTCAGAATTAAATTTTTCTTCGGATTCGCTTAAATGTTTTTGCAGCATCTCTAATTCATCTTGTTTTTTTCGAATTTCATCTTCGCCATTTTGAATTTTTTGAGCGGCTGTAATCATTTTTTTGTTAACGTTTTTAATTTCTTCTTTAAGCTTATTGGCTTTTTGCTCCATCTCTTGGTGTTCTTTAGAAACGCGTTTCGCTTCAGCTTCCATTTTTGCTACCTCAGAAGCTGAAACATTAGCTGCCGGCGCGGCATTAACATGCTGTCCGGCAACTAATAAAGCAATAAGACTAAGAATTAAAAGCGTTTTTTGCACGGTACTTAGTCCAATCTTTTATTTTTTCAACAAAGAATGACCGGTCATATCGGCAGGTTTATCTAACCCCAGCAAATCAAGCAGAGTAGGAGAAACATCGGCCAAACGACCGTCTTCCATTCCTTTTACATTTGCCGGAGCATTATATAAAACGGCTTGAACTTTGCCCACTGTGTGCGCAGTGTATGGCTGACCTGTTTTTTCATCAACCATTTTTTCCACATTGCCATGGTCGGCGGTAACGAATAATACACCATCAACGTCCTTAATGGCCTTCATCACGCGTCCCAAAGATTTGTCAACTGCGGCAACGGCCTGCAAAGCGGCTGACATTATGCCGGTATGTCCCACCATGTCGCCATTGGCAAAGTTGCAGATAATGGTGTCAAATTTTTTGCTCTCAATAGCATCCACCAAAGCATCCGTTACTTCATACACGCTCATTTCCGGTTTTAAGTCGTAGGTAGCAACTTTAGGACTGTTAATAAGGATGCGTTCTTCTCCTTTAAACAGCCGCTCTTCACCACCATTAAAGAAAAATGTGACGTGAGCATATTTTTCGGTTTCGGCGATACGCAGTTGCGTCATGCCATGTTCAGAAACAACTTCACCATAAATATTTTTAAGTTGTTCCGGAGCAAAAATTGTTTTCATAAAGCGGTTATGATCAACGGAATATTCAGCCATGCCGACACATTCGGAAAACTTTACAATCTTATGACGTGTAAAACCTTCAAATTTTTCATCGCCCAAAGCATAAGTTATTTCACGAGCGCGGTCGGCACGGAAGTTTGCCATTAAAAAGGCATCGCCGTCATTGGCACCTTGATAATCTCCAATAACGCAAGGAACCACGAATTCATCGTTTACACCAGCAGCGTAAGATGCTTTAATGGCTTCATCGGCAGAAGAATAACGTTTTCCATTGGCTGAAACAATGTTGTTATAAGCAAGCTCAACTCTGTCCCAACGTTTATCTCTATCCATGGCATAAAAGCGTCCGGAAAGAGTGGCAAGCCGCACAAGCGGCATATCTTTAATGGAATGATTAAATTGCTCTAAAAATCCTTCGGCAGAAGTCGGAGGCGTGTCGCGGCCGTCTAAAAACGCATGCACATCAACTTTTATGCCGTTACGATTTAAAATTTCACATAATGCGACAATATGTTCCTGATGTGAATGCACACCGCCGGGAGACATCAATCCCATAACGTGGCATGTTTTGCCATTTGCTTTTAGAGTGTTGATAAGCTCAACCACCACAGGATTCTTTTCCAATGTGTGTTCTTTAACGGCCTGATCAATTTTAGGCAAATCTTGCATAACTACACGTCCGGCGCCCAAATTCATGTGACCAACTTCGGAATTACCCATTTGTCCTACCGGCAAGCCAACATCTAATCCGGAAGTTTCGACAAAGCAATGAGGGCATGTTTTCAGCAAGTTATGCCAATTAGGGGTGTCGCCCATTTCGATAGCATTGTCTTTGGTCGTTGTACTTCTATATCCCCAACCGTCCAAAATAAGCAACATAACGGGTCTTTGCATTAATTTATCCTTTCTTAAAATCAAAATTCCAAACTGTTCACTATTATATATAAGAAAACAAATTTTAAAAGCACTATTTTTTTATTTATAAACAGACTTATTTTAAAAAATAAGAAAAATTGATTTTTTATTGACATACAGATTGAGTATTCATAAATTAAATCAAAATATTAAGGAATAGAATATGAAAAAATTGCTGACAACTGTTTTGTGCTTGGTTTCATCACCGGTTTTGGCCGGAGAATTTTTTTATGATGTGTCCGGTGTCGCGGATTCTTTTTATGGTTACAGCAATTATGCAAAAAAATATCGTCCTTATCACAAACATAGCCATACACCGGCGATGGCTGAGATTTATACCTCCGGTGGTTATGAATTTAGTGAAAATATGTCCTTAAAGATTGGGCTGGATTTACAAGCTTCGGATGCGAAAGAGGTGGAAGATTATAATCATGGCAAATGGGGCGAAAATGTTTACGGCACATTGCAATCGGATTATGGTGAGTTAAGTGTCGGACAAATTTATAACGCGGCCTATCAATTGGCGGTTGGCGCTCCAAGTGTGGGAGCTTTTCGGGTGAACAATTCGCCAGTTTCGGATTTTATTGCGAACCCTAATTGGCAGCGCCATAGTCGTACAGCCGTGTTTCGAACCTTAAATTCCACATATCTAAATACAGATGCGGATGCTCTGAAAGTAAGTTATACGACACCTGAATTTTATCGTACAAAATTAGCCGTTTCATATACGCCGGACAGCTATTCACAAGCAGGTTTAATCAATAAGAACAGTCAATACGATAATCGCTCGTCTTATGCGTTTGGTTTGTACAATCAGCAAGAAGTTGGCACATTTGAACTGGAAAGTTCTTTGGGATACGCGTATAATCGTAAAAATAATCAGGAAATTTCCGCCGGAGTGAGTTTATACCGCAAAGGTTGGACATTGGGCGGTTCATATCGAAAGTCTTTTACATCTTCTGGAGATTATGCTCTTAATTTTGGGGAAAATTTGCCTTATTATTTTGATGGATTCCGTCGGGGACAAGCCTTTAATATTGGTATAAGTTATGAATTTGGCCCGTTAACAACAGGATTGTCATATTTTGAGGCGGTGGCGGATAAAACAGATAATAAGGATAAAATAGTAACGTTTGCCAATAAAATTGCCGTGTATAAGCATGCGGCTTTATATTTGGCGGCTGCGCATGCTGAATATACCGGAAGCGGCGTGCTTCAGGAAAATAATCGCGGATATGCTTTTATAAGCGGTTTGGAACTTGAATTTTAGGAATAATAATGTCGCACATTCTATTGATATCAAAAAATAATGATTTTGCCGAAGATTTAAAAACTCAGGTTATGCGTTTTGCTCCGGATTTTTCTTTTGTGGAAAACGCGCCTGATTTGCTGATTGTTGATGAAGATGAGCAATCCTATAAAGAACTTAGAAAAAAATACGATTCTGTGCCCATAATTTTTTTATCACAGGGCTCGGAGAAAGATATAAAAGATGATAATCTGAACATTGAGGTAAAAAAGCCATTTTTACTAATGAAATTTCTAGATATTTTACGGGCGGCTAATAACAAATTAGATAACTCTGTTGATGGTTATCTGACTTTTAACGGCTATGAATTGCGGCCGAATAAAAGAGAAATTGTTGATTTGAGGAATGGAGGCTTATTTAAATTAACGGAAAAAGAAGTTTGTATTTTGAAATACTTATATAAAACTTCGGGAAAATATGTTTCAAAAACGGATTTACAGAGAAATGTATGGAAATACAGCGAAGAAGTTACAACACATACAATAGAGACGCATATATATCGTTTACGGCAAAAAGTTGAGCAGGAAAACGGTCGGCGTCTAATTGTAACGGATAACGGCGGGTATATGTTGCAGAGAGATTAAACAATGCCTAAAATGACTCCCAAAGAAAATCCTCAAATAAAAATATTTGTTCGATCCATTATATATTCAGCAAATGCATACATATTGGAAAACAAGCTTTTTTCATTAAGTGTTTTTGTGGTTAATTTAGCCTATATGCTTGTTTTTAAATCTATCGAGGATGGAATATCTAATCCACTGAGTATTGTTTGGGCTGTGACTTATTACATGTTTTGGTGCGCGTTTTATCGTTATTACTATCATTTGAAACCATATATTTTCAGTAAAGCGTTATTTGGTAGTTTGGCGCCGTCCACCAAAGCGTTGGTTTTAATGTTTGCTGCTGTTTTGGTAATAGCTTTTTTGCCGATGCTTCCGTTATTTTTAGGCTTTAATGATATTTATTTGAATTTTTATGAGCGCTATATGGAGGCCATGGAGAATTTATCCAATTCCGAAGAAATAGGAGCATCATTCGTCGATATGATTATTGTTTACGGCATTATGGCTTTATTGGCGCCATGGTTGATTTGTAAACCTTATTTGGCATGGATTTCATCTTTGCGGGGACATAACGCTTCATTTCGAAAAGCAGGTAATAAAACGAGAGGAAATTATCTTGCGTTTGTTGCTATATCGGCTATGTTGCTGTATCCCACAGCTTTGGGACAAGAATTGGATAAATTATTTAAATTACAGGACTGGCTGAATTATACAATCAGCACAATAATGTTTGTTTATACAAATATTATTTTTGCTAAGCTATATGATAGATTTTATCTGAAACATTAGTTGTTGCGTTGCCGCCATAAAAGCCGGATAAGACGGAATTTGCTTTTTAAGGTTAAGTCTTTGAATGTGATAATTTTATCTTCTGTTAGTTTCAGATATTCTTGCTTGAAATATTTTTCCAAATCATTTTTGTTTTCATGAGATTTGGATATTTTAGATAAAACCATTTTGATAGAACAGCTAATGCGTTTTTTTCGAATGATATCCCATTGTTTAAATTGCTTTTTAGCTAAAAAGTAATTGTAAACATGACGAATGCCTTTGATATAATCGTGTATCTTTTTTATAGAGAAGGAACTGCGGATAATTGATGGAGACGTTGTATTATACATATACAATTTTTCATTAAGCAGAGCAAAACTGTTGATATTGGCAAAAACACAGGTTGTGAAAGGCCAGTCTTCATAATAAATTCCTTCAATAAAGCGAAAACGCCGGAGTGCGCTTGCTTTATATAATTTGTTCCACACCACAGCGGAAGTCAGACGATATTTATATAAATCATTTAACGGAGAGGTGCATATTTTGTATGGGACGGAAGGGGAAGGATACGAGGATAATTTTAATTCATCTTTTTCTAACCGGCAAAAGTTTTTAGAAATAACAACAGGGCATTCTGAAGCTAAAGCCGTATTATAAAAAATTTCCAAAGCCTGAGGGTGAAGATAATCATCCGCGTCCAAAAAGAAAATATACGCACCGCTGGCAACCTCAAGCCCATTATTTCGAGAGGCGGAAAGACCTTGGTTGTCTTGCGTTATAACTCTAAATCTGTAATCATTTTCTGAAAATTTAGTTAAGATTGCTCCGCTGCTGTCTGTCGAGCCGTCATTAATACAAATGATTTCAATGTTTTTAAAAGACTGTTTAACGACGCTGTCTAGGCAACGGGACAAAAATTTTTCCGCGTTGTAAATGGGAATAATCACAGAAATGGCAATTGCAGCGGTATCAGTCATCAGAAACCTATTGAGTTAAATTTAATTGAATAACTAGCGTATTTGGCGGAGATTGTCAAACAAAAGTTATCGCTTAGAAGAAAAACAGCCTCTTCCGAGGCTGTTTTTCATACTAAACAAAATTAAAGTTATTTAGCAGCATCAATTGCTTCTTGCAAATCTTCAGCACTCATTGTCTGAACATGTTTGCCGTCAATAATTACAGCCGGAACGCCGTTAATGTTAACTTTGTTAGCAAGGTTGCTGATATCTGCCAAATCGTTTTTAACTTCGTCAGAAGCAATGTCTGATTTATATTGGTCAAAATCAACGCCCAAACCTTTAACAATGTTATCAATAGCATCTTTGTTCAAACGGCCGTTAGCTTCCATAACCGCTTTATAAAATTCAGGGAATTTACCTTGTTTGAAAACAGCCAAAGAAGCCTGAGCTTGGTAGCTGGAATTTGCCGGATCAACAAAAGCCAATGGTTTGAAAACAAATTTAACATCAGCATTGTTTGCCATAACTTTTTCTAATTCAGGAGCAAGTCTCTTGCAATAGTGGCAAGAAAAATCAAAGAATTCAACAACAGTAACTTTAGCGTCTTCCGGACCGACAAAAGGAGCGTGTTCAGAAGAGTTAATTTCTGGCAAATTCTTTTTGAATGCCTCTTCAGCAGCTTTTCTTTGTTCTTCTTGTTGTTGAGTTTGATAAGCTTGCAAGGCGTCAACAACCATTATTGGATTGCTTTTTAACGCTGCAGCAACAGCTTCCGGAGATACGTCAGAAGCTGACGCTCTGCATTTAATCGAGCATACCAAAGATACCGCAGCCAAAATAACGGCGACAGTAGAAAGAATGATTGAAAAATTTTTCATGTTTTTATCCTTATAAATAATTAAATGTTCAAACATCTACCAAAGTAATCTGTTTAAAAAAATATGCAAGCGTAAAATTTAGTTTTGCGAATTGGTTTGTAAAATAATTATGGACAAACTCATTTTTTTTGGATAAAAGGAAGAAAGGTTAAGGGAGAAAAATATGTTTAATGTTAAAATTTCATTGTTTTCCAGCACAAGGGAACTGGAACATAAAATTGATTTGATGCACGATAAAGTTATTGAATGTGCTATGTTTTTTAAAGAGGCGTTTGCTATTTTTTTAAGAGAAAAACGAAGTCCGTCCTATCGCCGTGCCAGCAAAAAAATTAAAAACATTGAATCTCAGGCAGATGACTTGCGTCGCGCGATTGAAAGCAGTTTATATGCGCAGAACTTAATTCCGGATTTGCGGGCAGATGTTTTGCAAATGGTTGAAAATATTGATAAAGTTATTAATGAATTTGATGAGGTGGCGCATAAATTTTATATTGAGCAGCCAGATATTCCGTTGCAATATCAGGAGGATTTTAAAATTTTGGTTCATCAGGTTTCGGATTGCGCCGAAAATATGGCGATTGCTTCCCGCGCGTTTTTCCGAGATTTTGCTACAGTTCGCGATTATGCTCAAAAAGTATATTTTTTGGAACATGAAAGTGATAAAACCAGTGCTCGTTTAAAACAAAATGTTTTTGATTCTAATATGGAATTGGCGCACAAAATTCAGCTGAACATGTTAATCGGCGAAGTTGCCGATGTGGCGGATAAAGCGGAAGATTGCATTGATGCGTTGTTAATTTTCACAATTAAGCGGGATATCTGATGGATATTAGTTATTTATTTTATTTAAGCAGCGGTTTGTTTTTGGGATGGTCGCTTGGCGCTAATGATGCTTCCAACATTTTTGGAACAGCAGTGGGTTCAAAAATGGTGCGTTTTACGACAATTGCCTTAATCTCTTGCTTTTTCGTTATTTTAGGTGCTGTTTATGGTGGTGCCGGTACCAGCAAAACTTTGGGCAGTTTGGGGGCGGTAAACGCCTTGGCCGGCGCTTTTATGGTGGCTTTGTCGGCGGCTCTGGCGGTTTATTTCATGGCTAGAACAGGTTTAAGTGTTTCTTCTTCTCAAGCGGTGGTCGGAGCTATTATCGGTTGGAACATATATGCCGAAAAACCGACGGATTTGGAAACATTGGCGCAAATTTGCACAACTTGGACTTTATGTCCATTGCTTTCAGGCATTGTTGCAGTGTGCCTTTATTTTTTCTTCAAAAAAATATTAAAATGTTCTCGTATGCATTTATTAATGCGTGACCAAATTACGCGGATTGGCTTGGTTGTGACGGCCGCAATCAGCGCTTATGCTTTAGGGGCGAATAATATTGCCAACGCTGTGGGAATGTTTGTTGAATCATGCCCGTTTAAGCCGTTGAAAATAGGAAAACTGACAACATTTACACCTGAGCAGGTTTTATTCTTTTTAGGAGCGGTTGCCGTTAGTGTCGGGATTTTGACATATTCTAAAAAAATTATCATGACGGTAGGTAATAATTTGATGAAAATGACCCCGATAACCGCGTGGATTGTTGTTTTGTCTCAAGCAATTGTATTGTTGCTGTTTTCATCTTTAACTTTGCATAATTGGCTAGTGTCGCATTCATTGCCGGCTTTGCCTTTGGTTCCGGTATCCAGCACTCAAGCGGTTATCGGGGCAATTGTCGGAATTGGACTTCTTAAAGGCGGAAGAGGCATAAATTGGACGATTGTCGGGAAAATAATGGTAGGCTGGGTGGCTGCGCCGGTAATTTCAATGACCATCTGTTTTATCAGCCTTTTCTTTTTGGAAAATGTTTTTAACCAAACTGTTTATCAAGGCTGATAAATAGCTTGGTTTTAGATGTTTTTTAATAAATTTGTTTTATCATCAGCTCCAAAAGTATAAAAGGAGACTTCAGATGATAAAAGCAAATAACCATTCTTATGGATTGTTAAACGCGCAGTACAGACATGTTTTAAAAAAGTGCTTCTTTTTGAATATGTTGGCGGGAATGGTGTTTTATTCTTTACCGGTAAAAGCATTAAATACCATAGCCAACGCCAGCGCAAACAATGTTGCGGATGCCTCAGTTTCAGAAAGTTTGAATAGTTTGAAACAACACATGGGATTGGTTGTTGGACAGGACAAAGCGGTTGGTTACTTGTATGTGGACAGTAAAGTTTATAACACGCCCCTTTACTCGGAAGGAGATTCAGAAGCAGATAGCTATTATGGTCCGTGGATAATAAACCATAATCAGGTTTATATCGGATATAAATATGAAAACAACACTAAGGTTCCTGTCGCCGGCGGCTTGACCCTTTCCGGTCTCCATAACACCACGGCGGACGACAAAATATATGGCGGCAGTGTTGTGGTCAGCGGTTTGCAAGACAACAATATAATAACCATTCTTCAGGTTAATAATGTAACTTTTACAAATAACAGTGCGTCGTCAAATGATACGGTAAATGGTCGAGTGGCATCGGGCGGCGTGATTGCCAATTATGGCACCAGCGACGATAATTTTATCTCAAACAGTGTGTTTGACACCAACTATGTTATGAGTGGCGGAATAGCGCAAGGCGGTGCTGTGGCAAATATTACAGCGACAAATGCTACGGGGTCGGCATTCGATATCGGCCATTTGGTTTCTAAGAATAATACATATAATGGAAACTATGTCGGAAATCATACAACCGACAGCAACACCTTGTTAAGTCAGTTTAATGGCGTTGTTGCAGAAACAGCTCAGGGCGGTGCTATTTATAATGCCGGTGAAATGACTTCAACCAATGATGTTTTTACAAATAACTATGCCGAAGGAAAGAACGCTCTGGGCGGAGCAATTCGTAATGCGGTGGAGAATAGTGCCGGAACGGCTACCAGCGTCGGAAACTTTGTTTTAGAAAATACATCGGGAACAATTAATTTTTCGGGCAATTATGCTAAGGGCTCTGCTGAGGCAAAAGGCGGCGTTATTGCCAACGAGGGTACGTTTACATCACACAACAGTATTTTTTCAGACAACTATGCTCAAACGCTAGTGGATGGCAAGGCTAAAGGTGGTGCTATTTATAACAGTTTGACATATAACTCAAATTCTGAAAAATATCAAAATAACTATGCGTCTGGCGGTATTGTGCAAGGCGGTGCGGTATATAATAGTCAAAGTGGTAACTTTACAATATCCGGTGATTCGATATATCTAAATAATAAAGCGGTGAGTTCTAAAACTCAAAGTAATGTTTTTGACGCTGATGGAGGGGCTATCTATAATTCCGGAACGTTAAATGCTGTCTCGGCGACAAGTTTAAAATTTATGCAAAATCAGACTTTAGGAAACTATGCCCGCGGCGGTGCTGTTTATAATAATGGCAAAATTACATTTACAAATAGTCTATTTGCCGCAAATGAAGCAATTGCTTATACAGACAATAGTCGTGGCGGAGCGCTCGCCAATACCACGGAATCAGATTCTAATGCACAGCTGAGCCAAATCATAGACAGCTCGTTTATTTCAAATAAAGCGATAAGCTATTCTACAAATTCTCAGCGCGGCGGAATAGGGGGAGCTATTTATAACGGCGCGCCTGAAGGAAATAATAAAGTTGCTTTATTGAAAGTTATTGCTCAGAATACCGATGTTTTGTTTAAAGACAACGTCGCTTCAGGAGCCAGTGGCATGTCGTTTGGCGGAGCTATGGCCAATGATAATTTTGGACAGCTGACATTGGAAACAAATGGTAAATCAATAATTTTTACGGGCAATTCAGCGACCTATGGCGGGGCCGTGTCTAATGCGGCAAGTGGTAATAATGGTGGAGCATTAACTTCTGTAACTTCATATTTACAAATAAGTGCGGTCAACGGTAATATTATCTTTCAAAATAATAAATCGGATAAAGAAGGCGGGGCACTGTTTAATTATAGTGATGCCACTGGTGCGTATTTGCATGTGGCGGATGGATATTCTCTGATAATGAGTGGTAATACCTCGGCGGACGGTGGCGCTATCTCTAATTCCGCCAGTCCGAGAGAGCCTGATAGCTTTGGCTATTTAACCATGCAAATCGGCGATAACGGCACGATTGATTTATCACGAAACACGGCAACCGGAAACGGCGGCGCCATTAATAACTTGGGACAAATTGATATTAAATCACTGGACAGTGCTAAGACGTCATTTTTAAATTTTTCTGAAAATACGGCGGAAAAAGGCGGTGCTATTTTTAATAATAAAATTTTAAAGGGTGATTTGAAAAATGCGTCGGCAATAAGCTTTAACGGCAATGTCGCCACAGGAGGCGTCGGCGGTGCAATTTACAATACGACCGATGGTAAAATTGATATAAAATTGTCGGGAACCTCCAAGTTGGTTTTCCAGACGACAAGCGATGATGTTTACAATTTAGGCAATATCAAAATTACAGGCGATTCTCCGAACCCATCCACCATAAATGTTGTCTTAACAGGTGGAACTTTGCCAACATCTGTTAGTTCTTCAAGCACGCAAGTTGTTGTTAATTCGACATTAGGCGGAACAGGAACTTATGAAATTTCTACAACTCAATTAAATTTAGGCTCGACAGGATATATTGATTATTCCCCTGTTATGAAATTAAGTAATAATAACATTAATTTGGCGGAAAATTCATATCTGAATTTAGACACGGGAGATGTCCTGACGAATAATAATTTTGACATTGCGCAAAATGCAACTGTTAACTATAAGGCGAGTGACACCAAACCAAATGTTGATTTAGCCAACACGATAGTTAATTCCGGTTTACTTAATTTAAACGATAATGTCATTTCAGATGTATCCATAAAAGTGCTAAAAAGTGAAAATGGTACAATTCACATCAACATGGATAATCCGTCTTTAACAGCAGATAGAATTATCATTGCCGATAAAATTTATGGCACAACCAATGTGTCGGTTGAAAATGGCAACAAAATGCTTTTAGGCGCGGATGACAAAATTTATTTTGCGCAGACGCAAGCAGAACAATCTTTAGATGATTATAAGTTTGTATCCAAAATAAATAACGGATTATATGAAATTGCAATTGATTATAATCACAAAACCAGTGCGGATTTGAATGATTGGTATTTTTATCGGACACAATATTTGAATCCGGAAGTAATAGCTTATATTGACTTGCCTCGCTCGGCTATTGAGCAGAGCCGTTCGCTGTTTTTTAATATTGAACGTTTGAACAAAGGCAAATGTGATTGCTATTTAGATGGTTATAATTATATATGCAACTTCAAAGATTTGGGTGATCAAAATAGAATTTGGGCAACGCCGGTATATCGTTCCGGTTCGTTTGACAAGCCGATTGAAACCGATGTAAAAATGTATGGTGTAGATTTTGGTTTTGATCATCAATTCAATATTCACAGTCAATTTGGTGTCTTTGGCTCATTCCGTGATGGAACATACGATAATAGCGGCAAAGGCGAAGGTGAAATTTTGTCTCGCTATGGTAGCGAACTGGATATCACCAGCATTCTTGGCGGTGCGTACTATCGTCATTATTTTGGTAACTTGTTTATGAATGGTGCCGTTTATGGTGGTATGCAAAGCGCGGATATAAAAGCGGATAATGAAGTGAGCGCGTCAACGGACGGATTGGATATTGGTGCGCAAGTTGAGTTGGGATATGATATCAGAACGAGTAAGCGTTCTGTTTTAACGCCGTCAATTAAAGCGACATATGACTATATAAAATTTGACGATATTAAAGACAGCGCCGGAAAAGAGGTTAGTTTTGATGCTGTGCATGACATAGAATTGGAGGCAGGTATTAAATACGAATATCAGTTTAACAATGAACGTCAGCTTCCAACAACAGGATATATCAAACCTTCGGTTGTTCAAACAATTGCTAATGGCGGTGCCGTAAAGGTTAATGATACAACATTTGACGAAACACTTGAAAATGAAACTTTGGGACGTATAGAAGTTGGTGCTGATGCAGAATTAGTTAAGAATTTTTCTGTCGGTGCGTTTGGAAATTATACTTTTGGCTCGGCTTACAAAGCATGGGGTGTAGGAGGAAACGTTCGGTACAATTGGTAAAAAGAACATTTGAAAAGTCGCAAAGGCCGGAAATTTTTCCGGTCTTTTGTGTAACTGAAAAATAATCTTTACTTTTTATGCTTTTACTTATAACATCAAAATGGATAGATAATAGTCTGTCTAGGGCGTCGAAAACCCTTATCTGTATAGTCGCTTGAGCATAAACGACTTAAAATTTTGTATGCCGATTTCCGTTGGACGGATGTCGGCTAAATAAGGTTACGCGCTGAATAAGCCGAGCCGTTTATACAGATACGGTTTTCGAACATCCGCCCGCTTTTGATAGCGGGTTTTGTTTTTTTTATAACAAATTGAATGGAGTTTGAAATATGTATAGAAATTTGAAAAGCAATATATGTTTTATTTTATGCACAGTCATTCTCGAACGCACCTTAAACGTCATTCTCGGGTTTATCCCGAGAATCCAACAGAAACATCATACTCTAAGGCGTCATCGGGCTTGTCCCGATAATCTTGATCCTCGGGACAGACTTCTCGTCACGCCCGAGGATGACTATAAAATAGTGCAGTGCGGTCGTTCTATGATTGAAATGTTAGGTGTCCTCGCCATTGTTGGTGTTTTATCAGTTGGTGGTATTGCCGGTTATTCTAGGGCTATGGAGCAATTTAAAATAAACAGAACTATAAACTATTTAGAGCGAATTGTAACCAATATTCAGACATTGTATATGCAACAGAATTCATATGAAGGATTGAATACACAAACAGCATTAAGTGCTGGAATATATCCTGAAGATAAATATCAATTGCCTTTGGGCGAAGATACATCAATGTATTTAATGCCGTCAAATGATGGTTTATTTTTTGTATTGAGAATATGTGGTTTAACTGTTAGGCAATGTGTGGCTTTATCAACAGCTAGATGGGGAGGAAATAATGAAAATGGTTTGTATGCTGTATCCCTGCGGATTGCTTTTGATGTTGTAAATATCATGCAACAAAGTGGCAAGTGCGTTGGTTCCTATGGCAATGAACAATATTTTTTTGCATGTGCGACAAATGGAAATAATAATATTACATTCAATATAGCCAATAAATATTGTGAACATGAACCAACAAATGTGGATGGACGAGATGCATTGGCTTGTTTTTTAAATAAATCAAAGATTTTTCCGCTCTTTTAACTCTGTTTTAATCCGTTCATCCAAATCTTCAAGTTTTAGTAAAACAGATTTTTTCGGTTGAGATTTTTTTGCTCGGGCGACTTGTTTTTGCGCACCGTCTAAATTGCCAATGGCGTAGTTAAATTCTGCGGCGGCGTAATAGGATGAGGCTGGTTGTCCGCAAATATCATAAGCTCGAGCTAATAATTGCCAACTGGTTGACGAAGGAACGCTGATAAGAGACTGTTGTAGCAGATTTGCCGCTTTTTGAGCTTGTTGTTTAGACGGGGAATTTTCTAAAATTGCGTGGGCTAAACTAGTTTTTAGAATAGGGGAATTCGGTAGCATTTCTAGTGCTTTTTCGTAAGTGGAAATGCTTGCGGCAACTTGTCCGCTTTCAAATAAAAATTGTCCTTTAAGTTCATAGAAATATGGATTATTTGGCTGTTGTTTAAGAAGTGTCTCTATTTCAGCCAAAGCGGCTTTTATATTTCCTTGTCTAAAGTCTAAAATTGCGTGAGCATAGCGAGCCGGAACGTCATTTTTGGTTGCGGGGTACATACGTTTTACTTTGGCAATATCCAGTAAAAAAGCGGTCAATTTGGCTTTAATCATCGTCAGATTAGCGTCAAGAGAATTAATCTTGCTAAAATTATTGTTTTTTGCCGCTTCATTAAAGTGGCTGATACGTTCGGTAGTCATAGGGTGAGTGCGGAAATAGTTACTTTCTTCAATACCGCTGAGAGCGTTTTGTTTTTTGATTTTACGCATAAAACGTTTTAGGCCGTCTGTTGATTGTTGCGTTTTGGCAAGAAGCTTGACAGCGCTTTCATCGGCACTACGTTCTTCTTCCATTTGATAATTGAGCATGCTGTTTAGCGCAGAACTCTGTGAACCTAAAATTACAGCCATAGCGGCATCTCCGCGTCCAGTTGAAACGGCAGCTGCGCCGGCCGCCAGCATAGAGCCAAGCATAACATATTGCATTTGCTCCATTTTTAATTTTTGTCTGACAATATGTCCGCCCAAAATATGTCCGGTTTCATGCGCTAAAATTCCAGCTAGTTCGTTGGTATCGTCAATGCTTAATAAAGTTCCGGTATTAACAAACAGATAGTTGCCATCGCTGACAAAAGCGTTGAGAGAATTATCATTAACAATGAAAATATTGTTGGGATTAAAATTGATGCCGGCGGCTTTGAAAAGCGGCTGTATTACTTTTGCTAAATAGCTTTCTGTTTCGGCATCAGAAATAAGGGTTAACCCTTGGCTTAGCGCCGCCTTAAAAGGTAAGACGACGCATAAGCCTAAAAAACATAGATAGTAAATTTTTCGGATTAGCCGATAAGTTTTTTCCACCATGATTTTTTCTCCGGCTTTGGTTCTTCAACGGGTTGCGGAGCTGTTTTTTCCTCTCGTTCAAATGTCTTTCTATCACGACGGAATCTACGGCTACGGCCACCTTTACGGAATTTGCGGTTTTCTGTGCTTGTGTCGGCGGTATCGTCATTTTCATCGGTATTAGCTTCTGTTTCTATGTTGTCTGCTTCATAGCAGGTTGCCGCCGCTTCTTTGCATGTAACCGGATTTGGCAATTTTTCACGTTCAATTTTGAACTCTGAAACATCTTTCATAGAAGAATCGCCGGCAATGATAATGCAAATTTTATATTGTTCTTCCAGATTCAACACTTGTTTGCGTTTTTGATTCAATAGGTATGCCGCAATATCTGTTGGAATTGTCACCGTAATTTTTGTATTTTGTCCGCGAACTGCTTCTCCCTCAATGGCGCGTAAAATCAAAGTGGCGCCGGACTCAATCGTACGGACAACCCCATGGCCGTGACAATAAGGACAAGTTTCATAATTGCTTTCCATAAAAGATGAATGCATGCGCTGACGAGAGATTTCCAATAATCCAAAAATACTCATTTTAGCAATTTGGATGCGGGCTCTGTCGTCTTTCATGGCCTCTTTCATGCGTTTTTCAACCGCAATATTGTTTTGCGGTTCATACATATCAATAAAGTCAACCACAATCAAGCCGGCTAAATCTCTCATTTTTAGTTGTTTGGCGATTTCATCGGCGGCTTCAAGATTTGTCTTTAGAGCAGTTTCTTCAATGTCTTTTTCTTTGGTGGCTCGACCGGAGTTTACGTCAATAGAAACAAGAGCCTCGGTCGGGTTGATAACCAAATAGCCGCCGGATTCCAATTGAACAATAGGATTGTGTAATTTATCCAACTGCGCTTCAATTTGAAAACGCTGAAATACCGGAGCTTCGCCCTGACGGCGACACTTAATGTGTTTTAAGTTATGAGGAGACAAGATTTTCACAAAATTTCGGGCCGTTTGATAAGCGGCATCTCCGTCAACAATAACTTCGGAAATGTCTTTAGTGTACATGTCTCTCAGTGCGCGTTTAATTAAATTGCCTTCTTCGTAAATAATAGATGGCGGTTGATTGCGCAGAGCGCTGTACCGAATAGCGTTCCATGTTCGAATAAGATAATTGTAATCGCGGACAATATCGGCTTTTGTTTTGTCTTCACCGGCAGTGCGAACAATCAAAGACATTTCCGGATTGAGTGGAAGTTCTTTAATTATGCCTTTGAGACGCTTGCGGTCAGCGGCATTTGTAATTTTTCTGGAAACGCCGCCGCTTTTAATGCGGTTTGGCATTAAAACGCAATAGCGGCCGGCAAGAGAAATATAAGTGGTGCAGGCGGCTCCTTTGTTTCCGCGTTCTTCTTTAACGACTTGAACCAGAAGTGTTTGTCCTTCTTTGATAACATCTTGGATAGTGCTGCGATGAAATAATTTTCTGGCGCGTAAAAGTTTGCGTTGCAAATCAAAATTATATTCGGTTATTTCTCCATCTGCATCATCTTCATCATCATCGATGTCGCAATCTTCTTCAATGGATTCGTTATCCATTCCGGTTGCATCAGCCAAAGTTTTTGGCGCTTCAGCCTTTTTACGCGGGCGACGCGTGTAGCGGCGGCGTTTTTTAGGCTCTTCTTCATTTTCAGTTGTTTTATTCTCAGCGGAATTGTTTTCAGAAGTTTTTTCTTCAGATTCTGTGTTTTCTTCAACAGATGGAACCTCAGTGGATACGGCAATGTTTGTATTGTTTTGTTCTGCCGGTGTTTCTTCTAAAGTTTCTGCATTGCTCTGCGTTAGATAATCATCATTTTCCGGAATGGCGTTTTGAATTGGTTCAAGCTGAGATTCTTCAATTTCTTGAGCTTGTTCGGCTTCTAGGCGACGTTGAGCTTCTTGAGCTTCTTTTTCTGCCTTATAACGTGCTTTTTCAGCTTCTCTCTCTTTTAAATACTGAATTTTGTTGTTGATAATTTCTTCAACTTCTGCGTTGACTTCATTTAACACTTCTTCAGAAACGTTGTAATAATCCGGATGAATTTCATTAAAAGCTAAAAAGCCGTGCTTGTTTCCGCCGTAATCAATAAAAGCTGCTTGTAAAGAAGGTTCAATGCGTATAACCTTTGCTGTGTAGATGTTACCTTTAATTTGTTTGCGTGAAGAAGATTCAAATTCCACGTCTTCAACTTTATTTCCATCCACAATAACAACGCGAGTTTCCTCAGGTTGTGTATCGTCGATTAACATTCTTTTTGTCATTATATAACCCCAATTATGGTCATTAAAGACCGTTTATTCCCACGGGTTGATAAAGATACAGAATACTATCAAAGTATTCATTTCTAATACCGATAAGGCTGTCCCGTATTTTGGTCGGTCTGGCCTTTTTGCTTTTTCTTGTCCGTTATTTCTTCCTTATTCTTCTTACTTATTAGAAAATACCGGAAAGCAGTTATCTAACCCAAACTTTTTGTTCCCTTTGCTGTCAAAAAAAATTTTTCTCTTACCTTTAAAAAAACTCTCAAATTAAAAATTATTTTTAACTGGAAAACAAAAAACAGCATAGAGAATAAAAATAAAAAAACAATGAATTTTTTAAAATTTTGCCAAAAAAAATATAAATTTTAATATATTGGTAATAAGTCAATTTTATAATTTCAAGAAAAATATTTGACAGGTAATCATAAATGCGAAAAATTGCTAAAAAAATAATTTGCGCCTTTGCGGCATTTTTTTATACAATGTTTTTAATAAATGCGGCGTTTGCGGCAGTAAATATCAGTGATTTTCGTTTAGGTAATCAATCAGACGGTGTTCGCGTTGTTTTTGATATGAATAAAAGTGTGAATTATCGTGTGTTTCTTTTAGAAAATCCTCGGCGTTTGGTGGTGGATTTAGATGATGCGTCAATAAACAAAGTGTTTACCGATGTCAGCAATCAAATTATATCCAAAGCACGTTTTGGAAAATTAGATGGAAACAATAAGCGCGTTGTTTTAGAATTATCGCGACCGGTTATTGTTAAAAAAGCCTTTATCTTACAGCCGCAAAGCGGTAAACCTTGGCGCTTTGTGGTTGATGCCAAATTGGTGTCGGCTCAGGAATTTTCAAAAAATATCGGAAACAAGCATATTGTAACGAATGATACAAAATTTGCACCGGTGGAAAATAAAAAAGATGAAGGATGGTTTAGTTTTGGCAGTCAAGATAACAATACATCAGGAAAAGCGGCAAAACGAAAACGTGTTATAGTTTTGGATCCCGGACATGGCGGTAAAGATCCCGGAGCTATTGGCGCCCACGGCAAAACGTTTGAAAAAAACATAACATTGGCTATGGCTAAAGAATTGCAGGAAATTTTGCGTCGTAAAGGTTATACCGTTTATCTAACGCGGAATACGGATATCTTTATTCCGTTGCGCCAACGAATTAAAATTGCGCAAAAATATAAAGCAGACTTGTTTATGTCATTGCATGCGGATAGTGCTCAAAATAGGTCGGCGACAGGACTTTCTGTTTATACTCTTTCCGACAAAGCGTCTGATGCGGAAGCCGCCGCGTTGGCTGAGCGAGAAAATAAGGCGGATATTATAGGCGGTGTTGATTTGGGCGGAAATACAAAAGAAGTAAATGATATTTTAATTTCGCTGTCTCAAACAGATAGCCGTAATAAGTCTTCAAAATACGCCACTTATTTGGTTAATGAAATGGCTAAGAGCGTAAAGCTTGTTAAAAATACGCACCGATTTGCGGGGTTTGCGGTTCTTAAAGCTCCGGATATGCCGTCGGCATTATTGGAAATGGGATATTTGTCTAATAAAACGGAGGAGGCTAAATTAAAAACGTCAGCTTATCGTAAAAAATTAGCAAATTCAGCTGCGAATGCCATTGATAAATATTTTAATGATCCGGAAATTGCATCTAATTAATAGGGATAATTTCTGTAAACAATGATATTTTTTATTGCATTTTTTTGAGATTGTAATATTTTTTCAATAAATTAATTTGGTTAAGTGAAAGCAAATGCTCAGAATTTTATCGTATTTGGCCAGTATGGCTTTATTCTTTTTTATTGTGTTGGTATTAGCCGTTACATACGGGCTGACTAAAATTAATATAGCCATTCCGGATTATCGGCAATTAGAAAATTACGAACCTCCGGTAACAACACGCTTGTTTGCGGGTGATGGTCAGGTTATGATGGAATACGCGTCGGAAAAACGTTTATTTGTGCCAATAGATAAAATACCGGATAAAGTAAAACATGCTTTTATTGCCGCTGAAGATAAGCATTTTTATACCCATTCCGGTATAGATTATTTAGGAATAATCAGAGCTGTTATTGGAAATTTGAAAAAAATGGGTACTGGGCGCAGACCGGCGGGAGCCTCCACAATCACCCAGCAAGTTGCAAAAAACTTTTTATTGAGTTCAGAACTTTCTTATACCAGAAAAATTAAAGAAGCCATTTTAGCGCGGCGAATTGATAAAGCTTTTTCCAAAGAACATATTTTGGAATTGTATTTGAATGAAATTTATTTAGGAAACCGAGCCTATGGTGTGGCGGCTGCCGCAATGAACTATTTTGGAAAGTCCTTAGATGAACTGACATTAGATGAAATTGCTTATTTGGCGGCTTTACCGAAAGGACCTAATAATTATAATCCTAAAACACGTTATGATGCCGCTGTTGCCCGCCGCAATTGGGTGATTTCACGGATGGTGGAAGATGGATACGCGGATGAGAAAGAAGCTGAGGAGGCTCGAAAACGTCCGTTGAAAGTGGTTGAACGAAAAAGCGGATTTTTGAAAGATACCGAATATTACAGTGAAGAAGTGCGACGTACAATAAGCCGAAATTTTGGTGATGAAGCCTTATATCAGGGAGGATTGATTGTTCGTACGACAATTGATCCGCGATTACAGGAAATTGCGACAAAAGCTTTGCGTAAAGGGTTGATAGAATACGACAGACGCCATGGTTGGCGCGGAGCGACCGCACAAATTAAAATTGATGAAAATTACAAAAAAAATTTGCAAAACACCAATTTGACCGGCGGAGCGGAAGATAGTTGGGAAAAGGCCGTTGTACTTAAAGTTACCAAAGAAAAGGCTGAAATTGAAACAGTAAAAGGGAAAAGTGGCGAAATTTTATTACCTTCATTATCTTGGGCTCGTCATTCAGAAAAAGGACAAAATCTAGGACCTGTCCCAACATCAGTAGCGCAAGTTTTGCATAAAGGTGATGTTGTTTATGTTGAAAAAACAGCGGATAAAGATAAAGAAAATTATAATTTACGTCAAATTCCTGAGGTTGAAGGCGGCATGGCGGTGATGGATCCTCATACCGGTAAGGTTTTGGCACTTGTTGGCGGTTTTTCATTTGCAAAATCACAATTTAATCGAGCGACACAGGCTTATCGACAAACAGGTTCGACTTTTAAGCCGTTTGTATATTTAACGGCGCTGGAACTGGGTTATTCACCGACGGATTTGATTTTGGATGCGCCGTTTGTGTTGGATCAAGGCGAGGGAATGCCTAAATGGAAACCGGTGAATTTTTCAAAAAAATTTTATGGACTAATGACTTTGCGTCGAGGTGTTGAACTTTCTAAAAACTTAATGACCGTTCGTTTGGCTCAAGACATAGGAATGGATAAAATTGTAGAAATGTCTAAGCGTATTGGTGTAAATGATCATTTAGCGCCTTATTTATCATCTTCTTTAGGCGCCGCAGATACCAGAGTTATCAATATGGTTGCGGCTTATGCGGTTATTGTTAACGGCGGAAAAAAAGTTCCTCCTTATATGATTGAACGCATTCAAGACCGCAAGGGGAAAACAATTTACCGCCACGAGCAAACTCCTTGTCCGGAATGTTCTGCGCTGAAATGGGAAAACCAACCGGTGCCGAATTTTCATGTCGTGCGAGAACAAGTGGTCGATCCTTTGTCGGCCTATCAAATGACTTCTATATTGGAAGGCGTGGCAACAAGAGGTACCGGAGCCAGATTAAATGGTCTGCATCGTCATGTTGCTGGAAAAACAGGAACAACCAATGAAACAAAAGACGCTTGGTTTGTTGGTTTTACGCCGGATTTGGTCGCTGGTGTTTATGTCGGATATGATGAACCGATTAGTTTGGGACGAGCCGAAACAGGTGCAAAAGCCGCATTGCCGATTTTTTATGATTTTATGGCGGAGGCATTGAAAAATTCTCCTGATACGAATTTCCGTATTCCTGAGGGAATAAAATTGGTTCGCGTCAATCCGCAAACAGGCAAGCCTTCATCGCCTAGCGATTCGACAGTTATTATTGAAGCGCTGAAGCCTGATTTTGAATTTAATAATAAGCAACGTGTGATTGGCGATGATGATGACAATATTGCCGGTCCGGAAAATGATGACAGCGCGGTGCAAATGGGAGGAGAATATTAAAAGATGAAAGCTGAAATTTATAATTTGGTTTGTGAAATTAAGCAATCGTTGGCATTGCTGAGGAGGTCTCTTTGACTATGAAAATGCCTTGCAGCGCCGTGAGGAGCTGGAAGCATTGTCTTCAGACCCTAATCTTTGGAACGATCAAGAAAAAGCTCAAAAGTTAATGAGTGAAAAAAATACGCTGGATGCTTCATTAAACGCGTATGATGACTATAATAAATCTCTTAACGATTATGTGGAAATGGTTGATTTTGCCGAAAGTGAAAATGATGAAGATATGCTTTTGGAATTGCAACGTAATTTGGAAAATTTGCAAAATACTGTCAAACACGCGGAGTTAGAAGCTTTATTGTCCGGAGAGGCAGATGGAAACGATACATATTTAGAGGTTCATGCCGGAAGCGGTGGCACCGAAGCTATGGATTGGGCGCAAATGCTGTTGAGAATGTACACGCGTTGGGCGGAAAATCATCATTATAAAGTGGAATATATTGAAGAAACTGAAGGCGATGTTGCCGGAATCAAATCAGCCACAATTAAAATTGGCGGGCATAATGCGTATGGATGGTTAAAATCTGAAAGCGGTGTGCATCGTTTGGTTCGAATATCTCCTTTTGACAGTGCCGCAAGGCGACACACAAGCTTTGCTTCTATCGGAGTGTATCCGGTTGTTGATGATAATATTCAAATTGAAATTAACGAGGCTGATTGTCGGATTGATACATATCGTGCTTCCGGAGCTGGCGGACAGCATATTAACAAAACGGATTCAGCTGTTCGAATTACGCATATTCCAACCGGAATAGTGGTGTCAAGTCAGACACAGCGTTCGCAATTTCAAAATCGTGATAACTGTTGGAAAATGCTTCGGGCGCGCCTATATGAAAGAGAAATGCAGAAAAGGGCAGATAAAGCACAAGAAATGCGTGATAATCAAGGCGATAATGGTTGGGGATATCAGATTCGCTCCTATGTGTTGCAGCCATACCGTTTGATAAAAGACTTACGCACAGATGCTGAAACCGCGGATGTTAAAGGAGTTTTGGATGGGGATATAGATATATTTTTATCAGCGGCCTTGGCTCAAAAAATACAAAATGACAATCCGTCAGTGTAAATTGGAATTATAATATGAAAAAATTATCACCTCAGTTATATTTTATTCGTAAAACCATAGATTTTTTTATGGTTGGTATGTTTGTGGTGATGCTTTTATTTTTTTGGACTTTGTATAAAGGACCGATATCTGTACCATATCTCAAGCCATATATTATTCAGGCTTTAAATTATGATGAAAGTGATTACAGTGTTGGTTTAGGCAAGGTAAATTTGGAGTTGGTGCGCTCGATTCAACCATTGCGTATTACCGCAGAGGATATTAATCTGAAAAAAAAAGACGGAACTTTTGCTGTTAGCGCACCAAAGCTTTATTTGTCATTTAGTTTGCGCGCGTTGCTTAAAGGTATTATTGCCCCAAGCGACGTGAGTTTAGATAATCCGACTTTATATATTTTTGCTGATTACGGCGTGGAAAAAGAACATATAAATGAAGCAAATAAAAAGAAGTTAGCGTTTTATGTTGAGAAGTTTAAAGATTTTTTGAATAACTACAATTCACCGGAAAAAATTTATCCGGAAAGTTATGTGAATAATATTAATATAAAGGGAGCCGAGGTTGAATTTCATGAAGTTGACTTAGGACGGAAATGGATGTTGTCGGATTTGAATTTTGAATTCAGCCGTAATTTAGTCAATTTGGAATTGAACGCTGATGCTTTGGTTAATTTTAACGATAAGGTCGCTTCTGTCGGCTTTGAAAGCGAATATCACGCAACAAGCGATAAAATGGATTTAGAGGTTTATTTTTCGGATTTGATTTTATCGGATATTATGAGCAGCGTTAATGTCAATTCAGAAAATGAAAATAATTCTTTTCGCATAGATGTTCCGGTCAATGGAAAAATCAGCACGCAAATAGATGTTTCAGATATTTTGCAGCATCCCGAAAATGCAACGGCTTATTTGAGCGATGCGGTTCAAAAAATTGATTTTGAATTGGATGGCGGACACGGATATGTTGCATTTGATAAAGATGAAAAATATAACTATGAAATAGATGAAGTTGTTTTGTCTGGAGAATTAACAGGCGGTTTTGATGAGCTGAATATTAAAAATGCTGATTTTAAGATGGGTGGGCAGAACGCTCAAATCAGTTTTTTTGCCAAAGGTTTGGAAAATTATTATTTGGAACATTCCTTAGAGGGGGTGACAGCTGATTTTACCGCTAAAATAGATGCGTTTTCTTTGGAATACTTATCCAGATTTTGGCCGCAGTATTTAGCAGAACCGGCGTGGCAATGGTGTAAGGACGGGCTGACGGGCGGAAAGGCCGAAAATGCGAAATTTGTCTTTAAGTTTGGCTATGATAATAAAGCGAAATCCTTTGGACTTTTGAGTTTGGACGGCGTTGCTGATTTGGAAGATGGTGATTTGCATTATTTAGATGGCATGCCGGAGGTGCACAATCTTTATGGAAAAGCCAAATTCAGCATGCAAAATATATCAATTGATGTGGATAAAGGTGTAAGTGATGGAGTTATTATCACCGGCGGAAACGTGAATATTTATGATTTGCATAAAGAAGATAATTTTATTTCTATTAATTTAATCGGAAATTCCAGCATTACGGACGCGCTAAATTTAATCAATAATCCGCCGCTTAAAATTGCCTCCGGAATGGGGGTTGATCCCAAAACAATTCTTGGAAATGTAGATGTTTTGCTGAAATTAGATTTCGAACTAAAACAGGATTTAGACAGTAATGATATAAAAGTTGATGTGAAAGCTGATTTACACGATGTCTTAAATTCGGATTTTGTTCCGGGGCATACCTTGTCGGCGCAAAATTTGACATTATTGGTTGATTCTGATGGATGGAGCTTAAATGGTGAAGCCAATTATGACGCTTTGCCGATAAAATTAGCTATAAATGAAAAATTTGCTGAAAAAAAATACAAAAGCAAATGTAATATTTCATTTAAATTGGATAATGAAGCTAAAAAAATTTTAGGAGTGGATTGGGAAATTTTACAAGCGCCGAATATTGAAGGATTTGCTTTGGTTGATGCGGATATTGTGGTGCAAAAAAATGATGAAATATCTATTAAAGTTAAAGCAGATTTAAAAAACACGGCAATTGATTTTGCTTATTTAGGTTTTGTAAAACCTATGAATCAAGCGGCCAGCGCCAGTGCCGACGTTGTTCTTGTAAAAGATAAAATAAAATCAGTTAAAAATATTAAATTACAGAAATCAGATTTTAATATTGCCGGTAATTTATCAATGTATTCAAGCGGGCGTGTAAAATCAGTCGATATCAGCCAAATTAAAGGTCCAAAAACTTCAGCGCGCGCTAAGGTGAGTATCAGCGATTCTGAAAATCCATGGTTAAAAGTTGAAATTTCTGGTTTAAGTTATGATTTATCTCCATTTTTTGAGCAGATTAAAAGCAAACGTCAGAAGAATAATAAACAGATTCCGGTACAAGCAAATGACGATGATGGATTTGAAAAAGCAAACAACACCGACATATTTATGACAGTTAACAGCTTGTGGACAAATAAAAACACTCCGATTCAAAACTTTGCCGGTAGTTCAAAAATTCGTAAAGGAATAGGAATAAATGAACTGCACATGGTGGGAAATTATGGTATAGACAAGTCAATTAAATTGAAGTTGGATTATATTCCGAAAGACAATAAAGAACATTACTTGTCTATTGACAGTAATAACGCGGGAAGCACGTTAAAGGTTTTGCGTTTATATGACAATATGGTTGGCGGAACCATGAAAATAGAAGCGCGGCGTCAAGCAGATAAAAAATTTATCGGGCACATGCAAGTGCGTGATTTTAGCATTCAAAATGCACCGGTGATGGCAAAACTTTTAAGTGTTGCGTCGTTTACGGGAATGTTGGATTTATTGAAAGGAGACGGCCTGACTTTTACACACTTTAATGCGCCATTTGAATATCAGTATAAAATTTTAACGTTAAAGCAAGCTAAAGCAGAGGGAAATGTTGTGGGCATCACCACAAACGGAACGTATAACCGAGCGACAGATGATATAAAAATGAGCGGTGTGATTGCTCCAGCATATAGTATTAATCGATTTTTGGGCAAAATTCCCGTAGTCGGTAATTTGCTTGCCAGCAAAGACGGAACAATTTTTGCCGCAACCTATAAAATTAATGGCAACGCTGATGATACGAAAATTGATATTAATTCTTTATCAATGCTTAGTCCAAACTCGTTAAAGGAATGGTATGCAAAAAATTTTGGCGATGGCGCAGAATATTAAAACTAAAATCGGTATAGACTTTCATGGTGTTATAAACACCAGACCTGATTTTTTTCGGGTGTTTTGTATTGAAGCCTTAAAGGCTGGAGTAGAAGTTTATATTATCAGCGGAGGACCGCGGGAAACAATTTTAGCTTATTTAAACCAATATCAAATTCCATACAGCAAACTTTGGTGCATTTATGATTATTATGAACAGCGTCATCAAGTGGCGTTTTATGATGATGGTTCGTTTCATGTGGATGACGAATTATGGAATAAAGCCAAAGCGGAGTATTGTAAGCAAGAAAATATTTGCGTTCATATTGACGATAGCGCGATTTACGGACGTGAGTTTGAGACACCATACTGTCGTTATGATGAAAAATCAAATAGCTGTATTTTATTTGGGCGTAAAATAAATTTAAATAATCCATCACAAGCATTGCAAAAAATTATAGCACGTTGCAAGTGAAAATAATCTTTACATTTGTATATTCTTTTATGTGAAACAAAATCAATTTAAATTCCATATAAATAATATTATAAATTTTTTCATTAATTTTCATAATATTATCACCATTTTCTATTAAATAGATTTCATATAATCTTTAATTAAAACCCGCCGAGTTTAGCGGCGGGTTACTTTTATATCAGGAAAATTATTGGTTACGAATATTTTTGATTTCTTCAAGTTTAAATTTTATACGGTTGTATTTTTCCTTATATTTAGCTCGATGTGTTTTAGAACCGATTTGTTTTTTGATTTTATAAGAAATCTTTTTTACAAAATTTATAAACGGATGTTCTATCATATAAATAGTAGGTAGCTTTTGAGCTACTTTGAAATCTATCAGACTATACAGATGTCATTATCACCAGCAAATGCCACATAGGTTTTATTTCTATAACTCAAAAAATTCATCCTTAGATAGTTTATGCTTTTTGTTTTATTTTTAAGAAAGGCAAGCCGAATAGTTTATAATAGGTTACCATTCCTTTCTTTTTTTGTTCCCAAACAGGTATTAATTTGAACAAACTATATTTTTTCTTATTTCCTCTTTTATAAATTTTCATAATTGGAATTTTATCAAATAATTTAACAACATATGACAATTTTGTGCCATTTATTGGTGCTTGAATAGGGGCAAAATACCGAGACATAAAATCGAAAAATCCGTTACTGTAAATCAATAAGTTGCACAAATTTATATCCTCTGGAGGATAAATCCCTGAGGTTTTAATCGTATCTTCCATTTTGCGCATCAGTGCCTTATATCTTTCATAAAGACGTGGTTGATCGTTGTGTCTAGAGTAACAATAGGTGAAAAAATGATAGAATGGAATTCTAATTAATTGTTCTGCTCTATATTTAACGAGATAATCATATAAATCTAGAAGAGTATCTGGAAGTTCTAAATTTTTATAAAGCACAGTACTTGTCATTGCACCATCCGGCGTTATCATTCGCCGCCAATATGTGGCATTTTTTTCTCCATTTGTGCAATACCAATATTTCAGATGTGACATCAATTTAATGGTATAGGGAATGTTATCCGTTTGAAAACCATCCAAAAACCGAACATTCCATTTATCTAAAAATGATTTTTTATAAAGCCTTCCCCACATTGGGATAGCCAGATCAATATGAATATTCTTGTTATATTCATCAATAGATTTATTTCCAGAAATATCTGGAAATTTAAAAAGTATGTCATTTGTTTTATTTAGATATGATACAGCATTAAAATTAACAACTAAATTTAAGTCATTTCCATCAGGATCTTTGATATTTTCAATCGCATCAACCATAACTTTTATATAATCTTTTTCAATCCAGTCATCGGGATCAATAAAGCAAACAAAATCTCCTGTCGCATTATCTAATCCGGCATTTCGTCCGCCACATAAAAATTTATTTTCTTTTAATGTGACAACTTTTATCCGTTTATCTTTTAGAGCATACTTTTTTAGTATTTCTCCACAATTATCAGGGGAGCCGTTATCTACACAAACAATCTCCAGATTTTTATAACTTTGCGCTAGAATGCTATCCAAGCATTCTTCTAAGTATTCTTCAACTTTATAAATACTTAAAAGTACAGATACTAGAGGTTCTTTATTGGATGAAGCTTGTTTCTTTACCATTATTCTAAAATCTCCTTTAGTGCTTGTTCTATTGAATATTTTGGAGTAAATCCAACCTCTTTATTTAAGCGTGTAGGGTCTCCTACAACTCTGACTTGTTGAGGACTTTTTTGTTCATTGAAAACAACCAAATTTTCTTTTTCCATAATTTGGGCTATTTTCATTACATAATCATGAATAGAGGTGTCTTTGCCCGTGCAAATATTTACAACCCCGTTTACATCACTTTCTAAAAATTTAACAAACGCCGCCGCAATATCTTTGGTATAAATGTAGTCTCGAACAAGACTGCCACTGCGAATAACGACTTCTTGATTATTTTTCAAATGATTTATAACATCAGAAGTTAAACGTCTTGGGTCTTTTTCTTTTCCAAAAGCGGAAAAAATACGTCCCCAACCAAATGAAATATTATTGTTTTGGCAATATGCTTCGGCAATTTGATGAACAAAATCTTTACATTGGCTATAAATATTGATTGGCTCAGCCGGCATTGTTTCTTTTAAGGTCTCATTATGATAACCATATTCGGCATAAGTTCCAGCCATCACAACTCTTTTTCCGCCATATTTTGCGAATGATTTTAATAAATCTATTGAAGATGTTAAAAAATCAAAGTTTGAATTATCATTGAACAAGCCGGTACTCAACCAAGCGTAGTGTAACATATATTCTGGCCTTATTTCTGATAACAAGTTATCTATTTGAATTTTATCAAACAAATTTCCTTTAACATATTTTATTCCATTTTCACTTTTATTTTCATCCAAGGTTAAGGCGTATATCTCAAATCCTGCTTTTTGCAAAAAAGGAATTGTCTGTGTGCCAATTAGCCCTGTTCCTCCCGTTAAAAAGACCTTTTTCATTATAGTTCCTTTCCATCATTAAACGCTTGGTGTGTCCATTTATAATCCCATTTTCCGAAACGACCTATAGAATCAATTCCTTGTGATTTTAAATAGTCCAAAATAATTTGACGATTTTTATAAATGCTTGGCACAAATGTGATATTTGCATAAGGTTCAAAACGAATGTCTTTAACAATCAAATCTTCATCTTTGAATATGTTCATAGCTTTCATTTTTTCTATGGTATTGTTTAGAACTGTTTCGGCTGGAATAATTTTAGATTTGCAATCAAAAAATACCTCTGCTTGCAAAGACGAGCAACCTTTAGGCGCGTTATCCGGCGATTTTAAGTTCGGTGAATACACTCTAGCGGATAAGATATCCTCGTCATAAATGTAAAACCACAAATATTTTGCCACATCCGGACGCTTGAAACCTAATGAGACCTGATAGCCACAAGTCCAATGCAAGTCGTTGACCGCTTTTAAAACATCTTCCGGCACATTATCAAGCATTTTAATAATCTCCGGTAGCGGTAGGGTGGATATTAAACGTGTGTAACAACATTCGGAGTTGTCTGCAAAATATACCTTTTTATCAGTTGGACATATTTTTACAACTTTTTTATTAAGCTGAATATCCAAACCTTTGCGGCAAGTATTTAAAATACTGCGAAAACCACCTTTTTTGGGATATAACATTTTTTTTGCAAAATAAAAACACTCTTCCTGCGTTTCGTAAGAACCTGCCAATACTTGTTTGAGGTCTGGCTGATACATGCGTACGCCAACCCACTTTGTTTCAAGTTCTTGTGCTTCAACACCCCAATATTTACGGGTATATACAAAAGGAAAATTCTTGGCAAAATAATCACCATATTGTACACGCAACCATTCTGCGTAATTTTGTATTTTATCAACATCTTTTTGCGGACGGGAGATAAAATCAGAAATAATGTCAACTTTTTCCTTTGTTGACAACGGAGCCAGATTATTTTGTGCTGGATGCCGTAACCATGTTCCGTGATAATAATTGCTTGGAAAAGGTATATGTTCAATCATTCCTGTTTCACCAGAAAACAATTTTTTATCATTTTCATCAGGAGCAAAAGAAAAATGCACAAAGCGGTCAAAGCGGAATCCGTCTATTTCAAAGAATCCGCACAAGCCGCCCCAATCGTTATCTTTTTCAAAAATAACGCTGTTTTCGCCTTTTTGTTTTAAGTGGTAGGCGGCCGATATCCCAGCGATACCGGCGCCCAAAATCACATTATTAGACAAGATGTTCTCCGTGTTCTTCAATTTGTTTTACGCAAAAATCATACATATCATTAGAATGCAGAGCTTCTTTGTACCAATCCACAGTCTTTTGAACAGCGTCGGTCAAACCCCATTTGGCTTCCCATTGCAACATTACATAAGCTTTGGTAACATCCAAGTTCAGCAAGGTGTTTTCGTGTACGGCGTTAGGGTCGGAAGCGTCAACAACTTCGCCTTTGCCATAATATTCAACCAAGCGGCGCACTACTTCCAACACGGTTTTGTTGGCGGAAATGTGCGGACCAAAGTTGAAGTTTGTAGAATATTTTACCGGTTCTTCAATCAGTTTTTCGCCGACACGCAAATAACCTGAAAGCGGCTCCAAAACGTGTTCCCACGGGCGAGTTGCAATCGGGTTGCGGATTTCAATCGGCTTACCGGCTTCAATAAAGCGGATGCAGTCCGGAATGAGTCTGTTGTCAGACCAATCGCCGCCGCCGATTACGTTTCCGGCGCGGACAATCGCCACAGCTTTGCCGTGAACATTGAATTTTGCCGGATTGAAATAGGATTGGCGATAAGCGTGCAACATCAGTTCCGTACAGCCTTTAGAAGCCGAATACGGGTCTTCGCCGCCCATGCGGTCGGTTTCTTTATAACCCCAGATTTGTTCTACGTTTTCATAGCATTTGTCTGAAGTAATCATAATGGCGGTTTTCAAACAATCATTATGGCGCATGCATTCCATGATGTTCAAGCTGCCCATAATGTTGGTTTCAAATGTTTCTTTCGGCTGTTCGTAGGAGGTGCGAACCAGCGCTTGAGCCGCCAAATGGAAAACGATTTCCGGTTGATATTTTTTCACAACGGCGTCTAAATGTTCCAAATCTCTGGTGTCGCCGCGAACATCGGCAAACAATTTGTCATGCAGATGGCAGGCTTCAAAGTTGCCTTTATCCGAAGACGGGTCAAGCGAATACCCCACAACTTTTGCACCCATCATGGTCAGCCAAATAGAGAGCCAAGAGCCCTTAAAACCGGTGTGTCCGGTTACTAAAACAGTTTTACCTTTATAAACATTATTATACATTTTGATTTTCCTTATTATAATTTTTCCACCAATCTATTGTGGCTTTTAAGCCTTCGTCCAAAGTATATTTCGGCGTCCAGCCGATAGACTTTAATTTTTCATTAATTTATAACAGACGGCATCAAGCGTTGCGGCTTTTCATTCGGCCCATATAAATTGAAAATTCTCGGCCACTTGAAATCTATGTCATTTTGCTTGCAGAAAATCTGTGCTGTTTCAAATAATGAAGCTTTGCATTGTCCGTGCAGGGATTTATTTTTAAGGGGGGTTATATTTTCAGACAAATAACCATAATTGAAGTCATATTCGGAAATTGTTCCATTACATAAAAACTTTTTTCCGCCTGTTTCTTGAAATTTTTTCAATAAGTACAAAGATGAAGATAACCACTCCATATTTATATTGTGAATATGACATTTGGGACCAACATACCACGCCATATGGAGAATACTGTCGAATCTATTGTTTTCAAAAAAGTCATCTATGGCCGATTTATCAAGTAAATTTAATTTTATTTGATGAAGATTTGGGAGATTGGGTAGTATAGTTTTATCAGATACACCAAATATATGATATCCTCTTGCTAGGAGTTCATTTATGGTGGCTCTTCCTATAAAACCTGAATATCCCGTAACCAAAACTTTTTTCATTTATTTTTTCCATACTTTCCATGGAGCAGTATTGTTTGCCCACATTTTGTTTAAGTCTTCCTTGTCTTTCAGCATATCCATTGGGTGCCAAAAACCGGTGTGTTTATAAGCATTCAGCTGACCGTCGCGGGCAATAGCTTTCAATGGTTCTTGCTCCCACATAATATTTGTGGCATCTTCGGGGATATAGTCTAAAACTTCCGGCTGGCAGACAAAGAAACCGGCGTTAATCCAAGCTCCGCTTTCTTTCGGTTTTTCTTGGAATTTGGAAATCGTGCCGTCTTCATCAATACCCAAAGCACCAAAACGACCTTCTGGCTGATATGCTGTCAAAGTGCAAAGTTTGCCGGATTTTTTGTGATTTTCTATCAAAGCTTTGATATCCACATCGCCAACGCCGTCGCCGTATGTCAGCATAAACGGCTCGTTGCCGATATATTCTTTCGCGCGCTGAATGCGTCCGGCCGTCATGGTGTTGCGTCCGGTATATAAAAGCGTAACTTTCCAAGGCTCACAACTGTTTTGATGCACGGTCACGTCATTTGTCGCCAAATCAACCGTAACATCAGAATTGTTCATGTAGTAGTTTACAAAATAGTCTTTGATAACTTCTTGTTTATAGCCGGTCAAAACTATAAATTCATTAAATCCATAATGAGAATAGATTTTCATGATATGCCACAAAATCGGAAAACCTCCGATACCGACCATCGGTTTGGGTTTAACATTTGTTTCTTCCCCAAGTCTGGTGCCTAAACCGCCGGCTAAAATTAAAACTTTCATTTTATCTCCTTTTTATTTTAAATTTGAAACCAAACAAATACAAAGTTTTACCTTTTGAATTTTCCGCAATGGAATAGATTCTCCGCAAAAAAGTCGGAAAATATTTTTCCTTTTCAGATTTTAATATCATAAGAAGTTCATCGTCTTTAATATCGGATATTAACTTATTGTATAATCCACTTTTTTTAAAAACACCCCTCCAAGGGAAACTTCTGTTAAAGAAATTTACAATATTCTGTTTTTCAGTAGTGGTGTAGTTTTGCTTTTCGGTGAAATCTATCAAATTTTTTATAACATCAACGCAATAGCTAAGCATTTCA
The DNA here is from genome assembly GCA_934254675.1 of uncultured Alphaproteobacteria bacterium. Lineage (GTDB taxonomy): Bacteria > Pseudomonadota > Alphaproteobacteria > RF32 > CAG-239 > RUG410. The sequence continues at coordinate 950 of CAKQLP010000007.1, read as the reverse complement.
TCATAATTTTTATTATTATGAACAACCGAATTTTCTCGCTGCCAATAGTGATAATTTGTGGTATTTATTAAAACAATTTTATTGGCGTACATTGCTGCCGGAAACAATAATAAATTGTCTTCAAAATATGATTTTGAGTGTTCTGGAAATCTTATGTTATTTTCATTCAGCAAACTTCTTTTAAAAATTTTATCCCAGATTGCTCCGTCTTTCAGAACATTTACTTTTTCTGATACACTTTCGGCAATTTGCAAATTTGTAATGTGTTCTGATTTCTTTTGCTTGTCCGGATATTCAAGCAAATATTCTGTAAAAGCTATGTCGGCGTTGTTCTGCGTGGCGGCATTATATAGTTTTTCAAAGTAATCCGTGTCAACCCAATCATCAGAATCACAAAAACCGATATAATCGCCTGTCGCAACCTCTAAACCGGCATTCATAGCACCGCCGTAGCCTTTATTTTGCAACAAATGCACAACTTTTATATGCTGATGTTTATCAGCGTATTTTGCAATAATATTTCTGCATTCATCGCTGGCGCCGTTGTCAATCCACACAAATTCAATATCTGACAAAGTCTGATTAACTAAAGCCGTCAGACATTTATCCAAATATTGTTCGGTTTTATAAATCGGAGTAATTACAGAAATTTTAGGTATCATTTCAGCACCTCTTTAGTTTTGGTGACATGGCGGGATTTTTTCAAAGATGGAGGTTTGGGATATTTCTCCGCGGTGCACGATTTTCATTAACTGCAAGCCGAAAAACTTTACATGGCCAATGTGTTCCACATTCGGCAAAAACTTTTCAGGCGTTTTATATACCGGCATTAAAACAGAAACTTTAGTCATCATTTTTCCCCCATAAAGCTTTTTTAAGTTCCGGTGTTTGATTGATGTAATTATAAAGCGAAAAGACAGACATACCGGTCTGTTTAGCAATGTGAGTGC
>CAKQLP010000006.1 GCA_934254675.1 uncultured Alphaproteobacteria bacterium | reverse complement strand
GACCCACGACATCAACCTTGGCAAGGTTGCGCTCTACCCCTGAGCTATACCCGCATCATCTGCGAACAGGTTATTTATTACCCCATCTAAAAATAAAATGCAAGAACTTTTTTCATTTTTTTGCAAAAAAAATTTATTCTGTTTTAAGATGTTTATAAAACAACATTTTACTGGGATTTCGCCCTTTTATTTTTTATATTATACAAAACAATTAAGGAGAATATTATGTCTGCTTCTAAAAACCCTAAAAAATCAGCACAGCAATTGCGTTTTGAAAAAGAAGCCAAAGCATTGCAAAAAAATTTGCTTAAACGCAAAAAACAGCAAGAAGAATTAAATCGCCGTAAACAGGAAAAGGAGCAAAACAATGGATAAAATTAAAATTATCGGCGGTAATCCGTTGTTTGGCAAGGTTTTTATAAGCGGAGCCAAAAACACCGCTTTGCCAATTATTTGTGCCTCGCTTCTTACCGATGAACCGGTGACTTTGCGTAATTTACCGTTTCTTTCTGATATAACATCTCTTAATTTGCTACTACAACAAATCGGCACGCAAATAGAAGGCAAGCAAGAAGAACTGAATGGTCATATCACCCAAACTTTTACCTATCACACCCCTCACCCGACCAATCTTGTTGCACCATATGACTATGTGCGGAAAATGCGAGCTTCATACTATGTTTTAGGTCCATTGCTTACAAAATATCGGCACGTTGAACTTTCTTTGCCTGGTGGATGTGCTATCGGAGCCCGCCCAATGGACATTCATTTGAGTTCGCTTGAGCAGATGGGCGCGCATATCGAAATTAAAAACGGCTATGTGATTGCTGACATAAAAGACCGCCTTAAAGGTGCGCATATCACGTTCCATTCGGCCTCGGTCGGCGCCACTTGCAACATTTTGATGGCCGCCACGTTAGCCGATGGCGAAACAATTATTGAAAACGCCGCCAAAGAACCGGAAATTGCCGACCTTATCAATATCCTTAACAAAATGGGGGCTGACATTGAGGGCGCAAATACTTCCACTTTGACTATTCATGGCGTGGATAAATTGCACGGTGTCACCCATGAAATTATCAACGATCGTATAGAGGCCGGTTCATACGCTGTTGCCGCCGCCATTACTCACGGCTGTTTGGAACTGGTTAATGCTGACGCCGATTACCTGCAATCTCCGTTGGATATATTGCAAAAATCTGGCGTTTCCATAGAACGGAGACCGAATAGTTTGATTATTGACGCTCAACATGCAAATTTGCAAGGTGTGGATATTTACACCGATTATTACCCAGGGTTTCCAACCGATTTACAGGCGCAATTTATGGCTTTGATGTGTGTGGCCAATGGCGCGGCTATGGTTACGGAAAGCATTTGGGAAAATCGCTTTATGCATGTTCCTGAACTAATTCGCATGGGCGCAAACATCAATGTTCATGGTCACGCTTCGGCCATTGTGCGCGGAGTAAAAAAGCTTTCCGGCGCGCCGGTAATGTCAACGGATTTACGCGCTTCTTTTGCGCTTATTTTAGCCGGTTTGGTGGCAGAAGGAGAAACCATCGTCAGCCGCGTCTATCATCTTGACCGAGGGTATGAACATTTAGAAGAAAAATTCAAAGCCGTGGGTGCAAATATTGAACGCATAAAAGAAAGCGACTAATTTTTGAACTTATCCATAAAAATTCAGCTTACCTCTTGCGCCAAGGGTTATAAAATCCCATATAAATAAGTAGTTTTAGATGGAGAGATAATTATGAGTAAAAAACAAAAGTTTAAAACCGAAGTCAGCAAGCTGTTGGATATTGTGATTAACTCGCTGTATTCGGAAAAATATATTTTTTTGCGAGAACTGATTTCTAATGCCAGCGACGCGTGCGATAAGCTGCGTTATTATTCGTTGATGAAACCGGAAGTTACCAAAAATAATGGCGAATTTAAAATTATTATCACCCCTAACGCCGAGGAAAATACTCTGACCATCAGCGATAATGGTATTGGCATGAACAAGGACGATTTAGTCAACCATTTGAGTACCATCGCCAAATCCGGCACGGCTGATTTTGTAAACAACGCAAAAGACAATGGCTCGGTTGTTGATTTAATCGGAAAATTCGGTGTGGGTTTTTATTCCGCTTTTATGGTGGCGAGCAAGGTTGAAGTAGTCACCAAAAGAGCCGGAGAAGAACAAGCTTATAAATGGATTTCCAACGGCGTTGACGGTTTTGAGATTGAAGAAACAGAAAAAGAGAAAAGCGGTACGGATATCAAGCTGTTTTTAAAAGACGATGCCAAAGACTTTACCGACACGATTTATCTGCGCCACATAATCCGCACTTATTCCGACCATATCAACTATCCGATTGTTTTGGATTTAGGCAAAGCCGGCGAAGAAACCGTAAACACCGGCTCGGCTCTTTGGACCAAGAATAAAGCGGAAATTACCGATGAGCAATACAACGAGTTTTATCATCACATTTCCCGCAACTTTGACACCCCGTGGATGCGTTTGCATTTCAAAGCGGAAGGAAGTATTGAATACACCGGATTGCTGTTTATTCCGTCCGAAGCGCCTTACGACTTGTTTCAACCGGACAGGCAACAAAGCCTGAAACTCTATGTCAATCGCGTGTTTATCTCGGATAAAGTTGATGACTTGATGCCGGCTTATCTGCGCTTTGTAAAGGGAATTATTGACAGTGCCGACTTACCGTTGAATATTTCTCGTGAAATGTTGCAACAAAATGCTTTGATTGCAAAAATCCGTAGCGGCACGGTTTCGCGCATTTTGAAAGAGCTGAAAAAACGCTCCGAAGATTATGACGACTATATGAAGTTTTGGAAAAACTTTGGTATGGCGTTCAAAGAAGGAATTTATGAAGACCCTGCAAACCGTGTGGAAATTGCCGAACTTTCGCGATTCTATTCAACAAATTCTCTCGACAAGTTAACTTCTCTGGATGAATATATTTCACGCGTCAACGAAGGGCAAACAAATATTTATTACATTACCGGCGACGATGTTCCGACTTTGCGCAATAATCCGCAATTAGAAGCTTTTAAGGAGAAAGGTTTGGAAGTTTTACTGTTGACAGACCCGATTGATGAATTTTGGGTTCAGACTTTAACCAACTTCAAAGGTTATCCGATTAAACATGTTTCGCAAGCGGATATTGACTTAAAAATTGAGCGCAAAGAGCCGAAAGCCGATGAAGGTAGTTTGAAAAAATTAACCGATTTTATGACAGAATTATTCAAAAATGAAGTCGGTAAAGTTGTCGCAACGGAAAAATTGACCAAAAGTCCGGTTAGTTTGACGGTGGAAAACGGGCAAATGAGCATTCACTTGGAGCGTTTAATGCGTAATCACCAACAACAAACCGCATTTGCCAGTTCGCGCATTTTAGAGATAAACCCGTATCACCCGTTAATCATTAAATTAGCGGATAGTATGTTCAATGATTCTGAACGTCAAACAGTGGAAGAAGTTTGCCGCCTGTTGCTTGACCAAGCCAAAATATCCGAAGGCGAAGCTATCAGCGACAGCTCTTTCTTTAGTGAAAAACTCAGCGACTATATTTTACGCGGTTGGAATAAATAAGCTAAACTTTACAAAATCCCCCTTGCTTCTATACCAAGGGGGATTTTGTTATTTTCTAAACCGAATGCCAAAATTTGGAATCTGTTCGCAAATTGAGGCCGCTGTCGCAGGGGATACTGATTGGGTGGAATTTGGACACGTTGAATATTGGCCACCCGATACCGTTCCACAGGATGAATCAGAAGGCAATTTATATATATAAGTTCCTGGCATAGATGCCCATCCAATAATAATACCTATAACACCTGATGAATCCGTCGTTCCCCAATCAGCGGTAGCCAGAGCAATACAGCTTTCTTTGGTTAAATCAGTAAGTTCAATACCAAAGCCATTATTTTCAATCCGATCATAGGTAATAAAGATATCTCCTCCAAAAACATGAGAAATTTTTTGTGTTGTTTCCCAGTTTGTGCTAGAAACGCCAGAACCCGTTGCTAACTCATCAGGAACAACCCCCATTTGTATGGCCATTGTATTATTTAAACCATTAAAATCTTTTTGCTGTGCATACAGAGTTCGAATATTTGTGGCTATTTCTGTAATCTGCTGCATGGTTTTATTAATTTTAAACTTTGTCATGGCTTTTGAATATCCGGCAATGCCACCAACACTTAAAACGCCGATGATAGCCAATACTCCTAACATTTCTATCATACTGCGTCCGGATTGATTTATTTCTTTAAACATTTATCATTTCCTCTCATTTAGTATCCCCAAAAAACGACCGTCATTTTGGGACACTTTTTTTGACTGCTTTTTTCAAATAATAAAAAATACTATGTTTTATAACTAATTAGAATTACAATATTTTTTATATATTTAAATGATTAATTTTTTCCTTATTTAATGTCCCCAAAAAACGACCGTTTTTTAGGGACACTTTTTAGCATATAACTAATTGATATTTCGTTATTTATCCAACAACTAATTCCATTTCCGTTTCCGAAGAAGTCAGTGTTAATGAAACATCTGTCCCCAATAAAGCCTGTAAATAGTACAATGCCGCATATTGTGACACATTTTCTTCTATTTTTTCTCCCGCTAAAATCTTTTGATAAGCCAAAATTTTAGAAGCCGCCAATTTAAAATCAGAAACAGCGTGCACTTTCATGTTATCCGAACTAACGCTGATGGTGATTTCTCCGCCTTTTATATACAGCTCCGCCGCAATCATAACACAAACACAGACTATTTTTGCCAGTTCATTAGAAACTCTTTGTAGCTTTAATTTTATAGGATTATCTCTACTACCAATTGTTTTCAAATATTCTTCACATAAAACCTCTAAATCATTCAACTGCATTTTTTGCGAATCTAAACCAAACGCGACTCTAAAAAATTTTTGACGAGCAATTAATGTATTTGCACCTGTCTGTAAGATATTTTTCGTATCTTCTTCCAGTTGTCCTCCATCCTCTTCTATCAATTCCAAGGCACTGGATATGGCGCCGATACTTCCTATCAAATCATGACTGACACGCGTGCAAACAAGCTCGCTTATTTCCGTTTTGCTTAGTTCCATTTTCATTTTTCTCCTAAAATGTATAAACATCCGTGTTCATAAAACGTTGATCTTCACGCGACATCCGCGTATAATCTAATTCAAGCAACATTGAATCATAAAGCATCAATTTTCCCGTTGCCGCTTGCAAATACGGCTTATTTTCGCCAAGTCCCCAAATAACCTGTTCTTTATTATCCGGAACACCGTATTTTTGATTAATTTTTTTCCAAAAATCATAAACTTTAATATTACGCAAATAGTCTGCTTTAGCGCCGCTGCCTTTTATATTTGCCGCATCACTGTGATAAACGATGCGATAGGCTTTATTCCCTGTAAAATTACTGGTGAAAAAAATACGCATGCTTTCTTTTGTTCGAAAATTATTAAAATATAATTGCTCAATATACTGATAATTATTTTTTTGCGCCATTTTTACCACACAGGCTTCCGTTCGCTCATAACCAACAACATTCTGATTACGGCACTGTTCTTCATAACGCCAGCGAATAAAATTAGGAATTTCGTATTTTTCACTTGTTTTTTGATAACCGCGTTTTTGCATTGCCTCTGCCGTTTGCTGAACAGTCATCCGTAACATAACACCCGATATATCAAAAACAGAGGCATTTGTCCGATATTGACTTGACTGAGTATCCGTTCCGGACGATATAACCTGAGCCCCCTTTTCGGCCACAGTGCTGACCAAATTATTCAACCATGTTTTATTTTCATCAGAATTTTGAGGATTAGGCTTGCCGGAGGTTTCTTCTTTTACATAAGCCCGCAATGAACTGTCTTCCGCCGACAGATTAGGAGTTAGCTCTTTATTTTTATCTTCTTCTGCTTGCGCGGAAAAGGCTGTCGAAACAGCAAATATTGATAAAGCTATAATGATTCTCCTCATGTTCATTTTTATCCTAAAGAAAGTTATTTTAATTTATAATGTACGTTATTCTTTTTAAAAAAGGTTTAATAACTTGCCGTTTTATTGTTTACATCTCCTGAATTAAAAGATATTTTGATTTTATCAAAGGAGAAAATTATGGAATCAGTCGTACAAATTATCGGTGCCGGTTTAGCAGGTTGCGAAGCGGCTTGGCAACTTATTAAAAGAGGCGTTCCTGTTCGTATTTTTGAAATGAAACCTCAAAAATTTTCGCCGGCGCATAAAAACGATAATTTGGCCGAATTGGTTTGTTCCAATTCTTTACGTTCTGATGACGCCGAACATAATGCCGTTGGCTTAATGCATGAAGAAATGCGCCGATTCGGTTCATTAATCATGGAAGCTGCGGACCAAACAAAAGTTCCGGCGGGCGGAGCTTTGGCTGTTGATAGAGATGGTTTTGCTAAATTTATCACAGAAAAAATAAAAGCATCGCCACTTGTTGAAATAATTAATGAAGAAGTCACAAGTTTTCCGGCTTCTGACGCCCCGCTAACAATCATTGCCAGCGGTCCGTTAACCAGCATTGCCCTCATAGACGCCATCAAAAGTAAAATCAATCAGCAATCTCTTTCTTTTTATGACGCTATTGCTCCAGTTGTTTATAAAGAAAGTATTGATTTTTCAAAAGCTTGGTATCAATCTCGCTACGATAAAGGCAACAAATATGATTATATCAACTGCCCGATGACCAAAGAAGAATATTATCACTTTGTTGACGAACTGCTTAAAGCCGAAAAAATGCCGTTTCATGATTTTGAAGAGCCGCATTATTTTGACGGATGTCTGCCAATTGAAGTTATGGCCGAACGCGGTATTGACACACTTTTATTCGGTCCAATGAAACCTGTTGGATTAACAAATCCGCACTCGACCGAAAAACCCTATGCTGTTGTCCAGCTACGTCAGGATAATAAAGAGGACACTCTGCGCAATATGGTGGGATTTCAAACAAAAATGAAATATGGCGAGCAAACACGCATTTTTCGCCTGATTCCGGGATTAGAAAACGCTGAATTTGCCCGCTTGGGCGGAATTCATAGAAACACTTTTATTCAAAGCCCGATTCTCTTAGATAAATTTTTACGTCTGAAAAGCCAGCCCAATATTATGTTTGCAGGTCAAATTAGCGGTTGCGAAGGTTATGTCGAAAGCGCGGATATGGGAATGTTAGCCGGATATTATGCCTCTTGCTTTATAAAAAAACAAACACCGATTGTTCCGCCAAACACCACCGCCACCGGAGCCATGTTGGGACACCTTTTGGATACAACCGCTGACTACCAGCCGATGAATATCAATTTTGGCATATTTCCGACTATTCAAGGAGAAATAACGGCAAATGGCAAATTTCATAAAATAAAAGGTGCTGATAGAAAAGCGGCTTATTGCAAACGCGCTCTTGACGATTTTGCATTATGGTTGGAGCAAATAAATGTTTGACGGCTGTGATATTTCTAAACTTGCCGCTGATAAATATCGTTTATTGCTCGTTGATTATCTTCTTTATATAAAGCTCGGATGGAAACATTTTGGAAATAAAGACCTATCCTCTGACATTCGTCTAACCAAAATCCGCTTATTAGAAAAAGCTTTACGAAAACCAACGCCGGTAAACGGTTTGATTTTCAGGCTTCAAAACGCTTTTGTAAAAGAAAACATCTCCTTATCTATTCTTTTAGAACCTCTTTCCGCTTGGCGTTTTTTAGCTGAAGACAAATTTCCGACATCCGGTTCGCAACTCTCTGAAATTCTGAATCGACTATTGTCACCAGCCGCTCGACTTGTCTTAGCTTTGGATGATGAAAACCCTTGCACCTACTTTCCGCTTACATCCCTTTTGGTTTTGCTGTTTATGTTAGAACTATTTAAAACATCCGATATTTTTCAAAAAAAAACAAAAATGAACAAAAAACAAAAAGAAAGCCAACTTTCCGGACTTTATAAAAACTCAAAGGTTTTACTTTCCTTGATAAAGAACAAACGTTTAAAATTCCGTCTGGCTCTCTTATTAAACACCGCTTGTTTACATACCGATTTCTTCAAAAATAATAAACAACACAATTCTACTTTTCTTGACTACTTTCGCATCATTCTATATAGTATGTTTCAGTTTTTATTCATTAAACGGAAATCTGTTGAAAACAAAGGAATTTAGATGTTATCTGTCGGTGATATCGTAAAAAAAAGCCAACCTTCTTTATTTTGGTGCATGAGAGGATTACCAAAATCCAAAAGAGAAGCCATTTACACTTTATTTGCTTTTTGCCGCCATATCAGCAACATCATTCGTTCTTCCATGCCTGCTGAAGAAAAAGCAGAACTTTTAAAAGCATGGAAAGAAGAACTGGACAATATCTATGATAAAAAAGTTCCAACCACAAATATAGGAAGAAAAATATACAAAAATTGTATGCGTTTTAACTTACCAAAACAACAATTTTCCGAAATATTGAATAGTGCATTTCTCGATGTGCCGCAGCCCTTGCAAGCACCGACTCAAAATATCTTTGAAAAATATATTTACGGATCCTCTGTTGTTCCGCTTAACTTAGCCCTGATGATTATAGGCGATGCCAAATCTACCGCTCGAGAAAAATTGGCTCAAAGTCTGGGACGCGCATTAATGATTACATATATTTTGCGAGATGTTAAAGACGATGCAAAATCCAACCATCTATTTATTCCATATGAGTTGTTGCAACAAGCCAATGTCAACAAAACTTCGCCAATGGCCGTTGTTGAGGATAAAAATCTTTCCCAAGCCAGAGAAGCGCTTTCGCTTGAAGCAAAAAAATCTTTTAACACAGCTCTACGCTTTTTAAACAAGATGAATAAGCAATCCGTTATGCCATTGCATTATCTGGCAAATTTAAGCTTGTATTATTTTAACAAAATGAATGACCGCGGCTGGGAAATTATTTCTCCCAAACCAAATATTACCAAATTTAACAATATTAAGCTGATTGTTAAAACACTTTTTGCTTAATCAACGTCTTTTAACTTAAAACTGGTGTAAGAACTTCCTTCCGGATACTTTTTTTCAGCCTCTTTAATCGCCTGATTAAACAAGTCTTTGATTTTAACCAAATGGTTATTTTTCAATAAAGTTTCCTTAGGTAAAGGCCGTAAAACGTCAAAACCTTGTTCCCCACTACCCACAAAAGGATCAACGGCGCAAGAAATAACTTTATCCTGATAAACAGACGTTCCATCATCTTTCAATAAAGGCTCTCCGTTAATATAAATCTGCGTTATATAACCTTCTTGCGTATCATTGCGGCAACGGCACTGCAATTCAACATTTTGCGAACATTGTAAAAAACGTGTGTTGCCTGTTGGAATAAGATAGCGGAATTTCACAGCGTTATTAAACACTTCTTTCAATTCTTGCGGTGATAGAAGAATGGTTTGCAAGGGTACATCCGCGGAAAAAGCTCGTTCCAAATTATAATGGGTTAAAATTTTATCTTTTTCATAACGCAAAGCGTGCGTCGTGTAGCCCGTAGAAATAAAGGCAATGTCCGTTTTAGCCGACGCTTGCATGCAATCAGCAATAAACGTGCCCAAAGAGCATGGATTTGAATATATTTTTTCCAGATTAAGCACGCTCTTAGCAACTGGAATATTCAAACCAAATTTTTCTTCAAAGCAAGCTATCGGTTTTTCAAAAACCGGATTAATTGATGTTTCCTTCACATTGATTTCTTCTAAGAAATGCAAATTTGTTTTATCTTTTATAAATTCCATTCCAAAATGAAGCATTGTTTTGCTAAAAGCTTGAGGATAGTAAATGCGGCGTTTAGCATCCGGCGCGACATAAGAATGTTCGTGTCCGCCTAACAACAAATCCAAGCGAATCTCTTTTTCTTTAGCCACCTGATAAAGTTCATCGCTACAAGCCTCCAAAGCATGGTTCAAAACAATTAAAGCATCCGGTTCTATGTGTTTTACCACATCGGCCATTGCCGCAAAGGTTGAAGGAATATCCGTTAGAACAACCCCGTATTTATTCAGACGGATTTGGTTTATGCAAAACGCCGTTATCATTACTTTTTTGTGGTTAATTTCTAGCAATATATACGGATCAACCCAACTTGGGCAACGTCCTGTGTTCAAATCCAGCAAATTGGCGCATAAAACATGTATGTTGGACTGGTTAAAACGCTTAGACGCCTGTTGCAAAAATTTAAAACTATCTAAATTAAAGCCAAAATCATTATTTCCCAGAGCCATCACAATTTTAGCTTCAGGAAGTTGCAGGCGCAAAGTTTCATAGCTTTGTACACTCAATTCCCGATCATAGATTCCTTTGAATAAATCTCCGCAATCACAGATTAAAGTGTTTTTACCGCCAGTTGGCGCCTTTTTAATTATTTCACTGAACAAACAGCAAAGCTTGCGGGTTTCCTGATGAGAATCCGTTAATGCAAAAATATCTATATTTTGACCTAAATTTTCCATTTCAATTTCGCTTGATGTTGTCAAAATACATTTATTTTAAATTTTATCAATAAAAAATTAAAAAATTTTGCCTTAAATTAAAAAAAAACAAAAATACGGAGAAATTATGATGAAAAAAATACTTTTTTTAACACTTTGCCTATTATCTGCTTGTGCACAAGATCCTTATAAGCTGAAAATAGACAACTCGCTAGCGGAAGCCCATGGGCAAAGCGTTTATTTTAGAAGTAGTCTCCGTAGTTCTTATGCCGGTCAAATCCGACGCGTTCTCAGTAAAAAATTCGGAGAAATTGGTCTAAAAACCGCGACATCAGCCGAAAACGCCGACTTTATAGCTATTTTTGATATTGAAACTTTTTATAAACAAAGCGGCAAATACAAAGACGCCGGCTATGCCAATATGTCGTCCAATGATGTTTTATTCAGCGACGACGAAAATGCCTCTTCGCAATACTATTCCGGCAATGCAAATTTACAAACCAACCGAGATGAAACTTGTTTCACCCTAAATATCGGCCGTAAAGGCACATCCCGCGTTGCTTACACATCTTCTTTTTGCGCGGACACCATTTATGAAACGGAAGATTTTTTGCCCCTTATACTTAACATCTATGAAAAATACGGCACTTATAGCCAAGCCAATGTCGGCGTGCAATGTCTAAGCAACTCTGCCAATGTCATTTCGTGCGATATTGTTCACGACAGACAACAAGCTTTTATCAACTCATTATGGATAGATCGTCAAATAGACGATTAAACTTTTAACAAGCGCTTTTTCGCCACTTTAAATTCGTCTTCTGACAACAGTCCGTCTTCCTTGAGTTTTGCCAGTTTAATCAACTGTTCAATTTCTGTGCGAGGTAGCGGGAGCCAGCGGCGCAAAAGCAATGTGTATGTTCCAAAAATCAATATATAAAAAACAAAAAACGCAATAACATCAAACCATAAGCTAAAACCGCACAGATATATCAGCAAATATTCACATAAAGCGGCCAAAACAAACATTGTGGCATGCAGAGGATGCAAAATCATCAAAACAAGCGCCCACAGTGCCAACATAATCGTCGCCAGCAACAACGAAAACGTCACGCCCAACACACTTCCGCCTAAAGATAAAAATGAAAATGATGATAATATTCCACCCATGCCATCTCCTAATTCTATTATTGCAGACTAAACCGAGACAACAAAAAAATCAATAAGAAAGCATAAAACTTAAATATTCCTTGACATTCACCATGGCTCTGCATACTTTTAAAATATAAAATTTTGGAGAAAGAGGATGAAGAAAGCAGAAAATGTGAAAGAATTTGTAGAAAGAATAGACGCAAGCAAGAAAGTAAATCCGAAAGATTTATCATCGGATCAGGATTTGAGCATAGCGATAATGAACCTGATATCCATAGAAGAACATTTGGTTTTTTCTGGAGCGAAGACAGGAAAAACAGCCTATTACGACTTGATAAAAGATATCAGAGAGACGCGCAAAAACTTGTTGCAAAAAATTATTCCGAGCTACGAAGGCGAAGTATGGTGCATGTCCAAGCACTTGTTGGCGACCTCCATGCGTTTGATGGAAGTTGGAACCAAACAGCAAACTTTGGGGCACGATGAAGAAGCCTATAAAATGTTCAACACGGCGTATGACCTGTATTGTCTATTTTGGGGACTGAATATGGGAATGATGGAAACCAAAGAACTGAAATGGATAGAGCCGGATATCGAAGAAGTAAAAAAACTTTCTACCAAAGCTGATGAATTTATGAAAAATCAAACTGTTGCTGAAAATGAAAAAGTATCGGAACCAATAAATGCGGCCGAACCGGATTCCGCTTTGGCTAAAATGAAACGCTTTGTGCGAAAAGCTGTTGATTGTTGCATTGAATAATAGGATTGATGAACATGAAAAAAATATTTTTCTTTGTTTGGATGCTTTTTAGCTTTGTGCTTATTTCCGCCTGTTCAAATGCTTCTGATAGCAACGAGTTGGAGGCGGATAAAATTTACTTTTTCTACCAAACAACCTGTTCTCATTGCCATGACGCGGCAAAATATATAAAAAAGAACTACCCTACTTTAAAAATAACAGCCTTAGACATCAAGCTTCCTGGAAATATGAAACTTTTTGAAAAAGCTGTCAAAAAATATAATATAACCAAAGCCGCGGGAACTCCTCTTTTTTGCTTTGGAAAAAACTACATCATGGGATGGGGAAACGAAGAACAAAATCTGTTTGACCATTATGTCAAACCTTACTTGAATTAAAAAAGCACGTCAGCAATGACGTGTTTTTTTAATACTTTTTTTACAAAAAATTTATAGACTTCCTTTAATTGTCAATTACATATTTAAGAGGAAAGAAAGATGAAAAATAAGCTCAGCAAAGGTCTCTCTCTCTCTCTGTAAATCCTAAACATTCGATTTCAGAGCATTTTAAAGCTTCTACACATGGTTTTTGCCACTTTTTGAAAAAATTTGAGTCAGAACAGAATGCCCTATTCTCCGTCATTCTTGGACACACTTTAAATGTCATTCTCGGATTTATTCCGAGAATCCATGCGAAACAGAAATCAAATCGTCATCCTCGGGTTTGTCCCGAGGATCTAGATTCTCGGGTCAAGCCCGAGAATGACCATAAACAGAGTCTTATCAAGGGGTTGGATGTCGTGCGTCAATACGCCACACTTTTGGAACGACTAAAAACATATATTAAGATACACCCTCTCTTTTGTCATCCTCGGGCGTGGCTTTTAGCCCGTCCCGAGGATCTAGATTCTCGGGTCAAGCCCGAGAATAACCATAACAATCTTCTTCCGCAATGTGCACCAGATGCGACGGGATTTTTAAGCGACGTGTACAAAAGAGGTACACGAGCGCGAAAATTCCTAGTAGATGGCGTGCAGTGCGGAAGAAGCATGATTGAAATGCTCGGCGTCTTGGCAATTATTGGGGTGTTGTCTGTCGGTGGTATTCAGGGATTCAGCAAGGCTATGGAAACTTATCAATCACACAAACAGCTTGAGCAAATCAATTCTTTAATCTATGCGGCCTTAGAATTGCGTGATGGATTAATCCAAAATTACAAAAATGCCCCGACAACTCAACGTTATGACCTTATGCCGGCATTAAGCGCTCTTGGTTATCTTCCAGACATGAAACTCGTTTCAAATCATGCCACGGATAAATACGGCAACAGTTTTAATCTTAGCTTTGGCGTGGATGGTTGCCGGCAACCTGATGGAACTGTTGCCTATACCTGTTTTTCTTATCGTATGGGAATATACTTAAAAACACAAGGAACGTCTTTTTCCTTATCTTCCGAAAATCAATGCAAAAACCTGATTAATTCTTTAACCGCTTTTGATACTGAAAACGGCAATATAGGTCATTTAGAACTAAGAAACACGGACACAGAAAATATTAACGGCTATAATGTAAGCTCTATTATTTATGGAAGACAAAATTGCACCAACTCTCGACAAACCTGCTTTAAAAACATGACACCAATTAAAATGACCCAATTTTGCAAAAGCTGTGCTTCTGAAAATTTATGTGAACTTTATATTTATTTTAAATATCAATAGTCCGAACATTCTGTAAGAACTATCAAAAACGGCAGGTTTTTATACCTGCCGTTTGTATTGGTGATGCTTTGCTCGCAATTTACGAGCTGAAAGACTGAAAAATACCGATTCGAAATTTAAACTAGATTTAATAAACGACTTCGGACGAATCTCTAAAAAATTTATAAAAGTACAAGCGGCAAACAAAAAATGTAACAAATTTTGATTATCAGAAAATGTAAAAATACATAAAAATATGTAAAAATACCACAACAAACTGCAATTTTCTTATTGACAACAGCATATTGCGGATGTATTTTTAGCGTATGAAAAGCAATTTTTGGAGAATTTAAATGAGTGACATATTTGACTTATCTTCGATAAATGACCTTCCGCAAAGAATTAAGGATGGGATTAATATTGATGCTTTTGCCACTAGGATTTTAGAATTATTTGAGATAGCTCAACGTGAATTATCTATTGATGAAATAACCGTCGGCTATTATCGGAAATTTAAGGAAGTTGATAAAGAAGGCAAGACCAAAAGGCAAATAACTGTTAAACTGTACAGTATGTCAAAAGAGAAAAATGCAAAAATTAAAAGTGTAGAAGGGAAAAAAGGTGTTTATGCTCTAATAAAAACGCGAATGGAAGGTTATGTACCATCAGATATTGAAGAAGAGGATCTTCCATTTTAAAAGTTTGACGACAAGGTTTTGTTTCCATTACCTTGCCGCCTTTTATAAATAACTGTATTAAAGTTACTTAAAATCACAATCTAATTTTATATACAGTTTTTTATAAAATCAAGTCCAAAATGGAAACACAACATTTTTGGAGAAAACAAATGGCTCAATTAAAGCCTGCTCCAAAGGGATTTCGTTGGATTTTTGTAAAAAAAATTCACCATAAATGTGGTCGAATTTTATATGCAGAAACCTACGGAAAGGAAGCTTTTCGTTTTTTAGTCCCTTGCAGATAAATTGGGAAGGGCAGCAAATTTGTTGCCCGACCTTTTCTCCAGATTTATGAAAGAAAATAAATGAACACATATATTATAAATTACGATCTAATTGCTCCAGGCAAAAATTACGACAGATTATTCGAGGCCATAAAATCTTATGGTACTTGGGCACATGTGTTAGAATCTTGTTGGTTAATTAAGTCCTCTTTATCTGCTACTGAAGTAAGAAATCATTTAGTTAAATATATTGACTATAATGACAAATTGCTTGTAGCAAAATCTGGCAATCAGGGAGCTTGGAGGGGATTGAAAGAAAATCAGTCTGATTGGCTGAGAAAAAATATATGACAAAGGAGGTCCTTTTGGACCTCTTTTTATAAAGCACCACTATTCATTTAGTTATCTATACTTTTATAATATTCCTAATTTGAATAATTCTTCATTCCTTCTTTCTCGCTTTATATCGTTATCTAACTCTTTAATTGTATCATCAATCCAATTTTTAATACAATCATCAGAGCCTTCTGAAAAAGAAGTAAGAACCTTTTTTACCTTGAGATAGTAATTGCTAACCTCTCCTGTCCAGGAAAAGTTATATATATTACTTCTTAGAGCTGACATCATTTCTTCATCATTTATATAATTTTTCAAAATGTTTTTAAAATTATTACTAAGACTGTCTTTTTCGAATAATGCGGTGTTCTTAGCAACAAAAAGGCCAAATTCTTTACTTTTATTTATAAAACTCTTGAGAATATCCCAACTAAAATTATCAATGTATGATTTTTCCTTACTACCAAAGTTATTAGATAAATAAACATTAAAATAAATAAAATTATAGTCATTCATAGAGCAATAGTCAAAAATAGCTTGCAATGTAAGGATATCCTGCTTCTCTAATTTTTCCTTAATTAAATCGCTTACATAATATTTTAAAAAGATATCGTTTTCATATCTATCAGCTAAATGTTGTAACATTTTAGATAAAGTACTATATTTTTTATCGTCTGACATATTGTCATAACAATAATTCCATAACTCTTTACATTCATACTCATAGAGACCATTATTACCTACTTGTTTTAATAGTATCCAATCATTCGTTATATCGGATGTTATTTGCATTAATATTTCTGGTATTTCCTTGTTATCACGCAAAATACTATGGAGTATTTGAATTATAGCCTGCAAACTACCTTTATTATCTTTCTTCCCTAATGAAGTAACTAAATTAAATACATCTTCATATTCTTCTATATAAGAACATCTCCCAACAAGAGGTGTATAAAAATACAAATATTCATCCCAATCATATTTGTTAATAACATCAATCAATTGTGTATAACGGAAATGGCTGCGTTTTAATCCTCTGAACGACATTAAAATTAAGATTGCGGTTTCTCTTGTTGAGTTCCACGTCTTTATATAATTATCAATTAACTTTTCATCATTTACACCACTTAATAAGCCAGATAAGAAACTGCAACCATTCAAAAGTTTCGTCTCCTGTATTGATTTTATAGTGTCTACAGAATTGTCTATGATTTGTTTGATTTTATCGTCAGGAAGATATTCTGCCAATTTTTTTCCTAATAAAAAAATATGATAATTATTGTTTTCATTCAAGCCGGATATTAGTAGTTTCAATGTATCCTCGTCATTTATTAATAATTGAGCGTTTTCATCTACAAATTCTTCATCACTTTTTTCACCATGATAAAAGTTCCAATTAGCTTTAGATATAATATAAGAACGAATTTTATCTGCTAAGTTATGTGGAGATAAAATATTATCCAATTTATCTATTTTCTTTATATCATCACTGTTGATTTCAAGTTTATCTATATCAAATTTATAAAAATGATTTAATGAAATACGAGCTTTTTCCCATCCAGAATCATCAAATTCTACTAATCCAATCAAACGAGAAACGATATCATCAATATTTGTATGCTGCAAAACCATACGTAGATTTTGGCCTATAATATCTTTTGCATATTGTCTTAAAGGAAAAGATTCATCGTATATTATATTCTGCAAAATATCTAATACAGCTGCTACATATATTTGTACATCATACGTTGTTTTAGGTTTCCAATCTTCTAATTTTATAGCTCCTTGTTTTTCTGGTCCTGAACTCCGTACAAAATGCCCCAATGTTAGAGCTTTATCTAAAGCTTGTAGGCAAATTCTTATTTTATTGATATCCTCTTTATTAGAGAGCGTCTTTCTAATAACCGGCAACCTGTTTATAGCTGGGCAAGTTGTTCCTCCCAAATATAATTTAAAAAAACCTATAAACTCGCCAGTTGCATTATTGCCCCAATTTTCATTTTCAGCATCAGCTAATGATAACATTATTTCAGCAGCTTCATTAAAATGTTCTTTATGAAATGCTATAACTTGTAAACTACGCACTATAGCTCTACGTCCCTTTTCCAAATTTAAATAATCATCATGAGAGAAGCTGGAAAATGTTTCTTGTAATTGTCTTAAAGCGATAGCTGGGACAATGTTGGATAGTCTTAAAAAACATTCTGCACCAAATTTGGAATTCAGCATCTCTCTTTCAGCAAAAGGGACTATTAATTTTTCTGCTAATGATCTGATTTGTGGGTATTCATTTAGACACGCTAATTGCTCATAACATGATTGTTTCATTCTATCCGGTAATTCATTCAATTTGTTTCTTTGGATTGATGTACTATCGTCTAGCCATGAAAAAATCATTCTAAAAGCTAATATTTTGGGAATAACATAATGATACTCATAACGTTTTTGTATAACCCCTAAAGTATTTTTCAATTTATTAAAACATTTAATAGTTTCAACCTCTGATAGTCCTGCAAGCGATGCTAATTTCAATAATTCACTATCATCTTCTTGAGAATAATAAATATTTTTAAAAAGAGAACAAACTTCCAATACATTGCTTAGATTTTTTGTTGCTTCATCTATTCTGTGCGGTTTAATCATTCGTTCAAGTTCTTCACTTTGACGTGAAAAATCCATAAAACCATTATTTAAAATTATCGCCATTCTCGGATTATGACCGCACCACTCTGTCAAATGTTGTAGATAGGTTTCATCAACATTTTTATATTTGTCTTTGAGTATAGCTTCTATTACTTCATTGTCTGCAGCCAACAAGTTTATTCGTTCGTATGAAATCAATGACTTTTTATTTTCATTATTTTCTGTTTCATAATCCAAAGAAACAAAGGTTATATTGTTAGGAAATCTGTTCAACATATCCTTAATTTTGGTAAATTCCTCAAAAGGACAATCATCTAAAATAATAAAAGCCTCTTGCTTTTCTCTTATTAAAAAATTTACAACATTACATATATCCTGAAAACAGTCTATCGTATGTTTTGTGTATAAAACTAAATCCTGAATATCTTTACACATTCGGACAGCTTCCAACAGTTGTCTCGTTTTTCCAATACCTGACTGCCCTTCTATGCGAATGATTGAGTTTGAGCAAATAATATCACTTATATCTTTAATTGACTTTTCTATGTTGCTATTTGTCTTTAGAGGATTTTGCAAACTTCTATCAAGTTGCCAAATTTCAAAATCCTCAAATATGTCTTTAAATTCTCCGATAGTACGCAGTAACCATATTTTGACTGGATAGTATTTATCAACCCAAGAAGCAATTTTAGAGTGATCATATAATCTAAAATTAACATTCTTTGCTGAGGTATTTAACGTTTCGACTATTTGTTCTTTAAATTCATTTTCCTTAATTACAGCATTATATCCTTCACAATGTAATTTATTACAGAATAATACGTAAGCTCCACCAGTCTTTATATGTTCTCTGATATGAATCTTATCTACTTCTTTACGCAAATCAAAACTAGGTGTCGCTTTGACTTGAAATACCATATTATTAGAAAATAAAAAATCAGTATTTTTTGTTAGATTATTCAAAACAGCATCGGCCCCTCCATCTTTAATACAAACTCTATCAGGTAGAGTGCAATAAGCCGAATTCAACGGAATATTAGAAGCGGTACATTCAGCTCTAATCAACTTGTTTAACAATATCGGTAGTGTGTTACCATCTAATTTTTCAATATATTTCTGTAATAGTTCTTTCATAGAATTCCTCTTAACTGTTTTCATACCTTATTCTACGAAGAATATTTTTATATTCAATAATATTTTGATATTTTCACTAGTCTTACTCCGCTGCATTCATTTCTGCTTTGATTTTATACATTTGCACTTGGTTGGCGAGTCTGTCATATTCCGGCACGTCGGATTTATCAAACTCAAACCAATTGTCACTATTTTTCAGATTTATCAGCTTATCAAAAGGTTTATTGAGTGTATATACAAGCTTTTGACCATCTAAGTAGCAATCTTTCAAGATTAATCCGAGCAGATTATTTTGCTGAGTAGGATCAGCTTTTTTCATAATATCGGAAACTGTTGCCACAATATCTAAAATTTCATTAACAGTTACTTGAATGTCTTTGCTAATATCGGCATATTTTTCCGCTGTTCGTTGTAGTTCTTCTCTCTTGGTGGCAATAATGGCTTTTTCTTCCAGCCATTCTTCTCTGGTTATATCGCCCTCAAAAAATGAATCCTTAACCCGTCTTTCTTTAGCTTCAAGATTGTTTAATTCCACGGTAATCTTGCGTTTTACAATGGTATTTGCTTCGGATTCTTCAAGCAATTTTTTCTGCACACATTTTTTCAGAGGCTCTAAAATATTCTTGCTAAGTCTGATTTTGCTAAAAACTTCATCATCAAGTTGTTGTAATAAAAGGTTTTCGCTAACCAGACCTTGATGACAACAACCGTTTGAGTGTGTACAACGCAAATAAGTATATTTTCTGCCACTTTTCTTAAAATGCTGTTCTGATGAGATGGTGCCGTTACATTCCGCACATTTTACCAATCCGCGAAACACAAAAGGAATTCCGGCATATTCTCGCATTTTTGTATGTATTTTACCACCGGAACGTATTTCCTGAACTTTATCATATAATGATTTTGAAATAAGAGGTTCATAAGCATGTGGCATAATTTCACCACGGATTACCATTTCACCATAATAAAACGGATTTTTTAACATCGCATATATGGTTTCTCGTCCTAATGGCTTATTTGTTTTAGAATGAGAAGAACACAAATTCATTTCTTTGGCAAATTCTTGCAAGCGTTTTACGGAATATTGTCCGGTCGCATACATCTCAAACATCTTTTTAACCAAAGGTGCACGTTCTAAATCAACAATAATGTCTTTGTTAATATTCAAATACCCAACTGGAGCCTTTGTCTGATATTTTCCAATCGACCAGTTATAATTCATACCTCTGTTAACATTATCTCGCAGATTTGCCACATACATTTTGCCGGATAAAATGCCCATATCCCAACGCATAATATCAGAAGACGGACTATTTTTAGTGAGAATTAACCTTTCTTTGCAAAAATGCAGGTCAGTTTTATCATCCAACAAAATCTCTTCAACTTCCACACATTCATTGAAGCGTCTTTGAAAACGGTCAATACAATGGACAACAATCGCGGTTTTGCGTTTCTGCTTTTTTACAAAGTCTAACATTTCATTGAATTTTGTACGTTTGCCATTGGTGGAACTTTCAACCGCTTTATATTTCTGAACAATAGGAAGTCCCTTTTTGTTACAATAATCTTCCATTGCTTCTTTCTGAGCCTTTAGAGAAGCCCCTGGTTCTTGTTCTTTGGTAGATACGCGTGCAAAAATGACAGCCTGAACGCATGGTGCAGCTTTAGCATATCTGTATTTCTTAGCCATATTCATTACTCCTTTGTTTTTACATAATAATATTATGTCGCGTTATTTGGGGAATGTACGCAAAAAAATGAGCCCGCTTGCAACTTTTTTACTAATATTTTACTGATTTTTCAATATATTAACCTGATTTATAAAATAAATGAGGCCGACTGTACGATTAAGTGACATCGATGTCACTTAATGGATATTGATCAACCTTTGACAGTGCTATGTTAAAGGTTAATTTTTGAAGTTTGTGACATCAACGACAAAAACTTTTTTATATTCAGAAATTAAATCAGCACGGGATTAAAGGATTGTATTATATTTGAAACAGGAGAGATAATAAAATAAAGTCTCTCCTGTTCTTTTAATCAGTCGTTTTTCGGAAACATAGGCATATTTTCTCTAATCCGAGCTTTCATTTCTAATCTACTATCCCCATGTTCTTCTCGTTTCTCCGCATCATTAATATCATATCCTATTTGTTCAAGTGCTCTTTTTGTTTCTATTGATATTCTGCAAATCCAACCACGCCTAACAATCCAATAGAAATATTCTCCGGCCGATTTACCATATTTCTCAATATATTCGTCAAGATTACAAAATTCATCAGGATTTTGTTATAGTTTTCGGAATTTCATCTTTTTTAGCGTTTTGATTACCTTCTTTAGATTTACTTTTCTTTAAATTGGTTTCGCGTGTCTTTTCAAGGATCTCAGCTTGACGGTCTTCAAAATATTTTATCATGACTTCGCCGAGTTCTTCAGAGTTATCTATTATATATGATTTTTTATTGCCTTTTTCGGTAATTGTTAGCTTTTTATTTTCCATATCAAAGGCAAAAATTGACTTCGATTTGCCATTTATAGAAATTTCAGCAGTACCACCAGATATAAATAAATCGCAAATATCTATTGTATTCATTACCGGATAGGAAAAATTATAGCCATGAATTTTATTTTTTAAATCAGGTGTTTTCATTACCCGAACATTGTATTCGGAACATTGTTCAATCGTGATCATTTATTTTATTCCTTACTATTAAAAAAGATATAAAGCCTTTTGTTGCAAGCTTTACATTTTATAGAAGTCAGGAATATCGTCTTTCTACTAAAAATTTTATCAGAATTGGAAATTTAAATTTACAAACCTTTTGAATTACCTTTTGTTTCATATATATAGATATAAGTATAAATATAAGTATGTAATAATAAAGATATTAAAATATTAAAATAAAAAAGAATAAATATATTAAAAAATGTAATTATAAAAAAATAGAACAAGGCATCAATTCATACAAAAAAATGAATTGATGCAATTAAAGACTAAAAAATAAAATTATTTAAGCCTGCATAAGAACCTTTGATTTTCTTATTAAGATTATAAACTTTAACTTTGATACACTTTCTCTTCCTTACATCTCTTTTTCAAAGAGATGCTATATAAAATATAAGACAAACCATTTACTATATGAATTTAATAGTAAATATCTTTTATTTAGATATGATGTAAACTTATTGTCCTTGATGTATATATGTTGGCATCAAGTTTTCCGTTAGTTAAATATATTTTATAGTTGCTTTATTCATAATTTGAAAGCCTACTGGCAGATTAAAATTACCTAATAATGTGAATTTTTATATGATGATTTAATGACATCAACGTCACTTAATCAAAAATAATTGAAAAAACTGTTTTACAAATCCCAAGAATCACGACATTACAATGTTATCAGATTCCTTTTGATGGTTATAGTTCATGGTAAATAGGTATTATTATGTTTAACCTCTGCAAATTTTAGCAGAGGTTCACCCAATCGACCTCACTTACAATTTTAATGAGGTTTACGTTAAAATATATCCCATTGCTCCATAAATAGCCCAGAAACAAGCGAATTTGCTAAAAGAAGTAAAACATAAGCCCAATCTGAAATCAATCAAACTGGGCTGAATTTTAAACTATTGCAAGCAAATCCTTAAAGGCATATGTTGACGGTTGATTTCCCTTTCCCTCTTTAATTACATCTAATATCTTATCTGCAACCAATTTCTGTAATATACGATTTGCCGTTACTCTGCTGTCTATTTTGGCATCAACCACAAATTGAGCTGAACTGATAATAGGTTTGGTGAATAGAGCATCTAGAGCTGTCGCAGAATATTGTGATTTTGTAACCTGAATAAATCTGTCTTTCATTTTGTCATAGAGAGATAAGACTTCTTTAGCTTTTTTTGTATTTTCCTCTGCCTGATAGATAATTGCTTTGAGAAAAAATTCTATCCATTGTTGCCAGTTGTTATCTTGTGTTATTGCATTCAAATGTGAATAATATTCTTCTCTATTACTTTCTAAATATTCACTAAGATAGAAAACAGGCAATTTAAGATATTGTTTCGAATATAAGAATAAAGGAATTAAAATACGTCCTATTCTGCCGTTTCCATCTAAAAATGGGTGTATTATTTCAAATTGAGCATGAATAAAAGCCAATTGAATCAAAATATCTTCTACATCATCTGTATTTATATATTTTTCCCAATTGTCCAAAGCTTTCATCATTTCAACCGGTGTAGGAGGAACATATTTGGCTTCTTCAATAGAGCTTCCCATTGTTCCAATCCAGTTTTGTGTTTTTCTAAATTCGCCACGAGCTTTATTATTTCCACGCACACCGGCTAATAAAATCTCATGTAGCTTTCTTATCATGTTGAGATGAATAAAAGGTCTTTCTTTTAGTAGTTTTTCTGCCTCAAGCATGGCTTTTCGATAATTTTGGATTTCTTCAATATCTTTTGTTTTGCTTTGATTATAACTTTCGCCAGCTTCATACCGAAAAACCTCTGACAAAGTTGCTTGCGTTCCTTCTATTTTAGATGAAAGGGTAGCTTCCTTCATTGTCATCGGAGCCAATAAAACATGAGGATTAACCATACTTTCCAATAAACCATTATATTGAGATAAAATAGCATTTGATTTACTAACCAAAGGAATTAATTTGTGCCAATCCAAACTTGTAATGGGCAACTCATGCGGAACATATGGTAACATAGCGTATCTCCTTTTTTATAAAAATAAAATTAAATACGCTATTTGTAAATCATAAAATACAAAATATGAACAGCAAACACTTTCTGTAAATCATAAATGAAACGCAAAATGATGTAGCTGTTCATCATTTGCCGAAAACGAAACATAAAATATTTTGCGTACCACGAATGAATCGCAATTAAGATCTGCAGAATTAAACCATTTGCACCATTTTTAGTGTATCCTTTTTTAGTTTGGAGCATATTTTTGTATTTGGTGCCTTTATATTCTTTCTTACCATTACAAACAGATGTTTTTAATGCTAATCTGACTTTACTATCAATATCTTCATCAAAGACTTCTCTAATCCCGTGTATGTGAGTTTCTTTATCATTTATATCTTTTCTTTTATTCTTATGTTTATTTTAAGTATAAAGGACATCATAGGTTTATTAGGTGATTGAATGACATAATCAAGGTTACCATATATTCTTTTAATAATGACCGCTTTTAGCTTTTTGTATGTTAACTTGTTGTACCTATCTCTAAATTGTTTACTGAAGTCTAATGTAAATAGTTTAACATTTGTGAATTTTTTTGTTTCTGCCATAAAATAAAAAAAATATGCCAGTTTTTGAATATTTGTTATATCTCTCCATAAAGGTAATTTACGAATGTTGACTTCTTTCTTTTGACACTCATTTCCATATATATTACTAATATAGAGTGCGACATCAAATTTATTTTTGTACCAATTAACTATGGAAATAAAGGCTCTGAAGCTACGTTGGCTCTTCTTTTTTGAGGTTATTTTCTGTTTTTTTCGCATGGACAATCCTTCAACTTTTTATTTCTAGAATTGTCTGCTTGTTCGGATTTGATGAAATAATTTTCCAAATAGTATATTTTTTTGCGTACTTTTGAGATTTTGCGATGTATATATAAAGAAAAGCCAACCTTTAACATAGCACTGTCAAAGGTTGATCAATATCCATTAAGTGACATCAATATCATTAAATCATAACAAACAATTTTTTTAGCTTAAGAAAAGAAGTTATAAAATCCTACTGAAAACGCCAAAGCCATTTTAAGGCCTTTGCACGTAAAGGCCTTTTTCAATTTTTGTTAGTCATTTTTTATCTTAGCCGGTATGAGCCGGAGGATAGGCATATCCCGACCAGAGAGTACCAGAATGGCGGGCCATGGATAGGGGCTCGGAGCTGGTAACCTCTGCTAAAATTTGCAGAAGTTGTATAAAAAATAACTTGTCATTAAGGTCAAGAACTTTTCCTTTAGGCTGGCTTCTAATCTGATTGATGATAAAAAAGTATCCCAAAGACCTAATGAGATTCTAACTAACACAAAAGATTGAAAAATAAAGACTTTTGCATAAACGAGTTCGTAAAAATTTCCCAAAACCAGAAATTTAAAAAATGAACATTCGAACTCGCTGAAAGGCTTAAAAAATAAAGAAAAACGGCAGGTTTTTATACCTGCCGTTTGTATTGGTGATCCCAACGGGACTCGAACCCATATTGCCACCGTGAAAGGGTGATGTCCTAACCATTAGACGATGGGACCATTCATTAAGAACATACGCATATATACTTGTATTTTTTCTTTAGGTCAAGAACTTTTTTTACAAAAATAAAAATTTTTTTAATTTTTATTCTTTTTATTAACTTCGCGCACTAAATCTCCCAGGCGGACTAAACGAATTTTTCGTTCCGGCAGTTCTTTCATCCAATCGCGCAAAGCCAAATATGTCTGTGTCCGTGGATGACCAATTGCCACGGCATATCCGCGCATATGGGCAATTTTTTCAGTTTGACGCAACTGTTTCATAATATAATTATAGTCATTTTCATTGTCTAAAAATACATCTCGAGCAATATATGGCACCCCATATTCAGCAGCCGTTTTTTCTCCAACGGATTTTGCTGTCGTTTTAGAATCTAAAAAAAATAAATTTCTTTCCTTTAATTCTTGCATAACATAGCCCAAACTTTTAGCATCCTCTGTAAATAAGCTACCCATATGGTTATTTATCCCCCTCATGCCTAACCCTTTGTATCTGTCAAGCATTTGCGCCAAATCATTTCTTATTTCACTTTCAGACATATCAGGAGACAATGTGACCGGAGCCAAATCTGCCTTTATGTGAGGCATCATCGGAACATGGAGCATAACTTCAAACCCTTTGTCTTTAGCTTCGCAAACCTGTTTCCGATTTGCGGCGCCATACGTCAAAAAAGAAGCTGTAACCGGCCGTTCTAAACTCAAAATATCTCGTGTATGCGGCACACTTACTCCCATATCATCAATAACAACGGCCACCATTACGGAGCCACCGCTAATTTCTTTAAGCGTGTTTTTCGATAAAGTTAATGCCGGAGAAACATTGGAAACATTCTCCTCTTTTTTTTCTTTACTTTGCGGTTCCGTTACTGCCGATTCCGTGCTTACTTTCACAATTTCATCCACCAAAGATGTGCTCAACAGATTTTTAACCTTGACCAATTTTGCCGCAATCTCCGATTGAACCTGCGGTTCAAAGACAAAAGGTTCCACCAAAACTTCACGTTTTTCAACCATTTCCTCAGCAGAAGCCAATGCGTAGTTATCCGTGTTTTGATGCAACAAATCATATGCGACAATCATGCCTTCAACAAGGACTATTCCTAACAACGTTAAAGTAAATATCCGTCCTTTTTTACTTTTTACCATAGACTAATCTTTCTTTCTTAATGTTGGAAAGGCAATCACATCGCGAATAGTTTCCGCACCTGTAAACAAGATTGCCAAACGATCAATTCCCATTCCCATACCGCCGGACGGAGGAAAGCCGTTTTCCAAAGCATTGATAAAATCTTCATCTAACATTTGAGCTTCATCATCCCCTTTTTCTCTAGCGGCAACTTCCGCCTCAAAGCGCTCTCTTTGTTCCAAAGGATTAGAAAGTTCAGAATAGGCGCAACCGATTTCCATACCACCTAAATAAGCGTCAAAATGTTCAACCAATCTTGGATTAGAACGATGAGTTTTCGCAAGCGGTGAAACATCTCTAGGCATATCCATCACAAAAGTCGGTTCAACTAAAGAAGCCTCAACTTTTTCATCAAAAACTTCTTGCACAACTTTTCCCCAACAACTACATGCCCCGGCATCAACGCCGACAGATTTAGCCATTTCCTGCGCTTGTTCCAATGTTTCGGCTTGTAACAAATCTATGCCGGTTTTGTCTTTAATTAAATCCACAATAGATTTACGAATAAACGGCTTTGACAAGTCAACTTCTTTGCCCCCAATATTTAAAATCTGTGTTCCCAACACTTCTTGGGCAACAAAACGAAGAAGATTTTGAATTAAATCAGCCATATCATTATAATCAGCATAAGCTTGATAAGCCTCCAATCCGGTAAATTCCGGATTATGATTTTTATCAATTCCTTCATTTCTAAAATTACGTCCAATTTCAAAAACGCGGTCAAATCCGCCAACAACAAGTTTTTTCAAATAAAGTTCAGGAGCAATTCTTAAATACAAATCCATATCCAACGCGTTATGATGCGTAATAAACGGCTTTGCATTTGCACCGCCCATAATCGGGTGCAACATTGGTGTTTCCACTTCTAAAAACTCATGCTGTTCAAAAAAGCGACGAACGGCCGATGTAATATGGCAACGTTTTTTGAAAATTTCTTTACTGTCATCGTTCATAATAAAATCGACATAACGCTGGCGATATCGTGCATCGACATCTGTCAAGCCATGGAATTTTTCCGGCAACGTCTGTAAAGACTTTGCAATAATATCAAATTTTTCAGCGGCAATTGTTAGTTCACCGCGCGGCGTGCGGCGTACAAATCCGCTAACACCAACCATATCACCGACATCCAGACATTTTAAAATTTCCATATCTGCTTCCGGTAAAATTTTTTTATAGCAAAAAGCCTGAACTTTTCCGCTTTTATCTTTAATATCAACAAACATTCCGCTATTGCGCACCGCCATTGCACGACCGGCCACTGTCACACGATCTTCCGTGTCTGTTCCTGCTGGAAGATCTTTATATTTTTCCTGCAACTCAGCGGCATAAATCGTTGGCACAAATTTATAAGGATACGGGTTATAACCTTTTTCTTGTAATGTTTTTAATTTTGCCAATCTTGATTCTCTGTGAATATTTGTTTCATTTGCCATTTTTTATCATCCTAATCAATAAATTCTAAACTAATGCCGACTATAACCTTGACTGATTTTTTTTTCAATAAAAAACTGGTATTTTAGACAGAATTGTGCTATTCTATGCAAAATAGATTGAAGAGGGATTTATGTCAGAACTTTTAAACAAGTTAAAAACAATACTAAAAATAACAGCGCTTAGCGCTACTGCCGGCTATGCAACACAAGCAACAGCCCAAACACAGAAACAAGATGAAAATGTGATAACCATCTCAAGAGTGGAACAACCTACTGTCATAAAAAAGACAGATGGAAAATTTGATCGTTTTGAAGATTTAGAAGATATAATCGGCGGTCTTTCTTTACTAAAAAATACCGAATATGTCATGAATATAGATGATTGGCGCAATGACAGCACAATAAACATGAAAAGAGTTGATGGCGAGTTAATACACCACTATAACCTTACAACAGTTATGGAAAGCCGAGAGGGGCAAAAAGGAGACATTGTGAACCTGAATTCCAGTAAATCCAGAATGTTTATTTTTCAAAGCAAACCCAATATCGGCAAAGATTTGATTCGTTATATGTATTGTTCAAACAATAAAGATTTACACAATTTCGCCGCAAAATATATTCCTAATACACCAGAAAACAAAGCAATTATGCAAAATGTTCGAAAATTGCTGTACAACGAAGAAAACGAGTTAAAAACCGGAGAAAAAGGTGAAATCGACCGAAAAAAAGCCATGTCCGAGATGGCAAAATTAAAAGTTATCGGCATAAGCCTAAATGGAAACACTTATTCTAACGTTTTTATTCAAGATTTTAAAAGACTTTGTTCCACCCATTATTCAGAAACTTTTGATGCCGAAAAAGAATTTGCGGTTGCCTTTTATCCGCTTTATAATGCCCGAAAAAATGTTCCCGCAGGAAAAGCGCAGATACTGGCAAAAAGCCAAAAATATCGAGATGCCTCCTGTATTTCTTTAGGTCAAGGCGGATTATATCTATCTTCCTCAATCGCTTTTGGGTGCAATTCCATGCAAACCTTAAACGAGCCCAAAGTTAAAGCAACCGTCGAGAAATGCAATCGTTGCAATTATATAACTTTGGATGCCGCACGGCATATGGCGCTGGCTGGATATAAGGGCGCAGAAGAGATGTATCTTGCTTTCAGACAAAAAATCAAAGAAGATCAGCAACAAATTTTAGATAAGATTCACAAAATTCTGGAACCGGATTTAACTCAAAAAACAGACGCAATTCCAGACTATCGTAAAAATGTGCCCATCCGAGGTGTGCAACCACTAAATATTCAAACCCTGAAAAAAAATGGTAGAGAATGAATTTATTTTCCATTAAACAAGCGGGTTAATTTTCGCACATCTTCATTGCTCAAAATTTTTGGGACAGCAATTGTTTTCTGCCATAATTTTCCACCATAATATGTGTGATGCCAGCGATATCCATCTTTTTTTAGACAAAAGCTCTCCAAAGGCTGTTGCCATAAGCTTTCGGCAAAAGGTTTGTATAGTCTGTTAAATAAAAATAACGGCCATTTTATTATTTGCCACCATTCTGGCTTGGCATAGTCAATAAAAACAGCTTTTCCGCCAGTTGTTAAGCTTGATAAAACATTATCCATAACCTGCTGACGAGTTTTCAACGGCAACTCTTGCAAAAGATTATAACAAATCACAACATCATATTTTTCATCCCAAGGCAAAGCGGCGTTATAATTGCTAAATTCAATATTTGTCCATCCATATTTTTCTTTGGCTATCTTCAGCTGCGTTTCAGAAACATCAAACACATCCAACTTTCCATGTTTTTTAATTTTTTCATAAACACAGTTCAGTTCATCGCCAAAAGTCAAACCTATTTGCAAAACATGCGCATTTTTAGAAATATCCCGTAATAAATCTGATATAATTTTTCGATTTAATCCAAATTTGCATAAAGAAACAACTCTATTGTCATCCAATAGTCCGCACATCACTTTATTTTCGTATATTTTATTATACAATATTTTCATATACGACGGCAATGAATTAAGTTCTTTCATCTCTTTTTTCCTCACAGTTCATCTTCTTTCAGCAAACCGCGGTGACGCGCTTCCCGAACGGCTTGCATACGATTACCGACATCCAAAGCTCTCATTAAAAGCGTGATATGGATTTTAACCGTTCCTTCACTTAATCCCAATCGATAAGCAATTTGTTTATTTGACAGGCCTTCAGCCAAACATTTCAAAACATCAAATTGTCTCGGAGTTAATATTTTATTGCCCCTTATCGATTTTGGAGAATCATTTAAATCCTCTATCAAATCATGTATTGGCAGTTGCCTGTTTTTAAGGTTAATATTTAGTAATTCCGGCGGAATATACATACCTCCCGCCATAACCAAATTAATAGCGCTGAGAATGATATTATTTGGAAAAGCTTTTGACACATATCCAGAAACTCCAATATCATAAGTTTTTTGTAAAATTTCCTGATCAAACACCGCTGATATGATAATAATCGGAACATCCGAGCAAATAGAATGGATTCGGCTTATAGCCTCAAGCCAATTAGCCCCCGGCATTGCTAAATCAGTAATAATCAAATCAAAATCTCTTTGCTTTTGCAAAATATCAAAAATTCCGGTATAGCTGTTTGTCAATACAATCTGAGCCTCTGGATATTGTTTACGCAAAATAAACTCCAACCCTTGTAAAAACAATTCATGGTCGTCCGCAATTAAAAACTTCATCTACCAATCTCCATTAACCGCCTGCCAACAAGAAAGAGCTGATATAACAGCCGTTTCTGCTCTCAAAATTCTTTGTCCTAACGATATATTTTTTACAAAAGATAAAGAAGACAGTTTATCAACCTCTTCTGGACTGAAACCACCTTCAGGTCCCACCAATATAGCGGCTTTTTTCTCACATTCCATTGCCTTTAAAATGTGTTCGCCATTTCCTCTTTCATTCAAAAAAAACAAAGTTCTTTGCGTATCCCAATCTTTCAAAACCTTTTCCATGGAAACAATAGGAAAAATTGTAGGAACATCAAGACGACGACACTGCTCTGCGGCCTCTATGGCCTGAGT
Organism: uncultured Alphaproteobacteria bacterium; assembly: GCA_934254675.1. Taxonomy (GTDB): domain Bacteria; phylum Pseudomonadota; class Alphaproteobacteria; order RF32; family CAG-239; genus RUG410. The sequence continues at coordinate 58,376 of CAKQLP010000006.1, read as the reverse complement.
TTCAAATCGTTCCAAACGGACTGTTTCTGTGTTTGTATATGCCGTGCGCACCGGAATAATACATTGAACGCCCAACTCTGTGGCTTTTTGGATAACAATATCCGTTTTATCCTTTTTAAGAGGGGCAAACAGTAGCCAAACATCCGGAGCGTTAGTCATTTCTCTTGTTTTTTCAACAAGTTCAATTTCCACATTTTGTTTATTCAAATGAATAATTTGAGCCTTATATTCACCATTAAGCCCATCAAAAACATAAAAGAAGTCCCGTTCTTTCAAACGCAAGACATTTCCCAAATAATGGCTCTGCTTAGCATCCAAAATTAAATTTTGGCCCATCGCTAATAGTTGTTCTTTTATATATAATCGTACAATCATCTTCACTCAAAAAATATGGTATAAGTCTATTTTTATTTTGGTATTATATGCTATATATGTTAATGAAATTATAATAATAAACATTTTATCAAAGGATAAAAAGATGATTATCACGATTGATGGGCCGGCCGGATCCGGAAAAGGAACCATTGCGGCCGCTTTAGCCGAAAAATATAAAATGGCTTATTTTGACACTGGTATGGTTTATCGCGCTGTTGGCTTGCAAATGGTCTTAAATAAAGATGATTTGACAAATGCCGATAAAGCTACACAAATAGCCAAAGAGTTAACTTTTCCCAAAATGATGGAATTAGCAAAAAATAAAGATTTTCGTTCAGATGTCGGAAGCCAAGCGGCGTCCATTATTTCGGCCTATCCGGATGTGCGCGCGGCACTGCTTTCCATGCAAAAAAACTTTGCGTTCAATCCCGTATTTTCTGACGGAACTCCTGCCAACGGCGCCATTTATGATGGCCGTGACACAGGAACAGTTATTTGTCCGCAAGCCGATTTAAAATTATATGTCATTGCCGATTTAGCTGTGCGGGCAAAACGCCGATGCCATGATTTGAACGCCGCCGGTCACCCTATCACTTATGAAGAGGTTTTTGCTGACATGAAAGCACGCGACGATAGAGATTTAAACCGAAGCACTGCGCCGCTTAAACCTGCTCCGGACGCGGTGATTATTGACACAACAAACTTACAGTTGGCGGATTCATTAAACATTATCATTCCTCTGGTGGATAAAAAATTGCAGGAATTGGAAGTAAAATAAAATTTTCTTCATCAGGATAATTGAAAAAAGGCTTTATAAAGCCTTTTTCTTTATCTTTTGATAACTTGCTTTTTTCCTCATAAACATTAATTGCTATTCCATCAAAATCCTCTGTTTGCCACATTGGTGAAAAATCATGTCGGCTAAAAATAGAAACGGCCGTCCAAAGACAAAAAACAATTACTTTTTTCTGATTCAGCACTTTTTCCTCCCTCATCCACTATATATAAACATTCAAAATTTAGTTTAAAGTTTGTTTTTTCTGGCTTGACCTTAATTGATTTTATGATATTTTCTATATGCTTAACAAAATAAGGATTTAATATGAAAAAACAAAATGTCATTGTTTGGGATTTAGATAACACTTTATACCGCGAAACACCGGAATTTCATAATTTGCTGGATGAAATAACAGCCAAAGCGGCCATCGAAGATTTAAATCTTCCTCTTGATTTTGACACGGCTAAAGCCATGGTTACAGAATCTTATCGCACCTATCGTGACGGTGGTGAGATTTTTGTTCAGAAATATGGTATTTCTCCCAAAGACATGTTTGATGCCTATCACAAAAGAAAAGAAATGAACCTGCATCCGATTGTTCCCTATGAAGGATTATTGGAACATATCGAAAAACTTCCTTGCCCGCAATACATTCTATCAACCAGTTCGCATGACGCCTGTGAAGCAATTTTAAGACACATTGGTTTGTTTGACTTTTTTAACGACCGCTTTTATTCAGTTGAAGATTTTGATTGCTACAAAAAGAACGAAAGTCCGGACGTCTATTTAAAATTCTGTGAAAAAATAAAACACAATGCCGAAGATTGCCTTTTTATTGACGACAGCTATTCTAATTTGGAATTTGCTAAAAAAGCTGGAATGACAACAATGCGCCTATGCCACGGCAAGCCAAATGACAAGTGTATTGAATACATTGACATTGCCGTTGATAATATTTCAGAGTGCCTCTCCTATTTGGAAAAAACATTCTGCGCTTAAATTATTTACAGATTTCAGCTTCTTTTTGATAGTTTTCATCCGTATCTATCTTGAAAGATTCTTCATTCCATTTATGGATATAAAATTGGTACAAGCTATCAATTTTTTTATAATAAGAGGAAAAATCTGCTTGTTTGCCTTCAGGGACAACAGCCCCATTCATATTGGCTAAAATTTCCGGCAAACGACTTTTTAAAGCATTCAAATACGCATTCATCGCAATATCCGCAACATCCACATGATGATATTCATGCAACAAAGTTTTACGATAACGACAACTTGTTTTATCTAAATCTTTTGAAATATATATTGTTGTGGGCGAATTAAAACCGGTAAAAATCTCTATTTCTGCGGGATATACACAATAATACCCTGAAGAAATTTCAGCATTTATTATATGTAATTGAATATTATTATAACTGCTTTGCACTGTTAATCCATAAGTTTTTGTTCCGGATACAGACCTTTTGCGATTTCCTTTAGCACAGCCGATTCCGCCAAACAAGTCATTTATTTCAACTTTTTTTACAGAACCTTTTTTTTCATTACGTGTTTTATTAAATAATGCTTCTATTTCATCTGATGTCAAATCAAAATCATATTTTAAAATACCGTAATTATACACCACAGAAATTTTTGGAGTATCCTGCCGCTTCAATTCATTGCATTTTTCCTGTAAATAACGTCGAGACACAGCATATGCGTCAACCCTCATAAATATGATTTCACAAAAAGCAATAAATGCGTAAATTTTTATAAATCTTATCATGCTTTTTAATTTATCATTGAAACATTAAGCCTGTATTAACACAAAAAAAATATTTTTATATTAAATTATCTCTATTACACAGGAGATTTTATGAAAAAATTAATCGTCATTTTTATTTTTTGTTTTATCACCGGAATAGCAACAGTTCACGCGGCATATCAACGTAAACAAAAAAAGCCGAATTTTTTTATGCCTTCAAATGCTCTCCAGAATTCAACTGAAAAAAATATACAAAAACAAAAAAACTTATGGCAAAAAACTAAACCGGCAAAACTTGCTCCCCAACTTGTAAAATCAACCAACAATGTAAAACCTGAAATTTCGGAACAAACACCCGATGAAGACAATTCAACAAAAATAAAAACCAACGAAGCACCCATGCCGGAAAAACAAACAACAGCACCTCAACAGCCTCTAGAAACAAACGAACTCAACCACTCAAAAAACGCCACACTTTCCCAAAACACGACAAAGGCGCAACCACAAGCAAAAAAAATCTCAAACACAGATAACCCTCTTCCGCAGAATATTGACGACGCGTTCGCTCAAAGCTTCTCTGAATATCAAAAAGATTTACAAGACATTGCTAATGGACAACAAATTAACAATCATCGTCTCTTAAAAATGATCAACAAATTTCAAGATAAAGAAATAAGCTTTACGATTAAGGACTAAAAATCCATTTATATTTTCAACAGCTTAATTATCTCCGATTCGCAAAGCCTCAATAAAAGCAGACTGAGGAACTTCGACTTTGCCAAACTGGCGCATCCGTTGCTTACCTTTCTTTTGATTATCCAGCAATTTGCGCTTACGGGTAATATCACCGCCATAACATTTCGCCGTTACATCTTTGCGCAACGCTGAAATTGTTTCACGGGCAACAATTCGCCCTCCAATAGCTGCTTGCAAAGGAATTTTAAACAAATGCTTAGGAATTAAATCCTTCAACCTTTCGCAAATCTGACGTCCTCTAAATTCCGCCTCCGACCGGTGACACAAAAAGGAGAGCGCATCCACAGGTTCTTCATTAATTAAAATTTGCACTTTTACCAAATCAGACGGCGCATAGCCTATCAGTTCGTAATTGAAACTTGCGTAACCGCTGGTAATAGACTTTAACCTATCATAAAAATCAAACACAATTTCGCTCAGTGGAATTTTATAAACCACCATCGCCCGATTACCGACATAAGTCAAATCTTCTTGTTCACCACGGCGTTCTGTACACAACTTCAATACCGCCCCTAAATATGTATCCGGCACCATAATTGTGGCCTGAACCATTGGTTCTTCAATCACTTTAATTGTCGAAACATCCGGCATATCGGCTGGATTATGCAACATCATCTGCGAACCATTTGTCAAATATAATTTATATGCCACCGACGGCGCGGTCGTAATAATATCCAAATCAAACTCTCTACCGATTCGCTCTTGAATAATGTCCATATGTAGCAAACCCAAAAAGCCGCAACGGAAGCCCAAACCTAATGCCGTAGAATTTTCCGGCTGATAATTAATACTGGCGTCGTTTAATTTTAATTTAGCCAACGCATCTTTCAACGCGCCGTATTGACTGCTGTCCACAGGAAAAATCGAGCAAAAAACAACCGATATCGAAGGTTTAAAACCGGCCAATGGCTCAGCGCAAGGAAATTTGTTATCGGTAATCGTATCACCGACCTTACAATCTTCCACGCTCTTAATACTTGCGGTAATAAAGCCGACTTCTCCCGGATATAACGCTTCAACATCTTTCATTTTTGGCGTAAAAACACCTATTTTATCAATCAAATAATCAGCGCCGTGAGACATCATTCGGATATTTTGTTTTTTGCGTAAAACGCCGTCTTTAACTCTTACCAAAATAATCACACCCAAATAAGAATCATACCAACTGTCAATCAGCAAAGCTTTCAACGGAGCATTCTCATCGCCAGTCGGCGCTGGAAGCTTATGCACAATTTCTTCCAACAAGTTATCAATGCCAAAACCGGTTTTACCGGAAACTTCCACCGCGTCGGAAGCGTCCAATCCAATCACATCTTCAATTTGCTGTTTTACTTTTTCCGGTTCTGCCGACGGCAAATCTATCTTATTTAAAGCCGTTATAATTTCGTGATTGTTATCCAGAGCCAAATAAACATTTGCTAAAGTTTGCGCTTCTACGCCCTGCGTGGCGTCCACCACCAAAACCGAGCCTTCGCAAGAAGCCAGCGAGCGAGAAACCTCGTATGTAAAGTCAACGTGCCCCGGAGTATCTATCAAATTCAGCTGATAAGTTTTTCCGTTTTTGGCCTGATAATTCAAACGCACAGTCTGTGCTTTAATGGTAATGCCGCGTTCTTTCTCAATATCCATAGAATCCAACACTTGTTCGGTCATTTCACGATGCTGTAAACCGCCGCAATACTCAATCAATCTATCGGCAATTGTGGATTTACCATGGTCAATATGAGCAATAATTGCAAAATTACGGATTAAACTTAAATCAGACATAATATCTCCTTTTCTTGCGCCAAGATAATTTATTTTTTCGCTTTAATCAATAACTATTGTAATATAGCCAAAAATATGTTTTAATTATGTAAAATAATAAGGGAGTTAAAATTATGCGCAAAATGATTGATATAGATTTTGGTTCATCTCGCTATAACGAACTTGTGGAATTGCGCTATAAAATTCTATTGGAACCGCTGGGATTAAAATTTCTCGATTCGTTTCGCGCAAAAGAAGCCAATTATTTGCATATCGGCTGCATTGAACAGCTTGATGACAAACTTGTCGGTGGTTTAATTCTTGCTCCGATTGACAATGAAAAAATCCGTTTAATGCAAGTGGCTGTTGATACCGTTTACCGTGGAGAAGGCATTGGACGCGAACTTGTGCAATATGCCGAAAAGCGGGCTAAAGAGGCGGGATACACTCAAATCATTATGCATGCAATGCTTTCTGTTGTCGGATTTTATGAAAAAATGGGCTACCACGCAGAAGGAGACACCTTTGACGAGCAAGGCATAACCTTTTTGAAAATGGTAAAAGATTTATAGTTTTGTCACTTTCCTAAATAGATTGAACTTTGTTTGTAATTTCTAATTAAATATTTTAACCATACGCCTATAATTGCGGCGCAAGGTACGGCGATTATCATACCGAGTAACCCAAGCAATACACCGCCGGCCAACAAAGCGAACATCACCCAAACCGGATGCAAACCAATATTTTCCCCCACTAATTTAGGCGTTAAAAAATTACCTTCAAAAAACTGCCCAATACCAAAAACAACTAAAACCGCGGCAATTTTAGGGAATGTTCCATACTGAGTGACAACCAAAACCATAGCCATCAAAAAACCAGAAATACTGCCGACATACGGAATAAATGAAATAATACCAGCCAAAAAACCGACAAATATTCCCATTTCCAAGCCAACCAGCCATAACCCCAAAGAGTAATAAGAGCCTAAACACAAACAAACCAATGCTTGACCGCGCAAATAACCAGAAATAATCCGATTCACTTCCAGCATCCCCTCTAACACAATCTGCTTATGCTTTTGCGGTATCAAACTTTTAATTTTTCCCGTAAATTTATGCCAATCCCGTAGCATATAAAAAGCCACCACAGGCGAAATAAGCAACAGAGACATCACATTAATAAAAGCAAAACCATTAGCCACAATGCTTTGCACAACCCTCCCCAAAATTTTAAGGTAGTTTGCCGTATTTTCCTGTAAAACATTTTCCATGTTTCCATAATTTAATCCAAATCTGGTTTTTAATTCTTCTAAAACAGGCAATATTCTGTGAGCAAAAGAGCGAACATATTCAGGAAATTTTGCAGCGTACTCAGCCGCTTGTGAAAATACGGCGCTACATATTAAAACAATTATCGGCAACAAAATCAAAAGAAAAACGCCAATAACCAAAGTTGTCGCCACTGTGCGGGATGTTTCGCTATTTTTAGAAATTTTACTGACTACGGGATCTAAAAAATAGGCTAAAACGATTCCGACCACAAAAGGCAATAAAACCGAACGCAGAGTATATAAAAAAACGCCGCAAATTAAAAACACGCTAAAAAACAACAAATAACGCTGTGTATCAATATCTTTTTTTGTCATTTAATTTACCTCAATGTGTAAAAATTATCACTGTTTTCATAGCTGATTCCTAAACCTTGTAGGGCTTCCAACAATTCATCCAACGAACTATTGTAATTAATTGTAAAACTAACCTTTCCTCCTCCCAAGCTTTTGACATCTATGCCGTCAACCTGAGACAACGCGGTTATTGCTGTGTTTTTAGTCAGCCAATCTTTCATATTATTATATTCATACACCGCGTTTAAAATACCGCCGGCCTCGGAACCAGACTTGTTTTCTGCTTCACGTTCCATATTAGAAATAAACATAACGCTTTCTTCAACAGCCGCGTCAAATAAGTTTCCATCATCATTATTATACACTGAAAAGCTGTTTTCACTTTTATTTTTTTCGTCTTTGATTGTTACCTTCAAATCGCCATTGCCTTGCGTTTCGGCATAAACCACATACACTCTGTCCGAACCAAAACGATTAGAAATCGCGTTATATAAAGAAGCGTTCATATACAAAGCATTCTCTGCCGTCAAATCTTCAACATCCTGAAAACGCGCGTCGGCTGTTTGCACCTGCATTGTGCCAAATTTAATCAATCCCTTGCTCCGCCAATTTGCTTTCCAAAGATTGTTATTTTCCCACAGCAATGGAGCAGAATAAGTATTTTCTTTATAAACAGGAATAACCAAAAGGTTTGTTGTTTCTGCCTCAATCATTTCATTTTCTGCCAAATAATCTTTCAAAAGGGGCTCATTTATCTGCACCGTCAAAAGGGCTTTATATTTTGTACCACCGGCTTTTTCATCAGCAACGCTGACAGCTTGAACAAAATGAAGAATCTCATCATCGCTCAAATTTTGCAATTGCTCAACTTTGTCATCTTTCACCAAACGACTTGCCACTTCCAAAAATCCCTGCCGTTGCGCTTCTTTCATGGCTTTTTCTCTTGCCGCCACAGAGTTTTCGGCCTCAACATCAACCGGAATCTTCGCTTCGAAACTCACTTTAGCCCATGCCTGAAAGGTCATCAGCAGAGCCGCAAACAAAACCATAACTTTTTTCATAAAAAATCTCCTTGAGTCTTTTATCTTAAAATAGTATAGCTTAACCGAAAAAGCAAAACTTTTATCAAATATTTTAATCGAATTTTAAAAAATCAGCGGTTAAGTAATAGTAAAAAAATTTTTAACATATTAAAGGACGTTTATAATGATAAAAAGCACCTACATCAAAAGCCTGCTGGAACGGGCAAAAAAAGACATCAAAACCATTGTGCTTCCCGAAGGTGAAGATGAGCGTGTTTTGAATGCGGCGCACCTAATTACAGCCGCCAAAGCTGCCAAAGTTATCATTTTGGGTGATACACTAAAAATCAAAGAATTTTATGCTAAAAATAATTGGGATTTAACGGATATAGAGATAATCAGACCCGAAGAAGATTCTCGCTTGCCAGAATATGTTGAGTTGCTTTACAACTTGCGCAAAGAAAAAGGACTAAGCCATGAGGATGCGGAAAAATTGGCTTTAAATTACAATTATTTTGGAACATTGATGATAAAAGCTGGCCACGCAGATGGTATGGTTTCAGGAGCTGACCACTCCACCGCCGACACAGTACGTCCGGCTTTACAAATTATCAAATCCGCTAAAAAAGGCAGCAGCGTTTCTTCATTTTTCATTATATTAGCCAATAACAAACCTTACATTTTGTCTGACTGCGGCATTATTATTGAGCCAACTGACAAAGAATTGGCTGATATCGCTTTAAATGCCGCAGAAACCGCTCTTCATTTTGGCATTGAGCCCTCCATCGCTATGCTTTCATATTCAACCAAAGGCTCGGGAAAAGGCGACGCCGTAGATAAAGTTGTCCGCGCCACTCAAATGGTTCAAAATGCCTTGCTGACCGATGAATATAAAAACAAAGGCATTGAGGTTGACGGAGAATTGCAAGCCGATGCGGCTTTAGATTCCGTTGTTGCCGCTAAAAAAGCTCCAAACAGCCATGTTGCCGGCCATGCCCGCATTCTAATTTTTCCAAATCTCGAAGCGGGAAACATTGGATACAAACTCTTACAGAGATTAGGCGGATGCGAGGCCTATGGTCCTATTTTGCAAGGATTAAATTCTCCTGTCAATGATTTGTCGCGCGGTTGCTTTGCGGAAGACATTGTCGGCGCCATTGCTATTACATGTATTCAAGCTCAAAAGTAAAGGATTATAATAATGGAAAAAATTCTTGTTATAAATTGCGGTTCTTCTTCACTTAAATTTCAGCTATACAATATTGTAAACAACCAATACAATGTTGTTTCTAAAGGAATTGCCGAACGCATCGGTCAAGCCAATTCAATTTTGAAATATCAGCATACCGGCGCAGATAAGAAAGAAGAATTAATTAATATGCCGACCCATGCCGAAGCCATCAAAGATGTTCTGGGGTGTCTTTTAAACGGTGCGTTGCAAAATCTAGAGGAGTTAAGCGCTGTCGGTCACCGCATCGTGCAAGGCGGAGACATTTTCAAGGGTTCGGTTTTAATTAACGATACGGTAATCGAGCAAATTGCCGGCCTTTCCGATTTGGCGCCATTGCATAATCCAGCACATGTTTTAGGAATTAAAGCGGTTAAAGCTGTTTTGCCAAACATTCCGCAAGTAGCTGTATTTGACACTTCTTTCCATCAGACCATGCCTCCGGAAGCTTATCGCTACGCTTTGCCTGAAGACCAATATGTGCGCAACAAAATCCGCCGTTATGGCTTTCATGGCACTTCTCATAAATATGTTTCTGAACGTTGCGCCGAATTAATTGGGAAAAAAGGCAAAATCATCACCTGTCACATGGGAAACGGCGCCTCAATTTCCGCTATTGACAATGGCGTTTGTCTTGATACCTCTATGGGATTCACCCCGCTGGCCGGTACAATTATGGGCACGCGCTGTGGCGACATTGATCCGTATATTCCGCTTTACATTGAAAAGAAAGACGGTTTAAGCCCGCATCAAGTCAACGAGATGATGAATAAACAAAGCGGCATGCTGGCTTTATGCGGATATTCAGATAATCGAGACATTGAAGCCGGCTATTTGAGCGGAAATGAAAAATGTATTTTAGCCACCAAAACCTATGTCCATTCTTTACTTAAATATATTGGCGCTTACATTGCCGTTTTAGGTGGGGTTGACGCCATTGTTTTCACAGCCGGAGTTGGCGAACACGGAGTCATAATCCGCCAACTGGTTATGGAGCATCTGGCTTACTTAGGAATTAAGCCAAATTATGAAAACAATAAAAAACACGCAACTGAAATTATGATTTCCACACCGGATTCTAAAGTTAAAGTGTTCGTCATTCCAACGGATGAAGAGTTGGTGATTGCTCAGGACACAATGCGTCTTGCTCTGAATAAATAAGCAAAATGAATTTAAAGCCTCAACTGTTGTTGAGGCTTTTCTTTTAAGTTATAATTTAAAACCTTCAAGAATATCCTTGGCTTTACTTTCATAAAGAATTTTTCCTTGTTCTGTATCTAGTTGAAAATACCATTTATCAAAATACTTTTTATTTTCGTTTACAAATGGAATAACTTCCTTTCTTGGAATTTTTGTGTACTCTAAATTAACAGCAAGCCAATAGCTGTCTCCCTGCTCAAAAATTTTTAAAATGTAAACCAAACCTATTGTTGTCTCAATTTTTAACAAATGCGGAGGGCTTTTTAAAATTTCATTCCGGATATCATCCTTATAAGCAATTCCCGTATAGCCTAAATAAGACAGCGCCGTTAATAAATTTTGTAACTTTAACGATGTAGGAAAATAAAGATTTAAAGTATCAGAAGACAAAATTGTTCCCCGAATATCTAAATTTTCAATAATTGAAGGTTGAATTTTCAGTAATGGAAAAGGCACCCACGCATCCGCTTGTCCGGAAAACCCTCGAACTGAATTAATCGTATAGACATATGGATATTCCGGCAAACGGGCAAAATAGCTTTCTCCGTCATCCGGTGTTTTTCCAATAATAACCCGATCCATCAATTTGCCTTCAGAATCAAATGTTTCAATAGTTGTTCCCTCGTTATTTGTCTCTTTTTCTTCCGGAAGCATCAGCATATTTTGTTCAAAATCTTTCTTTTGAGCCTCTTGCACTGCTGTAAAGATTGAATTATTGACCATATAATAAAAGTTAGCCAACTGTTCCGTATTTACAAAATAATCCGAAGCCTCTTTAAAATACCATCCGCCATTTTTCCGGTAAACATTGATTTCGCCAAACTCGGGAGTTGTCATCTTTATTTTTTGCAAAAATCGTATATTTTCCCTTGTATGGTTAAACACAAAACGCCCTCTGAAATTTTCACCGTTTTTTTGTTCTGTATAAAAAAACGACATTCCCGCCAACAATCCTAATACGCAAACGGCGACACAGTTCAATATCCAGTTTTTTTTAGACATGATACGTTTCCTTTATTTTTTTGCAATAGCGGTTATACAAATATTTTAAGGCAAAAAACAGTCCTAAAACCAACAAAAGAGGCAATCCCAAAATCTGCCAAAACATCATTCTTTTTACCCTTTGTCCATATAAGTTTTTCATTTCATATTCATAAGACTGTAACTTTTTTTCATCTCGAGCCAAATTTTGTCCTGCTTCACTGACTTGTAAAATCTGTTCAAATTGTCCTAAATCTTCTCCGCCGGCAACAAACAAAAAGCGCTTTTGCTCAATAATTTTATTTTGCAAAGCCAGATACGGAGCTTCAAAATCACTAAATATCTTAGCTTTTATTTTTTGACTAATGCTTTCTCTATTTTTCATTTTTGAATTTAACGGAATTTTTTCATAAATTTCATTACCGACCATATTATCAACAAGTGTTTTAAAAGCCCGCCCATTGCCGTTGTTTTCTATAACGCTATATGGATTCCGATCTGGAGAACTATTTGCCACCCAATAAGCATCTTCTAAAAAATCAACATCCCCGACAACAGCAACTTTTCCCATTTTTACAGAAACAGGAGAAAATGGTTTCATTGATGGAAAAATTTCCGTATTTTCATAAGGATTTTTGCGATACAACGAACTAAAATCACCAGACAACACTGCCCCAATAAACCCATTATCCGCAGAAATAAAAGGCTCAACCTTCAACAAAGTATCATCCGAAACCTTAAACAATGTCGCTTTATTAAATTTTAATTTAAATGGCAATACTCCCCAATTTTTCCCTAAAACACCCTCATCTGTCATTTCCGGTAAAAGATTTATTTTCCAATTATTAAAGAAATCAACAATTTGTAAATCTTCTTCATTAACCAGCTTGGATTGACTTTCTGTATAAAAATCAAAAAATACCAGTAAAGTTCCGCCGCGCATTAAAAACTGGTCAATACCATAACGCAGCATTGGCGAAATGGATTTAGGATTTATTATAACCAAAGCATCGACGTTATCCGAAAATTCATACATTGATGGTGAAACATTAAACACATGATAATCATTTTCTAAATCCAATAAAATCGACTGAAATCCCTCCAAATTTTGAGTTGCATCAATATAAACCCCTATATTTTTTATACGTTCAGGCTCTATCAGCTTGAGCAACGCCGTATCAATATCCTTTTCCAAATAAATTTGGCGTTGCAGCAAAAATTGCTTGATTATGCTCTCGGTGCCATCTTTTAAGTGAACAATTGCTCCTAAATAATCTTTACTGCCGCTATCATTCGTTTCAAAATAAAGACCCTTTTCCAAAATATCCTCCTCCAAATCCGAAAAAGGATCAACGTAAACAATATTTAAGGATATCATCCCCTTAGAATATTTTACATATCTTTCCAAAAAACGATTGATTTGCTGTAAATAATGAAAATAGTCGGCATTTCTGTTTATATATTCTTTAGACGCATAAACATCAATAATAACCGGCTCTTTTACATTTTCCAATAGCTGCAATGTTTCAAATTTCGGCGTATATAACTTCGATTCTGTAAAATCGATTTTGTTTTCAAAAAAATTATAAACAGCAATATTGAAAAATATTCCGCCAGCCACCATCAAAAATGTAAATGATGCAAAAGTAAAAAGCCTATGTTTTTTTACACTATATTTAAAATATATAACACCAACAGTTATAACACAAAAAACAAAAGATAATGATGCAAAATAAACAAAGTTTATCAATCCAAGCTCAGCGAATAAAAAATCATTATAAATAATATATAAACCTAAAAAAGGTAAAATAATCCAAAGCGCGGTAAATGCAAAACTTGATAAATACGCAATTATCACATTTTTTGTAAAAGCCGAAAAGAGAGTACCGATTGAACAAAACAGCATCATACATAACCATAACCCTAAGAAATCCGATAATATATTTTGCCAATCAATATTCAGCCATTCTGATGTGTAAAATATAAACGGTAGCAAAAACAAACTCATCAGAAAACAAAACAACACTACTGAAAAATATTTTGCCGTTTGTATAACCCAAATATCAACGGGTTGTGTCAGCAAAAGCTCAATTGTTCCCTGTTTATATTCTTCCGCCCACAATTTCATGGTTAAAGATGGGAGCAAAACGGCCAAAATAATCGGCTGAGCATAAAATAAAGCGTATAAAGATGTATCATGCATAGCTAAAAACGAACCAAAATAAAAAGCTGATCCGATTGAAGCAAACAAATAAATAAAAAATACGAAATAAGCCAAAGGACTGCGAAAATAGTTAGAGAACTCTCTAAAAAACAAAGTTTTAAACTGTTGTCTCATTATCTTTCCTCCTTAAATTTTTTAAAGATTTCTAACCATTTTTTTGAATTATTATTTTTTAAATTTTCAAAAGACTCTTTTGCCTCCAATTTTCCGCCGTGAATAATCATTATATCGCTGGCCATTGCTTCCACATCTTCCAACGCATGTGTCGAAATTAAAACAATGTGTTTCTGCGCATATTTTTTTATAATTCTCCGAATAGTTTCCTTTTGCAAAGGGTCTAGTCCTTCTGTCGGTTCGTCCAGCAACACCAGTTCAGGTTCCGACAACAAAACAGTTGCAAGCTCTACCCTTTTTTTATAACCTTTAGATAACGTGTCCAAACGTTGGCAAATAACTTTTTCCAATTCTAAAAGTTGAATTATCTTCTTGATTTTTTCTTCTGTTTCTTTTGGTGAAATTTGACGCAGATTTGCAATGAATTGCAAAAACTCAAAAGTTTTTAATTCGCCATACATTGTTGAAATTTCTGGAATATAACCTATTTTTTTCAAATATTCAGTACGCTGTTTCTCCAAGCTGACATGTTCTAGCACAATGTCGCCGGTTTCTGGTTCCAAGTAGCCGCTGAGAAGCCGTAACAAAGTTGATTTTCCCGCACCGTTTTCGCCCAGCAGAAGGGTCACTCGACCTTTTTTTAATTCAAAACTCACATTATCCAGAGCTTTTATCGCTCCAAAATTTTTATTTAAATTCTTTACTAAAAGCATTCGCTATTCTTTCCCTAAACAAAAGCATTGCTATTAGTTTAACAATTTTTTTTTAAACTTTAACAATTATTTTCAATAAATATCAAAAAACTTTGATGACAAATTGTTTTTATTGAGGTAATAATATCACAAAATAAGATTATTGGAGTAAAATTTTGGATAACTTTAATAAAGAAGAACTAAAGAACTTTATCATCGGACTCTGCGTCATCTGCGTATTTTTATTAGGCATTGTGATGTTCAAAATACAACACAACGTTTGGAAAGGCGCCGAAGATACCGATTACCAAATTTACGCAACATTTAACCGCACGGATGGTTTAGTTGTCGGCGATAAAGTCAGAATGTCCGGTTTGGATATCGGCCGGGTCGTCGCTTCTGTTTTGGATGATAATTATCGTGCGACATTGACTTTGCAAATTGGCGCACAAGTGCAAATTCCCGATGACAGCAGTGCGGCAATTGTTAGTTCTGGCATTATGGGTAATAAATACATTGAAATAGAACCGGGCGGGTCGGAAGATTACATTGCACCCGAAGGAGAATTTCAATATACTCAAGACGCCATGATTTTGGATGAATTGATAGATCGAGTTATTTCTCTCGGCAAAGCTAAACGAAAAAAAACTTGTCCAGACAAAAAAGAAAATATAGATTCAAACGAAAAAACGGAGTAATTAAATGAAAAAGAAACCTGTTGAAACTATTATGGGGTTAGTTGTTTTAATCGTTGCGTTGCTTTTTTTAGCATTCGCTTATCGCGTTTCTGATTTACAGGTTGTAAAAGGTTATCAACTCAAAGCCGAATTCATGAAAGTCGGCGGGTTAAGCGTAGGATCCGACGTTCGCATCAACGGTATCAAAGTTGGAACCGTCACTTCTCAAAAACTAAATGGTGATGATTATATGGCGGATGTAACATTCAGCATTTCGTCTAACATCAAATTACCTAAAGACAGCACTGTCTCAATTGTCAGCGATGGCTTGGTTGGTGACAAATTTGTTAAAATCGAACCGGGAAAATCTAAAGAATATTTGCAATCGGGAGATTCTTTTAAAAACACAAAGGATTTTAAAACCATTGAAGACATGGTTGGTGAAATTATTTTTATGGTAACAGATGACGGAACTAAAAATGATAATTCAGAAGACTAAATTTTTACCGATATTTTTGTTTTTTATCGCACTAAATGCCCATGCGGCGGAAATTGACATGAACACGGCAAGAATGCAAGCAATGGATAAAATAACAGGACATGTCAGTGTTATTAATGTTCCTGTTAACGGCAGCATAACCTTTGGTTCTCTTTCAATTGTTGTCCGTAGTTGCAAAACTCGCCCTGTTGAAGAAACACCGGAAAATTTTGCTTTTGTGGATATTTCTGACAAAGACTTAAAAGGAGAAGAAACAAATGTCTTTAAAGGCTGGATGCTGTCATCCTCTCCGGCCACAAATGCTTTGGAGCATCCAATTTATGATGTTTGGCTGCTGCAATGTCTAAACACCAATGTTGAGACAAACGAGCTTTTATCTGAAGAACAATTGGCAAAACGGGATAATTTGCCAATGCTAAAAAAAGTAATGCCTCCGCAAAAAAACATTGAAACTGAAAAATCAGATAAAAGCCAAAATTCCATGGATGAAATGGAATACGGCTCAGATACAGCTAAAGCTAAAAATCCTGAAAATATAGTCAATACTGAAATGAACAGGAATTCCGAGTTTTCATTTGATGAGGATGATGACGTCCCTGACGAAGACACTCCAAAAAATTAAAAACATCGGCTAAAAGACGATAATTCCCGCTAATATAACCGCGTACAGCAAAACACCGCTTATAAAGCGAAAACCTTGCACAAAATCCATTTTTGAAGGCATGGCGTTTTCAATCAAAACCGTCATTAAAAATAAATAAGCAATGTATGACGCAAAGTTAAACGGAAAAATTTCAAAAAAATGCAAATTTAGCAAATAAGCTAAAAGCAAAAGCGACAAAGGTGCCATTGCCGACGGCAACGCATTATAAAATTTTAAGTTAGAAAAACCAACTTGCCCCATAACATATCTATCCTCTTTTTTTTGCGGAAATATAGAAAAGCGCACCGGCTTTGCATTAAAAAACAAACCAACAATAAAATGCGCGCATTCATGTAACGCTGTCCCGGGAAGATTAATCAACATAGCCAACCATAAACTTTGATATGCGGAACGTTTGACCGAAGACAGAACAATCACAAAAAATATCAAAAAAAATCTATTATTTGCAAATTTATTTAATACATCCGGAGTATTTAAATATAGCCAAAGTTGTTCCATTGCTAACGCCTTTTATTTTTTCTCCAATACCGTCAATCCCGCGATATATGTATTAAACATAAGCTGGCATATTGTTTTTTTATTAACCTTTGTAAATGAATCTAGGATATCTTTTGTTAAAAAAGAACTCAAAGCAAATAAAGACAACCACAAAATCTGTGAAGACAAAATTCTTTCAGGTCGTTCCATATTGGGAACAAGTTGAATAAGTAATTTGTTAATCAATCCGGTTATTTTGACAACTTTTCGCAAATAAAAATATGAAAAAGTATGATTATTGTTTCGCAAATGAAAACTGTGAAGCATATACCATAGATTTTTATTTTCGATAACATAATCAACAAATGCCTGTAAAAAATTATTCATATCCACAAAAGCGTCTTCTGTTTTTTTGACTTTTTCCAAACGATTCGACAGTTCGTCCAACGTCATATAATTTTGAATAACAATAAAATTATCCATATTTGAAAATTGATTATATATTGCACCGACAGAACATCCTGATGCTTCCGATAATTTCCGTACCGTCAAAGCATCCGTTCCTTTTTCGCGAACGATTTGTCTTCCTGTTTCCAGCAACAAATTTTGTATATTGTCTTTTTCCATTTTAGTAATAAATATTGTTTAAGTTTAATAAATTTTTTGCATTTATAGCATTAGAATAGCGCAGATATAACAGGTATTCAATTTTTTTTTACGGTTATCAAAGGGATAATTATGAAAAATATACTAACATTTCTTTTACTGACACTCCTTACATCCAACGTCAACGCTCAAACCATAGAACTTTTTGATATAAGCGATTCTTCAGAAAAAACAGACCAAGCCGAAAAAATTATTTCTGAAAAAGAAAAAAACGTTTTAGACACTCAATCTAAAACCCCAGATTATTTAGACAGTTACATTGAAAACATAGAAACAGAAAAAAAAGCGAAAACCTCAGCCCGCTCTATTCTGAACCAAAAACCGCAAATTTTGACTCTGCGGCAAAATGATGCAAAGACATTAAAAGAATTAGAAAAAAAGACCAAAGAAATCCAAAAGAATCTTGAAAAAAAAGCCGAAGAAGATATGCCGGCTGAAGAACTAAAAATTCAAAATATCAAAAAACTGCAAGAAACATTTTCTCCAGCGCCTTTAGGACTTTATTGGCAAGCAAGTATTGAAGAAATTAAAGAATTCGGCTTTGATTTGCAACCCGCAGAAAGAAAAGATTATAAAAATGTTTTTTTGGTTCTTAATCCTAAACAACAAAATAATACTTTTAAGGAAATTACAGCTATTTTTGGTCTGCAAAATAAATTATGGTGCATTTACGCTCAAGGTCAATTGCTTGAGGATGATGCCAAAGCTTCTCATGTTTTGGATTTATATCATAAATATTACACGGCCTTAGCCAAAAAATACGGCAACGCCCAAGAATTTTTTACTCCATATTCTTATGAAGAGAAATTAATAGAAGGAGAAGGTGATAAAAAAACAATTAAAACAGTCACAAAGCAAAACCCGTTGGGTGGTGATAATTTTTTGCAAGAATTACAAGAAGGAAAAGCTATTTTATACGCAACGTTTCAAAATGAAAAAATTGGTGTGACCCTTGGTGTTTCTGTCGATGGCGCAGGAAAAAGCTATATTTCCATTGACTATAAAGATTTTGCACTGATGGAAAGCGAAAAACAAACAATTTTAAACAAAACCATTGAAGATTTATAAAATTAATAAGGACTAACCAAATGACTAAAGTAAGTTTTTGCGGAATTTCCGGAAGCGGAATGAGTTCTCTGGCCCAAGTTTTAAAGCTTTCCGGCTACGAAGTTCGAGGCTCTGACCGAAATTTTGACTTAGGACGCGATTTAGAAAATAAACAAGCTTTAGAAAAACTTGGTATAAAAATTTATCCGCAAGATGGTTCTGCCATCACGTCGGATTTAGACTTCCTTTGCGCCTCCACCGCAGTTGAAAGTTCCATTCCAGACATCCGAGCCGCCCAAGAAAAAAATATCTTGATAAAAACCAGACCGGAATTATTGAGTGAAATATTCCACAGCTATAAATACGGCATAGCCGTCGGCGGCACATCCGGAAAAACAACAACAGCGGCCATGATTGGCTATATCTTAGACAAAGCAGGTAAAAATCCTTGCCTTATTAATGGCGGATTACTAAAAAACTATGAAAATCGCAGTGGTATTTCCAACATAATTTATAATAAAGGTGACATTTGCGTCGTTGAAGCTGATGAAAGCAATGGAAGCATTGACCTTTATAATCCGTATATTTCAGTGGTAAACAATATTTCTCACGACCACAAAAGTATTGAAGAACTTATTATTTTATTTCAAAATCTAAGTCTGCGAACAAAACACGCTTTAGTCGTCAATGATGATTATGAATCATGCCGTAGTTTGACTCATCCGCACAAAATAACTTTTTCGTTAAAAAATCCTCAAGCGGATTTTTATGTTGAAAAAATCGCCCCTTTACCACATGGAACAGAATACATTTTAAACGGCAAAACTTTTACATTAAAACTTATCGGGCAGTTTAATGTGGCAAACGCATTGGCGGCAATTGCCACATGTAGCGCCTTAGGTGTGGATAAATTCAAAGCCGCGCAAATACTGGAAGATTTTTGCGGAACAAAACGCCGTCTTGATGTTGTCGGTAAAAAAAACAATATAACCGTTATTGATGATTTTGCCCACAATCCTGATAAAATAAAGGCATCCATCAGTGCGCTGAGACAATACAACGGACGTTTGCTTATAATGTTTCAGCCGCACGGATTCGGTCCTATGCGCTCTATGGGAAAAGAAATTATCAATAGTTTCATAAAAAACATGAATGTCGATGACATTTTAATCATGCCGGAAATTTTCTTTGTCGGCGGGACAGTGACCAAAGATATATCCTCCGCGGATTTGATTAATTTTGCACATGAGCAGGGCAAACAAAATGCTTATTTTGTAAAAGACAAAAAAGAAGCCATGGAAATGCTTCTTAAAAATGCACGTTCCGGAGATAGAATTATCATCATGGGAGCCCGTGACAATTCATTAACCGATTTATGCCATAATATTTTAGAAAGGTTATAACATGCAAAAGTTAAAACGTGGAGACAAAATTGCTTTAATCGCGCCTTCCGCCCAAATCGGCAATATTGAAAAAATTCAAAAGGGTATAAATTTTTTAACGTCTTTAGGATTACAAACAATATTTGCTCCGCATTTGTACAATATTCGCCGCTATATGGCCGGTACAGATAAAGAGCGCGCAGACGATGTACATTGGGCTTTTTCCAATCCGGAAATCAAAGCAGTTTTTTGTGTTCGCGCGGCCGCCGGCGCAGCTCGAATTTTACCATACATTGATTTTAATCTTATTAAAAAAAACAAAAAAACGCTTATTGGTTTTTGTGATAATGCGGCATTGATGCTCGCTTTAAACAAAAAATCCGGTATTATCAGCTGGAATGGTTTTTTACCGACTTACGATTTTAGAGAAGCTTCTCTAGACCCTTTGGTAAAAAAAAGCCTGCTGGATTTAATGTCAGGAAATTCTTTTTCAATTACTTCAGGCAAAACCTTGCGTACCGGCTCGACCGAAGGCGTTTTTCTCTGCAGCAATTTAAGCGTGCTGATGAAACTTGCCGGCACGCCATACTTTCCTGATTTACGGGGCAAGATTCTATTGGTAGAGGACATTCATGAACGTTTGCACAAAATTGATTTAATGTTGCAACAATTGAAACAGCAACCGCATTTTGACTCCTTAAAGGGAATCATTTTCGGCAATTTCACGGATTGCACCGGAGACGAAGAAGACGGCACCCTTGACGATTGTCTGGCCGATTTCTTATACGGAACAAAATTTCCCGCCGTAAAAGATTTCAATTTTGGACACACAACCAGTCGATATGTTTTGCCGCTTGGCGCTAAAGCATATTTTTCAGCCGACAAAGAAACTTTGGAAATTCGTCATTATTAAATGATAACATTTTTGAAACATTTCTAAATTAAGTTTATTAATAAGCTGTATAAATGTAAAAATCCCCTGCCATGACTTGCTTGTAAAGGCCAAGACACATCCGGTTGTAAACAAATTTGCACTGATAATCACAATATACGAAAAAATAAAACCCTCTTGACTTAAATCAGTCTGCTGTAAATTTGCTTGAGTCAGCACAACCAGCCAGTGATAGGCTAAAAAATAGCCTAGAATTGCATATATCATCCAATGTGAATTTGTCGCCTCCAACAAAAAAGGCATAATCAGCATATAGAAAAAAGCAAATAACGGAAAAAAATAGGGTGATAATGAAATCAGCCAATTTCCATGTCCCTTTAGTTGCATAGAACCACCGCTTCCATCCGGATGAAGTCGGATTCGCCCAGCTTTATGCAAAGTTAAAAAAGCAAAAAAAGTATGCGTCAATTCATGTGAAATAATTTGCATATTCTGTTTTGTTGCGTATCCCGCGGTAAAAAGGGTAAAGATAAAAAATAAAATTCCGGCACCCAGCATATAAAATTTAAATCGAAAAAAATCAAAATACATATATGAGTTTATAAGAGCGGGCGCAGACAACAGCAAACACACGGCTACCGGCCATTTTAATAAATTGATAAATCCATCTGTTAATTTATACATTTTTCCTCAAATTTTAGATAAATATTAACTTCAGTCTCTTAGAATATTTATAATTAATAATAGCAGAAGGAAATAAAAAATGCCAGATTTTAATACTTTTGATTTTATGGTAACCGATGAAAATGAAGTAATGCTCTTGCTTTATGCGCGCAACACCGCACCAGAAAACCCCGTTGTAAAACTTAATTATGACGAACACAACATCACCTTAACCAGAAATAGTGAGGATATCGTTTCTCTGGATGGTGTGGAAGATGAAATCTTTGATAACTTACAAGATGAAGCATCTTTGCTCGTTTGTGAAATAGAACCGACAGAAAATGAGGATGAAAGCGAAATCGTTTACACCTATGAAGCAAGTATTATTGACTAATAATGCAATATACATACCGGAATGTATATTTATAATCTTGAAATTATAATAAAAAAAATTATGATATCCTCTAAACGGAGGAATAACAAATGCGTAAAATTTTATTTTTGATTTTATTCTCAACATGGCTTATGTCAAACGCAAAAGCCGACACTATTATCATTATGGATGATAATAACAACATAAAACAACAAATTTACACGCCACAGCAAACAATTTCCGTGCAAACTGCGCAAACAGCGACGCCACAGCCGGTTGTTTCTCAACCTGTTTATGTAACGTCGGCACCTTTGCCGCCACAGCAAGTTATTGTAACACGTCCGGTTCCACCGGTTGTTGTGGTCAGAGAAACACCAATTCCGCGTAATTATTATTACGATTCGGCAGCGACAAATTTTTTAGCTGGATTCACCGGAGCCGTTGTTGGAAGCGCTGTTTTCAGACCACATCATCATCACCACCACCATCCAAGATGGTAAAAATATTATCAATTTATTAACCTTACCTGAATAAAGTAAAGAATGTAAATTATTTAATATATAAAGAGGAAAGAAAGATGAAAAATAAGCTCAACAAAGGTCTCTCTCTCTCTCTGTAAATCCTAAACATTCGATTTCAGAGCATTTTAAAGCTTCTACACGCGGTTTTTGCCACTTTTTGAAAAAATTTGAGTCAGGGCGGAATACTTCATTCTCCGTCATACTCGGATTTATTCCGAGAATCCATGCCAAACACCCTTCTTTGGATACTCGGGACAGACTGTCCGTCACGCCCGAGTATGACGGGGACTTGATGGTGGATACTCGGGTCAAGCCCGAGTATGACAGAGAACAGAGTCTTATCAAGGGTTTGGATGTTGTGCGTGAATGCGCCGCACTTTTGGAACGACGTGTACAAAGTAGTACACGAGTGAGAAAAGTGCAAGTAGTGACCAGACAGACAAATGAATGTATTGAAACCGCGGAGAGTGGTGTAGATAAAGTGGTTTCTAGCTGCGAGAAAAATCCTAACACCTTGCTTGAAAACTTGGATAGCGTGCGTGAATGCGCCGGAATTTTTAAGCGACATGTACAAAAAGAGTACACGAGCGCGAAAATTTCAAGCAGACACCAGCTAAACGAGTTTTCCCTTGGACGAAGCATGATTGAAATGTTGGGCGTTCTGGCTATCATCGGGGTGTTGAGCGTTGGTGGTATTGCCGGATATTCCAAAGCCATGGAAAAATTTAAAATTAACAAAACTATCCAGCAAATTGCCGAAATTACCACAAACATTCAAACTTTATACCTGCAACAAGATGATTTTAACGGCCTCTCTAACACAACCGCCGTGCAAATGGGGGTTGTTCCTGACGACTTAAAAACCAACGCAGATAGATATGGAGGAATAGAAATTTCACATGCTTTTAACGGTAATGTTGACATTAGTTATGTTAACGACAATCCCAAATCTTTTTCTATTACTTTCACGGGTTTGCCCAAAGAAGCATGCATGACTCTTGCCACCACCAATTGGGGAAGTTCCTCAACCGGATTGGTTGGTGTTTTAGTCGGAGAAATTTCTGCATTTATGAATGATTCCTATAATTTTCTTGTTAAAAATGGCACAGAAGGAATAGTAGGCCACAGCGCTAAAGGATATTACGCCAACGCGCCTTATTTGCCTTTATCACCCGCCAAAGTTTTAGACGCTTGCGGAGAACCATACAGTTCATACGCTCCTGGTTTTAGCATCAAATTCACTAAATAAATACCAGCCCTATAAAAAACCGCTCATTACGAGCGGTTTTTTATATCAATCACCACAATTTCAGATTTTGTTCCGGTCTTAAACTTTATCGCCCAATCTGAAATACCCGAAGTCACGATAAAATCCGTTACATTCCGACGTTCATAGCCATAGGTTTTATCGTTGGCACCAATCCACTCGCCGGCTTTGTTCAAAGGCCAAAGCTGACCACCATGCGTGTGACCGGACAGCACCAAATCAACCTCGGCGGCAACTTGATTTTTATAATCATTTGGCTGATGATCCAAAACAATAACATATTTGTTTTTATCCAAATCTTTGACCAAGGTATTCATATTTTCACGCTTTCCGCCGCGCATAAATTCCGAGGAATCTTTACGTCCTAAAATATAATAATCATCAGCAAGCAACACCGCCTCATCTTGCAAAACCGTCACGCCGTTTTTCTGCAATTCCGCGACCAATTCGTTGCCTGAATATCCTCGATATTCCGGGCTATGATAGCCTTTATCATGATTACCAAAAGCAAAATAAACACCATAAGTTGTTTTTAGTTGTCCAAGAGCTTTGGTGGCCTTTTGCATATCCGCAAGTTTTGTATCGTCGTCAACAAAATCTCCCACAATCACCACAACATCGGGATTCAATTTTTGCATCTGTTCCACATATTTTACAAAACCATCGCCGTCAAACGTGGCACCAATGTGAGAATCCGCAAATTGAACAATGCGCAACGGCCGCGACGTTTTATCTGTTTCAATATTATAATAAGTTGTCCACACATGGTGGTCTAAAAACCAGCCAAAGCCCAACGCCGTTAAAGTTAAAAACACTGCGGCGTATCCAGCGTAATAATGCGAAAAACTCTGAGTATTGTAATGTTCCGCAATGCCAAAAACAAAATCACAAAGAAGCCAAAACACCATTAAATGAAGCAAAACGATAACCGCGTTCATCAAATTTAATCCCAGACAAAGCACGCCGAAAATCGCAAGAACCAGTATCAAACTAAAAAAGTAAAGTAATTTGACATTGCCATGAGACAATTTTAACATAAAATCAAATTTTGCAATCCGATTGGTTAAATAAACCAATCCGGCAAACGTTGAAACAATCAAAATAACAAAAAGTATAATCCACATCCGCATTTTACATTTCTTCCTTTCTTTTTTATCAGCATAATTCTTAGAGTATGCTCTAAGTCAAGTATTTTTTTATGGCATTATTTTTGTCAAAAAAACTTGCAAGAAAAATAAAGTTATGCTATATATAAATCACTTTAGTATTAATTTGTTTATTTTTATTTTATTAAACTGTTTTGATATGAATCTTCAAGACAAAAAAAGCAGATTATCTGCTGTCAAATCTCAGTTAAGCCACAACATTATGCAACCTAATGGTTTCATTGAAAACATCGGCAAAGTGTTTTTTACCCTAAACGATGGCGGTTGGGTGTTGCGAGATGTTGTATTCTATGGTTCAAAACGCCATGGAATCAATTTTGAAGTATTGTCTTTGGACGGCAAATATTTTGCCGGTTCAAAAGAACACGCTGCGGCTTTGTTCAATGCGTTCGGAGGTAAATATTACCCTTCGGAATATTGCTACATTGCCGTCGATCCTCGCGATTTGTGGATTTGGACCGGAGAAAAGACGTCAAACGACACGCCGATTTCTATGGAAGATGCTCAAGTAGCCTTATTTGGCTAACTATTCAAACACTCAATTCTTTTAGGAATTGAGTGTTTTTTTATTGAAAACAAAACACAAATAAAGTATAGTATGCTCTATAAAAATATTTTTATGATAATTATGAAGAAAGATTTCTTTATT
The DNA here is from genome assembly GCA_934254675.1 of uncultured Alphaproteobacteria bacterium. Lineage (GTDB taxonomy): Bacteria > Pseudomonadota > Alphaproteobacteria > RF32 > CAG-239 > RUG410. The sequence continues at coordinate 32,946 of CAKQLP010000006.1, read as the reverse complement.
TTTCGCCATGGTCAGACAAACAAGAATCTTGAAAATAAATGGCAAGGTTCTGGATGTGATGATGTTTTAAATGAAACAGGACAAAAACAAGCTAAAAATTTAGCCGATAAGGTCAAAGATTTTGGATTAGAAAAAATCTATTGTTCGCCCATGAAACGCGCGAGACAAACAGCAGACTATATTGTTAAAAGCAAAAAAAATCTGACTGTTGAAATCATTCCTGATTTACGTGAAGTATATTTTGGAATGGCAGAAGGCTTGACGTTTGATGAAGCTCGAAAGATTTATGGAAAAGATTTTGAACAAAATCTCTTATATCCGACTTATAACACATGGAATTTGCATTTTCCTAAAGGAGAAAGCAAACACAATGCTTTTTGCCGAGTGAACAATTGTTTGAAAAAAATGGCTCAAATGCCGGAAAAAACAATTGGTGTTGTTTGTCATGCCGGTGTTATCAGCGCTTTACAATGCGGTTATCAACTTCAAAATGTTTGTTTTGACAACTGCGCCGTTTTGCATTTACAATATGATACGGAAAGCGGAAAATTTGAAAAAATTAATTAATGATAAAGCCGTCCTTTTTATTTAGGACGGCTTTAGCGTTATATAAACGGCAAACATTTTTTTCAAACATTTTTACCAAACTCATAAGCCTGCTGCATAGCCTCGGTATTATTTTCAATTTCACCTTTTTGCCACGCGCCTAAACCATAAACAATCCCCTTTTCATTGACATTCTCCAAGCAATCGGAGGCAAAACCGCGAAAACCTTCAATTACTTTATCCATATGTTTTTGTATAGTGTCGGCGGCAGAGATAATAAAATAAAAATCTTTGTTGGTTATTTGAGTATATTTAGTAATCGTGCGATCGATAAATGTTTTCATTTGTCCGTTCATGGCATAAAAATAAACCGGAGAAGCCAAAACAACAACGTCAGCAGCTATAACTTTTTGCAATATTTCTGCCATATCATCCTTTTGTACGCATTTACCAGTAGCGTTGCAAACACCGCAACCTAAACAATAATTAATTTTTTTATCGCTCAAACGAATTTTTTCAACTTCGTTACCGGCTTCCAACGCCCCGCGTTTAAATTCATCGCATAATATATCGGAATTTCCATGCAAACGCGGACTACCGGAAATAATTAAAACTTTTTTATTCATATTATTATCCTCCTCAATCTACTTATTTAATCCTTTGAGATTACTCTAGGTCAAGTGTTTTTTATAAAAATTTTTAGTTTATTTTCAGATTGCAAATAAATAAATTAAAAAAAACATCGTTAAAATTTATAATTTTCAGGTTTTATTCAGATAAACATTGTGTTATAGTCCGGCAACTTTAGTAACATGGAGGACTATAATGAAAAAATTTGCCTATGTTTTCTGTCTGTCGGCAATATTAGCCGGTAACGTGCAAGCTAGCGGCTTTGATTTTAGCCAATCCGGACTGGCCGGTGTTTATTATGGAGTTATGCAAACCCGCCGTCAAAATAATTATGATAATTTGCCAAATCGGCTTGTTTATCGACAAGACGGACGTTTTGAAGGAGCATATAAGTTTGCTGATGAAACACGATTGGGCGCTCACGCTGACTATACTTTAGCTTTTCGCCAACACGATAAAGATTATAACGGCGGAGATTGGCGTTTTTATCCCTACGCCTTGGTTGAAAATCCAAATTATGGTAAATTTACAATCGGCTACTCTTATAATGCGGCGCAACAATTGCATCAGGGAGCGCAAGATATCAGCTGGATAGGTATTCAAGACAGTAATCTGACAAACTTTTTGACCGATGCTAACTGGGTAAATGGTTTGAAAAAAACAAAATTTGCTTCGCCGAAATCAACAACAATTATCGATGACGGACGGGCAGTAAAGTTTGTTTATTTTACGCCGATGATTGGCAATACCAAGTTTGGTTTTAGCTACACGCCAGAAAACGCCAGTCGCCGAGGCATGATTAGCCGATATGCTGATTATGAGGAAACGGAAGACGGCTATACCGCCGCAATGCAAAATAAATGGTCTTTGGGTTTAGGAGATATCTATACCTCAGCGGCTTATGGCGAATTTAACGGCACAGATAAAGAATGGGCCGTTGGCGCACGGTGGGTTGTAAATAATTTCAATGTTTCAAGTTCCTATAAAAAATCATACATAGATGGGAATAAAAACAAAATAACAGTGGTTTCAAACAATCCGTATCTGCCTGATTTGTTTGACAATTACCGCGAGGGACAATCTTGGGATTTTAGTATAGGATATAAATTTTTTGACCGTTTGAAAGTTAATTTTGCTTATTTGCATACAGAGGCGAAAAATACCCGTAATCGTGATGATTTATATGTGCAAGCAAACAGTTTTGAAGTTAACAAGTATGTAGAGCTGTTTTTGATTAACGGCTATATCAATTCAAAAGGTACGGAACGTCTTTCAAAAAACAATAACCGTGGTTATGCCGTAATCAGCGGAGTGGCGTTAAAATACTAAAATGAGTGAAAAGCTGCATTGTTTCGAGCCTTTGATAAGGGTGAATACCAAAGTTTTAGTGATTGGAACCATGCCTAGTGTGGCATCGTTGCAAGCAATGGAATATTATGCTTTTAAGCATAACGCTTTTTGGCCGATTATATTTAAAATCAGCGGTAAAACAGCAAAAACTTACGCCGAAAAAATACAACTTTTGCAAACATTGCGAATTGGTTTGTGGGATAATTTAAAAGTTTGCGAACGCGAAGGAAGTTTGGACAGCGATATAAAGCAAGCCGAACCAAATGACTTTGAATGTTTGTTGTCACAATATCCAAACATTCAAAAATTATTATTTAACGGACAGAAATCTTTTGCGTTTTTCAAAAAATATCATAAAGTTTTACTAAAACAATACGATTATGCTGTTTTACCATCAACCAGTCCGGCAAATGCCAGACTGCCTTTTGAAAAAAAATATCAAATATGGCAAACGGAACTACTTAAATTTAAAAGCAACCGTACAAGTACTCAATAGACAATCACAAGCTTGTTGCGTTTCTTTTTTATTCAAACGGCGCCGCGTTATAAAACCTTCATCTTTGCTTTTGTATTCCTCATTCAGATTGTCAAATAAAAGATGGTTACGCAAATTATAAACACCATTAAAACTTTTTTGTGCTGTTAGATAAGAAGCTTCTAACCCTAAAAAATTAGGAAAATAATTATGCCAATTTGTTTGCGCTAATTTTTCGCATTCCTTTTTTGTCAGACGGGTAAACAAAATGATATAAGAGCCTAGAATTTCTGATTGAGAAGAACGTTCAGTCACAGTATTATAGGCATTATAAAAGAACATTTTTCCGCCGAAACGATTCGAAAAATCGTAGCCCATCGGTGTTTTTTTGACAACATAATCATAAGGCAGAACATTACTTAAAAAAATTACAGAAGAATCTAAAGCGGGATATTTTCCATTAAAAGTTTCCGTCATCTTTTCCGTTATGACAGATAAATCCTCTGTTGTTTTTAAAATATTATTCCGTAAAATCATATTAAAAAACGCAAAATATCCGCCAAAAATAAGAAATAGCAGAGGCAAAATCAAATACAACAACTTAAAACATGCATCTAATCCGGATATTTTTTGGTCAGACATAATTTGTAATCCTTTATATTAATATTTTCGAATAATTCCCGAAAGCACTCCTTGAATTTTTACTCTATCCAAAGAATAGACCTGAGGTTCATATTCTTTATTGCATGGTAATAAATAAACAACATTCCCACTTTTTTTTAAGACCTTCAGTGTTGCCTCATTATTATCAATCAACGCGACAACAATTTTTCCGTTATCTGCTTGTTCCTGCTTGCGAATTATTGCTGTGTCGCCGTCCATAATACCCGCCTCAACCATAGAATTTCCTTCAATTGTCAAAGCGTAGTAATTACCCAAGGCAACCATGTCAAATGGCACGGAAACACTTTCATTTTCATTTGCCAATGCTTCTATTGGTGTTCCCGCGGCAATTTTTCCATACAACGGAATGTTCACCGAACTATTTTGCAAAGCCTGTTCGCGTTTTTTCTCTTCATCAATAATTGCCTGAGGCTTAAACCGAGGTAAACGAATAACTTCTAACGCGCGTGCTTTATGCGGAAGTTTTCTGATAAAATTTCGTTCTTCCAATGAGGTTATCAATGCGTGTATGCCGGATTTAGACTTCAGTCCAATAGCATCCTTCATTTCATCAAAAGACGGACATTGCCCCGTTTCTCGATTAATTTTATTGATATACATTAATAAATTGTATTGTTTTTCCGTCAACATAAGAAAACTCCAAAATTTTGTTCCATTTTAGTTCTTACGTTTAAAAAAAGTCAAGTGCAATTTACTTTATTTGGAAACTTTCTTTGTTAAAACAAATTGTTCACCTATTTTCAAAAACTTATCCGTACGCAATTGTTTTAATTTTTCATAATCTTGAGCACAAAGTTCTTTCAAATTATGTTCCAAAACAACACGCAGATTTTCAAAAGTTTTTTGAGGATCTCGGTGTGCGCCGCCCAATGGCTCTTCAACAATCTCATCAATAATGCCCAGACGTTTCAAATCTTGAGCCGTTAAACGCAATGCTTCTGTTGCTTCCTTTGTTTTATCCGCAGAACGCCATAGAATTGAAGCGCAACCTTCGGGAGAAATAACGGAATAAATGGAATGTTCCAACATAATCACTTTGTCGGCCACCGCAATAGCGATAGCCCCGCCTGATCCGCCTTCACCAATAACAGTGGCAATAATAGGCGTCTTCACGCGTAAACATTTTTCGATAGACGCGGCAATAGCCTGAGCTTGTCCACGCGCTTCTGCGTCAACCCCCGGATATGCACCGGCAGTATCCACAAAAGACAAAACAGGCAATTTAAATTTTTCCGCCATATCCATCAAGCGCTGAGCTTTGCGATAGCCTTCAGGTTTTGCCATTCCAAAATTATATTTTATGCGAGAATCAAGGTCATTTCCTTTTTCTTGCCCAATAACAACCACCGGAATATCGTTAAATTTACCGATTCCGCCGACAAGAGCCGGATCATCGCCAAAACATCTGTCACCGCACAAAAGAGTAAAATCTGTGATAAGGGCGTTGATATAATCCAAACAATGCGGACGATTCGGATGACGGGCTATTTGTGCTTTTTGCCACGGCGACAAATTTTTATAAACATTGGCCATATGGATTTGCAAATGCTTTTCCAGCCGTTTGATTTCTTTCGTAATATCTAAATCCTCATCTTTGGCAATCATTTTCAAATGCTGAATTTTTTCCTCTATGTCAACTATTGTTTTTTCAAAATCCAGAATGACTGTTTCATTATCGCTCATACTTTTTATCCCTTATGTTTGTCAAAACTGGGAGAAGTTTAACACATTTTTTTTAAAAGTTTAGTGTTTTTTTCGTTTTATTAATGATTGTTGACTTTTTAATAAAAAGCTTTGCCATATCAAAGTTATGACATTATAATAATATTTATCGTTTTTCATAAGGATTTGACAGATGTTGATGTTTTGTTTTTTTATGGCTGTTTTTTCTTCTACGAGTTGGTTAATCTATGCCTTGATGTTTATTGATTCAAAATTGGCTGAAGCTCGTTTATGGGAACAAAATGTCGAGCAGCTTTTGCTCATGCTTGCCGTTGTTTTTATTCCTATTTTCAGCATTTGGATGATTTTCGGCTTTATTAATCAATTCCTATCAAACAAAAATTTTAATTTTAAACAAAATGAAATTTTAAAACAGCTTCAAAAAAATCAGGACTACACGGACTTGGTCGTTCGAGTTATGCTTGACGCCGAGCATGAAATTAAAGACGGTTTCGTTTTAAACAAATTTGATTTATTTGTTTCTGATATGAATGAAGCCTTAAGTGAAATTATTCAGCGTTGCAATATAGCATCTTCTTCACAGCTGGAACAACTTTGGCAAAGAGTTAAACGCGGCGAGCGCTGGGTTCTGGGCAAAGCCATCTTAGATGCAAGCAAAAGTCAAAGCACTTTTGATGCGTGGGTCAGAGAAAAAGTTAATCGGGATAAAGTATTCAGAGGAACATTACTCGAGTTTTGTTCTCGCTATCAAAACTTATTGCAACTTTTAGAAAAACACGACCGAGATAGAATTTTTTTAAGAATTATTGAATCCGGTGTATTTGGCAAAGTTTATTCTATTATTGCACCCTTAAGCGAAGGTTTAAACACTTTAAGCGTTTCGCCGGAAGATAAGGCGCCTCAGTCAAAACAGGAAAGAGATTATTCTTCTGTGTTGAAAATAGCCACCATGGAAGAACCATCTGCTCCGGAAACAATTGTTAATGTTGATAAAAATGATGATGAAGATAACTCTTTTGAACAACCGAAACAATCTTTCTTTGCCAAACTTAACCCGTTTGGTCGTAAAAATATAGAAATTGAAGAAGATGAACATGAACAAGATCCGTTTTTTAGAGCACTGCACAATAGTTTTAAAGATGAAAACGATTCTGATTTTGCCGCGCATGATGCGTCCCCTTCTTTTGATACCGGCTTTTCATCCCCAACAACATCTTCAGAAAGCTTTACGGCTCAGCAATCAGCATCTTCCTCAGAAGACACAATTTCCTTAGATGGAGACTATTTTGATAAAAAGGAAAACAGAATAACGCCGACCTTTGGAAACGCAAAAAATACGTTGGATAACTTACGAGACAGCAATTATTCTTTATCAACAAAAGCATCTGTCAAAACCCAACCCATAGAACCCTCTTTAAACTCTGTTTCCGGAAATTCGTTTACGGAAAGTCAGCAGAAACTTTCACAAAAAGATGAAGAAAAAGACGAAGATTTAGCCTACCCATTCGGCGGATGGACCGATGAAGAAAATTATCGTTAAAACAATTTTAGGCCTTATTCTCTTTTACGCAACGGAATCAGCAGCTCTCGTCACCGACAGAATTGCGCTTTACGGAGAATCAAAATATCCCAGCGGGTTTAAATCTTTTGATTACGTTAACGCGCAAGCGCCGCAAGGTGGAAAGTTGGTTTTGCCGGCATATGGAACTTTTGATAACTTTAATCCCTACATATTCAAGGGAGTGGCAGCGACTTTTGTAAACGCTTTAAGTTTTGAAAGTCTGGGATTTTCCCCAACAGACGACCCTTTTACGGTTTATCCGTTGTTAGCAGAAAAATTTGATTTACCGCAAGACAAGTCTTATGTTGGTTTTATTTTAAATAAAAATGCCAGATTCTCTAACGGACAACCGGTTCTCGCGGATGATGTCATATTTAGCTTTAAAGCTATTACGGAACAAGGAGCGCCTATTTACAAATTTTACTACGCCGACGTTGATTATATCAAAAAAATAAACGAAAGAGAAATTCGTTTTTACTTCAAAAAAAATACTGATAATAAAGAATTACCGCTTATTTTATCGCAATTCAGCATATTTTCTGCAAAAGATTGGGAAAATAAAGATTTTTCTAAACCTAGAACAGACGTCCCTTTAGGAACAGGTCCTTATATTGTAGATAAATTTCAGATAAATAAATTTGTTGAACTCAAAAAAAATCCTCAATATTGGGGAAAAAATTTAGCCACGCGAAAAGGTTTTTTTAATTTTGACACGATTCGCTATGATTATTATCAAGATACAACAGTCACATTGCAAGCGCTTTTTTCCGGCAACATTGATGCGCGAGAAGAATATATAGCCAAAATATGGATGACCGGTTACAACAATAATCTTATATCCTCAGGAAAAATTATAAAGGAACAATTAGAACACAACAATCCGGCAACACTGCAAAATTTTGCATTTAATTTACGCCGCCAGAAATTTTCAGATAAACGCGTGCGAAAAGCTATTGATTTAGCCTTTAATTTTGAATGGGCTAATGAAAAACTTTTTTACGGCCAATACCGCCGCCTGTTCAGCTATTTTACAAACACCGGAATGGAAGCAAAAGGTTTGCCGGAAGGTAAAGAAAAAGAAATATTATTGCAATATAAAAACCTTTTACCCGCCGAAATTTTCACAACACCTTATAAAGCAACAACCAATACAGACATTAATAATTCTCGGAAAAATTTAAAAAAGTCTGTTCAATTGCTTAAAGAAGCCGGATATGATTTTGTTGACGGGAAAATGACAAATCTTCAAACGCGCGAACCATTGGAATTTGAGGTATTGAGCAATACAGCCAACGGTTCCAGTTTTACCAAAGTAATGCTGCCTTTTATAGAAAATTTGCGCAAAATCGGCATCAAAGCAACTTTCCGCACATTAGATGTAAACATATTCAAAAACAGACTGGACAATTTTGATTTTGATATGGCTATAATTTCATATCCCACCAGTAACCTCCCCGGAAATGAACAAATGGAATATTGGGGAAGCAAAGCCGCTGACATAAAAGGAAGCAACAACTTAATCGGAATAAAAAATCCGGTTGTTGACAATTTAATAAAAGGATTAGTCAATGCACAGACCAAGGAAGATTATATTGCCCATATAAAAGCTTTGGATCGTGTGTTGAAAAATGAAAATTATCTAATTTTTCAATGGTACTCGCCTTATGACCGTATTGCTTATCAAAATAAATTCGGACAACCGTCTGCTGACAAAAAAATTGGATTTCAGCCTTATTTATGGTGGATGAAGGAGAAATAATGCGTACTTATATTTTTAAAAGATTATTACTCATCCCTTTGACATTACTCGGAATAATTACAGTCAATTTTGCTATTATTCAGTTGGCTCCGGGAGGTCCTGTTGATTATATTTTAGCAAAATACCGCGGCATAAACACAGATACAAAAGCAAATTTAACTTCCTCTGTCGAGTTGTCACAAAAATCCAGTAATTCTCAATATATTGGCGCTCAGGGTGTTCCAGAAGATTTAATCAAAGCGCTCGAAAAACAGTTTGGTTTTGATAAACCATGGTATTATAGATACGGGAAAATGTTAAAAGATTATTTATGCTTTAATTTTGGGAAAAGCTATTATCAAGACAAAACGATTATTGAACTGATTAAAGAACGCCTACCCGTTTCAATTTCTTTAGGACTATGGTCAACTCTGATTATTTATTTAATAGCCATACCTCTGGGAATAAAAAAAGCACAGAAAGATGGTTCAAAATTTGACACAATTACTTCTTTTTTAGTTATTTTAGGCTCAGCCATGCCGGTGTTTTTATTGGCGGTGTTTTTTATAGTGTTTTTTGCCGGTGGCGTTTATTGGCAATGTTTTCCTTTACGCGGATTAACTTCCGAAAATTGGGGTGACTTGTCTTTTTTTCAAAAAATATCTGATTACGCTTGGCATATAACCCTTCCTGTTTTAACAATGGTTATCGGCGGATTTGCCAGCCTGACAATGCTGACAAAAAATTCATTTTTGGATGAAATCAATAAACAATATGTGTTGACAGCCCGCGCAAAAGGAGTTTCAGAACATAACATTCTCTATGGACATATATTCCGCAACGCCATGCTTATCATAATTGCAGGCTTTCCAACATTATTGATAAAGATGTTATTTACAGGTTCGTTATTGATTGAAGTTATTTTTTCACTCAATGGATTAGGAATGTTGGGTTACGAAGCTGTAACCACACGTGATTATCCAGTCGTTTTTGGAACATTGTACATTTTCGGATTACTTGGATTAATCTTAAAGCTTGTCAGTGATTTAACTTATTCACTCGTTGACCCGCGCATTAATTTTGATAAAAATTAAAGCCTGTCAATTAACTCGGCAACCTCTTTGGCCGCATTCAAACTTTGCCTTGGTTTAAAGGACATCGCTTGCTGCGCATTAATTTCCACAGCACATCCCGTATCGCACAAAGATTGAACAAAGCGCAAATGTTTTTGGGTTAACCAATTTTTACCAATAAATAAATAAATCGGCTTTCCGGTTCCTGTTGCTTCACAGCACATAGAAACAGAATCTCCGGTGACAACAATATTGTCAGCGCAAGCTAAAAATCCGCTATATGGGTTCTCCGAAACATCTCCCCATAAATAAGTAAATTGAGGAATATCTTTAAGTTGTTCTAAAATTATTTTTTCCGCTTCATTTCCCGTCCGCCGCGATGTTGTGATTAGCAAAGAACCGCCTATTTGCTTTTTTAACTCTTTTACAGCAACTCCCAAAGCTAAAGCATTTTCATTTGAGAAAGGTTTGCCTTTTATAGCTCCGCCCACAATCAACGCTGTTCTGGGATGAGGCAATTTAGAAAAAACAGGCTCCCATTTAGCTTTTGCCTGTTCCAAATACAAAGGAGTCACGCGGTGCGGACAACCTATTATATAATGGATATTGGGTGAAAATACTTTGTTCTTATCATGCTCCGGCACAATAACTAAATCAAAATCCGACAAGCCAGTTTTTCCCGGATGCATCAGCTGAATAAGCTTTGTTTTTGGATTCTTTTTTTTGATATAGCGAGCAACAGGAACCGTGCGCCGACTGATAGAAAGCACATAATCCGGCCATGGTGCAGAAATATTTCGCTTTGTTTCCGCGTCAAGTCCCACAAGCGAACGCCCACGCAGCCAATTTGGCAAACCAGACAATTTGTTATAGTTCAAATTTTTTTCAACAACTTCAAAATTTTCCGGCAACGCATTTATAATGCCTTGTGCTTGCCCCACACTGCCGCGTCGATTATCCATTAAAGCCCAAAGAATTTTTTTCATCATCTTTTCCATAAAATATTTGAATTTTTAAGATTATATGCTATATCAAAAAGATAGCAAGTTTTTTTTGGGGTAAAATGATGAAAATTTACATGTTAATCTTTGTATTATTCCTTTTTAACCTTTCATTTTCATTTGCCCAAACCATTAGTAAAAATACAACAGTAATTGAAATGGAAAATAGTCCCATTATAAAATACAGCAGAAGTTTATTGCCGACAAACAAAGATCAGACAACTGCACGCAATTTAATGATAGTCAAAGAAGTCGCTGATTTCAAAATGGGAGATGAAAAGCTGTCAAAATATTTTGATAATTTAGAGGATAATAAAGAATATAATAAAAAAATGGATAAAATTTTTGCAAAACTGAAAAATGATAAAATAAGGAATTCCAAAAACCAAAAAGTTATAGATATTTTAAATGAAGCCGGCGCTAAAATTTACAATCTTATGTCCAATTAATAATTGTTTAATATTTTTTGCCTTATAATTTTCTCATCAAACTCAGTATTTGGCTGAAAAGTGAGGAAATATGAAAAAAATTCTGCTGTTATGTTTGTTGACCCTAATTTGTGTTTCTTGTCAATCAAACATTGATGAAAACACCGGCGAACCAATATATTCTTCAGATGCTGAACGATTTCGCCGCAATATTGCAACAAAAGCTATGGGCGACAACTATGTCGTCTATGAATATGCCGATGTTCGCATCGATGATGTCGCAACATTGGCCTCGGCATATTGCTTTGAAATGACCGGAGGCGAAAAAAAAGCTTATCTTCGTGACATTTATTTGTACAAAAACCATAAAAGGCGTGCGACTTTTGATTGCGTTGACCTTGCAGTTGAATAGATTTATCCCTATATAAACCTTAGGGAGAATAATGAAACATGAGCAAAAATTTATATGACGTTTTAGGTGTTAGCAAAAATGCATCGGAAGCTGAAATTAAATCAGCTTATCGAAAATTAGCGCGGAAATATCATCCGGATTTAAACAAAGATGATAAAAATGCCGCAGATAAATTTAAAGAAATTTCCAATGCTTATGATATTATAGGAAATGCGGAAAAACGCCAAAAATATGACAATAATGAAATAGATGAAAATGGAAAGCCGACTGGATTTGGTGCCGGTTTCGATGGAGCAAATTCTGGATTCGGCAACTATCAAAGTTATGGCGGGAATCCTTTTGGCGGTTTCAAAAGCCGCGGTTTTAGTGGCGCTCAAGGAGGATTTGATTTTTCTTCTATTTTCGGCGACGACATTTTTTCACAATTCGGCGGTGCCCAAAGTGGATTTAGTCAACATTCCGCGGCAAAACGAGGACAAGATATCTCCTATAATATGAGAATTGACTTTTTAGATGCCGCCAAAGGTATTGAAAAACAAATTAATTTAAATGGCAAAACCATAAACGTAAAAATTCCTGCCGGTATGCAAAGCGGTCAAACCATGCGTCTTAAAGGCTTAGGCAACGCCGGACTAAACGGCGGAGAAAACGGAGATGTTCTAATTACGGTTAATGTTGACGAACACCCATATTTCAAAAACGACGGATTGAATATTTTATTAGATTTGCCGATTTCTGTTAAAGAAGCTATAAGCGGTGCTAAAATAACCGTGCCGACAATCAATGGTAAAGTGGCGGTAACAATTCCTCCGCTTTCTTCCAGTGGCGAAAAACTACGGTTAAAAGGTCTGGGAATTAAAAGTAAAAACGGTCAAGGCGATGAAATTATAAACTTAATGGTTATGTTGCCTAAAGCAAAATCCGCCGATTTAACACAATTAGCAGACAAAATGGAAAACTATGCGGTTAGGAGTTTTTAATGCTCTTAGAAAGCCTAAAGCAATTTGATTGGATGAATGAACCGGCTAATGTCCGTTTTGACGAAAAAGGAATGAATGTTTTAGCCAAGTACCGAACAGATTTTTGGTGTTGTGCTCGCTATAATTTCCGAAAAGACGACGGACACTTCTTTTTTTGTTACGTTTTAGGCGACTTTTGCTGTGATTTAAATTGGGAATTTACCTCTGCCGGTTTGTTCGACCAATGCGGAATTATGTTGCGCACTGATGTAAACAACTGGTTCAAATGCTCTATTATGTATGAACAAGAAAACGCCCCTATGCTTGCGACATCTTTAACCATTGACGGCTATTCTGATTTGGCGACAATTCCGCTTCCTACCGGTGTAAAACGAGTTTGGTATCGTTTGAAAAAGCATAAAGGATGTTACATTGCCAGCTATTCGCTTGATGGACAAAATTATATTCAACTACGAAAATTTTATCTAATTCACGATGTTGATGACGTAAAAGTCGGCGCTTATATTTGCTCTCCACAAAAAGAAGATTTTACCGCCATTTTACATGAAATAAAACTAGTTTAATCTCTTTTCTTTTATATACAAACAAAAAGAGGCACTAAACTGAACTGTGCCCCTTTTTATAATCAGAAGATTATTAAATTATTTTTTCTCTTCTTCTGTTATTTTTTTCCCGTTCAAATCAAATTTTTCAATTTGCGCATTTTTGTGCAAATCAGCCACAACTTGAGCAACGGCTTGTTGAGATAAGGTTCCTTTAATTTGTTCTGCAACATTTTCAAATGGAAGCGGCTTAGAATCTCTAACATCTTCAACTAAAATAACATGGTAACCAAATTCAGTTTTTACTGGTTTTTGAGAAAAAGTACCTTTTTTCATAGCAAAAGCGGCATCTGAAAATTCTGGAACCATAGCTTCGGCTGTGAAATAGCCCAAATCAGCTTGATCTTTGGAATATTGTTTAGCCAAATCATCAAATTTTGCAGATTTTTTATTTAATTTTTCAATAATTTCTTTAGCCAAATCTTCGCTATCAACTAAAATATGTTTTGCCTTTATTTCTTTTTCACTTTTAAAATTGGCAACATATTCATCATAAACTTTTTTAATTTCAGCATCTGTCACTTTAGTCGCTAATTGCTGATCAATATAAACTTTGCGAGCTAAATCGTCTTGCATTGCCGCTAATTCTTTTTGATATTCTTGAGAAGCTTGAACATTTGCTGCCGTTGCGGCTTGTAAAGCCAACTTACTGTTAATCATGACTTCCAAAGCACGATTATAAAATTCTTCAAAAGAAACCTGATTTTTAATTTGCGGTGTTTGCTCATAAGCTTCCTTAATATCGGCAACAGTTATTTGCTCTCCGTTTACAACAGCGGCAACACCATTATTTTTTTCAGCGTACACTTTATAGGTAAAAGCACCTGCCAACAAAACAACAACAGCGGCGGTTGTTGCGAAAATATATTTTTTTTGCATAAAATCCTCCTAAATAAACAAATCAGTGTCATAATATATACATTCTTGCTAAATATCAAAGGATTTTTTCATGTTGGTTTATAACTTTTTAGCAGACTCTTGACTTTAGGAAGTAATCAAACTAAATGTATGTTGAATTAATATATTTAAAGGAACTTCAATGTTAGGAAAAATTGCCCGTAAACTTTTTGGCAGCGCCAATGATCGTTTTGTGAAAAAACAGTATAAAATCGTTAATCAAATCAATGCGTTGGAGCCAAATTTTGTAAAACTCACCGATGAACAACTGCAAGCAAAAACCACAGAATTTCGAAATCGTCTAAAAAACGGAGAAACTTTAGATGATATTTTGCCAGAAGCTTTTGCGACAGTCCGCGAGGCCTCTAAACGCGTTATGGGACAACGCCATTACGACGTGCAACTAATCGGCGGTATTGTTTTGCACAAGGGAATGATTGCCGAAATGAAAACCGGTGAAGGCAAAACACTTGTGGCTACATTGGCTGCCTATCTAAATGCTTTGGAAGGAAAAGGTGTTCATGTTGTCACCGTTAACGATTATTTAGCAAAACGCGACGCTGAATGGATGGGAAAAATTTATCGTTTTCTCGGTTTGACCGTCGATTACATCATTCATGGTAAAAATGACAATGAACGCCGTTTAGCCTATAATTCTGATATTGTTTACGCCACAAACAATGAATTAGGTTTTGATTATTTACGCGACAATATGAAGTTTAGCCTTTATGAACGTGTTCAACGTGATTTCAATTTTGCCATTGTGGATGAAGTTGATTCCATTTTGATTGATGAGGCAAGAACACCGCTGATTATTTCTGGAGAAGCCGAAGATTCGTCAGCAACTTATGTCAGTGTTTCAAACCTAATGTCGCAATTGGTTCCTGAAGATTACGAAAAAGATGAAAAGCAAAAAAACGTCACATTGACCGAAGCAGGCATGGAGCATGTTGAAAAACTATTACGCGATGCCGGATTAATTAAAGAAGGCTCTTTATATGATATTGGCAATGTTGGCCTTGTTCAACATGTAAATAACGCTTTGCGCGCTCATGAAATGTTCCAAAAAGACGTTGACTATATTGTCAAAGACGGCAAAGTTGTCATTGTGGATGAATTTACGGGACGCATTATGGAAGGCCGCCGTTTCAGCGATGGTTTGCACCAAGCGTTGGAAGCCAAGGAAGGTGTTAAAATTCAATCAGAGAACCAAACATTGGCCTCTATCACATTCCAAAATTATTTCCGTTTGTATCCAAAATTATCGGGTATGACAGGAACAGCAATGACAGAGGAAACGGAATTCTGCGACATTTATAACTTGGTATGTGTTGAAATTCCGACAAACAAACCTGTTCAGCGCGAAGATTTGCACGATGAAATATATCGAACTGAAGGTGAAAAATATCGTGCCATTATCAATACTATTTTAGACTGTCACCGACGCGGGCAACCTGTTTTAGTCGGCACCACTTCTGTTGAAAAATCAGAAATTGTTGCAAATTTGCTTCACAAAGCTGCCCCTGATTTAAAATTTGAGGTTTTGAATGCCCGCTATCACGAAAGAGAAGCGGCAATTGTGGCTCAAGCCGGTGTTTCCGGAGCCGTGACCATAGCGACAAACATGGCCGGACGCGGTACCGATATTCAATTAGGCGGTAATCCGGAAATGAAATTGCAAGAAATTCTCAAAGGAGACGAAACACCTGAACAAATTTCGGAATTGAAAAACAAAATTGAAAAAGAAGTTGCCGAAGATAAAGAAAAAGTTTTAGCCGCCGGCGGATTGTACATTTTAGGAACTGAGCGCCATGAAAGCCGCCGCATTGACAACCAATTACGCGGTCGTTCCGGCCGTCAGGGAGACCCAGGGACATCAAAGTTTTTCTTATCCATGCAAGATGATTTAATGAGAATTTTTGGGTCTGAAAAAATGTCTAACGTTTTACAGCGCCTAGGATTGCCTGAGGGCGAAGCTCTTGTCCATCCTTGGATTAGCAAAGCTCTTGAAAAAGCGCAACAAAAAGTGGAAGAACGCAACTTTGATATTCGTAAAAACCTGCTTAAATATGATAACGTCATGAATGAACAGCGTAAAATTATTTATGAACAACGCCGTGAAATCATGGAAAGCGAAGATTTATCTGACACAATTAAAGACATGCGGGAAGAATACCTAAGCGGCATTATAAACGCTCATGTTCCATATGGAACTGGTGCAGATGAATGGGATAAAGAAGGTCTAAAACAAGATTTATCCGCCGCAACAGGTTTTATTTTACCAATTACAAATTGGTGCAACGAACCAGAACTTGACAGTGAGGGGCTCAAAGAGCGTATTTTGCAAGAAGTTGACAACCGCATGGCAGAAAGAGAAAAAACCTTGCCGGAAGACGCCGTTAAAATGGTGCAAAAAAGCATCTTTTTGCAAGTTCTTGACCAACTGTGGAAAGACCATATTGCAACACTGGATTTGATGCGTCACACCATTGTACTGCGCGCATATGGGCAAAAAGACCCGCTAAATGAATATAAAAAAGAAGCATTTAACATGTTTTCAAGAATGTTAGATATTCTAAAACAGCGGGTAACCGTGGTAATCTGTCATACCGTTATTCAAACAAACTCTCAGGAACAAATGCAGAAAGCCATGGATAAAGAACAAAATCGTCCGATGCAAGCCGTTCATGAAGGTGATGAACCATTGAAACAAATTGATCCGTCTTTATTTGAAGGCGTATCCAGAAATGATCCATGTCCTTGCGGTAGCGGTAAAAAATTTAAGCACTGCCATGGACGCATTGTTGGATAAGCTATGAATGAAACAAAAGAAAATTTAAACGCCAATGAACAGCTGATTTTAAAAAAAGCAAAACAGCGAGAAAAAGAGCGTCGTGACCAAAAAATAAAAGAATTTTTTATTTTAATTTTCGTGATAGCTTTTTTTGGAGGCGGCGGCGCCTACCTTGTTTCACAGTTTGTTCAAAAACATTATGAAGATTTGCAATACATCACGACTTTAAACCGAACAACCTTGGAAATGTCCCAATTAATTGATAATATTCGGAACATTTACACCATTCATCCGGAAGAACCGGCTCACACCCAAGAAGAACTTATTAACATGGGAGCTATTCCAGAAACCTTGGTTCACGGCAAAGGCAAAAATAAATATTTGCTGAATCCTTTCGGCGGAAAGATTGTGATAATGCCGGCAAGTCCACTATGGAATGAAAAATCAAAACTTGGCTCCCCTACATTCAAAATGTCTTATCAGGGACTGCCTCGACGCGCCTGTATTGATTTAGCCTTGTTAGACTGGGGAGACAATATGAAAGGGCTGATTGCCGTAGCTTTAGGCAATATCGACCGACGAACCGGCGAAGACACGGCTTTAACAGATATTGATGAAAAACCGGAAAAAGCAAAAAAACAAGAGGAACAAGAAAGACAAGAAAAACAAAAGAAAAAAAGTAAAAATCCTAAAGATTTTTACCGTCATATGCGCCCCAAAAACCGCTATAAAATGAATGTCGCTAAACCAAACGATCAATTTATGTCCACGCCTTTTCCTAAGAGCGTGGCCGAAAGTAATTGTTTCTGCGGTCGCAATGAATGTTCTTTTGCTTTACATTATGCTGTTTTTAGCGTAAATACACCTGATTCGGCAAAAAAATAACTTTTTTTGTGCTTAAAAGCTAATAATCATAAAATTTGTATTGTATTTTATGAAAGAAATAAAATATACTTTCATCTGTAGTTTAATTTTAATTTTAGGACGTAACAAATGTTGGATATAAAATTTATTGCAGATAATACGGATTGGGTAAAAAAGAGCTTGGGACGTAAAGGCTTTCCTGCAGAAAAAATTGATGAATTGTTGGAAACTTATTATAATTTAAATAAGCTAAAAACATCTTCTCAGGCCTTGGCAGAAGAAAAAAACAAATTGAGCAACTCCATTAAATCCGCATCCAACGAAGAACGTCCGGCAATAATTGCCAAAAGTAAAGCCGTCGGAGAAGAATTTAAGGCAGAACAAGAAAAACTAGCACTTTTGCAAGCGCAGTTTGACGACATGATTTTAAGAATGCCGAACTATCCATGCGACGATAGTCCGGATGGACCGGATGACAGTTATAATATTGTGCGCCGACGCGTTGGAGAAGTGCCTCATTTTGATTTCACGCCACGCGACCATGTTGAATTAATGGAATTTAATGACTGGGGAGAAATGGAACGTATCGCAAAAGTTTCCGGTTCACGCACTTATGCCATTAAAAATGATTTGGCTCAGTTAGAATTGGCTATTCACATGTTGGTTATGGATAAACTCCGCGCTGCCGGTTTTACACTTTTAACGGTTCCAGCCTTATCTAAAGAAAAACCTCTTTATAATCAAGGATACCTGCCTTTTGCCCGTGATGAAATTTATTATATGCCGGCGGATGATTTATACCTGTCTGGAACAGCTGAATTAATTTTAAACTCACTCCGTGCGGACGAATTATTAACAGAGGCTGATTTACCTGTTTTATACGCGGGATTCTCACCGTGTTTCCGACGTGAAGCCGGTGCTGCCGGTAAAGACACGCGCGGTTTGGTTCGTGTTCACCAATTTTTTAAGACGGAACAATTTGTTATTTGCAAAAATGATTTAGCCGAAAGTGAAAAATGGCATCAAATTTTGCTTAAAAACTCAGAAGAAATTTTACAAGATTTGGAATTGCCGTACCAAGTTCTGGAAGTTTGTACCGGTGATATGGGAGCACCAAAATACCGCCAATATGACTTGGAAGCTTGGGTTCCGTCTCAAAATTGCTATCGCGAAACCCACTCTTGCTCAAATATTACAGATTGGCAAGCTCGCCGAACAAATTTACGTTACCGCGACAATGCGGACGGCAAAGTTAAATACTGCCACACTTTAAACAACACAGGTATTGCTACGCCGCGAGCTTTGGTTCCGTTTATTGAAAATCACCAGCAAGCTGACGGTACAGTTCGTATCCCTGAAAAACTGCAACCATATCTCGGCGGCAAAAAATTCATTGGAAAGAATGCTAAGTAATGCAAGAAAATATAGCCAAAATACTTGATTTTATGTGCGCTATGGAACGTGTATGTTTGGTAAAGCGGGACACGCTGTTGTCTGATGGAGCAACAGAAACAGACGCCGCACATATTTTCAAGTTGGCTTTTCTTGTGATGTTGGTTTATCCGTATTTGAAAAAAAAATACAACTATACCCGTCTTTTAGAGTTAGCACTGGTTCATGATATTCCGGAAGGGCTGACAGGCGATTTACCTCGCTCCACACAAGTTACCCATCCGGAAAGCAAAATAGAAAAAATGCAGCAAGAACAGAAAGCCATGCATATTTATAAAAAAATGCTTCCTTTTCCATTAAATAATAAAATTTCAGAATTATTTAACGAATATGAGGCAAAAGAAACTCTTGAAGCAAAATTAGTTTCTGTTTTAGATAAAATGGAAGCCAATCTCCAAGCCAATCGTTTTGGCAATGGAGATATTCGTTATTGGCAAGATTGTGATAATGGTACCGAATATTATCGGATTGCCACAGCTAAAAAAGCATTGGTTAAAGAACTTGACGAAGATATTTTAACAGAATTGGAACACAAAATAATTACCCTTACAAAGGAGAACATATCACGTTGCAAAATAGAAGTTTGTCTATAAAAGATTTGCGCGTTGCGGCTTTTGATTGGGATAATACTTTAGCTTACAGCAGAGAAGCTTTAGTTTTTTCCATTAACAAAGTTTTGCCCTTATATGGTTTGCCTTGTTGGGATATTGTTAAAACACTGCGCGACAGAAACCTTTCTTTTCGAGATAACTTTCCCCGTATTTTTGGCGACAAAGCACATGAAGCCTATGAAAAGTACCGAATAATTTATAAAGAAAATGCTAAAAACTTTTTACAAAAACCGGCTGACGCTGTTAATGTTTTAAATTTTTTACAGCAAAACCATACAAAAATTGTTATTGTTACCAACAAAGATCGAGAATTATTTGATTTTGAACTACCCTTTTTATATGCTCCCTCCCTTTTTACAAAAATTATATGCGGGCATGAAGCATTAAAAGACAAACCAGATGCAGAACAATTAAAATTTGCCGTCACCGGACTTGTTGATAAGATTACACCGCAAACAGTTTGGATGATAGGAGATAGTCCGATGGACAGCGCCTGTGCATTATCCGCCGGCGCAAAAGCGATTCGTATTGGTCAGCCTATCTGGGAAGCACCCAATGATGTAGAAAACCCCAAAATTCTTTTTATTGATAATTTCACAGCTTTGTACGATTTATTACAGGAGCAATAATGATGCGTCAGCGGACAAAGTTATTAATTAAACTTTGGTTAAATAGATTTTTATGGTGCTGTGTCTTGGGGCTTATCATTTGGATAAATGCTCTCCGTTTGCAAGACAACAATTATTCCAATTATGAAAAAGTAATAGATTATGGACGTATCAAAGATGCTGACAAACTTGTTCGTCCGGTAATTGCAGCCATCTTTTATGCCGGAAAAAACAACACAAAAACATCGCTTTCAACTTATTTCAATCATAGCAATAATTATAAAAAACAAAATGTAAAGATGGTTGTCGTTCCGCAAAACATCACTTCATACAGCGCTGAAGTTATTGAAAAATTATATGAAGAAATAAGAAACAACAACAAAATAAAAAAAGTTTTATTAATTTACGACAAAGACGATAAAAATGATGTCAATGCTCATAAAAAAATTCTTAAACAGGTTATGGATGTTTCAGAGATTAATGAAAATCCCGTATCTCAATACAATCTTAATTCCGAAAAAACAATAGATATTTATTTGAAAAGCACTGATAACTTGGTTATCTTTCTTGCTGATTTAGATAAAGGTTTAAATGAAAATAACAGCAATTTTCTAACCGGTGAAGCTGTTTATTTTGCTCAAAAATATCATTATCAAATAAATGTTTTTGATATTGTCGATACCCAATTAGCAAAAGCATTAGACAAAGATTATGAAACGTTATATCCCTTGCAAACAATGAAAGATGAACCTCTGCTGGCAAAACAAAAGAGAAATCTTGAAAGATTTAAACGCCATTATTGGCATTTATTAAGAAATTACTTTGAATTAAACCTGATTCAAATATCTCAGGGAGATGCACCTATTCTACCTTTAAGAACAGAAGAAAACTACCGTCTTTATGATAGAGGACGTTTAGTTTTAAAAGCTTTTGATAAAAATTATATAGAAATTTTTGAACAAATCGAAATGCAAGAAAATAAAGGAATCATTATGTTATTGTTAGATGCCATTCGCCATCTGGTAACTAGCGGAAAAAATAAAGATGCTCAATATTTTAAAATTTATTTTCTAACAGATTTGGAATACATTGAACAAGAAAAAGGCACAATGTTAATGAGTTATCTGGATCAAGATGACGGAATTTATGCAGTCTATAAAGATAAATATTCATTATTGGTTGCAGACGACAGACCGGACAATCCGGAAGATTTAGCAACCACAGTGCAAACTAAAGCTAAAATAGGCAAAGACATTCCGGAAGAAAAAATAAATTTTTATAAATTTAAAACGTTGGAGATTAATTATGAAGATTAACGGATTTAATATCAAATATTCAACCGAAGAATTACACCAAAAAATTAATGAACAAATGCGTAAAATAGAATTAATTGATAAAAATAATGAAGCTTATTCAGCTTTGCCAGATGGAGATAAAAAGGCCTTAAATTATCTGGCTAATGCCGCGCGCATTATGAATGATGTTGCGCTGGAAATGGATCATCCGTTCAATCTGACACAAAAACAGGCGCTGGAAACCTTTTCTGAAGAAAATGAACAAGCCGCTCTAGCCTTAAAATTATTTAATTCATTAAATGGCGTCGCCGGTTATAACGGCATAGATAAAGAACCTGTTGAAATTTTTGAAGGCATCTCAATTCAAAAAGGATGCAACTTTTATCCGTCGGATTTATCGGAAACAGAACTTGCGCAAATAATCAATCTTATGTTAGATGCCGGACAAAAAAATGAAGTAAAAAATATCTTAAGCGCAAGAACGATGGTTCGCCGGAATGGAGATTTTTTAAAAGCTATTGATTACACAGAATATTTTTCCAATGAATTTTCAGAAATAGCCAATGAAATCGAATGTGCCGCTCATTTTGCAACAGATGACTTGTTTAAGGATTTTTTAGGTTGGCAAGCTCAAGCTCTTTTGCAAAATAATGAAGAAATGGACATCTTGGCGGATAAACATTGGGCTCGCATGCAAAATACTCCTTTAGAATTTACAATCAGCCGTGAAAATTATGAAGATAAATTAACTCCGACGCTATTTGAAAACACAAATTTAATAAACCGCTTAAATGAACTTAATATTTCTCCTGTTCCTAAAGACATGCTGGGCATTCGTGTTGGTATTGTCAATAAAAAAGGAACTGATTTACTGCTGAAATTTAAGGATAAAATGAAAGAATTTGCGAATTTAATGCCTAAATCGGATTTATATACACAAAATATCGGAAATAATTCAGAATTAAAACAAACAATGGTTGATGTTGATTTAACAATGCTAAGCGGCGATTATGCTATGTGCCGTGGCGGAATAACATTGGCGCAAAATCTTCCAAATAACGACAAACCAGCCCTAACGCACGGAGGCGGTCGGCGCAACGTATATCACCGCCAAATCAGACAAAGCGAAGATAAAGAAAAAACGCAAAAAATTCTGGATGGATTGGTCTGTAAAGATTTGCATCAATATTATGATAACGAAGCAGATCATTTATTCACCATCGGACATGAAAATGGCCACTCCTTAGGTCCGGATAGCCATTATCAAACCGCTTTAGGCATCTACCAACATATTATTGAAGAACATAAAGCAAACCTGATTTCCGCGGCAATGATGCCGGAATATGTGAAAGCCGGCATCATAACTGAAGCACAGTTAAAAAAAATATATGCAACATGGGTGATTAAGCGCCATTTAATGACTGCTTTTCCGGCAAGCGGCGAAGCTCATAGAATGGCAGATTTAATTGAATATAACTATTTACGACACCATAAAGCCATATTTTTTGATGAACAGAAAAAGCTTCACATCGATTTTGAAAAAATGCCTGTGGTTTGTTGCACAATGTTAGAGGATATCATAAATGTACAGTTGTCAAAATCTCCTGAATATGCTAAAGCATATATTGAAAATTGGAACAATTGGGGAGAACAAGCTCAATATGTTTCTGATTTTAAGCTTAAACTAGGGGTTAAACCTTATATTGATTTAGTTACACATTTTTAAGGATAAAAACAATGTGGTCCATGTTAAAAAAATTAGGAGCAGGAGAATATTCATTAAAAATTACTTTTTGGCTATTCGGGCTGATGGGAATGTTTTTTTTCACAATTTTGACACATATCTCACACAGTAGTGCCTTACGCTTATTTTGCCCATACGGACGCGGCTGTTCCCAAAGTGTTGTTTTATTTATTTTAAGCAATGCCCCTACATTGATGACAAGTTCAGGAAAGATTTCTTCACTGGTTCCGCATTTATTAATGAGTGCCTGTTTTGTTTGCTATTTTTTTATTTTAATAAAAGGACTATGGAAATGCTCAGAAAACTATGAAGGAGCAAAGTTTTGGACATTTTGCGCAAAACTTTTGCTGGTTTGTCTCGGCGTGTTGAGCCTAAAATCCATTATCTAAGGAGAAACCACATGAAATTAGTTTTAATATTGAGTTTTACAGCTATATTCTTATCAGCATGCAACGGCTTTGTCGCAGGAAATATAAGTAAAGAACGTAAACACTTGTATGAGTATAACAACAATCAAGAATATTGCGAAAAAAATCCTAATAGGTGCGTTAATAATATCCCATGGAGCTAGCCATTAGCCTTCCGGTGAATGATTTATGTGTCAAAAGTACCCCACTGGCTAAATACCGGCGGGGTTATAGCAATAAGAAGATGAATCTACTCATTTTACCTTTCAATAAGGGCGTTAATCTGCTCAGCCGTGGTCAACCCATCTTTTACTTTTTCCGCCATCAAGAACAGACCTTTGCCGGCAGATTTACTTTCCCATAACTTTCCGATAGCCAATTTCTCTTTCGTATCAGCGCTATCAATCAAATGAGCGCCTTTGTATTCCACAACAAGAATTCGTCCATCATTAAGCATTGCGACAAAATCTGGATAGAATTTATCCGTTGAAGTCGGAAGCCAAAATGAATTCGGGTGTTTGGCAACATTTCGTATCCAATATTTTACATTTTTATTCGTATCAATAGCTTTGGCACATTGAAATTCTTCGCCATCCACACCACCATCAAAACTGGGAACATTATTTGCTCCAAGATAATGTTTAGCAAATTTATACCGTCCTCTATAACAAATTTCATTTTCATACATATTGTCAAAAAATTCAAAACCATTATCAAAATTAAGCTCAACACGTGATTGTGGTGCAAATAATGATGTTTGATATGATTTCTTGCGTGCATTTGCATAAGCTGTTTGAATTTTTGTTTTCAGTTTATTTGCCAATGCATATTTTGCAAGCATCAATTCAGCCAATTTAAGCCCTCTATGCTCTATTAAATAGTTGACAACATCAGACAGCCATTTTAGCATAGTTGCTTGCGAAAAGTACGAATCTCTGAGTTGTTTATCCAACCATCTTACTAAATTTTCAGCTGTCCAGTTATCAATACTCATAAAAGGCATAGACAACTGTTCTTCACCTGCCGGAGAATATCTTAAAGCATGGTCATCAATATCAATTGTAAAGCTATTTCCTTGTCTGGCAATTTTAAATTCGTTTTCATTCAACTGATACGGTGCATACTCATTTAAATCCCAATCAAAATATTCAAAAACAATTTCAGGGTCTGCCAACTCCAGTTCACCTTGCAATTCCACCATCATTTGCGGCACTTTAAATTTTTCGCCATTTTTTGCCGGTGTTGGTTCTTCCTGTTTATTTTTATAATTTTCGAATTTTGTTTCTAGCTCAAATTGCTCATTTTCGTTAAGCATCGGCTTAATTTTTTCAATATCATCTGAGGTTGTCTCATTGCTGAAAACAATACTATGCGAGCCATTATTTTCTTTTTGTATAGTTATTGTTTTGGGCAAATCTTGTGTCTTGATAATGGTTTCGGATGTAAGTATAATCTTATTCGGTTGCGGATTGCTACTGAATAGGTCATTAGACATAGGCACTTGTTCAACCACGCTTTGCGCTTCTTCATCAGAAAAGCCTTTTTCGCCCAATTTACTTACGATGCACTCTGTCGCATCACCGAATTTTGGCGACAAAACGTAGGCGTAAGCTTTATTTAAGGCCGCAATTTTACGACTTTTTGCGTAAGGCATACGCATTACCCGTCCCAATAATTGAATAACCGATGTATCACTATGCACATTTGCCAGCGAACACAACACATAGGCAAAAGAGCAATCCCAACCTTCTTTTAAAGCCTCCACCGTTATAATATATCTAATCGGACAGTTGCGGTCAAAAATATTTATACCGTCCAGTTCTTTTTGCTCTCCGGTGGCAATAGCTATTTCATTTTCCGGAATTTGTTGAACATTTATCAAATTATCTTTAAGTTTTTCAACCGTGATTTCACTATTGACATTTTGAGCCTGAAACAGCAAAACCGGCCGCACATACTCTCTTTCATATTGAGCAGCTTTTTCCAGTTCTGCACGCTTGGCAATTGCTTCCGTTACAGCCAACTCCCAATTATTATGTTCGGTCAAGGCTATCGGAAGTTTAATCATTTCTTCGTCTTTAAGCTCTTTTGCATATACATTATAAAGCGTATTGTTCTGCAATCTTGGCGTAGCTGTTAATTCAATAATTGCTGATGGATTGATACGCCCTTGCATCTCCGCGCTCAGATTAGTCACCGCATTATGAGCTTCATCAACAATCATTATCGGTCTTTGTGCAAACAGCAAGTTGGCAAATGAATATTTTAGTTGCCCGTTTTCATCTTTTTCCATTCCCTCTTGAGCCTGTATATGTGCAAAATGCGGTTCTAAATTTTCATTGTGCTTGTAAACATTATATTTTGCCGTATCTTTGTGGCTGAAAGATTGAATTGTAGAAACAACAACACACAGATTCTGTTCGATATCCGCCGGACGAATATTAAATTTTTCATCAATATCAAAAACTTTGACGTGACCGCCAAACTGTTCATCCAAGGCTTCTCTATATGGATGTCTAGGATTTTTCAACGCTTCCGCGGTTTGCCGACGAATTTGGTCGGACGGAGTAAACCACAAAACTACCGGAAATTCACGTTCCAACCACATTTCACTAACAATTTTCAACGAATGAGCGGCTAAAATGGTTTTACCACCACCGGTAGGAACTTTCAAACAAACACGAGGCGTATTCGGAATAGTTGACCAAACAGTATAATCACTTTTCAGTTTTCCTAAACGATAGCTGATTTCCGGATTTGAAGTAATATTTTCAAACGCTTGTTTATGACCGCAAATCCGCGCCTCTTCAAAAAATTTCCGCAAAACATTAAGTGTGTTAATCTGATAGTTCTTCAGTTGCATATTATTTATCCTTTACTTAATTTCATTAATGCATAACTGTAAAAATTCTTCTGTATATTTCCATTGTGTCGTTTTACCAAAATTATATGGTTTCATCATTCGTTTATTATTTGAGACCCTTCTTTCTAAATCTCTAAAATTTTTTTCATTAATAAAATTCAATATTTGATTTTTTGTTTTATGAGACTTATTTTTCACATCATTAAACATATATTTATATTTAGCATCTTCAGATATTTCTTTGATTAAAACTTCTTTTTTCTCTTCATAACCTTCACTACCAGGAACTATAAACCTAACAATATCTGCCTGATTTTTATTACCTTCATTAATAGCCACATACGTTACAGTAAATTGATATTCTTCACTATTTAATATATCATCATTAATATTTTTCTCAAATTCAGAAACAAAATTTAAAATATTTTTTGATGTCGAATTTTTAACTATTGATTTGCTTTGTGATAAAGAAATAGAAGCAAATTGAAGAGCTATTGCAAATATATTATCTAAACCATTTCTATTACCAAACATTTGTTTTATCACATTATTGTAGTTTACACAGTTGGCTTGTAGTTTCGTAATAATCGAAGAAGGCAGCCTTTGCAATCCATCGTGTGATACAAAATCTCTGAGTTTTATTATAAATTCAATATTTTTAATAATAGCATCATTTATATTAGCTTTTGTTAAAAAATCCTTATTACTTTGTATCATATATGATAAAGCTTGTGTTGTCCTATCACTATTAATATAATTAATAGTATTCTTTAAACAAAAAGCCTGAAATAGATATAACCACGCAACATTTGCTAAAACTAAAAAACTTTCTATGGAAAAGTTATTTGCAGGAGAATTAAATGAAGTTACTGACAGCATCATTGCATTTTTTGATTTTATTAACAAATAATCAACATCATTTTCAAGTGGATTCAATCCTGTTTTAAAATCCCAAGCCATTTGTTTTTGTTCAAAGGACTTTAATTCTTCATCTGTTATTTTAGGGTCTGTATCTTGAACTGCACCAATTCTTGCGTGATTTAATGTTGTTTTTCTTCCTATATTTAGAATATATGTAATATCTTGGTCTCTAACATTATGATTTTTTAAAGCTGACACAACCTTTTTTTCATATGGTGTTAATACAGCATCTTTATTTTTCTTTTTATTACCATAATATTCTTCAAAAGGTTTCATCATTTACCTCGCTTTGATATCGTAAGGAGTTTGCTTGAATTCTATATTTAGAGATTTTAGACGTGGTTGACCGATACGAGAACTTTCGCCATAAATAACCAGTTTGTCATACGGC
Organism: uncultured Alphaproteobacteria bacterium; assembly: GCA_934254675.1. Lineage (GTDB taxonomy): Bacteria > Pseudomonadota > Alphaproteobacteria > RF32 > CAG-239 > RUG410. The sequence goes on along the minus strand of CAKQLP010000006.1, from coordinate 4,936 downwards.
GCATTGTGCATATCATCTAAAATAACTTTCAGCGTTTTATTGGTTAAAACATTGCCACCGTCAACTCGTTTATCTTTCAAAATTCCATTATAAAGCAAGGCATAAGATACATTATCATGAATACCAAGGTATGTTGATTTTTCTGTTGGTTTATTAAATGGTGTTTTTGTTTCGGTAAACCAAATATGCGCTGATAAATCTTCAAAACTTATGCCCTCATTGATACAACCATCCGCATCAAAAACTTCATTGCCCAATTTATAAAAGCGGAAACCTCCACCACCTTGCCAATTAACAGCCTTAGAAATACCGCCTTGTTCGCCATCGACAACAGCTTTCAGACGAGGAACACAATGCGTGATAGCGTGATTACCCATTTCTATACCAATATACCGACGCCCCATTTTATGAGCTACCGCCGCCGTTGTCCCCGAACCTAGAAAACTATCTAATACAATATCATTCGGATTTGTCGCCAGTGTCAGTACACGCTCAATTAGTCGCTCTGGTTTGGGTGTTGCAAAGATTTCTTTTTCATTAAATACTTTTACTTCTAATTTAGCATCTTGATTATGCCCTACTTCATTATAAGGCCATATTGTCAGCGGAGTCATACCTTGTTTTACTTCAGATAGATATCGTTTCAATTGTGGTGCACCTTTTCCATCTTTTCCAAAATAAAAACGATTTTCATCTAACATTTTTTTAGCTGTTTCTTCATTAAATCTGTAACAACTTCCTTCTGGAGGATAATATGATACACCAGTATTTGGATTTACAATAGCAAATACACCTGATTTAGAAAATGTTTTCACCAAAACATTATCTGAACGCCAACAACCTCTTCCATCTCCATCATCATATTTATAATACTTATTTTGTTCATCAGAACGTGGTAATAAATTTGGTCGCCAAATTTCTTTATTTTTAGCATAAACCATAATAAAATCGTGATTATCACTAAACCATTTAGCATCATTTGCAGGAGAATATTTCTTCTGCCAAATTACATTATTTACAAAATTTTTTCTTCCAAAAACTTCATCACATAGAACTTTTAAATATGCCTGCTCATCATCATCGATAGAAATCCATATACTTCCATCTTCACGCAAAAATTCACGCAATAATTCTAATCTAGGCTCCATCATAGACAACCAAGTAGAATGTTCTAAGTTATCATCATATTGTAATTTTTTCCCATCAAAAGTGAACCTTGAACCAGTGTTATACGGCGGATCTATATAAATGCACTTTACCTGACCGGCATAAAAGGGTAATAATGCCTTTAAAGCTTCCAGATTATCACCTTGGATAATCATATTATCGGTGCTTTTATCCCCATACCCCAGTTCCGGCACTTCTTCCAACAGACGATACGGTGTTTTTGCTGCGGTTTTCAAAGCTTCATCTCGCCCTAACCAGTTCAATATAGGCATTATTTTTCCCCATTGTTATTACTATGCTCTATATTTTATCTTATACATTCCCAAACGCAAGTTTTAATTGTAAGGTACTAACCAATTTTTATATCTAAATAAATTATTTTTGGCTTTATTTATTATTTGACAGACATTATCACTATTAACAAGATTTACAGGTTCAATGTCAAAGAAAGGGGCAACGAGATTGGCTTGATTTTTTGTTAAAAAATCTGCGCCGCTGCGTCGGCTTTATTTGGCGATACTCCCGTCTCGCCAAGCCTCCTTGTCAAACACGCTCTCTCGGGGCAACGAGATTGTCCTTCGCTTCCGCTCACGACCTACCGTGCTCATTCGCTTACGCTCACCGGCGCACCCGCGTGCGCCTTTCGCTTGTTGTCGAACACGCTCTCTCGCGTATTCGCAACTGATTGCTTACAATCTACAAACAAAAAAAAGCCACCTCTTCAGGTGACTTTTTTTGTTTGTGGTCGTCTTCACTCGATATTATTAGAACCTCCTTAGACGATGATTTAACAGCTATTGAAGCGGTTAAAAAAATGCTGAATAACAGAAAAGAACTATAAAATTTAATATATAAAAATTATAGTATGTTTTTTAAGTATTATTTTCTAATTAATAGAAAGAAGCTTTTTAAGCAAATCATCAAAAGACCAAACTTTGCCTTGATTAAACCTTATGGCTTGTATTAATCCTTTTTTCTTTATGACCCCGTATTCTGTAATAATTAGCTCATCTCCACGATTTTTCTCTGTGCTTCGGTGTCGTAAGCAATATAGCGTTGAGTAGTCGCAAGTGACGAATGACCGGCAAGCACACGCACATCATTAAGTGTGCCACCGACCAAACTTATATGTTTTGCCGCGTTTGTAATAAAAGTGCGCCGACCGCTATGTGATGAACAGCCGATAAAGCCAATACTTTTATACAAATCGTGAAAAAAATTAACAATAACCTGAGCCGTAGTTGCTTGCCCTCGTTCAGTATTTATAACTGCCTTAGCCAAACTAAAAAATTCATTTTGTTGCTGCTGTTTAAGTAATTCCATTAGCAAAGTTTTCAACTCCTTATGCAGAGGAATAATGCGCCCTGAATATTTTCCCTTGCTGGCATTGTTACTCAAATTTATCACATCGGAAACTTCTCCGTCGGAATTGCAAACCATACTCCATTTAAGTTTTGCAATTTCCTTTGCCCGTAAACCCGCTTTAAAACTTAGCATAAAAATTACCTTATTGCGAAGCGGATGCCGTGTCCCCTCTAAGTAGGTTAATGTTAAGTTTTGCTGCTTGTCTGTTAAAATTTTTGCCTGTTTGCCTATCGCCATTATTTAATTCCAAATTCATTATAACTAACTGATTATACATATAAATTATAATGAGTTTACAAAATAGTTCAAGAACAGATTGCCTCAACATCTCGGAAAATTTAGACTCATTATAAAATATAAATTCTATAATGAATCCGTTTTCCTTGTGCATTTTTAATAATTTTATATATAGAAAAATTTTTTATTGAGGAATTTTATTATGCTTGAAACTTATTATATATGCACGGATAAAAAATCTTACAAATACGCACTGCAATACTATAAAAATGAAAAGACAGGAATTTTATATTGCCTGACAGATGAAGATTTTGCCCAGATTAACGAACTTTACAATACCTATCCGGACAGAAATTTTTACTTTTTCAGTTCGTGTGCTAAAGGATATTTAAAAGCCAATGTAAATGCTATTGAAAATTTCACCGATGATTACTGCGAGTTGTACGCCATACCTAACCCGAACAAGATTTCTACAACTAATCACAAGCCGGAAGAAATATATTTTACCAACCCCGATGACCGCTACAAAATCTTCGCTAGATTACATTTGAAATAAGAAAATTTAGAATGAAATGCAAGCCTCTCATTAGCGATAATGGGAGGTTCTGTTATCTAAATTCAAATATGCTATAAAAATTGTTAATCAGCTGAGCTAAGTCTTGCAGTCTGCCTGTATTGGGATATAATAATAAATATTATGGCAATGTTGCTAAAATTAAGTTTGAGATTATGGGGCAACCGAAATGGTAAAGAAAAAACAAGAAATAACAATTCGCTCTTCTGCAGCAGAATATTTGACTTTTATTGCTGCCACCGGAGATAGTCCCACTAGTGTGGAAATGCGTTATGAAGACGAAAATATTTGGCTTACCCAAAAGATGATGGCGACGCTTTATGATGTTTCTATTTCGGCAATAAACCAGCATATTAAAAAAATATACGATGATAACGAGTTGTTAGAAGAGGCAACTATTAAGAAATACTTAATAGTTCAAAACGAAGGAAACAGACAAATTTCACGAGAAGTTACGCATTATAATCTGCAAATGATTATTGCCGTTGGTTTTAAAGTTAATAACGAACGTGCTGTACAATTCCGCAAATGGGCAAATCAAATTGTTAAAGATTATACAATTCAAGGTTGGGTAATGGATGTTGAACGCTTAAAACAAGGTGGTTCTGTGCTAACACAAGACTATTTTGAAAAGCAGTTAGAAAAAATCCGTGAAATTCGTTTGTCAGAACGTAGATTTTATCAAAAAATCACTGATATTTATGCAACATCTGTTGACTATGATGTGACAGCAACTGCCACAAAACGCTTTTTTTCAGCAGTTCAAAACAAATTACACTATGCTGTACACGGGCAAACCGCCGCAGAGGTTATTTATGACAGGGCTGATGCTAAGAAAGAGAATATGGGATTAACTACTTGGGACGGAGCTCCGAAAAGCAAAATTCATAAATACGACGTAGTTATTGCTAAAAATTATTTAACTGAATTTGAGCTGAAACAATTAGAGCGCATTGTTAACGCTTATTTGGATACGGCAGAGTTAATGGCTATGCGCCATATACCAATGACAATGCAGGATTGGGAACAACGCTTGAATGGCTTTTTAACAATGCTTGACCATAAAATTTTACAGGATAACGGCAAAGTTTCGGCAGAATTAGCCAAACAACACGCTGAAACAGAATTTGAAAAATACAGGGTAATTCAAGATAAATTATATCAAAGCGACTTTGACCGCTTTTTAGAGCTTGAAAACTTGGCTAAAAAGAATGGCTAGAAACAAAAGTCTAATTACGTATATCCTAAAACTAGAACATTTCTAGAATAATCTTAATTGCAACAACTTTCGCTTGAACTCTTGAAGATGTGAAAATATAAAAAAAATAAAAAGAGTAACAAATGCGAAGTAATAAGTTTAACAAATTTAACAAGAGGGTCGGAAGAAATTCCGGCTCTTTCTGTTTTAAACAAAAGGCAAAATATGAACAATAAAATTAAGAAAATCCGAGAATTGAACGACAACTTACGGCAAAACTTTTCCGGTGGTAAAGTTATGGTGACAAGAGGTGTTGCCGATTTACCTTTGGCTACACGGCTAAAAATTATGCAAAAAGTCCAAAGTTTTAATAATTTCAACGCAAGCAACGACCC
>CAKQLP010000005.1 GCA_934254675.1 uncultured Alphaproteobacteria bacterium | reverse complement strand
TTTTACCGTGGTCAACGTGGCCGATTGTACCAATGTTGCAGTGCGGTTTGCTGCGTTCAAATTTTTCTTTTGCCATTATAATTTCTCCATAAAATACAGATTTTCATTTTTCTGAGAAGAAGGTTGGCATACCTTCTTCTCAGAGTCTTTAACATTAAGATATCTAAGCGTTTTTCGCTTTGATAGTTTCAGCCACTTCTCTTGGCACTTCAGAATAGTGATCAAAAATCATTGTAAACTGAGCGCGACCTTGAGAAAGTGAACGAAGAGTGTTAACGTAACCAAACATATTGGCGAGTGGTACAAAGGCATCAACCACACGGGCGTTACCGCGTTGATCCATACCATTAACCAGACCACGGCGAGAGTTCAAATCACCGATAATATCACCCATATATTCTTCTGGGGTTACAACTTCAACTTTCATAATTGGTTCCAACAATTTTGGAGATGCTTGTCTCATACCTTCACGGAAAGCAGCGCGAGCGGCAATTTCAAAGCACATAACGTTGGAGTCAACTTCGTGGTAGGCACCATCATACAAAGTGCATTTTACACCGGTTACAGGGTAACCAGCCAACACACCAGTATCCATAGCAGTGCGCAAACCTTTTTCAACACCAGGGATATATTCCTTAGGAACGTTACCACCTACAACGGTGTTAACAAATTCAAAGCCTGTATGATCTTCAGTTGGTTCAAATTTGATTTTAACTTTAGCAAATTGACCGGCACCACCAGATTGTTTCTTGTGAGTATATTCAATATCACAAGGTTTGGTGATGGTTTCACGATAAGCAACTTGCGGGTCACCAACATTGGCATCTACTTTAAATTCTCTTTTTAAACGATCAACGATAATATCCAAGTGCAATTCACCCATACCGGCAATAATGGTTTGACCGCTATCCGGATCAGATGTAACACGGAAAGACGGATCTTCCATAGCCAAACGAGAAAGAGCCAAGCCCATTTTTTCTACATCGGCTTTAGTCTTTGGCTCAACAGCCAATTGAATAACCGGATCTGGGAATACCATGTTTTCCAAAACAATCGGCTTATCATAATCACACAAAGTATCACCGGTTGTTGTATCTTTCAAACCAGCCAAAGCAATAATATCACCAGCGTGTGCTTCTTTGATATCATCACGTTTGTTGGCATGCATCAACAACATACGACCAATTCTTTCTTTTTTGTCTTTAACAGAGTTATAAACATAAGAACCGGCTGTCATTGTACCAGAATAAATACGAGTGAAGGTCAAAGACCCTACGAACGGATCGTTCATGATTTTGAAAGCCAAAGCGGATAATGGTTCAGAATCGCTTGGATGTCTGTCTTCTTCAATATCCGTACCAGGTTTAACACCGCGAATAGCCGGAATATCCATTGGAGAAGGCAAATAATCAACAACTGCATCCAACAAAGGTTGCACACCTTTGTTTTTGAACGCCGTACCGCAAAGAACCGGAACAAAATTTTGACTTAATGTACCTTTACGGATACATTTTTTCAAAGTTTCTTCAGAAATTTCTTTGCCTTCCAAGTAGTCTTCCATAGCTGTTTCATCTTCTTCAACAGCCATTTCAACCAATTGATTACGATATTCTTCAGCCTTTTCTTTCAAATCAGCCGGAATTTCTTTTTCTTCAATCGGAGAATCTGCTGTATCACCGGTATAGATAATGGCTTTCATCTTAACCAAATCAACAATACCTTTGAAGTCAGCTTCAGCGCCGATTGGCAATTGAATAGCCATCGGGCGAGCGCCCAAACGATCAACAATCATATCCAAGCAACGATAGAAGTTGGCACCGATACGATCCATTTTATTGCAGAAACAAATTCTTGGCACATTATATTTGTCAGCTTGTCTCCAAACTGTTTCAGACTGCGGTTCAACACCGGCAACCGAATCGAATACGGTAACCGCACCATCAAGCACGCGCAAAGAACGCTCAACTTCAACAGTGAAGTCAACGTGTCCCGGCGTATCAATAATGTTAATGCGGTGACCTTTCCAATAACAAGTTGTGGCGGCAGACGTAATTGTAATACCGCGTTCCTGTTCTTGTTCCATCCAGTCCATAGTGGCGGCACCATCGTGGGTTTCACCAATTTTGTGATTTACACCTGTATAGAACAAAATACGTTCGGTTGTTGTTGTTTTACCGGCATCAATATGAGCCATGATACCAATGTTTCTATATAATTCCAATTTATGAGTTCTAGCCATTGCAATTTCCTTATATTAGAACTTGTAATGAGCGAACGCTTTGTTGGCTTCTGCCATTCTATGGGTATCTTCGCGTTTTTTAATAGCGGCACCCTTATTGGCAAAGGCATCTAACAATTCATTGGCAACTCTATCAGTCATTGTTGTTTCAGAACGTTTAGCAGCGGCACCGATAATCCAGCGGATAGCCAAAGCCTGACGGCGGTCTGCACGAACTTCACAAGGAACTTGATAAGTTGCACCACCAACACGACGAGAACGAACTTCTACAACCGGCTTAACATTTTCCAAAGCGGTTGTGAAAACTTCCAAAGCGTCTTGTTTGGTTTTAGCGGCAATGATGTCAAAAGCCGAATATACAATTTTTTCTGCAACGGCTTTCTTACCATCTTCCATGATGTTGTTAATAAATTTTGCAACTACCTTATTGCCAAATTTTGCATCAGGTAGAACGATTCTTTTTTCAGCACTATGACGACGTGACATTATTATATCTCCTATTTAGGTCTCTTAGCACCGTACAAAGAACGGCGTTGACGACGTTTAGAAACACCTTGAGTATCCAAGGTACCACGAATGATATGATAACGAACACCTGGCAAGTCTTTTACACGGCCTCCTCTAATCAGCACCACTGAGTGTTCTTGAAGATTGTGACCTTCACCAGGGATATAGCTGATTACTTCAAAGCCATTAGTAAGACGAATACGAGCCACTTTACGCAAAGCTGAGTTTGGTTTTTTAGGGGTTGTTGTATAAACCCTTGTACAAACACCGCGTTTTTGTGGACAAGCTTTCAAAGCTGGAACTTTGTTTCTCTTCACTTTTGGTGTTCGTGATTTACGAATTAACTGATTAATTGTAGGCATCACATTTTCCTTAAAAGTTATTAAATTTACACAAAACTAACGGCCAAATGTTTACACATCTGGTCTTAGCTAGGCGGATAATAGCATAAAAACAAAGAGAGTCAATAACTTTTTTGACTCTCTAAAGATAGTTTTTGTTTGGTTAAACATGTTGCCAGATGATGAAAACAATAATAAAAATTATTCCGCCAATAATAATCGCCGTTGTTGACATTATCTATACCCTTTTATTTTATCATAACACAGATTGTATTGTATTTTATTTATTTTCCTTTTGCAATAGAATTGTTGACTATTTATTAACAAATTGCTATTATATGTTAATAAATATATTATAATTTTTTAGGGGAAATATCATGGTAGATGAAATTTATAATGAACTAGTCACTGAGCATAAACCTTTATCCACAAAATTAAAAGAAATGGGTTTTGACGAAAACACATTTATGGTTATAGGCAAATACGATAAACTAGATGTTGGAGATTATGATGAAACAGGACATTTGAAAAAAAGCGAATACTTATCTTTTGATCCGCAAAAATACTCTAGATTAAATAATGATAATTTTTATAAAACAGCATTTGATAGAATGGATGAGGCTATTGAAAAGTCACAAGGAGGTAAAATACCTGCCGGCGGTTTAGGCTCAGATAATGGTATTTATACAGCCAAAGCTTTTTATGGCGGTGAAATGATTATTACTAAAGATCCTGAAATTTATTATGCTTTGCGCGATAAACTGCGTTTTGCCGAAGATGTTATCGACACTCCGCTTAGTGGTAGCGGGAAGCTCATGGATCCCAAACAAGCGATGAATTTCGAAAAAATGGAATATAACTGCAAAGTTAAAAAGGATCGTGCTGGAGAAAAAGACCGGACCGCGGCGGTACAACGCGGAGATATCATCACCACCTATGATCCGAATAATATGGACAGCGACGGCTGTTTTAGAAATGTGCGCCATTATGAACAACAGGAAGACGGCGGGTTAAAACCGGTGTCCAGAGAATACGTCTATGCAAAATTACATTTAAAAATGCAATCTTCATCCAATAACTCAGCAGAAATAAACAAAGGTCAAAAATTGGATGGCCAAGTTGTTTCAAAAATGATTCAAGATAAAGCAAAATATTATTAATGCAAAACAGGAGTTAACAATGCTCACTCTCGAACAATTAAACGCCCTTCGCGGAATAAAAACACCGGATAAACCTAAACCGGCGGCAAATCCTGCTACACCGCAAACCGCGCCACAGCAGGCTCAAAAATCCGTTTCTGAACCGCAACAAACAGCCGATATTCCCGATCCTGTGGCAATTCCTTGCAAAAACTACAATGATGAACAAGGTCATTTTGCTTATATTGACGCCAATACTAAAAAGACAGAACATGTTAATTTGGATACAGGTAAAAAATATAGTCAAGATGATGTGAATCGCTTGAGCTTATCTTATGCGACACGCTATATGTCCGATGCTGAAAAGCAGCTGACATGGCAGCAAGTTGTAAACAAAAATACTGTATATGATCAGTTTGGCTCTCCAATTTTCACAGAAGAAGAAATAAAAAGAGCCGTCACTCATCCGCAAATACCGACAACACCTTCTTTTGTCACACCTTCTGGAAAAGATGCTTTTGGATTGAAATAAAATACCCAATAGTATAGAAAAACTCCAAACATTTTGTTTGGAGTTTTTCTTATCTCACACAGTCATCGCCGTTAAAATTGTAATCCGACACAATACCATTATTAATAATGAACGAGGTTTTGCAATAATAAACTCCTTGCGGTGTCGGCAAGCCATATGACGGCACACGCATTGCCGAATACGTCATATCAGCGGCATAAGGTTCGGTGTCGCTATCTATCGGTTCGTTATAGCTTTGAATATATGTGGCAATAAAACTATCGGGACCAACAGAATATGTGGTGTTAGGATATCCCCATTCACTGTACAAAGCCTCTTCACTTTGCCCTATCCATGCCGACAAAGCGTCTTCATAACGCGCCGCCGTCGGTTGATTGACGCAAGAAGCCAATCCTAACAGCAGAAAGGCATTTAGTAATTTTTTCATAGATTTCTCCTTATCAAAACCTGAGGATTATCAGCTGTCATTTTTTCAAAACGAGCCAAGTTTTCAGAACTTAGGTAAACTGTAAATATATTTGTCTGTTCAGTGTTTTCAAGCTGTTGCACTTCGCTTTTTTGATATATCCAAGCTTGCAATTTTCCATCTGTCACAGGTATTTCAATTTGACACTTTTTTTGACCTTGCGCTAATTTTTGGCGGATTAATTCCAATAGTTTATCACACCCCTCGCCGCTTATGGCCGAAGTCAGCACCAAATTTGCGCTGTTTGCGGTTTTGGCTTGCCAACGCGGCAAATCTTCCGGCGGCAGCAAATCAGCCTTGTTAAACACTTCAATATAATTGTCGGCAGTTTTAATTTCCTTTAGTCCCAAATGCGCCAAAACGGCTAAAACATCGGCACATTGTTCTTGATTATCCGGATTGGAAACATCGCGAACATGCAAAATTATGTCGGCATTCAGCACTTCCTCAAGCGTGGCGCGAAAAGCCATAACCAACTCGTGGGGCAAATCAGAAATAAACCCAACCGTGTCCGAAAGTATCACTTCACGCCCGCCCGACAAACTGATTTTACGCATTGTCGGATCAAGCGTGGCAAACAACATATCGGCCGCCATAACCCGACTATCGGCCAGATAATTAAATAAAGTCGATTTGCCGGCATTGGTGTAACCGACTAGAGCCACCACTGGATAAGGAACTTTGCGCCGCGCGCTTCGTTGAATTCCTCGGGTTTGCCGCACCTTTTCCAAATCTTTCTTAATTCGGACGATTTTATCGTCGATAACACGCCTGTCCAATTCAATTTGCGTTTCCCCCGGTCCGCCCAAAAATCCGGCTCCGCCTCGTTGGCGTTCCAAGTGGGTCCAACTGCGCACCAAACGTGAGCGCTGATAGGTTAAATGCGCCAATTCCACTTGCATTGCCCCTTCTTTTGTTTGCGCACGTTCGCCAAAAATTTCTAAAATCAAAGCCGTACGATCAATAACTTTAAGTTTTAGTTCACGTTCCAGATTGCGCTGTTGAATAGGGCTCAAGCGTGTATCGACAATCAGCAATTCAATATTATTTTCAGCAATCAGAGGTTTGAAACGTTCTAAAAAACCTTTGCTGAAATAAGCCGCCGGTTTTATTTCTTTGAGTTTCAAACTTTCTTTATAGACCACATTCAAGCGAATGGCTAACGCCAAACCTTCCGCCTCGGCCAAACGGCTTTCCGGCGAAAGACTGTTCGGTTCGCCAAAAACTTCAGGGCAAATCACTGCCGCATTGAATTTTCTATTTTGCTGAACTTCTATCAAAGGCTATTCTTCAGCAATGTCCACGGCCACGCTTGGCATAATTGTGGAAACGGCGTGTTTATAAACCAACTGAGTATGTCCATCACGGCGCAACAACAAGCTTTCTTCATCTTGCTGAGTGATAATTCCCTGTAATTTTACACCATTAATCAAAAACACAGTCACAGCAACTTTGCCATCTTTAATATCATTTAAAAAATCACTTTGCACTTTATTCATTTTTATTTTCCTTCTAAAGAGATTTCCTTTATCACCATAAATTTAAGTTAAAAATTTGTATTCGTCCACAATAATATTGTTTTTGCACATAAAAGATTAAAGTTGATAACCGACTTTTAGCGTTGCATTTATCCCGAAACCTCTTATAATTTTCATATTATTTACGTTTGCGGAGATTTTTTATGCTTTACGGAATTATTGCTTTAGCGGTGTTGCTTTGCGTGTGCGGCGGTTTTTTGGGTTGGAGTTTCAATAAAAACACCAGAATTTTGGTCATAAACGAAGAACTTGAGCGGCAACTCAATGAATTAGCCGCGGCAAAAAAGCAATTAGATGACGAAAATTACCGCCTTAATACTGAAAACACCCGTCTGCAAACAATTTTACAGACACAAAAGCAACATATGCAGGAAAGAATTCAGGATATTGAAAACAATAAAAAAGATTTAGAATTAAAATTCCGCGATATTTCCAATGAAATTCTTAATACGCAGTCCCGACGCTTAAACGAAGCGCAAAGTCAAGTGTTGAGCACAGTTCTTTTGCCTTTTCGCACACAACTGGAATCCTTTAAAAACGAGGTAAACAAAGCTAACACCGAAAGCATTAAAAATAAAACAAGTTTTGACGAACAATTTAAACAACTTATGGATATGAATCACTCCCTTAGCCAAGATGCGCAAAATTTGACCAATGCCTTGCGCGGCAACAAAAAAATGCAAGGAGACTGGGGAGAAATTGAACTCAACCGCATTTTGGAAGTGGCTGGATTGTCTAAAGACATTGTTTATTACACACAAGAAAACTTCAAAAATGAAAACAATCAAAACCTACGGCCTGATGTGGTTGTCCGCTTGCCTAACGACCGCGGCGTTATCATTGACTCCAAAGTTTCGATGAATGACTACATCACTTATGTAAATTCTGATAATGAAATAGAAAAAACCGCCGCTTTGCAACGCCATTTGCAATGTTTGCGCAACCATATCGACGAACTGTCTTGCAAAGACTATCAAAAACTTTTAAAAGAAGAATCGCTTGACTATGTGGTTATTTTTATACCGATTGAAAGCGCGTTTGTTGAAGCCATAAAAAAAGACGCATCGCTTTATGACTACGCATATAAAAAGAATGTGGCGTTAACCACACCTTCCTCACTGTTGCCGATTTTACGCACGGTGGAAAATTTATGGCAAATAGAAACGCGCAACAAAAACGTGCAAAAAATTGCCGATGTCGGCGGTTCATTATATGATAAACTGGCTAATTTTGTGGAAGATATGCTAAAAATTGACAGAGCATTAACCTCGGCGCAAAGCAGTTATAAAGCAGCTATCTCCAAATTAGCTACCGGTAAAGGCAACGCCTTGTCGCTGGCCGGACGATTGAAAGAATATGGCGCCAAAGCAAACAAACAAATTAATTTTGAGCCGGATGACACAGAAATTTTAACTATAAGCGACAACTCAAACAACCTTAATAATTCTGAAGAAAAGGCATCTTGATATGAAAAAAATCATGTTTACCGGCGGCGGTTCCGGCGGTCACGTCACTCTAAATCTAAACCTTATACCGGTTTTTCAAAAAAATGGTTGGGACATTGTTTATGTCGGCTCGGAAACAGGTATTGAAAAAGACCTTATCGGCAAAATTGACGGTGTGAAATATTATAAAATTAAAACCGGTAAGCTACGCCGCTATTTTTCGTGGCAGAATCTTAAAGACGCTTTCAAAATTCCGTTAGGCATTTGCCAGGCCGCTTATATCATTCATCGAGAAAAACCGGATATAATTTTTTCTAAAGGCGGATTTGTATCTTTTCCGGTCGTGGTGGGAGGCTTTTTAAACCGGCGCAAAATTTTTATGCACGAGTCCGATTTAACCCCGGGGCTTGCCAATAAAATGTCCCTGCCCTTTGTTGACAAATTCTTCACCACCTTTATTGACACGGTCAAATATGTGCGAACGCCGCAAAAAGTTTGCTATATCGGTCCGGTGCTTTCCGACAGACTGAAAAACGGCGACAAAAATGCGGCGTTTAAGATGTGCGACTTTAGCAATGATAAACCGATTGTGATGTTTGTCGGCGGCAGTCTGGGAGCGCAAAGCCTAAACAAAGCCGTGGCTCAAAATATTGACGCTTTGTTGCAAAAATATCAGGTCATTCACATTTGCGGCAAAGGTCAAAAAACAAACTTGCAACGCAAAGGCTACGCGCAATTTGAATTTGTGGATAAAGAATTTAAAGACTTACTCGCCGCTACCGATATTGTGGTCACTCGTTCCGGCTCTAACGCTATTTTTGAATTTTGGAGTTTAAATATTCCGATGTTGTTGGTGCCGTTGCCAAGCAACGCCAGCCGCGGCGAACAAAGTTCTAATGCTCAGAATTTTCAAAGCAAGGGTTTTGCCGAAATTTTACCGGATAAAGATTTATCAAAAGAAGGACTTTTGACAAAGCAAATTGATAAAATGTATCAAAATTTAGACAGTTATCGCGCCAACATCAAAAACAGCGACCTGAAATTTACAAGCAACGAACAATTGTATCAGGAAATTGTTAATGACCAAACAATATAAAAACATTGTAATTCTAACCGGTGCCGGAATTTCCGCAGAATCCGGACTTTCCACCTTTCGGGCGGAAAATGGTTTGTGGAACAAACATCGAGTGGAAGATGTGGCAACTATTGAAGCTTTTGAGCGAAATCCGGAATATGTACACGATTTTTATAATGAATTAAGGCCGGAATTATATAAAGCTCAACCTAATTCCGCGCATTTAGCAATAACCAAACTACAAAAAAATTATCCAGCTAAAATCAGTGTGATAACGCAAAATGTTGATACTTTACATGAAAAAGCCGGCAACCAAAATGTATATCATATACACGGACAAATTAATCAAATTGTTTGCCTCAACTGCGGAAATGTTTTTGAAACTTGGGGAGATGTCCACGCCGATGATGTTTGTCCGCATTGCCAAATCAGCGGTATGCTTAAACCAAACATTGTCTTCTTTGGTGAAAACCTGCTGTATATGGACAAGGTTGAGCAACTTTTAAAAAGTTGTGATTTATTTATATCCGTCGGAACTTCCGGCGTGGTTTATCCGGCGGCCGGCTTTGTGCAAATTGCCAAAATGTGCGGAGCGGACACTTATGAATTTAATTTGGAAACAACCTCTAACAACTACCTTTTTGATAAGCATATTGAGGGTTTAGCCGGCACAACCTTACCACAATTTGTTGCCACTCTTTTAAAATAAAATAGTTTACACAAACTAAAACTCCACATATGACACTATATGTGGAGTCTAGAGAAAAACAAATTCTTATTTATTATTTTTCATAAACCTCGACAGTTTCTTGAGCCGTAGGAACAGGTTGTTGCAAAACCGGTTGACGAGTAACAACTGGCTGACCAACTACTGCGTTTTGAGTTTCTACGCAATTTCCGGAAGCGCAAGCTTCACCACGATTAAATGGTCGAGTTTCAAATGAAGTTGTTTCATAAGTACGAGGTTCATAAACCGTATGATATGTTGTGTTTTTATAAACAACTTTCACTGGCGTTCTAACTGTGTATTCTGTTGGTTGACAACCGCCGCAAGGACGTGGAGCCGGCGCAGCAGCCTGACAAGTGCCACAAGGACGAGCAGCCGGAACAGGCGCGGGCTGATATTGGCGAACAGGAGCTGGTTTTTCTTGGATTAAAGCTTCACCGCAACCGCCATTGTTTCCCACATAACGATAGTTACGACCAGCAGGTTCTTCATCGCTGGCACAAGCTGTTAAACCAGCCGCCAAAACCAAAACCAACATTTTTGTTAAATTTTTCATTATATCCTCCAGTTTTTCTCTGAATAAAATTCACTCTTCTATTAAATACTAGATTTATTATTAGCAGAAAATTAATCATTTGTTAAGCATTTTTTTAGTTTTTAACAAAAAATGTACAAAATTTTTTTCAGAAACACGTATTTTAAATGTTTTTTTAAATAAATAAGCTTTTTGTCTCAACTAAGAATTTTTCATATTTAAAATATAACATTTTGTTTTATAATAATTTTATTAATCAATCCGATTCGATTTTTTATAATATATTTTTATATATAAAACTTATTTCTAAAAAAACAACCGCTGTTATTGCGGCTGCTTTTCAGAGGATAACTCGTTTAAATCTTCAGGAGACATTTCTATTTTATGCTCTTGAATAATAGCGTAACCGTTTACGGCCTTTCCTTTTTCAAAAGTTACTTCCACGGCTAAGGTACCATCTTTGTTAAATGTTTTATAAACACCATCCTGCACACCATCGGTATAATACATTTCATTATGAACGGAACCGTCTGGATAAAAATTAATCATTTTGCCATTCGTCAAGCCGTTTTTAAAATACCCCTCAAATAAAACGTTTCCGTCTTCATCGTAAAAAACTCCCTTTCCATCAGGTTTACCGTTTTTACTTTCGACTTCCATTTTGACGTTGCCATTAGTGTAATATATTTTATATAGTCCATTAATTGGTTTTTCATTGATATCATACACAACGCCGTTAACAACGTTTGTGTTATTTTCATTATAAATTTCACTTTTATCCGATTCTCCACAGGCGGTCAAAAGACAAAGAAAAATCAAGCCATATCTTTTTATATTCATAAAATTTGCTCCTTTACAACCTTTTAGCCTACTTTAAATCCTTTGTAATGTCAAATATGAATAAAATTATCCCACATTTTTGCAAAAATCACCTCAATATATAGATTTTTTGGGAGATTCAGCGTATTTTTTATTTGACAAACCTCATTTAATTTTATTAGATAAAAAGCGAGAAAGATTTCTCAGAGAAATAATAACTTAAAGAGGAATACAAAAATGAATAAAAGTGAATTGATTGATAACATTGCTTCTGCTTCTGGCTTAACAAAAACTGATTCTGCCAAAGCTTTGGACGCATTTATTTCATCTGTTTCCGATGCATTGAAAAATGGTGACGATGTTCGCTTGGTTGGCTTTGGTACATTTGCCACATCTAAAAGAGCAGCCACAACCGCTATTAACCCACGTACACGTCAAACAGTAAACGTTCCGGCTCGTAACGTTGCTAAATTCAAAGCCGGTAAAGCTTTGCAAGATGTTGTAAACGGTTAATCTATTTTTTACAAAATGGAAAATTAGGCAGAATAAGTTGTTTTCTGCCTTATTTTTATTTTAAATTCTTTAACTTATTTTTTATATTTCTTTTTTAAAATTGATACAGAATTAAAAATAAATTTTTATGAGGAAAAAAATGAAAAATTTTATTCAAAGGTCTCTCTCTCTCTCTCTGTAAATCCTAGACTTTCGATTTCAGAGCGTTTTAAAGCTTCTACACGCGGTTTTTGCCACTTTTGGGAAAAATTTGAGTCGGCTTTTCGAAGCTGTCATTATCGGGCTTGTCCCGATAATCTAGATACTCGGGTCAAGCCCGAGTATGACAATAGAAGGAGGATATGTTTTAAGCCCGATAATGACCATAAAGGGAGTCTTACTAAGGGTTTGGATGTTGTGTGTCAATACGCCGCACTTTTGGAACGACGTGTACAAAGTAGTACACGAGTGAGAAAAGCGCAAGCAGTGACCAGACAAACAAACCCGATTGGACGAAGCATGATTGAAATGCTCGGCGTTCTCGCCATCATCGGGGTGTTGAGCGTTGGAGGGATTGCTGGCTATTCCAAAGCCATGATGAAATTCAAAATTAATAAAACAGCGGAACAAATTTCGCAGATTGTCACAAATATTCGCACATTGTATCTTCAGCAAAAAGATTATAATGGATTAGATGAAGATTCAGCAATTCAAATGGGGGCTATTCCTGATGATTTAACAATAGATTCCAGTGGAAATATTAAAAACATTTTTGGCGGTAATATTCGGATTCGAACTAGCGCCGATAGTTATGCTTGGCATAATTCAGTCGGCGATACTGATGATGCATTTATTATTAGAGTCTATAATCTCCCTAAAGAAGCTTGTGTCGCGTTAGCAACCATGGATTGGGGAACATCTTCCACTGGATTAATCGCCGTTTCAGTTAATGATGACGGATTTTCAAATTCCACATACAACTTTCCAAAATGCAACGGCTATGCCAGTGACTGGTCTGTAGCCGGATGCCCTGGGGATTCCACCGTTTCCGTGCCTATTCCGGTTTCTTTGGCCGCGACAGCATGCAGTAGTGGGTCCAATTTCAATCTGATGTTTTATTAATCTCTTTAATATTCAAAACGCCGTTGACATGATTTTGTCCGCGGCGTTTTGATGTTGTAAACATTATATTATTTATAAAACAGAAAACAAATTATTTGAAATAATCATTTCCTTTTGAAGAAAAACGAGAAATATTAAATGTCTTTTTCGGTTCTTTCTGACAGTATTTTTTCTCAATTTTATCCAAAACTTCCAATTTTTCCGGATGTTCTTTCTCATACATCGGACGCAATTGGTGAACAACATTTGAAAGCAACAAAGATTTTTCTTCTTTTTTAATCCCGTTGCTGTCAATTAATTCATTAGCGGCTCCCTCCAAAAGAATTTGCTTTGTAGCTGAATTTCTTGTTTCTAGGGACAATTTTAACAATTCACGAACCTTAATTTTTCCTTCTAAATACTTTTCAGCCAATTCATAGCGTGTTTCAAAGGCCTGTTCTGAAGAAAAACGATTTTGCAATTTTGCCAAACTACGCAAAACTTTGACCTTCATTTCCGGTGTTCCGGCATATTTTAAGGCTTCGCGATAGTGATAAACCGCTTCTTGATATTGAGCCTTCGGCAATTCATTGAAATGCAAATTCTTTTGCTCTTCCAAAATTGACTTGCTGTATAAATTGTGAATTTTAAACAAAGCAGACTCATCTCCAATGTTTGCTTCCAAAGCTCTGTCACAAGCCTCGCGGACAAACAACATTTTATTTGTCGCGCTATTCGGTAAATACTCAAAACAAGTCTTAATCAATTGTGGATTGCCGGTTAAACGCAGAGCTTTGCTCATATAATCATAAGACGCAATTCTTTCAGCGTTTTTACCAAGAGATTCTGTTTTTTGACGGGATAAGCGTTCCATCAAAATAGCAATATTATGATAACCATGAGCCATTTGTTCCTGATCCATAATATTGGCGTTATACAAGTCTTCCAATAACTGGACTTTATTTTCGACCTCGATTTGAGTTGTAACAATTTCGCCATTTGCCGCAATCATGTTATAGATATCGCGTCCGGCGTTAACCACTTCAAATGTTTCTTGCAATTGAGGAATTTCAGAAATACGGCGACGGGCTGTTTTTTCTATTTCAGAAACACTGAATTGATTATCTGACGCAATTTTCATGTCCATGAGTTTATACATTGTTTCCAGACTGGCGTTGACATTGCTTGCATTCAACGAAAATGCGTTGTCTTTCATTTCTTCGCACACCGCATCCATATAATCTTTATATATTCTATTATATGCCGGTGAATCTGGTGAAATTGTTTCGCCCTCTTTGATTATTCCTTCATGTATGAGAGTGGCTAGTTCTTCTTCAGCCCAATCTTTATCTTCTGAGGTCAGAAACAAACCGCTGACAACCCTGTATTTAAATTCGTCTTCCTGCAACGGCTCTATTTCGCTCAAATTTTGAACGTATTGTTCGTCTTCAGTAACTTCATTATTATCTTGTTCGTCTATATTTTGCTCAACATTATCTACTTTTTCATTTATGTCATTATTTTCTTTTGCCATGACAGTTCTCCTAAAAAAATGAATTATTAATCTATTAAAACAAATTTTTTTCATAAATTCAACAAAAATTTGTCAACTTTTGTTCATTTTTTTTCAATTATCTTAAAATAGTCCATTTTTTATAATATTCTTTCCAAATTTTTTTTCAAGTTCATCCATAACTCGGCTAATTTTATCATCAATATAATCCGGTTCAGCAAATAAATTCGGCTGAAAATCATTTTGACTATGCAAATGCTCCAGCATTATTCCGCTACTGCGATAAACCACATTGGGGATGTAAACTTTTTTCAACAATTGTTGAACAGCCAAAAAAATCGCGTTTTCGCCATTTGTCGGCTGAGATAATTTGAGATAATCCGTATAAACTCTAAAATCTTTTGTCCGCAACATAATTCCTACTGTTTGACAAAAACAATTATATGACCTTAGTTTACGACCGGCACAATGAACATGATATTTTAGCGATGCTCTCAATATGCTTTCATCTGTCGTAAATTTGCTTAAAGCTGCCGTGTTTTGAATAGATTTTGGCAAATTTTGCTTTGCCTGAACTTTGTTAATCAAATGCCCCAGCAATTCATACTTCAAATCCAAACCGACAATACCCAAACTTTGGCGTATCCAAGAATCACTTTGTTCCACAAATTCGGAACAATTAAATATCCCCCGCATTTTCATTTTTGCCGTATGCTGACGCCCAAAACCGCAAACATCCTCCAAACAAGTATCCGCCAATATCTTTGGTAAATCCGCTTGATTGATTATGCAAACACCATCTTCTTTTTTTGCTTTGTCGCTGGCCAATTTGGCTAAAAGCTTGGATGAACTTATTCCTATTGATACAGGTATTTTGCACTCTTGGAAAATTTTTTGACGGATTGACTGCGCCAGCTGGAAAAAATCTTTATGATACAAGTTATCAAGCCCGTGCAAATTCATATAAGCTTCATCAATTGAACAAATTTCAACATCAGGCGTAAAACTTTTTAAACACGCCATAACTTTTTGCGAATAATTTCTATACAGCTCATGGCGGCTGTTAATATAATAAACATTCGGAAATTCTTTTTTTGCCATAAAACAGGGCTGTCCCATTTTAACACCAAGTTGCTTAGCGGCTTTTGAACGGGAAACAACGCATCCGTTTTCACCGGACACCACGCACACCGCCTTATTTTGCAAAGACGTATTTTCCGCTTGTTCACACGATACAAAAAAACTATCGCAATCCACTAATGCTATTTTGGCCGACATAATTCCTCGTTCTATTTTTGTTCTATACTAAACAGAACATTTAAAATGTCAATATTTCTCTGTTAATTTTTTTCGGACAAAGTATAAACAGCTTTTAATCCATCTGCCGCCGCCGAAGTGATTCCGCCGGCGTACCCAGCTCCTTCGCCGCACGGATACAATCCTTTTATATTGCTTTGCATGGTTTCATCACGAATAATGCGCACTGGTGACGAACTTCGGGTCTCAACGCCGGTTAAAACAGCGTCATAACAATCAAACCCTCGCAACTTTTTAGACATTTGCACAATACCCAAACGCAAAGAATTTATGATATCGTCCGGCAAAACCTTGTCAAAACCACCCAAAACAACCCCCGGACGATATGATGGACAAACATCGCCCAATTTCTTTGATTGTTTAGCCGCCAAAAAATCTCCAACCAGCTGTGCCGGAGCCTTATAGGTTCTATCTCCGGCAATAAATGCTCTTTCTTCCAATTTCCGTTGGAAATACATTCCAGCCAGAGGATTGTCACTGCCAAAATCTTTTTCCGAAACACCAACTAACAAAGCCGCATTTGCGTTTTCTGCACTACGGGAGAACTCGCTCATTCCATTTGTCACAACTCTCCCCGTTTCTGAAGCAGCCGCCACCACGACTCCCCCCGGACACATGCAAAAAGTATAAACAGAACGTCCGTTCGGCAAATGTACCGCCATTTTATAATCCGCGGCGCCCAAATATGGACTTTCCGCCGCTTTTCCATATTGCGCCTTATTAATCAGGCTTTGTTTATGCTCAATTCTGGCGCCGACGGAAAACGGCTTTTGTTCCATATGCACGCCGGATTTATACAACATTTCAAAAGTATCACGCGCGCTATGTCCTATGGCTAAAAACAATCTATCCGTCGAAAGTTCGTATATTTCATTTTCATGAGCAACTTTTATGGCCTGTAATTTATTATTTTTGATAATAAGAGAGTCTAATTTGCTGTTAAAGCGATATTCTCCGCCCAAAGAAATTATTTTTTTGCGAATATTTTTCACGACCAAACGCAAATTATCCGTCCCGATATGCGGCTTGGCTAAATAAAGAATTTCTTTTGGAGCTCCCGCCAGCGCAAATTCATGTAGAACTTTAAAAGTAAATTTATCTTTTTTTATACCGGTCATCAACTTGCCGTCAGAAAAAGTTCCGGCTCCACCTTCTCCAAACTGCACATTAGAATCCGTTTTTAATTCCCCGTTTTGCCAAAATTGCGCAACATCTTTTTGTCGCTGTTCCACAGCGGCGCCGCGTTCTAAAATAATTGGACATAAACCGGCTTCGGCCAATGCTAAACCGGCAAACATTCCGGCCGGACCGCTTCCCACCACAACCGGACGCAATCCACTGTCTTTTATATTATATACCAAAGAAGCAATTTCCGGCAGCTGTTCTATGTCTTTATCGGCAATATTTGTTTGAGCCTCACAATCCACGCTATACACAAAATGCACATTATTTTTGTTGCGTGCGTCCACCGATTTTTTGGACACGGCAAAATTTTGGAGTTCGGTTTCTTTCACGCCAAGTTTTTGCGCGGCTTTTTGCTTCAACTGTTGTTCGTTTGCGTTCAACGGCATAGAAATATTGTTAATGCGTAACATGATACTGTCCCTTTGTTTTAGGGGTATATTACACAAAAAACATAAATTTGCAATTATTCTTTGTCGTCATCCGTATCTTCATTATGTAAAATCTGCCACAACGGGCGACGATACATCCATAAATTAATAAAACCAAGCACAACAGACATTGAACCAAACACATATAAAAGATAGTACCAATTCAAATTGTCGGCTGACATCATCACATCTTGATTTGTTACCCGTAAAAAACCAATGGCAACAGCAGTTACAATAAAAGACGCTATAAACGCCAATGTCCAAATCCGATGAACTATTGTTTTTTGAACCATAGCGGCTGTTATCAAATAAATAAACAAAAGAGCTATTAATAAATATAATTCCATGCGTTTTCTCCTATATTTTTACATAATCAATGGTAACTTTTTTTCAATGGTTGGAAATTAATTCACAAAAACAGAAAAAAACAGTTGACTAGACTATAAACATAGGATAAAAATATTTTCGTTACCGCTATGGAGCGTTGGCAGAGTGGTAATGCAGCGGATTGCTAATCCGTCATCCCCTTAAAAGGATGCATAGGTTCGAGTCCTATACGCTCCGCCAATAAAAAAGTCTTGTTATTTAACAAGACTTTTTTATTTTAATTAATTGAAAAACCACGCTATCGCACAATTATTCCCTGAACACTCACATGCTCTGGATAATAAACTTGGAGAAATGGGAACTGATGGTGTCGAGCCATTTGTACAAGCCTGAACAAGATATCCTTCACTGCCGACACAATTAGAGCCGGTGCTGCCCATATAATCGTAATATCCTGACAAATGTCCACCATAAACTTGCATTGCCGTCAGTCCCGTGGATGAAGCAGAACCCCAATCCTTGGTTGCCAATGCCACACAGGCATCTTTCGGCATTCCCTGAAAAACAATAGAAAAGCTTTTTGTATAAGTATCCGGTTTATCATATCTCGCCCAAACACAATTAACATCTATATATCCGCCAAAAATATTGCTCACAGAATAACTTCCGGAAACAATAGTTGATAAATCATCCGGAATAGCTCCCATGGACAGCGCCGTTGAGATATTTAATCCTTCGCAAGTCTTTTGCTGTGCATATAGCGTTCTGACATTTGCGACAATCTCTGACACTTGATTAATTGACTTATTAATCTTAAATTGCATCATGGCCTTTGAATAGCCGGCAATTCCGCCGACGGACAGTACACCGATAATGGCCAATACGCCCAGCATTTCAATCATACTGCGGCCGTTTTCATTTGTCTTATTCATTTTGTTAAAAACTCCCTTTTTTATATATAATAACGAAAAAGCCGCCGACAAGGCAGCTGGAAGTTCGTAACTATGTTCATTAAATAGTGTAGCATATTAGCATAAGCATATTTTGCTACCTTCCAGCTTTCGCTAGAAGGCATGCTTAATTAACGTCTAACACAAAGACGAATGAACAGAGGCTACGACACCCCAGACAGACTATTGTCTATCCGTTTTTAACATTATAAGTAAATATCTCAAAAGTAAAGATTATTTTTTGATATAGGGAGAGGGCTGTAAACACAGCCCTCTCCCGCCACTAGAAAACAAATTTTTAAGCGCAATGCTTAAAGGCGTCATACACAACCAAACCGCCTTCAATATCGGCCTCATTGCCACTGGCGCAAGTCGGTTCAACTTTGACGGCCAACACTTGTTCAGAAATATACTTTTCGTTTTCCGTCAAAGCTTTGGCTAATTCAGCATTTGCTGTTTGATAATGCAACTCAATGCGGTCGGAAATGTTAAAATCCTTATCTTTACGCAAAGTCTGAATTAAACGCACAAAGTCGCGCGCCATGCCTTCGCGTTTCAGACTGTCGGTTACAACCGTATCCAAAGTCAAAACCGCCTTGTTGCTGTCAAACGCCTGACCGGCAACCCCGTCTTTCATTTCCAAACGAACTTCAAACAAATCCGAAGTTAAAGTTTGTCCGCCAATAGAAAGCGTGCCATCCGTATTCAAAGTCCATTGACCTTGCTTATAAGCGGCCATCACCGCGCCCATATTTTTGCCCAAAGTTTTGCCTAAAAGCGGAGTGTATAAATAAACCTTTTTGCTGGCGTAATTATCCAAATTGTCATCAAATTTCACTTCTTTTACATTAAGTTCGTCTTTAACAATTTCTTGATATGCCGACGAAAGTTTGGCACCAATCAAAGTCATAGAAGCCAACGGCAGACGATTGCGCAAATTCTTCTCTTCACGAATAAATTTACCGGTAGAACACAAATCTTGCACAAAATCCATGTCCGCCATCAAAGCGTCATCGGCCTTAATTTCTTCAAGTTTCGGATAATCGCACAAATGTACAGACTCGCCTTTGGTCAAAGTTTTGTAAACATATTCGCAAATAAACGGCATCAACGGTGCGGCAATTTTGCTGACGTTTACCAAAACAGTGTACAAAGTGTCAAACGCGTTGTGTTCACCTTCCCAGAAACGATCACGAGTACGGCGAATATACCAGTTGTTCAGAATTTCCATAAAGTCGGAAACTTTAGCGCAAGCGTCGGCAACTTCATAGGTTTCTAAATCTTTCTTAACCACAACAGCCAAATTTTTCAGCTTAGAAAGAATATAGTTGTCAATCGCCTCATCGGAAGAATAAATTTCTTTAGCTTCATAATCCTCGGCATTGGCGTACAAAGTGAAGAAATAAAAAGCGTTCCACAACGGAATCATTGCCGCGCGGGATGCTTTGGCTATTTCCTTACCTTCTTTATCCACAGCCACGTTGCCGCCTTTCAAAACTGGAGAAGACACTAAGAACCAACGCAAAGCGTCTGAACCGATAGAATCCAAAATTTCATTCGGATCCGGATAATTTTTCAAGCGTTTAGAAAGCTTTTGTCCGCCTTCGGCCATCAGCAAACCGGTACAGATACAGTTTTTAAACGCCGGTTTATGGTGCAAAGCGGTTGACAACACAGTCAAGGTATAGAACCAACCGCGGGTCTGGTCGATTGCTTCCACAATAAAATCCGCCGGAAAATGATTTTCAAACCACTCTTTATTTTCAAACGGATAGTGAATTTGCGCATACGGCATAGAACCGGATTCAAACCAGCAGTCAAACACATCGCTGACACGGCGCATCATTGTCTTGCCGCTTTTATCGTCCGGATTCGGATATACCACATCATCAATATACGGCTTATGCAGGTTATCCACATCAATACCGGTTGCGGCTTTAATTTCGGCCACCGAGCCAAAAACATCAACCCTTGGAAAAGCCGGATTATCGGATTTCCAAACCGGAATCGGCGTTCCCCAAAAACGATTGCGGGAAATTGACCAGTCGCGGGCACCCTCCAGCCATTTGCCGAAACGTCCGTCTTTAATGTGTCCCGGAATCCAGTTGATTTGTTGGTTTAGACGCACCATTTCATCGCGGAAATCCGTAACCTTTACAAACCAAGAACTCATCGCTTTATAAATCAGCGGAGTGTCCGTACGCCAACAGAACGGATATGTGTGCGTATATTGTTCTTTTTTAACCAAAATACCATTAGCCTTTAACCAAGCCAAAATCGGTTCATTGGTTTCAAACACTTGCTTGCCTTCATAATCCGAAACTTCAGCGGTAAACTTACCGGCCTCGTCAACCGGACAAACTACCGGAAAGTTTTCGTCATAGGCGCGGCAGGCTTCAAAGTCGTCTTGACCAAACCCTGGGGCAATGTGCACAACACCGGTACCGTCTTCGGTGGAAACAAACTCGCCGCTCAAAATTTTGAACGCACCCTTTTCTTTTAGTTTTTGGAAATACGGAAACATTGGTTCATAACTCAAACCCAGCAACTCAGCACCTTTGATTTTTTTAACCAAAACGGCGTTTTCCAACTGCTTTTTATAGCCACCCAAACGAGCCTCAGCCAAAATATATTGCTGTCCGTTTTCTTCCATAACCGCATAGTCAATGTCTTTACCAACTGCCAACATCAGGTTTGACGGCAAAGTCCATGGTGTTGTGGTCCAAACCAAAATCTTTTGACCGGTCTCCAACTTAAACATAACGGTAATCGCCGTGTCGGTTTTGTCTTTGTAACCCAAATTTACCTCAAAGTTGGAAAGCGGGGTTTCCGCCGCCCAAGAATATGGCAAAACGCGGTAATCTTCATAAACCAAACCTTTATCATACAACTCTTTGAAATTATGAATAACACTTTCCATAAACGGCAAATTCATTGTCTTGTAATCACGGCTAAAATCAACCCAGCGACCAATGCGCTTAAACAATTCTACCCAAATTCCGGAATATTTCAGCACATCCGAACGGCAGAAGTTATTGAATTTTTCCACGCCGTAAGCCTCAATTTGTTTACGTCCAGAAACGCCAAGCTGTTTTTCGGCCGCCATTTCCGCCGGCAAACCGTGGCAATCCCACCCCAAGCGACGTTCCACTTTTTTGCCGTCCATAGTCTGAAAACGCGCCACCACGTCTTTAACATACGACACCATAATGTGCCCATAGTGCGGCGTGCCGTTGGCAAACGGAGGTCCGTCATAAAAAACAAATTCCGCCGCGCCGTCGCGGTTATGCACAGACTTTTCAAAAGTTTTATCTTCTTCCCAGAACTTCAGCACTTCTTTTTCAAGTGCCACAAAGTCAGGCTTTGCTTTTACATCAGCATAGTACTTTGTCATAATTTTATACCTATCAAAAATTGATTATTTAAGTGTTTGATTTTCAGAAAATTTTATGTAAAAAAGAAGTGCAATCCCCTAAGGGATAATTCGAAATATATAAGTTGTAACAAACGTCATTTTTCACTCTTTTTCATTTTTTTGATAGCCTAATTTATAACCATTTTTCATAAACGTCAATAGACTTTTCACCTTATGCTTACTTTAATATATATGCCCTCTGTAACAATTTGTAACATATTGTTAAAAGCATTTTAGACAAAGCTGTGTTATATAAAAGCCATATAAAATATGTAATTAGCTAAATAATAAGGATTTTCAATGACTAAAACAATTAGGGTTGCCGTTATCGGTGCCGGCATGATGGGTAAAAACCACCTTAAAACTTATAAAAACCTGCAAGGTGTTGAACTTGTCGGTGTTTATGATGTGTTTCCAGAAGCAGCCAAAGCCGCCGCTGAAACATATAATATCAAAGCTTTTTCTTCTATGGAAGAAGTGGTGGCAAACGTTGACGCGGTAAGCGTTGTGACTACTTCGGTTACACACGCTGACGTGGGCGAATTTTTTATGAATCACGGTATCCATTGTATGATGGAAAAACCTTTGGCAACCACCGAAGAAGGCTGTATGCGTTTGATTAACGCCGCTAAAAACAATAATGTGGTTTTGATGGTTGGACATATTGAACGCTTTAATCCAGCGGTTGAACAAATGAGCAAACTTTTGTCTGACACAACCAAAATCCGTTCTATGACGGCACAGCGTATGTCGGCAGCCAGCGGACGCATCACCGATGTTGATGTGTCTATGGACTTAATGATTCATGACGTGGAAGTGGTGCAATCTTTAATGAAATCTCCGGTTATTAATGTGCAGGCCGCTTCTGTAAAAACCAAAGAAAGCCCTCTAGGTAAAGACTATATTAGCGCTTTATTGGAATTTGAAAATGGCGCAACCGCCAATTTAACCGCCAGCCGTATCACTCAATCACGGGTACGCACTTTGACTGTTACCACAGACACCAACTATATTGATATGGATTTTATCAATCAATCTATCAATGTGCACACCCAAGGCCGTATGCCTTATGTAAACCAAGAAGAAATTCCGGATTGGATGAATTATGGCTTAAAAGGCAGTGTGGAACAATTATTTATTCCAACCAACCAACCTTTGCAAGCCGAATTAGCTTATTTTGTTAAATGCGTTAATGGTGAAGCAACTCCGAGAGTTGGTGGTGAACAAGCTTTGGCTGCTTTGCGTGTGATTTGGGAAATTCAAGAAAAATTAGGCTTTTTAGATGCGGAAAAGAAAAGCGACGCTTCTAAAGTTGCCTAAGTTTTATAAAAGTTTAACCTCAAAAAAACTAAACTCCGTTGTAAAAAGCGGAGTTTTTGTTTTATTTATATAAATAACCAAGATTATTAAAGATATATTATAATTTATTTTGAGAACATTATTCCTATACTGTTAGCATTATAGTCACCAGCTCCCTCATCAGTACAGAATTTTGTAATTTTAGCAGGAGAAACAGGAAGATATTTTGTAGTTGCATAATAGGAGTCTGAATGGTTGTTCCCATAAGTATTATCAAAATTAGAACCTTCTGTTGGAGCATCTTGAGGAATATAATCAACAGCAGAGACATTTCCAACAACAATTGCATATACTCCGGAAGATGAAACAGAACCCCAATCAGCAGTTGCTAAAGCAAAGCAGGCTTCTTTGGATAAGCCAAAATATCTTATTGAGAAAAATTTTTCATTATTCCATTGTTCATTTATGGATATACCTTGATTTGATACGCCTTTGTCTAAATCATCAGGAATAACCATTTGCCTGATAGAGCTTAACCCGCTAAAATCTTTTTGTTGCATATATAAAGTTTGAACATTTGCGGCTATTTCAGTAATATGTTGCATTGTCTTATTAATTTTAAATTTCATCATGGCTTTGGAGTAGCCGGCAATACCTCCGACGGACAGGACACCAATGATGGCGAGGACGCCGAGCATTTCAATCATAGAACGTCCGCACTGTGCAACAAGATTGTCATTCTCGGACACAAAACACTGCCTCTTACCATTGTCATACTCGGGCGTGTCCCGAGTATCCAAAGAAGAGTGTTTCGCATGGATTCTCGGAATATATCCGAGAATGACGTTTTCAAGGTGTCTGAAAATGACGTTTAAAGCGCGGCCGCTAATGACTATGCGTAAAAAATTCTTATACATATTTCTAAACTCCGTTTATTGTTATATAAAAATAAAACCCGCGTTAACAGCGGGCGGATGTTCAGAAACCGTACTATACTAAAACGGCTCGGCTTATTCAGCCATATAGCCTTATTCAGCCGACATCCGTCCAACGAACAGAAGTCGGCATAACAAATTTTAAGTCGTTTATGCTAAAGCGACTAGTATAGAAAGGGTTTCTGACGCCCTAAACACATCTCTATGTTCGCTTTCAATTTAAAGAATAATTACAAAAAAGTAAAGAACTTTATAAAAAAAGAGAAGAGTAAATTACCCTTCCCTTTTGTTCAATTATACGCAGATAAGCTTAGTTGGCTTTTTTCAAAGCTTCGCCCAAAGCGTCACCCAAAGAAGAACCAGAAGATGTGTTAGAATATTCTTCCAAAACTTTCTTTTCTTCTTCTACTTCTAAGGCTTTGATAGACAAACCGAATTTGCCGTTTTTCTTATCCAAAGATGTAACTTTGGCTTCTACTTCATCGCCTTCTTTGAAGTTATCCGGATTTTGACCGGCTTTGTCTTTAGACAAGTCAGCTTTTTTAATCAAAGTAGACAAACCGTTTACTTCAACAATAATGCCTTTGTCTTCGGTTGCTTTTACAACAGCCTTAACAACATCGCCTTTTTTCAAACCAGACAAAGCTTCGCTTACAGTATCTTCAGACAACTGTTTGATACCCAAGCTGATGCGTTCTTTTTCTACATCAACGTCAATGATTTTAGCTTCAATTTCTTGACCTTTAGAATAGTCTTTAACAGCTTCTTCGCCAGATTTATCCCAAGAAATGTCAGACAAGTGAATCATACCGTCGATTTCATCTGTCAAACCAACAAACAAACCAAATTCGGTAATGTTTTTAATTTTGCCGGTGATAACAGATCCAACCGGATGCTCTTCAATGTAAGCTGCCCAAGGGTTAGCCATGCATTGTTTAATACCCAAGCTAATACGTCTCTTTTCCGGATCAACTTCCAAGATTTTAACTTTAACTTCTTCAGAAGTAGAAACGATTTTACCCGGATGTACGTTTTTACGAGTCCAGCTCATTTCAGAAACGTGTACCAAACCTTCGATACCGTCTTCCAATTCAACAAATGCACCGTAATCAGTGATGTTTGTAACTTTACCGGTATAAACTTCGCCAACATTATATTTGTCGGCAACAGCTTGCCATGGATCGTTTTCAAGTTGTTTCATACCCAAGCTGATGCGTTGGTTGTCTTCATTGAAACGAATAACCTGAACTTTTACATTTTGACCAACAGTCAAAACTTCTGCCGGATGGTTGATACGTTTCCAAGAAATATCGGTAACGTGCAACAAACCATCTACGCCGCCCAAATCAATGAATGCGCCGTAATCTGTGATGTTTTTAACAACACCGTCCAAAATAGCGCCTTCTTTAATACCGTCAATCAATTCAGCGCGAGCTTCTGCTCTGGTTTCTTCCAAAACAACGCGGCGAGAAACAACGATGTTGCCTCTAACTTTGTCCATTTTCAAAATTTGGAATGGCTGAGAAATACCCATCAAAGGAGTAATATCGCGGATTGGACGGATATCAATTTGAGAGCCTGGCAAGAAAGCAATAGCACCGTTCAAATCAACAGTGAAACCACCTTTAACACGACCAAAAATAACACCGTTTACGCGTTCGCCGGCGTTCATGCTCTTTTCCAAATCAGCCCAAACTTCTTCGCGGCGAGCTTTTTCTCTAGAAAGAACAATGTTGCCGTCTCTATCTTCATAACGGTCAACCAAAACTTCTACCACATCGCCGGCTTTCAATTCCGGATTTGTGCCGAATTCGCGCAAAGGAATGTTGCCTTCAGATTTCAAACCAACATCAACAGTCACAAAATCTGGAGAAACTTTAATAATGGTACCTTTAACAACAGTACCCAAAATGCCGTTGTCACCAAATTGCTCATTCAACAAATCAGCAAAATTTTCTGTCATTTCAGGCATTTTAACATCAGTATTTGTCATATAAATTTATATTTCAAAAAATGCCAACCCCACAGTGGGCGGACTTGTACGCGGTTAAATTTTTACAGTTTTTTAGTCGTACCCCTAAATTAACTGTTCTTTTTATAGCTGAAAATTATTATTTTTCAAGTATTTTTTTAGTTTTTGACGGAATTTTAATTAATAAGCCGCAAAGAAAATAAAAATCATTTGCAACATCGCAACTGATACTGAAAGAATATAAACAAGAATTTATATTTTATGTATAAAAAAACACTTATGACAGACTTTTGCCATAAGTGTTTTTTTTGCATATTACAAATATTATTTACCAGCGTTAGCGTCTTTTACAGATACTGACAAATCGTCGGCAATACGAGCAGAACGACCACGCAAAGCACGTAAGAAGTATAATTTCGCGCGGCGAACTTTACCAACACGGGATACTTCAATTTTGGCTACGTTTGGAGAATATAACGGGAATACACGTTCAACACCTTCACCGAAAGAAATTTTTCTAACTGTGAAAGATGAGTTTAAGCCATCATTTTTACGAGCAATGCAAACACCTTCATAAACTTGGATACGTTCGCGATCGCCTTCTTTTACTTTAGTATGAACACGCAAAGTGTCACCCGGCTTAAATGTCGGCATGTTTTTGCCTTCCATGAGCTTTTCAATTTGCTCTTTTTCAATATTTTCAATAATGTTCATTAGTTTTACCTTTTTTAATTAATTTGTTTCCTTATAAACCAGAATCTGTCTAAAATCAAGCTTTTTCTAACAGATCCGGACGTCTTTCTTTAGTTATTTGCAGAGCCTTCTCTTTTTGCCATTTAGCCACGTTTTCGTGGTGACCGCTTAAGAGAATTTCCGGCACTTTGCGGTTTTTCCATTCTATTGGACGAGTATATTGCGGATATTCCAACAAACCTTTTTCAAAACTTTCGTTTTCGGTGGACGCCGCATTACCCAACACATTCGGCAAAAGCCGAACAACCGCATCAAGCATTATCATTGCCGCCTGCTCGCCGCCGGTTAAAATGTAATCGCCGATACTGATTTCTTCGATATTGTATTCTTCCAAAACCCGTTCGTCAATTCCCTCAAACCGACCACAGATAATCGTTAAATTATCTTCTTTGCTCAATTCATGCACTTTTTGCTGTGTCAACGCCTGTCCGCGCGGGCTCATATAAATGATTTTACCGCCGCTGTAATTGTGGTCAATCGCATTGCCCAACACATCGGGACGCATAATCATTCCGGCACCGCCGCCGCACGGCGTATCGTCAACCGAACCATGCTTGTCAAACGCATAATCGCGAATATTGACAGCATCCAAATTCCAAATTCCTTCTTTTAGAGCCCGTCCGGTTAAAGACGTTCCTAAAAATCCGGGGAAAATTTCCGGAAAAATGGTCAGAATTTTAACATTCAGCGCCATTTTTATCCTCATTGTCTTCAGCAAAAATCATTGTAGCAGACGATACAATAATATAACCTTCTTCCAGATTGATTGTCGGCACATATTGCTTGGTAAACGGCAACATTTCGGTTTCTTTGCGGTGCGGTAATTTTATTTCAATTATCTCACCGGCTCCAAAGTTGCTGAAACGTGCCACAGTACCAATTTCCCTGTCCAAAGAATTGAGATATACTTTTAAGCCGACAATATCGCTTAAATAATATTCCTCTTCCGGCAATTGCGGTAAAACTTCGCGATTGACATAAAATTCTGTGCCAATCAGAGTTTCCGCCTCATTGCGATTATTTACACCCTCAATTTTCAGGCGTAAAACTTCTTTGCGTGGACCGACTGCTTTGATTTTGAATTTGCGCGTCGCCTCTTTATTTTCAACTTCGCCGTATTTATCAATGTCGGCGGGGTTGTCGGTGTAACTGTGAACTTTCACCTCTCCTCGCAAACCATGCGCGGCAACAATTTTTCCAAGACATACGCGTTTTTCAGTCATCAAAGTTCCAATCTAAGGCTCAAAATAACTACCTAATTGTTACATTGCCGAAAATTATTCAGCAGAAGAAGCAGCTTCGGCAGCCGCAGCAGCTTTAGCTTCTTTTTCTTTCATTCTTTCAACAGCTTTTGCTTTTGGAGCAGATTTTTTAGGCTGTGGAACAATTTTTGGAGCTTCGCACAAACCTAAATTTGCAAACAATTTTTGCAATCTGTCTGTTGGCTGAGCGCCTTTTGCCAACCAAGCGGCAACTTTTTCTTTATCTACAACTAATCTTGCTTCGTGGTCTTGTGGCAACAACGGATTGTAAGAGCCTAATTTTTCAATAAATCTACCATCACGAGGAGCTCTTTGATCAGCTACTACGATACGGTAATAAGGACGCTTTTTAGAACCACTGCGAGAGAGTCTGATACGTACTGACATTTTATAATTTTCCTTTCTTTGTTACAAACTATAACTTCCGCTTAAAACGGAAACTTTTTGTTAAACCCGCCAAACGGCATGCCGCCGAGCGGATTTCCCTTAAACATTTTAGACATTGCCGACAAAGAGCCGAACTTGCCCATTTTTTTCATCATTCCGGACATTTGCTCATAAGACTTGAGCAAAACATTCACGTCGTGAACAGTTACTCCGGCACCTTGTGCGATTCTTCTCTTGCGAGAGGCTTTTATCAAATCCGGATTCAATCTCTCCTGCTTAGTCATAGACAGAATGATTGCCTCCTGTTTTTTCATCAGATTGTCGCACATACCGGACTCTTCAATCTGAGATTTATACTTAGACAGCCCCGGAAGCATACCGATAATGCTTCCGATACTGCCCAATTTTTTTATCTGACGCATTTGCTCAAGCATATCGTTTAAATCAAACGAACCTTTAAGCATTTTTCCGGCCATTTTTTCGGCTTCGGCTTTATCAACGTTTTCAATGGCTTTTTCCACCAAAGAAACAACGTCCCCTTGCCCCAAAATGCGGCCGGCTATGCGGTCAGCATGAAACTCTTCCAATTCATCAATTTTTTCACCGGTTCCCAAAAATTTGATAGGCGCACCCGCCACCATTTTCATGGAAAGAGCGGCACCGGCGCGGGACGACCCGTCTATGCGCGTCAAAACCAAACCGGTAATTCCGATTTTATCGTTAAATTCTTTAGCCACGTTGCAGGCTTCCTGCCCGATTAAGGCATCGGCAACCAACAAAGTTTCAACCGGCTGTGCAAGTTTTTTAACCTCGGCAACCTCATCCATTAAAACTTCATCAATTTGCAAACGACCGGCCGTATCCAAAATTAATAAGTCATACACGCCTTTTTTAGCTTCATTTAAAGCGCGTTTAGTAATTTCAAGCGGTTTTTCACCGGCAACAATCGGCAAGGTATCCACGTCTATTTGTTTGCCCAATTGCGCCAACTGTTCTTGCGCCGCCGGACGATACACATCAAGCGATGCCAATAAAATACGCTTATTTTTTTTCAGCTTGGCGGCAATTTTAGCGGTTGAAGTAGTTTTACCGGAACCTTGCAAACCGACCATCAAAAAACATACCGGAGCCGGCGCGTTAAAGTTTAGACTTTCATCGCCGTCACCAAGCAATTTGACCAATTCGTCGTGCACAATTTTCACAACCATTTGCCCCGGTTGCACCGATTTCACGACCTTTTCACCCAAGGCTTGCTCTTTTACTTTGGCAATAAAGCTTTTAACCACCGGTAAAGAAACATCGGCCTCAAGCAGTGCCACGCGAATTTCACGCATAGCTTCATCAATGTCTTTTTCTGACAGCACTCCGCGGGAGGTTATCTTAGAAAAAGCTTGGCTCAGCTTGTCGGTCAAATTTTCAAACATTTCTGTTTTTACCTTTATCACCTTGTTAATACAAACAAATTTACGTCAGTGTGCGAAACCTCGCTGGCTGACGGACTCCTCAGAGCTTGAATTTTTTACGACTCTTTGGGTAAAAATTCACTAAATTTGTTATGTTTATACTTAAAAAATCCCAACTTGTCAACACATTTAAACAAGAAACGTTAAAAATGCAAAACCAGAGAACAAGTGCGTTTATCTATTTTATCACATATCTGACATTGTTTATTTATATCATTAAGCGTCATATTTCTGATACAAGAGACATTCTCTCTGCAATATCTGTTTCCATAATATACAATATCCGTTGTCTTGCCTCCTTTCCATATATAAACATGATTTAATTCATTTTGATAACTTTTCGCCAATAAATCATAAAGAGCACGACAAAAAGAAATTCGATTATTTCCTCCTACATTACCATAATTAAACATTACTTCAATGGAATTTGGATAAAATCTGATAGTGTTTCCCAAATCATCTGTCACAAATTTGCTATAACCTTTCCATGAAATCGGGATAATATCCAGTGTGACCAACAAATCATAAAATGCGTAAGGAGATGAAACATCGTCATCTGGAATTTTCCGTATATCATCAATATGTTGAAAATAACCAAACATTAAAGTGTTATATTCACTAAGCGCTTTGTTAAATCTAATTTTTTCCATGGCTTTGGAATAGCCTTGAATACCACCGACCGACAGCACCCCGACAATAGCCAGTACGCCCAACATTTCAATCATAGAACGCCCACACTGTGCAACAAGATTGTCATCCTCGGGTATGGCGCGCATTCTCTTCCTATTATCATCCTCGGGCGTGACGAACAGTCCGTCCCGAGGATCCAGATTATCGGGACAAGCCCGATAATGACGGCATAAAAGCTGTTTTGCACGGATTCTCGGAATAAATCCGAGAATGACTTTATCTAAGCAAAACATTATTTTTCTTTTCAAATTCTTATACATATTTCTAACTCCGTTTATTGTTTTATAAAACAAAACCCGCTGTAATAAAAGCGGGCGGATGTTAGCAAACCGTATAAACACAAACGGCTCGGCTTATTCAGCACATAGCCTTATTCAGCCGACATCCGTCCACAGACAGAAATCGGCATATAAAATTAAAGTCGTTTATGCGTAACGACTGTGTTTATAAAGGGTTGCTACGCCCTGAAAACGCTATTGCGTTTTCATTTTTATATTATTGGGAAAATTAGAATTTGTAAAGATATTTCTAAAAACAAAAGAGGAGTCTTTTAAAACCCCTCTTCTGCAAATTTATACGCCGGATGATCCCCCTAAAGTACGGCCTATAATAAAGCCTATCAGGAAAAACACCAAAATATAAAAATTAGGTGTTTCCGTAAGGTGTGAAACCTGATTATTTTCAACTTTCACAATTTCGCCTTTTTCATAAGAAGGGAATTCACCTCTCTCATCTTGGCAAGAAACCAAAGAAAAAGTTTGCGTTTTTTCAACACCTTTGAATTTGAAAGTGATTGTTGTTGGCGAAACGGATACATTTTCAACAACATACACATTCCCCTCATCAACTGAAACATTTTTCTGACATGATGAAACGCACAAAACGATTAACATCAAAAGAATAATCTTTTTCATAACAAAATAAGTTTAACTCTAAATAATAAATTTTTATATATTATAGCCGATTCATTAAATTTGTCAATAATTTAATGGAATTTGACAAAACTTATAATTTCTTTCATTTCCTTTTTTAATGCGCTGCGCTTTTGCTTATATTTTTTATGTATTTTTCCAAATGTGACTTTAGACAAGATTTTATACATATAATACTTCAGCTTTTTATGTTTTAAGCCAACAGTATTTTTGACTAACCAAGCAGCTGTTTGTAATAACAAATTTTCATATTCATTGGTTGTACGCGCATATTTCCACCAAACATCGGCAAGTTCAACGTTGGTGTTTTTCCACGGCTTCACTGCTCCGGAATAATGAACGACATAAGGATTTTTCCGAACTTTAAAATATTCTGAATATTCTTCAAAACTTAATTGATGATCCAGATTCTTTACAAAATACGGCAAATGCCACAGTACATTCCATTTCATTGGCAAAGGCTGATAATCTCCGTCAAACACAGAATTTAGAACACATTGATCGACAAACAGCGGATTTTTTATCTCTGCTAAATGGTCAATACACTTGTTTGTAAAATTCATTTTCCGCAGCGTCAAAATATCCAACAGCAACACCCCTGCTTGAAAATAACTTTCGGGATTTTTCATTTTAAGCTTATCGGTTAAATAATCCAACATTTTGCGAGATGTATCAACCCGCATCATCCGCTTCATTTCAATATCTGGAACAGCCGCAACCGCGTGTCCAGACATATCACAGCCATATAACTCCGCAAGATTATGATTGACAACCAAATCGCAATCTAAATAAAGGACACGGTTAAAATTCTTAAAAATCTCGGGAATGAAAAAACGATAATAAGTCGCCATGCTGAAATACGCGTTTAAAGAAAATGAGGAAACATCATACTCATCCAAATACGGATTTATATCAACAAACCGCACAAAAAAATTATCATCAGCCAAAGACAAGATATGTTTTTTGTTATCCATGGAAATTCCGCCGTCCAAAATATATATTTCATATTTATCTTTTAGCTTTCGATTTTCTTTAATCGATGCTATTGTCACCAAAAGATACGGCGCGTAATTATCATCAGCGGATAGGCAAACCGTCACGGCATTTTCAGAAAACTTTGGTAAAATTTCAATTTTTGCATTTTTTTCAACATGCAGATGCACGCATTTTTTGACTTTTAACCTCTTTTCTTTTTCGGCAATAAATATTCCGGTTAAGCGTTCGGCGACAAACCCCGGCATGCGCTGATTATAATATGTCGCCCGCGGATAATCAATTCTTTGATGAATTTTGAAAAGAATGTCGAATAAGGTTTCGCAATATTCAAAAAACAACTCCCGCTTCATGATAAACATATTATAATAATAGCCTTTGCCGCGTTCTAAATATGGCTCGGCAATCGCGGCGTATTGGGGATGCTGTGCCGTTAGCAATGAGACGGCGTCTTTCAAATCAGAAGTTCCGTGACATTTATCAAACACCTTTAAAGACGAATATCCTTTGCCGTTTTTTTCATACGGCGCGATAATATCATAATCGGCAAAAGACGCAATTTCATTTTCAGCAAACAAACGGCGGTAATGACACAACCCGATATAATCCGGATTACCCAATTTATCATAATTTTTCCACGCCCAATAAATGGCGGTCAATTCACAAAAATAGCGATTGAGCTCAGAGATATTGTCGCCGGTATCATCACCAATCATATTATCAAGCATCCATTGATAATCTTCTTGGCTCATTTTACCATCCTTTGAAGCCTCGGTAGCCAAAGCGCGACCTAAATGGATTGGCACATAGATATCGGACTTATAGAGCTTGGCGGGTTTATGGTATCCTACCAAAATTTTTATATTAACCATTTACTTTCCCTTTTTATCAATCAATCTTCTAATTCTTTAATTATCATTTCTCCTACATGATCAAATGTAAATAAATCTCTATTTTTATAGATATTATCTCTATATTCTTGAATTTCTTCGTTTGACATATTTAGAACATTTAAAATATCTTCTGGTTTTTTTATAAGAATAGCCATTTTTTTATTAACCATTTCTTTATAAACATTATGTTCTGTATGGGAGATAAGCGGAATTATACCATTCATTAAATATCCAATATCTTTTGACGGATTGTTTATAAAAGCATAAAATGCTTCTTTGGGAGCAAAAATATTAGAACATACACGCTGTCCATCGACCGAAAAGAAATATTGCTTTTGTTTATGAAATTCTTCTATAGAACCTCTAAAAATATCATAAAAATGAGACAACCCAAAACATATATTCTTATGGGTCTTATAAAAGACTTTCCTATCTTGCAATATATTATCCAGCCTATCCATTCCTGCTAAAGAATAGCAAGATTTTCTCTTACTAATAAATTTATGTTTAAATTTCTTTATTATTTTCTTTAATCCTCTATCGACCTGAAAAGGTATAGGATAAAATAAAGTTTTTTTAATAACTTTTTTAGGAAGAACAACTGAAGACAATACTCTTCCTACCGAAACAAAAGACCTTTCATACTTAGAATCAATATTATGATGTACAAACTCTTTCAAAGGTGTCTCGACCCAACCTAATAAAATTTTTTTATTATTTGCTTCCGGAACATTTGTTAAAACAAATTCTTTTAATAAATCATTGTCAAATATTAGTGTATCCACATACTTAATTTTTTTATTAAAAACATCAATTTTTTCTTTAGAACCAAAACAAGTATCTCCATTAAAATAACGTATTACTTTTGCTCCCAATAATTTTTCTTTATTATATTTTGATATATTATAAAGTAAATCAAGTTCTTCTATTCCAATATTTGTAAATTCAGAAAAACTAGGAACGTCTCCACAAAAATTTCCCCCACATAAAATTATTGTTTGTTTTGATAGGTTTAATTTTTGATAAAACGTATTGTTATCAGCATATTCTATAATTTCCGCCCCCAATTTTCTTAATATTTCATAATTATCTTTAAACCAAGGCAGTGAACAGCTTGTTTTAATCATCTTTATTGAAAAACCTTTTTCAATAAAATATTTAAAGCTATCGATAAACCAACATCCTTCACCTATTACAATTATTTGTTTTTCCATCTATTTAATCCTTTCAAAAAGTTCTAAAGCACGGGCAACGGTTTGATCCATGTTATAATATTTATAATCACCCAAGCGACCGATAAAATATACATTTTTAAGCCCTTTGGCTTTGTTCAAATATTGGTTATATAATTGTTGAGTTTCCGGATTATTGATAGGATAATATCTTTCATTTTTACCCTCCTCAAAAGCCTCCGGATATTCATAAGACAATACTGTCTGTTTTGAATTTTCGTTCAAAAAATGTTTATGCTCACAAACCCTTGTCCAATCATAATTGTTTGGATAATTAATTGTCGTGGTCGGTTGCTCCTTTTCCAAATCTTTAATCAAAATATCAAAATGCAAACTTCTATATGGTAAGGTTCCTTCACTGTATTCAAAAAATTCATCTATTGCGCCTGAATAAAAGATGCGTTCTGCTTCAATATCATTTTTAACATTCTTAAAATCTGTATTCAGTTCTACTGTTATCAATTTATTAGACAACATATTTTTTGCCATCTCAGTATATCCGTTCCATGGAATCCCTTGATACATATCTTGAAAATATCTATCGTCTCGTCCAATAAACACAGGCACTCTTGCCATAACTTCAGAATCAATTTTATCAGGCTCTATTTCCCATTGCTTTATGGTATAGCCTTCAAAAACATTTTTATAAACAAAATCAGCCAAGAATTTTAAATCTTCATCATTTTCTTTTTTCAACATTAAAATTGGTACTTTTACATCATAACCAAAACGTTCGACCAATTTTTTTTCTAGCTTTTCAGCCATAAATGAAGGGAAAAGCTTTTCAATAGAATTAAAATTAAAGGGAACTGGAACAGTTTGTCCATCAATATAAGCTGAGACTTTTAAATTCATCGGATA
The DNA here is from genome assembly GCA_934254675.1 of uncultured Alphaproteobacteria bacterium. Classification (GTDB taxonomy): domain Bacteria; phylum Pseudomonadota; class Alphaproteobacteria; order RF32; family CAG-239; genus RUG410. The sequence goes on along the minus strand of CAKQLP010000005.1, from coordinate 60,387 downwards.
AAATTTTGTAAAATTATTGAGATAATCCCACACTTTTTTATTATTTGTATGAAATGCATGTGGTCCATATTGATGAACGGTAATACCAGTTTCTTTATCTTTATAATCATAAATATTTCCACCAATATGGTTACGTCTATCTATAATTAAAACTTCTTCTCCACGTTGTGATGCTAATCTTTCCGCCAAAACAATTCCGGACAATCCGCAGCCTACTACAAGGTTTTTCACTTTTCGCATTGTTCTACATTCCTTCTCTTACCAATACCCTGATATTTAAATCCATTTTTAGCCGCTTGTTCGGCATCAACCAGATTCCGGCAATCAATAATATTTTTATGACGCATCAAGCTTGCGGCTAAATTCAAATCCAACGTTTTAAATTCATTCCATTCAGTTAGAACAGCCAAAACATCGGCTCCTTTCAAACAGGAATACATATCATCCGCATATTGAATTTTGTCTCCCACAAGCTGACAAGCCGTTCCCATAGCTTTGGGATCATACGCAGTAACATCGGCGTTTTGCTCTAATAAGTTGCCGACAATTTCCATAGCCGGACTTTCACGGCAATCATCGGTTCCATCTTTAAACGCCAAACCTAAAACAGCAATTTTCGGTTTTTCTATATCTTTAACCGCATCCAAAATACGTTCTGCCATTTCTTTTTTACGTTTTGTGTTGCCCTCTATAGCGGCTTTAATCAAGGTCATATCAACATTATTTTGACGCGCCATATAAGCCATAGCCATTGTATCTTTTGGGAAACAACTTCCGCCATATCCGGGACCTGGGTTTAAGAAACGATTACCGATACGGCTGTCTAAGCCCATGCCTTTGGCAACCTCGGTAATGTCCGCGCCTGTTTTTTCGCAGAAATTCGCCATCTCGTTAATATAATGAATCTTAATAGCCAAAAATGCGTTGGAAGCATATTTGATTGTTTCTGAAGAACGACGCTTTACAAACAACATATTGGTTTTACCTTCAAACGGTTTGTAAAGTTCTCTGATCACATTGCGAGCTTTTTCGGTGTTAGCTCCGACAACAATTCTATCCGGATTAAAAAAGTCGTGCACGGCAAAGCCTTCACGCAGAAATTCCGGCAAAGAAACAACATCAAAATTTGCGAATGGATTTTTCTTTGTAATCAAGGCTTCCACATCGTCGCCTGTGCCAACCGGAACGGTTGATTTTGTGGCAATAACCGTGTATCCCGTCAAATATTCGGCCAATTCCGTTGCGGCGGCATGAATATATTTCATATCGGCTTCCTTGGTCACCGGATGCGGCGGCGTTCCTACCGCAATAATCACTAAATCCGCATCGGAAACCCCTTCTTTCATAGACGTTGTAAATTTAATTCGACCGGCTTTAACATTCTTATGAAACAGTTCTTCCAAACCATCTTCATATAATGTAATTTTACCTTCTTGCAAAGCTTCGATTTTTTTAGGTTCACGATCAATGCAAACAACCTGATTTCCGAGTTCCGCTAAACCCACACCGGTTGGCAAACCAACGTAACCTGTTCCAATAATGCCTATTTTCATTTTATTTTTCCTTTTTAAACAAATCTATTTGCGTTTTGAAATATTCAATAGTCCTATCCAATCCTTCTGCCAATTTTATCTTTGGCTCCCAGCCAAGTTTAGTTTTAGCTAAAGTAATATCCGGACGCCGCTGTGTCGGATCATCTGACGGCAAATCTTTATAAACAACTTTTGATTTTCCGCCGATTTTGGCAACAACCATTTCAGCCAATTCTTTGATTGTAAATTCTCCCGGGTTACCGGTGTTGACAGGACCGGTAAAGTCTTTCGGACTGTTCATCATTCGAATCATAGCTTCAATCAAATCATCAACATAACAAAAAGAACGCGTCTGATGCCCATCGCCATAAATTGTGATATCTTGTCCTGAAAGTGCTTGACAAATAAAATTTGAAACAACGCGGCCGTCATTCGGATCCATATTCGGACCATATGTGTTAAAAATGCGAATAACTTTAATATCTACGCCTTCATGCCGCCAATAGTCAAAAAACAAACTTTCAGCGCAACGTTTGCCTTCGTCATAGCAAGCGCGAATACCATCCGGATTGACATTACCTCGGTAACTCTCAACTTGCGGGTGAACTAACGGCTCGCCATAAACCTCAGAGGTTGAAGTTTGTAAAATTGTGGCGTGGTGTTTTTTTGCCAGTTCCAACATATTGATAGCACCAAACACACAAGTTTTGGTCGTCTTGATTGAATAACTTCCTTGATAGGCCGGAGGAGATGCCGGACAAGCCATATTATAAATCTGGTCAATTTTTTCATCATTAACATTCAATGGTTCGCAAACATCGTGTTCTATAAATCGAAAATTCGGATGATTGATAATTTTAGAAATGTTACTCATGCGTCCTGTGTAATTATTATCCACGCAAATCACACGATTTCCTTCATTTATCAATCTTACACATAAATTGGAACCCAGAAAACCTGTTCCACCGGTTACAAGTATTGTTTTCATAAATCTCATCCATTTATTAGTTTTAAACCACATTTAAAATCTTATACAATTATATAAATTAGAGAGTCAAGAAAAATTCTAGTTATAGAACAACAATATGATAAAATTTATTTTTTATGATTTAAAAAAAATAATGTATGAATCTATACGTTGTTAAATTCATACATTACTAAACACATTTGCAGTTATAATAATTTTACAAATTTTATATTGTGTATCGTAGCCAAATCGCGCCATCAGCAAAAGATTACACATCTTTTAATTTTAAGCAGAAATTTTTTTATATTTTTACAGCTTTTGCCGATGCCCAAGCCCAATGCAAATTGAAACCGCCTAACTCGCCTGTAACATCCAACACTTCACCGATAAAAAACAAATGCGGACATAATCTGCTTTCCATCGTCTGTGACGAAATTTGACTCACATCCACTCCCCCAACCGTTACTTCGGCACGATTAAACCCCATTGTTTTTTGTGGCGTAAAAGCAAAATTAGTAAATTTATCATTCAATATCTGCTTGTTTTTATTACTTAAATTATCAATATTGCAATCTAACTCGCCGATTATTTTTTTGACTAAACGAGTTGGTAAAATATTATTCATTATCTGGATAATTGTTTTTTTAGACTGTTTTTCCAACAAACCATAAAAACTTTTTCCATTCAAAAAATCAATATAAAATGTTTGTCCGTTTAGCCAATACAAAGAAGCATTTAATGCCGCCGGACCGGAAATTCCCCAGTGAGTAAACAGCAAATCACGGCTGATTTTTTTCTTGTCGATTATTATCGTAATCGGCACGGAAACACCTGTTAAATCAGAACAAAAATCACGAATTTCCGGCTGTGCCATAAAACCGACAAGCGCTGGTCTCGGATTGATAATTTTATGACCAAACTGCCGAGCTATTTTATAACCAAAATCTGTGGAGCCCAATTGGGAACAGGATATTCCTCCTGTCGCTATAATCATGTTATCGCAAACAAAACATCCAAAATTTGTTTCAATTTTAAACAAATTATTTTCTTTAATGATACTACCGACCAAACAATCTGTTTGAATTTTTACATTTTTCTCCAAACACCTTTTCAAAAGCATATTCACAATTTCATTAGCGTCAAAAGAAAACATCTGTTGATTAAAACGTTCTTCATATTTAATATGATATTGCTGTAAAATTTTAACAATATCTTGGGGTGTAAAACGCGCCAACGCCGATTTCACAAAATGTTTATTGGCACAAACATAATTATTATGCGTAACACCCAAATTAGTAAAATTGCATTTTCCGCCGCCGGATATTTTTACTTTTGCGGCAATTTGCGATTGTTTTTCCAATATTAACACACTTCCGCCATCTGCAATATGCTCGGCGCACATCAACCCCGAAGCTCCTGCACCGATAATTATGCTTTTAAAGTATTTTTTCTCATGCTGTTTCATATGCTTACTTTACAATTCAACACTCTATCTACCATAAATAAGAACTTTATTGGCTTATTTTATTTCACTTTTGTTAAAAGCCATAATAAAAGTTTGATTCTATTTTGTAAACACTGAATTTGTTAACTCTCAAAATTTCAAAATCGAGACACTAAACTCGGTGTATGATAATAAATTGATATAAATTATATGCCAGACAATTTTTATTTCCTTGCCACTCGTTTCCCCGTATCATAACCCTAATTTCATTACAAAAATAAGAATTGCCGACCGGACTATTTTAGAAAAAATAACATCTTTTTCTAAGAAAATATGATATATTCTTTTGACGACTTAAAAATAAAGTATAGCAATTACGCTAAAATTTACGATAAAATAAGATATGAGGTAAAGGCTGGTTGCTTAATACCTGTTGCTCGTGAATTATATGAAACAGATCCGACCACAGATGGGATATATCTTGCCGGACGTATTTACGGTCCTTCATATTTGTCGTTTGATTTTGCTCTTTATATGTACTCGCTTATACCGGAAGCCGTTTATAGAACATACACTTCAGCAACATTTGGCAAGCGTAGAGCAAAAAAGTATCAAAATCATTTTGGTGTTTTTACTTATCGCGATGTTCCGGCAGAGGTTTATCCGTTGGGTGTACGTATTATTGAGGAAAACAGTTATTCCTACCAAGTAGCAACACCAGAAAAGGCTTTGTGCGATAAGCTATACACCATATCCCCTGTAAGCAATCTAACCGAATTAAAGGAACTTTTGTTTGACGATTTACGGATAGATGAAGAAGAATTTGAAAAGCTCAACAAGAATACATTGGAAACATTGGCCCCTCTATATCATTCTAAAAACCTTAATTTACTTGCTAGATTTATAAGGAGAAACCGATAATGCAGACAATTTTAACGCAGATGTTAGCGAAATATGAAAGAAATGGCCCCAAAGAACAGAAAAACGCCATAAAAGAAGTTGTCCAAGAGATAGCTTTATGCGGTTTATCTCATGCCGGCTTTTTTAAGCAGACAGCATTTTACGGTGGTACTGCTTTGCGTATTTTCTATGGCCTCGATAGGTTTTCTGAAGATTTGGATTTTTCGCTTATATCTCCTAATCCAAATTTTGAATTATCCCCTTATTTTAGCGGGCTTGAAAAGGAATTAGCTTCTGCAGGATTAAGGTTCACCATTGAAGAAAAAACAAAGGATTCTAATATCAAATCTGCGTTCTTAAAAGGAAATACCAAAGAACATATTATCAGTATTTATGATGAACAGAATATCAATATAAATCCTGATGAAGTTATAAAGATTAAGTTTGAAGTAGACATTAATCCACCGGCTTTTGCAACATTTGAGAATAAATACGGATTGTTACCCTCTCCATACCAAGTTAAGTTATATGATATGCCATCATTATTCGCTGGTAAGGTTTATGCGGTTATTTGTCGTGTATGGAAAAATCGTATCAAAGGACGTGATTTATACGATTATGTATTTTTTCTGGCAAACCAAGCAAAGATCAATCTCCCGCACTTACGAGCCAGATTGGAAGATTCCGGTGTGTTAAAAGAAGATGACACATTTACTATAGATACGCTGAAAACAGTGCTTACTGAGCGATTTGAAACAATTGATTATGAAACGGCTAAAAAAGATGTTCTACCATTCATTAAGGACCAAAGTAAGCTGGATTTGTGGAATAAAGATTTCTTTATGAGCATTACAGATAATTTGAAAGATTATCAATAAGGAACATAAAGATGGCATGGTATGAAAAAGAAATTCATATACCTGAATTGGGTTTAATAATATATCCTAAAGTGGAGGTATCTTTTCCCAAAGGTTTTATTTTGCACAATCAGCCAGAGAATATGGCAAATTTAATGATGAGTTTTCAATTTCAGAACAAAATTATCTTCTGTAAATATAGTATTCCATTGACACAAATAAGTTGATTTAAATTTCGAGCGAAAAAGATGCCCCTTTAACTTCCATGTGAAATGACAATAATTACCTTTTGAAACGTCAGGCAGATATATTAAAAGGTAGCATTTGTCACACTTTTTAAGGTAATTATCAATTTTTTTGTTCTTGTTATCAATCTTCTCCTGAAGCTCATCAAAGGGATTTTCTTTACTGTAACATTCATTATTAACGGCGCAATCAAACTTACCATCCATGTCAGGAAAAGCGGTAATCGAAATATTAAAATATTCATCTTGAACGTTTATACTCTCTTTAACGAAGCAGGGCCACCGTTTTAGATTCTCGATATTGCGACTTATTATATCTTCTATACCAGATTTTATCTCTTTTTTATTATAAATATCCCAAAATCCAGGATTGTATGCGGCTTCCATCATTTCTTTGTATGTTCGAGCACACCATTTTCGTTTATCCCATTTATCAATTAAAATTGAAATGTTTAACCCATATTGCTTTTGAGCATATTTACAAGCTTGATTCCCAATTGTCATTAAATGCTGTAAAGCTCGACCATGCATACTTTTAACAATAAACTTTGTTATTTCTAAGCCTATTTTTTGATTATTTTCTGTAGTAAAAATAAAATCAGGATGTTCTGTTTCTTGACAAGATATTATTTTATTTTTCTCATACCACTTTTTCCCTTCATCTGAGGCTAAAAAGTATTCTAAATACTTACGTTCTTCTGATTTCTTGTCTTGTGTCATTATAATTAGCTCCTTTTTTAAAAGCATAACCGCATATCCATATAAAAGCAAGAAAAGATAGAAAATCTGCATTTTTTCTTCTATTTCACTGGACTTCTTCGTTTTTCCAAGCATTCATTGTATCAAACGAAAGGAAATACAATGAAAACAGTTAAAATTTATATGGTCCGGAAATCCTCAGATATCGACGAAGTAAAGGAATTATGTCGGAGATATGCCGAACAAGCTGAGGAAGTAGTGATAGCAGAAACGGTTGAATTATCGGAGGTTTGGTATAACGCCGTCTGCCAAAACCCACTCGACGATTACATCTTTTTATCCGGCAAAGGTGGTTATGATGATGAAAACCACCGCCAAGTGGTTGCCTTACAATGCCCAGGCAAGCCGACACTTTACGTTGACCCGTCCGGTTCAAGCTACTGCCGATACATGGGGATTTAATTATGAAAATGTGCAAATATGAGTATATCCAGCCGAGTAACCGAACAAATTTTGTGATGGTTTATTACCACGCCGGCAGAACCTTGACTCAAATTGAAACGATATTAAAACGGACATACGGGAATCCGCTACCGATAAAGTCGCAGGACCATTTATTTCGTATAAGGAACAAGATGGAACAAATGGTCGCCCGCTACAAACAATGCGAGAGTGAACTAAAGAACAACGTCAAAAGAAAAAATGACATTTTGTTTAATTTATTGTGATAAAGGGGAATGTCGGGTAAATTTAATTTCACCTAAAATATCTTCACTCTGATGATGTTCTAAACCCATAATACAAATTCTCTCATTATCTACGATACTTTTATCAAATAAATTGTAGTGTTTTTCCGGAATCTTGTCTACATTATCAAAATCCATAGAAGCTATGGCACCAGAAATATAATCAGGAACCCGAATTAATTCATCAAAAATCTCTTTATTGTATTCTTTACCGCCCCAAAATCCATACACTTCATTATCATAAATTCTTTTGTTAAGTAAATTTGAATATCCTAGGCGCACAAGTTCATTTACAACACCATCTTGAAAATCCGTTATTTTATCTCTATCCGGCACCCACATAATATGTTTGGCTTTTGCTTTTATTAAGAGAAATTCTAATATTGCAGACATAATATGTGCCGTAATACTGACATTAGACAGCGTTTTCAAATCAATTTCTTTCCGATTGAGATAATTTCTCATCTTTTTCATTTTGTGGATAAATTCTTCTTTTTTAGCTGGAGGCCAATTTTCCATATATTTAATTGTTTTATCTAAGACTTGTTTACTACCTTCCAACGCAAACACATTATTTTTATTTTTAATTATAAATGCCACTGAGAAAAAATAAGGAGCCTCCTTAATATAGTTAATAGCTTTTTCCGAAAGATTCTTAAAATCCTTAATATCTTTGGATAAATGCCTTTTTATTTTATAATTTAGCATCTGAGGAGGAACAAAAGGAAAAATTGTAAAGGTCATGACATCATTAGGTTTATCTTTATCATCAAGACAGTAATCACTGGTAATGTACCAAGAATCAACTTTTTTGAAGTGACCTTGAAATTTCTTCCATTTTTCAACAAAATCGGGAAAATGTCTGGATAGGATTGTTTTTCTATTCATGTCTTCACCAAGTATGTTTATCATATTATATACTTAGGTTTTATTTCTAAAAATAACAAGATTTATAGCTTCAAATATTCTAAAAATGCCTGACAGCCCTCGTATATATCCCAGTAGCTCTCATCAAAATTGCCGGTATACCACGGGTCGCTGATGTTGCGCGGATTGTTCGTAAAATCAAGCAGACGATGGATTTTGTGTTCCGTATCCGGACCTACGAGCGATTGAATGTCCTCAATGTTGCTTTCGTCCATCGCTAAAATATAGTCATAATAAGCATAATCACGCGGACGAATGCGGCGGGAATAATGTTCCTCAAACGGCACATGCATTGATTTCAAGATTTCTCGCGTACCATGATGAATGCCGGCGTGGCACATCTCGTTATAGCTTTCGGTTGCGGCAGAATCAATTTCAAACCGGTAGGATAAACCGCGTTTTTCAACCATTTGCTTAAACACAAACTCCGCCATCGGCGACCGACAAATATTCCCTAAACAGACAAACAAAACTTTAATCATAAAGATGTCTTTCTATATAATTAATTAGTTAGAGTATATTTCATATAAATACTGCTTATAGGAAATGGTTACATCTAAATTAGATAACAAATTCCAAGCTTTACTAATATACAAATCTTGTATGGAAATATCTATTTTGATTTTTTTCATATGATTAGATAGTTGCTTTCTAATTCTTTTGTTATCTATACCTTCCATTCCAGAAAAAGCACGCTTCACATACGTATGAAAGTTATTTTTCCCCAATGTAGTATAGCGTTCATATAATTTTCTTCTGTAAAGTTTTTTGTATTTTTCTTTCAATGATAGTCCTTTTGAATGTATATTATATAATTTTCGCAAAACATTCAGACGTGATGCAATCACACCTTTATATGCTTTACGGTAATATCTAGATAAACTATTACCTCGTATTGTAACTATTTCACCATCAAAACAAAATCCTAAATATTGCAGTGGCTGTTTTTTGATTTTTGAAACATCTGTAAAATCATATATTTGACTTTTTGAATATTTAAAACCTTCTTCTATATCGTGGATTTTTAAGTGTTTACCTTGTTTTTTTATTTCATCTCTTAAAAATTTATCTATAACATTCTTATCTTCTTTATTACACACAATCATAATATCATCGCAATATCGTCTATATACGGCATTTTTATCTTCTAAAAACCTTTTTACCTTAATATCAAAATCAAGCATATAGATATTTGATAATACTGACGACAATGCAGAACCCTGAGGAATACCAAATGGATTATCTTTATCTTCTAATCCCACATTTTGTTGAAATGAATCACTTCCACACCAATCTTTAAATTTTCGAAATTCGCTGGCATTTTTAAATAATATTTTCGGTAGCTTATTAGTTTTTGGGCTTCGACATAAGCCACAATTACCACATACTTTTCCATCTTTAGAACAGCAATATTTTTTATAATTAAAATACTCACAAACTCTTTTCAAATCAATAAAACAAAACTTAGTCAGAGATTTATATATATTATAATGGTCTGCTGGTAATTTATCAAAATCCATAACTTTACACCAAGCTTCTTTTAATTTTTTGTGATCTATGGTGTCATAAAAACTTTTCAAATCATATGCCAGAGCAACACATTGACATTCTCTCAAAAGGATTTGCTCAAATATTTCCTTAGCCATTGTTACGTTACTTGCCAGATGAAAATCCTTATTTCCTTTATATTCATCAGGAATTGAACGATAAGCTAATATTTCTTTATCTAAGTTATATTCTTGAACTTTCTGCTCATAGTGAGGCAATAATATTTGACTGGCATAATATCCATAAATATGACCATCCATGTGAGATGCATACTTAATTGGTCTTGTTTTGGTAACCTTTTCCTTAAAATTATTCTTTATTTCTTTTAACCTTTTTTGAAATTCTAATTTATCTTTTTCACTGTTTGTTGTATCAATTTTATTCTCTAAATAGCGAATTTCTTCTTGCAAAGCTTTTATTTTACTAACTTTGCGCTCTTGTATATTGAAAGCAATAAAAGGATAAAAAGAATGTTTTGCAACTTGCCCTGGATTTGATACAATCTTTCTTATATCTTCGCAAGTTTTTACATTTTCAATACAATATTTCTTATCTCCTTTGATTTCTTCGTACGTTTTGTGTGGATTGTCAAAATGCTTAAATTTTTTACTTTCAAGCCATCTTTGTTTATTTTTAATTTCGATTGTATTCATATTAAGCTCTTTTATGGGCACTGGGGCTTTACATAACTTCATTTGCCCGAATAATAAAGCCCCATCTACGTACCGCTCTTAACCTCACGGCATTTAAAGCCAGCAAATTGTCTTAAATATTTACTATCCTTAAACGCTCAGCATTTTCAACAGTAAAGTATATAATATTAATAATAACCATTGTGGTTATTCTAACTTTAACACTTATTGGAGGTTTACCTATGCTTGATTTACTGCAATCGATAAACACTACTATCGAATTTGTCTTAAACTTTCGAGAATTATCGAGAAAGTTGTTGACAAGTTCAATCCAATCCCTCAATGACTACTCATTAAGCAATGAAATATTAGACTCATAAAGCTGTAAAAGTCAACACTTTCAACAAATAATCACCCAAAATTTTAATTCACCATATACACGTTCTGGGTAGCTGATTGATAGTTGTCGTAGAAGTGCATATAAAGGTCATCGCATTTTACTTTGAAGATTATCTCATCATATTTGCTCGGTAAAAACTTGTCGCATATATCATTTATAGCAACTTTAACTTTGGCTCTTGCTGATTGCATTCTACGCCAACCAGCAACAAGTTTTTCGCGTTTTAAGGTAGCAAGAAGCTCTTTGGCTGTTTGTTTAACGGTTTTAATTTCATCTTTGGTGAGCTCTGGTGCTGGCTTCATCAAGATGTCATAAACAGCTAATTCTTCTTCGGTCAAATTTTCTTCAATATGACGTTTTTCTTCTTGAGTTAGTTCTTGTGTAAAACGTATTAACTCATTGAAAAACTGTTCAAGATTAGCATCTTGGCTATTATATGCATCAAGTAATTCTTGGTATTTTTCCATAAATTCAAGACGATTCTTATTTAATTTAGCCATATCCATAATTCGAGCTTGAATACCAGCTTTTATTTGTTCAATAACGGTCTTTCTCTTTCCTTCTGCAAAACGCTTTCTTAATAAGTCAAAATCAACCTTGGTTAAATCAAAACCATTCTTTTCATCTATTTTATAATCAGCAACTTTAATTGATTTATTTAATACTTCACGCACTTTATCGGCTAAAAGTTCAATATCCTCATCAGATATATGCGGTGAAATTGTTGCATTTATTTTGGCGGATATGACTGACACAACCAAAATTTGCTCTATATATTGTTCGGCAGCAACATCTGGTAGAACAGCTTTTAACAACTTTTTTAATTCTGCTACATTGTTTTGAAAATCAACCTTTGTTTTATCACTTTCTAAAATTATCTCAACAGCATCATCGCAATAAGCAATTTTTTTGAAAGTATCTTTTTCGTTTATAATAGCTTCAACATCAATTTTATGTAGTTTACAAAATTCTTGCATACGTCTATATGACATATCTAACAAACGCACAAGTTCGGCTTTTTCAATAGCTGGATTATCATTAACTTCCGTATCACCGACTGATACATTACCATAAACAGCTAACGCTTTTTGAAGTGCATTAAAAATACCTATATAGTCAACAATTATGCCATTGTTTTTACCTTTAGCAACACGGTTAGCTCTGGCGATGGTTTGCATCAAGGTATGGTCTTTTAAAATTTTATCCAAATACATTGTTGAAACACATTGAGCATCAAAACCAGTAATCCACATTGAACATACAAATACAATTCGCAACGGATCATCAGCATCCTTAAAGCGATTTTCGATATTTTTAATACCTTCTTTGTTAATACGTAAACGGTATGGGGTTATATCTGCCCCACGTTTCTTACAATATTCAATCTCATTTTGTGAAGCTGATACGACAACGGTCATATCAGTTTCTTTCATATAATCGATTTTATTCTGCAGATATTTACGTTGTTCGTCATCGGCCGACTTCAACTCTTTTTCAAGCTCTTTGATGTGTTCTTTCCAAAAATATTGAACCTTATCACACATTCTAACTGCGGTCGGTTTATCAATAGCAACATACATCGCTTTTCCCATATAACCACGACCCATAAAATGTGTAACAATATCTTGTGCAACCTTATCCAGACGGTCATCACGGGTTATAGCTTGATACATATTAGCGTATTTACTGGCAAAGCGTTCTTCTTGTTCTTCTGTCAGTTCCGCTTCATCAATAATGGCTTGTATTTCTTCTTCCATTTTCGGGTTGACGATTTGCAGATCTGGTCGTCTGTTTTCATAATAAAGTTTTACGGTTGCTTTGTCCAAAATAGACTGTTCAAAGTTATAAATACTCGTATAATCCCCGAAAACTTCTTTTGTTTTTTCATCACCACGAATTAAAGGCGTTCCTGTAAAAGCTAAGAAACAAGCATTTGGTAAAGCTTTTCGCATATCCATAGCCAACTTATTATATTGGGAACGGTGCGCTTCATCAGTGAAGACAATAATATCACTTCTGTCTGATATTTTTTCAGCACCTTGGAATTTTTGAATCATCGTAAATACATAACGATGGTCTTCAGATAACAACTTTTTCAAATTGTTTTTACTGTTGGCTCTGACATTATCTTCAGTAACAGCTCCAGTATCTACAAAGTTATTATATATTTGCGTATCCAAGTCATCACGGTCGGTCACAATCAAAAATGTCCAGTTTCCCTCGATTTTACGTAACACTTTCTGAGCTAAGAAGACCATAGAAAAGCTTTTGCCGCTTCCTTGCGTATGCCAGAATACCCCAAGTTTCTTTGTTTTGCGGACTTTTTCATCATCAATTTTGCGAAAAGCTCTGTTTATGCCTAAAAACTGGTGATTTTTACCAACAATTTTAATCAGACCTTTTGTCGTTTTTTGATACAAGATAAAGTTTTCAATAATATCCAACAAATTCTTTTTATCAAACACACCTTTAATCACAGTATCTAACGATATAACACCAGCTTCACCTTCGTCATTGATTTTCTTCCAATCTGAAAAGTGTTCTAATGGTGAAGTTATTGAACCTATTTTGGTTTCTGTTCCGTTTGATATAACTATAAATGCGTTATAATAAAACGCTTGTGGTATAGCGTCTAAATAGTGTTTGATGTTATCATTGTAAGCATTTTCAAGGTGTTTATGACTGGCTTTAAGTTCAATAAATACCAAAGGCAAACCATTAACAAACAAAACCATATCGGCTCTGCAATTATACATTTCCCCCGAGATTTTAAATTGTCTGGTTATTAAAAAATCATTATTTTCTGGGTTTTGCCAATCAATTATTCCAACTTTATCTTCTTTTTCAATGCCATATTCATCTTTGAAAGTGGCATCGACACCATTTTTGAGTAAATCATAATAAAATTTATTTGCGTCAACTAAAGATAAATTGGCTTTACTTTGCAAAAACGTATTTAAAGCATCATCAATAGCTTCTATAGGCAAGTTTGGATTTAAAGCAATGACTTTTTCTTTTAATCTATCAAGAAGAACAACATCTTCGGGGGTTTTACGTCCTAAAGTTGCATTTTCACCAAAAGTTTCGATACTACAATCAACAGCTTCATAACCTTGTTCAACGATCCTGTCCAAAGCTGCAATTTCCATTGGTATTTCATTTAGTCCAGTGGCCATTATTACGCTCCATTATGCAACAAACAATATCTATTTAACAAGAATGATGACATTGTTCTTGAAACATTTATAGCTAAGATAGCATCATTTTCTGTTGCAATGCAAGTAGAACTGTGTGAATCACTCATACAATTTCGCATACACCCCAAACCTTGAGATATCGTAGAAAAACCACTATTAACTTTGCCATAAATTTCTTTTAAATCATTAGGCATTTGACTAATATCAAAATCTAAACTTTTCAAGCACTTATTTACGAGTGTTTTTATATCATCGTTGTCATCGAAACTTTTTCCTTGTTTTATGATAATCTCTCTAGTTAATTGTTCCAACAACGTCCTAGCAACCGTAATTGTGCCAGTATAATCTCTCTCATGCAAACGTTTCATACATTTTTGGGATGTTTGATTGATTAAGTTGTAGTTACTTAAATTATCATTTTCTTCTATAATTCTAAAGTCAACAATCAAATCATCTATACTTGTCACTTTGTATTTTTTGTTAATGAGTTTTATACTATACGGATCACGTGGCAAATCATCATCATTTAGCTCAGACATATTTTGATTAAATGAAAAGACTGCTTCTTCTGTAGAATAAGTCTCATTAGGTATAACGTTTTTATCCATAAAGAAGTTTCGATTATTTAACAAATCCTCGACAAGCATTGTAAGTCTGCTACAACCTTTTATCTGTTTGATTACGGTCTGGCAATAAGACCGCATTGCTTCTCTTTCATCTAGTAGATTATTTTTGGAGCAATAATCATCAAAATTTATAATATCATCAATATATTTACTCAGAAACTCCAATATAAATTCCTTACTTTTAACCGCTGTCAATCCAGAGTTACCAGTAATCAAATTGCAAACAAAACTAATCCCTGCATTGCTTAACCACATCAGGCAATCTCCAAATTCTCTACATTAATTTCACCAGACATTAAACGAGGTAGTAATAAATCACGAGTTTGCATTAATTCTTTATTCCTAATACATAAATTAAAAATTAGAGATATAATTGGTTTTACGATTTCATCAAATTTATTTATTATACTTATTGGGGCAAGCCTTATTTTGATACCTTTTACTTGTTGTTGATTAATACCTGGCTGTGCAGCATTTGTATTAAGTTGTTTAATTTTTTCGGTATATTCAGGTAAATCTAATGTAAAATACAAATAATACTGGCTACATTTTGTATTTGTTCTTAAAATAAAGACATGTTCATTTATGCAACATTCAAAATAAGGAAAACCTTCGCCAAACATAGACTTTCTTCCAATTTGAGCTCCATCTTTGTAAAGTAATACATCAAGGCTTTTAATTTTACCTTTTTTCATCTTATTATAAAATTCATTTGTAACGAGTTTTTCTTTACTATAATCATATTTACCAAGTCCTATAATATTTTCAGCTCCAATACTTGGAATGCCCGAATTACATTGAACAATTCCACCTTTAGGACGGCTTCCTGATTCTATATCTGAAATAACATCTTCTATAGTTTTTACTTCCCAATCGATTGGGATTTTACCAAGTTCGGTATCTTTGAATGTAGCGGTTTCGTGTCCTGGATAATTGAAGTCAACAAACCATTCTTTATAGATTTTTTGAGCCATTTCCTCTAAAATTTTGATACGTTTATTATTATTCTCAATCAAATTATCATAATTTGAAAGAACTTTGGCTATTCTTTGTTGAATATATAAATCCAATTTCTTAAAATTCATATCAGTTAATTGTTCAATTCTAATCCCTTTTACCGTTGTACCAGATCCCATAGATTCTATTAAACGTGAATTATTTTTTAACCAATACAACAAAAATTTACTATCTAATTTGTCTTTTTTGGGGTACAAGGCTTTCAAATCCTGATTTATAGCTGTATCAATTGTATTTATAACACAGCGCCCCAATCCCATTCTTGTTGGAAGAATTACATTACCTTTATAAATAATGTTTGTTGAACTGTTTTTTACTCCTTCTTCTGTAATTGTATCCTCTGTTGATGATAAAAAAACTTGCCCTTCGTTAATATCTTTAACACTAGCCCAAGGAATATTTCCATTCCAAAACTCGCTCCTATTTTTTGAAGGAGTACCTCCTCCAACAATTTTTTCTAAAACATCACCTAATTTCATCTTTACGCTCCTAACAATTCTTTCACATTAAGAGCAATTTTCGTTTCTAACCCGTGTGCTTCGTTATTTAGCTTTTCAAGTTCGTCATTTAATTCCTTGAGTTTATCTTCAAAAACATAATCTTCTTCGGTATTGTCAGCTACACCGACATAACGACCAGAATTTAAGCTCCAACCTTGTTTTTCAATTTCTTCAATCGTTGCAATTTTGCACAAACCTTTGATATCTTTATATTGCATATCTGGAAAATATTGTTTTATTAAAGCTTCACTGCCAAAATCAAAACAAGGCTCTTCATTTCTGTATAACTTGACAATATTGGTTATGAACTCAATTTGTTCTTCGGTAAATTCACGATGGGCACGGTCAACTTGGGTGTATATTTCTCGCACATCTAAGAACAAAACTTTATCTTTACGCTCAGTATCTTTTTTACCTTTATCTAAAAACCACAGCGTGCAAGGTAGTGTTACGTTATGAAACATATTGGAGCCAACTGATACCATCACATCAACAGCATTTGCTTTGATAATTTTTTCTCTGATTGTTTGTTCACTTTGTCTGGCATCACTTGCGGAATTTGGCATAACAAATCCAGCTCGACCAGTGTTTGATAAGGCAGAATAAAAGCATTGAATCCACAAGTAATTTGCATTATCAACTTTCGGCATTCCCAATGCATAGCGTTTATCGTTTTTGATTTTTTCTTTATCAACACCAGATACATTAAACGGCGGATTAGCCATCACAAAGTCCATTTTACCAATGCTATTAAATTTATCAACTTCCATTGAGTTGCAAGTAGCTATTTCGCCTTCCAAACAATGGACAGCCAAATTCATCTTACATAGCTTTGATGTTTCTTCGGTCTTTTCTTGTCCAAAGATGCGAATCAAATCATTCGGTTCTTTATCTGAAATGGTTCGTTTAATAAATTCGCTTGATTGAACAAACATACCACCACTGCCGCAGGCTGGATCATATACATTACCTTTAATTGGTTTCAAAATTTCAACAATCAAGCGCACCAATGATGTTGGTGTAAAAAACTCACCACCACGTTGACCTTCAGCACTCGCAAATTTGCCAAGAAAATATTCATAAATTTTACCAAAAGCATCACCTTTGATTTTATCCATTTGTATGGCGTTAAACTGCTTTAATAAATCACGCAACAACGAATTGCCCAAACGTTGATAATTTTTAGGCAAAACACTTTCAAGGATTTTGTTTTGTTGTTCGACCAAGCTCATTGCATCATTAACAGCTTTGGCAATATTTTCACTCTCTGGACGTGATAATAGATAATCATACCTGGCTTGTTCTGGCATAAACAATACACCGAGCTCTTGAACACGATCTTTTAAGCTAACTGCACTTCTTCCACTTTGCGGTGGTAACTTTTTAACAGCATCGGCAAAACGATAGTCTGCATACTTCAAGAAAATCAGCCCCAAAACAGGTGTTGAAAATTCATTGGTTTTCAAACTAGATTGTGCTCTTAATTTATCTGCTGCATTCCATAATTCTTCTTGATATGAAGTTTTAGACTCGCTTTTTGATGCTTTTGCCATAACAAACCCTTAATAAACAGTTAATTAACCTAATTTATTTTAAATAAAAATTCTTTTGAAATAGTTAATAAAATAAAAAAACAGTGTGTCAACTACTAGAAAAAATTGATTACTTTTAAGTTTTGTTGATAATCATTTTTATAGATAAACAATAAAATTATAAGATATCATTGCTCTCGAGGAGGATTTTGTGGATGTAGTCGTCGATAACGGCGAGGTTTGGTTCGGCACTGATTTCGGCGACAATCAATGCTCCGTATCGCACCGGAAAACTCATAAATTTGTTAGGGTGACCAGCCAAAATGACTATCAGAAATGACCAGTGACCAGCCGGAGTATTTTCATATTCCGCTGTAGGCCTTATGAAGCCTAATGTTTATAAGATGGGCGACCAGTAAACAAAAAGTTGTTTGACTGGATTTTTAACGCGGCTTGTGGTCCCGCATACAAAAATCGCCAGGAAGGACCCATAGCCTACCGCACCACCGCTTTAACAACCCTAAAGCTCACGCATCTTCTTGAAATACTTATAAATCGTCTCTTTGCTTATATGCAAAACGCGCGAAACACTGTCAACGCTTTCGCCTTCCATTATCAGCTTCAAAGCGTTTTTAAGTTTTTGACTGTCGGCCTTTTCAAGATATTCATAAGCCATCAGCATGCGGAGATTATTACCGCCGGTGCTTAAATTTGCGCACAAAGATACCCACGCGTAAAACGCGTGGTTCTTCCTTAACGGCTAGAAGCCTTTACCACTTGCACCCCCTAAACAGGGAACTCTAATGTCTGTCAGACGCAATCTGTTATTACTTACCCGTAAACGGGTCGTTTAAATCCATTGTCAGTTGGTCGGCTAACTGATCTTCTTTCAACTGATTTTTAATATAATTAGTAATTTTTTCGGTATTTTTACCTACTGTGTCCACATAATACCCTTTACACCAAAACTCTTGATTTCGGTATTGATATTTTATGTTGCTCCATTTTTCATATATCATCAAACTGCTTTTGCCTTTCAAAAATCCCATAAATCCTGATACACTTATCTTAGGCGGTATTTTTACTAATATATGAATATGGTCCGGACGCGCCTCTCCTTCTATTATTTCAACGCCTTTCCATCTACATAATTCTTTTAAGATGCTTACTATTTCCTGTCTTTTACCTCCATAAAAAACTTTTCTTCTATATTTTGGCGCAAATACTATATGATATTTGCAATTCCATGTTGTATGTGCTAATCTCGATAAGTCATTCTTCATAATGACCACCTTTCAGTTATAATGCGTCTTGGCAGACCGCATTATTTTAACTGAAAGGAGCGCTTTGTCAAACTCACCGCTATAAGCTATACTGAACCCCGCGTCTAACGCGGGGTTTTCTGATGACAAAAAAACCACTCCTAAAGAGTGGTCTTTATGGTGGGCGCTGCAAGACTCGAACTTGCGACCAGACCGTTATGAGCGGCCGGCTCTAACCAACTGAGCTAAGCGCCCTTCGTGATTAGCAACGTTACCATAAATTAACAATAAAATATAGTCAAGAACTATTTTTATTTTTTTCAACTATTTTGCTAAATAAGCATATAATGTATAGCAAGCAGATACACCTACTAAAATATATATAATTGTTACCAAAATGGGAGCATAGCCAAAAATCAATTCTACTAAATTAAGTTTTGCTAATCCTACCAATCCCCAATTTATTCCACCAATTACTGTCAATATCAATGCTGTTCTATCTAGCCAACTCATTATATTTCTCCTTTAATTTATTAATAACATTTATAAAGTAGGTATTTTTTTATTATTTTAAACTGTTATTTGTGCAAAAATATCTTCCGTTATTGTTATACGCAAAAAATTAAATTAAATATTGGATAAGTAAATCAATAAATATAGGAGATAATTATGCCATCAACAAACAAAATTGCAGAAATAATCGCCACATATTTCGGTTTAGGCCTTTCACCTAAAGCTCCCGGAACAGTCGGTTCTTTAGGCACACTGCCTTTAGCCTTTATTTTAGCTTATTTTACAGGCGTTTATGGATTACTGATAGCGGCTATAATATGTTTTGTGGCCGGTGTTTACGCTACAGACGCCATTATTAGCGGACAAGAAGAAAAAGACCCTGGAAAAGTTGTTATAGATGAAGTTGTGGGACAACTTTTAGCCTTTATTTTTGTTAGCGATTATCTTTACAGCAACTTACAGCACCTTTGGATTTATCTTGCCGGTTTTGTCGCTTTTCGCTTTTTTGACATTTGTAAAATGGGACCGGTGAAATGGTTTGATAAAAAAATGAAAAACGCATACGGCGTAATGCTGGACGATGTATGCGCCGGTTTTATGGCGGCCTTTACCTTATGGTTATTTACAAAGTTCTTTATAACCGCTTTCCACTAAATTTTTTTCCCAAACTTGTTGGCTTTTTTTAATCAGGCTGTCAACACCATATTGTGATGCGTATGATTTAATTTTGTGCTTGACAGCCATGTCTTTGGCATTTGCTTTTGTAAATATTTTAGCTTCTAACAGCCCTTTAATGGCATTTCCTTCTTCTGTTTCCGGCATTTTCTCTATTCTTGAATACATATAAATCAAAGACTTATAGTAATAAAGTTTATCCAATTGTTCGGTTTTTGCCGGCAATCCCGCATAGACTTTCGCCGCAGTCAAGAGCATCTTATCATTTGCAACAGAATAATCCAATCGAGGTAAATCATCACTTCCCTTTGCTAAAACAACAAACATTTCCGGATTATTATTTTTCAACATTTTCTGTAAATAAACCTTGTTGTTCCGCTTTATCATCTTATGATTATAGCTTATAATCGCAGTGTCTTCTAGCGGTTGATTATCTTTGGGCAAAAATTTACGCGTGTTGTTCCAGAGTATTTTTGCTTGCATGACATTATTTTCTTCAATTGCATAATCTAACAAGGTTTTTTCTTTATTATCCATATACAATAAAATTTCTGGAGATAAATTTTTTATTTCTTTTTCTTTTAACTGATTTGCTTGCTGTTTTATTTTTAACTCTTCTATATTTTGATAAATATATGAACGATATTTATCATATTCATCTCCAAATTCCTTGCCGTATTTTAACGATTCTGTTAAAATATCTTTCGCGTCCGGAGCCTTGTTTGCCGCTTGACGGATAAAATCTTCAATTCCTGTTATCTGATAAGACGAAGTAACCGCTTCGTTAAAAATTAAATCAAAAATTCGCCGCTCTTTAATTCCGCCTTCAGTCTTTTTATTTTCGGACCAATAGGCGTTATTATGTTCATCCTCGGCATATTCTGAAACATGGCTTACCAATAAAACTCTCTGATTTTCAGCAATTTTCACATATAAAGCTTCATCATCATTCAATGCTTCTTTTTGCACAAAAAACTGAAATCCGTCATTTTTAAATGATGTCGGCAAGCAACGCTCATCCGCTTGTGTATGCCTATACAGATTTGTGGAATGCAAATCTAGACGCCCCATATTATCACTAATACAATTATGATGAATAACCACTAATTGTCTTTGTATATTTTTTTGTTCTTCCGGTGTATAATTTAATGATTTTAGCGTTTCAAACAGCTTTTCATCCAATATTTCAACCATATAAGAACCATAACAATGCGTAAATATAACTAAATTTCTTAGATTTTTAGCAGCGCTTTTCGCATCTATTTTAACCAAATCACCTTCTTTATTTTTAGAGGAAACCAGCGGAATAATATATTCATCCAGCAAAAACAAAGCCCTCGCCGCAGCGCCTTCACGATATTCTGTTGCTCGAGGATAATACAAAGAACAAATATTTACAGAATTTTTGATATTTTCATTAAGCATGCTTTCGGCAATTTTACACATTCCATTGGCATCCTTTGCCGAACGTGTTCCGCTTCCTGGTAAAATCAGAACAGTTTTATGGTTTAAAAACGAATAATCTTGCGGTAATTCGCGCCAATGTTTTGAAACGCTTAAATCTCTTAATCCTAAACCAAATCGATATTCTTCTTCTGACATTTTACCCTCATTAGCGCATATTGATATCTTTTTTCAAAAATCCTTGAAAATAGTTTTGCCATTTTCGCTGCATCAAATTTTGCAACGATTGCACATTTAATTCCTTACTATATTTATACAAACAATCCTTTAAATACGCAACAACCGGACCATGTCCAAACTGTTCCGGTTCAAAAATATTTTTTTCCATCAATTTTTGTTCTTGAACTAACTTTTTATCTAACAATGATTTATACAACAAAACAAAAGATTTTGCATAAACATTTTGTTTATCTAAAGTATTGGGAAAGCTTTTTTGAGTAAAATCTTTTGCAATTTTTTGAACTATTTCAGGACTGGCTTTATCGAAACACGGCAAAACATAGTTACAGCCAAGTTTTTTAGATAATTCAAAAAATAATTCAGCCTCGTTATTATCAACGGCCTGCTGCATCCATACCGGAATTTTTTCAATAGCCTTTAATTGATTTTTGCTTTTTAAACAAGGCATCCAGCCATATTTTGTTTTTTCAGGCAAATATTGACTCATTTCCTCAAAAAATTGCTGAGCCAATAAATAATTTTTACACTGAAAAGCATAGTCTAATAAAAACATGCCATTTTTATCCTGAGCCAATAAAACTTCTGGTAAAAATTTTGCTCCGGCAACAGTTCCTTGTTCAATTTTTTCTTTAGTTTCATCAAATTCTTTTTTTATTTCCTTTTTTTGTCGTTCAAATTCATTATAAAACTTTTGCCCTTTTTCCTGTGCAAGAGTCATAAGTTTTGCATCTTCTGAATGATTAAGGAGAGAATTTTTTATAATTTGAGACATATTTTCTATAAAATATGAGGATTCCGCCACTTCATTAAAAACCAACTGAAAAATATGTTCTTCTTTATTTCCGGCGATGCTTTTTAACGCACTATCCTGCCAATATCCGCCATTATGTTCTTTTGCTCCCGCCAAAGTTATTCTGTTTGCCAATAATACATTGCAATTTGACAATAAATTAATCCATAAAACATCGTTTTCTTGAGGGCGATGTTTCAAGGTAAAATAGCGAAAAGTATTTTGTTTCAACTCACTTGGAGATATTTCTTCATCGGCGTTGCTAATTCTAATCAGTTGTGACGAGAAAAAAATATTGTCTTCTAACGAAGTATCTATATTGTTATGCTGAAAAACAACCATTTGCCGATGAATAAAGCGCCGTTCTTCCGCTAAATAGCCTAAATCAGACATTGTTTGCTGTAACTGCCTATCCAGTTCCTTTTGAATTTCTCCACCATAGCAATGTGTAAACAGAATTAAACGACGCATATTTTGCGCAGCTTTTCCCGCAGATATTCGATGTAAATTTCCATATTCATCCTTATTGGCAACAAGCGGAATAATGTATTTATCTAAAAGCTTTTGCGCCCGAATTATGGTTGGTTCTGTTAAGGTATAAGAATTTGCATAATACAACGAACAAATTTGAAAATTATTTTTTTCTTCATCCGGCATCATTCGTTCAACAATTTTGCACATGCCATTAGCCTCTTTGGCGCTGTTTGTTCCGCTCCCCGGCAAAATTAAAATTGTCTTTTTATTTTTAAATGAAAAATTACTGTCACTTTCACGCCAATGATAGGGTAAAGAGTAATCTCTGACGCCTATTGAAAATTTAGAAATATCTTCTGTATTGTTATTTGAAAAAAACATGAGACAATACTTTCTTTTTCTGCTTTTATTTAAATTAGCATGTTAAAGATGTTTTGTCTAGTTATTTATTCAATGCACGCCATTTACGAACATTATCATTGTGTTCATCCAATGATTTTGCAAAATTATGACCGCCTTTGCCGGAAGCAACAAAATAAAGATAAGACGTATTTGCCGGATGGGCTGCCGCGAAAATCGCATCTTTTCCCGGATTACATATTGGTGCCGGAGGAAGCCCCGCATATTTATAGGTGTTGTAAGGGCTGTCAATCGTTAAGTCTTTTCGCGTCAATGGACGATTTAAATCTTCTTTACCGCCTGTTACGGCATAAATAACGGTTGGATCGGTTTGCAACAGCATTCCCAAACGTAAGCGATTTATAAAAACTGATGCAACTTCCGCTCTTTCAGCTCCTATTCCGGTTTCTTTTTCCACAATAGACGCCAAAATAAGCAATTGCTCTTTTGAATTTAAAGGCAAATTTTCGTCCCGTCCATTCCATATTTGCTCTAAAACATCGTCCCTAGCCTTTTGCGACTGTTTTATAATTTTTTTAGGACTGTCGCCGCGAGAAAAAGTATAGGTTTCCGGCAAGATACTTCCTTCTGACGGAATCGCAAATTCTTCTTTATTTAAAAATTCGTTATTCTTTAAAAGTTCGTGAATTTCTCTGGATGTTAAACCTTCAGGAAAGGTTATTTTTCGGAGATAAACTTTACCTGAAACCAATTTTTCACTTAATTGAACCAACGAAATATTTTTATCAAATAAATATTCACCAGCTTTTACTTGAGGATAGATTTTATTAATTCTCGAATAGAAAATAAATAAACATTCATTTTTTATCAAACCATATTCTTTTAGCTTTTTAGCAATTTTATTTAAAGAATCGCCCTTTTGAACCAAAAATAAAATATCCCTGTCAACAGGCATCGGCTGATGAATTGCGTAATCATAAAAAAAAGCTATTGTTGCACATCCGGCTATCAGAAGTAACAACAACAGCTTTTTCATTTTTTAATCCTTTTATTCTTCAAATTTTTTGAAAATTAAAGATGAATTTGTTCCGCCGAAACCAAAAGAATTGGACATAGCGGCCTTAATGGCTTTTTTCTTTGGCTTTAAAGGAACCAAGTCCATATCTTTAACTTCATCGGCAGGATCTTCCAAATTTAAGGTAGCAGGACAAGTTTGTTCCACAATGGCTTTTATTGTGTAAACAGCTTCAACAGCTCCGGCCGCTCCCAAAAGGTGTCCGATAGAAGATTTGGTTGAAGACATAGACGTGCAATTCAGCTTTTCGCCGAATAAACGCTTAACAGCTTGAGCCTCTCCTAAATCTCCCAATGGTGTCGATGTGCCATGAGCATTAATATAGTTAATATCTTCAAGTTCTACACCATGTTCTTTAGCATGATTAACAGCCATTTTCATTGCACGATAAGCCCCGTCTCCATCCGGACAAGGCGCAGTCATATGGTGGGCGTCGCCGCTCATTCCATAACCCACAACTTCGGCATAAATATGCGCACCCCGAGCTTTTGCGTGTTCCAGTTCTTCCAAAACCACAACACCAGATCCTTCGCCCATAACAAAACCGCTACGGCGTTTATCCCATGGACGAGAAGCTTTTTCCGGTTCATCATTAAATTCCGCGGTCACGGCGTGCATGCGGGCAAATCCGGCCAAACCCAGCACATTTACGGCAGATTCGGCACCACCAGCTACCATTACGTCAGCATCTCCCATAGCAATGATGCGTGCCGCGTCGCCGATGGCATGTGTTCCCGTAGAACAAGCTGTTACACATGCGTGATTTGGACCACGCAATTTATGTTCAATAGAAACCGTGCCAGAAATTAAATTAATCAAGCAAGACGGAATAAAAAACGGAGAAATACGTTTAATTCCCACTTCATGAAAAGAAACCGAATTTTCGTAAATATTATTCAAACCACCAATACCAGAACCAATCATTACTCCGGCACGGCATTGTTCTTCATCGCTCAATTCACTAGGTTCATAATCAGCGTCTTTTAAAGCATCATTAGCTGCGGCAACACCATACAAAATAAATTTATCAGCTTTTTTTTGATCTTTGGGAGCCATTACCGTATCCGGATTAAAATCATGTTCGCCTTCGCCAAATGGAACCTGACCGGCAATATGAACCGGAATATCTTTGAGTTCAATATTCTCAATTTTGCGAATAGCAGATTTTCCGGACATTAAGCAATCCCAATTATATTCTACCCCGCGGCCAAATGGCGAAACAACGCCTAAACCTGTTACGACAACTCTTCTCATATATTAAAACCCCATGTTAATTTTATAAAAAAACTCGCCGTTCCGTGATAGACTAAAGCGAGTTTAATTAAACAAAGCCTTACGACTTACGCATTCTTTGAAAGATA
Source organism: uncultured Alphaproteobacteria bacterium (assembly GCA_934254675.1). Classification (GTDB taxonomy): domain Bacteria; phylum Pseudomonadota; class Alphaproteobacteria; order RF32; family CAG-239; genus RUG410. The sequence goes on along the minus strand of CAKQLP010000005.1, from coordinate 34,464 downwards.
GTCAATAGCATCTTTTACAGTCAGAATTTTTTCTGCTGCTTTGTCTGGAATTTCGCAACCGAATTCTTCTTCAAAAGCCATTACCAATTCAACTGTATCCAAGCTATCAGCACCCAAGTCATCAATGAAACTTGCAGTTTCTACTACTTTAGATTCATCAACACCTAAATGTTTGGCAACAATCTTCTTAACGCGTTCTGCGGTATCAGTCATTTAATTTAACCTCAATAAAATTAAAACAATTTTTTCAGACGTTATCGCCTGTGTGTTTTTGTTAGCACAATTTTATCCCATTTGACAAGCATTTTTTTTATTTTTGCCTAAACATTTTGTTTATATCTTATAAAAACTGTTATAAAACAACATGTTATCAAATAAATAAATTACAATAAAACAGTTGTTTTTATAAAATATAACACTAAATAACTTATATTCAAACCATACAGCCAAGGAGAAAAACATGAAAATCGGGATTATCGGCACAGGACTTGTTGGCAGTACGACCGCTTATTCTTTAGCCTCGGCAGGATTAGCTCGCGAAATTATTTTGGTGGATATCGACAGAAACCGCGCTGAAGCAGAAGCTTTGGATATTTCACACTCCATCCCCTACACTTCCCCATGCAAGATTAAAGCTGGCCACTATGCTGATTTAGAAGGCTCTGATATTATAGTTATAACGGCAGGCGTTCATCAAATACCAGGAGAAAGTCGATTAAACCTGTTAGAAAAAAACATAGAGATTTTCAAACAACTTATCAAAAATATTATAACCTATGCCGCAGATTCATTAATTGTTATTGCGACTAATCCCGTCGATTTATTGACTTCGTACACCATAAAAGAATCCGGTCTTCCGACCGGACGAATTATCGGTTCCGGCACAATTCTGGACACGGCTCGTTTTCGGGCCATTCTCGGCGGATATCTTAAATTGGCGCCTCAATCCATTCATGCGTATGTTTTAGGCGAACATGGAGACAGTGAAGTTTTGATTTGGTCGGCTGCTTTAGCCGGAAACATGCCTTTGGAAACCTATGCAGCTGAAGCCGGAATATCTCTAAATGCTGAAATAAAAAACCATATAGACAGTGAAGTGCGCAACGCCGCCTATAAAATTATTGCCGGAAAAAAAGCAACTTATTATGGAATAGCTGCCGGAATTGTTCGAATATGCAAAGCCATTTCTTATGATGAAAACGCAATTTTAAGCGTCTCGGTTTATCATTCCGAAGTTGAGAGTGTTCAAGATATTTCTATTTCCATGCCGACTGTTATAAACAGAAACGGCGTCAGCCGTGTTCTTTATCCAGAACTATCAGCCTCGGAACACAGCCTTTTACATCAAAGCGCCAAAAAAATTTTTGATTATATACATAGATAAAAAAAGCGTTGCCATTCAAACTTTTTTCTTTTATAATTTGGCGTTGAGGTAAAATAATATGGCAGAAATCGTCACCTTCGGTTGCCGCTTAAACGCGTATGAATCCGAAGTTTTAAAAGAAAAACTAAAAAACATTGATAACCTGATTGTTATCAACACATGCGCTGTTACGGGAGAAGCCGAACGCCAATGCCGTCAAGCTATCCGTAAACTGCGGCGCGAAAATCCTTCGGCTAAAATAGTCGTTACCGGTTGCTCTGCCCAAATCAGTTCTTCTAAGATTGCCCAAATGCCGGAAGTGGATTTAATTTTAGGCAACAAAGAAAAAAAAGAAATAGAAAAATATGTTGCTGATTTTACCGGTTCTTCAACGTCAAAAAAATTTGTGGAAGATATACAGGAAGACACAGCCTGCGATGATTTTATGATTACCGGTTTTGAAGGACGTCATAAAGCATTTTTACAAATCCAGCAAGGCTGTAATCACCGCTGCACCTATTGTATTATTCCGTATGCTCGCGGGAGCAACCGTTCTGTTCCTTTGCCGCTTATCACACAACAAATTAAAAAACTTTTGGCACAAGGTTTTAAAGAAATATGCTTAACCGGTGTTGATATTTGCTCTTACGAGCCTTCTTTCAGCGGTGTGGTAAAAGATATTTTAGAGCAAATCCCCGAACTTCCAAAACTGCAATTCGGTTCTTTAGATCCGGCGGCCATAGATGATGATTTCATCAATTTATTAAGTCAGCACAGCAATATTGATTCGCATTTTCATTTTTCGATTCAATCAGGCGACAATCTAATTTTGAAACGCATGGGACGCCGCCACTGCAGAGAAACAGTTATTGATTTATGCCGTAAAATACGTGAAAAACGTCCGGAAGCAACATTTGGCGCCGACTTTATCTGCGGTTTTCCAACAGAATCGATTGAGGCGTTTGAAAACACATGCAAATTGGTCTCTGAAGCTGGGATAAGCAAACTTCATGTTTTTCCGTATTCTGAACGTGAAGGCACACCTGCCGCCCGCATGCCGCAGATACCAATGGAAGAAAGACGCCGACGCGCCGCTGTTTTAAGAAAACTAAGCAAGGAATAACCCTATGAGTTTTTGGCAAAAATTAGGACTAGGATTAAAAAAATCGTCTGATAAAATCGGTGGCGGTTTAAACGATATTTTTAACAAGAAAAAATTAGATACCGCAACATTGGAAGAACTTGAGGATTTATTATTGACTTCTGACATGGGGGTAAAAGCATCGACAAAGCTGTTACAGGATTTTGCATTGCAAAAACAAGATAAAAATATATCACCCGAAGAAGTCCGAAATCTTTTGGCGCAAAAGATTGAAGATATCTTAAAGCCCTGCGAACAAAAATTTTCCATTACGGAACATAAGCCTTATGTTATTTTAATGGTCGGCGTCAACGGCGCCGGCAAAACTACCACAATTGGAAAATTAGCGGCAAAACTTCAGGCTCAAGGCAAAAAGGTTTCTTTTATTGCCGGCGACACTTTTCGCGCCGCCGCAGTCGAACAACTGAAAGTTTGGGCCAACCGATTGAATATTTCCGTGTTTAGCGGTCCTGACGGCTGTGACAGCGCCGGTTTATGCTACGACGGATTGCAATCCGCTCTGAAAAACAATGATGATGTTGTGTTTATTGACACTGCCGGACGCTTGCAAAATAAAAATGGTTTAATGGATGAACTAAAAAAAATTGTCCGTGTTATGCAAAAAGTTATTCCGGACGCTCCGCATAAAGTTTTATTAACCATAGACGCCACAACAGGACAAAACGCACTTTCTCAAATTCAAACATTTAAAGATATTTCCGGTGTTAACGGCTTGGTTGTCACAAAGCTTGACGGCTCGTCAAAAGGCGGTGTGTTGGTTGCCGCCGCCGAAGAATTTGCATTGCCGATATATTTTGTCGGCGTGGGTGAGCAAATAGAAGATTTAGACGAGTTTAAGGCGCATGACTATGCTGCCGCCCTGCTCGGTTTATAGAAAAGTTTTACTTATATTATTGTGTTTCATTTAAATTTTTATGTCATGGATATTTTTAAATCTTTGAGCGCCAATTTTTTCAAACGTTGGAGAAAAATCAAGCTCTATTTCAAAGAAAGTTCAAATCTGGCAAACAGCAAGCCGGTGTTTGTTTATCCGAACGTCAAAATTGACTTAGCACCTGATGAACATGTTTATGACGGACTAACAAAACATGAGCGTTTGGAAAAAATCAAACAGAATCTTGCCTATGTCTGGGCTGACGGTTATGAGAGTAAAAAATGGGAAGAACGCAATGTTCCTTATTTGGGTATTCGTTTGACTCCGAGTTTTGTTCTGCATGAAACAATCGGCTACGGACACAGTTGGAATTTGGCTGAGGCTCGATGCTTGGCTCGAAAATGCAAAGCACGTCTTTTAACCGGCGATGAATATCAAGAAGTTGTGCACTGCTGGTTCAAAATCTCAGAAATGCGCAAACTTGCTGGTGATTTTCCGCTGGAAGAATACTTAACGTGGATTTACGAGGATAAAAATAAGCAATTAAACGAAAGCTGTTATATCCTATGCGCTCCTAACGGTAAAAAGTTATGGCTTAGCGAATTTTCCACCAAAGGCAATATTTTACTTGCCTTAAAATAATGAAAAATATAGCTTTGAGAACAACTCAAGGCTATATTTTTTTGTAAAGAAAATCTTGCCTTTATTGTACAAAATTATTATAATAGACTAAAATAGTATCAATAAGGAGGTTTCAATGTATGAAAACACTGATACAGTTGTAAGAGACGCGCCTTTAAAATTACACAATGATAAATCTAATAGCCTGAAAAAACGTCTGTCTTATATATTTATTGTTTTGAATTCCGAATTTATAACAAAAGAAACTCCTGTAAAACTGGATGTTTTTGAACGATATCTCAAGTCTTGCAATAATGACGGGCACCGCTTAATAGAAGTTTATTGGGATTCTGACAACACAAAATTGATGACGCGCCATATTGTTGATAAAAATGGTCGAAACGACGGTCCTTGTTTACGCTATTCCGATGATGGAAACTCCGTTTCATTTGGTTGGTACCGCCGAGGTAAAACTGTCGGAAAATGGGTTACAAAACATAAAACCGGCGATATATCATTGTCTGAAGCAATTTATGATAAAAATGGAGAAAAAATATCTCCCCATACTGTTATTTATGAAGGAAGATTAGACAAATTTATTTACAACACAAAAAATGGACAGCTCCTTGATATTATAAAAAAAGGAAAACCTGATTCCCATTACAAAAGGGTTTTACGCCACAAAATAGAACAACTCCAACAAGAAGGAAAATCCGGCACGGTAAAAGTCGATGAACAACTAGCCGCTGTTCGGGCTAAAATTCATAGACCCCAAACACAACAACAAGAAACAAAAGAAATTGACGTTCACTCTTTTGAACAAAAAAATTTGAAACATCTATCAAAAGATAATTTTTATGAATAATGAAAAAAGAAGGTGATGAAATCACCTTCTTTTTTTGCCGTGTAATTAGCTAAATTAATCGGCAATTGTCAAATTGCGCTTTCCAGCTAAAGATTCTTTGATAAAGTCAATTTGTTCCATAACCATTTCATTATCTTTAAATTTTTCCGCTGCTTGCGCCACTCGTTCTTCAAAAGTTCCGTTAGAACCTTTAAATATGAACATAAACGCTCTTGTGCAAGATTTAATCACACTTTCATCCAAACCGCTACGTTTCAATCCAATTACATTCAATCCGCGCAAACGTGCCGGCATGCCATTGGCTATTCCAAACGGAATAATGTCTCTAGATATGCCGGAAACACCGCCGACCATGGCCTTGCGTCCAATATGAACAAATTGGTGAACAGCGCAGTTTCCACCCAAAATTACACCATCTCCCAAATGAACATGACCGCCAATAACAGCATTATTTGTCATAATCACATTATTACCGACAACACAATCATGAGCCACATGTGAATTAACCATAAACATTCCGTCATCACCAACCATTGTGGTCAAATGTTCTTTAGGAGTTCCGGCATGCATTGTCACATTTTCTCTGATAACATTACGTTTACCAATTATCAAGCGCGCGCCGGCCTGAAATTCATTGCCATGATCTTGAGGTCCGCATCCCAATCGAGCTCCAGGGAAAACAACTGTACCCTCACCTATTGTTGTGTCGCCATAAATGGTAACTTGTCCTAAAAGCCGGACATTTTCACCGATTTTGGCTTGAGCGCTAACCCAACAAAATGGTCCTATCTCGGCACTATCCGCAATTTGAGCACCATCCTCAACAACTGCTGTAACATGAATTTTTGGCATATTTTTATCCTCTTTTATTTTAGATTATTTTATTTTCAGACAGACTAAACTCGCTTTCTTTCAAATGCAACACACAAAAGGTTACATTTTATTTCTTTTGCATAACGCAAACAAAAAATCCATCTGTTTCTGTAAGCAATGGAGAACATTTTAGCCATCTTTTCTCGTCAAACGGATAAATTTGTTCCAATTTTCGCTCCCATAAATTTTTCATATTCACTGTTGTATAATTTTGATGTTTTTGTAAAAATTGTTCTATTCTTTCTTCATTTTCTTCGGGAAAAACAGAGCAAGTCATATAAATAATCCGACCATTTTCAGAAACATGCTCCGCCGCAATATCTAAAATTTCAGTTTGCGCTTGTTCTATTGCTTTAAGCTGCTGAGGAGTCAGACGATATTTAGCGTCAGGAGATCTTCGCCACACGCCGCTTCCCGAACACGGAGCGTCAACAATAAAACGATCAAATTTTTCACCTTTGTCAATTTCCCTGATTATTTTTATATTTTTAATTCCAAGTCTTTCCGCGCGGGCTTTCAGTCCATCCATACGATTAAAATTTTTATCATGCGCATAAATGACACCATCATTATGCAAAATTGCGCCCAACAACAAACTTTTTCCCCCGCCGCCGCAACAATAGTCTATAATTTTTTGGTTTGGACGAACATCGCAAAGAATTGCACCCAATTGAGATGCTTCATCCTGAACTTCAATTTCTCCATTTTGATATGCCATGCAATTTTGCAAATTAACGCGTTCAGCCGACCGCAACCCATAAGGAGAATACGGCGTAAAAGAAAAAAACAAACCTTCTTTTTGCAATTTATTTTTAGCTTCTTCCCTTGATATGAAATTTGCTCGAATATCCGCCGGAGCTGTTGTGTTTAAACTTGCAACCAAGGCCGGATTGTTTATTTTTTCAAAAAGCCATTTCGGACATTCTTTTTCAACATGTTCAGGATAAACATCTTCATTTAAACTTGCTAATTTATTTTTTTCTTTGGTGGTTATCGGTTTCAATCCATATTCAGAACCATCCGCCACAATATCAAAATCCTCATCCTTCAAATAAGTCAGCAACATCATCCTTGGTTCACAGCAACCGCAATCAAATTCCAAGCGGCTACGATGGCGAATAACATCCCAAACTGTCTTAGTGATAAACTTTCTATCTTTTGAACCAATATATTTTCGACTGCGCAAATATTCCTTTAAAATATTATCGGCAGGATATTTATCCTGAAAAACCTTGCTTATGACATCCAAAACAGCTTGATATTGAGCGCTAAGTTTCATGTTTATTCTCCTTATTTTGTACGACTATACTGAAAAAAGGAGCTAAACACAATACAAAAAAGCTGTGAAATATTAATTCCACAGCTTTTTTGTATTTATTCACACGACACAAGAGCCAAACGAACAAAACCGTTGTTATCCATGCGGTTATGCGTCGCGTAAATGCCATCATTCATATCAAAAGTATGCGCGCGCTTGCAACCAAATTCATCTTTTGACCAATACCAGCCTTCTTGCCAATCATCAGCTTCAAAGGATGTGTTTTGAATCATGGCGATTGTCTCTGCAAATTTTCTTTTTTCAAAAAAACAATCGCCTAGTTCATTTACTGAAGGAAGCTGAAATTGCCATTTATTAAGCAACTCACCTTCCAACTCTTTTTTTGTCAAATTCTCTGCGGTGGAAATTGCTTTCTGCCAATTGCCATGCGCTTCATTGCACAAAGCAATATAGGCTCCGCCGCATTCAATACCCCACAGGTGCCACAATTTGTCAAAATCAAGTTCTGACTTGACTTCAACACTCTTATTGGGGTCAATGTAAACCAACTGGCAAGGAGTAATGATTCCTGAATTTTTAGAAACACTAACCATAAGAATAAAAATTAATAATTAAACGATAGTTTCTATATATCATTATTTTCTATTTTTTGTCAACAATTTTATTAATGTCGGCAAAATATAAATAATTTAATCTCTGAGTTTACCATCTTTTGCTATAAAACAAAAAAAACAGAGAGCGTTTTGCCCTCTGCCTACTACTTTTTTTATTTTTACATATTTTCAAAGCAAAATTATAAATACAAGTTTTATTTTCCGCTTTTACCGCCGAAAAAGCTGCCGACAGCGGAAATTGTACCATTCAGATTATCCCATCCGCTTTGACGCGCCGCCTGCAAACGATTTTCCACATCTTTATTCAGGTTGTATAAATTAGACTGATTTTGATATCCGGAAACCGAACCATCCAACAACGCTTTAATTTGCTCAATATAGTTTTTTTGCGCCGTATTATTAAAGTTTGCACTGTTGATGCTGTTATTCAAACTTTGCGTATAGGCATTTTGTCCGTTTAACACACTTTGATACGCCGCTTGATTAAGAGCCTCGTTTTGTTTGCTTTGCAAATCATTCATTGCCCGCTGATAAGCTTCACTGCCAACGCTAAGCCCTTTATTTGCCAAACTCGTTTCCAAATCGGTCTTTTCTTGCTGATATTGCGGTGTCAGCTTATCGACATACGACTGATATGTGGCATCTTCCACCCGTTGACGCGCCGCATCAGAGCCTTCTACCGAAAACTGATAATTTGGCAAATTATTCAAATTTTGACTCATATTCAGAGCTTGTTTGGTCATATTATCCAGAGTATTGTCATAATTTGAAGTGTTATAATTTCCCAAATAATTTAAATAATTTTTCTCATAACCATACGGTGATGCGGAAGAACTTCCAAAAATTTTTCCCACTGACTTACTCATTTTCTTCTCCTTTTAATTTTAACCATTTACATTCGTCTTTTAACATTCCCAAAATATAGCAATCCTCGCCGTTTTCACGAAAAGAACGCAATATTCCTTCTTGCTGAAAGCCTAATTTTTTAACAAAATTCAAACTGGCGGCATTTGACTTGTCAACCAGCAAGGAAATGCGTCGGCACCCCATCGCCTTAAACGCAATTCCAAACATAATTCTTAACATTCGGCGGTTGCACCAACGCTTATCCTCGCTGTACACTGTCCACCAAATTTCGTGCCGAGGTCTATAATTGTGAAAAATCAACCCGCCAATCATTTTTCCTTTCAACGCAAAGCCAAAAGTCAAATGTTCGTCCAACCAAGCTTTGTCATATTTCAACCCCTTGCACACCCAATCGGTTATAATGTCGTTTTTATCAGGAAATATTTTATAATCTTCACTGTCTGTCATAAAACCCCGCTTCCAAGTTCATAGCGAATTCCGGTTTCATACCACTCAATCAAATTTCCTTTTGTCTTGGTTTTGAAAACCAAACTGGCCTTATATCCGGTCGCCGAATTGGCAATCCATTGACTACGAATAGTGGTGCCGTCTTCAGCCGTCCATTTAATTCCCAATAAGTTCTGAGAGTTTGACCATTTGGTTTCATTCCATTTATGCAAACCTGTGGACTTTAAGTTTTCCTGATAATCAATCTTACGGCTCTCCATATCCATGTTGGCATAAATCACCAATGAATAACCTGTACTGGAACGAGTGCGCGGATTCAGCAACTGTATTTTTTTGACACAGCTACTGCCCAAATCCGTATAAGCCTGTTCTACGCAACCACTGATTTCCATACCATTGTCTGAGTACCCCTCGTCGAACAAAAACACTCCTTGATCCGAACCAAAATACAAACGCTGTTTATACATTCCCCAACAATGCGCGCGAATACCCGTAAAACGGCACCAAGCTCCGGTATTAACATTAATAACGTGCTGTTCATATTGATTGGAAACCGGCACATTAAAAAGTCCGTATCCGCCGCGACTGTAAATTATTCCCTGCCAGCCCTGACGAGCCAAATTGCGTGAGGTGCGCGACAAAACCAATCCCCGAATAGCGTCGCTGAAAGCTATTTGCGAGGCATTGGCTTGCTCTAAAGGCAAGGCTTTGGACAACGGAACATATCCGTCTTCGGATATTACCACCACATCTCCCTGATACGGCACCAAGCAATTATAGCCAATCGGCCGACTGATTTTATAAGAACCGCGCAACTGCCAAGTGGCGGCGTTGTTAATATCCGAGCCGGTATAAACCAACGCTTCGCCTTCCGATGTAATAAACACCGTCAAGTCATCAATTCCCTGACCGCCGTCCTGTGTCCAGTTGGCAACAGCCACCAATTTGCCGCCAAAACGAGCTATTTTAGCCAAATCAAAACATTGCAACGCTCCGGAAATATTACCAGCTGTTTCGGGATACCAAACTTTGAGCGAACCATTTTCAATAAACCACAAACGCTGTTTAGACAAAGCGACGCCGATGATTTTAGTATCATTCAGATTTTCAGCCGTAAATCCCCAATCTTCAAAATGTTCGGCTCCGGCGTCATCTTGATAATAAACCTTTGGCTTGTTGTTGCCGTTGACAAAATACAAATAATTTTTATATTGCTGAGTTTGACAATAACTGCTTGAAAATTTTACATTTTCATAACCATACACATTTTTAGATGAACTGATGTTATAAGCTTTTCCGCCGGATATGGCTAAAAAAACGTTATTATCGCCGTTTTTATATTCAGCCAAAGTGCAGACTTTATCCGGCATATTTTTTACATAACCGACATAGCCTTTGCGCAAAGCCACTTTCGTGTCCATCGGCATATAATTATCCATCACAATAGCGTAACCGGCATTCATTTCCGCCAAACTATCGCGCACATTCAATCCTTTAATTGGTGCCGGCAAGGTAGCACTTATCGATTTATTACCTCTTGTCGCTAACTTTAACTTCATTATATGTTACTCCTGCATCTGCCAAATTTTCCAGAGAACGAGCCAAACAAATATTGGCGGCGGTATGTTCCGCCCCAAAACGTTTTTTCAGTTCACGCTGAAATTCGTCATATTCTTCCCCATAATCCAAACCGCTGCGCTTCAGCCAACGCCACAAAATATTCAGTTTCACCAAATATTCGTCAAAAATCGGCACGTCTGTATTAGCTGTCAGCGCGCTTTTTTCTTCAAAAGTATCAAAATCCCAAACCACACCATCAGAACGATATTGAAACACAATCCGTAAACCTCCGGCCGGCGGTGTCAAAAACACAAAACGCCCATTTTGAATTTTAAACTTTAATTCAGTACTCGGATTAAAAAAATACTTCTCTCGCATCCACTGTTCGGGAGTTATGGCTCCAATTACCCGTTCTTGACTGTCTTTAATGAAAATCGTATTGTTCAGCAAGCAGTAAAAATCCGGCAAAAACTCGGAAATAGGATATTGCGTCCGTCCTTCAACCGTACGCAAACACCCTTCTTTAGTCAGTTCTTGCCAATCTCCGTAACGCAATAAACTATCCAACGCCGATTTTGCCACACTTAAAAAAATACTCTCCTGCTGACTGTTTGCATCAAACAAATTGTTGGGGCGTTTGGTCGCCGCTAAATCGGCAACCTCGCGGCATATTTCCAATATGGTTTTCATTATTTTTCTCCATCTGATTTATGAGCATTCTTTTTACGCTCCTCACTCAAAGCGCGCTGTAACACTGCCAACTGTTCGCGCAAAGATTCTATTTCTCTTTCATATTCAAGTTCTTTCTTAGCAAAATCGTCTAACATTTTGTTATTCTCTGATTTTTCCAAAAACATCTGTGCTAAAACATGTTCATCTTGCAAACCAAGATTTTGCACCTTTTCAAAATCCAAACCCGCCAAAGTTTCCACCGTAAATACTCCGCGGCTTTTACAAGTGGCTATTTCCGCCGCCGTTAAAAAGGCAAACTGTTCCAACGGAGTTCCATTTTCCGCCTGCTTTTTAGAAAGCTGATACAAGGCATATTCGCGCGGAAAGCGTTTGATTTTTTCCGCATTCGCCGGTTGATTAAAAATTTCGGTATTGTTATCTTTCAAACGAATTTCAATATAAGTTACATTTTTGAAAATCGGCAAACCGTTAGCCGCCACTTCCTCGGTTTTAACCGCTTTATCATAAAATCTGGCGGCCACATTTTTTTCTGTTTCTTTTTGATTCAACATTTGTTGAAACATTGCAAAATCCATATCCATTAGATTTATCCTTTTACATTAATTTATTTACACAACATTTTGAAAAAGAGTGGTTTTTAAGCCACTCTTTTTCATTAGACCACTATGCTTCGCTATTGGTATTAATCAAAACACCCTGAACAGCGGCATTTGACATTGTCAAGTTGCCGGCCCAACCGATAATACGGTATAAAGCGTCTTGATTGATAGACATTCTGTCACCGCCGATAATTTTCATATTACGGTCTTTATGCGTGCGCAGATAAATATAGTTTGTATTCAAAAAGTACATATGCTTATCCGGACAATGACCGCCCTGACCGCCGTCAAAAATTACATCAGCTCCTTTAAACTTTAAGCTGGTAAAACCGGCGTCAGCCATTTTAGGGTCAGAAAAACGCTGCATTGCCGCTAAAGACTCATCAAACAAGCTATACAATTCATCATCACAAACAATCAAATCCGGTTTATCCGCGTTACGGCAGCATTTTTGATATAAGGTATTCATCATTTTACGGATGTTTGAACCATCAACTTTGCCGCTTATGGTCTGGTTGCGCCAAAATTCATTTCCGGCCGCCGAACGGTCAATACCGCCCACAGTGCCAGAAGCGGCGTCATCGGCCACCAACAAAGCCAAACCGCCGATTTCCTTACCAGAAGAACCTGTTCCGTCACTGTAAAGAGCAGCCGCCATTTGATTCATCAATGTTTTTTCGGCATTAGTGATGCGTTTTTCCAACAAATCGGCCACCTGTTCCGGACCACTGTTCATCAGCAATTCTTCTCCGGAAATTGCCACAGGAACAGCGCACAATTTTAATGCGTATTCCGCCGCCGTGAACAATTGTTTCGGGGTGTAGTTGATTGTGTCGTAACCGGAATACCAAACCATATCTCCTTCGCCATATTCCAACTCTTCCAAAATTTTGGAACCGCCGCTTAACGGACGCATTTTTCCTTTTTCTTTCAGCCGACTTAACAGCGCGTTATTTTTAGAAATGTTGTCAGCCATTTCTTTTGAACGATTTTCCAAAGTTACAGTGAACACATCATCATATTTCATTTTTACCATTTTTTTATTCCTATAAAATTAAATTAATCCATAAAAGCAGCCATATTTTTTTCAATCTCTTCCCTAAGTGTCAGAGGTCTTTCCGGTGCTTTTGCTTTTCCTCTCGGAGAAAACGCCGCTTTCTGCGCCTTTTGCGCTTCTTCGGCCTCAGAGTTAATTTTTTGCGCAATTAACTCTTTACGGATATCGGCATTGAGCCAAATCGCCTGTTTATAGGCATCTTCCAAACTCGCCGCCAATCCGTTTTGCAACAAAGATTTCATCGACTGATAAACCAAATCAAAATACGGATGCAAAAGTTCGCCTTTTTCATCTTTTTGCCCGCCAAACGCCTGTATTTGTTTGATAAAATCGTCATTTTGTTTTTGTTGCAAATAGCTTTCCAGATTGTGAAAACTGGCATCAAGATTCATCAATCTGGTTAAAATTTTTTCAGAAACATTATCAGAAGAAGTGCCGCCAAATTTGGAGGACACGCCAAAAACTTGAGCGATGGCGTTTAAGGTTTCAGCCGGATTTTTATGCATTTTTTCATCAATCCAAACCAAACCGTCCAACCATTCTTTTAAATTTTGAAAACCTTCACTGCCGCGCTCTTGCACCAAGCGGTCAAAACCGTGCAGCCAATTTAACAACTCGGAACCTTCTTTAACTTTTTTCCGTTCTGAAGAAAGTTTCTTTTCTCTTTGTGTCAAATATTCCTGCCACTTTTGCGGAAGCTCGCCGAAAGCCGAGGCAAATTCCGGCTCAAAATCGGCAGGAGCTTCCAAAATCACGACCGGTGCGACCGTTTTTTCTGTTTCTGATTTTGTTTCAGCAGGTTTGTCCTCCGGCTCAAACAAGCCGAACGCCTTAAACTGCTTTTCCAGTTCTTTTCTGACTTCATTCATTCCATATCATCCTTTTGTAATTATAAAGAAAATCGGCAAACACCGATTGCTGCCGTTCTCTTTCTTGTTGAGTTCGAATATTTTGATAATATTCGGGTGAATAGTCGCTCGCCAACGCCAATCCCGTGGCGCGTAAATACTTGTCAACGTCCGCGACCGAGGACGCGACAGATCCGTCGGGAAGAAGCACTTCTTCCGCGAATTGCTTACTGATGTAGGTCATCATATTTCTCCAAATTTCGGGTACAAAAAAACGCCTTGTTTTCACTTAAACAAAGCGTTTTGTTCCATAAAACTAATGGTTATTCTTACAGTTCTCCTGCGGCTTTTTTCCGCCTATTTTCATCTGTTATCGGCACACATCCTATTTGCTCGTTCCAGCTTAGACAATCATCACGGCAGATTTTCTGCACCGGATCATATATCTTTCCAATATCCAAGCAATAGGCCTGCTTATCAAAAAACAAATATCCGGCAAAACCAATAACCGCCAAAACTAAAAATATCGCTGCAAAATAAAATACCTGTTTCATATATTTTTATTCCTTAATTAACTTGCGCTCGGCACCCAAAAAACGAAACCGATAATAAGACTAACACAATACCATAAAATAAAATTTTACTTACATCCATCTCAGTATCTTTCTTTCATTTCTCTGTAACGCCAATAAGTTGTATTAAGTATAATCAATCAACTATTAACAAATTACAAGTCATTTTTTACCAAAATCATCATGATATTCTTCCGTGCTTCTTTCCGGTGCTAGTTCATTGTCACTGTAAGCGTTTTCATCTTCAGCTTCTGACGATGTCGGAACATTAGAAACACGTCCATAAGCTTCATCTTCCGACAACCAGCCATAAGCCTCGTTTTCTCGAATCATTTTTGGTCTGTAACTCATTTATTTTCTCCTTTTTCTTAAAAATTACCATTTATTATCGGCGGAACTATTGGCGCGAAACATACTTTCTAAGCTGTCGCTCGGCAATCGTCCGCACTCCTCGTCCATGCGTTCAAAAACCGGTTCGGCAAAAGTTAAAGCTAAGGCATCGGCCATATCCGGCGACTTGCCCAACCGCTTTTTAATCTCTTCTTTTTCCTCCAGTTGCAAACGTCCGCGACTGTCATATTTTTTGTTGACGGCGCAAAGCTCGTTTGCCAAATTTTCATCGTTCGGCAATTGAACTTTTTGTTCACCGCTCAGCCATATTCTCAGTTCGTCCCACATTTCGGCGCGGCGGTTATGGTAGCGGTCATCGACCAAAGCCTTTGCCCCAAACATTATCGGACGCACCAACCGCCTAAAACCTCTGTCATTTAAAATATCCACCACGCCGCCGCCAACCCCTCCGGCATCTATAAATAGCCGCGCCGGCTTATATTGGCGGATAAAAAAAGTGGCTCGATTTGCCACTTCAACATTGTCCAAACGGGCAAAACTCTCAAAAAACAGACATTTTCTGCCGCGCCGAAAACAAAACACGCTCTTATCATCACCGAAACGCGCCACATCAAGCCCGATAATCAGCGGAGAAGATGGTTGTTCCAAAAAATTTTCAAACGCCTGACGCACCCATTTGGGTGCAATAAGCTTATGGCTTCCGACCGCGACCGGCGCGCCCAACCAAATATGTTCGTAATCTTCTGGACTTTCTCTTTGACATTTTTCCGCCAAATAACGCATTTCTTCCGGACAAAACGGATTGTCGGTATAATTAACTCTAACCACCAACGTCCGCTCATCGGGACGCGCCCCGACAGCCAGCCAAACCGGATCGTTTTCTTCTTCCCTGTTCATAGAAATCCAAATTTCCGAACCAGCTTTACGAATTGTCGGATCCAAAATCTCCCAACTTTTTTTGCTGATTTTCTGAGCTTCTTCCAACCAAACGATGTCAATTCCTTCCAAAGATTTAATATTGTTTGAGTCTTGCTCTCGTAAACCTTTAAAAATAAAAACCGTCCCGCTGATTTTGTTGGTGATTTTAGTTTCACTGATTTTATAATCGGTTAGACCATAAAAATTGATGCGGTCGCTTAAAAGTTTATGTACAGAATCTTTAATACTTTCCTGCACCTCGCGCATACAGGCAATCCGCAATTTTTTCATACGCCCCAACAAAAGAAGACTATCGGCAAAAGCATACGACTTGCCGCCGGCACGACCGCCGTAATATAATTTATAACGGCGTTTCACTTTCATCAGAGGCGCAAAGATTTTCGGTATTTTTGCTATCATTTTGTTTGTCATTTATAAAATCCACTAAAATTTTTGTTAAGTTTTCCGCCGATGGTTCATTTTCTTTATCATTTTGCATTGTGGCAATTTTACATTTTAATTCTTCGGCTTTCAAAGCCAGATTGATATTTCCCTCGTCCACCGCCATTTGCTGCAGACGATTTAACATCTCCAAACTTTCGATAAACGAATATGTTTTTACCTTCTTTTTAGCCATTTTTCCTCCTTATTCGATATCGTTATAAAACAAATGATTTCCGGCCTCATAACAAGGCGTTTTATTTTCTGCCCAACGCGGTTTAACCTGCTTGGTGTGATAAAACATTGCTCCGTTTGTAAAATCTTCGAGTTTGCCGGATAAAGCCTTATAAGCAATTTGCAAACATTTTTGAAAACCGTGAACATTTAACTCCGGTTTTATCAACAATTTATAATTCGGATCATTTTTATTCCAACAGCTGAATTGAGCCTTTTTCAAACAAGTTTGCGCCACGCTCGGTACTTTTCTGCCATTTTGCATTTCATAACCGGTGAACCATTTTCGAGCCTTAAACCTATTCATCACAACACAAGCCACGGCTTCAATTCCCTCATCACCTTCACCGCGAGCCTCGCCAAACAGTGTTCGCGCCAAAATTTGTAAATCATCCATCGCTTTTTTTCCTTTTCATTTTATTATCAATTAAAAATTCCAAACGAGTTTTAATTTCAGTCAGAACCAAATTTTGCTGTGATTGTAAAACCGCCAGCGCATCAACTTTGCCATCACTGGTTTCACAATGTTTTTCCAAATTATTTAATCTGACCTCCTGCCGCGCTTTCCATTCGCCCAATCTGACCAAAGCCAAAATTAAGCCAAACAACGACGAACAGCCGCTGATTACGCCCCAATCCATTTTTATTTCTCCTATCTTCCTAAAAATATAACTTTAACATAACCGGCAGCGCCATTTACAATCGAAGCATTGTTCAGACAATCGCCGCCTTTTCCATAAGAACCATATATCGAAGCGGCACCACTAAGCATATCACTGGCTAAAGTTGATGTTTGTCCTGAGTTTCCGGCACGATTAAAAGCTGAAGAAACCACAGCATAAGTCAATGTAGGCGCGGCCCCTGCGGCTCCTGGCGTAACATATGGTCCAGCAGCAACTGTACCACCTCCCCCACCATAGGCATAACTATCTCCAAAACGAGAATTTTCTCCTGCTAAACCTATTTTTGGTAAATCACCACCACGGGTATGCCATCCTGTTCCCCCATTTCCAACATTTACAGAATAATTTCCTTTTGTTAGCATGAAAACACAATCAAAACCGGAACCAGAACCACCAGTTGCGGACCAGTGTTTTGTCATCATTGTTTTAATATATCGTTCCGCAGCTCCACCACCACCGCCAATGCAAATTACCCGATACCGTCCGGAGGTTAACAAATTTAATGTTGCCGCGGCTCCTCCACTGCCACTTTCCCATAACGTTTGACCGTCATTGTAATATATTTGCTCCAAAGAAACATTAATGGTTTGATCTGAATTTAATGTCACTGTACCGGAAACGCTGTAATAACCATTTTTAGAAACCGTATAGGTAACAGTTGTTCCTTTTTTTACTTTAGTTTGATGTCCGGAAATTTTGCCGGTGCTAAAAGTAACAATCGCATCTTCCGGAACCGTATTTATTGTCAATTTGACGCCGGAAGAATAAACTAATTGCGCGCCATGATAAATTTCACCGATTTGACTGCCGCCATAATAAACAGCATCTATATTGCTTCCATCTATTTGAATACTCATCAGCTTTCCTTTACAAAATAAAATATTTCAGCGGAAGGGCTGCTAGGCAGCGACGTAACAACTTGAAATTTTGACAACATCGCCACCAAATCCTGATTAACGGCAACAGTATTATCCGATAAGGTCAGCCCATACCCAATATTATAAAGAGAGCTCCCTAATTGATCCCAACCGCTTTCTGTCCATGCATAGTTCATATCCGTGGACAAAACATTATAAACATCTCCGACATCAACATTTTCAACCGGTAAATTTTCATAAGCAGCTACCGAACCGCACCATTTATAAACTCCAGCCAATGTGGCTTTAATCGCTTTACAATCTGCTTTTAACTGTTCACATTCCAGTTTCATATTGCGTGAAACTTGTTGATTATTTTCTGCCGATAGAGCTTCATCTGCTGCTGATTGAGCCGATTTTTTTGCGTTTTCTGCTTGCTCTGCGGCATTTTTTTCCGATGATTGAGCCAAATCAGACGCATTTTTAGCTTGTTCGGCATATACAGACATTTGTTCAGCAGCATAGTGAGCAACATCTGGTTTAACTGTGCTTTCTGTGTATTCATTAATCAACGGCTGCGCCAATTCGTTAACAATCTTAGAAACAATCGGTTTAGCATATTCCTCGGTATAAACGGATATTTCTGGTTTTGAAACTTCTTCAACATATTTCTTAATTTCTGACTGACCTGATTTTATATACATCAGTTCAGCATCTAAATTTAATGTAACTTCATCTTGCCAATAAACTTCCATATCGGATAATGATATTGGATTAACATCTATTTTACATTCACTTTCCATTTTTCTCACCTTGTCACTTGTTCTGTTACGCGAAAAATTCCAATTTTATTAACATTGTCCGGAAAAAAGGTATTAACCGAGCCGTCAGCGGTTTTTAACTGCATATCCGTCTTATATTCGCCAACTTCAATATTTGTTTGTTCCGGAGATAAAATAAAAGCGAAAATACCCATCCGGCTATCCACCGGTTGAGCTGATAATTCAAAAACTAAAGAAGCGTCATTTTTTTGACGCACTTGCATAGATATTTCAGCTTTTTCTAAATCTATTTCCGGCGGCAATTTCCGGAAATTCAGCCGAATAACAAAAGAATCTCCCTGCCTTACCTCTATAATGTTTTTTCCTGCTATAACACGTCCTGTCATAGTTTAACCCTCCTCTTTAACTTTTATAAAATAATTCACGGCTTGATTTATCGGCGTAACATGGCCGCTTGCACCATATATGCCATTCACTGAGCCGGCATTGAAATTAATAGTTCCGTACACTTTGTTAAAGTCACCACTAGTGGCATCGGAACGATCTTGATGTTGATAACTTATTGCGCCAGATGTGTACGGGTTTCCGCCATTAAAAATAGAAACGTTGGAAATTGATCCGGTAATATTAGGCAGCCCTTCGTTTTGCACCTCATATAAACTGTTTGCCGAATCACCGCCCAACCCTCGTAAAAATTTACCTCGGTAATCAGGTAAATTAAATGTTGTCGAACCGTCGCCTGCTCCAAAATTTGTACCGATTAACGCAAACAATTCGGCATATGTCGTACGGCTGACCGCCTGACCGTTGCATAAAAACCAATTATCATGGTTAGAATTTTTCAACGACGCTTTTATATCTCCTACACTAAAAATTTGATTCATAACTTTGGTTAAAAGCTTATTGGCGTTTTCCAACTGACTTTTATTGACGGCATCGGTTGAAATTGTGCCATTAGCCAGATTTCTGATTTGGAAGCCCCCCATTTTTAATTCGCCCTTCATTGGTGAACGTCCATCTTTTAAGAAACATTCGCTTAAACCGTCGGCAAAATTATCGTCTTCTTCATCATGCCGGTCCGATACGATATCAATATCATTTTTTCTATCGTCTTCCCAATTATGAAGACGCGTAAATAATCCATTACTATCAAAAGGCATTTTTATTCTCCTTATTAAAATTAATTAAAAAAACACTGTTTTTCAGCGTACTATTCTTTTGAAGAAAGCTTCTTAAGCTCTGTTAATTTTTTTAAATCAAGTTCTTCGCGCTTAATTTGATTTTGCTCTTTTTTAATGGCAAAATCCCGTTCCATTTTTTCTGTTTGGTAGTCAAGTACTTTATCCTCTGACGGTTTAAGAGGCGTATCCGGCGTATTTAATTCCGTACTGATTTTATCAAAAACATCTTCCAAAACACCTTCAAACTGCCGCGCATTGGATAATGTCGCTACGGCAGCTTCAATCATTTGCCGATATAAAGGTAAAAGAGCCGGTTGCTGTGACACAAAATTAAAAGATTGGCTCACCATTTCATTAATATGAGATAAAACCTTTAAAATCTTTTCTTCTTGATTTTCCACATCAAAACTTCCGTCTGTTTCCAAATCAATGGCCATATCCCGAAGTTTTTTTGTTTTAAGCATTACAATGGCTTTTTTAACCAATTCCGGATTTTTTTCATTTTCCGCCGCCACAAAAGACGCTAAAGTATCCGGAGAAAATTGCTCACAAATAATTTCGGCTTTTATACGCAGTAAATCTTTTAAGAAACGCTGCATGTCATTTTGCCGGTCTTGATTGCGCAAAGTACCGAAGTTTGTTTTTTGAACAACTGCTGTCGCTGTATCGTGAGAATTTGATGTTCCGCGCATTATATCGCTTACACCGGTAACTTCATATATGGAATTAATCAAAACCTGACGACGTTCGGCTAAAACCTGCAATGCGCTTATGTATTGTTCTATTGGAGCAAAATCTATAATGCCGCGCAATCCTCCGGCATCTTTAAGTTTATCAAAATCATTCAAAGAAATCAGCGTTACGTCCTTGTCTAAAATATTAGCCAATTCCGGAAAAGAATTATCGTAGCATCCCGAAACTTTAAGCGCCTGCATGGTTAAACGCATTCGACTATTAATTCCGTCCAGTTCATCCAATAAACTTTTGATTTCCACATAATCCGGAACAGGAATAACACCATCATTGGCAAGAGTTGACATAATCGGTTTCGGACAAGGGAAAAAACCGCTCAAATGAAGCGTATCATCGTAAACTTCCAAAAAACCTTCTGTATATTCAGGACTGAGAAAATATATTTGCTTTGATTTTTTATCCCAAATTTCATAAACAGAAATACTTTTTTCCACAAAATTATGCTGCAAAAAGTAATTAGCCTGTACCTCGCCAAAGTTATAATAAATATCATCTACACTCATAAAACATTTGCGAGCAATCCACTCAACATCTTCCCAGACCTCAACTTTGTCCGTATCGGTTAAAAAAGATATTGGATTAACATATTGAGTTGTTACTTGCTCTTTGTCTTTAAGCATCACTTCGCCGATATACTTAAAACTAGAGTGATATTGTTCCCATAAAATTCCCATGCCGGAAAGCAAAAAGTCGTTTCGGGCATATTTGATAACACTGTCAAAATCAAACTGTTTCATATTCCATTTCAATGCGTTTTCCACAATCTGACAGGCCATGTTTTCAACAACGTCAGATTTTTTATTTGCGCGGATAATAAATGGCTGAGGCTGCTTAAAATATAAAAACGGTTTCAATGTTTCGATGGTTGACCAAAATATATTTTGTTTATTTTTTTGGCGTTCATTACGATAATATTTACGTATTTCATTTATCAAACCATAATATGTTTCATAAGTTTTTTCAGATGAATTAATTTTGGCAACCCATTCATTATATAAATTTTTATTATTTTGTTTTTCCATAATTTTCTCCAAACAAAAACAGGATGTTATAGCAAACACCCTGTTTAATTAAATTTATTAAATTGTTTTTTTAATACTTAGCTAAAAGACTTTTCTCACGAATAACAACCAAATCTTCTGTTGGCAGAGGCAATTCGTCAAAGCAATGAAAAACTACTTTGTCTCCGACTTTTGCCAATGTTACCATATCTCCTATACTTTTTACTATTCCTTGATTTGTAATCATTTTTCTTGGTTCAATGCTAATAATTTGAGATAAGTCTATTTTATCTGGCTTAATAATAAGTCTATCTTTTATGGCTTTATACATAATTTTTTTCTCCTAAAAAAAACGCCAAGCAAAAATAGCTTATCATCTTGCTTAGCGTTTATATTATAAGTTTTATCTGAATACAATTTTACATTCTAATAATTTTATTAGCACATAGGTCACCAAATGTCAAGAACTTTTTTTATTTTTTTGTAAATAATATTTAACTAACCTTTCCAAACCTAGGACTAACAACATTTTTAAGTGATACGAAGCTTGCTTACTCAATAAACTATGTGTTATAATATTCTTATCAACTTTCAATTCGCAATCTTCTATACACACGATTCGAACAGCCGGCCAAAATTCGGTTGGAATGCTTTTAACAGCGTTAAGATAACGTTCTTTATAATATAATAAATTTTCTCTATCCGCAGTGCTTTTAGATATTTTAACTAACGGTATGCTGTGAAGATTATTATAATTACTCAAATAAAAATCTTTTCTTAATAATTCTCCAGCTTTTTTCCTGTCTTCGGCGCTAAAATGGCTATTTTCTAGCTCAAGCCAGCCTTTTTCCAAATATTTATCTAATATTGATTGTTTATAATATCCTCCTTGCCGACGTTTTTTATATCCTTTTTTTAGCGCTTCATCTTTTGATATATAAGTTTCATCCACCATTTTTATACCCTCCCATATTTTAATTATAAGAAAAATATAATATTGTCAATAAGAAAAAAAACATTTTACTTTCTAAGATTCTTATTATATACTATCTTTAACAGAGGTGGAAAAATGGAAGATACAGAAGAAATCAGAAAAAAAATTGCCCGCTTAATTGCTGAGCGCGGTCTTAATTTTGCAAAAGTTTCTCTAAGCATTGGAAAAAACATTGCTTATATTCAGCAATTTATCAAAAATGGTTCTCCCCGCCGTTTAGGTGAAGTGGAAAGGCAAAAGCTTGCCCGTTTGTTGAAAGTTGATGAACAGGAATTAACAGATTTACCTTTGAAAGTTCCTTCCGATTCTTCCGCTGCGGTTAATCAGGATATTCTATGTCTGGTTATTGAAAATATTGAAAATTGGTTGGAACGCCGTAAAGCTTACTTAGCTCCCCATGATAAAGCCGAATTAATTCGTTTAATGTATTCAAAAATCTGTAACGAATCTATGGAAACGGCAAATGAAAAAATTAAAGACTTTATTGATATTTACGACGAATTGCGCAAAGTTAATTAATTTTCTTTATTAAATTGGACTGGGACTACGGATAATGGATATTGATGCGGAAATTCGGGATATCTTGATGAGAAGCACTCCTGTTAATGACAATTCAGCAAATGCATTACCGGTTATCCCCCGGTCCGCCGTTCATAATTGGGGCGTCAATATTGTCGGCAATCAAAATGTTGTTGTAAATTCAGGAATTCTGCAAATCTTTGCAATATTCAGCCTGTTTGCCTATTATATTTCTTTACACTAAACAACTTTACATAAATGAATACGGATCAATATCAACTTCAACTTTCACCGTTGAAGGCACTTTTACCATTTGTAGCCATTGCGCTAAAACCTGCTGAATATTAATATTCTTAGCAGTTTTCAGCATTAGACGGTAACGATATTTATCACGCAGCAAAAACAACGGAGCCGGTGCCGGTCCTAAAGCAGAAACATAGTCTGTATGCGGAGCTGTTTTACCAAATTCAGCCGCCACAGCCCCCGTCAAATATTGGTCTGCTCCAGAAATAATCAAAGCTGCCAATTTACCATAAGGAGGATACCCCAGTAATTGGCGGGATTTTTTTTCAAAATTCATAAAACTTTCCCTGTCATTATTCAGCAAAGCTTTCAGTACATTGTTTTCTGGATATAAGGTTTGCAAATAAACAGTTCCTTTTTTATCACCTCGTCCGGCACGCCCTGAAACTTGCGACAACAATTGATAAGTTTGTTCCGATGCTCGCAAATCACTCCCCATTAAACCCAAATCCGCATCAACAATACCAACTAAGGTTAAATCTGGAAAATGGTGGCCTTTGGCAATAATTTGCGTTCCCACTAAAATATCTATTTCTCGCCGTTCCATTCGGGCAATAATTTGTGAAACCGCCGTAAACGAGCCGGCGTTATCACTGGAAAGAATCTCTGTTTTAGCCAACGGAAAACGATGCTTAACTTCTTCCGCCACTCTTTCCACCCCAGGACCGCAGGCGGTTAAACCATCTTTAGAGCCACAATGCGGACAAACCTCTGGAATTTCTTCAACATATCCACAATGATGACACATCAATTTATGAGCGTTTTTATGCTCAGTGAGCCATGCGCTGCAGCTCGGGCATTGCATACGGTGGCCGCAATCACGGCAAATCAGCAGCGGGGCATATCCGCGGCGGTTTAAAAACAACACAGACTGTTCCCCACGTTCCAAATTTTCGTTTAAGGCGTTAACCAAAGTCGGAGCCAACCACGAAACGCCCCATTCGCCTTTTTGCGGTTTATCTTTTTTCAAATCCAGAATTTTGATATCCGGCAAACTGGCATTAGCATAACGGCTGGCCAACTTAACGCAATCATATTTGCCGTCTTCCACATTAACCATTGTTTCCAAATCAGGCGTCGCCGTAGAAAGAATAAGCGGTATATGCTCTATCTTAGCCCGAACAATAGCCATATCGCGCCCCTGATAATTCACCACATCTTCCTGCTTAAAAGAATGATCGTGGCTTTCGTCAATAACCATAAGTCCTAAATTTGTATAAGGCAAAAACAAGGCGGAACGAGCGCCGACAATCACTTTTACACGCCCTTCAACAATAGCTTTCCACGTATCAACCCTCTCTTTTAAGCTTAAACCGGAATGCCAATTTGCAGGCCGAACGCCGAATCTTTTTTGAAAACGCTCCAACCATTGAGTTGTCAAAGAAATTTCCGGCACCAAAATCAAAACCTGCTTGCCATTTTCCAATGCCTTGGCTACCGCTTCAAAATAAACTTCCGTTTTTCCCGAACCGGTAACACCATCCAGCAAAGTCACCGAAAATCCGCTTTCCACCTTTTGACACAACATTTCGGCGGCCTGTTGTTGTTCCACCGTCAAATTTACTTTAACATAATCGCCGACCGGTTCCAAAAATTCTTTTTTATTTTCAACATAAACAGGTTCCAGAACTCCGCTGTCTATCAAAGTTTTTATCACGCTTTGTCCCACTCCCGCGCCTTTGGCAATCTCTTGCCGCGTGTAGGGAGCGTGTTTCAACAAATCCATAACGTGCCAACGCGCGTCGGAATTTTTCAACTTGGCTTCGGCTAAAGTTTTGCCCGAAAGTTTATACAGCACAGTCATCGGCGATGGTTCAAAAGCCGCTTTTACACTCACGGCCATTTTAAATACCAGTCCCAACGGAGACATATTATATTTTGCCACCCAGCTTATGAATTTCAGCAATTTTTCAGAAAGCGGCGGAAAATCAAAACATTTTACAACGCTTTTGATTTTTTCTGCCGGCAAATCACTCATAGAATTTAATTCATAGACCACGCCGATTTGCTTGTCACGACCAAACGGAACTTCCACCAACTGCCCAATTTGCAAGGACTCAGCCGATTTATATGTAAACGGCTGATTAAACGGCAACGGCAACAAAATTCCGACCAACAAGCCTTATTCTCCTTTTTTTTGATGAAAATAGGCCGGAGAATAACCATTTGGATGACGTTTTTTTAGTTTTTCTATATTGCGGTTGATAATTTCTTCAAACGGAATATCCAAGGCAATTGCCGCCTGAAACATATACCAACAAACGTCGCCAAGTTCTTTAATAAACATATCTCTGGTTTCCGGCGTATATTCCAAGCCCATAAACTTAATTTTTTTCCACACATCGTCAACCTCCCCCACTTCTCCGCATAAACCGGAAACAGCATGGTCTAAACGCGCGTAATTACCATTCAATTTTTGAGAAAGTTTTGCAAAGTTTTGAGCAAAAGCCTCATCATTTTTAGCAGTTTCTGACGTCACTCCGTCAACAAAACTTTGATATACCGCAAAATATTCTTTTTCTTCCATTTTTAAGCGTCCTTTTTCAGCATTTCTTTCAAATCATATAACTTTTGCAAAGCCTCGCGCGCTGTCAAATCATCCGGATTAAGCTGTTCTAATTCTTTCAACAACGGTGACTTTTTCTCTTCTTTCGGAGCAAAAGAAAATAATGGCAGTTCCAAATCAAGACCACTGAAATTATTCTGCCGCTTATCTTTTTCCAATTCGGTCAGTACTTGTTCGGCACGCTCCAAAACCTTTGGCGGCAAACCTGCCAGTTTAGCCACATGAATACCATACGAACGGTCGGCCGCGCCCTCAATAACTTCGTGTAAAAAGATAACTTCGCCTTTAAACTCCTTGATTTTCATGCAGTGCAGGCTCATAGACTTTAAACGACCGGTCAAATCCGTTAATTCGTGATAGTGAGTGGCGAACAAAGCACGGCATTTATTAACTTCATGCAAATACTCCACCACCGCCCAAGCAATTGACAAGCCGTCAAACGTAGCCGTTCCACGACCGATTTCATCAAGAATCACAAATGATCGACGGTCGGCACGGTTTAAAATCGACGCTGTTTCCACCATTTCCACCATAAAAGTAGAGCGGCCGCGCGCCAAATCATCAGAAGCCCCCACACGAGAGAACACTTTATCAACATAGCCTATATGCGCGGACTTTGCTGGCACAAAAGAACCCATTTGCGCCATAATGGCGATAATGGCGTTTTGCCGTAAAAATGTTGATTTACCCGCCATATTGGGTCCGGTTATCAACCAAATACGATTAGATTCCACATCTAAACTGCAATTATTGCCGACAAAGCTGCCCTCGTGACTTCGCCGAATAGCCTCCTCCACCACCGGATGACGGCCGTCAACAATTTCAAAGGCGTAACTGTCGTCTATTTCTGGTCGGCAATAATTATTTTCTATCGCCAAATCCGCCAAAGCTGATCCCACATCCAATTCAGCCAACGCATTTGCCGTGCGGGTAATATCATCGGCCGCTAACAGCACGCTGTGAACCAAATCGTCAAACACAGCCAATTCCAAGGCCAAAGCCTTTTCCGCCGCACCGCGGATTTGATTTTCCAGTTCTGTCAATTCCACTGTGGTAAAACGAGCGGCATTCAACACCGATTGCCGATGTATAAATTCTGGATTTCCCAACACTTGAGCCGCTTCTTTATTGGGAATTTCAATAAAATAGCCAATCACATTGTTATATTTTATCTTTAAATGCTCTATACCGGTTTGCTGCACATATTTGCTTTGCAAATTCAAAATATAATTATGCCCCTTGTTTTTCAAGTCGCGCACGGCATCAAGTTCCGGAGAGTATCCGGCTTTGATAAAATCACCATCGCGCGCCAGCAATGGAAGTTCGTTATTTCTGTCTTCCACCCAAAGAGCATTGGCCAACATATTAACCAACATTGCGTGATTGCCGAATTTTTGCAAAACTTTAGCCACCGCAGACGGCAACTCGTCAACCACATCAATTGGCTTAAACGTTTCTATCAAAGTTATAAGCTTGGGCAAACTTCCTAAAGTCACGCCGATGGAAAGCAAATCCCGTGGACCTCCACGACCAACGCCCAACCTTGACACGGCTCGTTCAATATCCGGACAGCTTTTTAAAACAGTCCTAAGCTTTTCTCTAACGTCTTGATGTTTCAAAAAGAACTCCACCACATCTAAACGAGCATTAATTTTTTTCACATTAAGCAACGGATTAGCCAATCTGTTCGCAAGCAAGCGCGCTCCCGCGCCGCTCACTGTTCTATCCAGCACCGAAATAAGCGTGCTGCCGCGCGGACCATCCAACAAATCCAAGTTATGACGCGTGGCGGCGTCAATTTCCATATATTGACTACTCAAAATTTTTACCGGACGAGCAATACGTGGCATTTTACCTTTTTGAGTATTTTCCACATAATCCAGTAAAATACCGGCCGCCGTTACTTCTGATTTACTAAAACTGCCAAAAGAATCCAGTGTGTTAACATTATAAAATTCTAAAATTCTCTTTTGCGCGTTACCGC
Source organism: uncultured Alphaproteobacteria bacterium (assembly GCA_934254675.1). Classification (GTDB taxonomy): domain Bacteria; phylum Pseudomonadota; class Alphaproteobacteria; order RF32; family CAG-239; genus RUG410. The sequence goes on along the minus strand of CAKQLP010000005.1, from coordinate 6,603 downwards.
TATTAAACCGTGCTTGCGGCAAAACCGACAATTTTTCTTTATATTCATTCAACAAATGGAACAAATCCGAATTTTGCAACAACGTGTCGGCCACCAAAATTTCACTAGGCGCAAGACGATCAATAGCCGTATGTAATTCCGCCACTTCATTACCTTCTTTAATTTCAAGCAGTTGGGTATAAAACACGCCGGTTGAAAGATCTATCCACGCCAAACCGAAATCGTTGTTAATTTTGGCCACACACAAAAGATAGTTATTTTTACGCGAATCAAGAATTGTATCTTCTGTAATTGTCCCCGGAGTAACCAACCGCACCACATCACGCCGCACAATAGCTTTATAGCCGCGTTTTTTGGCCTCGGCCGGATCTTCCATTTGCTCGCAAATAGCCACCTTAAAGCCTTGTTTCATCAATTTTGCCATATAGCTTTCATAAGCGTGAAACGGCACGCCGCACATCGGCACGTCTTTGCCGTCGGCTTTTCCTCTTTTGGTTAAGGCGATATCCAACGCTTTTGACGCTGTGATTGCATCATCAAAAAACAATTCATAAAAATCACCCATTCGATAAAACAACAAATAGTCCTGATGAGCCTGTTTCAACTCCATATATTGCACCATCGCCGGTGTTAAATTACTTTTTTCTGTCATAACAAAATTAAACCTATTTAAACTTCTTTTATACTACAATAATCTTTAATCAAGTCTAGAACTTTATCAATTTTATCAGACGGGGAATATCAATGCTAAAAAACATGAAACGCCTTTTAGGTTTGGAAAAAGATTCTTCATTCTCCACCAGAGTGATTATTTTATCCTTACCTTCCGCAATTTTATTCATTCTGCTGTCATACTTTGGACTTGTCACGCCTTTAACGGCATTAGGCTGCTATGTCGTTATCATTATATTTAATATGTTTTCGCTTTTTCCGCTTAGCTATGAAATGCAGTCACTCAAGCAATATATCTATTCTCTGACCAACGAACAAGCAAATAAATCTCCAATAGACCTTTCTGAAAAAGACGCACAAAAGATTGCCGATGCCGTTAATTCCATTCATCGTTTTTGGATTTCCAAAGCCGAATCCCTGGAAGCCCAAACCATGTCAGATGCGGCAGTTTTGGACACTCTTCCCGACCCGATTTTAATGCTGGACGGCGAAGGCATTATAACGGGAGGAAACTTATCAGCCCGTAATTTGCTGGGAGAAAACGTTGTCGGTAGCAATATTGCCTCTATTTTTAACGTTAACATATTTATTTCTTCCGTTGAAAAGGTTTTAAAAGATAAAAGTGATTCGGAAAGCCTTATTTTTCACGCCGGCGGCAAAATAAACAAGCGAATTTATGCCCATATCACCAAACTTCCATGGTATTCCAAAGGTCGTGCCGTCGCCGTCGTTTCTCTTTATGACATCAGCAAAGCCATGAGCTTGGAAAAAATGCAATCTGATTTTGTCGCAAACGCCAGTCATGAACTTCGAACGCCGTTATCGGTTATTTCTGGTTTTATTGAAACATTGCAAACATCCGCAAAAGACGACGAAGATGCAAGAGAAGCTTTTTTGAGCATTATGAAAGAACAAGCCGATTACATGTCTAACCTTATTGAAAACCTTCTTTCTTTGTCGCGATTAGAAATGGCTCAAGACAAAGAGTTAAAAGACAAAGTAAATATATCAGAAGCTATTGACGATGTTACCGAAGCCCTCAAAATTAAAGCGTTTCATCACTGCGTTAATCTCAAAATAAACGAAGAGAATCGTATTCCTAAAATTATAGGAGATAAACAGGAAATTCATCAAATTCTGCAAAATATTTTGGACAATGCCATAAAATATGCTCAAGAAAACTCAGAAGTAACTGTTGATATCAAAACCGTTCCGGCCATCCCTTTTGGCAACGGACAAAATGTGGCATCGGGAAAAGCCGTTAGTATTGCCATCAACAATAAAGGACCTAAAATAGCTAAAGAAGATTTAGCCCGTTTGACAGAAAAATTCTATCGTATGCAAATTCATAAAGACATGAAAATCCGTGGTACCGGCTTGGGACTATCTATTGCCAAACAAATTATTATGCATCATCATGGAAATCTCACGGTCACTTCAACAACCTATAACGGAACGACTTTTACAGTGTATCTTCCAATTAAACAATAAAAAGAACACTTTTTATTTGTCATTCTCGAACCTGTTCCGAGAATCCGTTTGATATATTTTCTTTTGGATCCTCGGATCAAGCCCGAGGATGACAAAAAAAAAGATAGAGCCCGAGGATGACAAGCCCGAGGATGACAAAAAGAAGAAAGAGCCCGAGGATGGCTGGAATATAAGGTGAATAAGCACAGGCATTTTCAACCTCACTTTAAGCAGCTATTCCTTATATTAATAAAAATTTCTAAACTGCCACTTTACCTTTTATAGCTTCATAGCATTGATATCCTTGCAACTCAAAATCTTCATATTTAAAATCATTGATATCTTTAACATGCGGATTTATTTTCATCTTTGGCAAAGACAGTGGTTGACGGGAAAGCTGCTCGCGCACTTGCTCAAAATGGTTGTGATAAATATGAGTGTCACCCAATGTGTGAATAAACTCACCTAGTTCATAACCGCAAACTTGCGCCACCATCATTGTCAGCAAAGCGTACGAAGCAATGTTGAACGGAACCCCCAAAAACATATCGCAACTACGCTGATAAAGCATACAGCTCAGTTTGTTATTCGCCACATAAAATTGAAACATCATATGGCACGGCGGCAGGTGCATTTCAGCAATTTTCCCCACATTCCAAGCCGAAACAATCATCCGGCGGTCATTCGGCGTTTTTTTCAGCTTTTCAATAACTTCGGCAATTTGGTCTATGCCCTCGCCGTTCCAGTTGCGCCACTGCGATCCGTAAACCGGTCCTAGGTCACCATTTTCGTCCGCCCATTCGTTCCAAATTCGCACGCCGTTATCTTGCAAATATTTAACGTTGGTGTCGCCTTTTAAAAACCACAACAATTCATAGATAATGCTTTTCAGATGCATTTTTTTGGTGGTCATCAACGGAAAACCCTTGTTCAAATCAAAACGCATCTGCCGACCAAACACCGAACGGGTGCCAACGCCGGTTCTATCCATTTTATCCACGCCGTTTTCCAAAACATCACGCAGCAAATCCAAATATTGTTGCATTTATTTTCCCTCCGTTTCTAAATATTGCAGAATTTTTTTAACGACGCTTTGCTCCACAAACGCATCTTTTAAAAGCCAAATTTTGGTTGAGACATTATCCAATTCAAAACTCATCGGCAAAGGCTTATATTTTTGCTCCAGCACCGCCACGCTTTTATCAACCGAAACCGGCTCACCGGAAAGACCTTTGCGCAACTCACCATGATAAACGCAATCCACCACAATTTCAGGACGCAATGACGAATTTTCAAAAAAAGCGTCATATATGGCGGCGCCTCCAGAGATATACAAATCTTCTGGATAATCCTTCAAAATTTTAATATCCGGAATCACTTTATGATTTTTTGCGTCGGAAACTTCATAATCGGCTTGCCTTGTCACCACCAAAAACTTACGGTTCGGCAAAGTACGATTTGGAAAACTCTCATAAGTTTTTTTGCCGACGACCAAGGTTTTTTCTTTGGTCAAATTACGAAAACGCCGACTATCTGACGGCACATTCCACGGAATATCCGCGCCGATTCCTATAATATTATCGCCCTGATGACGACACCAAATTGCAACTTTAGTCATTTTCAAGTCCTTTTACAACTACTATAAACGGCTCATAAAAATGATAAAGTATTTTCTTTTAATCACCCACAGTTTTTAATCTATATCAAAAGATTGAGGTTCTTCATTCCAATGCAAATCAGGCGATTCCAACTTATTAGACTTTTTCAGGCTGATTTCATGCGGCATATGCTCAAAATCTTCCAAGGTTGGACACACCGGCTTGCAAGTCACGTTATGTTTCATATTGTTAGGGAAAGTACAGCCGCATTTATCATCTTCTGAACAATCACACTTATTTTCATAATCATAAAAGCATTTTTCCTTAGTCATCGTTTTTCTCCGCCTAAAAAATAAAATCCAAAAGTTAGAAACCTTTGGATTTTATATAAGCGTTAATCGTAAAGTTTAAACAGCTTAGAGCCATTTAACTTCAATAATTTCATAAGATTTTTTGCCGCTTGGCGCTAAATATTCGGCCACATCGCCAATTTCTTTACCAATTAAAGCGCGCGCCAGAGGAGAAGACAAAGAAATTTTGTTTTTTTCAATATCTGCTTCATAATCGCCCACAATTTGATATTCGCTTTCTTCATCGGTATCGGTATTGGCCACCAAAACAGTTGCCCCAAAGCGCACAATATCACCGCTCATTTTGGTCGGATCAATCACCTGAGCGCGGCTGATAACGGCCTCAAGTTCTTGAATACGACCTTCGTTAAAACTTTGTTTTTCTTTAGCCGCAGAATATTCGGCATTTTCAGACAAATCACCTTTTGCACGCGCCTCGGCAATTTCAGCTATAATATTCGGCCGATCCACGCCCTTACGATTTTTCAATTCTTGTTCCAACATTTCATAACCTAGTTTGGTCAGTGGAAATTTATCCATTTTTTCCTCCTCAAGTTAAAATAAAAAAACATTCGCTTTAAAAATACATTTTTAAAAACGTTAAAAAATCAGACTGCGAAATATTTCTATTTCACAGCCGCTTCTCTTTAATGTTGTTTATAATATAGTTCGGATTTTATTTTAAATCAAGTATAATTTTGATAATTTATTTTGTTGTATTCACTTACATCTTTGAACTAGAATATTGAATATCAAACCACAAAAAACAGCGAAGAGATTCCCCTCCTCGCTGTTTTCTAATCAATCATACACAGGCTGAAAATTCAGAGTTTTCTTACAATCTAAAAACAGCTTTCCGGCATTGTCTTTTTGCAATGTGCAAAATTTATTCCGCATCCGAAACGGCTGTCCGACTAAGACTTCTTCTTTCAATAAAGCGCCGATGTTGTGTTCCGCCAACAACTCAAAATCATTGAAAGATACCGGAATGTAATTAACGGTTAAATCTTCGCAAACCGCGACCCATGCCGTCAGAACAAACTTTTTGCCTTGACCGACAGCAAACATATTGACGAGATAAACCTCTATCACCGGAGCCGCTTCTTTATCATCCGCCATCAGCAAACGTATCATATCTTCAGTCACAAAAGTTGTGATAAGCCTGATAACAATGTCGCCGTTTTTCTTGGGATGAGCATAATAAAGAAAACCGTCATGGCAAAACAATTCATAAGGCTTGATTTCCACCACGTTTTCAATAGCGGGAATATCTTCTTCCTCACCGGCGAAAACTGGGCAGAAACAAAGTTCCTCATTTTTGGAATCCATATCTGTCCAAACATAAAACACCCCTGTTTTGGAAAGGACTTTAACCAACTTCGCATTAATCTCCGCTTCAGGACAAGCGGCGCGGAGCAATAAACGGGCTTGGCTACGGCAATACACAACACAACTGGCATCTGCTTGTGTAGAACATTTATACAAATTCATAATGATAAAAAATTAAAAAAGTTAACATAAAAATTAAAAATATACAAAAGTATAGCATTCTTTCATTTTTTGTCAAATATTAAAAAAATGGTCGCACTGTTTTTATATTTGTTACATATTTTATGGTTTTGGATGTCCCCAATGCGGCGGCATTGGATGGTGTCGAGGTTCAAAATGGTGCGGCGGCATATGCGGATGCGGTGGAATCGGCATAAACGGAGGTTCTATATACACGGGTTCTTCAACATAAATCACTTGAGTTGACGGAGTTTGTTCTGTCACATATATGGTCTGTGACTCCGGAATTATATATGTCACCGGCGCCGTCACTTGAGAACTGTGCAAAACAGCCGGCTGATTATATGGAACGCTTGAAGTTTCTTTGTAATAGACATCTTGAGCGGCCGGATAAGTTTGGCATCCGCACAAGCCAAGGCAAATCAACAATCCTAATTTTTTCATTTTTTCCTCTTTTCGTTTTAATTATACAATTTTTCATAAAAAAATAAATTCTAACTTAATTTTTTTATAAATTTGTGGATAAATTATAAAAATAGGACTTGACTTTTTATTCATTTTATGGCAAAAGTCCTTTTGTATTTGCCACGCTGTGTTTTTACAATTTACGAAAACCACGCAACAGTGTAAAGGGTATAAAACAATGCAGATACTGGAGAGGTGGCAGAGTGGTTTAATGCAGCGGTCTTGAAAACCGTCGAGGATGCGAGTCCTCCCAGAGTTCGAATCTCTGCCTCTCCGCCAATTGTTGTTCAAAAAGCCTTGGTTTTCCAAGGCTTTTTTGTTGTTTCACTCTAACTACATTTCCCCTACCAGTTTGCCGAACTCTGGGAGAAGAGTTCGACCACAAGCGAAAGGCGGGCGCCAGAACGCCGGTGAATTTTATGAATGAGCGCCGTGGCGGTGGAGCCAATCTCTGCCTCTCCACCAATTGTTGTTCAAAAAGCCTTGGTTTTCCAAGGCTTTTTTGTTGTTTCACTCTAACTACATTTCCCCTACCAGTT
>CAKQLP010000004.1 GCA_934254675.1 uncultured Alphaproteobacteria bacterium | reverse complement strand
ACCGCCTCGCAAAAATCGGGGCGGTTTTTACTTTTTTATACCTTAAAAAATTAATTCCAAATTTCCCCGATTCGTTTTATTTATCCACCATTTTTTCAATTAATTTAATCTCTAAAATTCATTTAATTATATTATAATAATATAAAACATATTGATTTTACGCAATATTTTTTAAATGGTTAATAAACGTAAAATTATTTAAAGAATTTTAAATTTTGCACTTGATTTTCAAAAAAATTAATGGTTAAAAAGGTGCAAAAGCACAGTAGTGCTAAGCTGCAATTAGGCGAGATTAACAGTCTTGACCGAAGGAGTCCTAACGGCTATAAGAAACTCAACTCCACTTAAAAAAATAGGTGGAGTGTTATTTTTTTAAATCCACCACTGCGGTGGATTTTTTTTATACCTTCCTAACATTTCTAAAAAGGAGAAGAATATGAATTTTTTTATCACTAATACTCCTTTGGATTTAGCCAAAGGCACTTTGAAAGCTTGTCAAGCTGTTGACGATTTAGAAAACAGCGGAGCTTCTGAACAAGAAATTGCAGACGCTGAGGAAACTGTGAACCAGTTGAGTCAACTGATTTCACAGTTCTACCAAGCGCAGTTTAATATTACTTCAATGAATGATAACAATAAAGGAGAAACAAAATGATAACTGAAAACCATAAAGCAATTTGCGACACAATAAGAATCAAACTAAATTTGAATGATTTTAAAATCATTGAAGACAAGTTTGACTCACCGGTTAACAAAGTTCTGAGTTACTACGGACGTGGAATAGCCACCGCATACCAAGGTATGACTGCTGAAGATAAGCGTCTAAGCCACTACAAACCAAAACTGCTACTCATTAACGGAATGCAGCACGGCGGAAGAAATGTCTATTTGCAGATAGACGTTTCAATTCCCAAATTATTGTACGGAAACAACCTGCAAGAAGTTTGTGACCAAGATTTCAAACAGTCAGTGTTAAAATTACAAAAGGTTTTGATTGAAATGGGAATCAGTGTCAGTCCTAAAATTTTAGCCGACGCACCGATAGTCAGATTTCACTCTTGCAAAAACATCATTTTGCCTAGAGGACTTGCAACACAAATGATTGTCAGCAATGTTTCTAAAATTTATTTTGGTGCTCGCTCCAGCAGCGGACATACGGACTACCTTAATGGCGGTCATTGCGCTAGATTTCATTATAATGAATACGAAATTGCCGTTTATGACAAAATAGCTGACATTCAACAAATGCGTTTTTCTCCCAAGAGATGCGTTGACGATGAAGCACACCGAAGTTTTCAAAATATTGACATCAATAAACTTGGCAACTTGCAAGTACTTCGGCTTGAGGTACGGCTCAACACTTCAAAAGTTATCCGGCAAAAATTGGCGGAAGTAGGCATCACCTTTGATGAAGGTCATATCATAACACTCCGAGATGTGTTTAGCAGTGAAATCTCTCGTCGGCTGAACGCTCATTATTGGAAAAAAATATGTGAAGCTGGACGTTCTATCTATGCTTTGAACGATAACAGCGAAAACATTATGGCAAACCTAGGAAATATGAAACTTAAAAAGAAAATTGAGTTCCTAGGTATGTTAAAACTTATTGATGACTGCGGGGCTTCGTACGCCAGAAAGTTGATTGGTAAAAATGTCACCTCATTAAAACTCTTCAATATTGTTAGAAATTACAGTCCTGATGACCGGACGTTAATCAAGATTTTTGGCGATATTGGCAGAAGCATTGTTAAAGACGAAGTTATTGTTTTACCAACAGAGGAAAATTACCAACAAAAAACTTTAGAGGAAAAAGAGACTGCTCGAGACCTTCCTCAAAATGTTCTTGAGAATTCGCAAACTGAATTTAATATAAAGGATTAAAAAATGACAAATTATTTAATAAAAGACAAAGATATGAACCAAAATTCAAACTTAAAAGCTGTCGCATTTGCACGGGTATCAACGAGAGAACAACAAGATGGGTATTCAATAGGTGGACAACTTCACCGCATACAACAATATTGTAAGAACAAAAATATCCCCATTATTACCACCTATACACCTGCCGAAAGTTCAACCCGAGGAGCTCGCAAAACATTCTTTGAAATGCTGGAATTTGTAAAAAAACAAAAAACGCCTATTGCCATAATTTGTGATAAGGTTGACCGCCTTCAAAGAGGTTTTAAGGAATACAGTTTCATTATGGATTTGGTTGATAACCACAGTACACAGCTGCATTTTGTAACTGAAGGTGAAATTATCAGCAAAAATTCAAGCGGACATGAATTTCTAATGTACCATATGAATATTCTATTAGCAGAGGGATGTGTTAGGAATTTGTCGGATAATGTTAAGCGCGGAATGCGGGAAATGCCAAGCAAGGGTGAATACTTCCACACAGCTCCAGTTGGATATCTTAATCAGCGAACCAACCGGCACCAAACTACCATTATTATTGACCCTATAATGGGACCGATTGTCAGAAAGCTTTTCCAAGAATACGCAACTGGAATTTACTCATTGGCTGACTTAACCCGTATGGCAGAAGAGTTGGGATTTAAAACAATACGCGGCAACAAAGCACATAAGCAAACAATTATACGAATGCTCAAAAATCCTTTCTACTACGGCTATATGCGATGTTACGGTCAGCTTTATCCGCACAATTACGCAAAGCTTATAAGCAAAGAACTTTTTGAAAAATGTCAAGACCTCCTCCTTGGGAGGTCTTCTCATAGAAAAAGAAAAGTTGATGACCTGTATCGCGGGCTTATCCATTGCAAAAATTGCGGAGGCTTAATTACTCCAGATGTCAAGATTAAGCCTAACGGACGGGTGCACAAATATCTGTTTTGCCCTCATTGTAAAGGCACTCGCATTAACGAAAATATAGTTGACGCTAAAATTAAAGATGACCTATGTAGGCTTAAAAAAGTGCCTAAAGAATGGCTAGAAAAATCCTTGGTAGCAATTCAAAAAGAAGTTAAGGAAAAGCATAAAATTGAAACCGAAGAAAGACGAATTTTGAAAAGTCAAAAAACCCAGTTGGGAAATAGCTTAGATGCCTTGCTTGACTTGAAACTCAATAATAGTATTACACTGGAACAATATAATAAAAAATATATAGACATTAACAAAAGAATAGAGAATATCAGCAATAAATTAATACATTACAATGAGATAACCAAACAAGGGTTAAACAGCTTGAAAGACTTGCTAATCCTCATTTCTAAGATACCTGACATTTATGAAAGTTCGAATTCTGATGAAAAACGCAAGATTTTAAATTTACTCTATTCGAACTTATTTTTAGATGGAAAAAATCCTTTATTTTCAATAAGAAAACCTCTAGAGAACATCCTCTCTAGAGGTCATCGTCTTATGTGGTCGGGGCAACGAGATTCGAACACGCGACATCTTGGTCCCAAACCAAGCGCTCTACCAGGCTGAGCTATGCCCCGCTGACCGATTCAAGTTAATACAACATATTTTTTCACAATGCAAGCATTTTTTTATTATTTTCTCATTTTCGGTAAAATTAAGCCGGAATTTCGAAAACTGAAAATTTCATTTCTGGTCACAATCAAGTGGTCATAAACTTCTATATCCATTGCCTCGGCAACCATACTGATTTCTTTCGTCAGCTGTTTATCGGCCATTGACGGTTTACACTCACCCGACGGATGATTGTGCGCCAAAACAATAATCACCGCCTTGTTATCAAGAGCCGCCTTAATAATTTCCCGCGGATGTGCCATTGTTTTGTTTACTGTTCCGGTATTCATCAGCTTACTGCCTTTATAATGCAACACATCATCAAAAAAGAACACTCGAAACTCTTCAACCTCTTTATATGCCATCAGTTGGCGGCAATAATCCTCAAATTGGTCCCAATAAGCAATAATCGGTTCATCGCTATCAGAAAAACAAGCACTTGACGAACGCAAAGCACACGTTGCCACCACTTTCAGCAACGCCAATGTATTCACACTCAATCCGCACACATCTATCAACTCGTGAGCCGGAGCGTGCAACACACCGCCGATATCGCCATATTTAGCTATTAACTTTTTTGCCAAAGGCTTTACATCTCGTCTTGGAATAGACATTGTCAAAAGCAATTCCAAAACTTCATAATCCGGCATACTTGCGCCCTCGTCCACCAAAAATCTGGCGCGCAATCGTTCACGATGCCCCAAATATAAAGGCTTTTCCTGTTTATCGTCCGTCATTCAACACCTTTATTTATATGGTGGTTTATCCATTCCTTTCGGAGAATAAGTAAAGATTTCATAACCGTCCTTAGTTACCCCCAAAGAATGTTCAAATTGAGCCGACCACGCGTGATCACAAGTCACGGCCGTCCATCCGTTCGAAAGAATAACGCCGTCTTTTTTGCCCATATTAATCATCGGTTCAATGGTAAAAATCATACCTTCTTCCATAATCGGACCGGTACCTTTCACGCCGCAATGCATAACATTCGGCTCGTCGTGAAAAACTTTACCTACCCCATGGCCGCAAAACATATCAACCACCGAATAACCATATTTGTGCGCGTATTCTTCAATAACCGCGCCAATATCGCCAAAATGCGCCCCCGGTTTAACCACTTCTATGCCGCGCATCATACATTCGTATGTCACATCGCATAAGCGTTTGCCTTTAACTTTCGGTTTGCCGGCAAAATACATACGGCTGGTGTCTCCAAAATAACCATCGACAATAGTGGTCACATCAATATTTAAAATATCTCCGTCCGCCAATTTACGTTCATAATCCGGAATTCCGTGACAAATAACCTGATTGATGGAAATACAAGTTGCCTTCGGATAACCGTGATAGCCGATACAAGCCGAAACCGCGCCCTTGCTTTTCATAAATTCGTTACATAAATCATCAAGTTCGCCGGTAGAAACCCCGACTTTTACATAATCGGCAATATAATCCAAACATTCGGCAGCCACTTGTCCGGCTTTACGCATACCGGCAAAGTCTTCTTCAGTATAAATTTTTATACCATTTTTATTTGTGCGAACCATAATAAAAAATCTCCCTCAACTCTTTTGTTTTACACATATAACATTCTGATATAAAAGACAAGAGTTAAGAGAGATAATAACACGTTATGTAAAAAGACTTATCTACCGCCTTTACCGCGTTTCATTTTAAACGAAAAACTTTTTTCATCAAGTCCGGCTTCTTTTGCCATTTGACGCATTAAAAGTTCTTTTTTCTTGCGGCGAGAAATTTTTTCTTTTTCAGCGCGAACTTCTCGACGAGAAGGAACATAAAAATTATCTTCATCCTCACGAGCCTTTTTCAATGCCTTCTGAACATAATCTCTCCGTTCAATCGGTTCATTTTCATCATGAATAACCAATAAATCTTCTTTTTTAGCAAAGTTATGATCAACAATTGTGTAATTATATTGGTTTGCACTGCTGTAACCATAACCGCCCAAAAATTCAACTTGAACAGCAATCCAACGTTGATCTTCTATCGGTTTTTGTTCCAATTTTTTCGTACCGCCTGCCCAGACTTTTATTTCATCGGCATTAAAGCAGATAGATGGCTCTCCGCCTGCTTCCCGAATGGCTTTTGTTGTATTGGTCAACTGCTGAACATCGCCATGAATCGGAATAAAAACAAGTTTACTTTTATTTTTTCGATTATTCAAAATCAATTCAATAAATTTTTTCGTTTCCGAACGAACAGCGTGACCGGTGCGTTGCATTAGAGCTGTATCAAATTTACCGGTATTGTTTCCGGATTTGTTTTCAATAATTGTTGCGCCCAAAGCCGCCAAACGATTATACATAGCGCGAACTTGTTTTCCGTTAATCGCTTCAATACAACGTTGACGAGCCAAAATTAACGTTAATTTATCCACTGTAAAGTCAGGATGTCCGCCCTCTCCTTTGCTTTTACTTTTTACTTTGCCATTTTTATCAAGAGATACTTTTTGCTGTTCCGACATTTTATACAAACCGGATTTCATACCTTTCTTAGATTCGGCAAAAGCACCGCTTGGAATAATATAGCGTTTATTTCTAGGATATTGGCTTAAAAATGAAGATGCTTCTGCGTGTTTTAAATCATCACTTTTAAACACGACGTCATCATAATCGTGCAAACCACTACGTTGCATTGCAATAAAAGCAAGTTTTGCCCAATAACCATCAATAAACACTTTTCTATCTGATTGTTTTGCGGTTTCCAAATCAATTGCCAAATTTTGAATACTACGAGAAATAACCGCGGAAATAACTTGCTTTTCCGGATGTTTATTTACCTGTTCCAACGTATTGGCAACAGCCTGATTAAAATCAACCAAATACTCATCAGAACTGTCGCTGGATGTAGAATCCAACAAAACGTGCGTGATTGGCTTATCTTTTAAAAATTCAACAAATTCTTTTTCGTCAAACCCCGGTCCAACTTTAGATTCGCCTAAACGATAGTCGCCTGGGTCAACAATTCCTGCGCTTACTCTTCCTCGAACAGTTGTCAAAACATGAAATCCCATTGCACCAACCGTGGAGTGCGAAACATTAAACGGTGTAACATGGATGTTATCAGCAACATCTATTGTTTGACCGGCTGCAATAGCCTCTACTTCCGGCTGGTTTGCCAAAGGCACTTTGCCTTCATGAAAAGCGGTTTTAAGCAATTGTTTCGTGTAATTGCTTGCATATATCTTCGGCATTTTAAAACCGGCTCTTGCCAAATGTACCAAACCGCCTATATGATCTTCGTGACAATGTGAAATAAACAATGCTTCAATAGGTTTTTCAGCCGGTTTATCCTTATAGTCCAAATACGGGCGCACATCCGGAATAACAGAATCTAAATCTGTCCATTCTGGAGGAAATAACGCTCCCAAATCAATCATAATGCGCTTATTGCCTTCACCTTTTTCAGCGTGTTCAATCAATAAACTGTTACCGCCAATTCTAGACTCATTATTCCCGCCCAAAAAATTAATTTTTGTGCCTTCATCTACTTCTGCCATGACCGTTCTCCATATTTTATTTAAATGTTATACTTTATAATATACATTTTTTGACAAAATGCAAATAAAAAATGTGACAAAATTTCAAAAAAAAATAAACATCTTGAATTTTAACTTATGATAATTACCTTACTAAAAAAGGAGAAACAAATGTTTGGAAACAAATTGCTTAATTTTTTATACGCTTTTTTATCTGTTGCCGTAACAGCAGGTTTGTGCGGATATCTGAATGACTTTGGTTTAAGCACTTTTTACCAAAAAATAGATTTACCTTTATTCACCCCGCCAAACAACGTGTTTCCCATTGTTTGGGGAATTTTATATACCTTGCTCATTATTTCCACAACTTTAGTCCTAAATTCCGAAGAAACACCAAAAGTAAAGTCTATTTTACAAATTTTTTGGCTAAATATGCTGTTTCAAATTATCTGGACATATTTGTTTTTCTATTGTGGAATGTTTTTAGCCGGATTTTTTGCAATTATTTTGCTTGATTTTATTACTCTTTGGCTTATGGACGCTTATCATAAAATACAAAAAACGGCTTCTTATCTACTCATTCCTTATTTATTATGGCTGATTTTTGCCACCTATTTGAATTGGGGAATTATCGATTTGAATGGTACCGCCTATGTTTTTTGATATATTTTTGAAAATACAGTAAAGATTCTGCTAGACAATACCATAAGTTTGCGCTAGTTTAGCCACGATAAAATTAATTTTACTTAAACTTTTTTAGGGACGTACAATGACTAGTGTAAATCAAATCCGCAAAACCTTTTTGGACTATTTTGCCAAGAACGGTCATAAAGTTGTTCCGTCATCATCACTTGTTCCTGATAATGACCCGACATTAATGTTTACAAACTCCGGCATGGTTCAATTTAAAAACGTGCTTGCCGGCAATGAAACCCGCGACTATACCCGAGCGACAACCGCGCAAAAAAGCGTGCGCGCCGGCGGTAAACACAATGACTTGGACAGCGTTGGTTATGATGTACGCCACCATACATTTTTTGAAATGCTCGGCAACTTCTCTTTTGGTGATTATTTCAAAGAAGGTGCAATTCCGTTTGCTTGGGAGTTATTGACTAAAGATTTTGGCTTGCCTAAAGATAAACTGGCCGTAACAATTTATTATAACGATGAAGACGCCTATAATCTATGGAAAAAAGTTTCTGGTTTGCCTGACGATAGAATTATTCGCATCAGCACCAAAGATAATTTTTGGCAAATGGGCGACACCGGACCTTGCGGCCCTTGCTCCGAAATCTTTTACGACCATGGTCCGGAAGTTTGGGGCGGCTTACCGGGGACACCGGAAGAAGACGGCGACCGTTTTATTGAAATTTGGAATTTGGTTTTTGACCAGTTTGAAGATTTGGCCGATGGTTCGCGCATTAACTTAAAACGCCCCGGAATTGATACCGGCATGGGCTTGGAACGTATTGCCGCTATTTTGCAAGGCGTTCACTCCAACTTTGACACCGATATGTTTCAACACATAATAAAATCCATTGCCGATATGGCCAATACCGACCCTAACGGTCCTTTAAAAGCCTCACATAATGTAATTGCCGACCACTTGCGTTCTATTTGCTTTTTGATTGCCGATGGCGTTTTGCCATCTAACGAAGGTCGTGGCTATGTTTTGCGCCGCATTATGCGCCGCGCTATGCGTCACGCCTATATGCTTGGCGTTAAAGACCCGATGATTTATAAACTTCTGCCGACTTTGCAAAAAGAAATGGGCGAAGCTTATCCAGAACTTTACACCCGTGAAAACTTAATAAAAGAAACAATCAAAATAGAAGAAGAGCGTTTTGGCCGCACGTTAGATAAAGGCTTAAAACTTTTAGATGAAGAAATTTCACATCTTGGCCGCGGCGATAAATTGAGTGGCGAAACTGCTTTCAAGTTGTACGATACTTATGGTTTTCCGTTGGATTTAACTCAAGATGCCTTAAAAAATAAAAATATTGAAGTAGATACAGCCGGCTTTGACGCCTGTATGGCTCGCCAAAAAGAAGAAGCTCGTAAAAACTGGGCCGGTTCAGGTGACACGGCGGTTGAAAAAGTTTGGTATGCCGTGGAGGACAAAGTAAATCCGACCGAATTTTTAGGATATAACGTCACTAAATCCGATGGTGAAATTGTGTCATTAGTTCAAAACAACCAAGAAGTAAAAGAAGTTACTTCCGGCAAGTTTGAACTTGTCGCCAATCAAACACCATTTTATGGCGAGTGCGGCGGACAGGTCGGCGATACTGGCTTGATTGTTTCAAAGAATTTCACCGCCAAAGTTGTTGATACAAAACGCAAATTAGAAAAAATATTTGTGCACGTCTGCGAATTGGAAAAAGGTTCGGTAAAAGTTGGTGATTGCGCTAATTTTGAAGTTGATGAAGAAAACCGCAAGCGCATTTGCGCCAACCACTCGGTTACTCACTTGGCTCATAAAGCTTTGAAAATGATTTTAGGCGACCACGTTGCGCAAAAAGGTTCAATGGTAGAGGCCGACAGAATGCGTTTTGACGTTTCGCACCCAAAACAAATTACTGCCGAACAATTACGTCAGGTTGAAGATATCGTCAACGAGCAAATTCGCAACGATTTACCAGTGACTACTGTTATTATGAATAAAGAAGAGGCCGTAAAACTTGGCGCCATGGCTTTATTTGATGAAAAATACGGCGATGATGTGCGCGTGGTGACAATGGGTGATGAAAATGCACCATTCTCACGCGAACTTTGCGGCGGTACTCACGTTTGCTCAACCGGAAACATCGGTTATTTCCATATAATCGGAGAATCCGCCGTGGCTGCCGGCGTACGCCGTCTGGAATGTTTAACCGGTGTCGGTGCCGACGAATATGTCCGTGCGACCGAAAACAAATTGCATCAGGTTGCCAACACCTTAAAAACAAATCTCAACGATTTAGAGGCGCGGATTAATAGCTTGTTGGAAGAACGTAAAAAGCAGGAACAAGAAATTTTTAATTTGAAAAAAAGCTTGGCCAGCGGCAAAACAACTTCTGATGAAACTCAAACCGTAAACGGCGTAAAATTTGTCGGAAAATTGGTTGCCGATGCCCATCCGAAAGAACTGAAAGCTTTTGTTGATGACATTATGCAAAATCTTGGCTCCGGCATAGTTGTTTTGTGCTCAGACAAAGATAACAAAGCGTCAATCGTTGTCGGTGTCAGCAAAGACTTAACCGCAAAATATAATGCTGTTGATTTGGTACGAGCCGCTTCCGCCGTGGTTGGCGGTCAAGGTGGCGGCGGACGTCCGGATATGGCTCAGGCCGGCGGCTCCGATGCGTCAAAAATTAATGAGGCAATCGCTAAAATCAAAGATATGATT
Source organism: uncultured Alphaproteobacteria bacterium (assembly GCA_934254675.1). Taxonomy (GTDB): domain Bacteria; phylum Pseudomonadota; class Alphaproteobacteria; order RF32; family CAG-239; genus RUG410. The sequence continues at coordinate 122,049 of CAKQLP010000004.1, read as the reverse complement.
GCTTAAAAAAAACAGAAAAGGGACGTACACTTATGATAAAATCACGATTGTTCCGAACCTTTTCTCTAAATATTGAAGTGTACAGCATTTTCTACATGCTGTACACTTTGCTGGCTTTTAATTGCGTATTCTTTGAAAAAATTTTTGAACTGAGTCAAAGTTTGTTGTTTATGATTGGCTCTTTTTTTGTAATTTGGCTTCTTTTAACTATTTGCGGTATTCTGCTTTTTTGGAAATGGACGGTTAAGCCTTTATCTGTTTTCTTTTTAATACTAAACAGCGGCGTTTTTTATTTTGTAAAAAACTATCATGTCGCTATTGATGAAGAAATGCTGCGCAATGTTCTACAAACAAATTTGCATGAAACTACTGAATTGCTAAACTTTACATTGTTTTTTTATATTTTGGCTTTAGGCGGAATACCGACATTTATTATCTGCCAGCTCAATTTTGCGGAAACCAAAAAAATTAAGCAGCGCGGCGGTTTGCTGGCTTTATGCCTGCTACTGTTCGCGGCAATTATTGTTCCCAACAGCAAAGACGTGGCGCAATTTGTTCGCAATAATAAACCTGTCAAATATTTACTTATTCCTGTTAACTATATCGGCGCAATCAGTTCCACCATAAAACATGACTTGCGTGCAAGCCATAAATTTACTCCGATTGGTGAGAACTCTCATTTTTATAAATATTGGATAAACAATAAACCAATGTTGATTGTTTTTATGATAGGAGAAACAGCCCGTGCTGCAAATTTCTCGTTGAACGGTTATAACCGCGCCACAAATAAACCTTTAATGCCCTATCTTGATAATATTATAAATTTCACCAATATGACTTCTTGCGGAACCTCAACCGCCGTTTCTGTTCCTTGTATGTTTGCCAAAGATAATCGCACGGAATTTGATAACGGAAGTCTGGAATACACAGAAAATGTGTTAGATATATTCAAAAAAAACGGCTGGAAAGTAATATGGATTGAAAATAACAGTGACTGCAAAGGTGTCTGCACACGTGTTGAAACACATACTCCTTGTCCGACCGGAGCCGGAACATGTTTTGATTCAATTCTGACAAATGAAATGAAAAAGCAATTAGACACACTTTCCACAAATACTCTGATTGTCATGCATCAAGCCGGTAGCCACGGTCCGACTTATTATAAACGTTATCCAAAAGATTTTAGCCGATTCGTTCCGGTTTGCAACACAGAAAAACTCAATCAATGCACAACCGAAGAAATTATCAACACCTATGACAATACCATTCTTTACACCTCGCAAAATTTAGCTGATATCATTTCAATATTACAAAAAAATCCGGAATATAACAGTATGTTGTTTTATGTTTCAGACCATGGAGAATCTTTAGGCGAATATAATATTTATTTACATTCAGCGCCTTATGTTGTTGCTCCCAAAGAGCAAACACACGTTCCATTTTTTATATGGGCGGATAAAAAAACGCTTTCCGCTTTGAAACTAGATAAAAAATGCTTAAAAAATCAAATCCAAAATAATTATTCACACGATAATATTTTCCATTCCCTTTTAAAAATAGGTGGAATTTCAGCACAAGAATATAATCAAGATTTAGACATCTTTTACAATTGCTTTAATAAAAATTGACAAATTTACAAAAAAAACACTTGATTTTGCCAAAAAAGAATGTTATATAGTTTGGTATTGAATTTATTATTAACTTTAATTTTTTTAATTATGTGCAAGTCTATTGCTTTGGAGAAATTGAATGGTGTTTTGGTCAATGTAAAGGCTGTTAAGGCTCTCAAAGACTTTAACAAGAAAAATCCACATCTTGTCAATATCGAGAAATGTGAAACCGGTGTACACTTGGTACAACTTGTGCTCCGAGTTCCTTTACTGAAGAAGAAAAGCAATAAACCTTTTGTTGCTTTTATAAAACACGCCGGCGAACTTGCGGTGATTGTTGACGTAGAGACAGGCTCAACACAAGTTGTTGATCCAACTGTTATCGCGTCTGAAACAGAAATCCAAGACACTTTCAGTATTAACGACACCTTGTACGGGCTGAAAGACACTGTAAATGGTTTCAAACGCTATCATCCGCTCTCCTATAAGTCGCAAAAGCCGCGCCAGCGACTGACTCCAATTTCATCTATTGTCGTCAATGCTCTGGCTGACGATGAGGAAGATGCGATTGAAGAAGAATTTGAAGATGAATTCAATCTCTACCATGAAAGATAATTGAACGAACACTTTCAAAGACATCTCTTTTTAGAGATGTCTTTTTTTATTAAATTCTACAAATTTTATTTATTTGTAAATATTTTTGTTTTATGATGACATTATTGTTAAAAGTTTTTTAAAGAGGTTCGTTATGAATAAAATTGCCATAGTTGGTGTAAACAATAGCTTAGGTCGTGAATTATTAAACATTTTGGAAGAAAACGGAACCGCTGCCGACAACATTTTTGCTGTTGATATCAATAGTCCGCTAGGCACACAGGTTTCTTATGGCGAAGATGTGGATATGGATGTTTGGAACTTGGATGATTTTGATTTTTCTTCTGTCAAATTAGCTGTTTTTGCTACTTCAGAAGAAATTGCCAAACGCTATATTCCGCATGCCACAGCTAAAAAAGTTATGGTTATCGACTGTTCTTCAGCTTATTCCGCGGATTCTGACGTTCCATTAGTTATCGCCGGCTTAAATGATGAAAAAATATCTGATGCCCCAAAAGGCATTATAGCTGTTCCGTCTCCGCAAGTCACTCAAATTATGTTGCCTTTACAAAAAGTGGCGGAAACACACAAGATTAAACGCTTGGTTATTAACACCTATATGGCTGCGTCAATTTATGGTCGCGAAGCAATGGACGAATTATTTGCTCAAACCCGTAAAATATTTATGAACGAGCCAATTGTTGATGATGAAAAAATTTTTCACAAGCAAATTGCTTTTAATGTACTGCCTCAAGTTGGTGAATTTATTGGCGATGAAACAAAATATGAATGGGCCGCTAATGTCGAGATAAAAAAAATTCTTGGGTCAGAAGTAAAAGTCCACGCCAATTGCGCTGTGATTCCTGCTTTTATTGGAATTGGCGAGTTTGTTAATGTTGAATGCGCTAATGATGTTGACATCGACAACATTCGCAACCAAATGCGAGAAACAGAAGGCGTTGTGGTTTTTGATAAACATGTTGATTGCGGATATGTTTCAATTAATGATGTTCAAGGCGAAAACGATGTTTACGTCAGTCGTTTGCGACAGGATGTGTCCGTAGAAAATGGTTTTAGTTTTTGGTGCGTTGCCGATGATTTGCGCGCCGGAACAGCTCAAAACGCTTTTAATATTTTGAAAAAACTTCTTAAAAAATAGGAAAATATATGTTTAAATTTTTCAAAACTGCCTTTTTTGCTTTTTTTGCCGCTGTTTTCTTTTTAATGCCGGCATTTGCTGATAGTAATGCTACAAAAAATACCATTGATTTTAATAAAATTAATAAAAAACTTGAGCAAATAGACAACGCTTTAAAAAATGAAAATCTAACTGAAGATAACATAAACGAATATGTCAGTTATTTAAGCGACCAAGAAGCGCAGATAAGTGCTTCCCGTAAAGATTTAGACAAAGATATTAAATACATTCAAAAACAGCTTGACGCATTGGGAGACCCCAAAGACGGAGCCACTGAAGACAAAGTTATAACAAACCAGCGCAACAGCTTAACTAAAGAGTTAACCGCCGAAGATCGTGTTTTAAAAGAAGCGGATTTGCTTATTGTTAAAATAGAAGATTTAACTACGCAAGTTTTAAATGCCCGAAGCAAAAAAGTTTACGGTGATTTAATTACCAAACAATCAGCGTTGATTAATCCAATGGTTTTCTTCAATAGCCTCAAGCTTTATGCCATTTTCTTTTGGGATATAACAAAATCCCCGATTGATTGGTATCAAAGTATCCCAAAAAGTGACCGCAGCTACACAATTTTAAGCATAGTTTCTATGGCTTTGATTTTAATTGCGGCTTTGGCCGTAGCTATTATCTTGCGTAAATACATTTTAACCCACTGGGGTTATAAAGAGGATGTAGAATTACCGCACTTCAGTCGCAAAGTAGTGGCGGCTATTGCTGTGGCTATTGCCCGCGGATTGATTCCCGACGCGTTTGTCGGTGCAGGTATGATTTGGATGGTCAGTACCAAAATTTTTGGTGACAGTCTGCTTGGTCACGTTCTCATGATTACCGGCTTTTCTTCATTTTTAGCCATTATTGAAGCCACTATTTCCCGAGTGATATTTGCACCCAATTATGAACAATGGCGGCTGATAAATATTCCAAATGAAAAAGCTTTGCGTTTTACCCGTGTAGTATTTATGTTCATCATCTGTAACGCCATTGCTCTTATCCAGGTTATTGTAGCGCAAAAAGCCAAATACCCGATTGATACGATTCACTTTCTGACAATGATTTCATGTGCTGTTAAGGCCTTTTTCCTGATTTGGATTATCAAAATATCTGTTGACACTTATCGGGAAATGAATGGTATAACATCCGAAACAATTGAAGAAAATGAAGATGAAACGGATTCTCTTGACAGTGGATTCAAAATTATGGTTGCCAGCAATCTGCTTTTAGCCACAACTTTTGGTTTATCGTTAATTGGTTATCCGGAATTATCTTCTTTTATTTTGCGTAACTTTATTTTATCCATGATTATCATTGGCGTTTTTGAACTGTTTCGCCGTGCCTTTATTGATATTTTAAAACGCATAGTTTTAGCCAGTCCATGGATGAAATCCATCAAAATAACCAAACGCAACGTCAGTAAGATAGAGTTTTGGCTCACTTCACTGATTAACCCTATTTTAGTTTTAGCCCTTATTTTTATTTTACTAAATCTTTGGGGGTTGCCTGGTGATTTTATGATCCAAATGGGTAAAAAACTTTTGTTCGGCTTTAAAATTGGCGGAGTGCAGATTTCTTTAATTGCTATTGCTTTTGGTATTATGGTGTTTTTCATTTCCCTAACTGTGGTTAAACTGATAAAAAAACACTTAGCCTCAAATGTATTTAACAATATGGATATTGATGATGGTATAAAACACTCTTTGGTTTCAGGTATAAGCTTTGTCGGTTTTATAATCTCATGCTTGCTGGCTATTATTGCCGTTGGTGTTGACTTAACCAACCTCGCTTTCATCGCCGGTGCTCTTTCAGTTGGTATCGGTTTTGGTTTGCAGGATGTGATTAAAAACCTTGTATCCGGTATCATCATTTTATTTGAACGTCCGTTTAAAGTCGGTGACTGGGTCATAATGAACGACACAGAAGGCAAAATTAAGCAAATTAACATTCGCTCGACTGAAATGGAAAGTTTTAACCGCACCAGTGTGATTGTGCCAAACGCCACATTGTTATCTAGTTCCATTGTTAACTTAACACACGGCGACAATATCTCCCGCCAAAGTATTACTGTCGGAGTAGCTTATGGTTCGGATGTAGAAAAAGTACGCAAAATTTTGCTTGAATGTGCTTTAGCGCATAAATATGTTATGAAAAATCCGGCGCCTTATGTTCTATTTAAAGATTTTGCCGACAGCAGTTTGACTTTTGAACTACGTTGCTACACCAATGATATATGGAAAGGTTGGATTGTACCAAGCGACCTGCGTTTTGCCATAAATAAACGTTTTATTGAAGAAGGAATAGAAATTCCATTCCCGCAAATTGTTATCCACTCTGGTGAAAAAGTGGCGCAAGAAAACCAATTCTACGCCCTCAAAAAAGGTGACACAGAATAAAGTTAACACTTGCAAATTAAAGAAAAGTGCTTTATTTATTATTGTGTTTGCCGGTTTAGCTCAGTTGGTAGAGCAACGCATTCGTAATGCGTGGGTCGTGTGTTCGAGTCACATAACCGGCACCATTCTTTTAAGCCTTCAAATAATGAGGGCTTTTTTTTAACAACATATTAACTTTTAATATATACTTTCTATTTATACTTTATAAAAAAAGAGGAAAGAAAGATGAAAAATAAGCTTAGCAAAGGTCTCTCTCTCTCTCTGTAAATCCTAAACATTCGATTTCAGAGCGTTTTAAAGCTTCTACACATGGTTTTCGCCACTTTGGGAAAAAATTTAAGGATGAACGGAATACCCTATTCTCCGTCATTCTCAACCGTACCTTAAATGTTAACCAATTTTCAAACGTCATTCTCGGATTTATTCCGAGAATCCATGTCAAACACTCTTCTTTGGATACTCGGGTCACGCCCGAGTATGACAGAAAACGGAGTCTTATCAAGGGCTTTGATGTTGTGCGTGAATGCGCCGGAATTTTTAAGCGACGTGTACAAAAAGAGTACACGAGCGCGAAAATTTCAAGCAGACACCAGCTAAACGAGTTTTCCCAAAACAACCTTCGTCCACAATGTGCACCAGATACGACGGGATTTTTAAGCGACGTGTACAAAAGAGGTACACGAGCGCGAAAATTCCTAGTAGATGGTGTGCAGTGCGGACGAAGCATGATTGAAATGCTCGGCGTTCTGGCCATTATTGGGGTGCTATCCGTCGGCGGTATTCAGGGATTCAGCAAAGCCATGGAAACTTATCAATCACACAAACAGCTTGAGCAAATCAATTCCCTTATTTATCATATATTAGAACTTCGTGACACTTTCAAACAAGACTACCGTAACCAATCAACAACCAGAATAAATGGTCTTATGGGCGCTATCAATGCTCTTGGATATTTACCTGACGACATGAAGCTTATCTCTAATGAAACCGCTCAAGATCGATTTGGAAATAAATTTATTTTATCTTATGGTATTGACTCATGCCGACAACCAGATGATTCTTTTGCACCATGTTCTAGTGTCGCGTTTCATTTACAAATTAATCTTAAAACCATAAATAACACTTTTTCCCTAAGTTCTGAAAACCAATGCAAGAACATTATTAAAGCTGTCACAGCCTTTGATGCTGAAAATGGTAATATTAATAGGTTTGAGCTTCGAAATCAGGCTGATATTAACGACAGTCACTATACAAGAGATGGTCTTATTTATGGAAGGCAGTATTGTACCAACTCTCGAAAAAACTGCTTTAAAAACATGACGCCGATAAAAATGACCCAGTTCTGTAAAAGTTGTACAACTGAAAATAAATGTGATCTAGTCTTATACTTTATTCCTTAATGAAAAAAACTCTCGTTATTGAGAGTTTTTTATGATTTTTATTCTAAAACAGCTTCTCGCGCTTCAATTTTTTTCTGAATTTTCTTTTGATATACATTCGGTTGCTCTTTTTTACCTTCAATATCCATATCCGGATTTACAAAATTCACTTGTCCTTTTTCATAAAAATAAAAATCTCGGCGAATTCTTGTCTTATCTTTAATAGAAAGTTGATTCCATTCAGATTCGCTTAAACCATATGGATAAGTTTCTTTTGGTGATGAAGAACAAGCAGCAACTAATGCTACAAATCCCAATATAAATAATTTTTTCATTTTAATCTCCCTAATTATCTACTCTATTATGCAAATATTGAAGTTAAAAAGTTGTTAAAATTAAAATTTTAAAAATTTTGTTTATTTTTAGTCAAAAAAGTATTATACTTTTTTCATGATAAATAAAGCTGATTATATATGGCTCGAACGCCACACTGATATTTTAAACATAGTTCCAAATATAGACGACTATGCATATGAATTTGTAAAATTTAAGGTTTATCGCCCAAGCCATATTCAAAAGATAAAAGAAATATTTAAGAATTACAAATGCGTCAGCGGACAAAATAAAAAAGATATTTGGATTAAAATAAAAGGCTTTACACTGGATAACTTAAATGAAACATCTTATCAACATTTTGGCGATATGATTTATGATTGCTCTGACCATGGAATTTATTTTATGCCAACAAACAAACGCCGCAATCAACGTATTTTGCGCAAGGCTTCGCCAAGATTGTTAGAAAATTTAAGCAATCGGAAAAAACTTGATATTCTATTTTCTTATGCGCAAACAATTTTCCCAACAGAACAACAACGCTTGCACCAAAATGAATTTATCGAACAAAATAGTGAAAAATTCCAAGCTTTGCTTCAACTTAAAATTTCTCCACGCTTTATGGAAAACGAATACCAAAAAGTACGACAAATTGTATCTGAAATAGCTTCTTTGCCTGATATAAAAAATAAATTGGAAAATTTTCATTCCTTGCCAGAAAAGGAACAGCGTTTTATTTTAAGTGAAACCAGTCGCATAACCGCAAAAGTGAACGGTGTCAAACCGCCGAAAATTCATTATCTAAGCCAAAAACAGATAAACAATGACGAACAAGTGGCAGAATGGACGCAAGCAGATGCTTATGCGGATTATCAAGATATTTATCTAAATAAAGATTTTTTAAAAAAGTATAACGGCATTGAATGTTTGACTTTAGCTTTTCACGAAACAACGCATATTGCGCAATCTAATGTTAACTATCCAGAATTTCCTGAAATGGAAGAAATGTTCAGCCACCGCTTGGATTATTTACAAAACCATGCAGAAACGTATTTATCCATACCGATGGAACTTGTTACTTATAACCTTGAACAATATTTTAGAAACAAAGTATCCGAAAAATTAAACGTCAAATCAAAAGAAACTTTTTATGATTCGGAATATAATATTACACAACAATATATGAAACGCGCTTTACGCCGCGCCTACTAAAGTTCCTTGTTACGACGCAGTAAGATATAAAGAGCGCCGGTTCCACCCATTTTTTCGGAAGGATGTTTATAAATTAAAATCATAGCCCTAAGTCTCGCCATATTCAGCCATTGCGGCACTTGTTTACGCAAAACGCCTTTAGCTGTAAAAATATCGTCATCCGGATGCGCGCGGATTCCTTTTCCGGTAATAATCATCACACAGCGGCGACCTAGAGCATAACTTTGCGGAATAAAACTATCCACCTTAGCAAAAGCTTCGTCCTCGGTTAAACCATGCAAATCCAAAACAGCTTCCACTCTGAACTCTTCACGTTTAAACTTGCGTAAAGTAGATTTATCTATTCCGCCGCTTTCAAAATCATCTAAAAATTTTGAATAAGTCGAAAATTCTTGTTTGGTGGCATAAAAGACTTTTTCTTTTATCACAGGTTTATAAGCTTTTTCACGTGAAACAATCTGACTTGAAACTGTTTTTTTAACATCTTTAACAGTTTCAAACCAAAATTCTTCATCTTCTTTTTGCTCAGACATTAATTTACCTTCGGCGCAGAATATTTAGGCGCAAGCAAATAATATTTCCCCGCTGAATTCATTCGTCCGGCTTGAGCCAAAGCATCCTCGCCATGTCCCCAAAAATAATCGCCACGAACAACACCTTTTATTGCGCTACCAATGTCTTGCGCAAACACAATTTTTTCTATTTTATTTTTATCCGGATTAATGGTGTCCAACCATAACATAGCTCCCAAAGGAACATATTGATTATCCACCGCCATGCTGCGTCCGGCCGTTAAAGAGAGTCCCATTGCGCCAACTGGACCATCCGCATCAACTACACGCTGAAAGATAAAGCGTTCATTTTCTGCCATTATCTCAGCCGCTTTTTGAGGATTTTTCCTTAACCATTCCCTAATTTTCATCATTGAAGCATCTTCCGGCTTTATTAACCCTTTTTGTAACAAAATAGAGCCAATTCCTTTAAATTTCCGCCCATTGCTGTCAGCAAAACCAATCCTCAATTCTGAGCCGTCATCCATAACAGCAATTGCCGAGCCTTGAATTTGCATAAAGTGAATATCGACCAAATCGTCACCCCACATCAAAACCGGTGCAGACACTCCATTTTGCTCTATTTCACGGCGATTATAATAAGGAACAAATTTTTTACCCTCTACTCTTCCCACTAAACGCGTATTAGGCAAAGAATTATCAAAATCTTTTAAGTTAATCTCAATTAAATCATTTGGCCGGCCATACACAGGAAATCTGTATTTTGAATTTTTTTCAAAAGACGCGTGAATAACAGCTTCATAATAGGATGTAAATTTACCGTCGGAATTGCCATTGTCAGACACGGCATATGGCACAAATTCGTTTTCAATAAATTTTTTCATTTGTGTACCGCTACTTATTCCCGCTGTTTTAAACTTTTCGCATACACGCTTATAATCAGCCGTTTTTACTTTAATTGCCGAATTATAAATATAAGTATTTTTATTTTTAAGAACAGCTTGACAATTTTTGGCAAAAACCGGAACAACTTCTCCAAAGTCATCTAAATTCCAACCGCTTAGCTGCGAAAAACTAGCTTTTTTCAGCACAACCTTACCTTTTTCAGTTGTTGGAATTTCTTTTTTTTCCTGAAAACAACCGTTTAAAAGCAATAAAAACGCGGCTAAAAAAATAAAACTAAGCTGTTTTTTTAGTGGAAACCAGCACCCAATTGTTATTTTTTGCATTTAACATTCTTTCAAAAGTCCAAACATCGGTGATTTTTTGCACAAAGTTTTCATCACCTTCCACCACTTCACCTTCGGCATTGCGCAATAAATTAACTTGTTCGCTTACAAATTCGACCACAACTTTAATGCTATTTTTCAACATCTTAACATCTTTAACTTCGCTTTTATCAAAGCAAATAAAATCAACCTCAGATGTCATATTTTTTTCTTTGCGTTCCATTAAAGTTCCATTAAAAGCATCAAAAACTTTTTTACTAACCAAATCTTTTACTGAAGACAAATCTCCACTGCTAAAAGCGTGTAAAACCAATTCAAAAACTTTTCGAGCGCCATTCAAAAACATTTCTTTATTAAAGTCAGAAGATTTTTCATCCATTATTTTATTTTTTTCCATAAATTGTTCCGCTTGCGACATTTCAACAACATTGTCAACAAATTCTTGTCCTGAATTTTTACGAACAGGCTTTAAAACAATACGAATATTTTTATTATTTTCGCCTTTTCCAAAAACGCTGTATAAGCGTATAGCTAGCGCAGCAACTAAAATCAGCAAAAAAATGATATCAGTCATATTAATTTTACCTCTCAAATATACATATATAATATAAAACAATTAAATTTTTTATCAATATAAATATTTGACGATTAGATTTTTTCGTATTATTTCTAAGTAAACTAAAAATTTTAAGGAGAAAAAAATGGAAAATAATCAACAACCGGTAGGCATTATGATTCATAGCCAATACATTAAAGACATGTCTTTGGAAATACCTTTGGCGCCTGAAATATTTAAGGAAATGAATAAAAATCCAAATATCAATGTTGATATGGGTATGCATAATCAAAAAATGGATAACGGAAACTATAATGTGACGCTTACAGCCAAAATGAACGCTGATATAGATGGCAAGACATTGTTTATTATTGAATTATCTTATGCCGCTGTTGCTTCCGTAAACGTTCCGGAAGAACATTTGGAACCGGTTTTGTGTATTGAATTGCCGCGATTACTGTTTCCGTTTGTCCGCAGTATTATTGCCAATAGCTTGTCTGCTGCCGGCTTACCACCTATGTTATTAAGTCCGGTTGACTTTGTAGCTCTTTACAATGCTAAAAAAGCCAAAGAAGCCGAAGAAGCCAAAAAATCAGCTTAATTTATAAAAGAAAGTACCGACGATGCGCTTAGCTTTATATCAACCTGATATTCCTCAAAATACTGGCACTCTTTTAAGATTGGGTGCTTGCTTAAATATTGAAATAGATATTATTGAACCTTGCGGATTCATTTTTAATGAAAAAGCTATGCGTCGCGCCGGCATGGATTATTTAGATTTGGTTAATTGCCGACGTCATAACAGTTGGGCCGATTTTATGGATTATCGTTTAAACCATCCGGATGAATATGGTCGTCTGGTTTTAATGACAACTCATGGAAAAAATTCTTTTTTAGATTTTGAATTTAAGCCGAATGATATTATTTTAATGGGACGTGAAAGTGCCGGTGTTCCAGAAGAAATACATCAACTGGTTGACGCTCAACTATTGATACCGATGTCTCCAGAAGCCCGCTCCATCAACATGGCTGTTTCAGCGTCTATTGCGTTAACCGAAGCTCTCAGACAAACAAAATTATTTCCAAAAATAAAAAAATTTTAAAAAAATTAAATTTTTAACGTTTTTGCTCTGGATTTAACTCGAAAAATGTGATATATTCTATTCTGTTTTCGTTATAAATTTTATTTTTCTGGAGTGAACATGAGTATTAAAAAATTACCATCACTAACTTTCAACGCCGGCGAATATGTTGTTTATCCAACTCATGGTGTGGGTAAAGTGGCTGACGTGACCAAACAAAATATTGCCGGTTCCGAACTTGAGCTTCTGGTGGTAAATTTTGACAAGGATAAAATGACTCTCCGTATTCCAACTTCCAAAATCTCAAATGTTGGCTTACGCAAAATATCTGATGAAAAAACAATGAATGAAGCTTTTGCAACCCTTAAAGGCAAAGCAAAAGTTCGTAAAATTATGTGGTCGCGTCGCGCCCAAGAATATGAAAATAAAATAAATTCAGGAAATCCAGTGGCTATTGCTGAAGTTATTCGTGATTTATACCGCAATGAAAATATTGCTGAGCAGTCTTACAGCGAACGTCAAATTTATGAACAAGCCGTTAATCGCTTGGCCAGCGAAGTATCTATTTACAGCAATTGCACCATGGAAGAAGCCAATAAAAAATTATTGGATATTTTAGCAAAATAATTTTCATATAAAAGAGTATTTTGAAAAGGTTGTTTAAATTTAGACAACCTTTTTATTTTTGCGTAAAAATAAGCAATTATGTCCATATTTTTTTCCCAAAAAATGTGATATTTTGCTTGAAGTCTGACATTTTGTGTTATACATTCAAGGCAAATTGAAGTTTTTTTAATTTTAGTTATGGCTCGCTTGCGGACTGTAACTTCGTTTTAACAAAATAGCTAATAGGAGCTTAAATAACCATGAGTAAATGGGTATATACATTTGGAAATGGCAAAGCAGAAGGCGATGCCAACATGCGTAATCTCCTGGGCGGTAAAGGTGCTAACTTGGCAGAAATGAACAAAGTTGGCTTGCCTGTTCCTCCTGGATTCACCGTTACAACAGACGTTTGCACATATTACTATGCAAACAACAACACATATCCTGCTGACTTGAAAGACCAAGTTAAAGCAGCTGTTGCCGGCGTTGAAGCCATTATGGGTAAAAAATTTGCCGATCCTGAAAATCCGCTGTTGTTCTCTGTTCGTTCCGGCGCAAGAATTTCTATGCCTGGTATGATGGACACCGTTTTGAACCTTGGTTTGAACGATGAAAGCGTTAAAGGTTTGGCTAAAGTTTCTGGTAATGAAAGATTCGCTTATGATTCTTATCGTCGTTTTATCCAAATGTTCTCTGATGTAGTTTTGGGCGCAGACCTTGATGAATATGAAGGCGCTCTTGAAGCTATGAAAAAAGCCAAAGGTTATAAATCTGATACAGATATGACAACCGATGACTTGAAAGAATTGGTAAACGAATACAAAGAAATTGGTAAAAAATTGGGTAAAGTTGTTCCACAAGACCCTTGGGAACAATTGTGGCTTGGTATCGGTGCCGTATTTGGTTCTTGGAACGCAGCCCGCGCCATCACCTATCGTAAATTGAACAACATCCCTGGTGATTGGGGTACAGCTTGTAACGTTCAAACCATGGTGTTCGGTAATGCCGGCGATGATTCTGCAACCGGTGTATGCTTCTCTCGTGACCCTGCAACCGGTGAAAACAGATATTATGGTGAATACTTAATCAACGCTCAAGGTGAAGACGTTGTGGCTGGTATTCGTACTCCGCAACCTATGGGTTCTGAAGGCAAAGGCAACTCTTTGGAAGAATTGTGGCCAGATTTGTATCAACAACTTGTAGATGTTCGCAACGCTTTGGAAGCACACTACAAAGATATGCAAGATATGGAATTCACCATTGAACACAAAAAATTGTGGATGTTGCAATGCCGTAATGGTAAAAGAACTGCCGCCGCTGCTGTAAGAATGGCTGTTGAAATGGTTAACGAAGGTTTGTTGACTAAAGAAGAAGCTATCATGCGCGTTGGTGCTGACCAATTAGACCAATTGTTGCACCCAATGTTGGACCCTAAAGCCAACAAAAAAGTAATTGCTAATGGTTTGCCGGCTTCTCCTGGTGCCGCTGTTGGTCGTGCCGTATTCTGCGCTGAAGATGCAGAAGCTTGGGCCGCTAAAGGTGAAAAAGTTATCCTTATCCGTAACGAAACTTCTCCGGAAGATATTGGTGGTATGCACGCTTCTCAAGGTGTGATCACTGCTCGCGGCGGTATGACTTCTCACGCTGCTGTGGTTGCTCGTGGTATGGGTACTCCTTGCGTATCCGGTTCAACAGATATCACCATCGACTACAAAACTAAAACAATGTCAACAAAATCCGGCGTTGTAATTAAAGAAGGCGATTGGGTATCTTTGGATGGTGCTAAAGGTCAAATCATTGAAGGTGAAATTCCAACTGTCAGCGCATCTATGACCGGTAACTTCGGTACATTTATGGGTTGGGTTGATGAAATCCGCACAATGCACGTTCGCGCCAACGCAGAAACTCCGGCTGATGCGAAACAAGCTTTGGCATTTGGTGCCGAAGGTATTGGTTTGGCTCGTACTGAACACATGTTCTTTGACGCTAAAAGAATTTCTGATATGCGCACAATGATTTTGTCTGATGACGAAGCCGGCCGCCGTGCTGCTTTGGCTAAATTGTTGCCATATCAAAAAGAAGACTTCAAAGAATTGTACAGAACCATGAATGGTTTCCCTGTAGTTATTCGTTTGTTGGATCCACCGCTCCATGAATTTTTGCCTCACACAGATGCAGAAATGCAGGAATTGGCTGATAAAATGGGCAAAACTTTAGCCGAAGTTAAAAACCGCGCTAACTCTTTGCACGAAATGAACCCTATGTTGGGTCATCGTGGTTGCCGTTTGCCAATTACTTATCCGGAAATCTGCGAAATGCAAACTCGCGCTATCTTGGAAGCTGCTATGGAATGCCGTAAAGAAGGCGTTAATGTTATGCCTGAAATCGAAGTTCCATTGGTTGGTTCTAAGAAAGAATTGGATATTGTTAAAAACATCATTGATACAACTGCTCAAGCTTTGTTTGCTGAAAAAGGCAAATCTATTGAATATGAAGTTGGTACAATGATTGAATTGCCAAGAGCCGCTTTGATGGCTGAAGAAATTGCCGCTTCTGCTGCATTCTTTGGTTTTGGTACAAACGACTTGACTCAAACAACTTTGGGTATGAGCCGTGACGATACCGGTGCCATCTTGGATTGCTATCGCGCTAAAGGCATTTATGTTGCAGATCCGTTTGCTTCTATTGATGTTGATGGTGTTGGTAAATTGGTTAAACGCGCTTGCGAATGCGGTCGTCAAACTAACCCAGACTTGTTGTTGGGCGTTTGCGGTGAACATGGTGGTGACCCTAAATCCATCGAGTTCTTCCAACAGTGCGGTTTAGACTATGTGTCTTGCTCACCGTTCCGTGTACCGGTAGCTCGTTTGGCCGCAGCTCAAGCTGCTATCAAATATGGTAAAACTCAAAAAGACCACGCAGAAAAGAAAGCTGCTTAATCTTTAGAGATTGACTACAAAAAACTCCCCGTTATTAACTTAGCGGGGAGTTTTTTAATAAGGATTTAGCATTAATGAAAAACGAACACTTCCTTTTTCATTAAAGGTGATTTTACATTTCTTATAAATATCAGTTAAATTAGCGCTGGATAATGCGTTTTTATTATATAAAACATCCTGTTTTCTTTTGTCCCAAGATAATGAATCACTATATTCAACCTTAAAAGAATAAAAATCTTTCATATAATGTTCTTTTATAACTTGTAGTGCATTTAAACAAAAATCTTCTGCAGATGGTAAAATAATAGATGCTGATGAAATATAGTTAAAACGAAATCCATAAACAAATTGTTTTCCTTGCGATCCATCTTGATTATTCCAAACACCTACCCCATAATTTATATAAATTTCATTACCTTCCGTGTCATATAAATAATTATTTTTATAAGTAAGCCCTTCCGGAATGTCACTCATTGCTTCAAATATATAAGTTATATTTTCCAATTCTTGTGATTTGCTATCCAATTTATCGCGTATATTTATCATATTGGCTACCATACTTGAAATCATTCTTTTCTGAATATTAGATTTATACATTCGCACCGCTTTTGAATATCCGGCAATACCGCCAACACTCAATACACCAACGACAGCCAGCACGCCGAGCATTTCAATCATAGAACGACCGCACTGTGCAACAAGATTGTCATTTTCAGATGTACCAACACTTCTCACCACTTCAATATCATACTCGGTCGTGACGAACAGTCTGTTCCGAGTATCCAAAAAAGAGTGTTTTGAATGGATTCTCGGAATAAATCCGAGAATGACATTTAAAAGGTGGTTGAAAATAACAGGAAAAGTGCACCCCATAATGACTGTACGTAAAGAATTCTTATGCATATTTCTAAACTCCGTTTTTATATAAAAACAAAACCCGCTGTAAAAAAAGCGGGCGGATGTTCAGAAACCGTACAATAGGAAACGGCTCGGCTTATTCAGCACATAACCTTATTTAGCCGACATCCGCTCTAAGCAGAAATCGGCATATAAATCAAGTCACTATGCAATGACTCCTATTGAAAAGGGTTTCTGACGCCCTGCATTTAATGCATAAACATTATAACTTGGCACCATTAAAATAAGCAAGAAAAATTTTTTAAAATTATTTTATATTAATAACCGGCTGCTTTTATTTCAAGCAACCGGAACAAATATTTGTTAAATAAACCAAATTATTAAGAATTCATATTTTGAAAGAAATCAGCATTGTTTTTGGTTTGCCGAAGTTTATCCAATAAAAATTCCATACCATCTGTCATTCCCATTTGCATTAGCACACGACGAAGCACCCACATTTTTGTCAGTATAGCTCTATCGACCAACATTTCTTCTTTACGAGTACCGGAACGAGTGATATCAATTGTCGGGAATAAACGTTTATCTGTTAATTTTCTATCCAAAATAATCTCTGAATTGCCCGTACCTTTAAACTCTTCAAAAATAACTTCATCCATGCGAGAACCAGTATCAATCAAAGCTGTGGCAATAATAGTCAAAGAACCACCTTCTTCAACATTACGAGCAGCACCCAGAAGGCGTTTAGGACGTTGTAGAGCGTTGGCATCCACACCACCGGTAAGAACCTTACCAGATGATGGAACAACCGCATTATAAGCCCTTCCCAGACGGGTTATTGAATCTAAAAGAATAACAACGTCTTTTTTATTTTCAACCAAACGTTTTGCTTTTTCAATACACATTTCCGCAACTTGGACATGACGTGTTGCCGGTTCATCAAAAGTTGATGAAATCACTTCACCTTTTACAGAACGTGTCATATCTGTAACTTCTTCTGGTCGTTCATCTATCAACAACACCATCAAATATACTTCTGGATGATTAGTGGATATAGCGTGAGCAATATTTTGCAGCATCACCGTTTTACCGGTACGCGGCGGAGCCACAATTAAACCGCGCTGTCCTTTGCCTTGTGGCGCAATTAAATCAATAACACGCGTTGTATAGTCTTTATCGCCGCAAATAATGTCAAAATTAAGTTTTTCCGTAGGATAAAGAGGAGTTAAGTTATCAAAATTTACCCGTAACTTAGACTTTTCGGGATCATCAAAGTTAATGGCATTAACTTTTGTCAAAGCAAAATAACGTTCATTATCCTTAGGAGCACGAATTTCCCCTTCTACCGTATCACCTGTTCGCAGCCCATATTTTTTAACTTGTGCCGGAGAAACGTAAATATCATCAGGACTAGCCAGATAATTTGATTTTGAAGACCTCAAAAAACCAAATCCATCTTGTAAAACTTCTATAACCCCGTCTCCGCAAATAACTGTGTCAACTTCTGCTAATTTTTTCATAATAGCAAAAATCAAATCCTGAACACGCATAGAAGACGCATCATCCACACCCAAATTTTCAGCTTGGGTTAATAGCTCCGTCGGAGACTTTTCCTTTAATTCTTTTAAATGCATTGTAACCTTAAAAAATTGTATGATTGTTAAAAAATAGAAACTAGAACATTGAAATGTTTGTTGCTTTGCTTATATTAAATGTATAGCTAAATGTCAATTGTTTTTATACACAATTCTTTTCCCCTTTTAAATTTAAAAAAATATATAGTTATTATTATTTATCCTTGCGCATAATGTGGATAAGATTCTATCCACAGGTTTGCTAACATTAATAAATTATTTAATAATGTTAATAAAAGGTTAATGATTCAATAAGTTAAAAAAAGGTTAATATTTTTTTCCACATATGTTCTTAATTTTTGTTAAATGTTAATAAGTCTGTATAATTTTTTTACAATAAGTTAATAATTTGTTAAAAACTTTATGTGACATGTATTTTATGCACATTTTGTATGCTGTTTGTGGATAAAGTTCATAACATTTTGATATAAGGCAAAAAATGAAAATTATTGCAATTACAGGTTCCATTGGTTGTGGCAAAACTTTTTTATCTGATATTATAAGAAAGCTTGGATATGTTGTTTACGACGCGGATAAATGGGTAAAATATTTGTATTATCGTCCTGAATTTTTGGATGTAATTAAACAAAATTTTCCAGAAGCTTTTGACAATGAACATTTTAATAAACGAAAATTAAGAAATTTAGTTTTTAATAACAATTCAGAACTAAAGCGGTTGGAAAAAATTATTCATCCGTTTTTAAAAAAGAAATTATTAAAAATTATTCATAAAAACGCGCAAAAAGATAAAATTTTCTTTTTTGATGCGGCGCTTCTGTTTGAAATGAAGTGGAATAATTATTGTCAGGCTGTTATTTTGGCCGATGTCGATAAATCTGTTCAAAAGATGCGTGTGATGAAGCGCGACCGCATTAGTGCTGAAGATTTTGATAAAATTGTGTCTATTCAAATGGATAATAGTCTGAAAAAGCAATATTCCGATGTTGTTATAAATACTGATAAAAAAGAAAATATATTGAAAATTGAATTGATTAAAATTATTGAAGAGTTAACAAATGCGTGAGATATGTTTTGATACGGAAACAACAGGGTTTGAACCTGAAACCGGTGATAAATTGGTTGAAATAGGTGCGGTTGAATTAATTAATCATGTTCCAACCGGAAAAATTTATCATGAATATATTAATCCGGAAAGAGATGTTCCTGAAGAAGTTGTTAAAATTCATGGTTTGGATAATGAATTTTTAAAAGATAAACCGATTTTTAGAGATATTGCACAGTCATGGGTTGATTTTATCGGTGAAGACGGGATATTAGTGGCTCACAATGCGGCGTTTGATTTAAAATTTATTAACTTTGAACTTAAAAAATGCGGTTTTCAAACGTATGACTGGGATAGAGTTGTTGATACTCTGGCTATTGCTAAAAATGAATTTCCTGGGGCGCGTAATAATTTGGACGCACTGTGTCGTCGTTTCAATATTGATAACTCGGCGCGTACATATCACGGCGCTTTACTGGATGCGCAACTGTTAGCAGAAGTTTATTTACAGCTTTTAGGAGGGGATGAACCTAGTATCAATTTTGTAAAAGCTTCAGCAGAAACAGCGCAAAAACATAATGAAACAATTGGTTTTATGGCTCAAAATGTTCAAAAAAGAACCTTTAGCTTATCACCGGAAGAACAACAGGAACATATTGATTTTTTGAATAAAAAAATAAAAAATGCCTTATGGTTGCAAGATTATGAAAGTCAAAAAAATGCTTAGATATATGAATTATATATATCAAACATACATAAATAAACGCATGATGATATTGCTGGCTTTAGGATTTACCAGCGGTTTTCCTTTTTTATTGGTGTTTGGAACACTTAGTTTTTGGCTTAAAGATTTAGATATATCTTATTCGCTGATTGGCGCATTTTCATTGGTGAAGATACCATATTCATTAAAATGGGCTTGGTCTCCTTTAATTGATAATATAAAAATTCCGTATTTATATAAAATGGGGCGCCGACGTTCTTGGGCTGTTTTGATTCAAACGTTGTTGTTTTTATCATTAACGGCAATGGCTTTTACTCATCCTGAAAAACATACCTTGCATATGGCTATGTATGCTTTTATTGCCAGTTTTTTATCAGCATCGCAAGATATTATTTTAGACGCATATCGTGTTGAAAGTTTTGAAAATGAACCGGAAAAACAAGCGTCAGGCGTGGCTATATATGTTTTAGGTTATCGGTTGGGTTTAATATTTTCCGGAGCAGGAGCAATTTATTTAGCATCCGTTATTAGCTGGAATGAGGTATATTTAGTTATGGCTTGTGGGTTGCTTGTTGGTTTTATAGCTGTTTTATTAGCAAGCGAGCCTCAAAAATATTCCTATAAAAAATATGAATTTAAACTTAAGGATAGTGTTGCATTTTTTAAAAATTCGATTGTTAATCCTTTTAAGGATTTTGCCAAACGGCGTTATTGGTATTGGATTTTATTGTTTATTTTTACATATCGTTTAAGCAATGCTTATTTTGCGCCAATGAGCTTTCCTTTTTATGTAGATTTAGGTTTTTCCAAAGCTGAAATAGCTTCTGTTATTAAAATATACGGAATGATTGCGGCCATTTTAGGTGGATTAACCGGTGGTTTGATTGTTATGAAAATCGGAATGAAAAATAGTTTGTTATTATTTGGGATAACCCAATGTTTAACAACATTTTTGTTTGCGGTGCAAGCCAGTTACGGACACAATATGCCGTTGTTCATAACAATTATTACACTAGAAAATTTTTCTTCAGGATTGGCAACAACAGCACTGGTGGCATATATTTCTTCGCTATGTAATAAACTTTATACGGCAACGCAATATGCTCTTTTATCCTCTGTTATAAGTTTATCAAGAGATATATTTGCGTCAACAAGCGGAATTTTAGCGCAATATGTGTCTTGGAAAATATTTTTTATATTTTCAGGTTTTTTAAGTTTGCCTAGTTTGATTATTGTTTGGTTTTGTATAAAAAAAGATAAATAGCAATTGTAAAATTTAGAAAAAAGCGTTATAATAACACTGTTTTTTTAAGTGAAAGATTGAAATAATGGCCGACGATAAAAATTACTATGAAAAACATCATAAAGCTGATATGGATGAAGTATTGGATAAAAGTGAGTCATGGCAGGCCATTGCCAAACAATTTAATAAATATGACGAAAAAGCAGAAAATGGCCGGATAGTTGATGATATTGTTTTTTCAGGCAAAATGTTGCAAGGTGGAAGCTTTAATGGAGAAAATTTAGAAAATGCTGACTTTAGCGGCAGTAATATGCAAGAAAGCAGTTTTAAAAACGCTAATTTGCAGAACGTTAATTTTACGGGAGCTGATTTAAGCGGTGCGGATTTCTCCGGCGCTAATTTGGATGGAGCCGTTTTTGTCGGAGCTCAGTTAATCGGGACTAATTTTACCGGTGCGCATATGCACGGTGTAAAATTTCAGAATGCTGATTTGCAAGACGCAATTTTATTGGATGCTGATTTAGACAATCTTTCTATTGAAGATTTACAGGAACTTATTGAATATTTAGCTAAATATTATCCATATAAACTGAATTTAACCAGATTAAATTTAACACTTTTAGATTTAAAAAGAATTGATTTGACTCAGGTTAATTTAAGAGGAGTTGATTTCACGGGGTGTGATTTTTCAGGTGTTAATATTTATGAATTAGATTTGAGCGGATGTGTTATTTCTCCGGCGCAGATTGAACAGGCTATTGGTCATGTTCCGACAGCTTTGGAACTAAAAAAGCTTTTAGCGCCAAAAAATAAAAAACGTGCTCAAAAAATGAAAGGTATTGATTTAGAAGAACTTTTTTCCGGTGGAAACGGAGGTTTTGAATTAGATACGACACGAATTGATTTAGATGTGAATTCCTTAGGAAAAAAAGGAAAAGAAATTGTTAATTCATTTAAAAAGAAAGACTCTGATGATAAAATTATGGATAAGTTCAGTAAAGAAAAAGAGAATCATCAGGTTGAAAAAAGAGAAAGCAATATTGATGATTTAAGAAAAACAATTGAAGAGCATAAACGCGAAGTTTTAGAACGCCGTCAAGAAGAACATAATAGAAATACAAAAGAAAAAATTCGTGAGCAAATACGTGAAAAAATTAAAGAAAATAAAGCTATTATCATGCAGAATCATAATTCAAGGGAAAGATAATGGATGACACTTTATTTTCAAACAGAGTTAAAAGACCTTTAGCTGATAGGCTTCGCCCGACAAAACTTGAAGAAGTTGTCGGACAGAATCAAATAGTGGGTGTAAATGCTCCGTTGGGGCGTATGTTAAAATCAGGTAAAATCAGTTCTTTTATTTTGTGGGGACCTCCGGGATGCGGAAAAACCACAATAGCGCGCTTGATTGCTGAATACACAAACTTATATTTTGAACAAATTTCCGCTGTTTTTTCGGGTGTTGCTGATTTAAAGCGAGTTTTTCAATATGCGCAGGAACGTCGGGCTAACCAAGGTAAAGGAACTTTGCTTTTTGTAGATGAAATTCATCGTTTTAATAAATCTCAGCAAGATGGTTTTTTACCTTATGTTGAAGATGGTACGGTTATTTTAGTTGGCGCAACCACTGAAAATCCGTCGTTTGAACTAAATTCGGCTTTGCTTTCCCGTTGTCAAGTTTTTGTTTTGAATCGTTTAACGGCTGATGATTTTGAAATTCTTTTGGAACGTGCCGAAAAAGAAGAGGGAAAAAAGTTACCGATTGATGACGAAGCTAGAGATTTTATAAAGGAAATTGCCGATGGGGATGGTCGCTATATTTTGAATATTGCTGAAAATATTTGGTCATACGCACAAAATGGAGAAATTTTTAATAAAGAGCAAATTTTGAATATTATTCGTTCGCGAGCTCCGATATATGATAAAGGTCGCGACGGACATTATAATTTGATTTCTGCCGTACATAAATCTTTGCGCGGTTCAGATGTTGATGCGGCTTTATATTGGGTGGCGAGAATGCTTGTAGCCGGCGAAGACCCGCGCTATATTTTAAGACGATTATTAAGATTTTCGGTTGAAGATGTTTCTTTAGCTGACCCTAACGCCGTCAGCCAAGCGATTTCGTGTAGTGAAACTTATGAACGCTTAGGTTCACCGGAAGGAGAACTGGCTATTATGCAATTAACAGCCTATTTGGCAACAGCTCCTAAATCTGCAAGTGTATATAAAGCGATGCATAAAGCATTTGACGCGGCGCGTCAGACAGGTTCATTGATGCCGCCAAAACATATTTTAAATGCTCCGACTAAATTGATGAAAAGTTTGGGATATAAAGATGGATATATTTACGACCAAGATTTGGAAGACGGATTTTCCGGTCAAAATTATTTTCCAGATGGTATGAGCCGCGCTAAATTTTATAATCCGGTTGAGCGCGGTTTTGAACGGGAAATTAAAAAGCGTATAGAATATTTTGATAAGCTGCGTAAAGAAAAACAAGCCAAAATGAAAGAAAAAAATGATTGATTATCTTTATGATAATAGGAAAAATTAACATAAAAAAGGTAGAAGATAATGTCAGGTGTAACAATTGTTAAAATAAAAGCTGAAGATGATGGAATCAGATTAAATCGTTGGTTTTTGAGAGAATATCCGTCTTTAAGTTTAGGACGTTTACAAAAACTGTTGCGTACTAAGCAAATCAAAGTTGATGGTAAGCGCGCGGATGCATCTACCAGATTGTTAACAGGGCAAGAGTTAAGAATACCACCGCTAGATAATGAAAAAGCTGTTAAAACAGCAGAGAATATCAGTAAGAACGACACAGATTATATTATGTCTTTGGTTATTTACAAAGATAAAGATATTATTGCGCTTAACAAGCCTTCCGGCTTGGCTGTGCAAGGTGGAACCAATACCACTCGTCATATAGACGGGTTTTTAGAGGCTTTGAAATTCGAGAATAATGAAAAACCGAAACTTGTACATCGTATTGATAAAGAAACCAGCGGTATTTTGTTGTTGGCGCGTAATCGTAAGTCGGCCGATATTTTAACCAAAGCTTTTCGCGAACACAGTTTACAAAAAACGTATTTGGCTTTAGTGCGTGGTTGTCCGCAACAATTAAGCGGTGAAATTAATCTTCCTTTGGAAAAAGTCGGTGAAAAAATGGAAGTTGTGAAAGGCGGTAAAAAAGCTTTAACCACTTATAACGTTATAGATAACGCCGGCAAAAGATATGCTTTGCTCGAGGCTTTTCCGCAAACCGGCCGTACTCATCAAATCAGAGCTCATTTAGAGGCGATAGGCTGCCCAATTTTTGGTGATAATAAATATTATGGTTTGGAACGTGTCCGTTTAAAAGAGGTTGCGGATAAATTATATTTACACGCATATAAAATAGATTTATCAAAAATTTATGGTAAAAATATGGTAATTTGCGCTGAATTGCCTAGATATTATAAGGAAACTTGTGATTTTTTTGGATTGGAGTATAAAAAATGAAGAAATTTTTTGTAATTTTATTGTTGATAATCTTAATTCCTATAATTGGTTTGGTAGCATTTTTAAAATTCGCTAATTTCAACAATTATAAACCGCAAATAGAAGCTTTGGCTTTGAAATATACCAACATGATTGTTAAAATCAAAGGTGACTTGAAAATAGGAGTTTCTTTAAAACCGAGTATTGAATTGAATGATGTTTCAATTGTTCAAGCCGAAAATAATCAGCAAGTGGCACAAATCGGTCAAGCACAGGTTCAATTTTCTTTACTTCCTCTTTTAAAAAAGGAAATTGTTGTTGATAAAATTAAAACATCTGAAACAAATGTTTTTTACAGCAATAAGGATAGTGTTGAAATTAAAGATTTTGTTGTGGGCATGGATAGTTTTGATGCGCCGATTAATTTAAGTTTTGATACGATTGTTTCCGGTGTTCAGATTACGGGTAAAGGAACAACATCTTCATTTAAATCAATTCAAAATTCTGAATATAATGATGTTGATGCCAAGCTGGAAGTAAATGCTTTGGGATATGTTTTAAATTTTGATGGAAGCGTCAAAAATATAATGAAAGGATTGACTTCCGGCGGTTCTTATGAATTGGCTTATAAATCAAATAAGATTAATGGTGATGTTTCTGTTAATTTAGTGGATAAAACGCCATATTTAAAACTGACGGCTAATAGTGATAACTTAAATGTTTATGAGTTCAGTGAAAGTAAAAAAGCAGAAAACAGCTGGTTAATTTCAGAAGCTCAGGCGAATGAATTAATTAAAAATACCCCTATTCCATATGATGTTTTAAAATCAGTGAATGCCGATATTGATGCTAATATTAAATCTGTAAATATAACACCTGAAATGAATTTAACGAATGTTTTGATAAATTTAGCTGTTAAAAACGGTGTATTTAAAGCTGATATAAATAATATTAATATGGGTGATGGTGATGTCAAAGGGAACGCATCATTAAATGCCAATTCAAAATCTGCCACTGTTAATTTAACAGGTAATGGCATTATTTTACAAAAATTGAATAAAAATTTTGCAAATTCCAACAATGATGTTTTATATGTTAAAAACGGCGGAAAAACAGATTTTAACATTAAACTAACAACTTCTGGCGTTGATACAAACCAATATTTAGCCAATATGGATGGTCAAATTGTGGCGATAATAGATCCGTCTGTTATGAATATTAAGAGTTTGGAACGTTTACAAGGCAATATTATTGTTCAAATTTTGAATAATCTTAAACTGAATATTGTTAATAAAGATATGAATTTAAATTGTGCTGTTGTTCGCAGTGATATTAAAAAAGGTATTGCGGAATTTCCGAAAGGAATTGTTGTAGATGCTAATGATTTTTATGTTGTTGCTGATGGTAGTGCAAATCTTTATACAGAAAAACTTGATTTAGATTTACAGCCTTTTTCTGGTCGTATAACAGATACGAATGTTTCTTCTGTATTGGGTTCTTTGCTAAAAATTTCAGGAACAATGTCAAAACCAAGTGTTGGCTTAAATAAAACGCAGACAGCAAAAACCGTGGTTGGAATTATTGCCACAGGCGGACTTTATAACGCCGGAGATATGCTCTTAAGCGCGGATTCTTCTCCATGCTATACGGCTTTGCAAGGGACATCGTATGCAAATCATTTCAAAGGAGCTGATAGTGGTGTAAAAAATGATGCGGCTAAGACATATTCTGATACAAAAGAAGTCGTTTCAAAATCTTTGGTCGATACTAAAGACGCGGTGAAAGATTTGGGAAACCAAGCTTCGGGTTTGTTAAAAGGGTTAGTAAAGGATATTAAAAAATGATAAATTTTAAACAAGCAGAGAAAGATATAAAAGAACATCGTTCTGAAGTTATTGAAAAACTTGTTGAATTTTCCTTTACAGATGTCATTTTGTTTTGGAGTGCCAACGAAGATATTAAAAAACTGCAAACAGAAAAATGGCTGCCTGTTTTAAAATGGTTAAATAATCGTTTTAAAATTACGCTGAAAGAAACGGATGGTTTGACACCGCCGCCGCAAAATGAAAATAATCGCGCTGTATTTACACAAATTTTAGAAAAAATGAGTTTGAAAACTCTTACGGCGTATTATTTGGCAGCGGTACGCCTAAAATCACCTTTATTGGCGTTGGCTTTTGCCGAAAAGAAGATATCGGCGTCAGAAGCCTTTGATTTGGCATATTTAGAAGAACTTTATCAAAGTAAATCATGGGGCGTAGATGATGAAGCCGAGCAAGGACGCCAATGTGTTAAAAATGAGCTATTTGAAATAGATGATTTTTTAAACGGTAAAAATTAATGCAAAAATGTTATTTAGTTAGCGGCAGAGTTCAAGGCGTGGGATTTCGCTTTTGGACTCTGCGTCGTGTTAAGGAGATAGGTAAAATTTCTGGTTATGTTTGTAATTTGTCAAACGGAGATGTTTTGGTGTTGGCGGCCGGTAAGGAAGATAATATTCAACAGTTGGAACAGGCTTTACATAATGGACCGATGTTTGCAAGAGTTGATATAGTTAAATCGGCTCCGGAAATGACATCTTATTTTCCTCCGATTATTGATGGAGTGTTTAAACGTCTATAACTCTTGATTAGGTTGTTAAGTTCCTCTTTATGTTTATATAAATTTTGTAAAAACAAAAGGAGGTTTAAATGCAAGTAGATAAAACAGCTGAAAATATTAAATTATGTCGTTGTATGACTTGTCCGTCATATACAGAGCATTGTAAATTGAAAAATGCGCCGGAGAATTTTTTAAAGTCTTTAGAAAATTTACAAAAGGTACAGCATTATGAAAAGCTATATTGCGCATTTGAAAAAAGTAATTGTATTTATCAAGATAAAGGATGCGTTTGTTCAGAGTGTGAAGTTTATAAAAATTATAATCTTAAAAATCATGATTACTGTTTGCATACTGGCGGCGTTGTATAAAAAAAAAGACCTCATTTTGATTTTGAACCATACTCTTAAAGTTGGATAAAACCAAATGAGGTCTTTTTTTACATAAGTGTTTATTCTTTTTTTTCTGTGCCGTCGGCTGTCATGTTTTTTTCATAATTGCGTTTGTCGTGCAAAAATTTGATGACAGTGAATGGAATTGTCAATAAGTAAACTAAAGTAAACAATCCTAAGGTTAACCATGGCTGTGTTAAAAGACAGCTAACAAATAATGCGAATAATATCATTAAGGGTAAAAAATAATCAGCATTAATTCGTGTTTTTTTAAGAGAAAGTGTTGGAATGCGGCTAACCATTAAGTATGCGACTAAAATCATAAGCGCGCTACACAAATATTTGTTACGCAAAATAAAATCATATTCCGGATAAGCAAATGAGATAAGCAAAGGCATAACGGCAATAGCGGCGGCCATAGGTGCCGGAACACCAACAAAATAGTGAGACCAATATTCCGGAATTGAAGCGTCTTCAAGCATTGTGTTAAAACGAGCTAACCGCATAGCCATGCCTGCTGAAAACATAAGGGTAAAAATCCATCCCCAATGCGGAATACCATTGAGACACCATTGATACATTAAAATAGCCGGAGCAACGCCAAAGCTGACAAAGTCGGAAAGAGAATCCAACTCTGCGCCGAATTTTGACGATGCTTTTAATTTGCGAGCAACTCGTCCGTCTAAACCATCAAAAACACAGGCTAAAAATAAGCATACAATAGCAAATGTCCAATTTTGCATAATAGCAAATTTTATAGTTGAAACACCTGAACATAAAGCCATTAAAGTAACAATATTTGGCGCCATTTTTCTAAATGGAACGCCTTTAAATTTTCCGATAGCTTTCTTTTTTATTCCACCGCGCATAGCGGATGAATGGTTATTTTGATAAATTTTTGTCATTATCTTATTTCTCCTTCAATACGGGGAGCATCTGATTTTATATCGGCAATAATTGTTTCACCGCCTATTAAATATTGGCCCACACAAACTTGAGGTTCTATTTTTTCTGGCAAGTATAAATCAACATAAGAACCAAAACGAATAAAACCAAAACGTTGTCCGGCAGCTAATTCATCGCCTTTTTTTATATTATCGACAATGCGTTTGCTACAAAATAGCGAAGTTTGTTGCAAAACAAATTCAAGACCGCTACTATGTTTAAAACTAATCAACATTTTTTCATTTCTAATATCATTTTTTTCTTTAGAGCCGGAAAACTTTTTTCCAGAATCATAAAAAGTTTTTGATATAGTACTTTTTATTGGTACTCTATTGATATTTACATCAAAAGGGCTGATATAAACACATAGTTTGGTGAAATTTCTTTTAGATAAACCAAGAGCATCCGGCCCCTTTTCTTTGTTGATGGCAATAATATAGCCATCGGCCGGCGCCAGAACGGCGCTAGATAAGACAGGTGTTACCCGAATAGGATCTCGAAAACTGTAAAAACACCAAATAGTAATTAAAAATGAAAAGCAACCAAGCGGAAACCATATAATAGCCATAATAAGCGAAAAAAACGCAAAAAAGCTGATGAATTTCCACCCGTCTTCATTAATATTCGGAAAAAAATAATGACGAAGAGATGTGTTGACAGACTTCATTTGTTCTCCCCAAAGAATACCGAAACGCTGTTTCTGCCGTATTCTAAAGTTAATATAGAGGATGATTTATCCTCTTTCCAAAAATAATTAAGCATATTTTCAAAAAAAAGACAAGTTTTATGTTGCAAATGAAAAAAAATTTATGTATATAAAATCTAGTAATGCGCTTGTGGCGGAATCGGTAGACGCTGCAGACTTAAAATCTGTTGGGATTTATCCCGTGCCAGTTCAAGTCTGGCCTAGCGCACCATAAAAAGACTCTCCGAAAGGAGAGTTTTTTTTATTAATATGGATTATTACTGAATAAGACGCCTATATTGCAGTTTTGAGTATTACAAGTGTTACATTTTTGCATGATTTTATTTAAGCTATATGCTTGGCAATTCATATCTTTTTTATACTGAAGAGGGGCTGATTTTCCGCATATGGTATAGCTACTCCACTCTCCGCGGTTTCAATACATTGCAAACCCTTGTCATACTCGGTCTTGACCCGAGTATCCACAGAAGATTGTTTGACATGGATTCTCGGAATAAATCCGAGAATGACGGAGAATAGGGGATTCTGTTCTGTCTCAAATTTTTTCAAAAAGTGGCAAAAAACGCGTGTAGAAGCTTTAAAACGCTCTGAAATCGAATGTTTAGGATTTACAGAGAGAGAGAGAGACCTTTGCTGAGCTTATTTTTCATCTTTTTTTCCTCTTTTTACGAAATAATTTTTAAAGATATAACTCTTAAAATTTATATCCAAGGTTAAATAAGTAATAAATACTGTTTTTATGTTCAATCGGAGTGTTAACTGTTGCGCTGACTGAAAGTTTTTTATAATCATATTGCGCTTTCATCATCAGCAAACCGCTATTGCGTTGAAAACGATTGCTCTTAATTTCATAAAATCCATTCATATCCTGCATTGTTGCTGTTGTGGAATATTTATTGCCAAATTCATGAAAATAACGTCCGCCGGCAACAACAGTAAGAGATTTGTCTTTGGAGATATCTAATTTATTTTTGATATCTAAACCAATAACAGATTGAACAGATGAAACATTATCATTATCAATTTTTAAACCATTGTTGCTTTCTTCAAGCTTATCCATTTTAAGATTGTTTATATTAAATCCGGCAATCGGCTCTAATTGCGCAATATTCGTATCAAGGGTATATTTTGTTTCTAAATCAATTCCATAGAAATAATTTGTTGAATCAGCTTTATAAATTTTTTCTGCGCCATTTCGACGATAATGACCTTTACTGAAACCAGCTTTAGGTTCAGCTAAAACCCTGAAATTGTTATGACTGTAAATTATTGGCGCAAAAATCTCCAACATATTATTATAACGATTTGAGTCGTCGTTAAAATCACTATCAGAACGTGCGGCAGTGGCACCATATCCGACACGCCAATCTTGAGCAATTTGGTAATCATTAAAACCATAAACAGCCTTTACATTATCTTTATAACCGGAAACATTTTGCTTGTTGCCAATTTTTTGCTGGTAGGTTAAAATATTTACAACTGAACGATTGGCTTCATTTGTTGTTATCAGGGCGTTATTATTTACCACCCGATGAATATTCTTAATAACATCTAAATCTTGCTTAGCAAGGTTAGGAAGCATGCTAAAGCCAAATTCTTTGTTAATAGCCGTATTAAAAGTATGCGCCGAAGACAGGCCTTTTAATAAATTAAAAGTTGTTTCTCCCTTTTTGTCTGCATAATTTTGCGTTAAATAATCCGAAAGATTTTTATTTGCAACAATATCATCAAAAGATTTCATCGTCATGACAACATCGGTGTTTCCAGAAGAATTTTGTTCTTTTTTAGCGTTAAACATATATGAGCCGGAGACAATATCTAAACCATCGTCTTGACCGATAAAAGAGTTGTCGTTGCGATATTCTTGCGCAAATCCTTTTTGAGTGATATCAGCATCCGCCATAACTTTTCCGCTTAAATGGGGCGCCTTAAAAGTTCCGTTTTTACCAATAGATATATAACTGTTGCTGTCGGCAGATTCGTTAAAATTCCAAGCCGTATCGGTGGAAATTGTTCCATTATTTTTAAATTTAGAATTATTTTTCACCATCATAAGCGATTGGCTTGCAGTATTTTTTTCATCTTCAACAGTACCCGGAATATAGTTAATTGCGCCGTTAATCACCTGAATAGTACCGCTGTTTTTCGCTGTGCCGCCGGTGACATAGATGCCGTAGGATCGACTAATCATCTTTCCTTGATCAACATAAATTGTTCCTGTATTTTCAAATGTACCACCTCTGACGCGAACACCGGAAGAATTTGTGCCATATACATAAATTGCGCCATTATTTGTTGCCGTACCGCCAGAAACATCAATACCACATCCGCCATTAATAAATGGATTTCCATTTCCAACAGTTATAACGCCGGATGAAGCGTTTTCAAATTCTCCGCCTGTTACCAAAACGCCGGCGCTGTTACTTGTTGTCACAGTTATGTTGCTGTTATTTGTTGTTGTTCCATCGGAAATAGACATACCATAACTATGTTGAGTGCTAATGGTTATATTGCCATTATTTTTAACTTTAGCTCCACTGGATAAAATGCCGATATTTCCAGTTCCAGAAGCTGTGTCTGTTTGTGCGATATTTATATTTCCGTAATTTTCAACAGTTGCTCCGCTTCCGGCAGAAATGGCTGTGCTATTTTTTGTAGAAAACAAATTTAAGGTACCATTGTTTGTAACGGTTCCGCCTGAAGATGCGTCAATAATTTTACCATTTTCGGCACCCAAAAGAAGAGATAGATTCGCGGATTCAGAAATATTAACTTTTCCGCTGTTTGCCAGTTTAACTAAAGTTCCGGCAGTCAAACTCTGAGTTGCACTTAAGGTAAGGTTGCCGCCGCTTGAAATATAATAATAAGTCATGGTGCTTAGAGCCTCCGCGTTGCATCCGGCTTCAGACGCATTGCAAGCCTCAACAGATCCTGGGGTTTCAACAATAGCATTACCCGCAATTTGGAAGACAATGGCGTATTTCCCGTATATTTTGACTTTATTGTTTTTAATATATGGTGTATCTGCGCCTGTTCCTGTTCCCTTAGAATAAATGGCAACATTGTTATCACCATAAAGATTTATAATTCCATTATTATACAAATAACTGTTTCCGGTTGAATACATGCCAAAGGATTTGTTTCCATAAACGTTAATAACGCCGTTTTCTTGATTTAGCACACTGGAGATTGAATTTGATTCACTAGCCATTCCAACAGAGTAGTTGGAACGAATATTTATGTTTCCGTCATTTGCTAACTGAGCTGAAGAGAGTGTGTCCGCTCCCATATACATTCCGACATTGTATTGTTTATTATTAACAACGGAATCTGTTTCAATATTGATGGTTCCTTTGTTGTAAGCTTGACCTTGTTTTGTTTCCGCTGCCATAGCCGCCGTATTTGATGACAGAGCCTTTATTATACCATAATTTTCAACTTTTTCTGTGGTACTGGTTGTTGCCGATGAGGCGGTTGGAGATTTTGTTGTCATAATTTTTTGCTTAACGTTTAGGGAATAAGCGTCCGCAAGAGAGCCTGTGTCCGTAGAGGTGGTTGAATCTCCGGATGAGGAACTTCCGCTTCCTGAACTTCCACTGCTGGAATCAGAGGAAAAAGCGCGATAATCTATGGTTCCGTTGTTAATAGCACGACTGTAATTACCACTAAAAATATTTGTTCCGGAGGCATTTTGATAAACGTTAATAATTCCATCGTTGGTTAAAGTTGTGCCACCGCTGAAATCATTGCGCATTGCCGTTGAATTGTAAGAATAAATATCAATAGTTCCTTGATTTATAAGATTAGCTAAAGTGCTGTCGCTTGAACCATATATGCCAATATTGTCATGGTAGCGGGAATCATTAGAATCTGAACCTAAAATAATATTTCCGGTGTTGACGACAGTGCCACCGTTATAAGAGGCCATACCATAACCATTACTGGCTTTAATTTGTATAAGTCCGTTGTTATTTATGGTTTGTTTTATATTTGTATAAAGTCCCGACACAGTTCCCGAACCTTCAACGGCAATCATACCATAGGTTATTCTGGAGTTGTCTGCGGTGGTTGTTACATATATTTTTCCGGTTTCATTGTTGGTGATTGTACCGCTGTGGACAGATTGCATGCCGGCGGCAACAGCAACGGAAGAACTGGAGGAATCTGATGAAGAAGATGATGAACTATCAGTCAACACAATGTCAATCGTGCCATTGTTTAATGCTGTTGTATTGGCGTCGGAGCGCATACCGATAATGCCACCTAAACCTTTACGCAAGGTTTTTGTGCTGTCAAACGTATATTGTCCAGTATAACCCAAAGCAATTTTTCCATTATTTTCCAAATATGCTTTATCAGCGCGCTGAATATTTTTGGAGTTGTTTAAAAATCCGTCATCTAGATAACTACCCATACCGATAAGGTTGACTTTTACTTCATTACTGGTATTTGTGTTGTCACCGGCGCTTAATTTTATGGTGCCGTTATTTTTGGCGGATACAGTTTCATTAACAGCTTTGGTACCGGTGTTCATAATCATTGTTTCCATTCCGACAATTGTTCCAGAAACAGAAGTCGTCGATGAAGTATCGGAAGAAGAACTGTCGTTGGAACTGCCATCTGAATCATCTTCTTGGTTTGGGTTTTTAGAAGCTTGTTTTGCTGTTCCGCGGATTTCTCCGTTATTGGTAATTGTTGAATTGCTATCAGCATATATACCTAATAAGGTGTTATTTTCATTAAAACCGGAGAAATATAAATCAATGCCGTTTATAGAACCGCGGCCATTATTTATGGCTTGAGAATTGTTGGTTGCAATCATACCGACAGAGGCATTATATGATTCGGCTTTTATATATCCATTATTAACGACGGTTGCATTGTTGACAGCGGCCATGGCGTTGACGCCGGAGGTTATTTGCAAATTTGTATTTTCGGCATTTGTATAAGAGCCTCCGTTTAACGCTTCAAGAACAATATTTAAATACTTTCCGGATTCTAAGGGGTTTTTATTAAAATTTAACGAAGCAATCTTTTTTTCATCCGCATTATTCACGGTAAAATTACTGTGGTTAATTGCCGTGCCGGATGTTGATTTGATAACAGATGCCGCAGAACCTAAAGAAGAACCGATTGTGTCGTATCTTTCGGATTCGCCGGAATCACTGTTACTTCCGCCACCGCCACCGCCGCCGGCAGCGAGGGCGACAATTCCACCGCCAATGGCTAAACCACCTAAAAGCCACCATGTTGTCGGAGAAATTTTAAATTCTTCTTTTCCCATAGTTCCATAGGCTTCACGAGGAGTTGCTGTGACAGAGACTGCTTTAGATGAATTTACAAAATTTTCATAATATCGGATTCTCTGAACGCAAGGGTGGCGTGGATTCGCTCCGGCGGCGCGAAAAGCATTATAAGTGTAAGCATCGCGGTTTTGTGCGGCAACACATAATCCTGTGTCTCCGTTTTGATTGAGGCTGTCTATATTCATTCCGCGTCTGACGGATGCCCGCAAAGCTTCGACTTCGCCGTTTTGTGCCAGATTGTACATTTGGGAAAAAGATAACGGTGATAGATTGTAGGCGTTTGCCGACAATGGAATTAAAGATATTCCCAACGAAATAAAAGAGGCAAAACTGGTTGTTTTTATAAAAAGTACGTTTTTAAACATATTAATCCTCAATCAATATAAAAGATTACTTAATTCTAAACAAAAGAATTTAAATTTTGATTAAGGTCTTTTTCTTTTATAAAAAAACTCTGTTTCACATGAAACAGAGTTAAATAGAGCTAGTTTTTATTAGTTGTATTAATTGCAATTTTTTTGAATTTTTGTTTTTCAACCTGTGTTTTTGGTATTAAAACAGACAGCACGCCATTTTTATAAGTCGCAGCTGCATCATTATAGGCTAAATCCCAAGGCAAAGGGATTGTTCTTTTAAACATGCCATATGATATTTCGGAAAAATACGAATCTTTTTCTGAAGAAGATGAGGTGTTTTTCTTTTCGCCGCTAATGGCTAAATAACCATCGGCAGATATTTGCAAATCCAAATCTTTTTCATCAATTCCCGGAAGTTCAGCCATAACAGATATGGAGTCTTTATTTTCTGTAATTTGAATATGAGGTTCCATGTCTTCTGGCAAATTTTCGGGTAAATCCATATAATTCCAAAAATAATTCATAAAGTTATTAAAATCAGAGCCCGCATGAGGAGCTGTGGTTACATTGGAATGGCGGCTGCGGCTATTGGTGCCGCTTGCCGTCAAATTTTTCATTTAAGCACCTATTTGTTATTCATTGAAACTTCATCAATTTCTTCTATTTCAGAAACAGAAGAACTACCGCATCCACAGCCGCATCCGCCTTTAGATACGGTAGGTTGTATTTTTTGAGATGATTTTTTATTGTCATAAGATTTTGATTCTTTTTTCATTTATATCTCCTTTAATTTTGTTTAAATATCATAACATTTTCTGTTACGCTTAAAGAGATAAAATCTATTTTTTCAAATCAAACCTGACAGTTTGTCTATATACTTCTATTCTGTGGCGCTTTCGTGATATTCTTTTTCAACATTAACGTTCCAAATTTCATTTTTATCTTTGAGCTCCCCAAGAATGTGTCGTACTGCCAAAAAAGAAGTAATCATTGAATGGTCCATATTGTTATATCGATGCTGTCCGTTTCGTCCAATACAATACAGGTTATCGAAAGATTTTAAAAAGCTTGTGAGTTTATCAATATCTTTATAGGTGTCAAAATAAGCCGGATAAGCTTTTTTGATACGTTCTATATGAGAATCATCAACATCTTTTTCAGAAGAAATTATCCCCATTTTTAAAAGTTCGTCAATGGCAAAAGCTTTCCATTCTTCTGAACTCATATTCCAATATTTATCGCCTTCACTGCAAAAATGTTCCAGTCCTATCCAGATATTTTTTTCTGGATTTACAACCATATAAGGAGACCAATTGTTAAACACTTGGATACGTCCAAGCTTAACACCTCGGTCTTGAACATAAATCCAGCAATCAGGAACAAGGTTGTTAACGGTTTTTATTTTTGTTTTATTTTTTAGATTAATTTTATTGAGCATCAGGCAAACAATAACATAATCCCGATATGGCAAGCCTTTGGCAATACGTTCTATTTTACTTGGAATGGCATCCAAGCCGGCAGCCAAATCTTTTAACGGCATAGAAGAAATGACAATATCTGCGGACATGCTGATTTCTTTGCCATCCTTAATAAAAATAACTTCCTTAAATTTATTTTTATTTGTCTTAAATTTGATAACTTTGGCGTTTTTTATAATCTTTCCGCCCATTTTTTCAAAATCATTTGCAGCAACCTCCCAAAGTTGGCCGGGGCCGAGTTTGGGATAGCTGAATTCTTCAATTAAGGATGTTTCAACGTTTTTAGGTGATTTAGGCAAAAGTTTGCTGAAAATATCCTTAAAAATGGCAACAATAGAAAGCCCTTTAACGCGTTGAGCTCCCCAGTTTGCTGAAATTTCTTTAGGATGCCGCCCCCAAAGTTTTTCTGTATAATCTTCAAAAAACATAGAATAAAGCTTTTTGCCGAAGCGGTTAATATAAAAATTTTCCAAAGATGTTTCAGGAAGCTTGTGCACCAATGTTTTCAGATAACTGAAACCAACCATTGCCGTTGTCAGTAATCCCATGTTAAAAATAGTGTTTAAGTTTATTTTGACAGGATAGTCAAAGAAGTTTTTTTTGTAATAAATTCTGGAAACACGGCGCCTTTTGAGTAAAACAACATCTTCTTTTTCGGGGTTTGGACCATCAGGGTTTAAGGAAACTTTTCTTCCTGTTAATATGTCATCAAATGCTGGAGCTCCTTGAAGCGGCATAATTTTATTCCACCATGCTGTGACTTCTTCATCTTTAGAAAAAAAGCGGTGGCCGCCTAAATCGATTCTATTTCCGTTATATTGAGCGGTGCGGGCGATGCCGCCGATAAAATTGCTTTCTTCCAAAATTGTGACATCGAAATCTTTTGATTTTTTTAAAAGTTCATATCCGGCTGTTACACCGGCTGGTCCTGCGCCGATAATTACAACTTTTTTCATAGAAAGCTCCTTTCGTTAACAAAATAATAAGGCATTGTAAGATATATTCTTTACTAATTTATTAAAATATAAATGTGGAGTAGGTAAAATGCCAAAGGTAAATCAAATTTTGACTCGTTTGATGAAAAGCAATTTAGGGATGTTGTCTTTTTTCATTTTTGTGAGTATGGCGATTTGTTTTGTTTTTCGTTATGAGGTGATTGCAGATATAAATAATTATCACTACTACATCGCATGGGCGTTTTTCAAAGGGCGGACTTTTCAGGATATAGCGGTTGGTGTGGAAAATTCATATTTAAATCCGTTGATAGAAATTCCGGCATATTTATTGATTGAACATTTCAATGACACGCCGATTGTTTATCAGTTGTATCATAGTTTGTATTGGGGAATGTTAGCTTTTGTCGCTTACTTGTTGGTTAAAGCGAATTTTTCTGTGGACACGGTTAAAGGAAAAGTTCAAACATTTTTTACAATGCTCTTTATATTAACCGGATTTGGTTTTTTAGTGCAAAACGGCACATCATCTAATGAGATTCCGGTTATTCTTTGTGTAATGGTTGGATTATATTTAATATACAAGGAATTATTTATATTAAAACAAGAGCGGTGGCAGATTTTTGCTTTTTCCGGTGTGTTAATGGGAGCGGCTTTAGGTTTGAAACTGACAATTATTGTCTGGTGTTTGGCTTTGGGTTTAACATTAATATGTTTTTGGAAAAAATTAAAAACACCTTTTAAAACTATCGGAATTTTTGCTTTAACTGGTTTTATCGGATTTTTATTGACTTATGGCTGGTGGGGCTGGATTTTGTTTAAAGAGATGGGAAGCCCGATGTATCCATATATGAACAATATTTTTCACTCTCCTTATTACCCGCAAAATTTTTTAACATATAACGAATTTTTTGAAAAAAATTGGTGGAATTGGCTGATATTTCCTTTTTTGGCATCTTTCCAAGGGCGTGAAAGAGTAACATCAGAAGCCGAAATGTTTGACGCTCGTCTGGCTTTAGGGTGGCTGATGTTGTTAGGGCTAGGCTTGTTGTTGTGCCATAAAAAAGGCCGGAAATACGTTAAAATAACGCAGCCGACATTATTTTTAATAGTATTTGCGGTAATTGGCTATTTTATTTGGTTTTATGTTTTCAGTATTATCCGCTATGCTATTCCTGTGGAGATGATTATATCTTTAATGCTGGTGAAAGTTTTGTCTTACTTTTGGCCGGAAAAGAAGTTATACAAATGGTTGTATGGTGGAGTTTGTGTCCTTTTAACAATTTTACTTTTATGGGGATTGCCTTATAAAAGCTGGGGTAATATGCGAAACATGCAGAAAGTTGTTGATATTGAAGAAGTAAGTCTGCCAAAAAACGCTATTGTTTCATCAATTTCTGGAAATGTCGGTATTTCAATGGCGAAAATAGCCGAACAAAATCCGGATGTTAAGCTTATTAATGAAGCCGCTGAATTTACAACTAAAGGAAATATTTTATTTGATAAAATTCAAGAATTGAAAAAAGAAAGTGATTACCGGATTTATATTGTTCTGTTAAAAACTTTTTTAAATGAGTTTGATAGAAACACGCCGATATATGATGTAACCCGCTTTTTAGACAGTGAAGGCGCGAAAACAGTTTTT
This sequence comes from uncultured Alphaproteobacteria bacterium, assembly GCA_934254675.1. Classification (GTDB taxonomy): domain Bacteria; phylum Pseudomonadota; class Alphaproteobacteria; order RF32; family CAG-239; genus RUG410. Next base: position 83,088 of record CAKQLP010000004.1, on the reverse strand, counting down.
AATAATTTGCAATTTGTGATTAAAACAGAGTTGGGTGTTGATAATTTTTATTGCCGAAACGTCATAAAAGAAGCGTCATTTTATAAAAATTTTGTGTGCATTGATAAAAGAGATAAAAATAAAGTTTTTAAAAATATAAAAGAAAATCGGTCTGTTTCTGATTTTCGACAGAATTTGAAAAAATCTCAACCGCTTGCTTTTCCGATTAAAACAAACTAAGTTTTAAATAGCGAAATTTGAATAAAGGATGTTTTATGAAAAAATTTTATTGTTTTAATTGTCAAAAAGAAATATCACCCCTCACCTTTGGAAAATGGCGTTTTTGTCCGCATTGTTTTCATAAAGTTACAGATACGGGCGAAGGATTGTATCGAGTTTGTGATAAATGTGGCGCGAACCTCCCCGCAGATGCAACGTTTTGTTTGAAATGCGGCCATGGTTTAAATGGAAATGCTGATAGATCCCCTTCCCAGTTGATGCCGATTTCTAAAACATGGGTACAATATTTTTTTCAAATAATTCTATTTTTCTTGTCAGTTATTTTGGCTGCTGGAATTATTTATGTTTCTTTTTATCTTTTGCTGTTTTGCTTAATAATCTGTTTGGCTTATTATTTGTATAGCAACTTGCGCAATTGATTTAATTATTAAGAAAGGATTTAAAAATGATTCGTAATCTGTGTTTGATGGCTTTGGGAATTTGTAATTTGCTGATTTTTAATGGTCGGGCTCAAGAATTTTCATCTGCGGAAATAAAAGATTGTGTTCAAAAAGAAATGAGCATTTCGGACAATGAGAAAATGGTTTCAAATATTTTTGATGTGGCGGATGTCAATAACGATGGTTTTGTTTCGGAAAATGAATTTTCGATGATTGTGAAAGGCATAGATACGGAATTTAATTTATCAAAAGATGAAAAAACTCAAAAGAAAGAAAGGTTTTTAAATTATTTTAAGCAAGCAGATAAAAACAAAGATGTAAAATTGGATAAAAATGAATTTAAATCTGTCATGCAATGGGAAACAGAAAATAAAACTAAGGAACGTCTTGAAAAAATTAAAGAATTGACGGAAAAGTCTCCGGAAGAAGCAATAGCTGAAATGCAGAAAAAATTAGAGGCGGCTAAAACAGCAATAGAAAAGGTAAAAGAAATTTCTCCGGAGGAAATGGCCGATAATTTTATTAATAGCGTATCCAATAATATTGCTGATGAAAATTATTTTCAAATGGATAAAGATAAAGACGGATGTGTTACGGCTGATGAATATGCGGAATATATGGTTGTTTATGACAAGAATATGTCAGGAGAAAATAATAGCAATTTTTCAATGACTAAAGAAGAATGGAAAGATATGTATAAGGATGAAAAAAAAGCCAAAGAAAATTGCTTAACCAAAGAAGAATATATTCGAAATTTTAATGAATTGTCAAATCTGGATGATTTGGATAATATGGATGAGTCATTAGTTGACAATCCTGAAAAGTAAAAAAATAGAATATAGGTTACCTTTAGATGCGGGAATTTTGTATATGAAATATTCAAATTATTTTGTTATTTCGTTGTTTTGTATTTTAGGAATATGTAGCTTCTGTTATTTAGTCAAAATATACCATTACAGCAATCCAGTGTGTTCTCAAAATATTTCTTATGCTTCTGAAGTTCCGGAACATCCGTTTTTTTCTATTGTTATGACAACCTATAACCGTGAAGAGTATTTAAAACATTCAATATGTTCTGCGTTGGCGCAGACATATGATAATTTTGAATTGGTTATAATAGATGATGGTTCAAAAGATATGTCTGCACGCCTAATAAAGGCTTTCCAGAAAAAGGATAAGCGTATTGTTTTTATTCAGAATAACAAAAACAGAGGAATATCTTTTAATCGCAATCGTCTTATAGACATAGCTAAAGGTGAATATATAACAACTTTAGATTCGGATGATTCTTTTTTACCGGAACTTTTAGCGGAAACGAAATCATATATAGATAAAAATCCTCAAACGGATCTTGTGCATGGATATATTGTTTCTATGGAAAAAGATGGTTTTTTCAATATAGAAAACATTTGGGGATCGGCTTGGCTGGAAAGCATTTTTATTTTTAATGCAATTCAAAACACAGGAACTTCTTATCGACGGCAATTTGTTCTGGATCATAAGATGCGCTATGACGAAAAATACATGAATGCTGAAGATTATCTGTTTTGGGCGCAAATGTTAATAAATGGGGCAAAAGTTGGTATGATAAAAAAGGTTTTAGCCGCTTTTAGGCTTCATCATACAAATTCTAAGGAATATTATTCAAAAATGAAACAGAATGCTAATAAAGTAAAAAAAATACTGAGAGAACATTTTTCAACATCTTCATCTTTGAATTATTGTCTTCTTTATAGAAATTTAACGGAAGAGGCAAAACAATATTTTTCTAAAGAACATTTAGAGACAATTAGAAATACTTACTGTTTTGAATAGTCAAAATAAAAAAATTCATTTTTTGATGAAAGTTTGTAACGACAGCAGTCTGAATTGTTGGCAATTTGATTTTATTATATAAATTTTAGCAATATTATATTATCATAAAATATAATGTATTTTTTATTGGAAGATGGTTTATAATGGTTTTAGAAAACAAATTAAATATTACAAATCAAATTGAACTTAATAAAGTTGAAGAAAAAACGAGCAAAGAAAAAGCCATAAAATTTTTTGACAGTGGAAAAATTAATAAAATTAAAGCTGGTACGGTTAGCGGTCTAAAACAAATTCATAAATATTTATTTGAAGATATCTATGAGTTTGCCGGTGAAATTAGAAATGTTAACATATCAAAAGGAAATTTTCGTTTTGCTCCGGTTATGTATTTAGAACAATCATTAAAATATATTGAAAATATGCCTCAGTCAACTTTTGATGAAATTGTGGAAAAATACGTTGAAATGAACATTGCCTACCCTTTTCGCGAAGGAAATGGACGCGCAACCAGAATTTGGCTGGATTTAATATTTAAAAAAGAGCTGCAACGGGTTGTTGATTGGAATAAAATCGATAAAGCCGATTATCTGTCTGCAATGGAAAGAAGTCCTATAAAAGATATTGAAATAAAACATCTCTTAAAAAATGCTTTAACGGATAAAATTGATGAACGTGAGGTTTTTATGAAAGGAATAGATGTTAGTTATTATTACGAAGGTTATGATGAATACGATATCCATAAGTTATTAACCGACTGAACTATTTTCAGATGAGATAAGGTATAAATTATTTTTGCAAAATCCTGTTATTGAGATTTATAAATTAAACTCTATAAATGACAAAAAAGACACTCTCTCGAGTGCCTTTATTAAAATGGTGCGTGATACTGTGCAGTTATCAGACTAAAGAGTATGGGGATTTTAAGCGATTAGCAAATAAAATTGAACTTCTTATGGAAAGTCTTTCAAAGTTACGGGCTTATCTTTAACATTCTTGCGGATAAAGGCTTTAAGGCAGAGAATATCAATGTTTCGCCGAAACAATATTATAAAATATCTTATTTCCATTGTGGTTATTGTGAAGTTATTTCTTTACTTTTTCCTCAATTTCATTTAGTCTGAACTCAAAATTAAGCGGCTGATTTAATAAGGAGTATGCAATGCGGAAATTGTTTTTAATTCTAAGTGTTTGCTTGATTGTGGTGGGATGCGCGTTTCCGCAAACGCCGAATGAGAGCGACCTGTTGCGCGCCAGCCGTCAGTTTCGTCCCGCATTGTTTAACAGCGGCGCCCGCGGAGTGGTCATTACCTCTTTATCGGACAATGTGTCCGATGATGGGTTCTTTGGCGCCAATTATAACGATATTGTCGCTTTCAAAAATATAAAAACAAATGAAGTTTTTTATATGAGTACCATCTTGGACGGCAACAAATATGATACGGCGATGCTGCCGATAGGGGCATACGAGGTAACCAACCTTTATTTGCAATATATCTATACAACGACCGAACAGTATGGCAATACCCAAGTCGTCCGCACGGTGGTAGAAACAGATGAACATTATGAGGGCAACAGCAAAATCAGATTTACGGTGCGCCCGCAGGAAGTGAGCTATATCGGACATTTTGCATTGACAAAAACGGATAATGAGGTTTCAGCAGACGGACATGTTAAGGCGAATTCTTTCAGCATAACGGACAAATCTGATGAAATTTCAGATAAGCAGAAAATGGATTGGCAAAAAGAATTCGGCCAAAATTTTGTTGTCAGATTGGCAAAAGTTCAATAGGAGAGCGCAGATGAAAAAAGTCTTATTAGTAATTGCGATGATTGTTCTGACATCTTGCAGCACCACTATCGGAAATGAAAAATTGGCAGACAGCCGCATCAGTATAGAAAACCAAATGGACGGCGTTTCTTCTAAAACAGACGCAAGAGAAAAATTCGGAACGCCGAATCTTGTGTTTCAGAAAAACAATTTGGAATATTATGAATATCGAAAAATATATGGTGCCGGAAGATACCATTGGTTGATACCGCTCATTGGCTGGGTTATGTCATGGTTCCAAGATAATTATACTTTTGAGGAAACAAATCTGTTTATAGGATTTGATAAATCTGGCAAAGTCGTCGATTATGATATTATCCAATCCGGAGGCACGATGTAAAAGCCCAACAGAATGGTAAATAGAAATTTCAACGTTGGAGCTTTAATTTATGCAAAACGATATTAAACTTTTTGAATAGAAAAAAATACGCTCTATAGGTGAAGAGTGGACCGGTGGAGATGCATTTGACGATTATTGTTAGAAATTTATCGGACTGGGTTTATTTCACCAAAAATGCTTGATTTTATTGGCTTTTGCTTAAAAAGTCCGATAATCGTTGGAAAAATGGTATTTCAGGGAATAAAACAATTGGACTTTTTATGATTTAGCCCTAACAAAGCAAAAAACCGCCTTTTAAAAGGCGGTTTTCAAAAATGGTGCCATTAGCAAGAATCGGACTTGCGACCCCGTCATTACCAATGACGTGCTCTACCACTGAGCTATAATGGCATAATCAAACTAAAAACATAATACTTAACAGATGACGGGGTCTGCTCCCCCGCTTGTCAGTTCTGGCTCGCCGCGGTCGTTTACACTTCCCTTGCTTGCCAAGCCCTTCCAAGGCGTTACAGACAAAAATAACAAAAAATTGTTATTTTTGCTTAGCCGCTACCAATGACGTGCTCTACCACTGAGCTATAATGGCAACGAATTATGTTAATGAGAATACATATATGTTAAAAAAAATCAATGTATTTTTTTATAAAAGTGCAAAATTTATGTAAAATTTTTACTATTTATCTGTTACATTGTCTCATGATTATTGTAAAAATAAGTAGTTAGAGGAAAAAATGAGCGCTAAAAATCCTGAAAAAAAATTGAAAAAAATTGAAAAAAATGAAAATTTTTCTATGCCGGACCAGACAGAAAGTTGGTTTGCAAATGGGTTGCATCGTTTTATGATTGTTTTTAGCGTGATGTGGTTTGGCGTCGTTGCTGTCTATATTACTCAATTTTTTGGGTGGGATAACTTATTCTCAATGGTTCCGAATGAATTTAGCGGATTTATGGCCGGAATTACGTTGCCTTTGGCTATTGTGTGGGTGGTTATGGCTTATATTGACAGAGGCAATAGTTTTAGAAATGAAACCCAAATGTTGCGAGATTCTCTTAATCAAGTTATTTTTCCAGATTCAAATGGAAATGCGGCGACAAAAATGATTTCGGATGCCATAAAATCTCAAGTGGCGGATTTGAAAGAAACAACACGGGATGTTTGCGCTCAAGCCGATGTGATTAAAAGAGATTTAGGCGATCGTATTGCCGAAATGAAATCATTAGCGGGAGAATTGGACACTTATTCTTCCCAAACAATGCAAGAGCTAAACTCAGAAATAAAAAAATTGGTAGAAAACTTTACGTTTGTGGCAGAAAAAGCGGCATCAACGACCGCCGATTTTCGGGTTAATACCATGCAAATGAAAGAGGATAGCGAGCAATTAGTCCGCATTGTAACGCCGATGGTTAATGAAATGGTAACGGCGGCGGAGCGTGTTAAAGAAGTCGTGAATGTCAATAATGAAAATATTGAAAAAGCTCAGACTCAGTTGAATAACTATTCCGAGTCCAGTCAATTGGCTATTGGAAAAATTATTGAATCTTGGGCCGAAAAAGGTGAAAATTTAGAAAAAACATTTTTGCGAACGGCAGAAAATTGTGAAGATTTGTTTCATCGACTGGATTCTGGAATTTCGCATATAGAAAGCAGTATCAACGAACAAAAAGATGTTGTGGAAAAACAATCGGCGCTTTTAGATAAAAATTCCGGTTATTTGGATAAGAAATTGGGAGAATACGGGAAATTAATCAGTATGGAAGTTGAAGCAATGATTGAACGTTCCAATACTTTAGAGCAAAATATTCAAATTCAAATGAAAGATATGAGGACGGCTTCAGAGCAAGTGACCGGCATTTTTAGCCAATTAGGGGCGGATATTTCAGATAAACGCCAACTTTTGGAAACAGAAGGGAGCCGTATGGTTAATAATATTAACTTAACGGTTGGGAATCTGGGAGAAGAGGTTAATCGGTTAAAAGAATTTTATAAAAATACTCAGGATAAAAACAGCGAAATGGGTAAAATCTTTTCAGCTGTTTCGCAAACGTTGAAAGATATGGAAGAGGGTTTGTTGGCAAGTGTGAATAATTTTAGTGCCAAAGCCGGCGGAATTATTGATAAATTTCATGAAGTTAATAATCTCGTATCCGGTAATATCGGGAAATTATCCGAAACAGCGGATAATATTTCTAACCAAAGTAAAACAAATGCCGGTTTATTGATAGAACAAGATGAATATGTCAATAAAGCCTTGGCTAGCTTAAAACAAATTTCCGGAAAGATAGCAGATTTAAATAAAGACATGACAAATACCGCCGGAAGTGTGGAAAAAGTTTTATCCTCTTATGAAGGAAAAATGTCGGATTTTGGAAAAATTGTCGGAGAACAATTGATAAGTTTAAATGAAAACTATGATAAAACTCAAAAACAGTATGATGACTTTAACCAAAAGTTTAAAGTTGCCAGCATTGATACCTTTATGAAAAGTTCGGCGGATATTATCAGTGAGTTGGAAACAATTTCTATCGATATCAATAGTATTTTTAATAAATCAGGAGACGATGAAACATTGTGGAAAAAATATTATGAAGGCGATCACAGTGTTTTTGTTCGGTATCTTTCCAAAAATATGACTAAAAAAGAGGTTATTGCCGTTCGGGAAGATTATGAGAAAAAACCGGATTTTCGAGTTGTTGTGGATAAGTATTTAGAAGATTTTGATAGTTTGATTGAAGCCGCGCGCAGTAATAATCGAGCCAGTACTTTATTGGCCTTGATATCAGGTTCAGACATTGGAAAAGTATATTATATTTTATCTCGCGCTTTAGGAAAGGTGAATTAAAACATGGCTTTTTGCGGGTTTGATAGTCCGGTGTTTTTGGCGCCAATGGCCGGTGTAACGGATAGGCCTTTTCGCCAAATTCTAGCTTCTTGCGGCAAAGGAAATATGTATGCGGAAATGGCGGCAATCAATGCGCTACAACGAAAAAATCCTAAAAGCTGGCAAATTGCTGATGTGCGGACAGAAAATTATCCGGTTGTGGTGCAATTGGTGGGAAATGATGCTGAATTGTTTGCAGAGGCGGCAAAATTGGTGTCGGAGTTGGGAGCGCGTTCTTTAGATATAAATATGGGCTGTCCGGTAAAAAAAATTGTAAACAATGAGTCTGGTTCAGCATTAATGAAAGATATGGTTCGAGCTTCAAAAATTATTAACGCAGTTGTAAAAGCAACACCTTTATCGGTAAGTGTTAAATTTCGCAAAGGATGGGATAATGAACATATTAACGCGGTTGATTTTGCAAAAATGTGTGAAGAAAGCGGAGCTTCTTATATCACTGTTCATGGTCGGACGCGCGCTCAAGGATATAGTGGAGAGGCGGACTGGAATATTATAAAAGCCGTAAAAGAAAACGTAAAAATACCGGTAATAGGCAATGGCGATATTGATTCTCCTCAAAAAGCTAAACAAAGAATGTTAGAAAGCGGTGTTGATGGCGTAATGATTGGTCGGGCGGTTTTAGGCAACCCTTGGTTATTGGCTCAAACACATAACTATTTATGTCATAATCAGCAACCGAATGTTCCGGCTGTCTCTGAAATTAAAAAAATGTTGCTGAAACATTTGCATTTACTTATAGAATACTATGGTGAAAAAGCCGGAATGGCTGTTTCTCGCAAACATGTCGGCTGGTATGTAAAAAATTTGTATGAGGCTAAAAAATTTAGAGAACAATATACTAAATTAAATGATTTTAAGACAGCAGAAAAACTTATTAACGATTATTTTTCGGGATTGGAATAATGAAAATAGTAATTGGCGGAGCGTCTGGAGTTGGTAAAAGTCTGGTTGGTTATTTAACGCTGGGCAACAACGATATAGTTGTTGTTGACGAAGATGCCTCAAAATTGGAGGATATTGCGAAAGAATATGATATTCAACCGGTTGTCGGTTCAATTTCTAATCCGGATATCCAAGAAGCTGTGGGAATGAAAAAAGCAGACATGCTGATATCCGTGACAGAAAACGATGAAGTAAATTTAGTGGCGTGTCAGGTTGCCTATACACTTTTTGGAGTGCCGCGTAAAATTGCCCGTGTGGATTCGCAATATTATTTAAATCCTCTGTGGAATAAACTGTATAATGAAAAAAGTTTGCCGGTTGATTTGGTTATTACGCCGGATGTTGAAATTGCAAAATTTTTGTTAGGAATGTTTAAGCTGCCCGGAAGTATGGCTGTTTATCCTTTTTTGAATAACGAACTGAATATTTTTAACTTTCGGCAAAAAGATACGGATATTCCGTTTATGAAATTTTCGGTAAGTCATATAAATAGTAAATTATCAGAACTATCAGCGTCTGTTGTTCTTATTTTGCGTGGAAATCATCGCATCTTAATTGGTGAAGAAGATGTTTATTTGCAACGCAATGACATTATTTATATAGCTTGTCCGCCAGAACGAAACATTGATGTTATGCGTTTATTTGGTGTGGATCATAATCCTTATGAAAAAGCGGTGATTTTTGGCGCAAACGCAATTTCTTATTATCTGTCTGCAAAGTTGGAAGAAGATGATAATGTTATAAGCAACTATGTGGTTGAAAGTGATTTAGCGAAAGCGCATCGGTTGGCTGAAAAACTCAATAAAACATCGGTAATTGCCGGAGAAATAATGAGTGATCGTATTTTAGAAGATGCTGGTTTTTCAACAACGGATATAAGTATCGCCGTAACGGAAAAAGACAAAGATAATTTGCTGATTTCTTTGCTGGCTTCTAAAAATAAGGACACTCAAGCGGTTTCTTTAATAAATTCCCGTGAATACAATCTATTGGCGACCAATATTCGAAATAATACAATAATCGATCGTTCTGTTATAACAATTTCTGGAATTTTGCAATATCTGCGTTTGGCTCGGATTAATGAAGCGTATTCTTTAGGGCGAGAAATGGGGGAAATTTGGGAAATTCGTTTAGGTGAAGACAGTAGCAATGATGGTGTTTGGGTTGATGAATTAAAAATGCCTGAAAACAGTGCGATTCTTGTTGCGGTAAGCGAAAACAAATTTATTTATAATCCTCAGAATTATAAACTAAAAGCTTTTGATAAATTAATTCTTTATGTTTCACCTGCCGACATTAAAGATATTGAACGGATATTTTATCGTTAAGTATTTAAAAATAAAGCGTAAAAACTCTTGAATTTAAAAAAAAATGCGCTATTGTTAGGCAAATTTGAACTCGCGGATAAGGTTTTTTGCGAGACTTTTTTGTGAAGATTGAATAAAAGGAAAAATTTATGAGTATGAGAAATATTGCCATCATTGCCCACGTGGACCATGGTAAAACCACATTGGTAGATGGATTGTTGCGTCAAAGCGGTACATTCCGCGATAACCAAAAAGTTGCTGATTGTGTGATGGATAGCAACGCATTGGAAAGAGAGAGAGGTATTACAATTCTTTCAAAATGTACTTCAGTTGACTGGCATGGTACTCATATTAACATTGTGGATACTCCGGGACACGCCGACTTTGGTGGTGAAGTGGAGCGCATTTTGTCAATGGTTGATGGTGTTGTATTGTTGGTTGACGCCTCTGAAGGTCCGATGCCGCAAACAAAATTTGTGTTGGGAAAAGCCTTGAAAATCGGCTTAAAACCGATAGTTGTTATTAATAAAGCTGATAAGCCAGACGCTCGTCCGGACGAAGTTTTGAATGAAATCTTTGATTTGTTTGTCAGCTTGAATGCAAACGATGAACAATTGGATTTTCCTATTTTATACGCTTCCGGCCGCAATGGTTGGGCTGTTCGCGAACTTAGCGATGAACACAAAGATTTAACGCCGTTGTTTGAAACTATTGTATCTTATGTCAGCGAGCCGGTTTGCGAGCCTGATAAACCGTTTAGAATGTTGGCGACAACTTTGGAGTCTGATAAGTTTGTCGGTCGTATTTTGACCGGTAAAATTCAAAGCGGTAGCGTCAAGGTTAACGATGCCGTAAAAGTTATTAACGAGCATGGCGAAGTAGAACGGGCTAAAATTACTAAAATTATGGCCTATAAAGGACTGGAAAGAGTGGCTTTGGATTCGGCTCATGCCGGAGATATTGTGGCTGTTGCCGGAATTGTTAAAGGTACGGTTGCCGACACGATTTGCGCTTTAGACGTTGATGCTAAAGATTTTATCAAAGCTCAGCCGATTGACCCTCCGACATTGGCTATGACATTTTCCGTAAACGATTCGCCTTTGGCCGGTAAGGAAGGCGATAAAGTTACGTCCCGTGTGATTTGGGCGCGTTTAGAAAAAGAAGCCGAAGGTAATATTGCGCTTAAAATTTCTCGCACGGATAACTCGGATACTTTTGAAGTGGCTGGTCGCGGTGAGTTACAACTTGGTGTTTTGATTGAAACAATGCGCCGTGAAGGCTTTGAACTTTCAATTTCTCGTCCGCGTGTTATTATGAAACGCGATGAAAATGGTCAGCTTTTAGAGCCGGTTGAAGAAGTTGTGGTTGACGTAGATGAAGAGTTTTCCGGCGCTGTGGTAGAAAAATTGAGCAAGCGCCGCGCGGAATTAGTAGAAATGATTCCATCTCAAGTCGGTAATAAAGTTCGTTTGATTTTCCACGCTCCTTCCCGTGGTTTGATTGGTTATCATTCAGAATTTTTGACAGATACGCGTGGTACCGGTGTTATGAACCGTATTTTCTATGCTTTTGAGCCATATAAGGGTGAAATTGAAGATCGCCGCAACGGTGTGATGATTTCCAGCGAAAACGGTCAGGCGATTGCTTATTCTTTGTGGAAATTGCAAGACCGCGGTCCGATGTTTATTGAGCACAATAGTCCGGTGTATGTTGGTATGATTATAGGTGAACATACAAAATATAATGATATTGAAGTTAACCCTACAAAATCTAAGCAGTTGACCAACATCCGCGCCGCCGGTAAAGACGAAGCGATAGACTTGATTCCGCCTCGTAAACTTAGTTTGGAACAAGCTTTGGCTTATATTCAATCTGATGAGCTTTTGGAAGTAACGCCAAAATCATTGCGGTTGCGTAAGCGGATTTTGGATCCGATTGCTCGTAAGCGTGCAAAGCCGGAAGCTATGGAATAAATTAAAAAGCACCGAAAGGTGCTTTTCTTTATTGAATTTTAAGCATTTTTGCGGTATTTTGAAACCATCAAGGAGATTTATATGTCAGAAGCCGAAATTCATAAAAAATGTCCAGAGTATTGCCCGTTTTTGAAAGCAAACAATACATTTTGTGAGTTGTTTAAACGGGCGTTGCAACAGGTTTCTAAAATGCCGCAAAAATGTGAAAGCTGTCTAAATCCGGAGCAACGAATGGCGTCTTACCAGTCTTTAGGTTTAACCTTGGATAACCGTATAGAAATGTGGCAAAAGGCTGTTGTAAAACACAATGAGATTGAACTGGGCAAACATCGTGAGGAAGAGGCTTTGCGCCAAAAATTTGCTGCTTTTTTAACGGAAAAATATGCTGACAGGCCGCCGTTGGAAGGTAATACTTATTTGAAGAATTTAGTTATTAATTTGTTTATGGTTTTGGATAACACAGAACGTAGTATGATGCTGTCTGTTCTGAAAAGCAAAGGCGGACTTTCTTTGCTTCAGGCTATTGATAAAGCGCCTAAAGATGATTCTTTGCTGCGCAATATCCGCTATGAATTGGATATGCATTTTAAGGAATATCAGCAAGAAATTCAAAACTCCGTGTCTGAACGGAGTAATAGCCGTTAAATTTGTTGAATTTTTGTCAAATATATGATATTATCTGAAAAAATATAAGGAAAATGTTAATGAATTCAGAAACGTTATTGCTAACAACTTCAGATAATCATGTTGTTGTCTTAAATCTTGATTTTGTAAATTTGGCGGAAAAACAGCGAAAAATAATGATATACAGCCGTTTTTTTGAAAATTTAACATATAATGATTTTCAAAATAGGTTTAATAATTACGCTAATTTTTCGCAAACCGGACATACATCGGAAGATGAAATATTTTCTAAAGTAGATAGTCAAAATACAGATTTTCTTGAAAAAGAAATTGCTCATGGCAATATTCAAAAATGTTCTGCTGAATATTTAAATGAACTTGATAAAAATATTTTACCGCCGTCAATTGAAAATGCACCAAATACAATCCATTTTGATAATGCTATTCCCAACACTGAAGTTCCGAGGTTGATTCAAAATTTGGGGTATAAAATTGTAGCACACGATGATGTTTATCCCGTTGTTTATAATGCAGAAAAGCAAAAATATGAAATTAAAAATTTTAAGCTGCGTCGGGCGACGGTTTACCAATCTATCAAAAAAATAGAGTTTGTGCGAAATCATTTTTCTTTTACGCCGGATGACTATAACACCTTAAAAAGGCTCATTATTATTGCTAATAGAGAAGTTCAAAGAAATTCAGGGCGTCCGCTTGAACAAGTTTTTCCTGACCCAAAGAAAAGAAGCCTGTATAAAATTTATATGGAAGAAAAATCTAATGTGCGACATCGTTTTCTTACATTAAATCATGAACTTGTTCATATTAAAAATAATGTGCTTTCTTCTGGTCTGAATTTAAAAAAATCAGCAAAGAGATTGTCTGTTGAAGATTATTATCGTTTGCAAGTGGAAGATGAGCGCAGTGCCTATCTTTCACAAATAATTAATGCTGTTAACGAGTATCTAAAAAAAGGAAATCCGTCTGATTTTTCGAGTTTTGACAATGAGGCGATGGAACTTTTGATTGAGGTTGCTTCTGTTCCAAAAGATAAAAGATTTGAATATGTTCAAAATCCTGAAAATTTAATAAAATGCTCTTTTAATCACTTTGAAAAATATCATAGAAAATCATATGATAAAGGTCAATTTCAAAAGAATATGCTGATAGATATGCAAAAAGTACCGCTTTCTTTAGATGAAGACGTGGATAGAAAAGAGTTTTTATTAAATCGTTCTTTGTTTTATCGTTTTAAATTGTACAATCCTCAGACAAGAGCATATGAGGAAAAAAATTTTTCATCATATATCAAGCCTGAAGATGAAGTTAAAATCAATGACAATGTCAGAAGGCGGATTATTGAGCCTTGTTCCCAAAAATTATTAACCAGAATGGCAGAATATAAAAGTAAGGTTAATTCCGGAGAGATAAATCCGAATTTGGTTGATGAAGCTAAGGCAATAATGCGTGATAATATGCATAAACCAAGATTTATTCAAAAAATTGACGATGTTGAACTATCCCGCTTAGTTGAAGATAATCCGTATCAGCCATCTCAAAAACCTGAGCAAACAGTGGAAAAACCTGCTGCTTGGAGCAAGGAGTTAAAAAAATATTGGTCACAATTTGAGGGATATCAAAAAATATCTGATAATGAAAACGAATATATGTTTTCAATAAAAAACAGCAAAGTTAAATATACGGCAAAAAATAAAATTCAACTGAATAATGATGCGGAATATGAAACATATGTAAGGTTGCTGAATGAGCCGAGCAACAAAAACAAACCTGTATTTTTTAAGGACACCTTGACTAAAGAACAGGCCTTGAAACTTTATGTTGCCTGTGTTGCTCATAAACGTCAAATGAAAGGAAACTTGCCGACAGATTTCTCTTCGCTGAAAAATTTGAAAGATATTCCGGCGGCTGATTTGCAAAAATGCTTAAATGTTGTTCAGCATAATAATTCAACTAATTTGCAACAAGCTTGTTTACAACGAATGAACCGAGGTCGTTAAATGCTAAAAAAATCGACTTCGTTATATGAGTTTTAAGCGATGTGTTTAATAAAAAATGATAAAATGGTCGCAAAATGACAAAATGCCTGTCTATGGTGGAAAAAACAGCCTTATTTTTGAAGTGTAAATTTTGATAACAGAAGAAAGATAAAAATGGATAACAAAACAATTTATGCCTTATCAACGGTTTTTGGAAAATCCGGAGTTGCTGTAATTCGAGTTTCCGGTGCAAAAGCTTTTGAAGTTATTTCACAAATGACGGATTTAGATGCTTCTAAAATCGTCAGCCGCAAAATGTATTTGACAAAGTTTTATAATCCTGTTTCACGTGAAACATTAGACAACTCTTTGTTGGTGGCTTTTAAATCTCCGGCTTCGTTTACCGGTGAAAACACTGTTGAAATAAACTGTCATGGCTCAAAGGCGGTTATAAAAAGTTTTCTCGTTGCTTTGTCTGTTTTGCCTGATTTTCGATTGGCTGAACCCGGAGAATTTTCACGTCGCTCTTTTTATAATGGTAAAATGGATTTGACCGAAGCTGATGGTTTGGCCGATTTGATTGATGCTGAAACTTCTTTGCAACAAAAAGTAGCTTTACAGCAAATGGGCGGAAATCTGTTTAATTTGTATAATGATTGGCGCTCGCGTTTGGTGTCGGTATTGTCATATATTGAAGCTTATATTGATTTTCCAGATGAAAATATACCTGAGGACACTGTATTTAAAATTGAAAATGGTGTATTTAAAATATCTGAGGAAATAGAAAAGCATATTCAAGATAATAAAATAGAAGAACGGTTGCGTGATGGCTTTAAGGTTGTGATTGCCGGACCTACCAACGCCGGAAAATCAAGTTTGATAAACGCTATTGTTAAACGCAATGTGGCTATTGTTTCGGATATTGCCGGAACGACTCGTGATGTGATTGAAACTTATGTTGATATCCAAGGTTTTCCTGTTATTTTTTCAGATACGGCCGGTTTGCGGGAAACTACGGATGAAATAGAGCAAATTGGTGTTAAATTAGCTAAGGATAAAATAGCCGAAGCTGATTTTTGCTTGTTTATGTTTGATGCCTCGGTGGATACGCCGGAAATATTTTCGGAATATGTAAATAAAATAGATGTTCCGTATTTGTTTGTTGCTAACAAAATGGATAAAATTACTGAAGACAAAAAAAACGATTTAATTAAAAAAGGTTGTGCTTTAATATCTGCTAAAGAAAGTAAAAATATTTCAGCTTTAACTGAAGCCATTTATAAAACATTTCAAGACATGTATGAAAAGGGCACTGCTCAACTTATAACCCGTCAGCGCTATAAAGAGGCATTGGGCGAATGTTTGCAAAATCTATCTCGTTTTAATTTGCATAAAGAAATTGAGCTGGCGGCAGAGGATATTCGTTTGGCTTGCCGCGCCATTGGAAAAATTACCGGACAAGTTGAAGTTGATGAGATTCTAGATAAAATATTCAGTAGCTTTTGCATTGGAAAATAAATGTAACAATGTATTTAAAGATTTGTTTTATAAATACGCTGTATTTAAATTTATACAGCGTATTTTAATTTGCAATTATAATATATTTGTGCTTTATTATAAAAAAATTTATGAGGAAAAAAATGAATAATATATTTGATGTTATTGTTGTCGGCGGGGGGCATGCTGGATGCGAGGCTTGCGCGGCTGCTGCCCGTACTGGAGCAAAAACTTTGTTAATAACGCACAAAATTTCTACCATTGGTGAGATGTCGTGCAATCCGGCAATTGGCGGTTTGGGAAAAGGTCATCTGGTGAGAGAAATTGACGCGCTTGACGGTTTGATGGGGCAAGTAATTGATAAAGCCGGAATTCAATTTAGAATGTTAAATCTTTCTAAGGGGCCGGCCGTGCGAGGACCTCGCGCTCAAGCAGATAGAAGCCTTTATAAAAAATATATGCTGGAAGCTCTTAGGAATACTCCAAATCTTGAATTGAAAGAGGGGGCGGTTGAGGGTTTGCTTCTTGATGAAAATAAACATGTTTGCGGGGTGTTGTTGTCTGATAAATCGGAATACAGAGCAAAAGCTGTTGTTTTAACAACTGGTACATTTTTAAATGGTATAATGTTTACCGGTCATCAAACCAGTATTGGTGGGCGTGTCGGAGATGTTTCTTGTACGGGTGTAACACCGTATTTAAAGTCTTTGGGATTAAAACTTGGTCGCTTAAAAACCGGAACGCCTTCACGCTTAAATGGCGATACGATTAATTGGGATATTTTAGAGAAACAAAGCGGCGACGAAAATCCGCTTCCATTTTCATTTTTAACAAAAAATCTTTCAAATAAGCAAATTGATTGCGGTGTTACATATACAAACGAAACAACTCATAAAATTATTCGTGATAATTTTTCTAAGTGCGCTTTGTTTTCTGGATTGATAACCGGTAAAGGTCCGCGTTATTGTCCGAGTATTGAAGATAAGTTGGTACGCTTTGCGGATAGAACATCTCATCAGATATTTTTGGAACCCGAGGGTTACGAAACAAATGTTGTGTATCCGAATGGTATTTCAACCTCTTTACCGGCCGAAGTGCAAGATGAATTTATTCACACAATGAAGGGGTTGGAGAATGTTGAAATTTTGCGCTACGCCTATGCCATTGAATATGATTATGTTGACCCGCAAGAACTTGACCATTGTTTAGCTGTAAAAAAGACCAGAGGATTATACTTTGCCGGACAAATTAATGGAACAACCGGATATGAAGAAGCGGCAGCTCAAGGTTTGCTTGCCGGTGTAAATGCGGCATTGTTTGCCCTAAATAAAAACAAGGAATTAAAAATTGACCGTAGTCAAGGATATATTGGAGTTATGGTTGATGATTTGATAACCAAGGGCGTTGATGAACCATATCGAATGTTTACTTCTCGTTCTGAATATCGTTTGGTGTTGCGGGCGGACAATGCGGATAGTCGTTTGACTGAGTTGGGTTATAATATTGGCTGTGTTTCAGAATATAGATACAGTGTATTTAAAATAAAAGAAGAAAAAATAGCAAAATTTAATGAGTTTTGTTGTGATAAAGTTGTGTCATATCCGGAAATTGAAAAACTGGGAATAACTGTAAAACATAATGGTAAAAAAACGTTGAAAGATTTGCTTGGTTATCAAGATGTTTCACGTGAAACAATTTCTAGACTGTTTCCAGAAACCAACAAACTGGAAAATGATGTGTTTGAGCAGGTGGAAATTGATGCGAAATATTCAGGTTATTTAAAACGCGAATATGAGGACATTGCAGTGTTTAAGCGAGATGAAAATTTGGAAATAAAGGAAGATATCGATTATAGCAAAATCGGTGGTCTTTCTACGGAAATGGTACAAAGATTTAGCATGGTGCGTCCAAGAACAATTGGTGAGGCCGCTCGTATTCGCGGTGTAACACCGGCGGCAGTAACCGCAATTTTGGGTTATTTGAAAAAATGAAAAATGTTCAAAATTTTTCTTACCATTCACACTCAAATTTTTCTGATGGTAATAACAGTTTGGAAGAAATGGTGACAAAAGCCAAGAAAATTGGCTTCAAAGAACTTGGAATTAGCGACCATTTGATTGTGCATAAAAATATGAGGAAAAGCTTATCTTGGCCATATTGGCATCAACGCGGTAAATATCATATTTTTAAGAACAATTTTAAGTCAATTTTGAGTGATTATCAAAAGCATTGCGAAGAGATTCGTAAGCTATCCAAAAAAGAAAATTTTAAATTATATGTCGGTTTTGAAGTCGATTTTTTTACTTATGACGGCTGGCTGGAAGAATTAGAGGATTTTTTAGCAAATATTGATTATGATTATTTGATATCAGGAAATCATATGTTGTTTGATGAAAAATGCGAAAATTTATTTGATATAACCGACTTACCGGTGCTCTATCCTGATAAAAGTTTGCAAGATGATTTTTTGCGACGGCATTTCAATACTATTAAAATGGCAGTTGAAAGCGGTGTATTTAAATTTTTGGCTCATCTTGATTATGCGCGAAAGATTGGCGAAGAGTTTTGCGCTAAGAACGATTATAAAAGCGAAAAGATATCAATTTTAAATGCGTTACAAAAACAAAATATGCCTATGGAAATAAGTACCAAAGGTTTGCGTAAAATTGGAGATTTTTATCCTTGTGACTGGATACTGTCCGAAGCCGCAAAACGTGAGATAAGTTTTGTGATAAGTGATGATGCGCATGATGTTGTTGAGCTTGGTTATGGGTTTAATTTGGCGGAAGAAAAACTAATTGAGTACAATATTCATAAGCGCCTGAAGTTTTAGTTAATAACCAAGATATTTTGTTGCATAAATATAAAATTCCCATTAGTCTTTAGATAGAGGCAAAAAATGAGTTTTGATGAAGAAGTATTAAAATATAATGTTTCACGTGAAACATTGCAAAAATTAAAAGATTTTAAGGCTCTGCTTTTGGAGTGGAATCAGAAGATAAATCTTGTTAGTAAAAACGCGGAAAACGAATTGGATTTTCGACATATTTTGGATTCTTTACAGTTGCTTGAACATATAGATAATAATGCAAAATTAATTATAGATATCGGAAGCGGTTCTGGTTTTCCGGGAATTGTGTTGGCAATAGCTTTGCAAGAAAAAATTCCGGAAGCGAAGATTGTTTTAGTTGAAAGCATAACAAAAAAGACAGTGTATTTAAAAGATGTCTGCTGTTATTTGGGGCTGACGAATGTCGAAGTCGTAAATAATCGTACTGAAAACGTTGTATTTAAAGATGTTGATTATATCACGGCGCGAGCAGTTGCTGCAATGGATAAGATTTTTAACTTTACAAAAACGATATGCTCAAAAAATACTCGCTTTCTTTTGCTGAAAGGCAAAAGCGGAAATGAGGAATTGACGGAAGCAAAAAAAAGATGGACTTTTAAAGTCAAAAGTTTTGCCAACAAATATTGTGCAGATGGTTATTTGTATGAAATTTTTGATTTAAGGAAAATAAAATGAAAATAATTTCTGTTGCGAATCGTAAAGGCGGCGTGGGAAAAACAACAACCACAATTAATATTGCCACGGCGTTGTCGGCAATTGAAAAGAGGGTTTTGGTCATAGATTTTGACCCGCAGGGCAATGCCACAACTTCAATGGGAATCCCAAAGCAAAAAGAGCATTTTTCATCATATGACGTGTTGATTGGCAAATGTGATGTCAAAGATGCTGTAATTCACACAGATTTACCTCGTTTTGATATGATTCCTTCTTCACCGGATTTGGCCGCTGCCGAAATTGAATTGGTTGAGGTTGAACATCGTGAATTTGTTTTGAAAAAAGCGTTAAGCAATTTGGCTCATATTTATGACTATGTGCTGATTGATTGCCCTCCATCTTTGAACTTGATTACAATTAACGCCTTAGTCAGTTCAAATTCGGTTATGGTGCCATTGCAATGTGAGTTTTTAGCCTTGGAAGGCTTGGCTGATTTAATGAAAAATATTAACGCTATCAAGCGTAATTTTAATCCCTCGCTTAGTTTGCAGGGAATTATTTTGACGATGTACAGCAAACAAAATAATTTAAGTCAGATGATTGAAGCCGATGTTAGAAAATATTTTGGCGACAAGGTTTATCAAACGGTTATCCCGCGCAGTGTGCGTATTGCTGAAGCGCCATCACACGGAAAACCTATTTTGATATATGATTTTAAAAGTGCCGGAGCACAAGCCTATATTCAATTGGCCAAGGAAGTTTTAAAAAGAGAAAAGGAGTTGTAAAATGAATACAAATAATAAAAAATTTGGCTTAGGACGTGGTTTGGAAGCCTTGTTGGGAGACGAAGATATTAATCTTAATTTAGATGAAGAAACGGCAGATGTCAGCAGTTTTGTTGAAAACGGTGTATTTAAAAATGAAAATTCCAATGAAATAAAAATAGAAGATATTGAACCATGCTGTTTTCAGCCAAGAACGGAATTTAATCAAGAGGCATTAGAAACATTGGCGCAATCCATAAAAGAAAAAGGTGTTTTACAGCCGCTCTTATTGCGCAAAAAAGGCGAAAAATATGAAATTATTGCCGGCGAACGGCGTTGGCGTGCCGCTAAATTGGCCGGCTTAGAATCTGTGCCCGCTGTTATTAAAGATTTGACGGATAGTGAAACGCTTGAAATAGCCTTGATTGAAAATTTACAGCGTGAAAATCTCTCGGCAATAGAAGAAGCCGAGGGATTAAGCCGCCTGATGAATGAATATGAATACACTCAAGAAGTCATTGCCAAAGTTATCGGTAAATCACGCAGTCATATTGCCAACACTTTACGGTTGTTGAGTTTGCCGGACGAAATAAAGCAAATGATAAAAGAAAATAAATTGTCAGCGGGTCATGCCAGAACCCTAGTCGGCAAAGACAATGCCTTGGAGTTGGCAGAAAAAATCATAAAAGAAGGGTTAAGTGTGCGCGAGGCTGAGGCGTTAGCTGCTAATTCTAAAGAGTTGGATGTTAAAAAAATTGCGCCGAAAACGCCTAAAACCATAGATGAAGATATTAAAAAAATTATGGCGGATTTAGAAGCAAAATTAAAACTTAAAGTTAAAATAAATGCTGGAAAAAAAGGTAAAGGTAGTATAACATTGCACTACAACACACCTGCTGAATTAAGCTCACTTTTAGATATTTTAGAACAAAGATAGGAGAAATAAAATGGCTACAATTTTAGAAAAAATGTTAGATAACTGCAAAAAAGCCGGTTACTATCCGACACAAAACATAGAAAAAATTGCAAAAGCAAAAAATATGATGTTTGGTGATGCGGAATGGCAGCGTTGTCCTTGTGACGGAACAAATGAAAAAAGATATTGCATTTCCGAGCTTTGCCGCAGTGATATTGAACGTGATGGTATTTGTCATTGCCGTTGCTATCAAAAAGTTAGCTCCGATAACAAATAATTAAACAAGTGCGGGAAATCCGATATTGATTTCCCGATTGATATTATGTCCGAGCCAAAATTTATACACTTGCGCGTGCACACCGCTTATTCACTGTCATTGGGGGCAATGCTAGTGCCAAAATTGGTACACAAAATGCACGATTTGGGAATACCGAGTTGTGCTATAACCGACAGAGGTAATTTGTTTGGGGGTAAATGTTTTTCCAAATATGCCTCAGATGAAGGTGTTAAGCCGATTCTCGGCTCGGAACTCTGTGTGCATAATGAAGATTCGGAAAATTTAGCTCTGTCAAAAGGCAAGGAACTTCCGCCGGATAGGATTATCCTTTTAGTTAAAAATGAAAACGGCTACAAATCTATTATGAAAATGTTTCGCCGCTACTATCTGGATAATATGGAACACAGCGACACACCGCAGCTTAATATGCAAAACTTGCGGGATTTTAACGAGGGCTTAATATGTCTTACCGGTGGTTATGAGGGGCCTATCGGCCGTCTGATTTTGCAAAATCGTAAAGATGAAGCCGAAAAAAAACTGCTGGAATATAAAGAAATTTTTGGCGATAGACTCTATATTGAAATTTCCCGTGTGGGCTACGAAGAAGAAAAGAAAACCGAACCGGTGTTTTTGGAGTTTGCTTACAAGCACAATATTCCACTGGTGGCCACAAACGATGTGTTCTTTTTTGATGAAAATATGTATGAGGCGCACGACGCGCTATGCTGTATTGCCGCCGGAGAATATGTGGCAAACGAAAACCGCCGCAAATATTTGCCGGGGAATCATTGGCGTAGCGAAAACGAAATGCTGGAATTGTTCAAGGATATTCCGGAAGCTATTGAAAATACGGTAAATATTGCTAAACGGTGCAACTATCTGTCCTCTAAAATGGAGCCGCTACTACCGATTTTCATTTGCCCTGATGGCAAAACGCAAGACGAGTTTATTACCGAAGAAGCCTACAAAGGCTTAAACGAGCGAATGAAAATTCAAGTCTATCACGAGGGAATGACGGCTGAAGAGCGGGCGGAAACAGACAGGCATTATTACGAACGCTTGGATTACGAGTTAAGCGTTATAAAGAAAATGGGTTTCCCTGGGTATTTTCTTATCGTGTCGGACTTCATTCGTTGGTCGAAAACGCATGGTGTGCCGATTGGACCGGGGCGAGGTTCCGGTGCCGGTTCCATTGTGGCTTGGGCACTGAAAATTACCGACCTTGACCCGATTCGTTTGGATTTGCTGTTCGAGCGTTTTTTGAATCCGGAACGTGTCAATATGCCGGATTTTGACGTGGATTTGTGTCAGGAAAATCGTCATAAGACCATTGAATATGTGCAAAAAAAATATGGTTACGACCATGTTGCGCAAATTATCACTTATGGTAAATTGCAGTCTAAGGCTGTGATTCGCGATGTGGCGCGTGTGTTGCAAATGCCATATAGTCAGGCTGATAGAATTTCAAAAATGATTCCGCCAGGGCAAGGAGGAAAAAATCCGACTTTGCAAGAGGCTCTTGACCAAGTGCCCGAACTGGAAGAAATGCGCGTAAAAGATCCGCAGATTAACAAATTGTTTGATATAGCGATGAAGTTGGAGGGACTTTACCGCAACTCAGGTATGCACGCGGCCGGCGTGGTTATCGGCGACAGACCGCTTGACCAACTGGTGCCGCTCTATAAAGATCCGCGGGCGGAAATGCCGGTTACCCAATATGATATGAAATTCGTGGAAGAAACCGGTCTGATTAAGTTCGACTTTTTAGGTCTGAAAACTCTTACGGTTATCAAGCGCGCGGTGGATTGGGTTAAGAAAACGCATGGCATTGAATTGGATATGGCGTCGGTTCCTTTAGACGATAAACCGACATACGAGTTGATGCAGGAAGGCAACACCAGTGCGATTTTCCAGTTTGAATCATCGGGTATGCGTGATGTCATGAAGCAAATTAAGCCAGACCGATTTGAAGATTTAATTGCGGTTATTTCTCTATATCGTCCGGGGCCGATGGATAATATTCCAACCTACATCAACCGCAAACACGGACGAGAAGAAATTAAATATCTACACCCTGATTTAGAGCCGATTCTCGGTGAAACATACGGAATTATGGTGTACCAAGAGCAAGTGATGAAAATTGCTCAGGTTTTGGGTGGTTACACTTTGGGCGGTGCCGATAAATTGCGTAAGGTTATGGGTAAAAAAATGCGTGATGAAATTCCGCATCAACGAGAAATGTTTACCGAAGGAGCTATCAAAAAAGGTATTGACGGTGAAGTGGCAAAAACTATTTTTGACCAAATGGAAAAGTTTGCGTCTTATGGTTTTAATAAATCCCACGCCGCCGCATATTCGCTTATTTCTTACCAAACAGCGTATTTAAAAGCTCACTATCCGGTTGAGTTTATGTGCGCTATTATGGACTTTGATATTACAAACACTGACAAAGTTTTGTTCTATACCGAAGAGTTCAAAAAAATGGGTTATAAAGTTCTGCCGCCGGATATCAATATGTCTAACGCCTTGTTTAAGGTGGAGGGAAACAATATCCGCTTTGCTTTGGCCGGCTTAAAAGGCGTTGGTGAGGCGAATATGAATGCCATTGTGGAAGAGCGTGAAAAGCATGGTAAATTCCGCGACGTTTCCGATTTTATTCATCGTGTAGATGTAAAACAAATCAATCGAAAGCAATTGGAGCAATTAATAAAAGCCGGAGCTTTTGATTGTCTGGATCCTAATCGCGGCAAGCTTTTCGCCAATATTGAAAATATAATGCGCCACATGGCGGCGGCGGCCGAATTAAAGAACAGTAATCAGACTTCTTTGTTTGGTAATGAGGAACTTAATGCTAAAGTGAAATTGCAGGATAAACCTGATTTTCCGGCATTGGAACGCTTGCAGCTTGAGGCGGAAGCCATTGGATTTTATTTGTCGGCGCACCCGCTTGATGTGTATAAGGAAAGTATGGAACGCTTGGGTGTCAGCACTTATGCCGAAGCGGTTAAAGGTATAAAAACCGGAGATGTTATTTATGCCAACTTAGCCGGTTGCCTGCAAAGTTTTCAGCGTAAAATTAGTAAAAGCGGAAAACCTTTTGCCTTTGTTAAACTTTCTGACACAACTTCAGCCTATGAGGGGTTGTTATTTTCAGACGGCATAACTAAATTTGAACACGCCATAAACAGCGGTTTGCCGTTATATGTCAAAGTAAAAATAGAAAAACAGGCCGAAGATATGCCGCCGCGGATGTTGTTTAATGTTATAAAGACATTAGATGATGAAATTTCAGAAAATTCAAAAGGTTTGATTATTGAAATAAACAATGTGGAAGCCGTGCGTCCGATTCGAGAAGCATTGTCTCATGAAAGATATGGAACAAACAAAGTTTATATTAAGCCGGATATTGAAGATTGGAATGTTCGCATTGAATTAAAAAATGGCTATTCATTGGCTGACGGCTCATTATTATCTTCCATACGAAACATCCCAGGCGTGACTTTAGTAAAGGAGATTTGATATGAAATTATCTATACCGACAATATTGTGGAATACAATCCTTCTTTTTAAGAATACGTTACTTCAGTGGAGAGTTTATCTTTTTTATGCGGTAATTTTGATGCTTGTAACGGGATTGACGGGGCAATGGAAATTTTCTTGTGAAACGGGAGATGATTATTGGTGGTGTTATTCTTTTAAATCGCCATACTCTTTAATAGCCTCGTATATTATATTTTTTGTTGTAAGCATTTTTCTCTATTTTTCATTTTGTGTTGATATTTACCGCTCATCTTTTGGGGATGGAAAATGGAATTATAACATGTTATATAAATTAGATAAAGAACGATTAAAAAAAATAGGAATTTTATTTGGAAGTGTTGTTTTATTTATAACACCGATATTATTGGCTATTAAAATTTTGGTGGCTAAACCAAATCCGGATTGGAGAATAGAGTTTTTTTGGTTTCTTTTAACATTTATTTGTTGTTGGATGCCGTTTTTATTTATACGTTTTTCAGCTGCTATTAGTTTTGTATTAGAAAATCCAAAATTACCGCCGTTTAGAAAAATTTGGCAGGAAACAAGTAATAAAAATTTTAGTATAATTTTTTCATATAGTTTTTTGTTTTTATGCATAAGTTTTGTTCAAGCGCGAGTTTCATTTATTTTAACGCACTTAGGCCATAATTATAAGTCTTTTATTTTAAGCCTCAGTGAAGAATTTTTGAATAATATTTTGCTATTAATGTATGTGTCATTATTTTTAATGGTAACAAAATCTCTGCAAATGATAATTTTGTCTAAAAATCAGAGTCCGTCAGATAAAAATACAGCTATGGATTCGCTAAAAAATGATACGACATTGCCGGAAGCCGAAAACGATAACTCCAGAGTCAAAAAAACGGCTAAAAAAACAAAAGCCGTAAAATCTCGCAAAAATAAAAAGGAAAAAAAGAAAGCCGAGCACTAAACTCGGCTTTGCTTTAGTTTATTATTTTTTTTCTCCGTTTTTAAGACCTTCTTTAAGACCGTTTTTTAAGCCGTCTTTCAAATTTTTGTGGCGACCGTTTTTTAACCCCTCTTTCATTCCATCTTTATAACCGTCTTTTAGACCATCTTTCATTCCGTCTTCAAGACCGTTTTTTAAACCTTGTTCCAATGTTTTGTTATCTTCAGCCGAAACGTTGCTTAGAGTTATACCAAGGCAAAGCAGACAAGCAATAGACATTAAAATTATTTTTTTCATAATATTTTCCTTTCAAAAATGTTTAAGTTATTTTTCTCGTACAATTCTGAACCCGACATTGTCATATTTTTTTGACATACCGCGAGTTTCACTGCGATTTTCGGTTCTGCAGTAGGTTCTTGGAGTGTTCCAAGCACCACCTTTGACAGCAAGTTCAGTTGGTGTGTTTTTCGTTGTTGAAGTCCACTCCCAAATGTTTCCCCACATATCAATAGCGCCGGAAGCAGATAGAGTTTGTTTGTAGTCATCAACGGCTGTTAATCCGTTATTTTCTCCGCAATTCATATCTGCGTCTTTAGGCATATGTCCGGCAGCCAATTCCCATTCGGTTTCGGTTGGTAAACGGTATTTTGCTGATTTATCATTTGCTGAAAGCCATTGGCAATATGAAACAGCGTCGAAATAAGATACGTTGACAACAGGCAAATTGTTATCGGGCAATGTTGTTTTTTTGCCTTTAGCTCTCAAAAAGTTGTTAAACATACTATTAGTAACCGGTGTATAGGCTATTGAAACATTCTGTGCCGCCCCTAAAACTGGCAAAAATCCGTCTGCTGATTGTCTGGCATTTGGGCGCAGACGAGGGTCGGTAAATCGTTTCATTGTTTGATTTATGCGGTTTTCTCTATCTTTCAGCATTTCATCAACAATTACTTGCATTTCTTCTATTTTAGAGGAATGTTTTGCCGTTTTTTTAAGTTCTTCCAATTTTGCCTTTTTGCGCTCAACCACCCTGTCGTAATTGATTTCAGATTGCTTGCGCAAAGCATTGTAATTTTCAGTTGTCGGATTTTTTCTGTAAGCCTCTATTAAACGCTTTGTTTCTTCATTAAGCTGCGGACGTTCTTTTTCTATAGTCGTACTATACTTAAAAAGTTTTGCTTCAGGATTTGTTTGGGCTGCAAAAACCACTCCGCTAAAACATATTACTGCCGCGGTTGCTAATAAAATCAGTTTATTCATAGTGCTAAGTCCTTTTTAGTCCTTATCGTGTTTGGAAAAATCCTTAAAATCACGCGGTGGAAATCTGTGTCCTTCCCGACCATCAAATTCTTTTTCGTGATGTTTTTTGCGCGCTTCTAATTTAGCTTTTTGTTCTGGAGTCAATAAAGCTTCAAATTTTTTCATATCGGCCTCGCGGATTTTATCCATTTTTTCACGGAGAGTTTTCATTTCTTTCATCAGTGGTTCAATTTCTTTCCGACTTTGTTCACGAATTTCTTTGGCCTTGGCCTTTTGTTCGTCGGTCAGGTCTAAAAATTTATCCATTTTTTCCGGTTCCGGACGTTTGCGCATTTCTTTATGGTGTTTAGGCATTTTCTCTGTTTGTTGAGCAGGCTCTGCCGGATTCGCTACCGCTTTGGCAAAGGCGTTGGAATAAGCCGAAAAGGCGATTAAGGTGGAAAGTGCTGTGGTCAGTAATAATTTAGTCATTGTTTTTCTCCTTTTAAAAAACTTAATTGTTTAGCCAATATTTTGCGGGCGTTAAACAGTCTTGATTTAACTGTCCCTTCGGCGATTTTCAATTTGTCGGCAATTTCTTTGTACGATTTCTCTTCAAATTCATACAAAATAATTACTTTTCGCAAATCGGCAGGCAGTTCATCCACTGCTTTCAAAATAATTTTCTGTCGCTTCTTTTTATCAATTTTTTCTTCATATTTCGGGGTTACGCTAACCTTTTCAATTATTTCTCCTTGTAAAATACAATTATTATATTTGTTAAAACGAGATTTTAAATAGTCGCGGCATAAATTTGCTGTCACCACACCCAACCACGAAGATTTTTTGCCTTCATCTTGATAATTATTTTGGTTTTGCCAAATCTTCAAATAGGCTTCCTGTTCCAAATCCTCATTGTAATTGCCGGTAATTTTTTTGATAACCGCGCGAACAATGGCTTTGTATGATGTTATTTCATTGCTCATCAGCTAATCCTCAAAAATCCGTATTCATCTGTTGGTAGTCCTAAGTCTTCTATGGCGGAGCCGTTTTGCAGCATGCTTAGGGTGCTTGACATGTTGTCGAAATCATAAACATAAGTATCCGCACGCTGAAAAGCTCCCAACGCTAAAAAGGCGGCAATTGAAAGTACGCCGACGGCTTTCGAGAGGTTTCTAATCCGTTTGCGCCGAAAATACAGCGGTTTTGCCTCTTTTAACAAATCAGATATATCGTCCATTTTCATACCTCGTTCAACTTGTTTACATTATTTATAACGACATGAGTTGTATAAAAGTTCACTAAAAAATAAACCACCGAGATTTTTTTCGGTGGTTTTGGAGTTAAATCAATTTATGCTTGCGGCGTGTCAACTTCAAAATTGTCATCGCCGTCGGCATCCGGATCATATTCAATTCCAAGTTTTGCCAACATATCGTCGTTAATGTCTTCACGCTGCGCCACAATCCAATCCGGAACATTAGGACAAGGCGGCAATTTTGACAGTTTACGCATTTTGGGATCAAGATAATATCGAGGTGAATCAGCTACGATAGGACGATCAATATAGCTTTGCATCAAAATCACTTGTTTCAGCAACGGCAAGCTTAAAAGCTGGGTTGCGCTAATCACGGGAACACCTTGCAATTGATAGCTTACATTTTTCGCCAATGGGTTAAAGTCTTTACCCAAGCTACCTTCGGTTCGGCTGAAAGAAGAAACCTGTACGGTTTTATTGCCAATCATCTTAGAAAAACGCTGAGCCGTAACCTCGTTGTTTTGTGAAAGAATAATTTTGCAGGCGGTGGTGGAAATCACGGTTTCCAAGTCATCCTTACCATATTTACCGGAGATTTGTCCCAAATCTTGTCCAATCAACAAATAAGACACCTTTTGACCACGACCCACGGCCGGTCCGTCAATAATTGCTTTCATCTTAGGCATTTGCGGAAACTCGTCGAGAATAAACAGGGTTGGGAATGGTCCCATTTTGCCATCTGTTTTGTTCACATGGTTAGGTGGGTTGGAAATCAAGTAAGATGACATCAACTCAATAAACGTACTGCTGATAACGCCTAAAGCGCGCGCATCCACTTGGTTTACGGACAAATAAACTGAAATTGGTTTCCATTCACCGGTCACAGGGTCTTTCATACCGCGCAGGTCTTTGAATTGAATGTCTGAAAAGCTGGTGCGGGCTTTTACGGCTTGGTTTTTGAAACAGCCGATACCAGCAAAAGCGGTGGAAAGCACAGAACCGCGCTCTTTATCCGGCATACTACTAAGAGAGCTTAACTCGGTGATACAACGCTGCGAATAACCAAAATTGCGGGCTTCTTTTACGGCTTCTTCCAACATATCATGGGTCGGATCAGCCATGGCCGCCATTTGATCGCCCTCATCCATGCGGCGCTGAATTTCTTGAGCGGCATTGATTTGCGCTTCGGTAATCCATTCCATAATCATGGCAATGCAAGCTTCACGTCCCATCCAACGTGACGGCAACAGGTTCCAAGTGCCAATAGGTAAGTAGTTTTCCATGGTCAAAGTGCCGTTTTTCAGGTTCTGTATGGCGCGTGGCGCTGCAGGATCACGCATTTCCATATAGTACCCTTCCAACACTTCTTTGTCTTTTTCATCAAGTTTTCCTTCATAAATTCGACCGATAAAATAATCGTTGGCACGCGCGCGGTCGCATTTAGAAGCCACAAAGTTGATAAATCCGGTTAGCGCCGCACGACCGGTGTTAGCCCAGTGCGGGTCGGCGCCGCCTTTAGGATCTTCAACCAAAATATTGCACATGGAATCCACATACATATCTCTATCCGGTCCCGCTTCCGGCATGGAATTAGGCGAAAGCGGATTCCAGCTTGGGTAATAAATACCTTCGCTCGGGTTGTCTTCAGCACCCCAGTTAATAATAAACACCGGTCCGACTTTTGCTCGGGCACCGCTTGTTGAATAACAAAGTTCCGGTTTTGGGTCGTTAACGATAATGCTTAATTTATCAGAGTTAAAAATTGTCGGAATAACCACGCCGGCTGTTTTACCGGTACCCGGAGGAGCGCAACAAAGAGTAGCCAAGGTTTCTTTCAGCATTAGAAAACGTCCTTTGAATTTGCCAACCACCTGACAGAAACCGTCAAATCCCAACAGAGCCATTTTATTGATGTCACGCAATTCGGCAATACGCGCTGAACCTTGGGTATTGACTTGAAATTTGTACGGACTGAGCAAGGCGCCGACAATTAAGCCAACCGGAATTGTAATAAATGGTAATAAAGGAATCCATAAACTTAAAGAAAATGCTCCTCTGTAATGGATAAGTTGTTTAAACCATTTGATGTACATAGCCCAAAGATGCCCTGGTTTTTCTACAATCAAGCTTAAAAATTTTTGTATCATATCAAAAGAAGATTTTGAAACACCATGCCCCACTAAATAAGACAGAGGCAGAGCGAAAATAAAAAGCAATATAGTGATGCCAAGACAAATAAAAAACGTCATTAACATCCAATGAACAGCACTGTCATATTCTTTCCATTCTTCACCGCGTTCTCTTAAAGCCATTGTTTATCCTCTATTTTATATTTTTTAATACCTTGCGTAACCGTCCCAGTTCTTTTTTATCAAATTTTCCATCAGCCTCATTTAGAGTCTTTGAAAATAATCGAATTTCCTTTGGTGCGCCCCGGTTAACGCGTGTTACATCAATATCCATATTGTTCCATGTTTCAAACATGTCATCGGCGTTGATGATGTTTGCCATTTGTATCACAACATAAGACTTTAATTCCAATTCAAAATCTTCTTCCGCCAGTGTATCACGAATTACATTTCGTGCAACATCTAGTTTGCGGACAGGGGATATTCTGTGGCTGTTTTCTGAAAACCATAAAGGTTCTTCACCATTAAAAAGCTCTTCATCAGCCAACCAATCACCGTTTTCTTTATCAACCAGACACAAGCAAATTTCTGTGTCGGAAACGCCTACAAAGTCAATGATTGTATTATTTACATTAACACCGCTGATAATATCATAACCTTTTTGTTGCAAAATATCATAAACAGGACTGCGTTGTCCGGCGTTATTGTCTTTTGTGTCTAGGTTAGAATCATCTGTGTCCAAACGACTGCTTGAACGCTTATCATTGGAGTTTCGATCAGAAGATTTGTTTTGCTGGCTATTATTTTTGCGGTCATCGCGATTGTTTTGTTTATTGTTTCTGTTTGATTCATTAGCGTTTTCATCAGCGTCGTCATCATCATCAAATGAGCGTTTATTTTGCTTTTTATTGGAGTTATTTTCTTTTTTATTTTTGCGTTTATTCGGCTGTTCTTCATCGTCGTCAAAAATTGGTTTGGATTTAGCCGGTTCTTTCTTCTTTAAAATATCTGCTTTTTCAAATGAATCAATGTCCAAATCAAAATCATCGTCATCATCGTCAAATTTGAACAAAGCATGGTCAATGGTTGCCGGAAGTTCTTGCTTTTTGACCGGAACTTTAGGCTGTGCGGATGTCACAGCACCAATAGGGTGAGTTTGTGAAGTATAGGTTTGCGTGGCTGACGCAGTGTTTCTGTTATCCGAATAATCGGAAATAGGCATTCTGATACCACCTACACCGGCAGGTCTGATTTGTTTATAAGATTTCTTTTTAACAACACCATATTTGTTGTTGGTTTTCATCACATTGATAGGAGCTTTTATGAGACGTCTGTAAAACAAAATCGGAGACATGATAATGTCATAGATAATGTTTTCCCAAGCGACCATGCAAAGCGTCCACCAACCAGTGATAAGCATTGGGAAAAAAGTGACAAGTATAATGACAAATGCCCATTCTTTAGGGGCGCGAATAACCCAGCCGGCTTTCCATAGAGTATAGGCTTGTCGCCAATGATCAGGCCAAAAAATATCAAAATGCCAGTTACAGAGCATAATCACACGGATACCCTCAATGAAGACGATGCTCCATAGGCAACCGACGATGATTATTCTTGCAAAGACAATTAAAGACTTCACCTGTCTTACTCCAATTTTTCTTTTTACTATAACTCTAATTTATAAAGAGAGTGTTAATTGATTTCATTTTCTATCTTTTCTACAATTTCTTTTCGAAATTCAGCTGAATCTGTCAGGGGATTTTTCTTATTTTCTAATTCTATCCTTTCTTGTACCAATTGTTCCAATGTTTTTTTCTCTTCAATTTTTAAATTTTTTATATTTACTTCGGGCATTCCGCCGCTGTATTTATCTAATCCTCGATTAGCAAGCCAGTTCAGAGGCTTCATCACCAGATTTAAATAAGAATATTTGGCTAAATAATACCATCCCAAAGAAACAATGGGAAAATATGAAAAAAAGCCCAAAAGCATAAAAATATCACCGGACTTCAAAACACCGCCGCCATTCCAGTAATTTGCAATCATGGCGTAAGTGTATGGAGATAAAATATCTATTTGATAAACAGATAAAAAAATAAACCGATAAAGCCAAAGCAATAACGAACTCCAACAAGCTCCCGCAATTAAAACGCAGAGGTAATGCATTGATTTTTTTATCATCGGCCATTACCTTTAAATGTATTATTGTAAAGATTATTGAACATAGTGTCTTTTTGCATTATATCTTCAAACTTAGAACTATTTAAGATTTTGTCTTTCCATTGATTAAAAGCTTCTTTGCGTTTATGATTGTCTTCATAGGAATATTGTGTTTTAGAAGCTTCGGCCGCATATTGTTTACACACAATCTCAATAGGGGCTTCTGTGTACATTTCTTTAGCGGCGTCTCGTAAATCATAAGATTCAGTCTTTTTATAATTATTTTGCATGACCAAAGTACCGATTTCATCAACTTTCATTAGTTTTTTCAATTCATTAAGGGTTGTTTTTGTTTCCTTGGATAAGGAATTATTCGCATATTTATAATTCTCATTATCTAAATCATTAGAAAGAGCATTTTTACAAAGAGTTGCATGCTTAGTTGTTTCGTTTATCCAAGCTGCGATGTATTCAGTTTTTCTTTGTTCAATGATTTTAGGATCAGTAATGCCATCTTTAGCCATACGGAGTTCTGCATAGAGAGAAAGTTTATTAATAACTTCTACCAATTCTGCCGATTTCTGAGCTGTTCTTTTAGTTAAATCTTTTTCAATCTTTTCATCCGTCATTTTAGACAACGGCTTATCCCCATAAATGGTTCTTTTAACCTTTCCGCGTTTCATATTTTCTTCAGTCAACTCTATTGCGGCCAAATCTGCGGCAAGCATATGAATCCGATTATTAAAATTTTGAACCTGTTCGTTTGTATCTAAAATGTTAGTCACTTTTTGCCGGCAAGCTTTCGGATTTTCTTTGTATTTCCTATTCATGGTCTCAATAAATCTTTGCTGTTTCGGGTCGTTAGGATTTAAATATGTCCATTCTTGCGGGTCTTTACCTAGATTATTTTTTATATCCTCCCACATGTTTCTTGCTTCATCTTTATTAGAGGAATAACTATTATGAATGGTTTTCGGTATTTCATTTAAAACTCGATGCCCGTTTTTATTATATTTATCTTTGTTATCTTTGACATCTTTCGCATGTTTTGTTTTTGCTTTTTTTGCAAAATTGTCGCAGAGATTATCTACTGAGCTGACAATGTGGTTAACCGTACCGTTTACGGCCCAGTCCAGACTGGCGATAAACCATTCATTATACATATAATCAATAATGTCTCTTTCTTTTATCGGATCGCCTTTATACTCTCCCGGTTTTGATTGATCATCTTCAGGAGCGTCTTCAACAGTTGCTTCCTCTTCATCTTCCTGTACTTTTTCTTTGGGCTTGGGTTTGAGGTCAACTTTAAGGGCTTTTTTATTTTCAAGATTAACTTTCAAAGCTTCTTTTTCTTCACCACCGACTTCTAAATCTTCTTCATTTTCTTTGATGTTGACATGCAAAGCTTCGGAGTTTTCCTGATTAGGCTGTTGCCCGCTAAGAGCCGGAGACTGATGGTTAATGTCTTTTAATAAGCCCATGCCGGCAATATCTTGAACAGTTTTACCTTGTTTATTAGGCAAATCCATAGGAACACCGAGTTCTTCCATTTCTTGAAGATAAGTTGAATACATTTTCTGCTGTTGGCTGAATTTATTGCGGGCATCCTCCGAAAAATTAGGCTCTGGAGAGCGGTCTATATTCGCTTTATCATAAGCGGCAACCGCTTGTTTGGCTGTATAAGTTGCAAATGTTTCTCCTGTTTGCGGATGCTTTCCGCTTAAAAAATTTTTTACTTGATCGTGACTGATAAAACCATTTGCTTCTAAACTTTTCACCTTTCTTATGGTTTGCATCATTTTGTCCATGGAAACCAATCCTGCGCTGTCTTTATTTTTAGGGGCGGATGGAAATGTTTTTTTTATAAATTCTTTTGAACTTAACAAATTTGGCTCGCTGTTAAGAATAGCGGCAAGCTCTTGATCAGAAGCGTTGTTTTTTAGCGCATTAAAAAATTTGTTGGCGGCAACTTTTAAATGCAGTGATTGTTCTTTATTATCAGCCATGGAAATGCTCCTTTTATAAATCTTTAATTAAACTTATCATAAAAAACGATTTTTGTCTATTGTTATTTGCATTAAACTTTGAGTCTTTTCAAAAAGTTACCAATTTCCAGATTAATGCGGATACCATCTTTAGGGGTTACTTTCACTAAACCGAACCAACGAGGTTTTATTTTGCTAAAATCAATAGGTGCAAAAATAGCAGGATTTGTTGTTAAGGCCTTAAATGCGCCGTCAACATCTTTCTGAGCCACGCGAAAATAATTGCTTATCAGTCTGTCGGCATCTACCGGAAAATTCTTTTTTGCCAGAGCTTCTGTAAATTTTTTTTGTCTTTCTTTGCGAGCCATATATTCTTCATACATAATTTTTTTGATATGTTTTTCTTGGTATTTTAAATATTTATCTTTATAAGAAAGCTCACAACTTTCAATATCTATCAATATTTCAACATAAGAAATAACGGCTAATTGCAAATCTGAATTTGCCAACTTTTCTGCAAAATTTAAAAATGCTTCATCCGAAGAATTTATAGGAAAGTTTCCAAGTTCTTTAGGAAACATTTTAGTTAAAAGAAGCCAACCGTTAACAATATCATCTGAAATAATTCTGCCGGTGCTTGGTTTGTAGTTTGGATATAAATCGTCAATTTCAAAGAGACATTCAAAATTTTTGTTTAAGTATGCGGAAGATAGCTTGTTGACGGAATTAAAAAAGTTTAAAAAAGCTTGAGCTAATTCAGACTCGTCGTTTCCTAAGGTAGGCTGATTTTTATCTTCCTCCGCTTCGGCTTTAGCGTCTTGCAAAGAAGAAACTAATTCCTGATCTAAATCATCTGTGACAGCTGAATTTATTTTTTGATCTTCCGGACTGAGAACGGAGGCATAGTCGATTTCATCTTCTTGCATTTCATCATCATTGTTGTCATCATCCGTTTTGGTTGTTTCGTGAAAAGATGAATCTTGATAACTTTCAGTAGCGGCATCTTTATCTGAAGTTTCTTCTAAATTGGTGTCGTTGATGAAACTATCCAGTAGTTTTTCAAAATCATCGTCTTCTAAAATATCTTCTTTATCAGCCATTTTAATATCCTTTAGCGAGTATTTGAATCTTTGCTTGCATTTAAAAGTAAGAATCTTTAAGGTGCATTTTATAATATAGATACTTAACAAAGGCTAAAAAATGAATGAAGAAGAAATAATATTTTCTACGGCTGAGGCAGATTTGTCCGACAAAAATTCTCGTTTAGATAAATTTTTAGTAAAACATATGCCAAATTTTTCCAGAGCGCAGCTACAAAGGTTGATTTCAGAAGGTAATGTTTTGCTGGATGATGTGGTTGTTTCGGATAACTCACATAAAGTCAACGCAGGCGATATTTATCAAATTATTGTTCCGCCTGCGGTTGAAGCGGAGCCTCTTCCCGAAAATATTCCTTTGGACATTGTCTATGAAGATGAGGATTTGTTGGTGGTTAACAAACCGGCGGGCATGACCGTGCATCCGGCGGCGGGTGTTTCACGTGGAACATTGGTTAATGCGTTGTTGTTTCATTGTAAAGACAGTTTATCGGGAATTGGCGGTGTTAAACGTCCGGGAATTGTTCATCGTATAGATAGAGAAACAAGCGGTCTGTTGGTTGTCGCAAAAAATGACAATGCTCATCGTTTTTTAAGCGATCAATTTGCCGAACATAGCATTGAGAGGACATATTGGGCTGTGGTTTACGGCATTCCCAATCCGTTGGAAGGTAGAATAGAGGGAAATATCGGAAGAAGTCCCTTTGATCGTAAAAAAATGGCGATAGTTGAAAATGGTGGAAAAAGAGCTGTGACAAATTATAAGACTCTGAAAAAATTTAAAAATGCCACAGCTTTAGTTCAATGTAATTTAGAAACAGGTCGAACACATCAGATTAGAGTACACTTAACAAGTGTGGGCAATGCGCTTATTGGTGATAAAGTCTATGTTAAAAGTCATAAAACAGCTGTTCCTTTGTCTCAAGAACTGAAAAATTATATAAATAATTTTCCTCGACAAGCCTTGCATGCAAAGAGTTTGGGCTTTATTCACCCTCGTCTTAAAAAGTATATTCATTTTGACTCCGAACTTCCTTTTGATATGGCCGAATTGATAGAAAAACTTTCTAATTAAACTAACCTTTGGTTGATAATTTATTAAAAAATAAAACTAAAGTATAGGTTGTTTGTTGCATTTTTCATTTATATCATACTTCTGAACAACTAAAAGGAGAAGAGAAAAATGGAAAATTTAACAGCGCTTACCGGCATGGACTTTTCACCTGAAATTAATTTGGCAAGATATTTGCAAAATATTCGCAGATATCCGATTTTGACTCAGGAAGAAGAATATAATTTAGCGATGAAGTACAAAGAAACCGGAAACAAAGAGGTCGCTTATCAGCTGATTACCTCTCATTTGCGTTTGGTGGTAAAAGTTGTTTCCCGTTATAAAGGCTATGGTTTACCGGTAAGTGAAATGATTTCTGAAGGCAATATTGGCCTTTTATATGCTATTGATAAGTTTGAACCGGGAAAAGGGTTCCGTTTTTCTACCTATGCTCTGTGGTGGATAAAAGCGTCTGTTCAAAAATATATTTTGAACTCTTGGTCTTTGGTGAAGTTGGGAACAACAGCTGCACAGAAAAAGTTGTTTTTTAATTTGCGTAAAATAAAAAACAGCCTGAATTTAATGGATGACAGGGAACTTTCTTCGGAAGTGTTGAAAGATATAGCAAAATCATTGGATGTCAGTGTTCAGGAAGTGACTGACATGAATACAAGGTTAAAATCTCATGATGGCTCGCTAAATTCGCCGATAGACAGCGATTCTGATCATACGGCTGAATGGATGGATTTTATTTCTGACGGCAAACCGAACCAAGAAGAGCGTTACGCTTATAAAGAGACAATGAATTATCGGCGGAAATTATTTAACCAAGCAATTTCGGTTCTGAATCCTCGAGAAAAAGATATTTTGTTTAAACGTCGGATGAGCGAGGACTGTATGACTTTGGAAGATTTAAGCCAATCCTACAACATATCTAAAGAACGCGTGCGCCAAATAGAACTTAATTCTATTCGAAAAATTTCTAAAGCAATAGGTGTTTTGCAATAATAATGACTTGAAAAGCGTTATTTTCCGCATATCTAGAGTCAAGCAGTTATGTTTTACGGAGGCTTGGCAAAATGGAAAAAGAAACGCTTAAAAACTGGCTTATAGTTTTATTGTCCGCGATAATTTTATTGGGAGGATTCTTTTTATATAAACAAGAAAAGCAACCTAAGGATACAGCCGCAAAACAACAGGCCGTGAATAAAATTGAAGTTAGGGAATTTCAAGCGCAAAACGTTCTTGTTTCACAAAACTTTATCGGACGGGTTGCGGCGGTCAACAGTGTTGAAATGATGCCGTATCTAAGCGGATATATTGAAGAAATTCCGGCAGACAGCGGACAAAAAGTAAAAAAAGGCGATGTGATTATCGTTTTGCGCCAAAATGAATATAAGGCGGCCTTAGTTTCAGCTGAGGCTGCCATTTTTTCTGGTGTGGCTGATTTAAAAAACGCTGAAAGTCAATATCAAAGATTGATAAATGCCGGAAATAAAGCGGTGTCACAAATTGAATTAGATAATGCTAAAACCGCCGTTTTAACAGCCGAAGCCCAATTAAAACAAGCAAAATCAGCTTATGAAACAGCTAAAATTAATTTAAACTATACTTTAATCCGAGCGCCGTTTGATGGTGTTTTAGGTAATATAAATGTTTCTGTCGGCGATTTTGTCTCTCCTTCAATGAATAAATCTTTAGTTAGAATTGTTCAATATAATCCGGCTCGAGTAGTATTTTCAATAACAGATAAAGAGTTTTTACAACGTGAAAATCTGTTTGAAGATAAAGTTAAAGTTCAATTGTCAAATGACAATTTATATCCCTTTGAGGGAAACATTATCTACACGGAAAACGCTCTGGAAAAAAGTACAAATACTTTAACAATTTACGCAGAAGTCAAAAATCCTGACCGAAAATTATTGCCAAATGCTTATGTGAAAGTTTATTTGGAGCATATATACAAAAATGTTGTTGTCATTTCCAAAGATATTGTTCTGTTAAAAAATGACGGAAATTATGTTTATGCGGTCAAAGATGGTGTGTTGTCATTAATTCCTGTGAAAATTTTAGCGGAAAAAGAAAATGATTTTATTGTGCAAAATACATTTGAAGCAGATGAACAGCTGGTGGCGCAAAATGTTGAAGCAAATTTGCTGGGAAAAAAAGTTCAAACAGAAAATGTCAGCAAAGAAGGGAGATAGCTTATGTTTTCCGAGTTTTTTATCAATCGGCCTCGTTTTGCCATAGTTTTATCCATTGTCTTAATCATTTTAGGATTATTGTCTTTGATTGTGTTGCCCGTTGCGCAATATCCTGAAATTACTCCACCGCAAATAGTTGTATCAACAACTTATTCTGGAGCCGGTGCGCAAGTTTTAGTTGATACGGTGGCCGTTCCGATTGAAAATGAAATTAATGGTGTGGAAAATATGCTGTATATGTCATCTTCATCGGATGACAATGGCTCATACGAACTGACTGTGACATTTGACGTGGGAACGGATGCGGATATTGCTCAGGTGAAAGTGCAAAATCGTTTACAACAGGTAACATCGGAACTACCGGACGAAGTTAATCAATATGGAGTAAGCGTGAAAACGCAAAATCCAAATATTTTAGCACTTTTGGTTTTGCGTTCTCCTAACCATACTTATAATGATTTATTTCTCAGCAATTATGCTTACACAAACATAAAAAACGCATTGGCACGGGTGAAAGGCGTTGGCGAAGTGCAGATTTTTGGCCCGCAGTACAGTATGCGGATATGGTTGAATTTGGATAAACTGAATGCTTTGGGATTAAATAGTTCGGATATTATGTCTGCGGTAAAAAATCAGAATATTCAGGCTTCCGTCGGAAGTATCGGTTCTGCGCCCAGCGTAAAAGACAATAAAATGGTGCTATCTTTAACGGCAAAAGGTTTGCTTAATAGTGTTTCAGATTTTGAAAGTATTGTGGTGGCTTCAGCAGCTGATGGAGCGCAAATCTATTTAAGAGACGTTGCAAAAGTTGAATTGGGCGCGGATACCTACAATATTAAGTCTGGTTATAACAATGCACCGGCTTTAATTATGGCAATTAATCAGCTTCCTAATTCAAACTCATTGCAGATAATGGATAAAATACGTGAAAAAATGGCGGAATTATCAGCGGTTTTGCCTAATGATATGGATTTTCAAGTGGCGTATGATTCAACAGAATATGTACGATCCTCTATTAAAAGTATTGTAGATACATTGGTTGTCACTTTTTTGCTTGTTGTTCTTGTGACATATATATTTTTGCAAAAGCTTAAAACAACGGTTATTCCGCTTTTAACTATTCCGGTTTCATTAATTGCAACATTTATTGTGGTGTATCTGCTAGGGTTTAATATTAATATTTTAACCTTATTTGCAATGATTTTAGCTATTGGTTTGGTGGTGGATGATGCAATTATTGTTGTAGAGCGAGTGCAATATTTGATTTTAAATGAAAAGCAAGATGCAAAGACAGCGTCAATTACCGCAATGAAGCAAATAGGCAGTGCTATTATCGCCACGACATTTGTATTATTGGCCATATTTGTGCCAGTTGGATTAATGGCTGGAATAACTGGAAAAATTTACCAACAATTTGCTGTAACCATTGCAACAGCCGTCGCTTTTTCTGCCATAAATGCTTTGACGCTAAGTCCGGCGTTATGTGCTATTTTTTTAAAAGGAGATGAAAACACTAAACCAAAAGGTTTTTTTGCTTGGTTTGATAAACTTTTGGATTGGAGTAAAAAACACTATTTATCAGCAGTGGTTTATTTTTCAAAACATCTTAAAACAACGGCATGTTGCATTTTGGGGACAATAATGCTTATTGCTGTTGGATTTATTTATACACCGACATCTTTTTTGCCTGAAGAGGATCAAGGAATTGTTTTTGCGAATGTTCAGCTGTCGGATACGGCAAGCATAAATGAAACGAATAAAGTATTGGGAGAAATGAATGAAAAAATTTTAAAAACAGATGGTGTAAAATACTTTATATCTGTTGCCGGATATAGTATGCTGGGTGGAAGCGGAGAGAATGTCGCTTTGGGTGTTATCGGTTTGGAACCGTGGTCCGAACGAACATCAAAAAATTTATCTATTGAAGCAATCAGTAAAAATTTGCGCCAACAGTTTTCGGATAACAAAAAAGCTGTAATAAACTTTTTTGCTCCGCCGGCGATTCCCGGAGTTGGACAAAGTAATGGTATTTCCTTGGAATTTGTGACAATGAACGGTAATACTTCACCGCAACAACTTTATAATCAATTAATGGATTATTTAAAATCTGTAAATGAAAGCGGCTATTTTGATTATGCTTTCAGCACTTTTACCGCTCAAACACCGCATATTTATTTAGATGTTGATCGAAAAAAACTTGAATATTACAAAATTCCTGTTTCGTCTTTATTTACGACATTGCAAAATAATTTAGGTTCTAGGTATATAAATAATATTACTTTAAGCGGTCAGGTTAATAAAGTAATTTTACAAGCTGATTATCCGTATCGAAATCAGCTGGAAAGTATTGGAAATTTGTATGCGCGTTCGCAAGATGGTTCTTTAGTGCGGGTAAATAGTTTTGCAAAACTGGAAACAGAAAATGCGCCAAAAACTATTTATCGTTTTAATCAATATACCTCGGCGGCCGTAACAGCTATGTCAAAAGATAATATCAGCAGCGGGACGGCTCTGTCGAAACTTGAATCTTTAGAAAAAATGATGCCGAAGGAATTTGATATATGGTGGACAGGATTAAGCTTGCAAGAAATTGAAACAAGAGGTTTAGCCGTTATTCTTATTTCTTTAGCCGTTGTTTTTTGTTATTTATTTTTGGTTGCTTTGTATGAAAGTTGGCTTTTAGCCTTATCGGTAATTTTTTCAACGGTTTTTGCAATACTGGGTGCATTGTGCGGTTTATGGCTTATGGGGCAGTCGTTGAGTATATACGCGCAATTGGGGCTTATAATGCTGATTGGTTTAGCGGCAAAAAACGCAATATTAATTGTGGAATTTACAAAAATGTACAGAGAACAGGGATTGAGTATTTTAGAAGCTGCAAAAAAAGGAGCAGAGGAGCGTTTTCGGGCGGTGCTGATGACGGCATTTACTTTTATTTTGGGTGTTTTCCCAATGATTGTTGCAACCGGAGCGGGGGCAAGTTCTCAGATAGCTATTGGCTCGTCAGTGTTTTACGGTATGGTTGCGGCGACTTTAATCGGCATAATCTTTATTCCGCCTTTGTTTGCTTTGTTTGAAAGTATTAAAGAGTACTTTACACCAAGTAAAATAAATCAGGAAAAAAGAAACGGAGGTCAAAATGCGTAAGCCAAATGTAGCAATATTTATCTGTTTAACAATGACTTCTTGTATGGTTGGACCAGATTATACTCCGCCGGAATTTTATAGCGATAAAGTTATTGCGCAAGAATTAAAACTTCAGAAAAAGCATCAAATTCCGCAAAATTGGTATGCTTTATTTGGAGATGAGCAATTAAATTGTTTAATAGAGTATGGGTTA
This sequence comes from uncultured Alphaproteobacteria bacterium, assembly GCA_934254675.1. GTDB lineage: Bacteria > Pseudomonadota > Alphaproteobacteria > RF32 > CAG-239 > RUG410. Next base: position 40,834 of record CAKQLP010000004.1, on the reverse strand, counting down.
AAAAATAACACGGATATTGATGTCGCCGTTGCCCGTCTAAAGCAAGCTCGGGCTTCTTTAAATATCAGCAAAGCTGGTTTTTTGCCGCAGGTAAATGTGCAAGGAGGCTATGACTATCAAAAAAATAGTAAAAATATTGGACCGACAGCGGATGTGGACTATTATATGTCCGGTTTTGACGCTGTGTGGGAAATTGATTTGTGGGGAAAGGGGCGCCGTCAAGACGAAGCAGCATCGGCGCAGCTTAAAAGTGAAGAATATTCTTTAGCCAATGTAAAATCTGTTGTGACAGCAGAATTGGCTTTAAATTATATCAGTTTGAAATTAGCTGTTGAAAAACAAAAATTAGCCGAGCAAAACGCCCGTCTTCAAAAAAATATTTATAATATGGTTAAAGCAAAATATGAAAGCGGGTTAGCGGATGATATTGCATATAATCAGGCCGCATATTTATTAAGTTCGACCGAAGCGCAAATTCCCTTCTATCAAGGAGAAATAGAACAATATAAAAACGCGTTGGCTGTTCTTTCCGGAGTTTTGCCTTCTCAGCTTCCGCTGGATATTGACAAACGTTCGCAAATTTTTACAAACAACTATATATATAAAACAGAAGCTTTATATAATTTACCCTCATATATTATCCGTCTGCGTCCAGATGTCGCTGCGGCTGAACAAAATTTAGTGGCGGAAAACGCTTTAATCGGCGCAGCAACAGCAGATTTATATCCGGATGTTAAAATATCAGCGTTATGGGGTTATGCCGCCACGGGAGGACATCAATTATTCAATTCAAAAAGTCAAAGCTACGGATACAAGCCACAGGCTGTTTTACCATTGCTTGATTGGAATCGCTTGCAAAATCAAGTGGAAAAGCAAAAACAAGTTAAAAATGAGGCACTGGCTCAATATAAGAAAACAGTTCTGTCCGCTTTGGCGGAATTGAAAAATGCCATGGTTTTGGTGGAGAGTGAATTAAAAAGTAATCAATCTCAAAAAAGAGCATTGGCTAATACGATAAAAGTTGTTCACTCAACAGAAGAGCGCTACCGCAACGGGTTGATTTCTTTTTCCGAAGTGTTGACGGCTGAACAAAATAAACTTTCGGCGCAAAATAACACATTAAGCAGTCAAGCCAAAATTTTTCAAAATTTAGTGGCGTATTACAAAGCTTGCGGTGGTGGTTATTTACTGTAAATATCTTCTAACGGGACACGATCCGTTCCTTTTTGCGGATTATAAACAAAAACATTTGTAACAGTTGGAATGTCATATGTTCTATGCCAATATCCTTTGGCTTCCATACATAGGCGATATTCTTTAGGATCAGAATCAGCGGAATCTCTGATGGAGTTAACTAAAAGAGGCGAGGCTCCGCGATAAGGAACGTAACTGGCCCAGATGCCTTTGGTTTTATGCCAATCAACAACAATGTTGTAACGGTACTCTTCGGAATAGAACCAACTGCTGAAATCTGGCCAATGAAACCAGCCTTCTGCTTGCTTCAGACATTCGGAATGATCTCGGGAAAATTTGGCAACACCCGTGCGTTCTCGTTCCCAATGATAAATAATTTGACCTTTTCCACCCCAAGAAGAGCAGGCGCTTAAAAAAATAAAAAATAAATAAAGCAAATGTTTCATATTAAAAATCCAAATCCATGTAATGTTTTGAAGGATATATTCCTTTAAATCTATCATTTAAGATATCTTTGAAGCTTGGGCGAGATTTTATTTTAGAGTACCATAATTTTGCGCTTTTGTAATCATCCCAAGGCACATCTCCAAGGTAATCTATAATTGATATTTGAGCGGCGGCACTAATATCGGCAAGAGAGAAATTATTGCCGGCCAGATAATTATTTCGTTCAACAATCCAATCAATATATTCCAAATGGAAACGGAGATTATTGATTCCTGCCTTTATTCTTTTAGATTCCGGCGGTTGTTTTAAGGCAAAACGTTTATAGATTTTTTCTCCGGCGATGTATTGATAAACTTCTCGGCTGAATTTGTTGTCAAACCAATCAATTAATCTTCTGACTTCGGCGCGTTCCTTATTATTTCCGTTAATTAATCGGTTTTGGGTGTATGTTTCTTCTAAAAATTCGGTAATAGCGTAGTTGCCGGAAATTATATTGCCGTCATAAATAAAGACGGGCAGTTCTCCCGCTGGGTTAATTTTCATAATATCTTTGGAAAGCATCCAAGGATTTTCTTCTTTTAAAACAAACAGCATTTTCTTTTCTGCCATTAATATTCTTATTTTTCGGCATTGCGGCAAGACGCTGTTGTGTACCAAAAGAACCATTATAAAACCTCCTTAAATTCCATCTAATACATCATCAATAGATTTTTCTTCAACTTTTTTCTCAATAACTTTTCCGCCTTTTTCTCCGGGAGCGTCCGTTACAGGAAGCATATTTTCCTCTGGGGCGGTATTTTCTTCTTTTTTAACAAAAGCTGGCGGAAGAATACCTTTATTTTTTGAAATTTCTTCTTCGACCATCCTTAATATTTCTTTTTTGACGTCATTTCCGAATTTGTCTTTGTTAAATTCATCATGAAAGGCTTTGTTATATAAAGATTGCATTGGGGTTATTTTAGAAAGGGCAATAAAAACCGGAATTTTGAATAAAGGTTTTTTGGAGTATGCTAAGTATTGCTCAATACCATATTTGCTGGCCATAATGCGGTTATAATACAAACCGCCTAAAATATAATCAGCTTCATCGGTGAACAATTGTTCATAAGCTTCGTACGGGGTGTCAACGTATTTAATGTTCAGGTCGTTTATCTTTCTTAACACAAAATCACTAAGATATTCTGTTTTGCTGATAACGCCCCTCAACTTTTTTAAATCTGCCGCCGTTTTAATTTTTTCCAGTCCTTCCGGCAAGGTAATAACGTGAATAGGATTGGACACCGATGCCGGATAGATTAACTCTAAACCTGTAAAAAGTTTTGTATTTGAATACGCGCTTATAAACATCTGTATTTCGCCGCTTCGAACATCTAAAATAACTTTATGAATATCAGGAATATCCCAATAATTGCTAGATATTAGCTTAAACCCGTATTGAGCGGCGATATTTTCTAAAGGTTTCAAGAACGCGCTTTTATATATAACCCTTTTAGAGTGTTTTTCAAAGTATGAAAAAGGAGGATAATCCGGCAAACCGATATAAGTTAAGTTATTTTTTAAATAACTTTCCTCTTGTACCATATTTTGCGCCATCGCATTGTTTATGGTTACAGACAAAATTAACAAACAACAAATAACAAGCTTTTTCATTTTTGCTCCTGGAAAGTATTCCTTTATACAATAAATTGTGTTAAAAAGTTTTTAACCGATTGCATAAAAAAGATAAATTTGCCACTATCATATAATAAAAAAAGAAAAGTACAAGATGATAAATCAAGATAGTATAAAATTAGATAAAAGTTTATTTTTAGAACCGTCGTTTCATATGACTGCGGTGGCATCCGGTTTGGGAAGCATGGGAAAGACGTGGTTTTCAATAACATTAGCGCATGCTTTGAATATGCTTCATCAAAGTGTTTTGCTGTTTGATGCAAACAATGGTTTGTTAAATACGGATTTTCAATTGGATATTCCGTATAAAGGGTATTTAAATCAGGTTCTTTCCGGAGAGATAACGCTAAACCAAGCGATAACTCCTATAAATAGAAAGAAATTTGATGTTATCAGCGGTCAAGCCGGCAGTGACTTGCTAGAAGGTGTTCCCTTGGGCCGATTGCAAATATTGAAGGATGAACTGTCTCTTATTGCGCAAAATTATAATGAAGTGGTGGTGGATTTGCCGTCATCTGAAAAAATATTGCATAATATGTTGCCTTTATCAAATATTATTTTGGTTTGCACGCATGAACCGTCAAATCTTGTTTCGACATATGATTTTTTACAAAAGAACATTACGAGTTTATCTTATAAAAGTTTGCAAATTGTCATTAATTATGCTAATTCTTATGAAGACGGTTTAAGAACGTATAACACATTGCAACATGCTTGTGAGCAATACATGTTTTCAACGCCGCCGCTATTAGGTGTAATTCGCCGAGATACAAGAGTGAGAGACGCCATTCGCAACCATGTGTTGTTATTAAACAGGTATCCGTCTTCAGAAGCGGCCGAAGATGTTTTTAATATTGCTCGAAAATTGTATGCGGAGGAGATAAAAAGTGAATTCTAATTTTGATGCAAAAGGGTATTATTATATTTTGGAAGTCACGCCAAATGCACCGTTATCTCTTATCAAACAGCAATATTATAAATGTGCTAAGTATTGGCATCCAGACCATAATGATAATCCTGACGCTGTTGAAATATTTCAAAAAATTTCAGTGGCCTACAATGTTTTGAAGGACCAAAAAAATAGACTGAAATACGATTTGCTGTCATTGGTTTACACAGATAAAGATTTTCCGGAAATGGATTCGTTGAAAATTTATAAAAATCAAAGAGGAAAAGAAGATGCTGCCTTGCGTGTTTTAAAACAAAGAAAAGTTTTTGCGCATATTCATGGTTTTCAAATAAAGGAAACAAAAGATATTTGTAATTATTCAGAAGCAAAAGATATGGTTTTATCCACTTCAATTTCTAATTGGCTGAAAGGGTGGTGGGGCTTGCAATCTTTTAATGAAAATATAAAAGCGATAGGTTATAATTTAGCAATGTCTGAAGCAAATGATGAGGATAATTTTAAGCTTCTTATTCATAATGCGATAGCTTATGACAATGCCGGAAATATAAATATGGCGTGGATTTATGCAAAGCAGGCACAACAAATGACAGCCAATGAAAGCCGAGCCTATGAACTTTTGAAAACGTACTTGGATATTTTGGATTATCATCCTCAGAAAAAAATAAAATTGCCAAAATGGTCGGCCCAAGAATTAAAATTTAGGCAAATGATTTTACCGGTATTTTTGGGCATGGTCGCTTGTGTTTGTATCCTTGCTGTTTTTAAAAATATTGGCATGATTTCATTACCGCATCATCAAAATTCCAGCTACTACAAAGAAACTGTTATCGGTGGAATACGTGTTGCTGACGACCAAGTAGAAACAAGAATTATAAAAATAGATGGTGGAAAAACGGACGACGCTGTTTTTTATCATCTAAAAGATAATGTTGAAATTTATTACGGACCGGATAACCGCTATGATGTTTTATTAGAGGGAATTAAAGGGCAAACGGTTCGTTTGGTTGGATATACGCCGGATAAGAAATGGTTTAAAATAATCATTGACAATGGCGAGGCCGGATACGTAAATAGAAAAAATCTAGAAAAAGGGATAGGAAATCCTATTCCGGTTCGTTCAAAAGTTAAATAACAATAGGAAAAGACATGGGACTAAAGTTTGAAATAGATAAAAAAATAGGTAAAAGCAGACGCGGCCGTTTAATCACCAAACACGGCGTGGTTAATACGCCGGCGTTTATGCCGGTGGGAACTTGCGGCACGGTCAAAGCCATGATGCCGGAAAGCGTGGCGGCGACAGGCGCGGAAATTTTGCTGGGTAATACCTATCATTTAATGCTGCGCCCAGGGGCAGATTTGGTAGAAAAAATGGGTGGTTTGCACAAATTTATGAATTGGAACAAACCTATTTTGACCGATTCTGGCGGTTTTCAGGTTATGAGTTTAAGCGGCTTGCGTAAATTAACAGAAGAAGGGGTTACGTTTCGTTCACATGTTGATGGAAAAAAATTCTTTTTAAGTCCGGAAGAGTCAATGAAAATCCAGCATAAATTGGATTCGAATATTACAATGTGTCTGGATGAATGCACGCCTTATCCTTCAACTTATGAAACTTGCGCTAAATCTATGCGGATGTCCATGCGCTGGGCAAAACGCAGCAAAGAGGCTTTTATTGACCGTGACGGCTATGGAATTTTTGGCATTCAGCAGGGAAATGTCTATAAAGACTTGCGTGAAGAGTCGGCAAAAGCCTTGCGGGAAATAGGTTTTGACGGCTATGCCATTGGTGGGTTGGCCATTGGCGAGGGGCAAGAAAAAATGTTTGAAGTTTTAGATTATGCGCCAGATATGTTGCCGGAAGATAAACCGCGTTATTTAATGGGTGTCGGCCGTCCGGATGATATTGTCGGCGCGGTTTTGCGCGGTGTGGATATGTTTGACTGCGTAATGCCAACTCGTTCTGGACGTACGGCTCAGGCTTTTACAAAATATGGACCAATAAATATTCGCAACGCGCGTCATCGCGAAGATTATCGGCCGTTGGAAGAAGGTTGCGATTGCCCGCTATGCACACATTATAGCCGCGCTTATATTCACCACTTGCAAAAATGCAATGAGGTTTTGGGCATAATGCTTTTAACTTGGCACAACATTCGCTACTATGAGCGTTTAATGCAAGGTTTGCGGACAGCTCTTGAAAATGATTCTCTAACGGATTTTGCGGCGGAATTTTATGTTAATCAGGCTAAAGGCGACATTGAGGAGCTCTAAAAATGGAAAATAAAACCTGTAATATCGAAGAAAAAGTAATCCAAAGTTTTAAACAAGCCAATAAAGAAGAGGGTATCCGTGTTTTTGTGGCAGGTGGCTCTCGTTCCGGCAATGACACGGCTTATGCGCAAGAAGCTTATAACTTGGGCAAAAAAATTGTTAAAATGGAATTTAAATTGGATTTTGGTTTGTCTAACAGCGGTATTATGGGGGCAGTAGCCAAAGGTGTGCTTGATGGTTGGAATAAACGGCAATGTAAGTTGGAAGGTGCACCTATTCAGGGCATTACCACCAAAAAATATTTTGATTTATATCCAAATGATGATGAGCTGATTAACAAAATGGATATCGTGGTCGCTAAAACCTTGGAAGAACGCAAGCAGAAATTGTTGGAGGCAGATTTTGTGGTTTTTGCCCCTGGTGGTGTGGGAACTTTGGATGAGCTTGCTTATGATTGCGTGGCTATGCAAGATGGCATGTTGCCGATGAAACCATTTATTATTTATAATATCAACGGCTTTTTCCATCACTTGTTGGAGTTTTTAAAGTATATTGCTCAAGAAGGATTTGCCAATCCGGTGCCGTTTATCGTGGTTGATAATAATGAAGAATTGGAAATAGCTTTCCGTTTGCTGAAAAAACGTTATATTAAATGCGTTGACGGACAAGAAGCTTATGCCAACGCGCGTCAATTGGTTTATGAACTTCCGTATTTTATTAAGCAAAAGCTCAATTATAATCTAGAAGTTGAAGAATCTCTTGAAAAAATGCAAAAAATCAACACATCTGGCACTTATCAGGAACGGACCGTTTTGCGTAATGAAATAGAAACCGCTTATCTGGAAAAAGAAATCAGCCGCATGTATGACCGTTTGGCCAAAACCGGACGCGATACCGGTAATGTTAGTGAAAAACTTACAAAGCTAAAGAAACGCCGCAAGGAACTTGCCGGATGAGCGTTTTCGGATTTATCCTTAAGTATTTACGCAAAACAAAATTAAGGGTTTAGGTTATTTGGAAGGCAATATTGTTGCTTGCTACCGCTGGATTCGCTGGTGGTTATGGATAGGGGCAAAATTGTGGAACAGAGGGCGCATAACAAGCTATTGGCCGAAAAAGGAGCATATTATAAATTTTATGGTCTGCAAAATTTCAGCGAGTAAAAGAAGAAATAAAAAGCTTGCAAAAAAATAGAAATTGCATATATTTTAGACAGTTAAAATAACTTTTTAAGGAGAAAAAAATGCCTTTAGTATCTATGCGTCAAATTCTTGACCATGCGGCGGAACACGGCTATGGCGTTCCGGCTTTCAATGTAAATGATATGGAACAAATTTTGGCTGTTTTACAAGCCGCTAAAAAAGTAAACGCCCCTGTTATTTTGCAAACTTCTACCGGAGCTCGCAAATTTGCTGGTGACCCAATGATTCGCCACATGGTTATGGCTGGTATTGAAATGTTTCCAGAATTGCCAATTTGTTTACACCAAGACCATGGCGCATCTGTTAATATTTGCCAATCTGCCATTGTAAATGGTTACAGTTCGGTGATGATGGACGGCTCTTTGGAAGCTGATGGTAAAACACCGGCTTCATTTGAATATAACGTTCGCGTAACTCAAGAAGTTGTGGCTCGTGCGCACGCTGTTGGCGCTTCAGTTGAAGGTGAATTAGGTGTTATCGGTTCTTTGGAAACCGGTAAGGCCGACAAAGAAGATGGTCACGGTGCCGAAGGTACTTTGGATAGAAAACGCTTGGTAACCGACCCTGATGAAGCCGCCGAATTTGTCGCTTTAACTCACTTGGATGCTTTGGCTGTGGCTGTTGGTACCTCTCATGGTGCTTACAAATTCACTCGCAAACCGGATGGTGATATTTTGGCTATTGATGTTATTGAAAAAATTCATGCCAAATTACCTAACACTCACTTGGTAATGCATGGTTCTTCTTCGGTTCCACAAGAATTACAAGACTTAATCAATGCTTACGGCGGTGCCATCCCTCAGACATACGGTGTTCCGGTAGAAGAAATCGTTCGCGGTATTAAATCCGGCGTTCGCAAAGTTAATGTTGACACCGATTCTCGTATGGCTATTACTGGTGCTATTCGTCGTGTATTTGCTGAAAATCCAAAAGAATTTGACCCTCGTAAATATTTGAAACCTGCTATTGAAGAAATGCAGAAAGTTTGCGAAGCTCGTTATATTGCCTTTGGCGCAGCTGGTCACGCAGACCAAATTAAAGCTATCAAATTGTCTGATATGGCACAAAGATACGCTGCCGGCGAACTCTAGTTTCCTGAATTTACAAGTAATAAAAAGGAAGTGTTTAACTTCCTTTTTATTTTTACAATCCAAAAGAAAAAGGTTTTAATAAATTTTATTAAAACCTTTTTCTTAAAGTAAATTAGCGTTATTTTATAAATTTATCTAATCCAGAGATAGAATTATCTATCAGCGTTTCTTTGTTTGCTTTTGTTATATAAGTTTCAATAGCCTTTTTAGCTAAAGCAATTGCAGAATTTGCAACTGATTTATTTATTTCTGAAAGAGCATTTTCTGTCGAACTTGTTATCCGGCGTCTAATTTCTTTCTCTTTTACCGCAGTGTTTTCTTTTAATATAGCTAAATCATTTTTCTTTTGATTTGCTATATTTTTTTCCGCTTGTTCTAAAATCTGGGCAATTTCTTTATCGGTTGAAGCAAACTTTTGCTCATAACGAGCTAATAATTCTTGCGCGTCGTCCCGAAGCTTAACCGCGTCATCAATTTGCTGTTTTACGCTGTCTATTTTTTGGTGCATTGCTTTTTTCAAAAAACAAAAAGCCGGTTTGGCTAAAACACAAATAGCCAAGACAAACGCCATACCAACCCAGAATTCTACATCGGCGTAAAAAGGCAAGTTTTCAAGTTGATGTGAAATATCAGGATTATTTTTTTCAAACACCTCTGATACGTTTTCAGCTGCATCAATTATGGCATTTTGCGTTGCATCTATTAAATCATTGCCTGTTTGAATAGGTGCTTCATTAGAAATATCTTGCATGGAATCACTTATAGCGTCATTAGCCATTAGCGCCTCCTTTTGCGGTAGTCGATTTTTCAATATCCTCTTTACTTATTTGCGTAAAACCTAACTTTTGAACTAAATCAAAAGCTAAATTCTGTGAAAGAATTTCAATTTGCTGCAAAGTTTCTTGCTTTTCTTTAGCCAGCTTAAATTCACTTTCAGCAATTTGTTTATTCAATCGTTCATTGAGCAGACGATGTTCTTCGGCCAAAAAAGCTGCAGATTCTTTTTGATTTGCCAGAATATTTTCATTCGCTTTAATTTTGGCATCGTTCAACGCTTTCTCATATTTTTCTAAGGATAATTTTGCCTGTTGGTTTAACTTTTCCGCTTTACGGATATAATCATCCATTTTTCGTTTACGCTGTTCCAAAATATCCGTAATTTTGGGAGTAACGAAAACAGACAGCAAAATCCATAATACGCTAAAACTCAAAATCATCCAAAAAGCCTGAGAGGCATAAGTTGATAAATCTAATTGGGGCATTGAATTACCTTAAATATCAAATCTATGATTAGATAATCATTAAAATAGCAATAACTAAAATATACAATGCAATAGCTTCAATGGAACCCATTCCGATAAAGCCAAACAATGTAACGTCTTTTTTTACTTGAGGATTACGACCTACAGTTTCAATCAAAGCAACCCATAATTTAGTTAAGCCCCAAGCAGCAACAGTCATGGCCAAAGCACAAATGGCGGCTCCCAAATAAGCTAAAGTTTTATTTTGCATAATTTCATTTTCCATTTTTAAGTTCCTTTCGTTTAGTCAAATAAAATTTAATGTTCATCACTTACTGCCATATTTAAATAAACGCAACTGAGTGTTGTGTATATATAAGCTTGTAACAGAGTAACAAAAAGCTCAAACATAATGATTCCCATATCAGCAATCAATGGAATAAATCCAAAGATTTGCATTGATACAATGAAACCACCTAAAACCTTTAGAATGATATGTCCGACAGACATATTCACGGCCAAACGGATTGTTAAGCTAAAAGGTTTAGATAGCAAAGATATCGTTTCTATTGGAACGATAAGCGGTGCCATCAATAGGGGAACACCATGCGGTAAAAAAGTTCTTAAATATCCCAGCCCCCGTTTTTTTAAGCCGACCACAATATTCATTAAAAGGCAAAAAATAGATAGGGCGCCGACAGCGGCAATATGAGATGTAAAAGTAAAACTGTATGGAAATAGACCTAAAATATTGCCGCCGGCAATAAAGGTAAACAAAGCAAAAACAAAAGAAACGTATTTTACACCATTTTTTCCTAAAGTTTCACCCATAATTCCTTGAATAAAACCATAGACTGCTTCCGGAATTGTTTGTGCCATTGTGGGAATAATATTTCTTTTTCTCAAACAAAGTCCCATGCTTACAACAATGACAGCGATTGTTATAAACATACAAAGGGTAGAGTTTGTAAAAGATAAATCAATACCATTTACTTCAAAAGGTACAATTTTTTTTATTTCAAACTGCTCAATAGGACTAGACATTAATTTTTTTCCTTTTGGATCGATTTATCTATTTCTTTTGCCGTGCGATAAACATTTAATATACCAGCCATACACCCAAATAAAGAAAATACAAGAATAAAAATGACTTTAGTCCCGAAAATTTTATCTAACATGTAGCCGATACACATTCCGACAAAAACTGCCGCTACAAATTCCGTGCCGATTCTAAAAGCATTGGCTATGGTGTCGTGTTTCTTTGCCGCGCCTTCAGAACTATTCGCTTTTTGCTGATGAGATTTCATCTGGCGAATACGCTCTTCCATAGATTCTATGTCTTTAGGTTGTGTTTTCATTCGAATACAGAAACTCCCAGCTGAGAATATCTTGTATTCAAGTATTGTTTTATGGAATTAAAACTTGCCGCAGAATAAATAATTTCATTTCCGTCTCTTCCGCTGAACAATAAGGCTGGAGTGCCTTGCATGTTCAGTTGTTTTAAACCTTGTTGACGATCGGAAACAATAGATTGAGCCATTTCATCATCATGCAGACAGGCTTCTGCTTCATCATAGCTGATGCCGAATTCGGCGGCATAAGTTCGTAAAGGAGTGACGTCGCTAGCTAAATACCAGAATCTTTGTTTATCAAACAGTCTGCTTAAAAAAGCGTGATAATTATCTGGAGAGGAACATTGCAACAGTAAGGCTGCTTGCATTGATTTTTTATCTAGAGGAAAATTCACAAAAACAATTCGTAAAAGACCTTGTTTAACATATGTTTCTTCCAACTTTGGAATAACTTGCAAGTGAAAGTCTGCGCAATGCGGACATCCCAATGATGAAAATTCATATAGCGTGAGCGGCGCGTTTATGGAACCAATGGCAAATTTTTCAGAGGCGTTGAGATGAATGTTTTTGGATAAAACTGTTGCCATTCCATTTTTTTCTGCGGCAACGGCTGTTTGTGTTTTTAAAACAATATTTCCGTTTGGCTCAATAACAAAACCTTTATAGCTGAAATAGAAATAAGCAGCAGCAAAAAAAGCAAGTATAAATGTTGCGGTTTTACTTAGAGCTTTTATAAAATTATCCAAAAGAACCTCCTAATTTTTTTTATTGCCAAACACTGCTTTGCCTAAATTTTCCAAATGTTGGCGCAAATCTTTATTTTCTACGTCTTTAACTATTTCTGTAATATAATTTTGTTCTTCTTCAGATACAAGAAAATTTTTCAGGTTATCAATGGGATTTTTGGATAGTAAAAAATTTTCTGGACAGCTGTTTTGAATTATTTTTAATTTTGTTATGGCCGTATAGCCGAAAAAAGTGTTTATTTTTTCTAAAATTTGCGGCTCTCGCTGTTGAATTTCAAGAGCAAAGGCGCCGCTCAAAACCAACAACTCAAGGATTCCGTTTGTTCTTTCATTTTTTTTAAAAGATATTCTTTGCGGAAGTGTGAATTGAGAAAGCTCGTTGCCGACAATACCTGCCCAGCCGGATAAAATCTCCATTTCCATCAATCCCTTGCTGCCAAGAATTTGTTTGGCTATCGGTTTTATGGTTTTGGCGATGCTGGTCAAATCTTCCAGAGTATGCTCTTCTTTTATCAAAATCTCTTTTTTTACCATAAATTAATCTCCGTCAGCTTCGCCGAATTGGGCAAGAGGATGTTTCTTTCGGATAATGTCTCCCAGTTTTTGAGAGGTAATATGAGTGTAAATTTCAGTGGTGGTTATATTTTCATGACCTAACATTTTTTGCACAGAGCGTAAATCAGCATCATTATTTAATAAATGGGTGGCGAAAGAGTGACGCAAAACGTGCGGAGATACGCGGGATGGGTAAATGCCGCAATCTATGGCTAATTTTTTCAAATCTTTATAAAATGCGTCGCGTGTTAAATGACCGGATGTTGAAATTAAAGAAGGAAAAAGCCATGGAGATGTTTTTTTATTTTTAATAAATTCTTTGCGCAAGTCGCCATAATCTTGTAGTGCTGATAAAGCCCGCGCGGCAATCGGAACAATACGTTCTTTGCTTCCTTTGCCTAAAATTGTAATCAATCCTTTGTTATAATTGATTGATGTTTCGGGCAAACCGACAAGTTCGGAAACTCTCAAGCCCGTGGCATACATTAACTCAATCATTACGCCGATTCGCCAATATCTGTAATCTTTTTTTGAGAAGGCGGTTTGAATGATTTTAAGGATTTCTTCTGCCGACAAAAATTTTGGAAGCGGTTTTTGCTGTTTTGGGGTAAGAATATTTGACGAAGGATTGTCTGTTATAATTTTTTCGGAGTATAGAAATTTACAAAATTCCTTTATTGCCGAAAGTTTACGTGCAATGCTTTTGGGGGAATATTGTTGTGTTTGCAGATTTTGAATAAATTTTTCGATTCGTTCTTCAGTTAATTCAGAAAAGCTGGAAATGCCGCTGAAATTTAAAAATTGAACAATATCTGTTTCATAAGCAGAAATAGTCAAAAGTGCAGAACCAGATTCGGCTGATTTTGCCTCTAAAAACTGATTAAGATACCGCCCAATCATAATTTAATTGTCTAAATTTACAGCAATTTCTTGAGATACATGCTCTGTTGGAACCTGAATATCGTGAACCATTAAAAATGCAATACCGGCAAAAAGAACAAAACCTAAGGCATATAAGATAATTTTGATATTGCTGTTTTGATTATAAGTAGATTGTCTTCTCATAAAATTCTTCCTTATCAATTGTTAAAAAAGATTGATTAATAGTAACAAGGTTATATTATTAGGTCAATAGAAAGCAAAGGTTTGAACAAGAAAAATTAAAAAAATGCCTAAGATTAATAAAATAATTTTGCTCGTAGGCTTAATGGGAAGCGGAAAAACGAGCGTTGGAAAAAGGTTGGCTCGTCGTTTATCTTTGCCATTTATTGATGGCGATCAAGAAATTGAAAAAGCGGCAGGGCTGTCTTTAGTTGATGTTTTTAAATGTTTTGGTGAAAAAGAATACAGAGCGGGAGAAGAGCGGGTTATGAAAAGGCTGTTGCAAGGAGTTCCTTGTGTTTTGGCCTCGGGCGGCGGGTCTTTTGTCGCCGCTCAGACACGAGAACTTGCAAAGGAGCATGCGGTAACAGTTTGGCTGAAAGCGGATATTGATACTCTGTATCATCGTACGGCCGGACGGACTCGACGTCCTTTTTTACTGGGGGATAATGAAACTGTAAAAAATAAGCTTCAGGAGTATATTACAGAAGAATACCCATATTATTCTCAAGCGGACATTGTTGTTGAAACTCGAGATGAAAAAGTTGAAAACACGGTTAAAAGAGTGGCTTCGGCTGTCCATCATTTTTTTAACAATACACGAAAAAATATGGAAAAATAAGGAGGTAAAATGCGAAAAGATTGCCGTGGAGCTGAAGAGTTGCGTCCGGTGGAGATTATTCCAAATGTCAACCTTTATGCGGAAGGTTCTTGTTTGATAAAATGTGGAAACACCCATGTTCTGTGCACGGCCAGTGTGAGCAAGGAAGTTCCGGCTTGGCTTAAAGATAGCGGTCGGGGATGGATTACGGCAGAATATTCTTTGTTACCGAGGGCGACGCAAACACGAGTGACTCGTGAGACAAAAGGCGTAAGTGGTCGCACAGCTGAAATACAGAGGTTAATCGGTCGTTCATTGCGGGCTGCTGTGGATTTGGCTGAAATGCCTGAAGTATGCGTGCAGGTTGACTGCGATGTTTTACAAGCTGATGGCGGAACACGCACTGCGTCGATAACCGGTGGTTTTGTTGCTCTTTATTTGGCTTTGCAAAAAATGGTTGAAATGGGTGCGTTGCCTCGTAATCCGGTTCGAGAGTGTGTGGCGGCGGTTTCTTGCGGCATTTATGCGGATGAACCATTGCTGGATTTAGATTATGAGGAAGATTCACACGCGGATGCGGATACAAATTTCGTTTTAACGGAAACGTCAAAAATTGTTGAAATTCAGGCAACAGCCGAGGGAGCTGTATTTAGTGAAAAGAAATTCGATGAGTTATGGCGTTTGGCAAAACAAGGAATTCATCAACTTATAATGGCGCAAAAAAAAGCGCTGAAGCAATAGGAGTCTTTTTTTATGTTATCGGAAATAATTTTCGCAAGTCATAATGCGGGTAAAATAAAAGAGATTAAAGAGCTTTTAAAACCATTTAATATAAATGTTAAATCGGCACTTGATATGGATTTGCCGGATGTAGAAGAAACTGGTGAAACTTTTTGGGAAAACTCTCTTCTAAAATCACAGACGATTGCCCGTTTGACAGGTATTCCATGTTTGGCGGACGATTCTGGATTATGCGTCGATGCCTTAAATGGGGCGCCGGGGGTGTATTCGGCTCGTTACGCTCCAAATCGGGATTTTGTAAAAGGAATGGAAAAATTGCTGTCGGAAATGGCGCAAAGTCAAAACAAAAGTCGTAAAGCCCATTTTACTTGCGTGATGTCACTGGCTTGGCCATCAGGTAAATATGAATTATTTGAAGGCAGAGTTGACGGAGAGATTGCTTTTGAACCAAAGGGAAACAGCGGATTCGGGTATGACCCTTTGTTTGTACCGGAAGGTTTTGATTGCAGCTTTGCGCAAATGCCGAGTGATGTGAAAAATAAAATCTCTCATCGGGGCCGTGCCGTAAAAAAACTGAAAAGCTTTTTAGAAAAAATATAGGAGAAGAGCATGGCTAAGACAAAGATTTTTAATGTAAATGCAGGAGAATCCTTTGTTGATGTTTTAGCCGAGCATTTTTTGAATGAATATAAAGAACATCCGGACGCGTTGGCAGAGGTTTTATTTTTACTTCCTAATCGTCGGGCTTGTCAAAGTTTATCCGATGCTTTTGTGCGTTTGCATGGCTTGGTTCCGACAATTTTACCACAAATCAAGCCCATTGCCGAAACAGAAGAAGATGAAGTTTTTTTAACGGGAAATAACAGTGCTGTTTTGAAAAAAATGCAGCCAGAAATTTCCAAAACCGAACGGATTTTAATTTTCACGCGGTTGATTATGCAAAAACCGACAGAGTTGGGATTGAGCTCTCTTTCTTTGTCACAAGCATATGCTTTGGCAAAAAATTTAGCGGATTTAATGGACTTGGCTTATAATGAAAATCTGGATTTTTCGCGTTTGCAAAGCATTGTCCCTTCTGAATACGCTGTGCACTGGCAGGAGAATTTAAAACTTTTAAATATTATCACGGAATTTTGGCCGAAAATTTTGGTGGAAAAAAATAAAATTGACGCAGCTTATCGACGTAAGGTGTTGTTATCCGAGGAATTAAAAATTTGGAGGCAAACTCAGACAAAACAAAAAATTGTTGTTGCGGGAACAACGGCGGCTTTTCCTATAATGAAAGAACTTGTGCAAACGGTTTTGGAATTGCCAAACGGGGAGGTTTGGCTGTATGGTTTGGATATTTGTTTGGAAGATTCTGGATGGGCGCAGATAGATGAAAATCATCCGCAGTTTGAGTTGAAAGAATTATTGGATTATTTAAAAATTGAGCGCTCATCTATTGTGTCGTTGCCCAAGCAAAAAGTTTTTTCACGAGAATTGTTGGTTTCAGAAATTATGCGGCCGGCGACAGATTCCGGAGAATGGAGACGATTGTCGGCAACGCCTTTGCCGGAAGACGCATTTAATGGGGTGCAATTAATAAATTGTGATGACATTCGGCAAGAAGCGCAAGCGATAGCTCTTATTATGCGTCATACTTTGGAACAGCCTGAAAAAACAGCCGCATTGGTTACAATGGACAGAAATTTGGCTCGACGCGTTATTTCCGAATTAAAAAAATGGGATATTATAGCCGATGATTCTGCCGGACAACCATTATCTTTAACACCGATTGGTATCTATTTGCGGCTTATAGTAAATGTGCTGGATGAAAATTTTTCTCAAATTAGTTTGCTTTCTTTGCTAAAACACCCTTTTGTTTCATGTGGATTAAAATATGCAGATTTTAATTACAGAGTGAGATATTTAGAATTAAGCTGGCGGAAAAAAGAAAATTTAACCGCGGAGCAACAGAATTTCTTGAAAAAAATTAAGGATATTTTACAGCCGTTGGCAGAGATGTATGCTCAAAAAGAAATAAATATCAAAGATTTCTTTATTTGTCATATTAAAATTGCGGAACAGTTGGCAAATACGGATGTAAAAAGCGGTGATAAAATTATTTGGAAAAATGATGCCGGTCAGTCAGCAGCCAAGTTTGTCGGCGAATTTTCTATAAAAGGTGAATTGTTGGGCAGCGCAGCGCCTAAAGATTATCTTCCGCTGCTAGAAGCTATGCTTTTGGAACAAAATGTTCGTGTTCGTTATGGAATGCATCCGCGTATTAAAATTTTAGGACCGATAGAAGCTCGCTTGAATCAATTTGATGTGACGATCATCGGTGAAGTCAATGAGGGTGTTTGGCCTAAATTACCATCAGCGGACATGTGGTTATCCCGTCCCATGAAAAAGGATTTCGGCTATCCTCTTCCAGAGCGTGCAATAGGTGTGGCAGCTGCCGATTTTGCACATTTGCTTAATGGTAAAAATGTTTATTTAACAAGAGCAGAACGGGTTGATGGAACACCGACGAATAAATCTCGTTGGTGGCTACGTCTTGAAACCGTAAGAGAGGCAAATTTTGGCGAAGTTAAAAATAACCTCGATATAAAAGACACAAAATACGCGTTGTGGGCAAAATATTTGGAAAGAGCTGTTGAACAGAAGCGTATTTCTGTTCCTAAGCCTTGTCCACCGGTCAATTTACGTCCGCGGAAGTTGTCTGCCGTTAATTTTGAAATGCTGATGCGTGATCCATATACAATTTTTGCAAAATATATTTTGAATCTTTATCCGTTAGAAAATTTAGATGAGGATGTAGCCTTTCGGGATTATGGGAACATTGTTCATACGGTTATTGAAAAATTTAATAATAAGTATAATGGCGACAGTTATCCTTCTGACGCGAAAAAACAGTTTTTGATTTTAGGCGAACAAGAATTTGCAAATAAAGGTATAAGCCCAGATGTCAAGGCCTTTTGGTGGCCGCGGTTTATTAAAACAATTGATTGGCTGGTTGGCGTTGAAAACGGTTATCGGAAAGAAATTCAAAAAGTGCACAATGAAATTAGCGGATATATAGATTTTAAGGCGCCGGAAGGAATTTTTACAATAACAGCCAAAGCAGATAGAATAGATGAAACTAAGGACGGCAAGTTAAATATATTAGATTATAAAACAGGAAAAGCACGTTCAACAAAAGAAATATGCAGCGGAATGGCGCCGCAATTGCCTATTGAAGGGATTATTGCCGAAAATGGAGGCTTTGAAGGAATAAAAAACAAAAAAGTCTCGACTTTACGCTATTGGAAACTTGGAGATAAAGAAATTATCGCCAATGAGGAGCAAAGTGCAAAAGGTTTGGAAGTAACAAAAGAACGTATATCAATGCTGATTAGCCGTTTTGATTTTGAACAAACTCCATATTTAGCTAAACCAAATCCGCATGAAGCTCCTGCTTATTCGGATTATGACCATCTTTCTCGTTTTTTAGAGTGGTCAATAAGGGATGATACAGATGAAAACTAGAGAAGATTTTGAATTTTTGCGTAAAGAAATGAGCCGGAAAGCTTCATCCCAACAACATTCGGCGGCCAATCCTTTGAAATCGGTCTGGGTTGAAGCTTCTGCGGGAACGGGAAAAACAAAAGTACTGTCTGACAGGGTTTTGCGTTTACTCTTAGATGGGGTAAAACCTCAGCGTATTTTATGTTTAACATATACTAAAGCGGCCGCGGTTGAAATGAATACAAGAATTTCAGAACGATTAAGCAAGTGGTCTGTTCAAACAGATGAAAAGCTTGAAGAAAATTTATTTGAGCTTTTGGGAAAAGAAATGGCAGATACAAAGCTGTTGCTGAAATATAAAAATCGAGCCCGTACATTATTTGCTGTCTTGCTTGACACGCCGGGGGGAATCAAAATACAAACAATTCATAGTTTTTGTCAGGAAGTATTAAAAAGATTTCCCTTAGAAACTGGAATTTCTCCATATTTTGATATTTTGGACGATGAAAGTTCTGCGGATGCGCTAAAACAAATTCAAAAAGAATTATTGGAAACAACCGAATATGGTGCCGATTGCCCGCTTAAAGATGCTTTAATGTTTTTAACTGAAAATTTAAGTGAATATTCTTTTCCGAAAGTTATGAAAAACATAACGATAAACCGCTCCAAATTATCTGAAATGTTTGCAATGTATCCAAGCCAGAAAGATTTGTTGTCAAAGTTGGCGCACAGTTTGCAAATTTCAATGGATGACACGGAGCAGACTGTAATTTCCGAATTTATGAAAAATATAAATTACGATGATTTACGAAAGAATGTTGTTGCATTGCTTAATGGCGGAAAAAAGGATTCGGAACGCGCTGAAAAAATGGAAAAATTTATTATAGAAAAAGGAAATTTTAATAATTATCAAGATTATAAAAATTTATTTCTTAATAAAGATGGAACAATACCTCAAAAATTAGCGGATAAAAAATCAATTTCAGCCGATTCTTTTCTGGCTGAGAGATTGGGAAAAGAGTGTGAAAGAATCTTACAAAATGAAGAAAAACTGTGTAAAATCAGATTATACCAATCAACAAAGTCGGTTTTGATTATTACGCGTGAGTTAAATTTACGTTATAATAATTTCAAAAAGCTATATTCAAAACTGGATTATGAAGATTTAATTTTGCTCACTCGCCATTTGTTATCTGATAGTGCGGTGGCTTCGTGGGTGCTTTTTAAGTTAGATGGCGGTATAGATCATATTTTGATAGATGAAGCTCAAGATACTTCGCCGAATCAATGGGATATTATAAAGTCTCTTAGTGAGGAATTTTTTGCCGGCAAAGGAACTAATGATAGAAAAAGAACAGTGTTTGCTGTGGGGGACAGAAAGCAGTCGATTTACAGTTTTCAAGGCGCCGATCCAGACAAGTTTGATAGGATGTCTGCCTATTTTTCTGAAAAAGCTGCGCCGGATTTTCAAAAAGTAAATTTGGAAGTGTCTTTTCGCTCGGTATCACCGGTTTTAGAGACAGTCAATAAAATATTTGCAAAAGAAAATGTTTCTGAGGGCGTAACGGCTCAGGGAGAGACGGTGCATCATGTTCCTTTTAGAAGAGGCGAGGCCGGAAAAGTTGAGGTTTGGCCTTTATTGGTTGCCGATAAAAAAAGTAAAAGTAGCGAAGATGATTGGTTGCCGCCTTTTGAAATGAGTCAAGAAACATCGGTAAAAAAGAAATTAGCGCTCATGATGGCGGAAAAAATCAAAGAGTTGGTGGATAAAGAAAATTTTCATTACAGAGATATTATGGTTCTGGTCCAAACAAGAAATAGTTTTGTAGAGGAGTTTATAAGAGCATGCAAAGATAATCAGGTAAATATCAATGGTGCCGACAAGCTACGTCTGAGTGAACAAATTGCCGTACAAGATTTAGTTTCTTTAGGTCGATTTTTATTGTTGCCAAATGATGATTTGTCTCTGGCCGAGGTCTTGAAATCACCATTATTTGGATTAAGCGACGAAGATTTGTGGAAAATATGCGCTAAGCGCGGAAATGCACCGGTATGGTCTAAATTAGGTGATTTTTCTCAATATGCCGAAATATATGCGGATTTGCAAAATTTATTAAATATGTTGGATTTTGTTCGGCCGTACGAGTTGTTTAATTATGTTCTGACAAAGATGAACGGACGCTATAAGTTTACTGAACGTATGGGAATGGAAGTTGAAGATGCGTTGGATGAATTTATTAATTTGACAATTTCTTATGAACAGACACATATTCCAAGTTTGCAAGGTTTTATTGATTGGATTGGGCGAACAGAGGTCGAAATCAAACGCGAAACAGAGCAAAAAGGGAATGATGCGGTAAGATTAATGACCGTTCATGGTTCAAAAGGTTTACAAGCGCCGGTGGTCTTTATGCCGGATACAGTTCGTATTAAAAATATAAAAAATGAACAAGCGTTGCTTTGGAAAGATAATTTAGCTTATTATCCGCTAAATAGCGAGTGTTATGATGAAACATGTCTCCAAATAAAAGAAGAAAATTCTAAAAAATCTTTTGAAGAGTATAGGCGTTTGCTTTATGTGGCTTTAACGAGAGCTGAAGATCGACTTTATATTTGCGGTTTTTCCAATAAAGAGAATGCCGATGCGCGTTCATGGTATGGCATTTGTCAGGAAACATTACAAGAAAATGGCGAAAAAAACGGTGAAATTCTTGAAATAAAAGCACCGGAAATTTTTGCTAAAAAAACCGAGGATAAAAAATCAGCGGAAACAAAAATGCCTAATCCTGAAACTTGGATTTATCAGAATGCTGAAAAAGAGTCTCTATTATCTAAACCATATACTCCATCTCATGGCGAAGAAGAAATAGATGCGGATTCGTCATCCCCTTTGTCCGAAAACGGAAACTTTTACCTTCGAGGCGCAATTATCCATAAATTATTGCAATTTTTACCTCAAAACAATGAAAATAAGGAAAGTTTAATTGAAGAATATTTAGAGAAAAATGCTGAAGATTTATCAATTTTTCAAAAAAAACAAATAAAAACAGAAGTACTCAATCTTTTAAATAATGTTGAATTTGCAGAAATTTTTGGTAAAAATTCAAAACCGGAAGTTCCAATTATGGGTGAAGTTGACGGAAAAATTGTTTCCGCGCAATTGGATCGTTTGGTGGTGTTGCCTGATAAGGTGTTAATTGTCGATTTTAAAACAAATCGTCCGGCCGCTCAAACATTGGAAAATACTCCGGCAACATATATTAATCAGCTGTCAATGTATGCAAAGTTGCTGAATAAAATTTATCAAGGTAAAAGAGTGGAAACATATATTTTATGGACAAATGAGGCAAGGTTAATGCGTGTTTCCTGAAAAATTTGTTGTCTCTTTGCAAGATAGGCTTTAATATTAAGCAAAAGAATATTATATAGGATTATCATTTGAAATATATAAAGGAGAAAAATTATGACACAATCATTAACAGACAGCCAGTTTTCTGAAAATGTTTTGAACTCAAAAGGATTGGTTCTGGTCGATTTTTGGGCAGAATGGTGTGGACCATGCCGTCAGCTGGGACCTATTTTAGAAGCAATAGATGAAGAAATGGGAGAAAGCGTAACAATCTATAAAATGAATGTGGATGATTCTCCGGAAACGGCCAGTCAATTTGGTATTCGCAGTATTCCGACTATGTTTTTGTTTAAAGACGGAAAGCAAGTTGATACAAAAGTTGGATTGAGCACTCAATCAACAATTTCTTCATGGATTGAATCTTATAAATAAACACGAACCAAAATAAAAAAAGAAAAACCGCCTTTGTAAATTAAAGGCGGTTTTTTTGTAAAAAAACTTTACTTATTGAATAGGAGTACCCTCAACCAATAAAGTTAAATTTGTTGTGAATAATTTTACGGCGATAGACATCAAAATAATGCCAAACGCTTTTTGGAAAATGCAGATAATTCCTGGGGAAAGCATTTTTTCCAATTTTGGAGCTAATTTTAACCCCAAGTAAACGATAATGACGTTGCACAGAATAGCCAAAACAATATTTAAGTCAGCATATTGAGCGCGGATTGATAAAATGGTGGTAAAAGCACCGGCGCCAGCAATAAGTGGAAAAACAATAGGGGTAAACGTTGCATCGTTGGCTGAATATTTATTTTCGTGAAAAATATGAACATCCAAAATCATTTCCATGGAAATAATAAAAATGATGATGGAACCGGCGATGGCAAATGAAGAAATGTCCAAACTGAAAAGTTGCAGAAAAACATTTCCCATATACATAAAGCCCAAAAATAAAATAAGAGAAATAATAGAAGCGCGACCGGCATGAATAGTTCTTCCGTCTTGCAGTAAATTTAAAACAACAGGCAATACGCCAATAATGTCAATAATAGCAAATAAAACGACAAAAGCGCTTATAAATTGCGTTGTATTGTAAGTGCTTAAAAAAGCAGTTAAAGCATCCATGATAAACTCCTAAAACATAACAAAAAAAACGGCGATATATGTAATATCGCCGCCGTTCTAGCAAACTAAATTGAATTAGTCAATCTTTTTTGCTTCAATACGCATTCTATAAAATGAACGCCATACAAAAACAATACCGATAATGAAAAAGACGATACCGATACTCAGGGCTAAGCATTCAGAATGAGCAGAAACTTTTGCAGCCATTTCTGCTGCCAGCAAACCAAACAAGGTTGTGAACTTGATAATTGGATTTAAGGCAACAGAAGCCGTGTCTTTATAAGGGTCGCCAACGGTGTCGCCGACAACAGACGCGGCATGCAAATCGGTGCCCTTTTCATTTAAATCAACTTCAACCACTTTTTTGGCGTTGTCCCAAGCGCCACCGGCGTTAGCCATATACAAAGCTTGATATAAACCAAATATGGCAATAGAAATTAAGTAGCTTGCAAATAATTCTGGGCTGAAAAAGGCAAAAGCAATAGCAAATGAAAAGATAACAATAAAGATATTGAACATACCTTTTTGAGCATATTGCGTGCAAATTTTAACGACTGTTTTAGAATCTTCAACAGAAGCAGCTTTTTTAGTGTCCAGCTTGATGTGCTCTTTAATGTAGTTTACAGCCCGATAAGCACCGGTTGAAACCGCCTGAATTGAAGCTCCTGAAAACCAATAAATAACGGCGCCGCCTAAAATCAATCCCAAAAGAACGCGGGCATCTAACAGATTAAGCTGTAGATTTAGCAACAGGATAATTGAAAAAATCATTGTTGTTGCACCGATAACCGCCGTGCCGATTAACACCGGTTTGGAAGTTGCCTTAAAGGTGTTGCCGGCCGAGTCGTTGGCTTCCAACAAATGTTTGCCTTGTTCAAAATCAGGTTCAAATCCATAATCATTTTTGATTTCTTTTTTAATACCTTTAACATCTTCAATTTGTGAAAGTTCAAAAACGGACTGCGCGTTATCTGTCACAGGACCATAGCTGTCAACAGCAATTGTGACAGGTCCCATTCCTAACATGCCGAAAGCCACCAAACCAAAGGCAAAAACGGTTGGATAAATCATTATTTGCGATAAGTCTCCTTGCGATGTGATGTAAGCCACAGCCATTAAACCGGCCATGACAATGCCTTGCCAAAATCCGGAAAAATTACCAGCAACAATACCCGAAATAATGTTTAAAGAGGCACCTGCTTCTCGACTGGCATTAACAACTTCTTGAACATGTTGAGATTTGGATGATGTAAATATTTTTGTAAATTCGGGAATGATAGCCGCGGCCAAAGTTCCGCAACTGATAATAACCGACATTTCCCACCAAATATTTGAACCAAAGTTTTCTTTTGGAAGCATGAGATAAGAAACGCCAAAAGTTACTAAAATAGAAATAAGTGATGTTAACCAAATCAAACTTGTTAACGGGGCTTCAAAGTCAAATGATTTTTTATCTCCGTAGATTTTTTTAGAAATCAAGCCGTTTAAAGCATAGGCAAGAACAGAGGTGATAATCATGAGAATGCGCATTACAAAAATCCAAGTGATTAGACGAGCTTGAAGTTCCGGAGCCCATTCATAGGCTGAAATTGCCCCATCAGCGCTGATAGCCATTCCTGCGGCTAAAACGATAAAACTGATTAAGGCCACGCCGGTCACGCCATAAGTTTCAAAACCATCGGCGGTCGGACCGCAAGAATCTCCGGCATTATCACCGGTACAATCGGCAATCACACCTGGGTTACGGGCATCATCTTCATCAATTTTGAAAATTATTTTCATTAAATCGGCTCCGATATCAGCGATTTTAGTAAAAATACCGCCACAAATGCGCAAAGCGGAAGCGCCTAAGGATTCGCCGATGGCAAAACCGATAAAACATGCGCCGGCCGTGTCACGAGGCACAAAAACTAAAATAAACATCATCATTATAAGTTCAACGCAAATAAGCAATACGCCGATAGACATGCCGGATTGCAATGGAAGGTTCATAACGGGATATGCTTTGCCTTGTAAAGATGCAAAAGATGTGCGGGAATTGGCATAAGTATTAATGCGCATGCCGAACCACGCAACGGAATAAGAACCAAGAATACCCAAAACAGACCAAAGCAAAATATTTAAAACTTTTAATAAAGGCGTACCATTTAAAATTGCAAAGTAATAAATAATGCAGGCGGCAATAAAAATTTCTAAAACCAAAAGCAGTTTTGCTTGTTGTTTCATATAAGTTGTGCAAGTAGCATAAATTGTTTCAGAAACTTTCAGCATAGTTTCGTGTGCCGGCATTTTTTTTATTTTGAAAAATTCCCATAATCCAAAAGCCATGCCTAATAAACAAACAGCCATACCGATTAATAGTAAGCCATTTCCGGAAATATCTAAGCCAAAGAAGCTGTACGTTGCGTCAGACAATGACGGGATAATTAAATCCAACTCAGACGCATGCGCGTTGCCTATGGCAGAGAGTAAAAAGGATACTGCCATCAGGGCAATAGAGCCTAATTTAATTCTGCTGTTAAACATAATATTCATCCTTTGCAAAAAAATTAAAAAATGACCTCAAGTAAGTTCTCCCTTACCGGCCGGTAAAAATACCTTAAATCATAAAGGTTAATTAATCACTACAAAATAATATAATTCCGCGAATCCGTGGATAATTTTCAATTTTCATAACTGTCTAAGATATCAAATTTTGACACGTCTAAATAGGTTTGTCCGTTGTCATCTTTTATGCTGATATCTGCTCCGGATTTCAATAATTCCGTTGAAATGCTATTACTGCCAAAGGCTTCGGCATAAAATAAGGCGGTGCGACCTAAGCGGTCTTTTTGATTAACTTTAGCGCCCGAGGCCAAAAGAGTTTTGACAAGGTTTATGTTTAGATTATTTGTTGAGGCGTTCATCAAAGCTGTTCCTTGCGGCGTGTCCTGATTAACATCCGCTCCGTTTTTTAGCAAAAAGTCTAATAATTTTGCTGTATGAGAGACTAAAAATTTTTCCTGTTCGGCAATTTTTGCTTGTTGCATTTCATTGTTTAACTTTGGAAAATCTTTGTTTTTTATTTGAAATTCTCTCATGATGGATGTTGTGAAAACTAAAAGGGTTAATCCGTTGTTTGAAGGCAAATTAACATCTGCGCCGGCATCAATAAGCATTTGCGCCGTATCAAAGTCAAGCTGGCGTGTTAAAACATAAAAAAGAAGCGTGTCTCCATTTGCATCTCTGGAGTTAACATCTAAACCATCATCAAGAAGTTTTTGAATGGCTCTTTTATCTTGCGACAATAAAATATTTTGAACATAAGCATCGTCAATTTCTTGAGCGAAACCGATTGCCGAACAAAGAACAAAGAAACAAGTGCACAGTGATGTGAAAAAATAACGCATTATCACCTCAATTTTGTTAAACAAGCTCAATTTAACACAAGAGACGGGCGGTGGCAAGTCTTTAAAATTTTTAAGAAAGTCATATATTCAAATTAGGAGGGGATGATGAGAAAAAAATATAGCAAACCAACATATTACATAACATTGCAAGGAGGCAGCAAAGATTTTCATGTGCGTGTCATTAAAGAAGACCGGTTAGTGCCTGCTTTGCAATTACGAGATACGGAGTTTGACGAAGATATGAAAAATTATGGAGATGATGAAAATTTGCCGGAAAGCGACAGATTAATGGTTTGTCAGCAAAAAGGCGTAAAACAAACTCATTGTAATTCTGATTAAGAATACTATTTGTAAAATGGCGTATCCGGCGAGGCTCGAACTCGCAACCTTCGGCGTCGGAGGCCGACACTCTATCCAATTGAGCTACGGATACAAAACGATTCGTTTATAATTTTTCACCTTTTTACATAATTTTACTTGACTTGTCAATGAAATGAATGTATTAACAAGCAACAAATAATGTTGTATTTTAACTTTGAGGAATTTAAAAATGGCTAAGAAATGTGATATTTTGGGCACCGGCGTTATGAGCGGCAACAATGTAAGCCATGCAAATAACAAAACTCGTCGTCGTTTTTTGCCTAATTTGCAAGTTGTGTCTTTGTTTAGTGAAGCTTTGAATAAAGTTTTCAAATTAAAAGTATGTTCTAAAACATTGCGTTCTATTGAGCATAATGGCGGTTTGGATTCTTATTTGGAAAAAACTTCTAATACAAAATTAACAGAAGAAGCTAAAAAAATTAAAAAGACAATTGCTTCTAAAAAAGTAGCTGCTTAATAAAGTAAATAATACAAAAAAACTCCGATAATTATATCGGAGTTTTTTTTGTTAAGCGCCGCAAAGATGTTGCACAATATGAAGCGTCAAAATTTGCAGCCCGGAGGCAATAAGCAAATTGCATAAAACTAAGCAAGATGTTTTGCAAGACCAACCCTTTTTACGGGAAATCAGGGCGGCAAGATGTATCAGAACAAAAATGGCAAAAATTAATGAAAAACTGGTAAATATAACCAGTATTCCATAAAGGATGGCAATTCCATCGTTAAGCGGTGGATACAAAAATGTTGAATATGTTCCAATCACCCAGAACAGCCAACACCCAACAGCAAAGAGTAGAAGAAAAAGAGGCACTTCTTTAAAAAGACTCTCTTTCCAATTTCGTCCAAACTCTAAGGTAATGGGAAATGTTTCTATCAATAGAATAGCCACAACGCATGGAAGCGCCACCGGATAAACCTCCGGTATTGTAAATAACCACGCACATAGACTGATAAATGCCAAGGCAATAACAGTCAAACCTAAAAAAAGAAATGATTTAACCATAAAAGTAAAAAAATTAATAATTTAACGAATAAACCAATTATAAATTGAAAATGATTTTTGTCAATAGAAGTATTAAAAAAGGACGTCTTTTTTATTAAGGCGTCCTTTGGTTAATTAAAGAGGGATGGCTATAACTCGCCGACATACATGCCAATAGCTTGAGCTGCTTTAACATAGTCACTATGAGCATTTAAGCCGGTTGTGCCCGCGGCAACAACTTCGTCCAAGCTAAAAGATGTTATTCTTCCGCCACTTAGTGAAACCATGCGGTCTGTATGCCCTTCGGCCAATAATTGAACAGCTTCCGCTGCCAGCACAACTGCCAGACCTCTGTCAAACGCCGTTGGATTGCCGGAACGTTGAACATGTCCCAATTTGGTTACGCGGGTTTGAAATCCTTTGTAGTTGGCATTAATCAAATTACTTAAGTAATCTCCGATACCGCCATTGATTTTTTCACCGACAAGATTTACGGCGTTGGTCACAGCTTCGCCTTTTTCAGTTTTTACACCTTCGGAAACCACAATCAAAGCGCTTGTGCGACCGCTAGCTTTTACATCTTCAAGCTTTTTTATAATACCGCTCAGCGTGTAAGGGATTTCTGGAACTAAACAGATATCGGCAAATCCTGCAATAGCAGAATGCATTGCTAAATGCCCCGCATCACGTCCCATAACTTCCAGAATCAAAGCGCGGTGGTGCGAACGAGCGGTTGTCATTAAATCATCCAAAGCATTTGTGCAAACTTGACAAGCAGTGTTGAAACCAACCGAAAATTCAGTCAACGGGGTGTCATTGTCAATAGTTTTTGGAATGCCAATCATTTTTACACCTGCCATTTTGCAATAAGTGCTAACAATATTCATGCTACCATCACCGCCTACAACTAAAACAGCATCTAATCCAAGTTCGCGAACGCCTTCGCCAAAACGTTGAGCTAAAACTTCTTGAGATTCTTTTACGCCCGTATTAAGGGAGCCGAGGTAAGAACCTGCCATTCTTGGCCATGGTGTGCTGCTAAAGTTGCTTTCGGTTAAAATTTCATAAGAAAGCGGACGATTGGTTAATCCGTCTGTTCCGTCATGGATTCCATAAACTTCCCACCCCTGTTTTGTGGCCGCGTTAACAACAGCCATGACAACGGCATTTAATCCGGCACAATCGCCGCCACTGGTTAAGATGCCGATTTTTTTTATATTGTTCATTCTTGAAACTCCGTTTAAATATTGCAATTTGCTAAAAAATATTGTATATTCTTTACAACTTTGAAAATAAAATTCCACTAAAAAATGGATTTTGTTAAAAAAAATTTAGAGAAAGGGCTTTTATTCAGATGATGGGAAATGACAAAACAGCTAAACTTCAGCTGTTGTTATGTGAGTTAAAATTAGAGCAAAGGCATGTTAATACAGATATGTCGCGCCTGATAAGGCAAGGTAAAACCATCGATTTTTTTAAGGCAAAACAATTGAACGCCCGTAAAAGCGGTTTAGCTGAAAAAATTAATAAAGTGGAAAATTCTATGAATCCGAATATTATTGCTTGAGCTTTATTTTTTTCTTGAAAAAGTCAAAACATTGTGTTAAACAAAATTCAATTTAATGTTAACTTTTAGATAAATTTGGAAAAGAGGTGATTTAAGTGGTACAAGTAACAGTTATCGGAAACGATGTGAACCAGTCTTTGAAAATCTTGAAAAAGAAAATGCAAAGAGAAGGTGATTTCCGTGAAATGAAATTGCGCCGCTGCCACGAGAAGAATTCTGAAAAGAAAGCTCGTCGTAAGGCTGAAGCTATCCGTCGTGCCCGCAAGCAAATGCGCAAACGCTTAGACACCGAAGGTTTCTAGTTTTTTAGAATACTTTAATGCAAATCCCCGCCCGCTTGAGCGGGGATTTTTTCAAAATCAAGGAGAGGCTGTAATGAAAAAAATATTAAATCTGCTGTTTGGAATTTGTTTATTAGTCGGATGTGGAAACGTTGAAGAAGCTGTTTCTTTAGCCGGAAAAAAATTTGTAATGCAAAATGCTGAAAACGGCGCGACGATTACTTTGGAATTTTCCGACAATGGTAATGATTATTATGGACAGGTTGTAAACAACTATTTCGGCAGTTACAAAATATCCGGAAACAACATTACTTTTGGTGCCGGCGGAACAACGATGATGATGGGACCTCGTGAGGAAATGGAGGCAGAACGCCATTATTTTGAAAATTTAGAAAAAGTTAAAACCTACACTTTACAAAACGATGTTTTAGCTTTGACTACTTCTGACGGCAAGGTTTTGGAATTTAAAGAAAAATAAAAATGATGACTTTATGAGTTAATCAGTTCTCGTTTATGAAAAAACAGTAGGAATAAAAACTGCTGTTTTTTCTTTGAAATTTGTTTGGTGTGAGAAATATTAACCTAAATAGTGCTTGCAAAGCCGCGGCGAATTGTCTATAAGGAATAAAAATTTTAGAAATACAGCCTGTTAGGAGTTTAGATTATGGGATTTAACTGTGGTATCGTTGGTTTGCCGAATGTTGGTAAATCTACGCTTTTTAATGCTTTGACACAAACAATTGCCGCTCAGGCCGCGAACTTTCCGTTTTGCACAATCGAGCCGAATACCGGACGTGTGGCTGTTCCTGACAAGCGTTTGGATAAATTGGTTGAGATGGTTCAGCCTAAAAACGTGGTGCCGACACAGCTGGAATTTGTGGATATTGCCGGTTTGGTGAAAGGGGCGTCCAAAGGTGAGGGCTTGGGTAACCAATTTTTGGCCAATATTCGGGAAACAGACGCAGTGATACACGTTTTGCGCTGTTTTGAAGATGATAACATTACCCACGTTGAAGGTTCGGTAGATCCGGTGCGTGACGCGGATATTGTTAAGACCGAGCTGATGATTGCCGATTTGGATTCTTTGCAAAAAAGAATTGACCAATTACGCAAAAAAGCTACGGCCGGAGATAAAGACGCCGCTGTGAATGTGCGGGTTATGGAACCGATTATTGCCGCTTTGCAGGCAGGCAAACCTGCGCGTTCCGCAGCTCCGGACACTCAGGATAAGGAAGCGACAAAATGCTATAAAATGTTGCAACTGCTGACCTCTAAGCCGGTTTTGTATGTTTGCAATGTTGATGAAGATTCGGCGGCGACAGGCAACAAGTTTTCGGAAGCCGTGCAAAAAATGGCTGAGGAAGAAGGTGCGGAATCGGTGGTTATATCGGCGGAAATTGAATCTGAAGTGGCTCAATTGGAATCCGATAGTGAAAAACAAGAATTTTTAAGCGCGTTGGGACTTGAAGAAACCGGATTGGCAAAAATTATTCGCGCCGGTTATAATCTTTTGGGCTTGCAAACTTATTTTACCGCCGGACCAAAAGAAGTTCGAGCATGGACTTTTGTTAAGGGCATGAAAGCTCCGCAATGTGCCGGAATTATTCATACGGACTTTGAACGCGGCTTTATTCGCGCCGAAACAATTTCGTATGACGATTATGTGCAGTTCGGCGGCGAACAAGGTTGTAAAGATGCCGGAAAAATGCGTTCCGAAGGTAAAGA
Organism: uncultured Alphaproteobacteria bacterium; assembly: GCA_934254675.1. Classification (GTDB taxonomy): domain Bacteria; phylum Pseudomonadota; class Alphaproteobacteria; order RF32; family CAG-239; genus RUG410. The sequence goes on along the minus strand of CAKQLP010000004.1, from coordinate 9,420 downwards.
ATATGTGGTTCAGGACGGAGATTTGATGAACTTCTTGTTTAATGTCTGAGATATGAGCGGCGACAACGCCGCTTTTTCTTTATAAAAGCGTTGAAAAAATTGACATTGCTTCTTTGTGTTCTATATTAAAAAACAAAGGAGAAAAAATGAAAAGTCCGACAGAGTTGAGCCGTGAAGAGGCGGCGGTTGAATTAGAGCGTTTGGCCACAGAAATTGCCAAATCTGATAATGCTTACTACCAAAATGATGACCCGTATTTGACCGATGCCGAATATGATAAACTCAAGCATCGCAATACGGAAATTGAAAAAATATACCCTGATTTGGTGCGGGCAGACAGTCCGTCAAAACGTGTCGGAGCCAAGGTGCAAAGCAAGTTCAATAAAATAGAACATCGTTTTCCGATGCTTTCACTGGCCGATGTCTTTTCTATTGCCGAAGTTGAAGATTTTGTGCAAGGCGTGAAACGTTTTTTAAACACTGCCGAAAATATTCCGTTTATGGCTGAGTTGAAAATAGATGGATTGTCGTTTACGGCGCGTTATGAAAAAGGAGAGTTTGTTTCCGGAGCTACGCGCGGTGACGGAGTTGTCGGCGAGGATATTACCGAAAATTTAAAAACGATTCGCCAATTGCCGCTTAAATTGCCTAACGGCGTGCCTGAGGTGTTGGAAGTCCGCGGCGAAGTTTATATGGCTAAAAAAGATTTTCTGGCCCTTAATGAAAAGAACAGTGCCGAAAAAAAGAAAATATTTGCCAATCCGCGCAATGCGGCCGCCGGTTCGTTGCGTCAGTTGGACCCGCGGGTGACGGCCGAGCGCAAGCTGAGTATTTGGGCTTATACTTGGGGTGAGGTTTCGGAGCGGCAATGGCAGACACAAGAAGGTTTTTTTGCTAAATTGCAAGAATGGGGATTTCCGATTAATCCGAATAACGTTGTTTGTAACTCAATTGAAGAAATAGAAAAGAATTTTGCGCGTGTAATGGAAATTCGTGCCGATTTGCCGTATGATATTGATGGTTTGGTGTATAAAGTTAATTCAATTGAATTGCAAAATCGTCTGGGTTTTTTAACGCGCACACCGCGTTGGGCCATTGCGCATAAATTTCCGGCGGAACAAGCTGTAACCCGTATAAATAATATTCGTATTCAGGTTGGGAGAACCGGAGCTTTGACACCGGTGGCCGATTTGGAGCCGATAAACGTCGGTGGAGTTTTGGTTTCACACGCGACTTTGCATAATGAAGATGAAATTAAGCGCAAAGATTTCCGTATTGGCGATATGGTGGTTATTCAGCGTGCCGGCGATGTTATTCCGCAAGTGGTGGAAGTGATTTTGGACAAGCGTCCAGCGGATTCGCAGCCTTTTGAGTTTCCGACGGTTTGTCCGGAATGTGGCGCGCACGCCATTCGTGAAGAGGATGAGGCCGTTAGACGATGCACCGGCGGTTTGACTTGTCCGGCGCAGGCAAAGGAGCGGTTAAAGCATTTTGTTTCTAAAGAGGCTTTTGATATTGTCGGTTTAGGTGAAAAAGTGGTCGAAGAATTTTTTGCTGAAGGCTTTTTAAAAAATCCGGCTGATATTTTTACGCTTGAAGAGCGCAATCACGCGCCGGCGGTTGATTTATTCAGTCCGAACCGCGCGCTTAATTTGGAAAAAAGAGCGGGATGGGGACGTTTGTCGGTGAAGAATCTTTTTGCCGCCATAAACAGTCGTCGAGTTATTTCCTTGCCTCGTTTTATCTATGCTCTGGGCATTCCGCAAGTTGGAGCGGCCACGGCTTTAACCTTGGCAAAAAATTATGAAAGTTTTTCTAATCTGCAAAATGAAATGCAAAATCGGGAAACGGAAAAACTGGTGACAATTGATGGTATAGGGGCTTCAATGGGGACTGATATTGTGGAATTTTTCTGTGAAGCCCACAATCAAAAAACCATTGCCGATTTGCTGAAATATGTGACGGTTGAAGATTATGTTAATGAAATAAAATCGGATTCGCCGCTGAATGGTAAAATTGTGGTGTTTACCGGAACATTGATGACTTTGGCGCGTGCCGAGGCTAAGGCAATAGCGCAAAAATGCGGTGCTAAAGTGGCCGGTTCCGTTTCTAAACACACAGATTATGTGGTTATGGGTGAAGACGCCGGCTCAAAGGCTAAAAAAGCGCAAGAGCTGGGCGTGAAAATTTTAAGTGAAACTGAATTTTTGGAAATGACAAAATGAAACATACAAAAGCGGATAATGTAAACGGCTGGCTGATTGTGGATAAACCTTGCGGCATGGGGTCAACTGAAGTTGTTGGAAAAACAAGATGGCTGATGCACGCCAATAAAAACGGTCACACCGGAACTTTGGATCCGTTTGCCAGCGGGGTTTTGCCAATTGCTTTTGGCGAGGCGACAAAATTGGTGCCGTTTGTGACCGATGGTCGAAAAGAATATGAGTTTGTGCTGAAATGGGGCGAGCAAACAGTGACCGACGACACCGACGGCGAAATTGTTGCCCGTTGTGATAAAATTCCGTCTCACGCTGAGATTATGGCGGCTTTACCGAATTTTATCGGTAATATAACCCAAATTCCACCAGCCTATTCCGCCATAAAAATTAAAGGTCAGCCGGCCTATAAGTTGGCGCGCAAAGGTGAAAACGTGGTTATTCCTCCGCGTGAAATCGAAATATATCAGCTTGAGTTATTGGCAGAATACGCCGATTCGGCAAAATTTAGGGTGGAGTGTTCCAAAGGAACTTATGTGCGAACGTTAGGTAAAGATTTAGCGCAATTTTTGGGCACGTTAGGGCATTTGATAGAGTTAAGGCGCACAAAATGCGGAATTTTTGACCTTAAACATACGATTTTGCTGGAAAATTTAGAAAAAATGGAGTATGTAGAAAATCGGCGTAAGCTGCTTCTGCCGATAGAAACGTCTCTGCGCGACATCGCGGAGATTGCTGTTTCGGAAGAAGATGCAAAAAAATTAAGTATGGGACAAAGCGTTTCGCCTAAAAATTATGACGTTAAATCGTCGGAATGTGCGGCTGCTTATTTTCATAGTTGTTTGATTGCGTTGGTGCGGATTGATGAAAGAAAAATTTCACCGATTCGCGTGTTTAATTTGAATTAATGAAAAGGAAATATAAAGATGTCGATTACAAGTGAAGTAAAAAAAGAAATCGTAGCTAAATATGGTACGTCCGCTGATGATACCGGTTCTCCGGAAGTACAGATTGCTATTTGGACTTATCGTATTAACGCTTTGATTGAACACTTCAACGTTCATACAAAAGATTTGCATTCTCGTTTGGGTTTGATGAAGATGGTTAGCCGTCGTCGTCACTTGTTAGACCACTTGAAGAAAGCAAGCGAAGAAAGATACCAGAATATCATTAAAAAGCTGGATTTGCGTAAGTAAAATTTGGCAAAAAGGGGCTGGGATTTGTTTCTCAGCCCCCCTAAAAAATCCTGTTTCTGGACAGGTGAGGTTTTATAAAGATGATATAGAGATGAAGAGAAAGGAATAGAATATATGATCGATTTTAAAGTATGCCGCAAAGAGATGGAATGGGGCGGACGTAAGTTAGTTTTAGAAACAGGTAAAATTGCCAGACAGGCAACAGGTGCGGTAGTTGCCAGCTATGGAGATACAAAAGTTGTTGCAACGGTTGTTGCCGCAAAAGAGGTTAAAGCAGATCAGGATTTCTTTCCTTTAACAGTAAACTATCAGGAAAAATATTATGCTACCGGAAAAATTCCGGGAGGTTTTAACAAACGTGAAGGCAAACCATCCGAACGAGAGATTTTAATTTCTCGTTTGATTGACCGTCCGATTCGCCCGCTGTTTCCAGACGCTTTCAAAAATGAAGTGCAGATTATTTGTACGGTTGTATCTCATGACCAAAAAAATGATTCTGATGTTTTGGCAATGGTTGCCGCATCTGCCGCTTTGGCTATTTCAGGTATTCCGTTTATGGGACCGATTGGCGCGGCTAAAGTTGGTTATAAAGATGGAATGTATTTGCTGAACCCTAGTATTGAAGAACAAAAAACTTCTGAGTTGGAATTGACTGTTGCCGGTACTGAGGAAGGCGTTTTGATGGTTGAGTCCGAAGCAAACGAACTTTCAGAAGAAACAATGCTGGGTGCGGTAATGTTTGGTTTTGATAATTTCCAAGCAGTTATTAAAATGATAAAGGATTTAGCCGCCGAAGCTGGTAAAGAAAAATGGGATGTTCCGTCATTTCCACCGGAATATGAGGCTCTGAGCCAACGTATTATGAAAGATTATGGCGACAGATATAACGCGGCTTTCTCTATTATCGACAAACAAGAGCGCGGCACAGTTTTGGGACAATTAGCAGAAGAAGTTAAAGCCTCTATTGACCCAGAAAATGAAGTGGAAAACGCTTTTGTCGCTGATGCCATTGAAAATGTTATGCATCATACAATGCGTGAAAAAGTTTTATCTACCGGCCATCGTATTGACGGCAGAGACACTAAAACTGTTCGTCCAATTCAGTGTGAAGTTGGTTTGTTGCCGGAAGCGCATGGCTCCGCCTTGTTTACTCGCGGTGAAACTCAAGCTATGGTTGCCACAACTTTGGGTACGCCTGATGACGCTCAGTTAGTAGATGGTTTGTTGGCTGAATATGACCAAGACTTTATGTTGTTCTATAACTTCCCGCCATTCTCTGTTGGTGAGTGTGGTCGTTTAGGTACCCCAGGGCGTCGTGAGATTGGGCATGGTAAATTGGCTTGGAGAGCTATTCATCCGATGTTGCCAAAAGATAAAGACGCATTCCCTTACACATTGCGTGTTGTTTCAGATATTATGGAATCCAATGGTTCTTCATCAATGGCTACTGTTTGCGGTACTTGCTTGTCTTTGATGGACGCTGGTGTTCCGATGAAGAAGCCTGTTGCCGGCATTGCCATGGGTTTGATTAAGGAAAATGACGGCCGTGTGGCTATTTTGACCGATATTCTGGGCGATGAAGACCACCTTGGCGATATGGATTTCAAAGTTGCCGGAACCAAAGATGGTGTTACAGCTTTGCAAATGGATATTAAAATTACGTCTATCACCAAAGATATTATGAAAAACGCATTGGCTCAGGCTCATGAAGGTCGTATTCATATTTTGGGTGAAATGGCTAAAGCTATTGCCGAGCCAAGACCAAATGTTTCTCCAAAAGCCCCTCGTATTTTCTCTATCAAAATTCCGGTAGATAAAATTCGTGAAGTTATCGGTACAGGCGGTAAAGTTATTCGTGACATTATTGAACGCACCAACACCAAAATTGATATTACTGATGATGGAGTGGTGACAATTGCTTCTAACAATAATGAAAACTGCGAAGCGGCTATTGATATTATCAATGGTATTGTCGCCGTTCCTGAAGACGGAAAAATTTACAAAGGCGTAATTACAAAGATTATGGATTTTGGTGCGTTTGTTCGCTTCTTGGGACAAACAGAAGGATTGGTTCATATTTCAGAAATTAAAAATGAGCGAATTGCTTCCGTTTCAGATTTCTATAAAGAAGGCGATACAATTTGGGTTAAATGCATGGGTGCCGATAACCGAGGAAAAATCAAATTGTCGGCAAAACGTGTAAACCAAGAAACAGGTGAAGATTTAGAAAAATAATTTTCTTAAAATTCACTATAAAAAAGGCTGCCTATATGGCAGCCTTTTGCAAATCAAATAATTATTTCTTAAAGATTCTATCAGCCTTTTCTTAGAAAGAATTCTCATTAAAGATTTTATGCTAGTGATTTTGTCGCTATCATAAGGAAAAATTGACAATGATTCAATTTTGTTGACAAATTTTTTCCACAGGAGTATAATTAATAAAGTTGAAAAGGAAAAAATAATGGAAATGCATTTAAATTATGACAAACTATATGAGCGTAATATAAAAACAGCATTATCTTTTTATGAAGAAGTAAAGACTGAATATGGTTTTTTAGAATACCTTCAGCAAAATAAATTAGAAAATAGTCCAGATTCCTTTGCAACATATTTTAAGAAAAGTATAAATGATAAGGTAGATGAACGTTTTTCAAAAAATGAAACGGGATATCTGTTAGATGCATATATAAGTATAGAACACCCAGAATATACAGAAGGTCAAACAGCTAAGCACTTTTTTGGTATGAATAAAGATAAGCAAGAAGAAATCAAAAAAATGATTCAAGAACCAGCAAATAAAAAACGATTGATGCAAATTTATAAGGTGCGTTGTTGTTCAGGAGAATTGGCGAATATTTATTATAGAACTTTAATTGAAAAAGAGTTTAATAAAGTAGGTAATTTTAAATCGTCATCATTCACCCTTTCTAAAGACGTTGGTAACTGTGCAAAAGGGATTAGTGCCGCATTGTTAGGTGCTTTGAATAGATATATTGATGTTAAATCATTGTCGCAATCTAAAGAAGATTGGGGACATCCGGATAGTTTATATAAAACAGTCACTGGTTGCAACAATATTCCAGAGTTAAAAAAATTAGAAGATGTAATGAAAAATGATAATCCAAAGAAGGGTGACGTTTTTATCGTTAACGGACATCATGCCATGTTATATACAGGTAAAGTTGATGCAAATAATAAACCTTTGTGTCATCAATTTTCACCAGAGGCAGCAAATTATCCATTAAAATTGGATAAAGATGTTTACGTTGTACCAATATCATCTTTTGTCAGTTCATTAGATGATAAAAATGCGAATAAAATTATAGAAGAAATGTTGGAAACTGTTGAAAATAATATTAATCAAAAAGATTTTAAACAAATGTTTTTAGTAAATCTTAAACTAGAAGAGGCTCGATATAAGATAGAAAATAAAAATAATCAAAAGTCTATTAATAAGGACAAAATGCAAACCACACCAAATAAAAAAATAAATCCTCTATTAATGAAACTAAAAATGCCAAAACAAAGATAATTTACAACTTGACAAAAAAAGAAAAATATTTGAGACTAAAATAGTATTAAAATTATTGTTTCACTTAAAATTATTTAGAATATGGCTTGGTTTAGCTTTTTAAAAAAACTCTTTTGTCGTCAAAGCAAAGATGAGGAACTTGAAAAGAGATTTGAACGAATCTTGGAAACATGTTGCTCGGTTATCACTCCATCTGATTTATTCGCCGGTGTTGGCTTAGCGATTATCTTGCACACGGCAAAAATGGTCGAAATTTCATTAGATGAAATCAAATTGTATGCTTTGCGCGACAAAAAAAGTAAAGCGTTTCTTGGTAGCTTTTATGCCGTCAAACATGATGGTCTATACTATGGAAGCTTTGTCGGCACGGATAGTATCGTTGTCTGTGCACCAGATGCTTTTTTGTTCAAAGAAACAGACAAAATCTATGTGCCTTTGAAGAAGAAGCGCCACGAAAAATATACAATGTGCTGTCGATTGCATCCGGATGCGGAAAAGATTGATGCTTTAATTGTATTAAAAGAAGATAGAAAAACTGGATTAACTGTGAAAGTTTATTCTTTTAGAGTTGGATGTTTGTTTCCCGAGGCGATTCGATTTTGCCGAATGAATGGCTACTTGTAAAAGTATATAGTGTCAAGTTGAATGCTTGGCACTATATCTTTTAAATTTTTGTGTACTTATAAAACTGGTAATGAATTTGTCTGTCTAATCTGATTTTTTGTAAACCCTACTATTTTCATTATTACATTACTTAAATTCTATTACCAAAATTTCGGGCTTGCAGTTAAAACGAATCGGAAGACGACTAGTCCCAAGGCCTTTGGACACAATCATTTTTTTTCCATTTTCTTCAATAAACCCTTCGGCGTAACGGCGGCCATGCTCTAAGGGGACAATAAGCGCACCCCAAAATGGAATTTTAACTTGTCCGCCGTGAGTGTGTCCGGCAAGCACCAAATTTACAGAATCTTTTATATCGGGAAAAATATCAGGTGTGTGGGTTAATAAAATCCGCGGTTCCGGAGTTTTATCTAAAGTATTTTTTAGATTTACGGTTCTGGTTGTTTTGTCAGCAACGCCGGCAATTGTAATCTGCTTATTTCTAAAATTAATAATTTTATTTTGATTTTCTAAAACAGTAATTCCGGCTTCTTGTAACGATTTTTTTGTTTTAGCACCATTAATATACCAATCGTGATTACCTAAAACGCCAAATATACCATATGGAGCGTTTAACTGACTTAATTCTTTTGCAATTTGTTTTGGAGACATAGTGCTTTGTTCCGTGTGTCCGTTAAGGTAATCTCCTCCCAAAAAAATTAAGTCTGCTTGTTGTTTTTTGATGGCTCTTACGATTCGTTTTAGTCTTTTAAGATCTTTTTTCCCAATATGAAAATCAGAGGCAAATACGATTCGTAATCCGGAAAGTTGTTTGTCTTTTAAGTGATAATGTTTAATTACCAACAGATTAGGCTCAATTTTAAAAGCCCAAAATAAGAAAATTAAACCAAATATCAAAAGGAATAAAAATATTAGTGTTTTTATAGACATATAATTTCCTTAGTATAATAATAAAGTCTCGCTAAGGCGAGACTTTATAAAAATCAGCATTGGATTATTTTGTTGGCGCAACCACCATTGTCATCTGACGACCTTCAAGTTTCATTTCAGAATCGATTTTACAAATACCTTCTAAATCATCAACCAACTGCGCGAGAATCTTTTTACCCATGTCATTGGCGCTAAGCTCTCTTCCTTTAAAACGCATGGTAAATTTAACTTTATTACCCTGTTCCAAAAATTTTTTAGCTTGTTTCACCTTTACTTCATAATCGTGGGTTTCAATCATTGGTCTGAGTTTAAGTTCTTTAATTTCCACAACTTTTTGATTTTTCTTGGCTTCATTTTTTCTTTTTTGTTGTTCGTATCTATATTTTCCAAAGTTTAAAATTTTACAAACCGGTGGAGTGGCTTGCGGTGAAATTTCAATCAAATCCAAACCTTCTTCTTCAGCCAGAGCCAATGCTTCACGAATCGAAACAACGCCACGGTTTTCATTATTAGCATCAATTAAACGAACTTGTTTAGCTTTAATATTTTCATTAATGTTTGGTCCGTCATCATCATTATGTAATTGAGTTTCGCTCATTTAGAATCCTTATTCCTCCTAAAATTATATTCACAAACATATAATATAGAACATTAAGCGAGAATCAAGAACAAAAAACGACTCTGGTATAATATTTTAATAAAAAATAGTTTGAAAAAACGATTCCGAATCTTTCGATTCATTAAATTTGTTCAAAAAAATGTGAAAATACATAAATATTTTCTTTATATGCTCCTATATATAATAAGTGTGTATTCAAAATAAATCAGTATAAATGAAGAAAAGCGATGTATAATAAAAAGCAAGAAAAAACAGGTAGTTGCGAAAAATGAGGAAAAAAAGTAAAAAAAATGAAAAAAAGTT
>CAKQLP010000003.1 GCA_934254675.1 uncultured Alphaproteobacteria bacterium | reverse complement strand
TCCAAGGCTTTTTTGTTGTTTCACTCTAACTACATTTCCCCTACCAGTTTGCCGAACTCTGGGAGAAGAGTTCGACCGCAAGCGAAAGGCGGGCGCCAGTTTACAAAAAAACTTCCTTGCATGAACTGCAAGGAAGTTTTTCTCCTAATTTTCAGAATCGTATCGTTTTTTTAACTCCCAGAAATGGCTGTCTTTATAAATTTTCAAAAACTCATCTGTGAAACGCATATCGTCCATTGGAATTTTTGAAGATTGAAGATATTTATCACCTTCTGCGGATAATAAATATCGGCTTATATATTTGCAGCACAGTTTGTAGTCAACAACCTCCAGCAAAACAACGTCGTTTCCGTCAAAAAGCTTATATTTTTCTAAATATACGGAAAGAACTTTTTTGTTTCCCTGTCTCAACAGTTCTTCTTCCGCTTTTTTAGTCAATTTTGTTTTTTCTATATAAAACAAAATTGTTTCCGGTTTACGATATTTTACTAAATACACTTCCGTTTCAGGAAATATCTGATTTTCAGAAATATACTTCATAACTTTAGCTTCTGGACAGCGCTTTAAATAAGCTATTTCCATATCGCTACTTTCAAAACCGTATCTATCCAAATAACTTTCCAACAGATGAGGATACTTTCGCGCAAATAAACTACTCGAATCTTCATCAATCTCGCAGTGTTCAATATATTCGGGAACATATTCCGAATATTCTTGCAACAAAATTTTTTCAGCCTCATAACACAGACAATCATTTTTGTTATACAAGTTATCAAGGTAACGAAGTACGTCATATTCATCAATATGCTTCAGCAAAAAACATTCTACATCTCTTGACACAAAGACATACCCTGAAGCCAATAAATCGTCCAGTTTGTCGGCATAGCTTTCGTCTTTAACCAAACGAGCTTCAGTTTTAATACTAAGCCCCTGATTCTCAATATAATTAAGCAAGTCGCTTATTTTATAACTGTCTATCAAAACCAGTTCAAAATCAGCTAAAGATTCCTTTTTTACCTGAAGAGACTTTGCGCAAGTTCCCCAGATAAAATTAAGATTTTTTCGTTGAGCCATTATTTTGGCATAGTGTAACAAACTTTTTCCCGAACGCGGCGGTTTAGAAAAAACATCATTGTGAACAGCTGCAAACAATTCTTGCCGATTGCCTCGTTCAATTAATTTAGACAAGACCTCGTCTGAAAAGTAAACATCCTTTTGGTACAGCATCTTGACGATTAAATCGCTATCGCCGCGAACCAAAAAAGCCATTTGCTCGTCATCCGTCAATTGGGCTGAATTTCCTGCCAACAAATTCCGAACTTTTTCCGCTTTTCCCATGGAGATAAGCTTCAAACGCTCTTGTTCCTGACGCGCATTCGCATCTAAGGAACTGGTAAACAGATTCCAAAACATACGCATAAAAATTTAAGTTAATAATAAAAAAATTGTTATAATTATAAGTTAAACCCTTTTTTTGTCAAGGCTATTATTTTTGCCGAGCTAAATGTTCCAAAAATTTAATTTGAATTTCCGCTATTTGTTTTACACTGTCTATCTCAACATATTCCCCTGAAGCATGCATTCCCTCACCCGTGCCTGAATGCATAATAACTGTCGAACCTTTAACGGCAAACGCGCGAGAATCTGTTGCACCGCCTATATGTTCAAATTCAATCGACCGCCCTAAAATATTTTCGGCAAATTTTTTATAATCTAAAATATATGGATTTTTTTCATCCATAACCACCGGCGTGGAAGATGAAACAATTTGATAATCAACGCCTTCCAGCAAACACTTTTTCAAATTCTCTTCCAAATGCTCAACCGTAGAATTTTCCGTCAACCGAAAATCCAATAAGGCTTCGGCATAATTTGACAGCACATTTGAAACTTGTCCACCATTAATCAGCGCCATATGAACGGTGTCAAACCAATTATCCGCCGGTTGCGGCAAATTTTTAGCATAATACGGATATATTTTTCGAATATTCTGCCAGCTTTGAATAAGCAGTTCATTTGCGTCTATACCTTCCCATGGTGTTGAACCGTGGGCCTCTTTGCCATGGGCAATCAGCTTAACAAACACCGGATTTTTACACTTACTGACAATTTTGTTTATATCTCCGCCGACATCGTTATCTAAAACGATTTCAGCCTTTATATCAGGATATGCTTCTAAAAACGTTTCTGTTGATTTACTGCCTTTTTCTTCATCTGTTGAAAGAACAACACCAAACTTCAGAGGCAACGCATGCTCATCGACATACATCATGGAATTTATAGCCACCGCCGCAAAAGACTTCATATCCAAAGTGCCTCTTCCATAAAGCTTTCCGTCTTTTTCAAGCGGATTAAACATGTCATCCTCCGCCGGAACAACATCGATATGCCCCAAAATCAACACGTCAAAATCCATTTTCTCCGTATTGCGCAAAAATATAACCGGAGACGCCGTCGTTTGAAATATTTCGGCCTTAACCGATGTGTTCTTGAACTTATCAACAATATACTCAGCCGCTTTTAAAATTTCCGTTTCATTTCCGGTTTCCGTTCTAAAACGAATCAAATCTTTCACAGTTTCCATTAAATTCATTTTTTACTCCTTCTTTTTTTTAATTTTTACTCTTTTTTTATTATATAGCTTTATCATTGATTTAAATTTAGTAAAAGGGAATCAAAATGAAGGCTTTATTGACAATATTCACAGCACTTAGTTTAACTTTGGGATATGCCGATTTTGCACAAGCGGCGGAAGAAGAGAGCGAAAGCGGTTTAGCCCTTCCCCGTATGGTTTCACTGCGTTCTAGCTTGATAAATGTCCGTTCCGGCCCCGGCAGCCGATATCCGATTGAATGGGTTTACAAACAAAAAGGAGCTCCGGTGGAAATTATTGCTGAATTTGAGTTATGGCGAAAAATCCGCGATTGGGAAGGTTCGGAAACATGGGTGCATAAAGCCATGCTTTCGGGACGACGCTTTATAAAAGTGATTAACCCCGGAGAAAATAATATTTACGCTAAGCCGGAAAATACCTCCCGTATTATAGCCAAAGCAGAAGACGGTGTTGTTGGTGAAATTGAGAAATGCCCAACTCCCGATGGTATGTGTCTGATTAAGTTTGACACTATACAAGGCTGGATGCCGCGAAAAGGTTTATTTGGCATTTATAAAAACGAGGTTATAAAATAAACAGTGAAAGCTGAAATAAAATTTAACGCAGATTCTAAATTACTTGCCGTCATAACAGATTGGCAAAATTGGCTTTTAAGAGAGCGTCTCTATTCAGAACATACCTTAGACGCTTATTCTCGTGATTTATCCGGCTTCTTGTCAAAAATAAAAAATACGGCGTTGACTTTGGATGATTTAAAAAATTTAGATATCCATGATTTCAGAAAATTTTTAAGCATTCAATCCGCCCGCAACATCAACAAGTCTTCCATGTGTCGGGAACTTTCGTCTGTTAAAAACTTTTTCAAATGGCTTGAGCGCAAAAAAATTTTAAAAAATCCGGCAATCAGCATAATTTCTTCGCCCAAAAAAGCAAAGGTTTTGCCAAAGGCGCTAGATGTGGAAGATTCTTTTAACATCTTGAAAGAAATATCTAATTTGGAAACAGATGCGTGGCAAGGACTTCGAGATAAAGCCATCTTAATGCTTCTCTATGGTTGCGGCCTACGCATATCCGAAGCCCTTTCTATTAATGTCGGCGACATATCCGCCCAAAGCGAGTTCCTTCGCGTTAAAGGTAAAGGGAACAAAGAACGAATAATTCCCTTTCTGCCGATTATTTGGCGATATATCGAAGCTTACCTTGCAGAATGCCCTTATAAAAACAATGTAGGAGAACCATTATTTTTAGGAGCACGAGGAGAGCGAATCAGTCCACGCATTATTCAACGCCAATTGCAAAAATTGAGGCTTGTCTTGGGATTGCCTGACACAGTTACGCCGCATGCGCTCAGACACTCTTTCGCCACCCAGCTTTTGGCGGAAGGGACAGATTTGCGCTCAATCCAAGAATTGTTAGGTCATGCGTCCCTTAGCACAACCCAGCGCTACACAGATGTTCAAATAGAAACCATGCAAAGAGAATACCATAAAGCGCATCCGCTCGAAAAGTCTGAATAATCAAAATAAAAAAAGAGGCCTGAAAACCAGCACCTCTTCTTTCTATAACATTTTGCAGAAATTACTTCAATTTCTTTTCTACGAACTCTTCATGTTTTTTAGATTTTTTATCAAATTTTTTCAAAACCAATTTTTCAGGATGAGTTCTAGGATTTTTTTCTGCCAAATAGAAAGAACCAGTACCAGCACTGCTTTCCAATTTAATTTTAATTTTTACTGCTTTTGCCATTTTTTTACTCTTTTACAAAATTATCAATTAAAACATTTAGGCGAATTATACATTTTACATTGTGTTTGTCAACAACTTTTTTATCTATAATTCATTTTTCAAAAATTTTATAGCTGTTTCAATATCGTGTTCCTCCCATAGACGGCTTTCTTTCTTGCACTTGCCTTCAGCATCTTTAGAAACACAGATATCCGGCGAAACGCCATTTTGATGAATAACTTTACCTGACGGCGTAAAAAATTGCTCCGTTGTCAACACCAATTTTCCCCCGTTTTCCATTTGAATAACATTTTGAATTGTTCCTTTGCCAAAAGTTTGAGTGCCAATAACCTTTGCACGAGACTGCTCTTGCAGTCCAGCGGCCAGAACTTCTGCCGCCGACGCCGTATCGCCATCAACCAAAACAGCCAGAGGACCATCATATAAGCTGTCTTCTTTAGAGGTGTAATAATGCACGTTATCATTATTTCTTCCCGCCGTATAAGTTATAATCTCATTTTCCGTAAAAAAATCAGCCACTTTTAACGCTTCATTCAAAATTCCGCCGCTGTTGCCGCGCAAATCCAAAATAACTGCCGCATACGGCTTGTTGCGTTCCAAAGAGCCTTGCACGGCTTTTGCCGTTTGCTTATTGAAAATTCTTATTCTTAGATACAACACATCATCTATCTTGCGGTCACTATAAAGCGTATAAATGGCGTTTTCTTCCATCTCCTCACTATAATCATATTCTGAATAATAGTGTGAAAATTTATCTAATTTTATCACGATTTCCTTCATCATCAAATCAGGAATTTCAAAATCTTTCAAAGCTACTTTATCGGACAATTTAGAAGCTTCATTTGCAATTTTTGCGGCCGTTTCGCTCCAAGCTTTAACATCTCGTTCATCTGCCGGCTGAGGAATAATCTTTTTAATTTGTTTTTTATAGTAAAGATAAAATTTATCGCTCCCTTTAGAGATTATAATATCCGAATCCAATTTGGACACGGCTTGCAAACCATTTACAACCAAATCCGCATTATTAACCGACTGTAAATAGTCTGTATTCACAGTAGATAACATTTCATATATCAAATTTTCATCAACTGATGCGTAAGCATTTGCGATATTCAAGCAAAACAAAGCCATACAAAAAATTTTTTTCATTAATCTTCTCTAAATTCCGCGGTTAAAATGGTGTGATCAGACGCTTTTTCTTTTGCGCGAAAATCTCGATCTATCCGACAAGATAACAAACAATCCGCCATTGCCGGTGAACAAAAAACATAATCAATGCGCATTCCCAAATCATTGGCAAACGACGCGCCGGTATAATCCCAAAAAGTATAGCCGGCTTGCTTTGGATATAACAAACGATATGCATCGGAATATCCCATAAACATCAATTGTTGCAAACGTTGCCAAACCTCTGGTCGATACAGTGCATTGCCGACAAATAACTCTGGATTAAAAACATCGTTTTTCGTTAAGATGACATTAAAATCTCCGGCCAACACAACATTTTTATGACTTAATATAAGCTCTTCCGCATGAGCTAAAAACGCATCCATCCATCTGAGTTTATATTCAAAACGCGTTGTATCTGCCGTGTTGTTATATGGCGGATTTCCATTTGGCAAATAAAGCGACGCCACAACATAAGACCGACCGTTTTTAACAAATTCAACTTCTAAATAACGAGCGTTTTCATCTGGAAAATTCGGTAAATTTTCTGAAAGCACGGTCATTTTATGTCTGCTTAAAACAGCCACGCCATTATAACTTTTTTGCCCAAGAATTTTGGCATCGTATCCCGCTACTTGTAAATCAAAAAACGGAAAATTATTAAACTCCGTTTTTATTTCCTGCAATAACAAAACATCCGGCTGATTTTTCGCCAACCACTCATTCAAGTTTTGCAATCTGGCATTAATTGAATTTATATTCAATGTCGCTATTTTCATTTTTCTATCCTTTGTTTCCACTATAATAATTTTTCTGATAAATAAAAGATTTTTTTTATGATGTTAAGTGATTTTAAAACATTAGCCTTTAGAATAGATAAGGATAATTAAAGAGGTTTGTTATGTATCAAGATTTTTTCAACAGAAACGATGACTATTTAAGTGAATTAAAACAAAAAGTGGCTAATCAAAAAATTGCCACCTTAGAAGAACGCCGCAGTGAATTGGCTCGTTCCCGCAATAATTTTTTGGGAACGTTTGCCGGAATAGCTTTGGCCGGAATTGTCGGATGGTTCGTTCTTGCTCCTCAATATGCAGAAACAGAAAAAGAAATTCCGATTATCCGCCGTCCGCAAACCGCTGTAAAAATTAAGCCGGAAAATCCGGGAGGAATGGAAATTCCTAATCAGGATAAAAATATTTACAACATTGTTGAAAAGAAAGATGTGGACAACACCGTTGTTGAAAATTTATTGCCTAAACCGGAAACACCAAAACTTCCGGATATTGTTCCCGAGGTTTCTGATGTTGATGCCAACGCCAATAATCTTGATCAAATTGTTGACGAAGTCGCAGAAGTACAATCGGTCAAATCGGAAGAAAAATCTCCAACGACAAAACCTCTTGAAAAGACACTAGAAACGGTAAACAACAATGTTCCGGCCAAACCAGCTGATTTGCTTGTCAACGCTCAAAACACCGCGCCAGCACCAAATAACGACGCAAACAAACAGGTTTCTGCCAAAACAGAAACACCAGCCGTCGCAAAATCAGAACCGCAGTCAGCCAAATCCGGTGGATGGCAAATTCAGCTCATAGCCTCAAAAAATAAAACCGCCGTGGAAAAGGCTTGGACCGACCTATCTTCTAAATACGCTGATTTAAAAAAATTACCGCATGAAATACAAGCAACAGATTTAGGAACGCAAGGAATGTTCTATCGCCTACGCGCCGGCTCTTTCGCCAACAAAGACGAAGCTTCGCAAACTTGCGCGCTGTTAAAAACAAAAGGTTTGCGTGATTGTATTGCCAAAGAAAAGTGATACCCGATGACAAAACCCATATTACCAGCTTTTTTATCCATACAAAGTTTTGCTCTCAGTGATGCAGAAAAGCGTTTATTGGAACAAAGCAATCCTCTGGGAATATGTTTGTTTGCAAAAGGCTGTGCAAACATCCAAAATCCAATTCAGCTTAAAAAACTTTGCCAAGACATAAAAGAAGCGATTGGCCGCGCTGATGTGCTTATAGCAGTTGATCAAGAAGGCGGACGGGTTCGACGTCTGGTTGAGCCTGAATTTACACCGCTTGCCGAACAAGAAAAATTGACAACTGTTGATTTGGTTCGCCAACATGCTTTTTTAGCTTCGCATGATTTGAAAAACAGCGGTATTAATGTTAATTTTGCGCCGGTTTTAGATATATGTTATGATTTTACCTCAAATGTGCTTAAAGGCCGTTGTTTTTCTGGAAACGCCACTGAAATTGCAATCTTAGGCAAAGCGATGACGGAAGAGTACATTTCCAATGGCATCTGCCCGTGTGTCAAACATCTTCCCGGTCATGGGCGCGCAAAGACTGATCCGCATCTTGAACTTCCGGTTATTGAGGAAAATTTAAAAACCTTGGAAAAAGATTTTCTTCCCTTCAAAGAATTAAACAACGCTCCAATGGGAATGGTGGCGCACTTGTTGCTTAAATCTGTTGATAAAAGTTATCCATCAAGCGAATCGCCGGAGGTCATAAAGAAAATCATTCGAGAAATGATAGGTTTTAAAGGCTTTTTAGTATCCGACGCTATTGTAATGCAAGCGCTAAAAGGTTCTGTGATTGAACGGGCGCAGCGTTCGCTTGCGGCAGGATGTGATGCGGTTTGCTTAGGAAACACCGGATTTAACGCGACATTAGAATTGGCTCAAAGCGGATTGATATTATCAGACAACGCCCTCGAACGACTGTCTAATATTCAAAAAATTATCACTCAACCTTTAAAAAATTTAAGCTATGAACAGATAAAAAATAAATATTGTGCAACTTTAAAAAATATTATAACGTATAATTCAGAATATGATGCGACAGAAGTGCTTAGCCGCATCCGAAAATAAATTAAGGAGAAAAAAATTATGGGTGGTTTCTTTGGATGGTTTTTAGTTATTGTTGGCGTATTGGCTATTTTTAATGCTGAAAAATTACCGGCTCTCCGCGCGATGTTAGAAGAAAAATTTAAAGGAAGCTTGGATGTGGCTAAAGAAGTTTCTAAAACGACTAAAAACAAAATTGAAAAAGTAAAGACTGAAATCGACAATAAAAAGAATGCGCCTCAAGAAACAAAAGAACCGGAAGAAAATACACCGGAAGAAACGGAAGAAGCGTTAAAGTTTATGAGCAACTATATTACTAAAAAAGAAGAAGAGACTCCTACTACTGCTCCGGAACAAACAGAAAAAGAACCTGAAACAACAGAGGATACTCCACAAGAAGATAAACCAATTGATTTGAATAAATTTGAATAAATTTGTTTATATAAAAATTAAAAAAGCTCACAAACAGTGAGCTTTTTTTGGTAAATATAGGATTCATTTGGCATGGAGTTTCTTTTTATCTGGATATTAAAAATTTGAGCCTCAGAAAAGATGGTTTGGTAAATTTTCAATAAAAATTAATCTAACGTCAGACCAAAAGTAAGATTACCTCTGTCTAACAGTATTTCTTCACACATTTTAGCCGCTGTTGCCGGTGGAATAATGAGTTTAGTAGGCTTATTTGAATATAATCCGTAAAGATATCCCTCTGCGTGATCTTCACAAATATCTTTGTTGCAATCATCAGAGTAGCCTGGAGGAGTAGGCTGCATAGAAATATAATCCAAAGATATTCCTAGACCACGAATTCCAGTTGTTCCATAATTTCCCCAATCTGTGGTGGCCAATGCCACACATTCTTCTTTATTTATGTTTGCTACTGCAATATTAAAATAAGAGCCCCATCCTTGTACTGAAAATTCTGTGTTGAATTTATTACGGGCTGCTGAAAAGCTTGTTGATGTGTCATTTAAATTTTGTGTATCAAAACCATCAGAGAATAATCCCATATTTACAGCGCTTTCCGTGTCTAACCCATCATAACTATTTTGTTGGATATAAAGAGTGTGGATATTTGCTATAAGCTGAGCAACTTGGCTTTTAATTGTGTTAATTTTATATGTTTCCATTGCTTTGGAATAACCGGCAATACCGCCGACACTCAGCACACCAATGATTGCCAATACGCCGAGCATTTCAATCATACTGCGTCCATTTTCATTTGGTTTATTCATTTTATTTAAAACTCCCCTTTGTCTTATTATATATAATAACGAAAAAGCTGCCGGCAAGGCAGCTGGAAGTTCGTAACTACTAGATATAAAATAGTGTAGCATATTAGCTAAAGATAGCACATTTTGCCACCTTCCAGCTTTCAACCAGAAGGTATGCATAATTTATGTCTCGCATACAGACATATACCTACGAGGCTACGACACCCCAGACAGACTATTGCCTATCCTTTTTTAGATTAATCTAACCATAAGAGAATGTAAAGATTTTTTTCTAACATCAATGTCAAGATTAAGTAACGCTTTCTTAAATATTTTCAATTACAAATTAGTTATAATCATAATAATAAGAGGAAAGAAAGATGAAAAATAAGCTTAGCAAAGGTCTCTCTCTCTCTCTGTAAATCCTAAACATTCGATTTCAGAGCGTTTTAAAGCTTCTACACGTGGTTTTTGCCATTTTTTGGAAAAATTTAAGGGTAAATGGAATACTCCGCTTATCGTCATTCTCGGATTTATTCCGAGAATCCATGCAAAACAGAATCTAAGCCGTCATTATCGGGCGTGTCCCGATAATCTAGATCCTCGGGTCAAGCCCGAGGATGACAATAGAAGGAGGATGAGTTTTAAGCCCGAGTATGACAGTAGGAAGAGGATGTGTTTTAACCCCGAGAATGACCATAACAACCTTATAGACAAGTCGGTGTTTTTGATATCTGTAATGTTTATTTTTTTAATAAAATACCAAATTCTTTAATATCTGTACTACAATATTGTGCAATTTTTGCTGGCGAAAGAGGTAGATGCCCTGAACAAGCATAATAGGATCCATAGGTATCCCCTTCTTTGCAATCTTCACCTTTATCCATTATTACCTCTTCAAGAAGGGCTGAAACATAGCCAATGGTTATGCCAACAATGCCGGAACTTTGCTCCGTTCCCCAATTTGCTGTTCCAAGAGCAATGCAGGCGTTTTTACTAAGGTCCGTAAAAACAATTTTATAATATTGTGACATATTATAACCTCCTTGGGCAACTATAACATCTCCTCCAAAAACATTTTTAATATCCATATAATATCCCCAGTCACTAGGTGATGTTTGTAAATCACTGGGAATAATTCCCATTTCAACGGCAGTTTTATTGATTAGTCCGTCAAAATCTTTTTGTTGTGCATAAAGAGTTCTCGTGTTTGTTATTATTTCAGTAATCTGCTGCATTGTTTTATTAATCTTGAATTGTTCCATTGCTTTGGAATAACCGGCAATACCACCGACACTCAGCACGCCGATAATAGCCAGTACACCAAGCATTTCGATCATACTTCTGCCTAACTGATTTTGTTTTATTTTCATATTTTTAGCTCCATTTTTATTACAAAAAAACCGCCTAAAATATAACAAGGCGGAGGAGCTGAAAAACTGTAACTGTGTCAGTCGCACTTATTCGCCGTATTATTACTAACACGCTTATTTCGTGCACTCCCCCGAAAGGGATATATTTAACAGTTAAGATGTTTTTCAGACACCACAAATCATCTCTGATTTGCAGTGTTAATATAACTAACCAATAAAAGCATTGCAACAAATTTTATTTAAATATGCAAAACCCCGCCGGAAGTACTGGACATTCGGCGGGGTAATTATAAAAATCAAAAGCTATGATTATTTTTTCATAATCACAACACCTGGCAATTCTTTGCCTTCCATCCATTCAAGGAAAGCACCGCCAGCGGTTGAAACGTATGTGAATTTTGTATCAACACCGGCATTTGCCAAAGCAGAAACAGTATCACCACCACCGGCAACAGATGTCAATTTACCAGCTTCGGTCAAAGCTGCAGCGTGTTGAGCAACTTTGTTGGTCGCATTGTCAAAAGGCTTCAATTCAAACGCGCCCAACGGACCATTCCAAACCAAAGTTTTGCATTCATCAAGTTTTTTATTGATGTTTTCAATAGATTTTTCACCAACATCAAGCAAAGTGCCGTCAGCCGGAATTTTATCCAAATCATAAGTTGCGTGTTCGGCGTTTGCGGCAAATTCTTTAGCCGAAACAATATCAACCGGCAAAATGATTTCGCAGTTATTTGCTTTTGCAGTAGCCAAAATTTCTTTAGCGGTGTCAAGCATATCCATTTGTACCAATGAATTCTTTTCATTGATAGCATCTACGCCCTGAACTTTCAAGAAAGTATGAGCCATACCACCGGCAATAACCAATTTATCTACTTTTTTAACCAAGTTATTCAACAAATCTAATTTAGTAGAAACTTTAGAACCGCCGACAATAGCCATCAACGGGCGTTTCGGGTCGTTCAAACCTGTGGTTAAAGCGTTTACTTCTTCAGCCATCAACAAACCCATTGCAGACGGACGCAATTTAGCGGCGGCAACAATAGAAGCGTGAGCGCGGTGAGCTGTGGAGAAAGCGTCAGAAACATAAACATCGGCAGGTTTAACCAATTCAGCCGCCCAAGCTTCGTCGCCTTTTTTCTCTTCATTATAATAACGCAAGTTTTCCAACAACAAAACTTCATCCGCTTTCATAGCTTTAACGGCGTCGGCAACTTTTTCACCGATGCAATCGTCAACAAACACAACGTGTTTGCCCAAAGCTTTTTCCAATTCCGGAGCGACGTGGCTCAAAGAATTTTTAACATCGCCCTTGCCTTCCGGACGGCCAAAGTGTGAAATAACTACAACTTTCGCGCCTTTTTCCATCAACAATTTAATGGTTGGAACTGTGCGGTCAATACGAGCGGTGTTGGTTACATGGAAATTTTCATCCATAGGCACATTCAAATCGGCGCGCAACATAACAACTTTACCGTTCAAATCACCTAAATCTTCAATAGTTCTATATCCTTGCATTGTTTTTCCTTACATATTCATAAAAAAACTCTCCCCGCCCAAGCAAAAAACAGTAGCTTTAGGCCAACCGCTTTTCACCTGACGCGGGGAACAAAAATTAGCCGTTTACTTTAGCCATATGGGTAATCAAATCCAAAACTTTGTTTGAATAACCCCATTCGTTGTCGTACCAGCTGATTACTTTTACGAAAGTATCTGTCAATTGAATACCGGCTTTGGCATCAAAGATAGATGTGTGAGAATCGCCCAAGAAATCAGAAGAAACAACAGCATCTTCAGTATAACCCAAAATGCCTTTCAATTCGCCTTCCGAAGCTTTCTTCATAGCGGCGCAAATTTCTTCATAAGTAGCAGGTTTAGCCAAGTTGGCTGTCAAGTCAACAACAGAAACATCCAAAGTCGGAACACGCATAGACATACCTGTCAATTTGCCGTTCAAAGCCGGAATAACTTTACCAACAGCTTTAGCGGCACCGGTAGAAGAAGGGATAATGTTGCCAGAAGCAGCACGACCGCCTCTCCAGTCTTTTACAGACGGACCATCAACAGTTTTTTGAGTTGCGGTTGTAGAGTGAACAGTTGTCATCAAACCTTCTTTAATACCAAATGTGTCATTCAAAACTTTGGCGATTGGAGCCAAGCAGTTGGTTGTGCAAGAAGCGTTAGAAACAAACTGAGTGCCTTTAACATAAGAATCGGTGTTAACGCCGCAAACAAACATCGGAGTGTCGTCTTTAGAAGGCGCAGACATAACAACATATTTAGCACCGGCGTCAATATGGCCTTGAGATTTTTCTTTTGTTAAGAACAAACCTGTAGATTCTACAACGTAATCAGCGTTGATGTCACCCCATTTCAAATCAGCAGGGTTCTTTTCTGCCGTAACGCGGATAGCTTTGCCGTTTACAACCAATTTACCGTCTTTAACTTCAACAGTACCATTGAAACGACCATGCATTGTGTCATATTTCAGCATATAAGCCATATAATCAACATCAATCAAATCGTTAATGCCGACGATTTCAATATCATTTCTTTCCTGAGCGGCGCGGAAAACCAAACGGCCAATACGACCGAATCCATTAATACCAACGCGAACAACCATATTATTATTCTCCTAAGTCAAAGTGTTGTGCGGACAGCCCCGCACGGGCATATAGTTTCAAAAACAGGGCTTAATTTAGCATCAAAGATGAATTTTTCAAGTAAAATCTTCATTTTTAACTTATAATTCATTGATAAATTGATTTATCAAACGCACGCCATACCCGCTGGCTCCCTTGGGATAGAGCGGTTTTGGCTCTTCTACCAAATCCATTCCGGCAATATCAATGTGCGCCCACTTGGTTTCTTTTTTTACAAAACGTTGCAAAAAGCAAGCGGCTGTGCAAGAGCCGGCCGCTCTACCTCCCACATTTTTCATATCAGCCACGGTAGAATCCATTTGTTTATTAAAGTCATCGTTCATCGGCATTTGCCATACGCGTTCACCGGAATTATCACCGGCAACAGTCAAATTTTTCGCCAATTTGGCGTTATTGCTGAATAAACCGGCATAAGAATGTCCCAAGGCAATCACAATGGCGCCGGTTAAAGTCGCCATATCCAACACATATTCCGGCTTAAACTCTTCTTGTATATAGGTCAAGCAGTCTGCCAAAACCAGGCGCCCTTCGGCATCGGTGTTTTGCACTTCCACGGTTTGTCCCGACATAGAACGGAAGATATCCCCAGGGCGGTACGCGCTGCCTGAAGGCATATTTTCAACCAAGCCCACCACGGCAACCACATTTTTTTGCACTTGTTGCAAAGCCAATGATTTCATCACAGCAACCATTGCCGCCGCACCGGCCATATCCTGTTTCATATCACCCATACCGGCCGCCGGCTTAATGGAAATGCCACCGCTGTCAAAAGTTACACCTTTGCCGACCAAGCCAATTGAAAAATCGTTGTTTTCTTTATTTCCTTTCCATTTTATAACGGCTACGCGAGGTTTGTTAACCGACCCTTGCGCCACCGCTAAAGCTAAACCGAATCCCCGCTCTTTCATAGCGTTTTCATCTAAAATCTTTACCTCCAATCCCAAATATTCCAAACGACGGATATCGGCGGCAAAAACCTCAGGTGTCAAATAGTTGGCCGGCTCGTTAATCAAATCACGAGCATAACGCATGGCGTTGGCTAAACCTGAAAGCGGCTTGTAATCGGTCATATCAGTCAAACCGGTAAAAATAACCCGTTCCAATTTCGGATAAAAAGATTCTTCTTTGGTCGTGAAATATTTATCAAAAGAATATGAAGCCAATTCCATTCCAAAAGCAAAATCATAGGCATGTTCATTCAAGTTGAGCAAATCGACCTTGATTTCGCGGCAATTTTTAATTTTAGGATAAATTTTTCCGGCTAAATTTTGCCATTTCAAAGCCGACATTTTAGTTTCGACAACAACAGCCAGAATTTGATATTCTCCCAAATTATAAACTTTTACACCATTTTCCATAGTTTGTTTTTTGATAGCCCCGCTAAGAAATTTTTCTTTCTCCGACAACTGAGCCACTATCTCCGCGGCTTTTTGCGCCACCAAAACTTTGTCCTGAGCTGTTTTAATATTTTTGCCAATTACAAATTCAACCATTGCAATCTCCTTATCCAAATTATATTTAAGTATTTATAATTTAATTACTCTTTTTTTATAAAAAATGATAGACATTTTTTTATTTTATTATATACTTTAGACAAAAGATGTATTGGATACAGAAAAATGAGACAAAAAGGTAGTAAATACGCCAGAAAACACCGCGTTGAGATTCCCAAAGGCACGAATGAAACGTTGTTTCCTCATGACTCGATAAGACAAAAAATTTCTGATAACGACCGCGTTGTGTGGGATATTTTGTGTGAGCCTGACCATTTTGAAAAAAGGTTTTTAAAACTTACTTACCCTCAGCAAATTTTAATGGTGGTCACATTACACGACATTATTAAATTACAAGAAAAGAAAAAGCAATCTGGTTATGCTCGTGAGTTTGCCGGCATGGCTGAACAGCATTTGCAAAGCATTCATAAGCTGACTGGCTCTTCTTTGGATGAAGGAATTTACGAGCCGCTTTCTCATGATGAAAAACGTATTATCCGCATGGATTGTTATGGTAAAATAGACTTTCGAAAATCTTATCAATTAAGTCCTTTGTATAAATACTTCAAAAAAAATGAAAATTTAAAACAATCTAAATTATCTGAATATGATTTGAACAACTCACCAAGTTGGCGGGTTTTTAGACAATTTCAGAGTTTTCGCTCCATTTCATTAAAAATAAAACAATTCCTTTATAAATCCAAAATAAATCCGGACGCTCTAAAAGTTATGACTGTGAGCGACTTTTGCGATGTGATTTATACTGCGTATAAAAAACACGACGGAGACAGATCTGCCGCTTTTATTCCGCTGGAAAAAGGCATCCGCATCCGATTAATCCGTTCCTTTATAGAAAAATGCGGAAACACATTCCGCATGCAGCTTTTACAACACGGCAACGATCCAAGGTGTGTTGATTCCCTGTGCAATGCTTTGCAACGCTTTGGACACTGTGACACCAGCAGTTTGATTGTGACTGAAAACTATTACACGCCGCGTATTTTAAAAGACTTGAAACGTGCCGGATACGACGTTTCAAAAATTCATGTCGGAGATGAAATTCCTAAATCCTTTATCAATGAACTTATTGATACCAACAAAAGCGACCTTATTCTCGCCCGCGACGAAGAAGGAAGATTACTGGATAAAAGCCGGTTGCCAAAGTTAGAACTTCATCACAAACACGCCGTGCAATTTTCTGTTAGCAACGGATATTTAGCCTGTGCTAATTATCCGCATAATCTGGTGTTGGTTGATTCTGCTATGCACGCCAAATATTATCACCTTTTTGACCGCATCATTAAACAAGAGAAAATGAACAATTATTTTTCACGTTTAAATATTAACAGCGCCACGGCTATTTCAATTATGGGATTTAATCACAATGATACCATTCATTATGATTTTGAACAAACCAAAGAATTTCAAAAGCGTCGAGCTGAAGATAAACTCTATGTGGTTAACTATCTTAAAGAAATGGAAAAAAGAACCCAGAATGAAATAGAAATTGCGGAAAAATACAATATCTCCTATTTAAACAATTCTAACAACCATAATTCAAGAACTGAAGACATTTCGGAAAAAATAGATGAAAATTCTGAAAATATCAAAAAATTCAAAAAATGGTTTAAACAAAGACGGCAAAACAACGAAAGATAACCTAAAATGACAAGCTTTATACAAATGTTGCAAAATCGGAAATTTACTCAAGGAGAAAAGCTGGAATCCGAAGCGTTGATTGTCGCTCAAAAAATATTGGTTAATTCCGGTTTGGATTTTATTCCATCTTCTTACGCCTCATTTTTAAAGCATTACAATGGTATAAAAGCAAATGGCGCCTATTTGTTTGGAGCCACTGTTGACGATGAATTGGATATTGTCGATAAAAATAAAGAAATGCTCAAGCCTGATGGCTCTTTGCTCTTGGGATATAATGATTTTGACCTTTTGATCTTTAATTACCAAACCCACCAATATCAAATTGTTGACAGAGAAGATTTATCTGTGTTAGACAGTTATTCAGAAAAAGAACTTGATTTTGCTTTAACGCAAATTTTTGATATATAGAAATAATGAGCAATATTTATTCAAACACAAAAGAAAACATAATCAAAGCGGCCGAAACCATAAAAAATGGCGGATTAGTTGCTTTTCCAACCGAAACAGTTTACGGACTAGGCGCCAACGTTTATAACAGCGCCGCCGTCGCTAATATTTTTGCGGCAAAACAACGTCCTCATTTTGACCCGCTTATTTCTCACATTGCTGAAATAGATTTCTTGAAAGAATATGCCGCCACCGATGAACGCGTGTTTGCGCTTGCCAAACATTTTTGGCCCGGACCTTTAACCTTTGTTTTGCGCCGAATTGAAGAAAATCCGAGCATTGATTTAGCTTGTTCCGGTCTGCGTACTTTAACCGTTCGAATGCCGCGACACCCAATTGCTTTAGCCTTGATTAAAGCCTCCGGTGTGCCGATTGTCGCTCCTTCCGCAAACAAATATCAATCTATCAGCCCCACTACGGCTCAGCATGTTGCCGATGGTTTAGGAGACAAAGTTGATATGATTTTAGACGGAGGAGCTTGTAGCGTCGGCGTAGAATCCACCATTATTGATTTGACCACGGATAAAGTTGTATTACTTCGCGCCGGCGGCACGGCTAAAGAAGATATTGAAGAGTTTTTAGGCGAAAAAGTTTTAATCTCCGCCGGCAATCCAGAACTTCCAACCGCCCCCGGACAACTTTTGCGCCACTACGCGCCTAAACATATTTTACGCATCAATGTTGAAAAACCGGAACCGGATGAATTTTTTATTGGTTTTGGTCAATTAGACGGAAACTTAAATTTAAGTCCTAAAGGAAGTTTAACTGAAGCAGCCGAAAACTTGTTTGCCTATATGCGCATGGCCGACGCGCAAACAAAATTCACTAAAATCGCCATGGCGCCCATCCCGCAAAATGGACTGGGCTTAGCTATTAATGATAGAATAAAAAGAGCCTCTTACAAATAAAATTTAGTCTTTACATTATAAATAGATGTGGTATATTTGGCATGTTTTGTTATTCTTGTGCTAATTTTTATTTTCCTTTTAAGGAAGTTTTTATTTATTCATCTTTTAAATTTTTAGCTTTATGAAAAAGAGAAACATCTTTTGGGCTATGGGCGGACTTGTTGTCGCAGGTTTATCCCTATTGGGTTATTGTCAACGCAAATACGTTGCCAAACAAGTAAAAGCCATCCGCGAGAAACTTACTCAACCTCGCTTGATGGTTGATGATGAATAATCTTATGTGAAAAACTCCGATATGGTTTAAAACCTTATCGGAGTTTTTTTTGTTACCTAAATTCATGCTATTTAAATGCAAACTCAATATACGTTGTATCACCCCATTGATTACAATATTTTGCGGCAAGAGATGGAGCCAGCGGCAAATGTCCGGAACAAGCATAGTAATAATGTCCGCTTGAGCCGAGTTCGCCTTCACTGTCACACCCGTCAACAACAAATCCCATTCCATTAGAATAAGCAATTACAACCATCCCGACCAATCCGCTTGAAGAAGTTGTTCCCCAATCCGCCGTTGCCAACGCAACACAAGCTTCTTTGGGCAAACCTGATAACCTAATAAAAAAACTTTTAGATTGATCATAAAAATTATCAGAAATGCGAATATCTCCACCAAAAGTATTAGTAATCGACGAACCATTGAATATATTATACAGAAATAAAATTCAATATCCGTACATATTTTGTAAATTCGGATAGTCGTACAGATAGCGTTAAAACAAGAAGAGAGAAAATTTTAGCAACATAAATGCCGGCTTCAAATTAATGAAACCGGCACAAACTCACAGAAACTCGGGTAATGAGCTTAATACGAAGTAAGATTTTTTCGTAGTGTACAAACTAGTACATAAGAAAAAATCTTACAAGCAGAAAGCCATTAGACGAGTTTCATTTTACAACATAAAGCGGACAAGTTGCACCAAAAACGCATACACCGTAAATGCGGCAATTTTATAAAGTACGGCAATACTCATAACCGAACCGCCGACGACTAAAAGTTGGATTAAAACCGCCGCAACCACGGCACAACCCAAAATCAGCAACCAGTAATATTTTTGCTTTAAGAGTAGCAAGGAAATCACTAAAGCGGCAATGGTTAGATATAACCCTTTCATTGCGCCAAACGTTTCCGAAACCGGAGCGGTCACAGCGCCAAACCCAAAAATGAATGACGCCATAATCACTACCAGTGCCGCAATAAAAATCATAAAACAAGTTTGTTTTGACATTGTTTTACCTTTCCCTGATTAATAGCTACGCGCGTAAATAACGTCTAAAGTTGCGTCTTTACCGGTCAGCAAACATTTGCCGGTGGTACCGCTCTGGTCAAACGGAATGCAACGGATAGTGATTTTCATCGCTTTCAGCAATTCTTCGGTTGCTGGGTCAGCGCACCACTTACCACGCACAAAAGCCACTTTGCCTTGCTTATCATCTTCAATCCACTCATTACCATTGGCAAAATAAGCGGCAAATTCTTCCGGAGTTTTAATATCGGTGCGGATATTTTGCTCTAAACGCTCTTTAGCGCGCTTAAACATTTTATGTTGCAAAAATTCCAAACGCTCGCTGACAGAAGCCACAAATTCTTCGGTTTTCAGAATTTTTTTGCCTTCCGGCTGACCAAAGAAAATACGCTCTTTAACCATCAAGCCATCGTTTTCCATATCACGAGCACCAACTTCGCAAACCATAGGCGCGCCTTTACGCACCCACTCCCAAACTTTATCCACACTGGATTTGTCGCGTGTGTCAATTTTGGTGCGCAATCTTTCGCCAAACGCAGTTTTGTTTTTCAGTTGAGTTTGAATATTTTCAATATACGCCATAATTTTTGCGGCATCGTCATTCTTTTTAATCAGTGGAATAAAAATGATTTGATATGGCGCAATTCTCGGCGG
The DNA here is from genome assembly GCA_934254675.1 of uncultured Alphaproteobacteria bacterium. Lineage (GTDB taxonomy): Bacteria > Pseudomonadota > Alphaproteobacteria > RF32 > CAG-239 > RUG410. Next base: position 161,130 of record CAKQLP010000003.1, on the reverse strand, counting down.
CACCACCATTCCTTCGTCATCAGCATGCGACATAATCACACCACCGATTAAGCGGGTGGAAACACCCCAAGAAGTGGTGTAAGCGTATTCTTGCTCATTGTTTTGGTTAACAAATTTAATATCCGCCGACTTGGCAAAATTTTGCCCCAAAAAGTGAGAAGTTCCGGCTTGCAGAGCTTTACCATCTTGCATCATGGCTTCAATGCAATAAGTATCCACCGCCCCCGGAAATTTTTCGTGTTCCGGTTTGCGTCCGGCAATCACCGGCATAGCCAAAACATCTTCGGAAACTTCTTTGTAAACACCCAGCATTTTAGTTGTTTCCGCTTCTGCCTCTTGAGCCGTAGCGTGTACGGTATGTCCTTCTTGCCACAAAAATTCACGAGTGCGCAAAAACAGGCGCGGACGCATTTCCCAACGCACCACATTTGCCCATTGGTTCAGTAAAATCGGCAAATCACGATAAGATTTCACCCATTTAGAAAACGAGTCGGCGATAATGGTTTCACTGGTCGGACGCACAATCAATGGTTCATCCAATTCGGAAGCTGGTTTCAGCTTGCCGTCTTCATTAACCAAACGAGAGTGGGTAACCACAGCCATTTCTTTGGCAAATCCCTCAACGTGGTCGGCTTCTTTTTGAAAGAAAGAAAGCGGAATAAACAACGGGAAATAGTAGTTTTCGTGACCGGTTTCCTTAAAACGATAATCCATTTCATGCTGGATACGCTCCCAAATTCCATACCCCCAAGATTTGATAACCATACACCCCGGAGAGACGGAATTTTCCGCCATATCGGCTTCGGCGACCACACTTTGATACCATTCCGGATAATTTTGTTTACGACTGTTTTTCAAGGCCATTTATTTTCTCCTATCTCAATTCACCGCCGGTTTTTTTACCGACTTCCGCTATTACTTTATTCATCAAATTTTCAATATCTTTATCGGTAAAGGTTTGTTCCACTGGTTGGAATGTCAAAGCAATCGCCACGGATTTTTTACCTTCCGGCATATTCTCACCCTCATAAATGTCAAACACGCGCACATCGGTAATGTGATTGCGGTCGGCGTTTTTAGCCGCCGCCATAATTGACGCGGCGCTAACCGACTTGTCAACCACAAAGGCCAAATCCTTATCTACCGGTTGGAATTGTGATAATTCCAGCTTTTTGCGTGCTTTGCCCTGAGAGTTGCGTGGCAACGGAATGTTATCCAAGTTTACCTCAAACGCCACTACACGATTTTTGATATCAAAGGCTTTCAACACCGCCGGATGAATTTCGCCAAAGTAAGCCAACACATTTTTGCCCAAACGCAAAGTTCCAGAACGCCCCGGATGATAATACGATGGTGCGTCAAGCGTAATCTGTGGATTTTCAAATGGTCCTTTAGCCGCGGCAATCACCGCCAACGCATCGGCTTTGGCGTCAAAAACATCATAGTCGCGGTTGCTGTGCGTCCAATCTTTTTTAGATGTCTGACCACAACGCACGCCGCTGGCCGCCATAATCTGCTCTTGTGGGTGACGACCATAAAATTCCGGTCCAACTTCAAACAAGGAGACATTGGCATAACCGCGAGCAATATTATTTTTAACCGCCGTCAGCAAGTTTGGTAAAATTGACGGACGCATTTCATTCAGTTCTTTAGCAATCGGGTTAGCCAGAATAATCGCTTCGCCGCCTTTACGGAAATATTTTGCCAAATCACTGTCGGCAAAACTCCAAGTCACGGTTTCATACATACCGCGAGAAGCCAGTTCGTGCTTTACGATTAAAGCATTATGCTGTGCCGGCGACAATGTTTCTTTCGGAAATTTATCATGCGGTAAAGAAACGGCCGGAATTTCATCAAGACCAATCATTCGCACAACTTCTTCGACCAAATCGTGCTCGCCTTCAACATCACCGCGCCAACTAGGTGAAATCGCCTTGATTTTATCGTTATCCAAAGAAGTTTCAAAACCGAGTTTGTTCAAAATTTCCATAGATTTTTCGGCGCTTACAGGCAGACCAATTAAAGTTTCCAGACGCTCCGGACGTAAATAAGCCACCTGAGGTTCAACATCTTCCGAACCAACAACTGTCAATTCCGACGCCTCTCCGCCGCAAATGCTCAAAATCATTGCCGTAGCATAGTCCGAACCGCTGATGTTTGATTTTGGGTCAACCCAACGTTCGTAACGATAGCGTGAATCCGAATCTATTTGCAGATGGCGACCTGTGCAGGCAATACATTCCGGCTTAAACAAAGCGCATTCCAACAAAACATTGCTTGTATTTTCTGAACAGCCTTTAGCCAAACCGCCCATAATACCACCCAAACATTGCACACCTTCCGCATCGCAAATGCCCAAGGCTTTATCATTCAAAACATATTCTTTTTCGTTCAGCGCGGTAAATTTTTCGCCGTTTTTTGCCATACGAACAACAATATTGCCGCTTAATTTATCCGCGTCAAAAACGTGCAACGGACGAGCCAAATCATAATTTATGTAGTTGGTAATATCAACAAGCGGAGAAATAGAATGTAGCCCGATTGCCTCCAAACGATCTTTCATCCACTTCGGCGTTTCGGCTTTATTATTCACATTACGGATATAACGCGCGGTGTAAGTCGGACATTCCGCCGGACATTCCACCGTAATTTTCAGCGGATTAGCAAATTTAGCCGGAGTTTTTACAATATTCAATGGTTTTAATTTGCCCAATCCGGCCGCCGCCAAATCGCGAGCAATACCACGCACGCCCAAACATTCAGCGCGGTTAGGAGTAATAGAAACTTCTATCACCGGATCAATTGCCAAAACTTCCGCCGCCGGTTTGCCGAGTTGCGTGTCCGCCGGCAATTCAATAATGGCATTGTGGTCCGAGCCAATTCCCAATTCATCAAAAGCGCACATCATACCACAGCTTTCGACACCGCGGATTTTTGTTGGTTTCAAACGCTCGTTAAACAAAGGAATCAAGGTTCCTGATGGAGCGAAAATACCGATTAAACCGGTATAAACATTCGGCGCGCCGCAAACAACTTGATATTTATGGGTTCCGTCGTTCACGCACAAAATGTGCAAATGGTCAGAATCAGGATGATTTTCCACGCTATCCAGACGCGCGGTGATAAAGCCGTTTAAATTGGCGGCCGGATTGCAAACTTCTTCAACTTCCAAACCGATACGGGTTAATGTTTCACTGATTTCATCGAGTGTGGCTGTTGTGTCTAAATGTTCTTTGAGCCATGACAAAGTAAATTTCATCGTGCAAGTCCTCCGTTATTGCTTAAACCGCCGGTCATAGAAGAAAAATCAAGCGGTGTAAAACCATAGTGTTTGAGCCAACGAACATCAGATTCAAAAAACGTCCGCAAGTCCGGAATACCATATTTCAGCATAGCCAGACGATCAATTCCCAAACCAAAAGCAAAACCTTGATATTCGTTAGGGTCAATGCCACCGGCTTTCAAAACATTCGGGTGCACCATACCACAGCCTAGAACTTCAAGCCAATCTGTCCCCGCGCCTATTTTCAGCTCGTTTTTAGTTTTCAGACAGCCAATATCCATTTCTGCCGATGGTTCGGTGAACGGAAAATATGACGGACGATAGCGCACCGGCAAATCGTCAAGTTCAAAAAAAGCTTTCATAAAGTCATACAAACAGCCTTTAAGATGCGCCATTGTGATGTTTTTATCAATAACCAAACCCTCAACCTGATGGAACATCGGGGTATGGGTAGCGTCATAATCGGAACGATAGGTGCGCCCCGGAGCAATAATGCGAATTGGCGGTTGCTGTTTTTCCATAGTGCGGATTTGCATTCCCGAAGTATGGGTGCGAATAACATAAGCGGTGTCCATATCAAATGGTTCCTCAGGGTTGCTGCTGAGGTAGAATGTATCCTGCATTTGGCGCGCCGGATGGTTTGCCGGCATATTCAAAGCGTTAAAGTTATGAAATTGGTCTTCAATATCCGGACCATTTGCCACTTCAAACCCCATTTCGCCAAAAATAGCGACAACTTCTTCATAAATTTTGGACACAGGGTGAATACGACCTTGAGTTTCGGGACGAATCGGCAGAGTAACATCAATCGTTTCGCCGGCCAATTTTTCATTTAAGGCTTTTTCTTCCAATACGGCTTTTTGCGCAGTGATGGTGTTGTCAATTTCGGTTTTAACCACATTCAATGCTTTACCGGCGGCAATTTTTTCTTCGAGCGGCAACGCGCCCAAGCCTTTCATTTGTTCGGTCAACTTACCTTTTTTACCCAAAACCGCCACGCGAATATCGTCCAATTCTTTCAAATTCGCCGTTGCCTTAATTTTTGTCAGGGTATCGTTTTTTAATTCTTCTAAATTTTCCATTATTTGCAACCTTAGTTTTTTTAAACATAAAAAAAGAGTCCGCCTCGGGACTGCCCTTTAGCCAACTCTTTTTTATTTTTTTACTTTGTATCTATTTTATTTCTTAAGAGCCGCTTTGGCAGTTTCTACCAACTTAGCAAATGCTTGGGGCTCCTTCAAAGCGATATCAGCAAGAACTTTACGATCAAGTTCAACACCGGCTTTAATAAGCCCGCTGATAAATCGAGAATAAGTCATATCATTGATACGTGTAGCAGCGTTGATACGTTGAATCCACAAAGAACGAAAACTTCTTTTCTTTGCTTTTCTGTCGCGGTAAGCATATTGCAAACCTTTTTCAACTTTTTCAACAGCAACTCTGAATACATTTTTATTACGGCCTCTGTAACCTTTAGCCATATCCAAAATTTTTTTATGGCGAGCGTGAGCCGTCAAACCTCTTTTAACACGAGACATATCCTATCCTCCCCTAAATAAACGGTAAAAACTTTTTAACAAACTTGTTGGCAGCAGCAATAATCATTGAGCCGCGAGCTTGTCTTTTTTGCTTTGTTGGTTTGTTGAAGAGAAGGTGTCTCTTGAACGAATGGTTTCTTTTTAATTTGCCGGTGCCGGTAACGCTGAAACGTTTAGCAGCGGCTTTTTTAGTTTTCAATTTAGGCATTTTATTCCCTTTCAATAAACTGGAATTAAACAACAAGCTGTCAGGCATGCCAATTCGCCCGAACAACTCAGACAAAGAGCTTTATACCGCAAATAAATTTTAAATTCAAGTGTTTTTTAAATTTAATCAGGCAGAATAATATTGACAAAAATTTTCAAATATTTTATATTACGTCTATCAATTTATTATTATCATAGAGGATCCGGTCAAATTCAAACCTCTTTAATCATTCCGGTTTTATTATGATGAGATTATTCTTGGTCATTTTGTTGGCTTTGGTGTTCAACTTTAACGCTTCTGCTCAGTATTACAGGTTGGAAAAGGCTACAACCGAGGTTGTAAAGAGTTCTTCCTATACTGAATACTACAAAACGTTCTATCTATCTTCCAATGTAAGGTTTTGGATATTTTATGACAAAAATAAAAAACCTGTGACAAAAAGTCTTTTTTCTAGATACGCGTCCATTGAGACAGATGCTAAAGATAAACCGAGAAGATACTCCCCTTCGAATGTAAACGTCCCTTGCAAAAACTATGCCCCCGGCACACTTTTTTATTTGGATGATAATATATTTGAAGTGGTAGAAAAAAGAAAAGTCGGCGTTTACACCATTGCCCGCGTGGCTACTCGTAATGTTTCGGCGCAACTAGCGGCTCAGCTCAACGGCAATATCACATTCGGCTCATTTGGCGCGCTGTTTAGAGGTATTGGCTTGGGAGCCGGTGCCGGTTCAGGCTCCATACAAGGTTCTGCTACCGGTGGTACTGAAACCATTGTCAATGTGATATTCACTAACCGAAAAGCTGTTAGCATTAAAGCCTCTGACAATCCATTATGGCTTGAAGCTAAACCAGGCATGAAAGTTATTCAATACAAAATGCGTCATCTAGATGTTTACGAAGTAGTCTTTTAATCATCTATAAAATAAAGTCTCACTGCATAGTGAGACTTTATTTTATACAAACATTTTAATTCTTGCTAAATACTCAGTTTCTTTGCTTGAAGTATTGTTAAATTCACTGTATGTATAAAGTAAATTAACGGAGGAATTTATGCTTTGGAATATATTTAGCCGCACGCCTAAACCTTATAATGAAGGTCAACTTCCTGAAAAAGACGGGCATACAATACATTACTACCAATACGGCAATCCGGTCGGTGCGCCTGTTTTGTCTTTTCATGGCGGCCCCGGAGGTTCATCTCGCCCCAAATATGCCAAACTGTTTAACCGACGCAAATATCGTTTTATTCAATTTGACCAGCGTGGGTGCGGCAATTCCACCGCTCTGGATGCGTTTAAAAATAACAATACGACATCATCTTTAGCCGACGCCGCTCGTTTATTGGAATACTTAAACATTCAATCTCCCGTTATTGTCCACGGCGCTTCTTGGGGTTCCACTTTGGCACTTTTGTTTGCTGAAGCCTATCCGGAAAAAGTTGATAAAATTATTATTAGTTCTGTCTTTTTGGCTCGTCCTTACGATACAGCATGGGTTAATTCGGAAAGCGAACGATTTTATCCTGATTTATGGGCGGAAATGCGGCAACAAGTCCGCCGCAACGACATTTATCCGACTTATAGGCATTTATTGTTTTCTAAAAATCCAAAAGACAACCTTAAAGCCCTTTCCTATTTGGGTAGCTATGAATATATGCTCGGGCGCTTAAATCCAAAATTTCACACACCTGAAATCTTAGATAAAGCTGAACTGCAAGCGGCTCGCATTGCTTTTTATTATGAAAAAAATAAATACTTTTTATCTTCAAACCAAATTTTACAACACATAAAAAAAATAAAACATATTCCGACTTTAATTGTACATAACCGCTTAGATTTTTGCTGTCCCGTCAAACAAGCTTGGGATTTGCATAAGGCTTTGCCAAATTCTCAGCTGATTATTAACGCCGGCAGCGGACATTCACCCCCTAATCTTTTTAAAGCCGTTCAACAAGCTGTCGCCCAATTTTTAGTGAAATAATTTTCTACTTTATAAACGGGCTAAAACGCTGTGTGTACCCAATATCGGACAATAAATTTTCCGCTCGCTCAAAATGTTGCCCCAACATGGCTGTGTCGTGGGCATCATCACTGATAATTACGGGAACGCCACGTTTATTTAATTCTTTTAACATCCATGTCGCAGGATGCTGCATATCTATACGATTGTAACCGCTGGTATTTAATTCAAACGGCTGTTTATATTTTGACAGAACTTCAATAACTTGCCATTTATACTCATCCCACTCAGGTTCAGTACAAAGATTAAAAATCGTGATATAATCCAAATGAGCCATAAATGTAAAATAACCGCTTTCCACCGCCGATATTATATTACGCCAATAATGGCGCAGATATTCCTTAAATTCCGAATTTTTCGATAATTCAGGATGATATTTCATATGATATATGTTGCACAAAAAGCTTTCATCTGCCGAACGGATAAAGTGAGTTGAGCCAATAAGATAATCCACCTCCAAAGTTTTAAGAAGCTTTTCAAAATTATTCAGCCAATACGCCGATGGAAAAAAATCCACCTCAAAACCGACTCTAACTTTTATATGATGTTTCTCCGCCGCTTTTCGAATTAACTCAATATGTTTTTGACAACAACTCCTGCACTTTTCAAAATCATGAAAAAACATAGGACTATGCGCTTCTTCATTTTTCAAATTTTTATGACATATCAAATGATTAGAAACACCAATTTCCGTAAAACCTTTATTTTCTGCTGCGGCTATCATTTCTTCAGCCGTATTATGACCATCAAAATTTTGTTCGCCGTTATGAGTATGATAGGTATAACTTTGCATTAATTTTTTGCCTCTTCTAAAAATTTTTTCATTTGCGGCAACAAATTCAGAGCATCCGTTCTTCCAAGTTCATAAACCGCTTGCAATACTTTTTTATTTTTTTCCATATGATGAATTTTTATATTTTTACTTGGGCGAATAACAAAAACACTACCTTCTTTTTGCGCCTGTTCAATTTGTTCTAGTTCATTATTATACATAATGTGCCGATTTTGGATAGCCGCGGCAAATTTAGGATATTTGCGATAAAAAATCGGCGCCAGCCACCCCAGCTTATTCGGTGTTTTACGATATCCCTTTGCTCTGGTTTGAACAACAACGCAATGTTTATAGCCCATTTTTTGAAAAGCTGTCAGAGGAATGCTGTCGCAAATGCCGCCGTCCAAATATTTCCGTCCCTTGATTTCCGATATACGCGACACAAAAGGCATAGACGCCGACGCTCTTAAATAAGCCAATCCGATTTTATCCATTTTTGCACATTTAATATATTCCGGCAACCCTGTTTCTAAATTGCTGCAAGTCACATAAAATTCTGTTGAACTTTTTTCAAAACTCTGATGATTGAATGGAAATAACTTTTCCGGCAAAGTATGATAGCAAAATTCTTCATTCACAATATTTCCGGTTGTAAAAAAAGAATACCAACTCATATAGTTTTTATCTCCGGCATAGGCTAAAGTATAGTCAATACTTCGTCTTTGCTGTCCCGAAACAAACGAGCATCCATGTATAGCGCCGGCAGAAACACCCACAACGCCATCAAAAACAATTTTTTGCTCCATAAAAACATCCAATACGCCGGCAGTGTATATTGCTCGTTGGGCACCGCCCTCTAAAATCAATCCTACTTTCATCATTCCCCGCAAGAAATTAATTCTGATGTTCCAATTGTTTTAATATCACTTTTTTGTCCGTTTATCACGCAGTATCCTTTATCAAAGTGACCATCTTTATAATTCAGTCTGCCTTTTAATTTTCCTTTTGGCGTATAATACTCGACACGTCCGTGTAATTTTCCATTTTTATACTCAGCCGAAGATTTAATTGTTCGGTTTTCATAATAAAAACGTTCCACGCCATTTTTTTGACCGTCTTTGTAATAAGTTTTACTGACAAATTTTCCATTTTTATCCCAAACGGTCGTTAAGCCGCTGAGTTTTCCGTTTTTATAATTTTCTGTGGTTAAACCATCTTCCGAACGACGAGAAACTTTTCCGGTCAAAGGACGACCTGAAAGATTTTCACAATAACTGTCATCTTTATTGCAATTCAAGTCTTCCGACGTTAAAATTTTTTGCTTAGCCACTGAAACATCAGCTAAAAAAAACAACGCCAGCACATATATATAAATTTTCCGCATATTTTCTCCTTGTATTCAATATAATCCGGCAAAAAATTAAGTCAATCATTTTGCCGGACTCTCACAAAAAACGCCTTTCCTTTTACTTGTTCAGGAAAGGCGTTCTGTCAGATTTGCCGCTGACTAAAATTTATATTGATATTGCAAGGCATACATATTGCTATAACTTTTGTATTTTGCATTTGCATCATGTTCTGGAGAATTCCAAACCTTGCCGTGCATCATAAACAGGTGGGCATAGCCTAGGTCAAACTGATGATTTCCGGTAGCATAGCTCACGCCAAAAGAAGTCCACAAACGGTCGGTATCCGGAATGCGGTTTGTGCGGTAAGTGTTGTTTGGAACCGGAGATTGATCCCAAGCCAAACCGGCGCGCAAGGTCCATTTTTCATTTAAGTAATAATCTTGTCCCAAAGAAAATGACCAAGCGTCTTTCCAGCGATAGTCAACATCCAACACACCGTTCCGAGTTTGAGCGGTTGTTCGAGCAGGAAACACATCGAATCTGTGCCATTGTGTAAACTTAACAGTTGCGGTTGTTCCCCATTTTTCGGCAAATTTATGATAACCGGACAAAATCCAACTGGCTGGAAGTTCTGGCTCTGATACAGAATCGTATCTTAACAAACTCTCACCAAGTGGAGAATATACAGTAATATCATGATTTCCCGTTGTACGCTGAGTACTCTTAAAACGATAGGATAAGCCAATTCGGGTATTTTCGTTAAATTCATACATTGCGCCCAAATTCATGGTTGTCGCCCAACCGGAAACTTTAAAGTCGCTATACGCCGGCATAGCACCATAAGGGCTCATTACCTTTGCGTTTGAAGTCAAAGAACCTTTAATATAGCGCAAAACACCGCTTACACCTAAAGATAAATGGTTATCAAACTTATAGGCCGCAGAAAGATTGGTATCTACCACTTCCAATTCCGAACGGCGAACGCCCGTGTCTCCTTTAGCCACGAAACTGTCGTTTTTATAACGGGTGGCCAAACCGAACGGCACATAAACACCGGCGCCAAGAAACAGCTTGTCGTTAACATTATATTGTCCCATCACGCTTGGCAACGGAATCATAAAATCCATATCGGTCTTTTGCCCAGCCGTATTACCCACGCCGCGAATTTTTGAAGCAACTTCGGTCATTGTCAAACCGGCTTGCATTCCCGAACGCTTTACCAATGTCATGCCGGCCGGATTATAAGCCAAAGCGGAATAATCGTCTCCCGCCACGCCGATACCGGCAAAAGCGCGGCCTAAATTTGTTACTGAAAATTCATTCAATTGATAACCTGCCGCATGGGCGTTGCTAATACTTGCAATAACAACCAAAACTGCAGCAGCCGATATTTTTTTCATTAATCTTTCCTTTATAAATATTATTCCTACGCATTGTTTTATCATACCGGCTAAAAAGCGTAAAGACACAATATTTTATATATGGTAGTATCTCAAAGGATACTAATATTTGTTTTGGGAGGTAGAACTGTAAATTTTACATTACTTTATTGTGGATAACTTATTATTATGCAAAATATTCAGATTAACCAAAACTTAAGAAAAAAACATTATGTTGTTTTCACGAGTATTATTTTTATTAACAAATAGGATGAAATAAAATGGCAACAGTAAACGATACGGATTTTTCGGATATTTACATTATCCCTGACGGCACCGCCTATATATGGGGCAAAAGAACTCCAAGCGGTTTAATTCAAGTTCAACCAGATGATTACGATGAATTTTTACAAGAAGTTATGAACACCTATGACGGGAATAATCCAAGTTATTTGGTCAAATACAAAGGATTAAACTACCGTGTTGAAAGAACAGTCACTTTGGACGGACAGCAATATTGCGCCCGTAAAATGCCGCACAGCGTTCCTGATATCAATAAACTCGGCATGGAAGAACATCTGTTAAAATATCTAAAATCTCTGAGCGGCGCTCCCGGATTAATTCTGCTGGCCGGCACAACCGGTTCCGGAAAAACAACCACGCTTTCCGCTTTGTTGCGTGAATTTCTAGTCCGTGACGGTGGTTATGCTTTTACGTTGGAAGATCCGGTGGAAATGCCTTTAGACGGAACATATCATACAGTTAACGGCGAGTTGGGTATTTGCAAACAAATGACTCCTCCGGGCGGCTCATGGGAAGCAGGCTTGAAATCCATGTTGCGCTCTAAACCTCGTTATGTTTATCTGGGTGAGATTCGCGACCCGGAAATTGCTTCTGAAGCTTTGCGTGCCGCTATTTCAGGACACCTTGTTATGTCAACGATTCACGCCAGCACCGTAACGGACGCCATTCAATCTATTGTTAAATACGCAGCCGCCACCGGTATTTCAGAAGAAATGGCCTATGATTTGGTTGGCAACGGCATTTTGGCTGTTTTGCACCAAACTTTGGTTGGTGTTCCAAAACGTCCGAAAATTGAATATGTTTTTGCTAACCCTGACGGCACCAAAGGCGATCAAGTCCGCGGCATTGTCAAGAGCGGAAAAATGAATTTATCCACCACGATTGAAACTCAGCGTATTCGTTTAACCCGAGGAATTCCTTTGTTTGACAATTAAATCATTTTCCCCTGAACACCGCTGAAAAATAAACATTTTAAGCGGTGTTTTTTTATAATTTAAGCTTGACAATAATAAAATAAAGAAACATTATGCCTTTAAATTTTATTATTTAATTATGTTTATGAAAGAGATTACAAGGCATTTTCTGCAACATGGCATTCTTGAGCTGAAAACTCAAAACCCTCAAGAATTGGCGGACAATCCTCAAGCCATTATCGTTCATGGCATCAGAGCCTTATGCGATTCAGACACGCGCTTTCGACTATCCTATTATCTTGACATGCTTGTCAAAGAAAAATACGGACAGCAACCGTCTTGTCTTATAGCTCTGGACGAGCAAGCTTTTTCTTGGCTTGTTCTGCTTTGCCAAAAAGGCTCGGAATACTGCGAAACAGATTTAAGCTATGCGCCAATATCTGATTTTGGGCAAAACAGCAAGCAGAAACCGACAATTACGGGATTATCCCCCAATCATTCTAAAGTTCTGTTATTGACAACAGCGATTTTTGATGAAAAAAACGTCATTCGCATTGCGGAATTTTTACAAGAGAAAAAAATCGAAGTTTTAGGCGTTGTAACGCTTTTTTCATTCAAAAACTCTCTGCTAAAACGCAAAAAAATCGAATGTACGGCCTTAAGTTCCGTGTCAGAAGTTATTGAAGAGCTCAACACCTCAATGACAAACTGAATCAACCGTAAAAAAACAGCTTATGCAAGCTGTTTTTTTTATTTTCTTTACTATTTTTTCAATATTTTACGATTAAACTGAATTTAATTAAATGTGATATTTACATGTATAGGGATAAATAAGATGGCAAATGATACATCTAAAAATGAGGAATTACAGTTGGACAGTTATGTTAATGAAGTGAAAGATGTAATTCTTTTGATTAAAGAAAAAAAATATTTTCAGGCTTTTAAGGCTTTTCTCAAATTATTTGTTACATTTTATAAAATGTACATCAAAGGCAAATATATAAGAGTTAAAGGTAAAAAAATTCCATTGGTTGCCGTTTTAGTATTGGTTCTTTTCATCGGTTGGGCCGCAATTCCTTCAGGCACCGTTTCAGAGGATCAACAAGACAAATCTGTTGAGGACGCCGCACAAGAACAAAGCCTTAAAGAAAAGGAAGATTTAAACACTTACAACCAAGACGGTGTAAAAGTTTATGGCATGTATAAATGCGAGCAAGCTGTTTGCGGTTTTCTGGAAAACAGCAGTGATAATGATGTTGCTCGTATTCTGATTTCTGTGACATTCCATGATAAAACCGGTGCCGTTATTTATGAAGGCGGCGCGGAAGCCACAGCTATGACGGCTAAGAGTCGGAGCCGCTTCAAAATTGCTCCCGACGGAGATTTTGACTATTTTAGATTGACTGACGTCACTGTGGAAAAATAGTTTTTTACCAAATCCCCACTGTTTTATTGACACTGGGGATTTTTTAATGGCATATATCTTATATACATGTTATATTGCATATATGTAATTTACTTTTATAAGGATTATACTAATGAAAAATAAGCTTAACAAAGGTCTCTCTCTCTCTCTGTAAATCCTAAACATTCGATTTCAGAGCGTTTTAAAGCTTCTACACGCGTTTTTTACCACTTTTGGGAAAAATTTGAGTCGGAACGGAATCCCCGTTCTCATTTGGACTCTGTCATTCTCAGACTTGTTCCGAGAATCCATGCAAAACACACCTTAAACGTCATTCTCGGATTTATTCCGAGAATCCATACAGAACACTTTTCTTTATTGGATACTCGGGTCACGCCCGAGTATGACAGGGACTTGATGGTGGATTCTCGGGACACGCCCGAGTATGACAATAGGAAGAATTTCACTAAGGGGTTGGATGTCGTGTGTCAATGCGCCGCACTTTTGGAACGACGTGTACAAAGCGGTACACGAGTGAGAAAAGCGCAAGCAGTAACCAGACAGACAAACCCGATTGGAAGAAGTATGATTGAGATGCTCGGCGTCTTGGCCATCATCGGGGTACTGAGCATCGGCGGCATTGCCGGTTATTCCAAAGCGATGGAAAAAATTCATGTCAATAAAATTGTCAATATGATTTCCGATATTTCCACCACTATCCGAACAGCTTATATCAGCCAAAAAGCTTATGATAATTTCGATGGAGGGCTAACAGAATTTGATAACCAAATTCAAGACATGGGGATTTTACCGCCGGAATACATTTTTGAATTTGAAGGAGAAAAGAGGATTGGTTTATCTTCGCCTTTAACCCTTATCAACCCCGTTGGATATGGAGACACTGGGTACTCTACATTATCTATCGGTGTTCTTGTGCCACAAAATTTATGCGTACCTCTTTTAACTTATGATTGGCGAAACGCTGATATGAAAGGCATTCTTACTTCTACGGGTTTGTCAGATTTAACTAATCTAGGGGATATTTTTTACATTGCTTATTACATAGATAATGTAGATGATTTAAATTGCGACGAAAATCAAGATGACGGCTATTTTTGCATAGAATCAAAAGAACAGCGTTTCAAACCTGTTTCCCCAGCTGTTGCCGCAAAATACTGTGAAAGTTCCGCCGCAGATACCTTTGGGACCGGACAAATGTATGTCGGTTTTGAGTTGCTTGCAGATATTAAAGTTCCAAGAAAGCATTAAATTGACATGATTAAAAGGCGGGATATGACATCCCGCCTTTCCATTAAAAAACGTTCCACTATAAACAAAACGTATTATTCAGCTGCCGCGTATTGACGTTCGGAAAGCCCGAGCTCGTCGGTTTTCATATTCAAACAATAAATACAGCAATCATCATCGGCGCCATAATATTCTGGCAAAACCGCCCCCAGTTTAAACCCGCATTTTTCATAAAAACGACGCGTTGGTTCATATTGAGCGGTGCTGTCGGTTTTGACATATAAACGTTCAGCGCCCAAGCTTTTCAGGTGATTAACCAAATAGTCAATTAATTGGCGACCTATTCCCAATCCACGATATTCATTCAGAGTTGAAAGCCAATATAACTCATAAGTTCCGGCCTTAGCGTCCGGCAATTCTTCAAAACAGGCATAGGCCACCGTTTTTCCGTTATATTCAGCAAATAAAAAGCGATGTTCACAATCTCGATGACATAACAAATGACGTGCAATGTCCGCATTATGCTGAACATCTCTATCATCAAAGAATCCTGTGGAAGATGCGATACGAGCAATAGTTTCGGGATCGTTTTCTCTTAAAGTATTTCTGAAACTGAGCATAACTACACTCCTTTCAGAACAGCTTGTCCCTCGGTATAAGATAAGAAAGTTGTTTCAAATAATAAGATGGACCTGTGATGGTCTCCATCATTAGAACCGCATAAGGCAGCGGCCGACGCACAATTTAACATAAAAACTCCATCGTTGTTAATCCAATGTAAGATAGTTCAACGAACATCTCTTACATTTATATTTATAAACTTTTTATGTAAAAATTTCAAGTAAAAAGAAAAATCAATCATCCTTTTATCAACAAAAAAGGAAGAAATCCTTACAATTTCTCCCTTTTAAAATTTAACGGCTAAAATACTTAACCAATTCTTTAGGCAAACGTTCTGCCGGCAAAAAGCAACAAAAATGCCCTTTTACCAGAACATCGCATCCCAAGAGACGCGCGCGCTCTCCTTCCGCTGAATAGCAAGGATGTTTTTTTTCATCGCTCACTAAATCTGTTACCCCTTCAGGCAACAAATACACGGGAATAAAAAGTCTGTTTTGCCCTTCAAAGAAATGTTCCACTTCTTGCAATGGCCACTGCTTAAAATTAAACACTTTTCCGGTTTCTTTCAAAGCGGTGCGAAAATGCTCGTGGTGTGTATAGTCATATTTAACAACATACGTCACTTCTTTGACTTTTTTCAAATGGCCGTGCACTTTGCCTTTTTCACACTCCAACTTAAAGCCTAAGACTTTTTGCTCCAAAAAGAGATGCCAGCGTTTTCCACCAGACATGGAAAAAAGCAACGGCGTTTGATTTAAGCTGACTTCGCGAATCAAAACAGGCGTTTCATCATTTCCTTCGGGCGTTAAACGTAAAGACTGTTCATACAGATGAGCCTTAATCAACTGACCATGAACGTAAACACCGGATAAGAAAGTGAGTTTATTGGACAACAAAGTATCTGCAACAACGTTGTCCGGCCAAAAAACATGAATCTTTTTCATGACAAACAATAATGTTAAATTAATAATAAATTGATGTCGGCATATTATCATATTTTAAATAATTTTCAACACTTTTCATATTTTTTGACAAAAAATATTGTATTTTTTGAAAATCCGTTGTATATATAAATTATTCAATAATTTTTATGTCTAATTTTATTTTATATCATTATGGATAAGATTTGGACCATTCAGGAGCTGAAAAACTATCATTTGTCAGCCAATTTTACATTATTTGAGTTTACAGCCGCTTCCGCAACGGCAGCCAAAAATAAACTCTATAATGTTCCGAATAACGCCGGAGTCCTTCGGTTGAAAGAAATTTGCCAAAAGCTTCTTCAGCCGGTGCGGGATTATTTCAAATCTCCCGTTGTCATCCGTTCGGGCTATCGTTCAGACAAAGTCAATGCTTTGTTGAATGAAGCGCCTAATTCCAGACACATTTTGTGCGAAGCGGTTGATTTTCGAGTTAAAGGCGTTAAACTTGCCGATGTCTGCGCATATATTGCGGCAAATCTCAGGTTTGATGTTTTGCAATTGGAATATCCGCATAATGATTTCAGCCAAAATGGTTGGATACATGTTGCGTATAGTTTCAGCAAGGCTAATCGTTGTCTTAATCTGCAAACTACCGCAGGTCGTAAAAAGTACATGCTTTCAAAGAATTTTTCACTTTTTGAGCTTACTTACTCACCTACTGCGGAAGCTCGCAAGATTTACAACTTGCCTGATGAAGCCGGAATTGAACGTTTGCGTCAGGTTTGCATTAATATTTTGCAACCGGTGCGCGACCACTTCAACAAACCGGTCAGAGTTAATTCAGGTTTCCGCTCCTTGGCGCTGAATACAGCCATCAAAGGGGTTAAGACATCTCAGCACATGAAATGCGAAGCCGCGGATTATGAAATCAACGGCATCAGCAATCGCTCGCTGGCTCAATGGGTTGCCGCAAATCTGGAATATGATCAGGTGATTTTGGAGTTTCATAATAACCCAAAAGATCCTAACAGCGGTTGGGTGCACACCTCTTATGTTGCCTATCCACGCAAAAATCGCCGGCAGAAGCTAACGATTGACAAGCGGGGAGCGCGTAATGGAATCGCCTAAATTTTAAACAAAAAAAGGGAAATGCTAACGCGTTTTCCTTTTTTTGTTTTTTCACATTTTCTTAATATTTTTTTGATATTTATTAACCTAATTGATCAAAATTAAGAGGAAAGAAAGATGAAAAATAAGCTCAGCAAAGGTCTCTCTCTCTCTCTGTAAATCCTAAACATTCGATTTCAGAGCGTTTTAAAGCTTCTACACGCGGTTTTCGCCACTTTTTGGAAAAATTTGAGTCAGGGCGGAATCCCCTATTCTCCGTCATTCTCGAATTTATTCCGAGAATCCATTATGAACACTCTTCTTTGGATACTCGGGTCACGCCCGAGTATGACAAGAACTTGGAATGTATTGAAACCGCGGAGAGTGGTGTAGATAAAGTGGTTTCTAGCTGCGAGAAAAATCCTAATGTACATAAGACGTACATGAATTTTTTGAGACAGCGTAAAACCGCTTTAGATGCGCCGCTACACGCGGTTTCCTCTGGAAGAAGCATGATTGAAATGCTGGGCGTCCTCGCCATTATCGGGGTGTTGAGCATTGGTGGTATTGCCGGCTACACCAAAGCCATGGATATGTACCACTGGAACAAAGCTTTAGGACAGTGGCGTTTACTTATAAATTTAATGAATATCTATGAACCGCAGTTGCATATTAATAACAGCAGTGATGTTGGAGAACTTTCTTTAATTCCCATTTTAAGAGCAACCGGCGACTTACCTGAAGAAATGCTTGTCAATGGAGATTATACTGTGGTTGACGCTTTGGGCAGTTCTCTTTACATTTACGCCCATAACACCGGATATGTCGGCATTGCCTCTTTTAATCAGAAAGACAATTACACAGCTTGCCGCCTTTTTTTCACAATCGGGCAATATTATCATGACATGATTGATGTCATCCAAATTTATACCAACGATCCCAACAAAGATCCATCTAACGGTAACAAACAATTTATTGGAGATAAATATTGCGGCGCATCATCAAAAAATTGCCTGAAAGATTTAGGGGTGGCGCAAATCACCGACTTATGCAAAAATAACAAAGTCTGCAATGGAATGACTTCTTGTCATTATTTGATGCATTGGCTCTCTCACTGATAAAAGCTTATTGCGTCCAACGCTCCTTGCAAAATATAAGCGGCGGCAGATGCGTCTAAAATTTTTTTCCGTTTTCCTCGGGACATATCGACTTCTTTTATCAAAAATTTTTCAACAGCAGAAGATGATAAACGTTCGTCCCAAAAAATATACGGCAAATCGATTTCTGTCGCCAGCTTTTCGGCAAAAGCGCGCACTTCTTTGGCAATTTCACCCTCTTCGCCGTTCATTTGCAGAGGCAAACCATACACCAAACCGCCGATTTCTTTTTCAGCGATAATTTTTTTGAGTTCCGCCACGTCTTTTTGCCACTCGCCGCGATATAATATTTTATATGACGTGGCAATGCTTCGCCCTAAATCCGAAACCGCCAGTCCCATTCTTTTGGAACCATAATCCACACCAAGCAAGGCTTTATATTTTGGTAAAATTGTCTTAAATTCTGCTATCTTCATTATAATGTCCTTTTGCTTTAAGCTATGCGGATTACCTATTGTTGTCAACAATAAAAAAACATCATATATTTATGTCCATAATTTCTTTTTTATCTTTACTATTTTGACTAATGTGTATATGGTAAAAACAGTAAAAATTTAACTTATTTTAAGGGTAAAAGCAATGAAATTAAAATATGTTTTAGCGGCTCTTTTCGCTTTTATGATTTCACCGGCACACGCCGAGTTGGAAATTGACGTTCGCGGCGCAACCCGCAACCCGATGCCAATTGCCATTCCGGAAATGATTGGCAACAATGGCAATTTCTTTACTAAAATTATCGGCAACGACTATGGCGATAAAGTTCGTGAAGTTTTGGCCGCCGATTTGGATAGAAGCGGCTTGTTTAAGGTTTTGCCAACAAACAGCTATATTGAAACCTTAACTTCTATTGACCAGCAGCCAAAGTTTGTCAACTGGCAGGCTATTAAATCACAAGCCTTGGTACAAAGCCAAATCGTCGAACTTCCGGGAGAAAAACTACGGGTGGATTTCCGTTTGTGGGACGTGGCTTCCGAACAACAGCTTATTGGTAAATCATTCACCACCACCAAAAGCAATTGGCGCAGAATTGCCCACGTTGTCGCCGATGCAATTTATGAACGTTTGACCGGTGACAAAGGCTATTTCAACACCCGTGTGGTTTATGTTTCCGAAACAGGACGCGCCACCAGACGTATTAAACGCTTGGCCATGATGGATCAAGATGGTGAAAATCACAGATTTTTAACCGATGGTCGCAACCTTGTGTTAACCCCGCGTTTTTCTCCAAACATGCAAAAAATCACCTATTTGGAATATGTCGGTAACAGCCCGCGCGTCTATATGTTGGATTTAGACAGCAACCGCCGTCAAGTTTTGGGCAACTTCCCTGGAATGACTTTTGCTCCGGTATTTTCTCCGGACAGTTCAAAAGTTTTGCTAAGCTATGCCAACCATGGCTCAACCAATATTTATGAAATGGATATCAAAACCCGTAAAACCCGTCAAATTACCTATGGCAGCGGCGCAATTTCTACCTCACCTAGCTATTCGCCGGATGGTAGCAAAATTGTGTTTAACTCCGACCGCGGCGGCAATCAACAGCTTTATGTTATGAACGCCGATGGCAGTGATGTTCAGCGCATCAGCTTTGGTAAAGGACGTTACGCCACTCCGGTTTGGTCTCCGCGCGGCGACTATATTGCGTTTACAAAAATGGCTAACGGCGCGTTTTATATCGGCGTGATGTATCCGGACGGCTCTGGCGAACGTTTGTTGGCCGATGGCTATTTGGTTGAAGGTCCTACTTGGTCGCCAAACGGCCGTGTGCTGATGTATTTCCGCCAAGACCGTGGTTCTCCGGTGCGCTTATACAGCATTGACTTAACCGGTTATAACGAACGACGCATTGTGACTCCGGCCGAAGCATCGGATCCGGCTTGGTCGCCGTTGCTTCCGTTATAAAAGACGGCGCGAACACAACACCTTGAAAGCGGTTCTAAATGAGCCGCTTTTTTATGACAAAAATTAACCTATTGATAAACTGTTTTTGCTATATATTTAAAACATAAGTATTTAATAATTTTTATGAAAGGAAACAATTATGACTGCTAAACGCTTTATGTTAAACGAAACAAGTTATCATGGTTATGGTGCTAAAAATGAAGTTATCACCGAGGCTAAAGCCCGCGGCTTCAAAAAAGCTCTTATTGTCACCGATGCCGATTTGGTAAAATTCGGAGTGGTGAAAAAAATTACCGACTTGCTAGATAAAAACAATATGGCTTACGCTGTTTATGATAAAGTAAAAGCCAATCCGAGCGTAAACGTAGTTAAAGAAGGTGTCGAAGCCTTCAAACAAGCCGGAGCAGATTATATGATTGCCATTGGCGGCGGTTCTCCACAAGACACCGCTAAAGGAATCGGCATCATTATCAATAATCCGGAATTTGCCGATGTCGTTTCTTTGGAAGGCGTTGCGCCGACCAAACATAAAAGTGTTCCGGTTATTGCCATTGCCACCACTGCCGGCACTGCGGCCGAAACCACTATTAACTATGTGATTACCGATGAAGAAAAACGCCGCAAATTTGTTTGCGTTGACCCACACGATATTCCGGTTGTGGCTATTGTTGATCCGGAAATGATGTCTTCAATGCCTAAAGGCTTGACCGCCGCCACCGGTATGGACGCCCTTACTCACGCCATTGAGGGTTATACAACTTTGGCGTCTTGGGAATTGGCCGACACTTTGAACTTAAAAGCAATTGAAATTATCTCACGCTCGTTGCGCAAAGCTGTTGAAAATGACCCGAAAGGTCGTGAAGATATGGCTCTTGGACAATATATGACCGGTATGGCCTTTTCTAATGTCGGCTTAGGCGTGGTACACGGTATGGCTCACCCTTTAAGTGCTTTCTATAACACACCGCACGGAGTAGCCAACGCTGTTCTGTTGCCTTATGTTATGGAGTTTAACGCTCCTTACACCGGTGAAAAATTCCGCGAAATTGCCCGCGCAATGGGAGTTAAAGGTGTTGATAACATGACACAGGAAGAATATCGTAAAGCGGCTATTGATGCGGTTAAACAGCTCAAAAAAGATGTTAACATTCCGGAAACCTTAAAAGATATCAATGTCAAAGAAGAAGATTTGGAGGCCTTGTCCGATGCGGCCATGGCAGATGTTTGCACCGGCGGAAATCCGCGTGCCTGCAATAAAGAGTTAGTTCTAGAGGTTTATAAAAAAGCTTTTTACGGTAAATAAGTTTAAAAATTTTCATTTGTTAAAAAAAATACACTGTTATTAAAAACAGTGTATTTTTTATATTTTATTCAAATACTTATATTTTTTTGAAACAGCTATATCCTTTAGACGCAAGATATATGACTTATAGATTCTCGTCTATTTTCTTAATTTCTTTTGATGACTCGTCCTTAGCCGGAACAGAACTTTCCTCGGTTGTCACAACTTTATCTTCTAAAACATCCATTAATTTATCCAAATCGGAAGTTTCATCACTTTCATAGCCGTCTTTGCTTTTATCAGCGTTTGCCTCCGTTTTTGGTTGAACCAATTTATTAAACAGTTCTTCTCCGCCCTTTTTCAAGATATCCTCTGTTTTTTCAGCGTTCTTATCCGAACTATCTTTATTTTCGGCTTTTTCTTCATCTTCCGGTTTTGTCGCACCTAAACCAAGACTTTCACTTTTAGCTTTCAAATTTTCAAACCATTTTTCCGGTATCAAATTTTTGATTGGTCCAGAAGCATCCTCTGCTAATTTAAAGTATCTGGATTCTGCAAAAACACCTTTCTGAGACTCTTCCGGAATCAAAGATGAAATCATAATTTGGAGTAAAATAACAATTATCACTCCGCGGAAAATACCAAAAATAAAGCCTAAAATTCGGTCAAGAGCGCTTAATTTGCTAAAACGAATCTGTGTGCTGATTTTGTCTGAGGCCAACACCCAAAAAACACAAAACAAAATTAAAATAACCATACCGGAGATCAAATTTGACAACACTTCGGATGCAATATATTTTCGTGTAATCGGATCAACTATCGGCAATAAATAATAAACAGAAACAGCCGCTAAAATCCATCCGGTGATAGACAACAACTCTTTTGTCACCCCCCGCGCCAAAGCTACAAGCGCAGACACGCCGACAATCACCAAAAAGACCACATCTAAATTGTTTAATTGCTCCATTTTTTGCTCCTAATTAAACCAGTTAATCAAACGATGAACATTGCCTATTTCATAACACGACAGTTCATAATTTTTTGAACCTTTTTCTTTTTTATCCTTACCAAACGACGGCGGCACAATCGCACTGACAAAACCTAATTTATGCGCCTCTTTCATACGTAAATTTGGTTGACTGACGGCTCTTATCTCTCCAGATAAACCAATTTCGCCAAACACGACCATATCCGCCGGCAAAGGCTTGTTCGTTAATGATGAAATTACAGCCATTGCCACAGCTAAATCAGCCGCCGGTTCTGTGATTTTTAATCCACCGGCAATATTTAAATAAACGTCGTGCGAACTGAAATTCATACTGCAACGAGCTTCTAAAACGGCTAAAATCATAGAAAGCCGATTAGAATCCCATCCCACCACCGCGCGTTTTGGCGTAGAATAGCCACTTGGACTTACCAAAGCCTGAATTTCAACAAGCAACGGGCGAGAACCTTCTATTCCGGCAAAAACGCACGAGCCGGAAACATTTCCTTGTCTTTCGGCTAAAAATAGGGCAGAAGGATTTTCAACTTCCACCAATCCCTTATCTTGCATTTCAAACACACCGATTTCATCAGTCGCGCCATAACGATTTTTCACAGCCCGCAAAATCCGAAAATGATGACCGCGCTCACCTTCAAAATAGAGTACAGTGTCAACCATATGTTCCAACACCCGCGGACCGGCAATTTCCCCTTGTTTGGTGACATGTCCGACCAAAAACAGTACAAATCCCTTACGTTTAGCCAATTTAATCAGTTCATAAGCACAAGCTCTGACCTGTCCCACGCTTCCCGGAGTGGACTCCACCTCATCCAAATACATTGTCTGAATAGAATCAATAATCACAACCGCCGCATCAGTTTTTTCTAAAGTCGCAATAATATTACGCACATCTGTCGCACTGGCCAAATTAACCGGACTTTCGGCCAATCCCAAACGACTGGCTCTGATTCTTACCTGATCAATAGCTTCTTCGCCTGAAATATAATAACAAGGATAATGCTCGCTTTTATTTGCCAAACCGGCACAAACTTGCAATAATAAAGTCGATTTACCAATTCCGGGATCACCACCAACCAAAATAACAGACCCTGGGACTAAACCGCCGCCGGTAACCCTATCAATTTCTTTTATGCCTGTTTGCAATCTGGCATATGTGCTTTGTTCGCCTTTAAGTGGCACAAAATCAATGATTTTACCTTCTTTACGCGGATTTATCTTTGAAAAACCATCGTTTTTTTGCACTTCTTCAACAATTGTATTCCATTCGCCACAAGAATCGCACTTTCCTTGCCAACGCGGATACGTTGCACCACAATTTTGACATACAAATAAACTGTTGTTTTTCTTTATCATTGATTAAACTTCCATTTTTATTGGACCTTGAGAATTTCCATGAATAAATTGTTGTAAATACGGATTTTCAGATTTATCCATTTCCTTAACTGTTCCCGACCAAATTATTTTTCCCTGATACAACATTGCTATTCTGTCAGCAATTTTGCGTGCAGAAGCCATATCATGCGTAATAGTTAAAGTGGTTGCCCCCAATCCTCTTGCGGATTCAATAATTAAATCATTAATCACATCGGCCATAATAGGATCCAAACCTGTTGTCGGCTCGTCAAAGAAAATAATTTCGGGACGACTGATGATGGCGCGCGCCAACCCAACACGTTTTTGCATACCTCCGGAAAGTTCTGCTGGAGACAAATCAGCAACATCCGGAGCCAACCCAACCTGACGTAAAACTCGAATAGCTGAGACTTTAGCCTGTTTACGAGATTTTTCACCTTTTTGCAATAAACGAAACGCCACGTTTTCCCAAACACTCAAGCTATCAAACAACGCCGCTCCCTGAAAAAGCATTCCCATTTTTTCGTGAATATCTTTCTTGGAGCCAATCGTTTCCTCATCATCAATTTTTATGGAGCCACAATCAGGCGTCAACAACCCTTGAATACATTTTATCAACACAGACTTTCCGGTTCCGGAACCTCCGATAACAACCAAAGATTCTCCTTTTTTGATATCTAAATTCACGCCGTCTAGCACTTTCTTTTTACCAAACGCTTTATAGAGATTCCGTATTTCTATTTTATTGTCACTCATGGCGCTCCTTATTTAGAAAAAAAGATTTCTGTTATCAAATAGTTAAAAATCAAAATTAAAATAGAAGACGATACAACGGCATTTGTTGTTGCTTCGCCTACTCCCTGTGCACCGCCTTTAGAACGATAGCCGTGATAACATCCCATAATTGAAATTATAAATCCGAACACACCGGCTTTAACCATACCGGAAATAACATCAATCGCCTGTAAATTTTGCATTGTGGCATTAATATAATTGGCTGGGTTAAAATCAAGCTTATACACTCCGACAACATAACCACCAAAAATACCGATAATATCTCCAAACAATACCAACAATGGCATCACAACAATTCCGGCCCAAAGTCTTGGCGCCATCAAATAACGGAACGGATTGGCCGACAATGTTACTAAAGCATCAATTTGTTCCGTTACACGCATTGTTCCTATTTCTGCCGCCATCGCCGCGCCTATTCTTCCCGCAACCATTAACGCCGATAAAACCGGTGCCAATTCACGCGTTACAGAAATCAAAACAACTGTCGCCACAGCGCTTTCAGCACCAAACTTAGAAAAACCGGAGTATGTTTGGATGGCTATGACCATACCGGCAAATAATGTTGTTAAACCAACAACGGGCAAAGAATAAAAACCGATGTTTAAAAACTGAGTAACAAACAGCTTAATATAAAACGGCGGCACAAAACAATTATAAACTGACTTGGCCACAAACCGAGTAAACGCTCCCAATTCCAAAACAAATGAAAGCAATGGTTTTCCCAGCAATTGCAAAAACGCTTCCAGATTTTTTTTTAACATATTATTCCAAACACCCTTAGTTATTATTAATCAGATTATTTTTTAATTTAACAATAATCTTTTCTACAATTGTCATGTCGTCAGCATACAAATCTATTGCCGGAATTTCAACACCTAAAATATTTTCAGATTTATTTTTTGGAAATCTCTCCAAGTTTTGTTTTGTTTGCACCAAATTAACCAACAAACTGATTTCTGCTTCAGGAATATATTTATAATTAGAAATACCCACATTTCTAATTTCCAACAATCCCGCAATATTTTCAGGAACCTTGCCAAAAAGCTTATTTTTCCGATTTTCTAACAAGACAATATCATCGGCAACAAGAACCGCATTTTTGTTTTCTATAAATTTTAGCGCCAATTCAGATTTGCCGCTACCGGATTTGCCTCTGAATAGAATTCCTTTTTTTTTCCACACCACAAAAGAGGCGTGCATTGTGCATAACTCAAACATTTTCTAACCGTTTTTCCTTATCGGCATCATTTGTTGAAATTGTTATCTTGCGACCTTCCGGCACCATTTCTATTTTTACCTGCCACATATTGCGCGGAGAAAAAGACGCCATGCGCTCCGGCCATTCAACAAGGCTTACGCCAGAATAAAAAGCCTCTTCCACCCCCAATTCAAAAATTTCTGAAGGTTTTTCCAATCGGTACAAGTCATAATGATAAATATCAAATGCCTTGGCACTATATGTTTGTAATAACGTAAATGTCGGGCTTGGAACTTCATGGGCGCCGGTTAATTTTTTTATAAATGCACGGGCAAAAACACTTTTGCCAACTCCCAATGTCCCATTCAGAGCCCAAATATCGCCTTGTACGCTTATTTCCGCCAATCTTTCAGCCAACGCATTTGTATCAGCTTCGCTGTGTGAAACAAAAATCTTTTCCATTAAAACCATCCATCAAAATTAAACCAATCGGAATCATTGCTTTCAAATTTAACTTCCGCTGTGCGTTTTTGCAACTTACGCCAATCACTTGGACGATAGAATCGCCCTTTCCACATTCCTTTAAGATTTTCTCTTGCTTGCTGTTCATACGGCTCATATACATCCGTATTTTTATCATAGGCCACAGCCCATCCCGCACTAACAACCGCAGCGGCGATGTCATATTTCCCTAAAAAACAGACACCGGTTGCCCGGTGTTGCTCAATATTTCCTAAAATATGACATTTTACAACCTGACCATGCAACCAATCTTGCAACCATGTAATAGATTTTTTTCCACAAGAATAAGATAATCCTCGAGAATTTGAACAAGTTTGTTCCGGATTTGGCGCATCTATGCCCAACAGCTGAACATTCACTCCTTTTATTTTTAACACACTTCCTGTGACAACATGCGCCTTTCCTCTTAAAACCGGATAATCCAAAAGATCAAAATTTTTTATTTGTTTTGAACCTGAATCTCCTGTAAAAAGGTTTGAAAGTTTGCCAAAAAATCCTTCGGTATTTTTTGTTTTCTCAACGTTGTCACCATTCACGTTATTATCGGAAGATAGACCAATCGGCTCTAGTTCGGCTGACGCATCAGCCACTTTTTCTTGTTGGTCATTAATTGTATTTTCTTGAGCAGAATCAAATAGATTAGACACATTGTTTAATGATCTGCCTAAACCATTGTTTGTTCCAATCATGCCTAAACAATATAAAATAAATAAAACAACTCCGCCTATAATAGAAAAAGCCATTAAAAAACTCATGGCAGTCCACATTATTTTAAATAAAATGTACAAAACAATAAACCCGAGCACAACACTGACAAAACCCATTCCCTGTAACGAGGTGCTGTCACTTTGGGTTCCTGCCCCCCCATAATACATTAAAATAACAAATAAAATACATAGAATTACTTTTTTTAAAAAGAACATAAGCTTCTTATCCTCTAACTATATCAAAAATATTAGAACATATATTTATGCTATATGCAAGTTATTTATAAAGTTTAGGCAGTGGTTCCTCAACAGCTTTTGATTTTTTAGTCAAATGACATGATTTTATAATTTTCAAAATTTTCTTTGCATCCAATTCCACCATTTTATCTCCATATAATGACTGATTTAATAAATACAGTTGATTACGAAATTCTTCTTCATTTACATTTTCTGATAAATCATTCAAATTGCAAATTCTTGTGTCACAGAACTCCTCATTTCCCCACTTCAGCAAATCATCACGCAATGCCCTATAATCTTTAACTTCTAAATCTTTGGATATTCTACTGCACCACGCTGAATTATTTTTTTTGTTTTTCGCTTTTTTATTTGTGGCATTGTTTAAGAAAAATCGGCTTAATAAAAGTCCCAACATAAAAGCCCCAATCACACAAGCAATCACGATTTTTAATGAAAAGAACTCCATTTTTTCATTTTTTTGTTTTAAAGATACATTTTCTTTTTCCTCTTTTTCAATATGTTCTTTTTGAGCAGTTTCTGTTATCCGCTTTTCTAATTTTTGAGGCAAACCTTCAACAAAAACTTTTTCCGCCGGTATAGTCGCCATCTCTATTTTTTTAGTTTTTACATTAAACCATGGCAATTTAATTTCAGGTAAAATTTGCTCACCGCCATTTTGAGGAATATAAACAACACGAATAACCGATTGAGAAACAATTTTTCCATTATGAACTTCAGATGTCAATTGAGGATTTTCCGGATATTGTTTAAAGTTTTCACCCGCCGACAAATCTAATTCCGGCAATTGCGATTCATCAACACCGGATGCCGTTATAACAATTTCTCGCGCAACCGTTTCGCCAATTTTGAATAAAGGCTTTTTTTGTTCCCAGAATGCTTGAAGTTTCAAACTCTCAGCCGGAATCCACCAATTATTATTCCATTCAGAAACAACAGGAAGCACTTTTATTTCAACAGGTTTTGTATATAATTCAACAGGTTTCTTTACCCCGAACATATCATCAAAATCCATGCTCATCATCTGAAATAAACTATTAAATCCTTGTTGCAACACTGGTGCTTTTTGTCTCATTTCCGAACTCACATAAAATCCATTAATTTTAACAGAAGGAATACTAAGCAATCCGCTTTTTTGCGGAAATAAAGCATATTGAAATCTGATTTCTCTTTCGCCATTTTGCTGAGAAACTTGTGGATTTCCTAAAGATTTGACAAGCCAATCCGACGTTGCGCCAAACTGTGGCTCAGAGGTCAATTGCAATCCCATTTTTTCATTAATCACGACTTCGGCATTAACTTCTTGCTGTAAATAGGCTTGTTTTTTATCTACTGTCAAGTTAACTGAAAATTTTGCCGCTTCCGCCAAAGTGTTGTCATTTTTCATATAAGCGTTGCGGTCTTTTTTATTTGTTGTAACATTTGTTCCAGCCGGCAACACGTTGATATTTAATGGCTGAGATTTACTTTTTCCCACTAAAATTTCAGGAATGGTCATTTTTCCCTCATGTTTGGCTATCAATCCGATATCCCAATCTTGTCGGTGAGAAGTCCGCCCATTTATAATGCTTACTTGAGTAGAACTAGAGGTGGAATAAATTGAAAAATCTTGTTGCAAAACACTCAAGTCAGGTTGCAATGTTCCCCCGTCAGCACCATCGTACGTCAAGTTTAAATTAAATACTTCACCTAAGGGAACTTCGTTGCTATCAACCTCCGCCACAAGAGTTTGCGCTTGCAAACTTCCGGTCCACAACAAAAACACCGTCACATATCCCAAAATATTCTTCATATCAACCTCACTTTATTCTTCATATCTCTTTCGAGCGTATTCTTTTTGAATAAATGCTCTCAGTAATCCACCTTTGTCTTCTGGAACTTGCCTAAATTTTTGCATTTTAGCTTTAATTTTTTCACGTTTGTTTTTTTGATTCTCATCACCAGCACTGATAGACAATTCTTTTTTCTCATCCGTTTTTTGAGTTTCATCCTCTTTTATATCGGAAATATTTTTATTATCATTCTGTTCCCCATTTTTATCTGACGCATCGGTTTGTTGTTTTTGAGATTGTTCTTTTGAGGCGTTGTTTTCTTTTTTTGAAGAGGATTCATTTTCTTTTTGCTGAGACTTGTCAATTTCAGAAGATTGCTGTTCAGAATCTTCATTATCTTTGGATACATCCTCACTTTGCTCTTTTGAACTTTCTGCTTGAGACGGATTTTTTTTGCTATCAGTCATTGAAGAATCTTGATTTTCACTTTGCTTTTTCTGCAAATCATCTTTTTTATCCTGTTGCTCGTTTTGTTCTGCATTTTGCTGAGTGTTTTTTTCATTTTGCTGTTCGTTTTGTTTTTTATCCTTCTGTTGACTTTGTTGTTTTTGCTGTTGCTGTTTTTGTTTTTTTAAATATTCTAAATTAAATTTAGCATCCGGAAATTTTTGTTTTTTTTGCAAAGCTTCTTCATATTTTTTTATAGCCTCATCAATCTTTCCCATTTTTGCCAACGCATTTCCCTGATTATACAAAGCAACCGCGTCATCTTTTTTTGAAAAACTTTCATAAGCCGCCGCATAATCACCTTTTTTATATAGTGCCGCCCCTTTCCAGCGCTGATCCGTAAATTTATCGGCAGCAACATCATAATTTTGTTTTTCAAAATTTTTCAATCCCTGCTGATTATTATTTAAAAACCAATTGGCTGACGCGGTATTGGAATATGCTTCAAACATACCCAGTATAAAAAGAAAAATTAATCCTCGCCGAAAATAACCTAACAGCAAAATCAACGGAAACCATAAAAAATACCATCCGCTATCCGTCCACACTGTTTGCATATTTTGGCTCTGTTTAATTTCTTTCATCGTAATATCATTAATTTTATCAATCAAAGAGGACAAAGACTGATTATATCTCAGATACACACCATTTCCTTTATTGGCCACCATCTTTAACTTATCATTTTCTACCGAATTCATATTTATGATATTAACATCAAACCCTTCATGAGATGCTTTTGCCGCACTTTCCAAAACTTTATCAAATCGTTCGCCAATGTTTGACGTTAAGACAATGATATTACCATTTGAAAATCCAACATTTTTCATTCTTTCAGTCGCTAAATCAACAGCTCTGTCCAACCTATCTCCATCCTGAGGCATTATATTCATTTCCAACGCTGGAAGCAAGTTGTCGATAATAGCTCCGTCTTCGGTCAACGGCGTTATAACAAACGGCTCCCGACTGTACACAATTAGACCGCTTTCTGTGTTTTTTAAAGTTGATGTCAAATCTTTAACCACATACTTGGCTCGAGAAATTCTATTGGGAGAAACATCTTTATTCCACATTTCTCCAGACATGTTCAATAAAATCATAACTGGATTATCCATACTTAGCGCTGGATTATCTTTTTTCATCCAAGTTGGTCCGGCCAAAGCTATAACCAAAAATAAAGCTGAAAAAGGCATACTATATTTTAAATAATTTCCCTTTTGACCTGAGCCTTTAACTAATAAAAAATCCAATAAATTTTTATCACAGACCTTACTCCATGCCGACTGCACATAAGTTTTTCCCATAATCATGCCAAACAGCAAAACCGGTATAACCAAAGCTAACAGCCAGTATGGACGTAAAAAATGAAAATCTTGCCACCATGTCATTCTAAATTTCCTTTTCTCGACGCCCAAAACAGTAAAATCAACAAAATTAAAGCCACACCTGCCGGATACGGATACAGTTCCTTAACTTCCTGCACATAACGCCCTTCACTTATTTGAGGTTCCATTTTATCTATTTGATTATAAATTTGAAATAAAGAGGCAATATCTTTTGCCCTAAAATAATTTCCCTTTGTTTCTTCGGCCAAAGACTTCAAACTTTCTTCATCCAACCCTGAATTTACAGGAATAGAAAACAGACCACCAAAAAAACTTTCTGTATCGCTGCCAACGCCAATAGTATATATTTTTACACCTTCATCTTTTGCTAAAGCTATCGCTTGCGGTAATGAAAGACTACCATCGTTATTTTCTCCATCCGTCAGTAAAATAATAACCTTATTATCCTTTTTTTCATCATCCGCAGCCAAAGTTTTTAAAGCAACTCCTACCGCATCGCCAATGGATGTTGAATTTCCGGCCATACCGGCTTCAGCCGTCCATAAAATTTCTTTGAGCGATTTTTTATCATATGTTAATGGAGATTGCAAATACGCTCTTGTTCCAAATAAAACTAATCCCATTCTGTCTGAAGTGCGCTTATCAACAAAATCATTAACAATATTTTTAACTGCGGTTAAACGATCGTACATTTTTTTCTGATATTGAAAATCTCTTTCACTCATTGAATTGGAAATATCCACAACCATTAGAATATCCCGTCCTTCATTTTTAACAGGAATCGGTTTTCCAACCCATTGCGGACGAGCAACCGCACAGACCAAAACAGCCCAAAGCATAATCAACAAAAGAACTTTAACCCAGCTAAATAAATGCGTTTTATATAAAACCGCTCTACCGCTATTGCTTTGTATTTGCTTTATATCTGTTAAAAATGGAATTTTTAAGGCATCTCCATATTTTTCTTTTATTGGAACAACCACAAAATACACAACAACCGGAAACAATAACAGCCAAAAGGCTTGTGGATAGGCAAAGTGACTTATCATAAATTTTCTCCTATCCAATTTTGACAAAACAATCGTAAATTTTTGATATTTTCTTCAGAAAAAAGCAAACTCGACCGTGGCGCATACGGAGCGTTTTCTAAAAGTTGCGCCGTTTGCTCTGATAATTTCATTTTAGCGTGTCCATTTACAAAATTTATCCATTCTTGACCGGACAAAGCCACCGCTTCAGGATATCGGCTGATGCAAATTCTTCTTAACAATTCAGACATTTTTATCGCTGAAACAGCTGTATTATCTGCAGCATTTTGATTTAACAAATACTTTGCATATATTTTTTTACTGTTTTTTCTTAGCCACCATAAAACTTTTGTTAAACCTAAAACAGCAATAAAGATAGCTAGAATCCACCACCAACCGGATGCTAATGGAAAAATCGAAACTCCATCCAGCGGCAAATGAATATCTTTCAATTCTGGTAAATTATCCATTTTTCAGACCTCTCCTATTTGCTATAAAATTTAAGATTTATAATTGCCAATATCAAGATACTTATTCAGGATATACAAAAGTTATTTATTTTCTTTTTGGTTTACGAGAGATAGCGCGAACAATTTTCAAAGATTTCAAAGCCTCTTTCTTTTGCGCCATTTTTTTCTTGGATGAAAGAGCCGGCGGATACAACAATTTTCTTTTTGAATTGTTTGGCAACGCCTCTTCAACTTCTTTTTTATCTAATTGCATACCCTCCGTAGAAATGCTTATATCCGTTGAAGCCGAAACAGTTTCATTCGCAAAAACATCTACTTTTTGAGGAATATTCACGTTTTCTGTTTTGCTTTTTTCAGATTTAACCGAAGCATTTTCCGCATTTATATTTATTAAGGTTGATTCTTGCGTTAATGTTTTTGCTTCAATATTTTTTTCTTTTTCATTCAAAACCTTTTGCGCGACAGCTTCTTTTTGTGCGGCAGCTTCTTTTTGTGCGACAGCTTCTTTTTGCGCGACAGCTTCTTTTTGTGTGACAGCTTCTTTTTGCGCGACAGCTTCTTCTTGCGCTTTGACCTCTTCTTTTTTCTTTTCTGTTGCTACAAGTTCTGTAACCTTAATACTATCAACTTGCTTCACCATACGCTTAAACTCGGCCAATTGGTTTCCCGTTAAATCATTTCCTGTTGCAACTTTTGCTTTCAGTGGGTCAATTCTTTGTCCCTTCCGCAAAATTTCAAAATGAAGATGTGGTCCGGTTGAACGTCCTGTACTGCCGACATATCCAATTATCTGTCCTTTTTTAACACGAATCCCCGGTCTCATTCCCGACGCAAATTTTTGCATATGACCATAGGCTGTTTCATATTCTGAATTGTGCCGAATCTTTATAAAATTACCATATCCGTTCACATAGCGTGCAATTTCAATAGTCCCAGAACCGCTGGCATAAATAGCCGTACCGCGAGGCGCTGCATAGTCAACACCGCTGTGAAATTTTGTCGTTTTATAAATTGGATGTCTTCTATAACCAAACAAAGAAGAAATGCGAGCATTGCGCATGGCCAGAGGTTTTTTATCCAATCCAGTTTTTTTGCCACCGCCTTTTTCATCATAATAACCGATTTCACCATTGCGTGATTTATAACGATATAACTTATAATTTTGATTACCGACACTAAACGATGCATAAATAACATCACCAACTTTTACAATGTTTCCGCTGGAATCTTTATTTATTTCATATTTAACATTAAACGTGTCACCTTTTTTTACATCCCGTCTAAAATCAATGATATGAGCAAACATTTGTGTCACTTTTCCGCACAATTTATATGGCACACCGGCTTTATTTAATGAGGCACTGACATTTCCGGAAACAGTTCCTTTTATATTTTTAATTTCATATGCAAATTCTTCTTGTTCAACTCTTGCCTCAAATTGGTCGTACTCGTTGATTTGCAAAATATATCTGGTTCCGTGAACCGGCTCTATCACCAAAGTATCCAGAGCTTCCAATGATTTTGACTGCACATCAAAAGTAGCTGTTAATTCAATATGTTGTCCGACTTTTAACTTGCGAGCGTCATAGACTTTTTTCAATGTATTATACGCATTTGTCGCGCTCTTTGTTTCCATGCCCAAATTCGTTAAAAGGCCAATAAAGTTATCACCTGAAGAAACAACCAATACGCGCCGCTCTTTTTGATAGATACCCTCAAAACTTCCTGCTTGCTCAAATGTTTTCGGTTTAGGCTGAATCGGCATCACAACACTAGATTGCCCGTCTTGCGTCAGCATATACTTAGAAATCAAAACGCGGTCATCACTCAATAATTTTATATTGTTAACTTGGGCGTATAAAACATCAAATGGATTATCTTTTTCATCATTAAACGCCGGCGTCATAACATCATTATTAAAATCATAACTTTCGTCCACAAAAGAACTTTTGACTTCGGGCACTTTTTCTCTATTAAGCATAGAAACAAATAACGCACATGTAACCGCAACTGCGTACCCTGCAAGCAAAACAGTTTCTATACGGCGCCGACGCACCTTTTTTCTTAAATTTGTAAACTTAGGCATTCTAAATCCAATTCAATAATGCCTGAAGTTTGATATATTTTAGATATCAATGCAAGTAGATAATCAAGTTATACCTAAAAAATCTCTAAATTTTCCACAATTTTAAATTTTTTTCAAAAAAATAAAAAAAGTTCTTGCATTATTATTTTTTATTGTATATAAGATGTCTTGTCGTTGGGGGCGTAGTTCAGTTGGTTAGAATGCATGCCTGTCACGCATGAGGTCGCGAGTTCGAGCCTCGTCGCTCCCGCCAGTTAAAAAGAGTTAGAAATAACTCTTTTTTTGTTTTTTAAATCCAATAAAACATCTTTTGCAACATGATAATTTTCTAAAAAATATTACAAAAAAAATATGCTCTGAAACACAGAGCACATTTTTCACTTCTAAATATATTACTCTAAATTCGACTCAATGATTCCACCACCCAAAAGAACTTCGTCATTTTCACCATTTTTATGGTAAAATACCACCGATTGCCCCGGTGCAATCGCTTTTTGCTTTGCATAAAAACGAACTTCTATTTTACCATCCGACAATGGCATGACTTTTACGGGTGTCGGTTGCTGAGAAGAACGAATCTTAGCCTCGCATTCCAAAGGTGCTGTTAACTCAGCCACTTCTCCGCACAACTCGGCGGCAATCAATCCCGAACGTTCACACTCTTCTTCAAAACCAACAATGACTTCATTCTTGTCTTTGTTAAACCCAAGAACATACAACGGACGTTCAGCGGCAATTCCCATTCCGCGCCGTTGTCCAACCGTGTAATGCCAAATTCCCTGATGTTGTCCCAAAACTCTTCCGTCACGGGTTACAAAATTACCAACTTGCGGTTCATTTTGCAAAATATCGTTAATATCTCCGGTATAAAAATCTTGACTATCCGGTTTGTCCGAAACTTCAAGTCCAAACTCGCGCGCCAATTCCCGCACCCGATTTTTGGTTAGTCCGCCCAACGGCATTAAAACGTGCGCCAATTGCTCTTGATTTAACCGATACAAGAAATACGACTGGTCTTTGGTGCTGTCCAATCCGCGCTTAATCACATAACGATTGCGCTTTTCATCAAAACAAACTTGCGCATAGTGTCCGGTGGCAAATTTATCAAATTCTAGACCTTGTGCTTTAGCCTCTTCTGGCAAAGCGTTAAATTTGATGTAGGAATTACACATCACACACGGGTTTGGCGTGCGGCCGGCCTTATATTCATGTTTAAAGTTTTCTAGCACCATTTGCTTATAGCGAGCTGAACAATCTAAAACATAGTACGGGATATCAATTTTTTGACATAACGCGCGCGCGGCCTCAATATCTTGTTTTTCGTGCGGCGAAAAGCAAGAATCAGCATGAACATCTCCACTGAAATGTGTATTTTTATCCCAAATAGACATTGTCGCGCCAATCACTTCATATCCCTGTTGTTTCAGCAAACAAACTGTCACCGAAGAATCCACACCGCCGCTTAAACCAACTAAAACTTTCATACTTTTACCTCGCACTATTTAAAACAAAGAAACTCCGGACAACAGAATCCGAAGTCTCTTAGGAAAAATTCCCAATTAAAACGGAATATCATCATCCAAATCTGACGGAGCCGAAGCCGGACTGTTATCCCACCCCGAAGATGTGCCGCCTGTGGCCGGAGCAGATGAAAAAACATCGTTTCCGCCGGCAGGAACACTGTCACCGCCGCTATTTTTAGAATCGAGCATAACCAAAACGCTGTTGAAACTTTGCAAAACAACTTCTGTGGTATAGCGTTCAACACCATTGTTATCAGTCCATTTACGAGTTTGCAACTGACCTTCCAAATACACTTTAGAGCCCTTGCGCAAATATCTTTCGGCAGTATCTGCCAACTGCGGATTAAAAATCACCACGCGGTGCCATTCGGTTCTGTCTTTGCGTTCACCGGTGTTGCGATCCTTCCAGCTATCTGAAGTAGCCACATTCAAATTCACAACCTTAGTTCCCGATTGAGTGTTATTAACCACAGGATCAGAGCCCAAATTACCAACCAGAATAACCTTGTTTATTCCAACCATTATTTTATCCTTACAAAAAATTAAACTTTTTACAGCATAACGGCTTTTTGTAAAATCGCAATCACAAAAAGCCGTTGTTGCACATTATTTTAGGCAGCGTTTTCAACCGGACAAAGTTCGGCCAAAACTTCTTTTTTCAGCGTCACATTATCGGCCTTGCCCGTGGCGAATACCGGTAGTTTTTCGTGATATAGAATCACTCTTGGCAAATAAAGCTCTGACATACCATTATTTTTAACATATTCATGCAACATTGCCGAGTCAACTTTTTCATTATTTGTCACCAAAACAATTTGTTCGCCTTTGCTTTCGTGCGGAATCGAAACTACGCCATAGCTGTATTCTGCCCCCATTTCTTTAGTGGCATCCATAACCATATCTTGCACGGCGTTCAACGACACCATTTCTCCGCCGATTTTGGCAAAACGCTTAATGCGGTCTTTAATGGTGAAAAAGCCTATTTCATCCATTTCCACCACATCGCCGGTGTGATACCAACCATCTTCAGGCGGCACCAAAACCCCTGGGTTTGACGGCAAATAATAACCTTGCATCACATTTGGACCTTTAACACACAGTTCACCGCCGTTGGCAATTCCATCAACCGGCAAAATTTTGAACTGCATCCCTGGCATAATTTTACCGATAGAACCAAACTTGTTGAAAATTCCATTGTTAGCGGTCATAACCGGCGAACATTCCGTCGCTCCGTAAGCCTCCATCATTCTGACACCAGAATGTTCCATCCACATACTGCGAGTATCAGACTTGGCCGCCTCACCGCCGGAATACATCAGACGGATATTATGAAAATCATAAGGGTGGGCAATTTTGGCGTAACCGCGCAAAAACGTATCCGTGCCAAGCATTAGAGTCGCCCCTAACTCATAAACCAATTCGGCAACCACACGATAGTGTAGCGGAGACGGATACAAAAACAACTTGGAGCCTTCAAACAGCGGAAACAAGGTACCCACAGTCAAACCAAAACTATGAAACATTGGCAAGGCGTTAAACAACAAATCTTTAAAATTAATTGTTTGAATCGCCGTCATTTGTTTTATATTAGCAATAATGTTGGCGTGACTTAAAACAACACCCTTCGGCGCGCCTTCTGAGCCGGAAGTAAATAAAATAACCGCCTTTTTATCACCACCGGTTTTGTGCGGAATATGCTTAATTTTATAGCTGATATAAGCGCCAATTTTAGTCCATAACGACATTTTTTTCGCAATATCTTCCAAATAAACAATATTGCAACCAGCGTTTTTCATATCTTCTACCACATTTTCCATTTTGGCTTTAATCACAAAAGAACGTGAGGTCAAAACAGTTTTAACCAACGCCGTTTTGCACATAGAAATCATATTTTTTGAACCGACCGAAAAATTAATCATAACCGGAGTGCGGTTATAGGCTGAAAGCCCGAAAAATGTGCAAACCGTGGCAATGGCGTTTGGCAGTAGCACACCGACATTTTCATCGACTTTAGTAAATTTTTTGAAACTGCGTCCCAAAGCAAATACGGCTATAATGATGTCCTTATAAGATTTCTGTTTGCGGTTGATGTCTTCTATAACGCGCGGACGCTTAGAAAAAAATCCTGTTCGAGAATAAACCTTGGCGGTTTTCATTAGTTGCGCAAACAAAGAAATGTTTTTATCATAGTTAATATTAAAGCACATTTCGCGCAAAATCATATAAACCTCATTGCTGATGTGATCGCGTTGACGGCGCAATTCATCTTTCAGCTTGAAGCTACGCGGCTCACCCACATAAATGCGCATTTTTGGCAACGGACGATGCGGCAGTTTGCCTTTAGTTTTAGAAAAATAGCCATATTGCGGACCATCTATCCAAACAGGAATAATTGGAGATTTAGACTTATCGGCCACCAACCCCGGAGCCTCGTAAATCTTCATCAAACCACCATTTTCGGTAATACGTCCTTCGGCAAAAATAACAACCAGACGCCCCTCATCTACTTTAGCTATAAGTTTTTTAATATCTGATGGTTCAATCGGGTTAAATTTTATAACATCGGCTTGTCCCATTAAAAAACTAATCCAATGACGGCGGTATAAGTGCCCGTTTAAGGCAAAAACCGGATTACCGGGAAGAAATGCAAACAACAAAATCGGATCCAAATAAGAAACGTGGTTCACCACATAAACACCTTTTTTTGGCAAGTTGTTCACATCAAATTCAAAAATACATTTTGCTTTCATTAAACGCAAAATCGTTCTCAGGCAAAATCTGACAAACTCTTTCACAAGTCCAACCTTTCTGTTGTTAAATTGATAACATATCCATATAATATTATTAACCTTTTGTAAAGAAAAAATAGACAAGTCATCAACAACCCTTTTTTGTGCAATAATACTTTGTTTTTACAATATTTTTCAAATTTTATCCCCAGTTTTACGCCAAAAACTTGCCAAAATTGATATATTACTGTATTGTGCGCCCCACGTAACGCAAATTTTATTTGGGTTACCATGTTTTAATAATATAAAGGTTTAAAATGAAAAAGGTTCTTACATTAACCGCCTTGAGCACGCTTTTACTTTCTACAAGCGCAATGGCTGCCGGCTTCCATTTAAGAGAACAGTCCGCCGCCGCCCAAGGTAACGCTTACGCAGGTGCCACAGCCGGTGCCGAAAATGGTTCTTATGCATATTACAATGTTGCGGGTATAACTCGCCAAAAAGGTATGCAGGTAAATATGGGCGGAACATATATTGCTCCGCGCGCTACTGCTAAAAACGTCAGAGGTCAATTCGGCGAACGCGGTGCCAATGTTGAAAACGTGGTGCACGCCGCCATTTCACCAAACGGAACAGTGTCTTATCAGCTTAATGACAAGGCTTTTGCCGCTATTGCCGCAAATTCTCAGTTTGGAATGATTACCAAATATGATCCTGAATGGGTTGGTTCCGACCATGGTATTACTTCGGATTTGAAATCAGGCACCATTACCCCGATGTTTGCTTATAAGGCAACCGACAAATTATCTTTGGGCGCAGGCGTGCAAATGCAATATGTTTGGGCGCACTTAACCAGCAGCAACACCTTGGCTCCCGGAGTTAGAGTTAACAATATCACAACAAACGGCAACGATTTTGACATGGGTTACCAATTAGGTGCTTTATATGAATTTACAGATTCTACTCGTGTTGGTGTGGGATATCGTAGCGAAATAAACCACAAATTAAAGGGCAAAATGAAATCCAGCGGTAGTCCTTCTCCGTTGTTTAATGCTCTTACAAATCAAAAAATCAGCGCAAAACTTACGACGCCGGCAATGCTTTCTATGGGCGTTTATCACGATGTGAATGAAAAATGGGCAGTAATGGCCGAATATCAGCGCGTGTTCTGGAGTTCTTTCCAAAACCTGACATTCAAAAGCCAAAACGGCGGTTACACCATTTCCAACGTAAAAGAAAACTGGCGTGACACCAACTTTTATTCCGTGGGAACAAGCTATATGCTTGATAATCAGTGGAAATTGCGTCTGGGCTTGGCCTATGACCAAAGCGCCGTTCGCTACGCTCACCGCACACCGCGTATTCCGGATTCCGATCGTATTTGGTATTCCGCTGGTTTGGGTTATCAATATAATGAAAATCTGAGTTTTGATATTGGTTACACTTATATTCAAGCCCACAAAGCCAAAATGAATACGGCTGTAACTCAAAATTCCGGCTATAATGCTTCTGCCGATTACTCAAACTCGGTAAAAGTATTTGCATTTTCTCTGAATTATGCGTTCTAAATAATAAAAATCGCTATCTTAGCTCCGATATTTTATCGGAGCTATTTTTTATAAATTAACAGCATTTTAAAACATTTAAGATAATAATTAATTTGGTTATAATATTAAATTTAAGAGGAAAGAAAGATGAAAAATAAGCTCAGCAAAGGTCTCTCTCTCTCTCTGTAAATCCTAAACATTCGATTTCAGAGCGTTTTAAAGCTTCTACGCGCGTTTTTTGCCATTTTTTGAAAAAATTTGAGTCGGAACGGAATGCCCTATTCTCCGTCATTCTCGGACTTGTTCCGAGAATCCATGCAAAACACCTTGCAAACGTCATTCTCGGATTTATTCCGAGAATCCATTATGAACACTCTTCTTTGGATACTCGGGACAGACTGTCCGTCACGCCCGAGTATGACCATAACAACCTTCGTCCACAATGTGCGCCAGATACGACGGGATTTTTAAGCGACGTGTACAAAAGAGGTACACGAGCGCAAAAATTCCTAGTAGATGGCATGCAGTGCGGACGAAGCATGATTGAAATGCTCGGCGTCCTCGCCATCATCGGCGTCCTGTCCGTTGGTGGAATTGCCGGTTACTCCAAAGCCATGGAAACATATAAAATTAATAAAACAAAACAGCAAATTACCGAAATAATAACAAATATTCAAACCTTATATATGCAGCAAAAAGACTTTAACGGTCTCGATAACACAACCGCTGTGCAAATGGGAATTGTTCCTGATGACCTAAAAACCAGTGGAAATGGAGATTATACAGACATTACAAATGTTTTTGGCTCTCCTGTTGGTATTATTGGATATGGAAAGAGTTTTTATATCAATTTTTTAAATATTACAAAAGAAGGATGCATTGCTTTAGCAACCGCAGATTGGGGAAATTCTGCTTCTGGTCTTGTAGCTATTAATATTGGTTTTATGTCTGGAAAATTTGATGGATTTTTAGAATATTATGCCCCTAAAGGATGTACGGATATAGGCCATAGAGATGGGTATGGATTTCGTGCTTGTGCTAATCATCTTCCCTTGTCTCCAGCATTGGCGGCACAGCATTGTGATACTAATTCTGTTTGGGGATATGACAATAGTTTCGGTATAAAATTTTCGAAATAATCTTTTCTCAAAATGTAAAGGGGTGGAAAACAACATCCGCCCCTTTTGCTTTTTGTTATTAAAAAATTATTTTGTAAAAGAATTTTTCAAATTATTCAAAGAATTCTTGGTGTCTTCCAAAGCTTTTTTCTGTTCAGCGGCTTTGGCCTCACGTTCCGCTTTTTGAGCAGCCTGTTTTTCTGCTAATTCTTTCTTTTTCGCGGCCTGTTTATCAGCCAATTCTTTTTTCTTTGCTTCTAAACTTGCTTTAGCGTCTTCATTTGCCTGAGTAACGCTGTCAATTTTGTTTTGAGCCTGCTGAGCGGCAGAAACCAAATCTATTTTTGCTTGAGCCGTACCAGTAGCCAATACGGCAACAACAGCTAAAATTAAAAACTTTTTCATATTTATTTTCTCCTTATCTATAAATATCTAACAGAAAAATTCTAAAAAATTATTTGGCAAAAATCAACATCGTTCAGTTTTTATACCCTGAATAAAAAATAATAAATTTTCTTGATTTTCTACAATATTTTTACCTATACTTTATTAATGAGAAATCTTATACTGGAATATATTTATGAATTTCATTAAATATTTAACTTCTAAAAAAAATTTATCTATTTTAAGTTTTTTCATTTTATATGTAATTCTTGTTATTCTTTTGTTTTCATACGCCGACATTCATAATCCTATTCCTATTTTCAAAGAAACAATTGTCAATATTTTCAATTTTATCCATCCAATGTTTCTTTTGGCGTATTTAATTATTTCTTTTGTTTTTTGGCTCATCAATTACAAAAATAAACAACAGCTTAACTGTGACATTATTTTTGCTGTTTCTGCTTTTTTTCTTATACTTCTTCTTGGTACGATTTCCATTATAGATCATCCGGAAGACATACCATTTTATTACGTCATCAGTTATTTGGCTTTAATCAGCATATTCAGTTTTATCACATTTTCAAAACGGTCGGCACAAGCTTTTTTTCTATCTTTAGCCATTCCTTTAGGTTTAATTTATGGCTTAGCAATTTTGCCATGGAGCGTACCGGATGCGACCACTCACACTGCCGCTGTTTATCGTTTTTCAAATTTATTGCTTGGAGATGACGCATGGGCAACACGCACAAATGACGCCGATTTTTTTAAAAAAATTTGGATAAAGCATAATTGGTCAACCAGTTTCAGACCAACTAAAAAAGACTATCTCAACCTTATTGATTACACATTGCAAAACAAAACTGAAAATTTTGATTTTATAGAATCCCCTATTAAAAATCCAATCATAGAATGTTATTCAATTACAAGCTATTTTCCTCTTGTTCTAGGTATGACAATTTCCAGATTAGCACAATTTGACACAATTCCTTTAATTTATACCGCCAAAATTTTTTTATTTATAATCTATCTATTAACATTGTATTTTGCCATCAAAAACATTCCTGTTGGAAAGTACGCCCTAGCCATGATTGCTTCTTTTCCGGCACCACTCATGTTTGCCAGCGGCTTTTCATATGACGGCATGGTTCTTATTACAACATTCAGTTTTATTGCCGGCATCTTATCTCTGCAACAAGAATACACAATCAAAAAGCTTATAAATTGCCTATTTTGGATTTTTCTTGTGGCATCGGTAAAAGGCGGCGGCTACATATTGCTGTTGCCAATTGTTTTTATTATCCCCAAGCCCTATCGTTTAAAATCTTCTCTTATGATATTTGCAACGGCTGTGCTTTCTATCACATTTTTCAATTTATTATTGTTGTATCACAAAGAAATGTTTCAATTTCACAATGCTGATGAAAACCATTTGTATGCGGCATTTGCAATTGAACAACCGCTCAGCTATTTAAAAATGATGTCAGCGGCTTATTACCATTATACCTTTTTCTTATTTGAACATATGCTTGGCACCAATATCATTTGGCCTCAAAATACAGACAGCTTTTTTGTTTTTGGCCATATGCTTAAATCTGGCACACCTTGGGTACAAGAACTCCCAAATTATTTGTTAATCTTTTTATTTTTCATGGCCCTCGCCTCAGGTTATTTGGAAAAACAAAATATCTCAAGTTTCACCGCCAAAATTTTTACTCTTATTATCGGAGTTGCAATCCTTGCTCTTCCGATTATGCTGCTAAGTTTCACTACAAAAGATTCTTCAGTTATTTTGGGACTTCAAGGAAGATATTATCTCCCTTTTCTTCCTTTGTTTGTACTTATTTGTCAGTATTTTTTGAATAAACTTAAAAGATTTTTACAATTTGACCTGAATAAAAGTTTATTTTTAACAATATTTGCCTCATTATCATTTACTGCAACATTTTCAATGATTTATGCGTATTGGAGATAATCTCATGCCAACTATTCCAATTGTCATACCAACCTATGAGCCTGATGACCGCTTCATTGCGCTATTAAAAGAATTAATTTCAAAGCACTTAACTCCTATCATCGTCATTGACGATGGTAGCGGAAATAAATATAAACACTTTTTTGAAAAAGCTGAAAGAATCATCTCAAATAATGGTGTTATTTTAACACATTTATCCAACAAAGGCAAAGGCGCCGCCCTTAAAACCGCTTTCACCTATATTCTTCAAAACTTTTCCAATGCGATTGGCTGCATAACCATTGATTCCGATGGACAACATTCTGTTGATTGCATTATTAAAGTTAAAGAAACATTTGAAAAAAATCCTCATTGCTTAATTTTAGGAACTCGACTATTCACGGGAAATAACATTCCATGGAAAAGTAAATTCGGCAACATTATAACAAAACACATATTCTCCTTTTTTACAGGGCTACATCTTTCCGACACACAAACCGGCTTGCGTTGTGTTCCGTATTCTTTTCTAAATGATTTGATAAAAATTCCCGAAAATCGTTTTGAATTTGAAACTCAAATGCTTATTCAGAGCATATCTCGGTATTCTATCATAGAAACTCCTATAAAAACAATTTATGACTCAGTCACAAATCATTCGACGCATTTCAATCCTATTGCCGATTCTTGGAAAATATACAAAATCATAGGTTCTCAATTTTTAAAATATTTCCTATCATCCGTTTCGTCATTTGTATTAGACGTGCTTTTATTTTGGTGTTTTTGTAAACTATTAAAAAATAATTTTAGTGAAAGCTATCTAATTTTTGCCACAATTCTAGCCCGATGTTTTTCATTTCTTTATAATTTTATCATTAACTACAAACTTGTCTTTTGCTCAAAATCCAATAAATTTCCGTCATTCTTAAAATATTTTTTTCTGGCGGCTGTCATAATGGGAATAAGCGCGTTGAGCGTTCACATTTTATGGATTTCTTTTCATTTTTATTCCGAAGTTTTCAATAAAATTGTTATTGATTCAATATTGTTTATTATCACATTCAAATTACAAAAAAATTGGGTTTTTAAAAATTGACTGCTCTTTTTAACAAAAAAACATCATTCTGTTAAAGAATGATGTTTTTTTGTTTTGTGTGAAAACGCCAAGAGTTTAAGCTTTCTTATCCTTCAATGCCTGATAC
This sequence comes from uncultured Alphaproteobacteria bacterium, assembly GCA_934254675.1. Classification (GTDB taxonomy): domain Bacteria; phylum Pseudomonadota; class Alphaproteobacteria; order RF32; family CAG-239; genus RUG410. Next base: position 116,221 of record CAKQLP010000003.1, on the reverse strand, counting down.
TTTTCATAGTTACTGCCGCAGAGAGCCCGAACAATAAGTTTTGGTTCATAAGCTTCAGCAACCTCAAGTACATAGCGATCCGAATCAGTAAGATTATCCAAGAACAAATCTTCATTAACCTGATGCAAAAGCTTTTTCAAAGGCTCTTGAATCAAAACAGCCATGCTCAAATTAAATATGGTGGCTTTGATTCTCAGCAACAAATCGCGACTTGTTTTGCTTAAATATCCGCGATCAAATATAAATTGAATCATATTGACCGAGATATAGCCGACTTTTGGCACAAGTTCTTGAACGAACTGACAGATTTCTCTGTAAATTTGAGTTTGTTCAGCGATTTCTCTTTCATCGGAACACGGCAAACTCTCATAAATTTCCGTTATCCACGCCTCAGCTTTGCTATAAAGCTTTTCTCGACGGCATCCTTCCTTTTGATACAACAAAAGACGGATTTCCGAAGACCCCAAGGACACTCTGTTTTTTCTGAGCGCCTCCAGATGATTCAGCGTCTGTTTGAGAAATTGCTTATTCTCTTCAAACACAGCATCTTGCAATGACATTTTGTCACTCCAAGTTTCAAAATCCGGTTCTTTCCCGTCCAAAAGCATTTGATACGCCGTATTGCCAATTTCGTTCACTTTGTGAATGAACTCACTGGTTTTACTAATCAAATACTCAAGAGAGCGGTTTTTTTCATTGCGCACATAGGCCTTGCGCATTTTAGCCAGAACCTTTACGTAGTCATTTCGGTTATAGTACCGCAACGCTTCCAATTGCTTTACAAAAACAGCTGATTTGCTGTCATACCCATGAATTTGAATATGATGGAAAAACGTGCCCGCCATTGAAGTGTATAAACGACGTTCAATTGCATCAACGTTTAAAATTTCATCTTCAAAATCACCGAAATTTTCACCGTTTTTTAAACGATAATTCGCCCAACGGCGTGCCACAGGCATTGATGTTACCAACACCTGATGAATCCATTGCTTACGATTTTCCTTAACCATGCGGTTAATTCTTTGCATAACGGCTTCATTCTGTTCTGTAATGCTCTGAGAAGAAGTTTCCACACTGTTCTTAATAGTATTCACCATAATTGTACAAAATTTTTAATATTTACAGCTGTTATTGTAACTCTATTCAGCCAACATGTCAAGTTTTGCACAAAAAATAAGCCTCAACATCTGGGCTGAGGCTTAAAAAAATTATTGATGAAGGGCTATTTTCAAAACTTCGGAAACATTTTCCACCGGAATAATTGTCATTCCCTTTTTAACATTATCCGGAATTTCAGCTAAATCCTTCTCATTTTCTTTAGGAATAATCACTGTTTTAATTCCGCCACGCAACGCAGCCAACAGCTTTTCTTTCAATCCGCCAATCGGCAGCACCCGTCCTTGCAATGTGATTTCTCCTGTCATCGCCACATCTTTTCTAACCGGCGTTTTGGTAAAAACTGAAACCAAAGTTGTGTACATGGCTATACCAGCGGATGGACCATCCTTCGGCGTTGCTCCTTCAGGAACATGAACATGAACATCTGTTTTTTCAAAAATTTCAGGTTCGATTCCCAAATCTTTAGAATGCGCCCGAACAACGGAATACGCGGTTTCAATAGATTCTTTCATCACATCACCAAGCTTTCCGGTTTGCGTAACTTTTCCCTTCCCAGGCATATCCACCGCCTCAATAAAGAGAATATCACCACCGACTTCTGTCCAAGCCAATCCCGTTGTCACACCGATATGGTCTTGTTTTTCGGCTTCGCCATAGCTGAAACGTTTTACGCCTAAATATTTTTCCAAATTTTCAGCCGTAACTTCTATTTTTACGCATTTTCCCTTTTGCAACAAAATTTCTTTGGTTGCCTTACGCGCTATTGTAGCAAGTTCACGCTCTAAATTACGCACACCGGCCTCACGCGTATAATAACGAATAATATCTCTTATAGCGTCGTCTGTAATCACCAATTCTGAGCATTTTACCGCGTTTTCATCAAATACTTTTTTCAGCAAGTGACGTTTAGCTATCTCAACTTTTTCATCCTCTGTGTAGCCGGAAAGCTGGATAATCTCCATTCTATCCAACAATGGCCGAGGCATATCCAAAGAATTTGCCGTTGTGACAAACATTACATCCGACAAATCATAATCAACTTCCAAATAGTGATCGTTAAACGTTGAATTTTGCTCCGGATCCAAAACTTCTAACAACGCAGAACTCGGGTCTCCGCGCCAATCATTTCCGAGTTTATCAATTTCATCAAGCAAAAACAACGGGTTAGATGTACCTGCTTTTTTCATTGATTGAATAATCTTTCCCGGCATAGCGCCAACATAAGTGCGCCGATGTCCGCGAATTTCAGCTTCATCACGCATACCGCCCAACGACGCTCGAACAAAATTACGATTTGTGGCACGGGCTATTGATTTTCCCAATGAGGTTTTACCCACACCCGGAGGACCTACCAAACACAAAATCGGTGCTTTCATATGTTTTGAACGAGACTGTACGGCTAAATATTCAATGATACGCTCTTTAACTTTTTCCAGCCCATAATGATCTTCTTCCAAAACATTTATAGCCTTTTCCAAGTCTTTGTTTAGTTTTGTTTTTTTATCCCAAGGAATATCCAACAGCCAATCCAAATAATTTCGAATCACGGAACTTTCCGGCGAACTATTCCCCATACTTTTTAACTTTTTAAGTTCCGCCAATGCTTTTTCGCGGGCTTCTTTATTAAACTTTGTAGAATTAATGCGTTTAAGATAGTTGCCAAATTCATCTCCGTCTTCGCCATTGTTCAACTCTTTTTGAATGGCTTTAATCTGTTCATTCAAATAATATTCTTTTTGGCTTTTTTCCATTTGCTTTTTAACACGGTTTTTAATTTTATCTTCAACTTCTAAAACCATCATTTCCGTGTCTATTAATTGCAACAGTTTATTTAAGCGCTCTTTCAAACTGCCGGCTTCCAATAAAAATTGCTTGTCTTCTGTTTTAAGAGCAAGGTGTGAAGCTATGGTATCGGCTAACTTATCATATTCCTCAATTTGTTTGACAGACTGCACAACATCCAGCGGAATTTTCTTATTAAGTTTTATATACTCTTCAAACTGACTGACAACCGCTCTAGCCCAAGATTTTAGTTCTGTGTCATCTTCTTTTTCCTGAGGATAAGCCAAAACCTCGGCCGAAAAATAACTGCCTTCGTTTTTGATATTTTTTATTTTAACGCGCTCAATGCCTTCTACCAAAATCTTCACGGTTCCATCCGGCAATTTCAGCATCTGTAAGATATTTCCACGTGTGCCGACTTTGTACAAATCCGTGGCTTCAGGAACTTCAATGTCGGCTTTTTTCTGCATAACCAACACAATGTCCGAACCTTTATCATTAGCTTTTTGCACAGCTTCAATAGATTTTTCACGGCCGACAAAAATCGGCACAATCATTTTTGGATAAACAACAACATCACGCAACGGCAAAACCGGCAAAACCAACTCTGTTTTGCTTTGCATCACATTTTCTTCCATATTTTCTTGCATATTTGCTTTACTCCGTCCAATATACATCTTTATACTATATAGGGTCGCTTTTCTTTTTCGACAATAGCCCTTAGTAAATTTTCCCCACTTTGTTTAATTCAGAGCAATTGTTTTAATATTATCGCTCAAATATTTTTCAATTCCCTGATTAATTATTTTTTGCAAATAAATGCCCTCTTCCAAGGTTATTTCAACTCCAATATCCAATGCGGCTTTTTGAATATCCTGTTTATTTATATAATCGTCAAACGCCAATATCAAATTTGTTTTTGCCGACAAGTATATTCCTTTTCTTGCGTCAGGATTGTCTTCATCAAACGCTATAAAAATTTTATCGGCAATATATTTTAATTTTTCAGTATTCATAATTCACCTGCATAACATATATAATTCTTATTTTAAGCAGATGTCAATAATATTTTTATTATTTTAAATTATTTTTTACCTAGAACCTTATTTTTTTCTAATCCATTCTGAATATGTCTATTTAATTTTCCATCAACTTCTTTTGCCGCTCTCGCTAATAATTTTTTAATTAGAGTATCAGCCACCTGTTGCTCATCTTTATCCGCTGAAAAAAGAACAAAATGATTTTGCTCCTGTTTTATTGTTTTAAAATCTTTTTCATTTGTTGCATCAACTTGAATTTCTATCAGCATTTTCATTTTATGATTGTTTGCATCAATCTTATCGACCTCCGCTTTTTTTAAGGATGGTGTAACCATATAGTCCGCCACCCCTTTATCCGCGGTCACAAAATAGTACTCACTGTCAGAAAACAGTTCTTTTAATATATCCGCATAGTGGTTGTTTTCACTACCATCCCAAAATTTTATGTTTTCTATGTACAGTAGTTTTTTTTCTTTCAAATTCTGAGGCTTTAATGCTGTCGTTTTATTAATTTCTTCTGCAACTTCCGAAGCCATTTGTACCTCTGCGTCAGGATTAATCCGAGCCGGCTCAGCGGCTTCTTTATGTTCTTTAATTAAAGCCCCCATTTCAATTGGAGAAATTACTAAATTTGCCTTCACATGCACACAGACTCGATTGCTTGATGAATGTGTTATCTCATGTTTTACATCATGAAGGTATTCATCAATTAAACGGTAGGCCACTATATCCAGCACTGTCGGAGATAATTTATCGTCATATTTCTGGATTAGCCCCGAAGATTTCACCGCAATTAAACTAGCCTTATCAACCGCTCGGTATTCCATTGTCTTGGCATCATACCCTTGCTGTCTATCGTCGCATGCATCTGCAGAAACTTCCACTGGTCCAGAATTTTCGGCCCATACAGAAAAAGGAAATGCCAACACGATAGCGGCTAAATATATTTTCAATTGCTGCAAAGAAGTCATTTTTTTATCACCACCAACTGCGGTCACCCTCTGTTTGATGCACCACTTCCACCCATTCGCCGATTTTTATTCCATCTTTGCTTTGTAGCGTTAAGGTGTATTTTATAGCCGGAACATGTTTTGTCGGCGTATCAAACCAATCGGCCGATGTTTTAACAATATAATCAGCATTTTGCTTATCCGTTAACAAAATGGTGTTTACATTATTTAAACGCTTTACAACTGTTTTAGTACCTTTATCTAAACCCAAAGGCAAATCATCCGCGTTCTTTTTTGTTTCTTCAACATAAACATGATAAGTTTTACCATCCAATATGGCGTTAATATCCTTTAACATGGAATTAACTGTTCTGTTGGCTGAAATAACATAAATTTCCGGTAATTCCGGAATAATCAACTTTTTTTCTTCAGAACTATATTTTTCATCTGGACAACAGCGTCTTTTTTTATGCGGACTATATTCTTCCGTCACTCGAGGTTTCAAAACCAATGGTTCTGGCACAACCTCTGCGCACGCTGTCTCGGTGCAAGAATATGAACAAGGCGCGCTCACTTCAGGTACTTCGGTATAAATTTCCGTCTCTGGCGCTTCTTGTTTAGTCGCACAACCTACCAGTACCAATAATGTTCCAAACAAAGCAGTTTTTTTCATTTTTATACTCCTTTTTACACTTATATCAAATATACATGCGCCATCTTAAAAATACCTTAATATCTTGCAAGATTAACTTGAAAAATATTAAGCTTGCTTTTATGCTGATGTTAAATACAAGGATACATCGATGTTAATTACTTTTTTAGTTATTCTAACGCCTTTTTTAGCACTTATACCCCCATTGCAACGCAATCGTTTTTTTATTTTATATTACGCATTAATGTTGCTGTCCGCTTATGTTACCGAAACACATTACTTTAGAGTAATCATGTTTTCTCATAAAGCTTTTTTAGTTTTTATTGTTTATCATTTATGCTGTATCAATATTGCAACATTTCTTGCATATGGCGCTGACAAAAAAGCGGCAGAAAAAGGAGAATGGCGTATTCCCGAACTGCATTTGCATGCTTTGGAGTTTTTAGGCGGTTGGCCAGGTGCTTATTTTGCCCAGAAAATTTTTCATCACAAAACTAAAAAACGCAGTTTTCAAGCCATGTTTTGGTTGATGTTGGTTCTTGAATGTTGCGCTGTTTATATTATTTTGAAATATCTAAACTTGATTTAAGGAGATTTTATTATGCGTTATACATTACTACTGCTTCTTACAGGAACAATTATCAGCGGAAACGCCATGGCTTCTGAACAAATTTTGCTCAAAAACACTAATAGCAAACTGACTTTGAGTATTTACAATAAAGATTTGGCCTTAATAAAAGACTTGCGCTCTGCTGAACTTAATGCCGGCAGAACCGAAGTTGTATTTGACGGTGTCGCTCAGCAAATTCAACCGGAAACAGCTATGATTTATGGCCAAAATTTAAAAGTTTTGGAACAAAATTACAGTTATAACGTTATAACTTACGAAAATATGGTTGATAAATCTGTCGGCCAAGAAGTAACTACTGTAAGAAAAAATCCGCAAACCGGTGAAAACATTTTTGAAAAAGCCTTTTTAATCGGTTCTGCCTATGGACAGCCTATTTTAAAATTTCCATACGGCATTGAAACTAATTTTAGCGGACAAGTCGTTTTTGATAAGATTCCATCTGGCATAAGCGATAAACCGATTTTGACGGCAAAAATAGATAATAAAAAAGCCGGAAACAAAAACTTATTTTTAGCTTATCTTACCGGTGGTTTAAGCTGGAAAACCGATTACGTTGCCACAATAGCGGATAAAACTCAGCTCGGTTTAACCGGTTGGGTTACCATTAACAACACTTCGGGAATTGATTATGACAATGCAAAAATTCAATTGATTGCCGGTGATGTCAACGTGGTTCAAGACATTGCAAAACCTCGTTTCATGATGGCGAAAATGGCCTTGACAGCCATGGATAACAGCGTTGAGGCTTCTGCCGCCGGTTCTGTCGCTCCAGAGCAGATCAATAATTACGAACTTTATACTCTGCCAAGTTTAACCTCCATCAAAAACAAGCAAACCAAGCAAATCGGCCTAATTGAAAAGTCAGCTGTCAAATATAAAAAAGAATTTAATTTTAATTCACCTTTATACTTTGGCGGAGATTATGAATTTGAAAAGCAACATCCTGATATAACTTATGTTTTAGAAAACAATAAAGAATCTAACTTGGGACTATCCATGCCTGCCGGAACAGTTCGTTTTTATGAAAATGACAAAAACGGCAATTTACAGTTTATCGGCTCGGCTTCTATCGGAAACACGGCAAAAAATGAAACCCTGCGCCTTGGACTCGGCAGCGCCTTTAATATCTCCGTTAAAGGAAAAATCACCAAAGTCTCTGAAAAAGAACTGGAACGCAAACCTCAAAATAATTGCTATAATATTAAACTGCAAAAAACATATAAGGCTCAAATAACTGTCAATAACGCCGATACCAGTGAAAATAGCATAATTATAAGCCAACATTTTCCAGACAATTATAAAATTATTAAAGAAGATATAAAAGGGAATGCTAAAAACGCACAAACACGGCAATGGACGGTAAAAGTACCGGCAAACAATAAAACAACTTTGTCATTTACGGTAGAAATTCCTCAGAACACAAGAACTTGTAATTAAAAACTTTCCCCCTTTTATTGGCTTTTAAAAGGGGGATATTTTTTATTTTGTTAAATCATCTCTTTTTTTATCCAATTCATCAAAAATTCAACAATATACAATTGTTCTGAATCAGTCAGCCAATGATTTGTATCTATTCCGTGCCATTTGAAAAGGCATTGACGGCAACAACACGCACAAGCGTGTTGCGCCACAAAAACGGGATGTCCGCGCATGGGCGTTTGTTTTCCATCATTTTTCAATTGTGAAACAGGCGGAGAGAGCCTTTTTTGAACAAACTCTTTCGCATGTCGCCGAATTACATCCAATCCTTTGTTCCGCACATAATCTTGGTCTTTTTTACTCAGATGAAAACGACTCCGAAAAGAGGACTTGGCTAATCTGACATAAATATCTTCAGACATCCTACTCTTCAATAATAATCTTTGATTTATAACGATTGCGATAGTTGACGGCAAAAGTCCTTGCGACCTCATTCATAATTTTATTTTCATAAGTTCCATTAAAAGCGGAATCGGCAACAACTTCCAAAATTTGTTCAGCTTTCTTATAGGTTAAAGTTAGACCAATTAACGCCGCTTTTAATGGTTCTTCATTCATTTTTTCAAAATTTTCAGAAGAAATTTTGAAACGAGCCGCTCCAGCATCTTTTCCTTTTTCTATATAGTGCGCCGCCGTCATCAAACGAATATACTCCTGCATGGATATAGGCGAAAAAACTTCTAGTTCTGTTTCTGGTTTTTCCATTTTTTAATCCTTTCTTTGGACAGTTTCTTATTCACAGATTAACGCAAGCTTTTGTAAAACTTTGTTTATCATTAACCGACACGCTATTTTTTATTATATAACCGCCACTCCAAATTTGCTTCTTCCAAAATTTCAGGATGATATAACAACGCTATTTCCTCATCTTTTGTAAATTCCGGATTTTTATCATAATTCAAATAATTATCCAACTTTATTCTGGCTTCTTTCAAGACGGAATTACTTATTTCCGGTGCTGGTCCGTTTATTCCCAGCATCAAAATATGAATTTGCAACAGGTAATCATTTTCTATTAAATCCAAAACACCGCGTTTTTTACTTTCTTTAAGCAACTCTTTCGCCTGTTTTTGGGCAACAGAAACAACTTCCGGAATAAGTTTTTCTTCAGGAATAACAAACCAATTATGTTTTAAAGCAAAATTTCCGATACCTTCATACGATGACAAAACAGAAAGAGGTATAGAAAAAATCAAACCCACTGTAACCGGAAGCATCCAATAAAATAAAGACGGCAGCTGGGTATAAACAACATAAGTTGTCAAAATACCTAAAAGCGTATGTCCACAATGACGCCGCAAAGCATCTTGCCATGTTGTAAAACCTTCTCGGCTTTGTGTTTTCCACCCAACATCTTGCCCTGTTAAAATCTCCCAAACAAATTTTGTTTGAAAAACCATCATAATCGGCGCAATTAGCGCAGAAAAAACTATTTCAGCTAAAACGCTTTTAAATGTACCAAATAATCCGCCAATATTTTTAAGCTTATTATTTTTAATATAAATAATCATACCTAAAAATTTAGGAAAAATCAGCATAAACATAGAAATTAAGAAAAGCGTGATTGTTCCCAATTTGTCAAATATAGGCCAATTAGGAAATAATGATTGCTCATTTGAAAAATATTCCGGCGGAAAATAAACATGCCCCAAAGCCACAAGAATTCCCGCTGTTAAAAATATAAACCATAAAGGTGAAGACAAATAAGACATTATGCCAATAGTAAAATGTATCCGGCTAATCGGGTGAATATGTTTTGATACCAAAATTTCCAGATGTTGAATATTTCCCTGACACCAACGACGATCTCGCGTTGCAAAATCAATCATAGTCGGCGGACATTCTTCATAGCTACCGCCAAGTTCCGGCAACAGCCAAGCATACCAACCACCCCGACGAATAAGCGCGGCTTCAACAAAATCATGGCTCAATATATGCCCGCCAAACGGTTTGGGCCCTTTTAGCACCGGCAAGCCGCAACATTCCATAAAAGCTTTAACCCGAATAATTGCGTTATGTCCCCAATAATTACTGTCATGAACCTGCCAATAGCATAACCCAGCCGAAACAATGTTTCCATAAACTTTTCCGGCAAATTGCTGGATTCTGGCAAAAAGTGAATGACTATTAATACACTGAGGCGGAGCTTGGATAATTCCGGTATTCGTATTTATTTCCATCAAGCGAGACATATTGACAATAGTTTTTCCAGTTAGCAAACTATCCGCGTCCAACACAATCATAAAATCATATAACGCGCCCCATTTATGGCAAAAATCTTCAATATTTCCACTTTTTCTCGCCACATTTTGCGGACGGCGTCGATAATATAAATTAATATCCTCCGGCATTAATTTTTTTGTGTTTACCCAGCCATTTTCTTCCTCCACCCAAATTTTCGGGTTGGTTGTATCACTTAACACAAACATGTCAAAGGCTTTAGCCTGCCCTGTTTTAACCAAGCTGTCCGCTATTGACAATAATCTGGCATAAACCAAATCAGATTCCTCATTATAAATCGGCATCAAAATGGCGGTTTTGCTTTTAAGAGGAGTTTTCTTTTCTGGCCAAACAATCCCCGGAACATTCTTTTTGGCCAACAATTCAAAAAAGCCAAAAATACTAGCCCAGAAAAAAAGAGATATCCATCCTGTGGTTAAAACAAATAAAATTGTCATAACAGATTTAGCAAACATATTTGCTTCCGACGGCATGGCTACAACCCATTTAAATGTTAGCAACATTGTAGTCAAAATCATCAGTCCGAATATTAAAAAACGCCGGAATGCGATTTGTGACGAGCTGATACAACGAGTTTTTAACACTTTTTTTCTCCTTTATGTTTGCGTAATTGTATCGTGTCAATTTTTTGAGTTGGCATTGCCGCAATTTTATATGCTGGAGCAACCTTTATACAAGAATTTCGCATAATTTCGTAAAACTCTTTATCTTGAAAATCCGGCAACAATGGAGCAATGCCGTATTTTTCAGCCAAGTTACATTTCAAAAAAACAGCTTTGTACAGGGCAACCAATTGAATTTTATCCAAATTTTCTTTAAAAATTCTCTTAGATTTCTGATAAATAATTTCATCCAATTTTGCTATAATATTTTCAGAACTTTCTATATCCTTATAAGCTTCAAGCATTTGAGACGCATCTTCTTTTTTTATCCCTAAACTATAAAAATATGCCGTTAAAATATCCATAGCACTTTGGATTTTTAATTTAACCATTGATAACTCCATACTTCTGAAATAGCTTTACCCTCTTGTTTTAAGACAACACGAATTTCATCTCCGTCAACTGGCTGATAATCGACATAAACCGTAACACCCTTTGTTATTGGATTGTAAACACTGCTTACACCATTAATTTTACCTTTTATGGCAGAAACTTCGGGACTTATTCCTTTTTCGGCAAATTTTTCATCCAAAATTTTACCGGAGAAATCAATCACAAATTTACGATCTGTATTGTTGGTGTTTATACCTGAAACACCGCCGATTCCCGTACGAGTAGCTATAATAGAAACTAACTCTTTATCTTTCATCACGTCATTCAACCAAATTAATCGATAAGCAAATTTATATTCATGATTGGCCTTAATTTCTTCTTCCGGCACCCAATATGCCACAATATTATCATGAATTTCCTGCAACGACGGAATTTCAACCAATTGAACCAAACCTTTTCCCCAATCTGATAAAGGTTCAACCCACGCGCTTGGTCTATCTTGATAATTAGCTTCAAAATCCAAATAGTTACGCGCCTCTCTGTCACGTTGTAACAAACCAAAACCTTTAGGATTGTTATCTAAAAATGAGCTGATGCGCAAATGTTTAGAATTATCCAGCGGACGCCACAACCATTCATCATTACCATTGTGAATTAGCAATCCGTCACTATCGTGAACTTCAGGACGATAGTCATCAAAATCATGTTTGTTGTTTTCTCCAAATAAAAACATTGATGTCAGAGGAGCTATTCCCAACTTTTTAATATTGGCTCTTGTAAACAAATTCGCCTCAATATCCATAATTGTATTGGTTCCAGGAATTATTTTAAACTTATATGCGCCGACCACGCTTTTACTGTCTAACAGCGCATATAGTTGTATGTATTTATCTTTTATCTTTGGTTTTTCTATCCAAAATTCTTTAAATATCGGAAACTCTTCGCCGGTCATCTCCGCTGTGTCAATAGCCAATCCTCTCGCAGAAAGTCCGTATTTTTGTTTTTTGGCCAAACCACGAAAATAACTTGCGCCCAAAAAAGTAACTAATTCATCAAAATAAGCCGATGTGTTCAAAGGACTGTGAATTCTAAATCCGGCATACCCCAAATTTTTTAATTGTTCTTCTCTTATTTGATTTTTACCATAATTAAAAAACTTGCTAGAATATTGAATATTTTGAGAAACGCCATCAACAACTTCATTGATTGGAACTGAAATTTGAAAAATATTTCCCAAGTGAAAAAACTGAATTTCATAAGGTAAATTTTGCCCATACCACGGTCCGTTTTCTCGAACAAAGCGAATATCTCGATAATCATCATAACTCAAATTCAATAAATCCTCAGGCAAACTGTTTACCGGAGTTTGAAATGCTTCCGAAGCTAATTTTTTTGCTTTTGTTAAAACGCTTTCAAATGAAAAATTTTTTTCAATATGATTTTTTACAATATTTTCCTGATGTTTGTTATATTCATCAAAACCATACCATATACCAAACCCTAAACAACATGCGGTTATTAATAAAATTGTTTTTTTCAGCATATTTTTCTCCAAATAAATTCTTTATTTTACAGTGGTATATAAACAAGTTTAATGCTTGTCAAGTAATGTTGCTGGAATTGTGCATTTTTCAGTTTTTTTTTGTACTCGTTTATTGACAAAAAATATTATTTAAGATATTATTTGTAAATAAGGTATTCGGAGATGGATATGAGATTTACGGATATAGTAAAAAGTTATTTAGGCGCTTTGGGATTTGGCATATTAACTTCCTTGTCTGGAAGTTCTTGTCAGCCGAAAAAGGCTGACGCTGAATTGCCGGAAAAACCTCAAAACACGCAAAATATACCTGCTCAAAAAGTAATTTCTCCGGTATTGACCATAGAATATAGAACAGATACCTTAGAACATGAAACTTCCGTTCTTCTTTATTATCTTAATGGCAGTATTACCCGAAACTATATAGAAAACAACAATTCTTTTAAAATGCAATTGCCTTATTTCACTCATGAAAAATGGCATCATCATAATGCGCAAACAGGTTTTAGAAACCGCTTTTTATGTACACCTGATGAATATTACAAACTTTGTATGCACGATGAAATTTCCGCAACAATGTCAGCTATTTTAACCGCTCGCTATGAATATTTGGCCGCTGAAAATAAATCTCAAAAAAATGAAATCATCAAAAAGTATGAAAATACTTATATGAAATTCTATTTTAGTGAAATCAAAAACGGACATATTCATCCAGAAAGTTCTAAAATTCATGATATTGTAAAAGAACGTAAACTAATAGCCAATGGAACAAGAGACCTGTGGATGCGGGCGTACGCTCCTGTTTATGCCCAAAGAATTCTCCGAATGGTAAAGAACTATATCGGGAAAAAAGGGCTTGTTGAAGACAGTAAACAAAATTATGAAATTTTACGCAATAAAATGTACACCATCGGCGGCGTCAATTTTGCTTCTTATATGGATAAAGACATAGATGCTCCTAATGAATTTATTTCTATTACGGAAAATCTTCGCAAAGTGAAAAGCTTAAATAAGCATATAAAAAAAATTTTACCGGATATTGAAGAGCAATATAATAACCTTCAGCAGATTGATTTAGCCCATAAACAAGAAGCCTTTCAACATATCTTTATTGCTGCAAGGCTAAAACAAATGCTTCAGAGCGTTAATCCGCAAAATTTGGAAAGTCATCCGCAAATTATCACATCCTGCTATCAAAAAATTGTTGGAAACTTAAAATATGATACTTCTTTTGCTCAATTTATAAATGAATCCGCTGTTTACGGCCTTTCAAAAAATCAAATTTCCATTGAAAACGATAGTAGGTATGATGAATTTTTAAATAAAGCATATACTTTAAACGGTACAAATCTTATAAAATATATTCAAAATTTTAACAAAAATGACTTACCTGTGACATCTTTTACACACGAGCTGACGCAAAAAAGCTATTTTCCAATTATGCCTCGACCGACTTTCATTAATGACATTACGACAAACTATATCCAACCAGAAAACTCGGCAAAGCAGACATTTATTTTTAAATCAACAACAAAACCTCAGACTAAAAAAGATAAAAGAATTTCCGATATTCAGCATATTGATATTCCAAACTTTTTTGAACCAATTCTGACAAAAGCCACGCCAGAACAGGAACAACAAATTTTTAATATGATTCATCAGTTTGAAAATGTTCCCGAAGTTTTGAAAAGTTGCCGAACGCAGGATATTCAAAAATTTAAAAAAGAAAATCCAGATTATAACCGTTTTCTGGAAAGGTAAAAAATCATGGCAGGAAAATTAAAAAAATTATTGGCATCGCTTATGTTCATTTCTCCAACACCGCTTTCACAAGCGGCGCCGCATCAAACTCAAGCCGCCTCTCCAGAAACGGCTAAAACATCTAAACCAAATGTTAAATTTGATAAATTTGCCAAATATAGAGGTGCGGAACAAGAAATTTTAGCACAGCTTGTTTTTTATGAAGGATGCGCCCGCAAAGCCTATACGGATATTGTTGGAATATGGACTGTCGGCATTGGCAACACTGTTCGTCCTGATGGAAAAAAAGTGACAAAAAACGATTATCTAAATTCAAATGAGCAAATTTACAAGTATGTTGTTTCACATTTGGAAAAAGAAGTTTATCCGGCTTTGGATAAATACATAACACGAAAATTGTCCCCAAATGAAATGGCCGCGGTTGTCAGTCTCTGTTACAATTGCGGAACAAAAGTCTTGGGAATAAACGGCAAAAAAACAGCGTTTGCTTCGGCTCTGAACACAAACAACAAAAAAGCGATTATCCAAGGATTTATGAAAAAAGTTTCAACTAAAAAACATAGTTTTGTTGAAGCATTGGCCGTTCGAAGAAGTCTTGAACTACATGCCTATTTTAATAATATTAAATTAAATGATTTCCAATCATTTTATGTTGGCGGCCAGCGCGGATTGAAAGTTTCCGACATTTTAAGTAAAGATAAAAATGGTAAGTTCTCAATACTAAAAAACGATGCAAAAACTCTAAGTCTGATTAAAAAAAATTGCACGACCGCTCCTAACTCTGAGCAAGCCCAAAAATTTGCTTGGTTTGGAGGAAATAAAAAAGTCGCTGAATTTGCAAATTTAAATGGAAATAATACATATTTGGCGCAAATCCAAGATTTTCAAAAAACAACAGTTCAGCCAACCCTTCAGAAAAACATCTTAGAAAAAAACAAAAATTTTTATGAAAAAGGATAAAAACAGCCAAAGATTTGTTTGCTTTGACTGTTTTTATGGTTGAAAATACAATTAAAATCTATACTGCAAACCGGCTGTAACTTCTTTAAAGTTATTTGTGTAGCCGGAACCAATATAGGAATAACGACCAACAACTCGGGCTCCCCAATTTTTGTTAAAGTCATATTGTAAACCCAAACCGGCGCGATATCCGACTTTGTTATAAGAACTTTTTGGAAAACCTTTATATTTGGCATGGTAAATTCCTGTACCAATCGTACCTAACGCGCTTAATTTAGAGCACATAATAGGATATTTTCCATAAGCATCCAACGCATATACAGAAAAATAGTTTTTACCTCGTTTTCCTTCCAATGTGCGCCCTTTTATTTCTCCTGATTGCTGGAAAGAAAACTCTAAATCCCAATTCTGATAAAGCTGCATACCTACATTTGCTTTACCTGAATGAAAATATTTTTTCATCCGGTTTGCCTGATTGCCTTGTTTGGCTTTAAAAAAGGAATAATCCGCACCAACGTATGGACGATATTCATTTATGTTCCAATTCATGGCTTGCGCATTTAAAGCAAAAATACAAGCAACACCTGACAACAATAATGTTTTTTTCATGTTTCATCTCCATTTATAAATGTATTAAATGACAAATCAAGTATTTTTCAACACTTTCAGATTTGTATATAACCGTGAAAAAACAAATTTAAATAGTGACAGCAAAAAAAATAAGGATAGAATAATTTCTTGAAGGAGTTTTTTATGTTTTGTTTACCAGATAATAATTGCGAAAAATGCCCGCGACTTGTGGAATTTCGCCATAATAATCAACAAAAATTTCCAACTTATCATAATGGACCTGTTACGCCATTTGGCTCTCTCGACGCTCAAATATTAGTTGTGGGATTGGCTCCCGGATTAAACGGCGCCAACCAAACCGACCGGCCTTTTACAAATGATTATGCCGGTGACATTCTATATCCCGTTCTCAAAAAGTTTGGATTGGCGCAAGGCAATTATCAAAAAAGAAAAGACGATGGATTTGAACTTATCAATGTGCGCGTGACCAACTCAGTCCGCTGTGTTCCGCCGCAAAATAAAGTAAATGCCGCAGAAATAGCCGCTTGCCGGCCATTTTTATGTCAAGAAATCGCTAATATGCCAAACCTTAAAATTATATTGTCTTTGGGGGCTGTCTCTCATGGCGCAGTATTACAAACGCTAGGCTATACAAAATCCCGCTTTAAATTTGCTCATGGCGCCGTGCATTTCTTATCAAATCATCATTTATTTTTAATAGATTCCTACCACACGTCCAGATATAATATCAACACAAATGTTTTGACTGAAGAAATGTTTGAAAATATTATAAAAAAAATAAAAGAACTTTTATAATATTGAAATCACTTTCCGATTTAGCCATATCTTTATAGAAAGGAAAAAAATGTTAAAAAAACTAATTATCTGCTGCTTGGGATTTTTACTATTAAACAGTTCTTGCCTTTGGGCTTCGGACAATAGTAAAAGCACCGGCAACACGACAATTGAGCTTTTTTCCGGCGGCAAAAACGAATATATTGCCCGCTTTGCCATTAAAGACGGATGGCATATCTATTGGAGCAACCCTGGAGAAATCGGACGACCAACCACTGTTTCCACCAATAAAAACAGCGGCTTAAAAATTCTTAACCAATCTACACCGAAAATCATTAAGGCTTTTGATATTATTGACGAATACGTTTATAAAGAATCGGCTTATTTTCATTTAAAATTAGAACAAACCGATGATGTAACCCTCAACTTTTCTTTTGTTGAATGCAGTGACGTCTGTAAACCTCAATCCTTGATTTTTGATTTAAAAGAATTGCCTCAGACTCCTAAAGAAATTTGGAATAACTTACAAACTATCACTCAGCAAGAACTTCCGCAAAAACTAAAAGCGCATAGTTCAAAAAAGCAAAATCTTATTGAATTGGAGCTTCCACCGCACTCGTCTCTTCGCTTTTTACCCGCACAAAACGGAAAAGTAGATGAACAATCTATAAAAATCAGCGAAAAAAACAATAAAACATCTATTCAATGGGAAAATAACGACTCAGACAGCGCGCCCTTGTCACAAGCTCTCTTGATTATGCCGGATAAATCATATGCCTTAGAAATAGACTATAACGACACAATCTTTTTCAATTTTTATTATATTTTAGCCATCGCTTTTTTAGGGGGAATCATTTTAAACGCCATGCCTTGTGTTTTTCCTATTTTATCCTTAAAAATATTTAGCTTAATAAAAAATCAAAATCATCCCAAACGAATTTTAAGAGCCCTATTTTACACATTTGGCGTTTTTGCCTGTTTTATGATATTAACAACCATACTGGTTTTACTAAAACATGAAGGAGAAGCCATTGGTTGGGGTTTTCAACTGCAATCGCCTTGGTTTGTGGGAATTATGGCTCTGATTTTTGGAATACTGTTTTTATTTATGATTGATGTTTTGCATTTTCCTGATTTTAACACGGATAAAACAAGCAAACTCTCCAGTTTTAACGCTTTCAGCACCGGATTTTTTGCTGTTCTAATTGCAAGCCCGTGCACAGGACCTTTCATGGGAGCCGCTATCGGCTATGCTTTTTTACAGACAAATGAAAAAATTTACGCAATTTTTGCTATGTTGGCTTTGGGTTATGCTCTGCCCTATGCTTTAATTGAACTTTTCCCAAATATGATAAATCGTATTTTTCCCAAACCGGGAAAATGGATGCAAACAATCAAATACATATTATCCATACCGCTATTGTTGACAACGATTTGGTTATTGGGAATTTTTGCCCACCAACTTAATTTTTCAACCCCCTCAAACATAGAAGAGTTAAATTGGCAACCTTATGATGAAGCTAAAGTTTTAAGCGCCGCATCTGATGGTCGCCGCGTTTTTATTGATTTTACCGCGGACTGGTGTCTCACCTGTAAATTTAATGAAAAAATGATTCTTGACTCTAAACGTTTCAAAAGATTTGTTTCTGAAAAAGATGTTCTTCTATTTCGGGCTGATTTAACTGAAAACAATGAAATTTACTCCTCGGCTCTTAATGCTTATGGGCGCGATGGTATTCCCGTATATGTTTACTATGTTGATAAGCAATACGAAATTTTACCTCTTTTCTTTAGTGTCGGAAACTTAAAATAGAATCAAAATTCAATATTAATTCCACAAGTTTCTTTATCACTTTTACATAATTGGCATAGAGAGGAAATTTCAGAAATTGTTAAATTACGCAAACAGTTCTGTTTTTCTAAACAATATCTGTCTCCCCAATAAATAGTCGCATTTTCATCATTTTTACTCCATTGGATAAGGCGAAAATAATAAAGCACATTACTAAAATTTTTAACGATATTGCTCATTATATCCTGACAAAGATTTGCCGAAAATCCTTTAGTGTTTACTAAAAGTGAGTTTGAAATTTGACCTCCGATATAAAAATCTACAACCAACCGATTATTTCTTGAAAAAACTTGAACAATGTTTTTTTCAGAATCATACAATTTATAGCTTGATACCTTTTGCCACGTTTCCGGAACTAACGACAATGCTTGTACATAGTCAACTATGCCATTAAAAGCCCCATTATTTGTTGATATACGATGAATATCATCAACTTTATCAAATAACCCCCAAATTAAATTATTATATTCTTCAACCAATTTATTTGCTTTTATTTTTTCCATGGCTTTAGAATATCCCGCCATACCACCTATGCTTAAAATGCCAATAATTGCCAATACACCAAACATTTCTAACATTGAGCGCCCAGCATTATCATTTTTATATTCACCCACACATCCAGAAAAGTTTTTTTGAAATATAAAATAATGCAAAGATTTCTTGAATATTTTTTTGCAATTTAGCATCTTATGGCAACTCCCTTTTATTTCTACACAAATAAAAGCCACCGAAAACGGTAGCTGGAAGTTGGTAACTAATTTTCACGAAATAGTGTAGCATATTAGCAAATAGCATATTCTGCTACCTTCCAGCCATTTGCTAGAAGGTATGCTGATTTAACGTCTAAACATACAGACGCGTGAAAATGAGGCTACCAAACCTCAGACAAACTATCGTTTATCCGTTTTTTAATTTAGAGATATAAATGTAAAAAGTAAAGATTATTTTTAATTATTATCTTCATCTAAAATGATAAATTCATCATTGCCTATAACATTCAACACAGCGCGGGCTCGTTCATCAAGCAAATCTAAATCCAAACTGGAAGAAGACAACAACTTAACTTTTTGCTCCCAATCCTGACGCTGTTTATCATAACTCTCATTTACTTTTTCCGCTTCGGCGACTTTTTCTTGTAAATAAACATATTTAAAAAAGCCTCTATCACCCTTTACGGCAAAATATGAAAAATAAGAACACAAAACAATTAACAGCACAATAAAGCCTGAACTTTTACATTTTTCAACAATATACGACCACAATTTTATTTGCTCCTTTTGTTCTGTTCTTTGAACATAATTCAGACATACTTTTGTTAAAAAAAAGTTAGTTTTCTAAACTTAATAAAAATTTTCTGTATTCTTTATAAAGTTGCGCGCTCGCGTGTCTATCAAAGTTCCGTCTTTCAAGCTTACAACCCTATCCATTTTATGCGCTAAATCAATATTATGCGTTGCAATCAGGGCTGAAAGTCCCGTTTCTTTGACAACTTCCAGCAAAGTTAAAAAAACATTATCCGAAGTGTTTGGATCCAAATTTCCCGTTGGCTCATCAGCTAAAAGAAGCTTTGGCGTGTTCGCTAAAGCCCGAG
This sequence comes from uncultured Alphaproteobacteria bacterium, assembly GCA_934254675.1. GTDB lineage: Bacteria > Pseudomonadota > Alphaproteobacteria > RF32 > CAG-239 > RUG410. The sequence continues at coordinate 96,263 of CAKQLP010000003.1, read as the reverse complement.
CAATCGCCACTCGCTGCTGTTCACCTCCGGAAAGTTCCGCCGGACGATGTTCTTCCCGTTCAGCAAGCCCCAAACGTTGCAACAGCCACATCGCTTTTTCTTGCGCTTCTTTATATTTTACACCGGCAATCAATTGTGGAATTATAACATTTTCAACAGCGTTAAAATCCGGCAGCAAATTATGATATTGATAAACAAACCCCAAATAATCGCGACGCAACAATGTGCGAATATTATCCGAGTTTCCGGTACAATTTTCGCCATTTATCCAAACCTCTCCATCTGTTGGGTTTTCTAATAATCCGGCAATTTGCAACAGTGTTGATTTACCCGAACCCGAAGGTCCGATGAGTGCCACAATTTCTTTAGGTTTAATTTCTAAATTTACGTTTTTTAAAACCTCCAAAACTTCATTCCCTTGACGAAAAGTCTTGTTAATATTTTTTAATGCCAAGGATAAATTATTCATAACGCAAAGCCTCCGAAGGATCTAATTTTGCCGCCCGATATGCCGGATATAAGGTAGCTAAAAAGGACAAGACCAAAGTCATCACCACAACCAAAGTAACTTCAATAGAATCAACTTTTGCCGGCAACTGTGACAGAAAATAAATTTCTGCCGAAAATAAATCTCTTCCGGAAATTTTCTGTAAAAACTGACGAATATTTTCAATATTTTCACAAAACAGCAACCCCAAAGCCACCCCAATGCCTGTTCCGACAAAACCAATAAACGCCCCATCCAAGCAAAAAATTCGCATAATCATACCTCGTGTAGCTCCCATGGTGCGTAAAACAGCCACATCACGGCTTTTGTCTTTGACAAGCATAATCAATCCGGTAATAATATTAAATGCCGCCACTAAAATAATCAGCGTTAATATTAAAAACATCACATTGCGTTCCACATCCAAAGCGTTTAAAAACGCGGAATTCGTTTGTTTCCAATCATAAACATAAGCATCTAAGCTAACACTTTTTTCTATCAACGCACGCATTGCTGTTAATTGAGTTTCATTTGTCAGACTCACATCAATGACTGTTGCCGAATTTTTTAAACCAAAATATTTTTGAGCGGCTTCAAGAGGCATAAAAATATAATTGGCGTCATATTCGTACATCCCCATGCTAAACGTTCCCACAATCGGATAAGATTTCATTCTGGGAACAGAGCCAAAAGCCGTAACTTTACCATTTGGAGAAATCAAAGTTATCTCATCGCCCACAAAAACACCGAGTTTATTGGCCAACTTATCACCGATAACAACCACATCTCCAGAGAATCCTTCAATATCCATTTTGGCGAAGCCGTCACGCATCACTTTTTTCTTCAAAATATCTTCTTTTTCAATGCCTCGAACCATGGCTCCCTCGGCACCTCTGGAAGATGACACCAACAGTTGTTTTTCAATTAAAGGAAGCGCTAATTCAATTCCCTTTATGCTTTCTAAATCTTTTACTGCTTTTTTATAATTGTTAAAAGGAAAACCGGCAGAAGCTACAATAGATATATGTCCGTTAATGCCCAAAATGCGATTCAAAAGCTCCGCCTTAAAACCATTCATCACCGACATAACAATAATCAGCGTGGCCACACCCAATGCGATTCCGGTAAAGGCAAAACCGGTAATCACAGAAATAAAACCCTCTTTTCTTTTAGCCCGCAGATAGCGCCATGAAGCTAAACGTTCAAATTTAGAAAACAAAACTATTCTCCTTTATTTTTTGCAAAATGTAACAAAAACATAAAAATTTTGCAACTTTTTCAAAAGGATATACACAAGCTTAATCTCTTGTCAAAAGCCTGTTCTTTGATTAAGCTTCAGAATATCGACCACAGAAAACACAATATAAAACTGCTGAAAAACATTATCTATTTTCTTTTTATTAACATTGCTTCGGAAAAACGAACAAGCTTCAAACATATCTTGTTTTGTCGGAACGGCCAAAAGCAACTGATTATCTTTAAAGCTGAACTGAATAGATTTTCCGCCATATAATTCTGTTAATTTGAGCATGCGCTCCATAAACGCCGTAGTCAATAAATATCTGGCTTCTATCTGATTAGAGGAATAAACTTCAAACAAATCCTCAAAATACATATCTTCCAATTTAACACGTTGCAATCCAGAAATTTGTTTGAAAACATTAAAAAGTCCCTTATCTTTCAAAACAACTGTTCGACCGACAAAATTTTTGTTCATTGTCAATAAGATGCAAATTCCCCGAAATATTTTTTTCTTTTTAACATGACGCTGTTTGGAAATTGCCTCGCCAAACTGATTTTGCGTTTCGGAAAAATATACAGATTCTTTTTGTAGAAGTTCTTCGGAAATCGTAATTTTCACATCTTTATAAGTTCCACAAAAATAATCGTCCCCCTTGTGTGAATTATAGGATTTAAACAATTCTGATTCTTGCAAAAGTTCATCGGGCAAACAGCGTTCGTGATAATATGAAAAAGAACCAAAAAAATTGGCAAAATCCGCCATAATCGTGTTTTTAGCTTTTTTATTAAAAAAATAAATAGGACTGCGCAAAAGAATAATAATGCCGCCGGAAAGACCTATAATAAATCCCAAAACATTTAAATTTTCATTATCTGCCGATAAAACAGCCCATAATATAAGAGGATAAAACACAACAGCCATCATAACAAGTATCAGAAACATAAAAAAATATCGGCGGCGAATTTTATCATTTTCAACTAATTTTGGGTGTAAGACCTTTTCATAATATGCATCAAAAGATTTTTTTAATTCTAAAAAATTTTTATCTGAATTTAAATCAATCATACGAGGCCGCCAAATCCATCAGAGTTTGAAATTTCTCTCTCATAATCAAAATGCTTTCGAATTGCTTATATAAATGCCTAAAACTTTTTGCATTGCCGCATGAATGCCAAACGCCGCATTCTCTGCAAGATAACCGGCCGTTCTGAAAAAATATATTCATTTCGCCGTTTTTATAATAGACATATGTTTTTGAAGCATTCAATATTTCTTTTAAATCCAGTAAATTTTCATACAATATTGTATTAATAACATAATCTTTTAATATGCGAGAATCGCAAAATGTCAAAAAATAATTGGAAGCGGGAATGTTCGAAGATACTTTTTCCATGCCGGCATATTTCTTTTGCTTATAAAAGCCGCCTTTTTCAAACAAATATAAACTTCCATCCGGTTTTTGAGTAAAATTAAGCGTTAGCCACACACCGCGGCATTTTTTTTTCATTATTTTATTATTCAGAACCGGATTCAAAAAATCAACACATTTAATTTTTATTGGCAAATCAGCTTGTTGCAACAAACTTATCGAATATCTGATTTTGTTATGCGGCGGAAGAAACGGGGTCTCATTTTTATTTTGCACTAAAGTTGAATAATTAACTTTCCAATCTCCAAAATATTGGATAAATTCGGCTAAAATATCAGGAAATTTTGAACGGTTTATGCGCCGAACATACAAAAAAAGCAATAAAAAAGAAACAAGTACAACAAGCCATAGTTGTTCGCAAGAAAGAGATTTTCCATACAAAATATGCGAAAACAAAATAATAAGAATATTTGCGCAGTTTATAAAAAATACTATACCAAAATAAAACCAAAACTTATTTTGTAAATTTTTACGTTTTTTATTTATTTCCGCCAACAACGGTTCAATTTTTTGTGCAAAAAAATCTTTAAATGCGTTTTCTTGTTGTTCCAAATCAGCCATAATCATTTATCTCTATTTATTTAAAATAATCTTTACTATTAATTGCCTGCCGCTCCATGTCGCTTATTTCAAAGAAAGGAGTGCTTTTATAGTCAACACCGACAAGCACGGCCACAATATTTCCCGGAAAAATTTCAACTGCGTTTTTCAACCGCGTCACATTTGAATTATAGAATCTGCGGGCGGCGGCAATATGCTCTTCAACTTCATTCATGCTTTGCATTGCCGTTATCATGGTTTGATTAGATTTCAAATCCGGATAATTTTCCAGAGACACCTTAAATTCATTAAGTTTTTGATTTAATAAACTTTCCAATTCCATTTTTTCTTTAGGAGAATTAACAAATGTGTTCGACATAGCTTTCACGCGCAATTCAGTCAGTTCGGTCATCAACGATTTTTCATGTTCCATAAATTTTGCCGCCATTTGCAACATATTTGGAATCAAATCATAGCGTTTTTTTAGTTGCACATCAATATCCGAAGCTGACTCTCTGACTTTATTGCGAACAACAATCAAGCGAACATATTGAGCATAAAACAGCACTCCAACAACAATACCGCCGATAAGCCACGGATTAATCCAATTTATTTCCATAATATTTCTCCCGTTTATTTTTTATAAAGTGTAACCACTTAATCTTAATAAATTCCTAAAAATTATTTTATTAAGCCTTGCTAACCAGCTTACGTTGTGTTACCATAAGGTATGTTTAAGGAGTTTTACAATGGATTTTTCTAAAAATACAGTTTCTCCACGGCGTGTGCATGAACTTTTTGATAGATTAAGCACTAAAAACAGAGAGCACAGCGCCAAATTTCATAGTGCCGAAATAAAGGAAAAAAACATTGAACCGACGCAACATCAAAAAATAAAAAGATTACCCCATATGACTGCCTCCGAAATGATTTCCCGTCTTAGAATGGGTAAACCGATAACAGAGCAGCATCAAAAAAACATTGAGTTACGCCATCAAAATATTAATCAACCTGATAGCACATCTGTATTATCCAGCCGCACCCACTCGCAAGAACCAGAATATCAAGAATTGTTACATTTACAAAACAGAGATGTTGCCTTAAATCAAATTATGCACAATCTTTCAAACACACGTCGAGAAGTCATAGAAAATATAATTAAACACAACAGCAGCAACGACCCTATTGAAACAATGATTAAAAACAAACATTTAATTGATGAGCTAACAGGTAATAATTTAGAGCGTCCCAACCTTTCGCGTGAACGAAGACGGAAACGTGTACGTAAACTTGAACGTTCCAGAGCAAATTCACGTGTCTATGAAAGACAACGCACGCACGTGCGCTGATAAATATTTTTTCTGCACCTTGACATCATTTATGATTTTTTATAAAAGGAAGTTAATTAACAATTATTCTTAAATTTTTTTGTATGGACAATATTTTTTATTTGATTAACGTCAATGATGTTAAGGGACTTTCTGAGGTGATTTTTAACAAAAAATTGACTTCTGACAGCCCCAAGTGTTATGCCTCGTGTATGAACAATCAAGAAGAAGTTGAACTTGTTAAACAGCTGCTGCAAACAAATGACAAACGCTGGCTCGACTTTATTGAAAAGTACATTGAGCACTACCCTCTTAGCACTGAGGCGTTTATTTTATTGGCGCAACACATAACCGAAACGAAAGAACGGCTTTTAGTCATAGAACACCTGCAAAAATATGGTGCAAATGAAAAAGAAAGCCTAACTCTCTTTCAAAGTTTGAAGGCCGGTGACTTTAAAGACGAAAACTTGCTAAGAATTTTGTGTGAGTATTCCAGAATTTTTTACCAATCCCTCTTTAATCAGCTTGATTTGATTGATGAAAGGTGGTCGCATCGCTATTTGCTTGCCACAAAATCTAATTATTAAAAATCCTATAAAAAAGCCCCTTATTCATTTGAATAGGAGGCTTTTTTATTACAAAAATATGAAAAATTTGGCTGTTATTTTAAAAATAATTGACAATTTTCTTTGGATTATGATATTTTTATTAAATAAATGTTTAGGAGGCGGCAATGCGTAATTTATATAATGCTGTACACTTAACAGATGAACAAAAAGTTGCTTATATACGCGTTTTAGCCTATTTGGCTAAAGCCGATCATAATCCGGATTATATTGAACAAAATTTTACGGAAAAAGTTTTAGATAGAATGAATTTGTCTAAAGACATTTTGAAAAAAATATTTATTCCACGCAATAATGAAGAACTTTACCGCGCTTTGATGCCGATTTGCACAAGACCTATTGCTATTGATTTACTCCATTGTTTATGGTTCGCCGCATCCGTTAACACTATTATTTCTGATGATGAAATTATGATTATCCGTAAAATTGCGCAAATATTGCGAATTGATAATGACACGCTTTTGGAAATACATCATTTTGTAACAGACGAAATTATGTTTTTACAACATGCCCGAGAAATTTTGGAAGCGGATGATATTCGCTGTTAAAAAAGCACATTGATTTTTACTTTAAATCAATGTGCTTTTTTTAAATAATTCTATATTTTATTTTTTGATAACAACAATTGTCGGAACTTTTTGGCTAATTTCGCTCCGCGCACTTACAGAAAGATTTTCCGCAGGAACAGACATTGTGAGCAAATCTCCAAAAATTTTGGCGGTCACATTTTGAGCATATTCTTGAGCAGATGTATCCATAGGCATTATCGCAACAACCTCAAAATGCGAATCCGGATTATTTTTCATAGATTTTTGCACAGCCAAACTTAACTCTGAATAATATTCCACATTCTCATCAGGAAAATCTTTTGAAAAAATCGCCCCTTTAATTTTTTCAACCGGCTCAACAACCATTTTAGCTTGTTCAGGCATTTTTGTATTTAAAGCTTTTTGCACACTTGCCGTTGAGGCGTTTTTAGCCGACTTTTTTGCTTTCACAACACTTGATAATGTTTCAACATCTTCTATCACACCAAACTTTTTTCCTAATTTCACGCGTTTTTTACTGGTTCTAATAGATTTGTTCTTAGCCAATGTTTTCTGAACTCGAACCGGCTTTATGGTTTTGAAACCCGTATTCGAATCGATATTTAATTTTGAATTTTCAACACGGGAATAGCCGGCGGCAACATCAACATTCAAACGCGTGATTTCAGAGCGGAACTGTTGAGCCTTTATTTGTTCTTCCGCAATATCAGCCTTTACCACAGACATTAAATCGGCATTAGTATTTTCTTGCTGTTCCAAAGCGGCTGAAATTATGTTCAAATCGGAGTGATCAACATCATAAGCTCCCGGAATGGCATAGGTTGCGTTAACTGTTGACTTTAAGGCGGATAGCTTTTCTTGTTGAGCAACAACGTCTGAGGCAACGGAAGCCAATTTTTGTGTTCCATCTTCCAAAGTTCCCAAATTTTCTTGAGCTTTGCTTAGAGCGGCCACCAAATCAGGATTAGATGGAGTCGTACCATTTTGCAACTTTGTTTCAATTTTATTGATAATCATATTATATTCTGAATCGGCCTCAGCTATCGACTGGTTGATTTGAGCCAATTTTCGCGCACTAGCATTCACCGTATTATGAATATTGTTATATTCTCTTGTAAATTCGTTGACCTTTTTACCAACAAAAGATCCGCTACTATTAGATATATTCAAGACAGGAGACGGACTGACACCTTGAAACTGAACTTCATTTGCCGCACATGCAACCAACAAAAATGCTGTTGCTGAAAATAACGCAATTTTTTTCATAATATAAGCCTTATATTTATAGTTAACTTTTAATATTGCTTTATTTGTAAAGTGTTTTTGTTAAAAAAACAATTAAAGAATTAAGCTTTTGTGTAAAATTATAAAAAAAATTAAAAAAAGTTCTTGCATTTATATTTTTTTTGTTCTATTAAAATATCCAGTTGTTGCGCTCGTAGCTTAATTGGATAGAGCATCTGACTACGGATCAGAAGGTTGTGAGTTCGAGTCCCGCCGAGCGCGCCATTTCAAAAAGACCTTATCTAAGGTCTTTTTTTTATTTTTTAACGATATATTAAAAATAACATTTATATTGTTCAAATATCATTTCAATTTATTTTAAGAGGAAAGAAAGATGAAAAATAAGCTAATCAAAGGTCTCTCTCTCTCTCTGTAAATCCTAAACATTCGATTTCAGAGCGTTTTAAAGCTTCTACACGTGGTTTTTACCATTTTTTGAAAAAATTTAAGGGTAAATGGAATACTTCATTCTCCGTCATTCTCGGATTTATTCCGAGAATCCATATAAAACACCTTGAAAACGTCATTCTCGGATTTATTCCGAGAATCCATACGGAACACACTCCTATGGATACTCGGGTCAAGCCCGAGTATGACAGGGACTTGCGGTTAAACACAAGCATTCTCGAACACACTTCAAACGTCATTCTCGGATTTATTCCGAGAATCCATTCGGAACACTCTTCTTTGGATACTCGGGACACGCCCGAGTATGACAGAAAGGGAGTGGATATTTCTACGCCCGAGTATGACAGAAAGGGAGTGGATATTTCTACGCCCGAGTATGACAGGGACTTGATGGTGGATACTCGGGTCACGCCCGAGTATGACAATAGGCAGAGGATGTGTTTTAAGCCCGAGAATGACCATAAAGTCATGCAGTGTGGACGTTCCATGATTGAAATGCTCGGCGTCCTCGCTATTATTGGGGTACTGTCCGTCGGCGGTATTGCCGGTTATTCCAAAGCCATGGAAACATATAAAATCAATAAACTTAAACAAGCTATTACTGAAATCGTTACAAATACGCGGACACTCTATGCGTCACAAAACCCGCAAAACAAATATAAGGGTCTCGATTATTCCACGGCAAAAAATGCTGGAATTTTAACGGATGATATACTTAACAGTGATATATATCCAAGCTTATTTGGGAACTATTATAACAGCTATAAAACTTTTGTCATTAAGCTAGATTGGATATCAGAAAAAGAGTGCGTCGCTTTAGCAACTGCCGATTGGGGAACAACGTCATCAACAGGATTCTATTCATTGGCTATTTATGATTACTCTCAACTTTATGGGGAAGGAATAAACTGTGAAACAACGGGAGAAAATGATTTAGGTAACAGCAATAAAACATATATAGCTTGTTCCGGGCAATTACCGCTTTCACCGGCTATTGCGGCTAAATATTGCGCTCTTAATTCAGCAAAAGGTTTCGATGTTAATCAAAGACACAGCTCTTTTATATCTTTGCAATTTCAATAAACAACCTCAGTAAACAAAAAAGGAGTAAGAAACAAACCTTTCCTACTCCTTTTTATTTAATTTTATTTTGACAATTCTTTCAGCAAATATTCAGACTGTTCACTTAAATTTTGCAATTCTTCCGGAGAGAACTTAGCTTGCAAATCTTTTGTCACCTTCTCTTGATACTCGTTCCAATCATCCGGCAAACCCAAATCCGGAACAAAATGAACAACCACATCATAAGAATACAATTCTTTGTTATTTTGTTCTATTATTGTAACATATTCAGATTTTTTTAGTTTTTCTCGTACCATAGGCGCAATATTTTTCAAACCAAAAAATTCTTTATTATTCCGATTAAGCACTGCTGTATTTTTTCCATCGTATATAAGTTCGCCACGAATCACAATTCCCGCATTTTCAATAGAAGTTACAATCATAACGCCGTCTCTGTCGAACAAAAAATTGGCGTTTTTATAAACAATATCCACAGCCATTTATCTTACTCCTTAACTTGCTGTTGTTTACCAATAAATTTTTTCAACAAATCAAAACTCTTCTTTGACTCTTTTTCTTCCTTTTTACGCTGAAGCGCTTTTTTAGCCGACATAACCACTATTGCCGCCGCTGAGGCAACAACAAGAGCACTGCCCGCACCGATACCGCCTAAAGTAACAGCAGGAACCGCCAACAAAGCGGCGCCGATAGCCAATCCTTTATGACTTTTAGATGACATGTGTCCATCGACTTTTGTAGCTACATTAGCCAAGCGGTTAAAAGTATCTTCCTTATTATTTTGTTTTGCTAAAGTTTGAGCTTTTGTCAAAATATTTAATTTTTCAGATTTATCTTTTATTGATTTGTCATAAGCCTTAATTTGTTCACCACTCGCAATACTTTCATTTCCAGCTTCGTGTTTCATCATTTCTGCTTTAACATTTCTTTCAAAAGCATCTTGCTTTAATTCCGCTCGCATACTATTCAATTTTGATTGAACATAATTTTGTGGATTCATCTTAAATTGCAAACTGGCAACTTTATCTTTTATAGAGCTTTCACGATTTTTAATTGCCACATAAGCCAGCACACTTGCCGCGATAGCCGCTTGAGCACCAACAGAAAGACCGACAACCGGCGCCGACACCAATCCGATTGGAGAAGCCGCCGCAACAATTGCTGCTATACCGGCAACATCCGCCATACGGCTCAGCACTTTGTAAAGTTTTGCTTTTCTTTCCAACCTTTCCAAAGCCTTTCCGTTATCCTGTTTTACTGGTTCGGCATTTGGTTTTATCTCAATATTTGTTCTGTCCATGATGATACTCCTTAATTTTATATTTTAATTTTATCATCCTGCAACTTAAAAATCAAGCAAATCTTTAATATTTATACAAAAAAACGCCTATTTATGTGACAAAATAAGCGTTTTTGTATATTTTTAATATTTTTACTTACGGCGTAAAAATGACGGGATATCCAGCTCATCGCCAGAAAGCTCCGGCATATCATTATTTTCATCATCTGAAAATTTGACAATATTATCCGGCAAGTCTTCTACATCTTCTTTATTCTTTTTCCGCGAACGAATACCGATTACACGTTCAATAAATGTAGGTTTTACATCCTCAACATCTTCTGTTTCTTCATTGTTATCAGAAGATTCCATTTGCCCCGCATCCTTGAAAATTTCCGTATCATGCTCTCTAAACAACACAGGTTCATCTGTTGTCTCTGCAACGTTTTGAATGGATGTCCGGCTTGAGAAGAAATCATCATCTTTAGGAGCCACAGCGCTAAACTCCGAAGCGCTCGTCTCATCGTCTTCTGCTTTATTAGCACTACTATTCATAATAGCGCTAAACAAAGCCGATGCTTGAGGAACTTCCGGCAATTCATCTGACTTATCCAAAGAGGCAAAATCATTTTCTAACGAATTAACTTCATCTTCTTTGACTGGCGCCGCATCTTCATCTAATGTTTCAGTCATTACCGGTACATCGGTCAAATCTAATGACACCGGCGCAACATCAGCATCATCTTCCGTGGCATCTGCCGTTGGTGTAACGGTCGGAATAAAACTAACATCATCATAGCTTTGATCAATCAAAGATGGTTCTTTCATTCGCGGCTGTTGTTCAAATTGTTTTTCGCCGTCGTTTATTCCGGTAACAACAATAGAAACACGAATTTTACCAGCCAAGTTTTCATCATAGCTTGAACCAAAAATAATATTGGCATTATCATCAACTTCTTCTTTTATAATTGACGCTGCTTCATCAATTTCCATAAGCGTAATATCATCGCCGCCTGTAATATTTATCAACACACCTTTGGCGCCGTGCATTGTGCAATCATCCAGTAAAGGATTGGATAAAGCTTGCTTTGCGGCTTCTTGAGCTCTATTATCCCCTTCAGCCTCTCCTGTTCCCATAATGGCTTTACCTTTATCTTGCATAATGTTTTTAACATCGGCAAAATCCAAATTAATCAATCCCGGCATCATCATTAAATCTGTAATTGAGCGCACACCGGAATAAAGCACATCGTCTGCCATTAAAAAAGCATCAGCCAATGTTGTATTTTTATCGGCAATTCTAAATAAATTTTGATTTGGGATAACAATAATGCTATCTACCTCACTGGTAAAGGTGGCTAAAGCGCTTTCGGCTGTTTCCATGCGCTTACGACCTTCAAAAGCAAAAGGTTTTGTCACGACACCAACGGTCAAAATACCTTTTTCTTTAGCAATGTGCGCCACAACCGGAGCCGCACCAGACCCTGTGCCGCCGCCCATGCCAGCGGTGATAAACACCATATTCACGCCTTCAAGTTCACGAGAAATTTCTTCCTTTGCTTCTTCAGCCGCAATTTTACCAACTTCAGGACGCGCTCCCGCGCCCAATCCTTGAGTTATCTCAAGTCCTAATTGAATTTTACGACTGGCGGAAGAATGTGCCAAAGCTTGAGCATCGGTATTAGCAACAATAAAATCAACCCCTTCCAAGTTTTGGGCAATCATGTTGTTTACGGCGTTCCCGCCGCCTCCGCCAACGCCAATAACAGCAATACGAGGTTTTAAATGCGACACCGTTGTATCGGCTACTCCCAATTTTATAGACATCTATTCTTCTCCCTGTTCAGAAAATTCACAAATATAGATTTAACATAACGAAAATAGATTAAGTTTTTGTTACTATTTTAAGAATTTTGCTTTACCCAATTAAAAATTTTTGAAAAAAGTCCGTTTCCGCCTACCGGACGATTAATTATCTTTTTAGGCTTGCGTTCCATATTGGTTGTTGCCAAATACAAAAGACCCAACGCCGTTGAAAAAGTCGGATTATTTATAATTTCCGGTATTCCTTGAATGTTACGCGGCCCCCCTAAACGCACCTGTTTATCCAAAATAACAGCGGCCACATCTCTAATTCCCGGAAGCTGACTACTACCTCCTGTCAAAACAACACGATGATTCGGATGATTTTGCAATCCTTGCTGAGCCAGCTTGCGCGCCACCATTTCAAAAATCTCTTCAACACGCGGCGCGATAATTTTTATCAAATCAGAACGATGCATTTGTCTGATAGAACTATCATCTTCTTCCCCCAAAGGATACACGTTTATACTTTCGTATTCATCATGACTGACTAAAAAAGCACATCCGTGTCTATTTTTTAAATCTTCGGCGTGAGCAAATGACGTAGTCAACCCTTGAGTAATATCTTTTGTGATATTAATTCCGCCGACAGGCAATGTTGAAAAAGCAACCGGAACACCATTTTTGAATGTAGCCATACTTGTTGTACCGCCACCGATATCAATGATTGTTGCACCATATTCCCGCTCGTCTTCAACCAAACACGCCATTCCGGACGCATAGGCGGAAAGGACTTTATTTTCAATATCCAAGTGCGCCGCTTCTACCACCGAGGCTAAATTTTTATACAAAACATGAGGATACATTCCCAATAGAATACCTGCCGAAAGTTCTTCGCCATAAATATTCATCGGATCTTTAACATCTTCGCCGCCGTCAATCCGATATCCAGTTGAAAGACAATGGATTAATTCATTGTTTTCAACATTAACCTTGCTAACGACTCTATCGCGGACTTTTATAATATCAGCTTCACTGATGGGGTGATTTTCTTTTAAATTTATAGAAGCGCTGCGTAACCGGCTACTTGTTTTATCTCCCGAAACATTGATGATAACACTCTCAATTTGGGTTCCGGCCATTTGTTCAGCAGCTTCCACCGCATTGCAAACAGAAATAGTCGCTTGATTAATATCCGTGATAACACCGTTTTTAATACCTTTTGAAGCATTGTAACCATAACTGACAATATTAATTTTTTTGTCTTTATTTACATGGGCAATAAGACAACAAACTTTTGATGATCCAATATCCAACGCTGCAATAGTGGAACGATTCACGGCCAAATATCCTCAAACTTTTATCAGTGTTTAACTTCTTTGTTACTGATTTTCACAATAACCTTATTTTTTAATCTTAAATCAATGAAAGTTAATTTACGTTTAAGAATACCGCGAGTTTTATCTAATTTTACCAATTTTTTCCAAGCCGTATCAACATCTTCTTCCGGCAATTTTACCGTAATGCCATTCAGAACATCATCAAAAATCAGATTCCAGCGGCGTTTTGAAACAAAATTAGCCACCTTTACACGAGAAAAAAGTTCTGCGTCTTTCTCTATTATTTTTAATAAGTCATTGATATGTTCCGGAGCTTCCTCTCCAACTATTTGCAAAATATTTTTTTGCAAAACATACTCCGTTTCAATTATTTTACCATCCTCGTCTATCGGATAAAACTCATTTTTATACTGCCAAATAGATTTGACTTTTTTTTCTCGGATACTAATGTGAATCACATTAGGAAAATAGCTTCTGCTGACACTTGCGTCTTTCACCCATGGCAAAGTTTTAACTTTATCGCATATTGCAGCCAAATTAATTTCTAAGATGTTGTCTCCACGATGCAAATCAACAACTCTAAGCACATCTTCTTTAGATGTTTTGTTTCGCCCCTCCAGCGTGACATCATCCAATCCCCAGCCGACACTTGCTGTTTTGCTGTAAAACTCAGTTAATAACGAATCTATGTGTTTACTAACAAGATTGTGACGGATAGTTATTACACCAAATGTAATCAGCCAAACCATCCCGATAAGAAGTAAATTTCCGATTAACCGATAAGGCCATAACACGGGTGCGTATATTTTATTTTCCATTGCGACCATTTTCTCTGCCCACTACTTTAACTTCCCACTCTAAGTTTACACCAAACTTTTGAAAAACCAGCTTTCGAGCATTTTCTCCCAATTTTTCCAAATCTTCGGCGGTCGCCGTGCCGTCATTCACTAAAAAATTACAATGCTTTTCCGAAAACGACGCCCCGCCGACTTTTAAATTGCAAGCACCGGATTCTTTTATAAGCTTCCAAGCCGCATTTTGCTGCGGATTCTTAAAAGTTGAACCGGCTGTTCTGATATTTTGCGGTTGGCGCTCTTGACGATATAATGTATTTTTCTTCAAAATATCTTCAATCTGTTCCCGCGGCGCCCGTTGTGCTTGCAACTCTACCTGCAATATAATCCAATCTTGAGGAAAGGCGCTATTTCTATAAGAAAAATGAAAATCCTCGGCATCAGCATCAAAAATATTTCCGCTTCCGTCCATCACCTTGGCTTTGAGAAAAACTTGAGAGATTTCAGAGCCGAAACAACCGACATTAGAACGCACCGCACCGCCCAAACATCCGGGGATTGAGCAAAGAAATTCCAAACCTCCCAACCCATTTTCTAGCAATATATTTTTTAACAGAGCATTTTTAAAACCGCAGCCAAGAATTAATTTATCCCCCTCACATTTCCACTGAGAGAAATTTGCTGAATTCAATTTAATAACAACGCCTTCAATTCCTCCGTCTCGTATCAACAAATTAGAACCGTTGCCCAATACAAAAAAAGGAACACCCTTTGATTTTTCACCTAGAAATTTCTGCAAATCTGCTTCATCTTTTGGAAAAAACATCACGTCAGCATTTCCGCCCACATTAAGCCATGTGTATTTTTTTAGAGGCTCATTATATCTGTATTCCCCCCGCACTTTCGGTAAATTTGCAAAAAGATTGTCCATTATTCCATATCCTTATCTTCCGAAGCCGTGTTTTTACGTGTTATTGCCAACAACATTCCAACTTCAATGGCTGTTCCCAGCAAAGATGACCCCCCGTAGGAAATAAAAGGCAGCGTCATTCCTTTTGTCGGAATAATATGCAAAGACGACGCCATATTCACAAAAGCCTGCAACCCCAGAGATGCGGCTAAGCCAACCTCGGCGTACATAACAAACAAATTGCTTTCTTTCATTGAAAGTTTAAGTGTCCGGATAACTATTATTGAAAATAAAAGAATGATGACCAAACACAACCAAACACCATATTCTTCACCAGCAACAGCAAAAACAAAATCCGTGTGTGCATCAGGAATAGTTAATTTGACTGTACCTTCCCCCGGCCCTTTTCCAACCAAATTTCCATTTTGGAAAGCGGCCATCGCTCTGTTAATTTGAAAACTTGTCTCATCACTTCCATATAAAAATTGATCAACTCTTGCCCGAAAATGAGGATATGTAAAATACAATATAAATAAAGACATCACACTGCCAATAACGCCTGCCCCAACAATTATCCAAGGCATTCCGGCCAAAAACAGCTGCAAGCCGAAAACAGCGGTAATTAGAGCAGACATGCCGATATCCGGCTGGCAAAGCAATACGCCCAAAATCAGAATATATGCCAGAATAGCCAGCCGAGTCCCAGGAAAATAATCATATTTTTTTCCGCAATCCAGAAGCCATGCTGTTAATACAATAAAAATAGGCTTCATCAATTCCGATGCCTGAAGAGAGAAACCCAAAACATGTAGCCATCGACGCGCACCCTTTGTTTCAAAGCCAAAAAAAATCGTCAAAATCAACAGCAGCATCAAAACCCCGAAACCAACAATAGAAATACGACGAATCGTCTTCAAACTAAACAAAGACAAGCAAAAAATTATGCTCAAAGCCAACACCGCAAATTGCATTTGTTTTCGCACCAAAGCAAAATCATCCAAATTTAACTTTCTAGCCACAGCGGGACTGGCTGTAACATCCAAGATAATTCCGATAACCAACAATGCCATTGAAACAAACAGTGTGACCTTGTCCACCGTCCAGAGCCACTTAACAATGGCATTATGACTTTGCCGAGAAACATTAACCATTTTTTACCTCTTTATAAAAAAGCCAAAGAGCCGATTAAGCCCAATATGAGAGCCGCCCCCCAAAAGCTTAAGACTACTTTTTTTTCTGACCACCCCAATTGTTCAAAATGATGATGCAACGGCGCCATACGGAAAAATCTTTTTCCGGTTTTCTTATAATATACGACTTGAATCATTACAGAAACAGTTTCCATAACAAAAACGCCTCCGACAACAGCCAATAATATTTCATGCTTAGTCATAACGGCAATAGCCCCTAAAATAGCGCCCAGAGCCAAAGAACCTGTATCTCCCATAAAAACTTTAGCTTTTGGTTTGTTAAAATATAAGAATCCCAAACACGATCCTATCAACGCTGCGCAAACAACAGCAACTTCACCGCAGCGCGGAATAAAAAACATATTATAATCAATAGCATTTGAAAGTCCGCAGTAATAAGCCACGGCCATAAAAACACTAAATGAAACAATCAATAAACCAGAGGCTAAGCCATCCAAACCATCGCTTAAATTCACGGCGTTTGATGTGCCTGAAATGACAACCACCGCAAAAGGCACATATAGCCAAGACAGATTAAAACAAAATTCTTTAAAATATGGGAAAAACAAAATGGTATTCAGCCCTTTCGGCGTTGCTGCCGTAATAATGCTCGCCGCAATTAAAGCGGTTAAAAATTGTAAAAAAAGTTTCATTCTTGCCGTCATGGCATTGGAGCTTTGTTTTTTTACCTTCCAATAATCATCCACAAATCCGGTTGTGCCATACATTATTAATATTAAAAGACTTACCCACACAAAATGATAAGTAATGTTCGCAAACAGAAATATTGCAAGGATTGATGTCCCTAAAATAAGCAATCCCCCCATAGTCGGCGTGCCTTTTTTAGTTTTAAGATGAGACTGAGGTCCATCCGAACGAATCGGCTGCCCTGTTTTTTGATGCTTATGCAATATATTTATAAGCGGCATACCTAAAATTAGGCTTAAAATTAAAGATAAAGCGAAAGCCATTTCAGCACGAAACAGCACAGACCAATTTGAAAACACGAGTGCAAACATTTTTTTCTCCTCAATTTTTTTTGAGTTTAAGCAGAATATCTAAAATAAGTCTTAAAAAGAAGATATTTTCATTTAAAATTTACGAGAATTTTACTATTATATTAATATTCTAAATAAAGATTATGGAGAAAACGCATGAAAAAAAAGTCGATATACCTTATTGCCTCGTTTCTATGTTTAGCAAATCCGCTCTCAACTTTCGCCGATGATTTTTCTGACAGTGAATTAGAAAGCGGTGATTTATTCGGTGAAACGGATTCTTCTTCTGTAAAAAAGGAGAAAGGACAGGCAACCGAAAAAACATTATCAGCATTTATCTCCAGCAGACTTCCGGTATCTTCGGCCAAAAACATTGAAAACGCGGAAAAAGTTTTTTGTTACACCGTTGACTATGCTGCCACTGATTACACGGGGTACACCATTGACGATTTAGCCGTCACAGGATCTTGCGGAGAACTTTCTTCCGATGGGCGAAAGCTTATCAGCGACATGCTGCTAAATAACAATCTGGCTTTTTCATCATCTATGGACAATTGCAATATCAATCCTCGCATTCTATTAAGATACATTAACGGCATTGACAGCACTGATGTTTTAATTTCCGCACCTTGCCATTCGCTGACCTTTTTTCATGGAAGAGATATATCAACTCTCAATGCGGCACCGGGGAAAAACATCATTGAACAAATTGTCACAACTTATTCATCTTTAAGTGAAAAATTTTTATCTCCGGCGTTGCTCGGACAAATGGTTCCCAACGGACAAGTTTTGACGCAAGACCAAAAAGAAATTGTTAGAAAAATAACGTCATCCGAATCGCCTAAAAAGTGGACCACTTCAGTAAACACTACTCCAGCTGATGAAAATACCGACAAACAACCGGCTCGAAAAGGATGGAATAAACTTAAATAATACATTTTTATAAAAAAGCTGTTGATTATTCTTTCGACCGCTTGATAAGGGTTAAACAATTTTATATGTATATATTCAGTAAATCATTTTTAAAAGAGTTGAAAAGTGAACAAGTGTTCTAAACTAAAAAATGCCATTTTATACGCATCTTCTTTATACAAAGGCGCCATAGAATGTTCAAAATTGGATGAGACGTACCAAAATGCTGAAAGATTGCTCCAATCGACAGCTCAAGGATTTAAAGATTTAAATATGCTAAATAATCCTATTTGGCCGGTTAAGGAAAAAGAAAAGCTTATTGAAGCTGTTGTTCAAGAGCTGAAATTGAATGCGCCTATGCTCAATCTGCTGAAAATTTTGGTTGAAAATCGAAAAATAGACGAGTTAGAACTTATTCTTAATCAATTTAAAAAAATTTATAATGATAAACAAAATATTGCCGAAGTAGATGTTGATACTGTTGTTGAATTAAGTTCTCAACAAGATGAAAATTTAAAACAGAAACTGACATCTATTTTCAAAAAAAAGATAATAATTAATTACCATATTAATCCGCAAATTTTAGGCGGTTTGATTATCCGATGCGGAACAGTACAAATTGACAGTTCTGTGAAACATCAATTAGACAGTTTAGAACAGCTGATGAAAGGGACAAAATAAAATGTCTGTAAAAGCAAGCGAAATATCTTCAATTTTAAAAGAAAAAATCGCCGATTTTGACTTATCTACGGATATGTCTGAAATTGGACGCGTTCTTTCCGTGGGTGACGGAATAGCTCGTGTTTATGGTTTGGACAAAGTCCAATTAAATGAAATGGTGGAATTTTCAAACGGCGTCAAAGGAATGGCTTTGAATTTGGAAGAAGACAGCGTCAGCGTTGTTCTTTTTGGCTCTGATGAAGGTATTAAAGAAGGTGACACAGTCAAAAGGACTGATAAAATTGTAAGCGTTCCCGTAGGAAAAGCTTTGTTGGGACGTGTTGTTGATGCGTTGGGCAATCCGATTGACGGAATGGGAAGCATTAAAGCCGAACAGTTCAGCAACGCCGAAGTTAAAGCTCCGGGAATTATTCCGAGAAAAAGCGTGCACGAACCGGTTCAAACTGGTTTGAAAGCAATTGATTCGCTTATTCCTATTGGACGTGGTCAACGCGAATTGATTATCGGAGATCGTCAAACCGGTAAAACATCTATTATTGTTGATACAATCATCAACCAAAAACGAACAAACGATTTGGCTAAAAATGACAGCGAAAAACTATTTTGCATTTATGTCGCCGTTGGTCAAAAACGTTCATCCGTTGCTCAGGTTGTTAAAACTTTGCGCGACTATGGAGCTATGGATTATACAATCGTTGTTGCGGCCACTGCTTCGGAAGCCGCTCCATTGCAGTTTATAGCACCTTATGCCGGAACAGCCATGGGAGAATACTTCCGCGACAACGGTATGCATGCCATTATCTTTTATGATGATTTGTCAAAACAAGCAACAGCCTATCGTCAAATGTCCTTATTGATTCGCCGTCCACCTGGACGTGAAGCTTATCCGGGTGATGTGTTCTATTTACATTCACGTTTATTGGAACGCGCCGCAAAAATGAATGAAAAGTATGGATCCGGTTCATTGACGGCCATGCCGGTTATTGAAACTCAGGCCGGTGATGTGTCTGCCTATATTCCGACAAATGTGATTTCTATTACCGATGGTCAAATCTTTTTGGAAACAAGTTTATTCTATCAAGGTATCAGACCGGCTGTAAATGTGGGAATTTCTGTATCTCGTGTTGGTTCTGCCGCTCAAATCAAGGCCATGAAGCAAGTTGCCGGAACAATGAAACTTGATCTTGCTCAATATCGTGAAATGGCAGCTTTTGCGCAATTTTCCGCCGATTTGGATAAATCTACTCGCCGGTTACTGGATAAAGGTTCTAAATTAACAGAGTTATTAAAACAACCTGTTCACGAGCCTATGGCAACAGAAGAAGAAGTAGCTTCAATTTTTTCCGGTGTTCGCGGCTATCTAAGCAAAATAGACGTGTCCGACATAAAATGTTTTGAAAAAGACAGTCTGCATGAACTTAAAACAAGCCATCCGGAATATTTGAATGAAATTCGTGAAAAGAAGATTATTTCACCTGAATTGGAAACAAAACTTGGCGAATTTTACGAACAGTTTGTTTCAGAGTTTTTAGCAAAACAAGAAAAGGCGGCGTAAATGGCAGGCTTAAAAGAATTACGGACTCGTATAGAAGCCATCAAATCCACACAGAAAATTACATCTGCAATGAAAATGGTGGCTGCATCGCGTTTGCGCAGAGTTCAAATTCTGGTTGATAAAAATCAAGATTACGCCGAGAATTTACGACGCTCCGCTTTGCGTGTTTTAACAGAAATAGAAACAGAAGAAAGTGAAAAAGGCGTTTGTTATCAACGTCCGGCTTTGCTTCAAAAAAATTCTACCAATCAAAGGTATGAATTATATGTTTTCTCTTCTGACCGCGGTTTATGCGGCGCTTATAACAGCAATGTCGCAAAAAAAGCCATTGAGCGCATCAAACAGCTTCGTCAACAAAAAAAGGATTTAAAAATTTTTTGCGTTGGGAAAAAAGCATACGATATTTTAAGGCGTACGTTTAATGGTTTAGATATGACTTTATCTAGCAATTTAAGTAAAGACGCATCTTATCCAGAAGCTGCCGCACGCTTGGCTCAGCATATTCTAAAGCGTTTTAAAAATCATGATTTTGATGTTTGTGAACTTATCCACGCTCATTTTGAGTCCGCTATTAGCCGAACATTTGAAATTGAACAAGTTTGTCCGCTGCAGTTGAAACATCAAGAAGAAAATATTGAAGGCATCAACCGTTTCGGCGACGCATTTTATGATTATATGCCTGACAAATTGACTATTTTGGAACAAATTGTTCCGATTATTTTTGAAGATACTGTCTTTCAAGCGCTTGTCAATTCCGCCGCTTCAGAACATGGAGCCAGAATGAGTTCTATGGATAACGCAACCCGCAATGCAAAGAAGATGATTAGTGATTTGACACTGAGATACAACAGTTTACGTCAATCGGCCATTACAACAGAATTAATTGAAATTATCGCAGGCGCCGACGCTGTTTAATAACAAGGAGATATGAATGACAAAAGAAGAAAAAAAAGTAGATAATGCTTCTAAAAAATCAGGAAAAATTTATCAGGTTTTGGGAGCTGTTGTCGATGTAAAATTCGAAAACGAAGCTGATTTGCCTGATATTTACACAGCATTGGAATGTGATAATCATGGCAAACGCCTTGTTTTAGAAGTTGAACAACATCTTGGAGAATGTGTTGTCCGTTGTATTGCTCTAGATACAACAGATGGCTTGGTTCGCGGTTTGGATGTTGTCAACACGGGAGAACCAATAAAAGTTCCGGTCGGTCCAGAACTTTTGGGACGAATTATCAATGTTATCGGCGAACCTGTGGATGAAAGAGGTCCGGTTAAAAGCAAACTTTACAAGCCAATTCACCGCGAAGCACCTTCATTTACGGATCAATCAACCAAAGAAGAAATTTTGGTTACCGGCATTAAGGTTATTGACCTTTTGGAACCGTATAGCAAAGGCGGTAAAATTGGTTTATTCGGTGGCGCCGGCGTGGGCAAAACCGTGCTGATTATGGAGCTGATTAACAATATTGCCAAAGGTCACGGCGGCTACTCCGTATTTACAGGTGTGGGCGAGCGCACCCGTGAAGGCAATGACTTGTATAATGAAATGACAGAATCCGGCGTTATCGACCTTAAAGGCGACAAATCTAAAACCGTGCTTGTTTACGGACAGATGAATGAACCGCCTGGAGCCCGTGCCCGCGTCGCTTTAACAGGTTTGACTCAGGCTGAATATTTCCGTGATCAGGAACATCAAGACGTGCTGCTGTTTATTGATAACATTTTCCGTTTCACTCAAGCCGGCTCTGAAGTTTCAGCTTTGTTGGGACGTATTCCGTCGGCGGTTGGTTATCAACCGACTTTGGGTACGGATATGGGTGCTATGCAAGAGCGCATTACTTCAACCAAAGACGGATCAATCACTTCGGTGCAAGCGGTTTATGTGCCGGCCGATGACTTGACCGACCCTGCTCCGGCTACAACATTTGCACACTTGGATGCAACAACCGTGCTGTCACGTAAGATTTCCGAACAAGCTATTTTCCCGGCTGTTGACCCGTTAGATTCAACCAGCCGCGCTTTGAGTTCAGATATTGTCGGTGAAGAGCATTATAACGTGGCTCGCCGCGTGCAAGAAATTTTGCAAAAATATAACTCTTTACAAGATATTATTGCCATTTTGGGTATGGACGAATTGTCCGAAGAAGATAGAATCGTAGTTTCGCGCGCGCGCAAGATTCAGCGCTTCTTATCTCAACCATTCCATGTTGCCGAAGTATTCACCGGATTAAAAGGCGTATTTGTGGAAATGGAAGATACAATCAAAGGCTTTAAAGGTATTTTGGATGGTGAATACGATGATTTACCGGAAGCAGCGTTTTATATGGTTGGCACCATTGAAGACGCCGTCGCCAAGGCTGAAAAAATGAAAGAGTCTAACTAATGTCAGATAATATCAGCTTGAAAATATTTACGCCGGAAAAAACGGCCCTAAACAAAAAGGTTCACAGAGTAGTTCTGCCTTATGGCAAAACAAATTTGACGGTTATTGATGAACGTGCGCCGACATCTCTATTGCTAAACCAAGGAATTTTGCAAATATTGGATGAAGAAAATAAAGTCGTGTCTATCTACTTTATAGATGGCGGAGTTGTCGATATCGCTAACAACGTTTGTAAAATATCCACTCAGCATTTGATAGCCGAATCTGCTATTACAGAAGAGAAAGCCGCTGTGCTGAAAGAATGTGAACCGCAAAATGCTGATTATTATCAAATGATTATAGACTATTTTCAAACAAAAGAATAAATTTTCTTTATACAGAGAAACACTTTTTAAGCTTAAAACTTAAAAGGTGTTTTTTTGTTATATAAAAAATTTAAAACCGTTTTCAATTGCAACAACATCCCATGTATGGTATTATTAATTATATGTTGTATATAACAGGAGTTTCCCCAATGGCTGATGATTTATATGATGATTTAAAACCTAATATGTCTGATGAAGAAAAGAAAAGTTATTTAATTAGAGTGTTAAATGATTTCACTGATTTACGCTCTAGTATATTTGGAGATGAAAATGAGCCATATTTTTATATAGAGCAAACCATAGAAGATGGCGTTCTTAGTAATACTGATTTTATAAATTGCAAAGGCTATCGATATTCTTATGATAGACTTGATGACACAGAGTATAGAAAAAAAAATACATGCGTTTATGAGGATGGAGCTATTGATATCGTATTTGGCAAACGCGCTCACGTGCTTGATACGATGGGAGATACAGCCTATTATGTGAAAGATGAAAAAGGAAAATGGTATGCAACAGACAAGATGCCTCCGAACCTTGGTATATATCTTAGATTTCCAGACAATCGGAGTGTACAAGAAAGGTTAGAAAGAATATATAAAGAGCAAGGCATCAAAGTTAGTTATGCAACTGATTATAGAGGTTATGCCAAGATACGAATGAGTGAATTTGATCAAAAAATTACAGCTCTAGAAAATGCTCGAAATACTCCGGAAACAAATACAACACAAGAACAAGCATCCGCTTCTGTGGAACAAGCTTATTCTTTGGCAAACATAGAATATTTTTATAAATCCAAAACTAGAAGAGAGGCCTTAGTCTCTGCCGCAGATATATATGCCAGAAAATATTCTAAAATTTCTAGTACACCGAACGAAAACACCCCAAATACTCCAGAAAAAACACCTCATCCTGTTGAAAATTCACCAACAATTAAAGCTCCTGATTATGAAAATGAGGATGACTGGCACATTATTCAAAAAAAAGATATAAAGAAAAAATCATCTCAAAAAACTTATGATGGAACTGAAAATAATGTAGATGTAGAAAAAATTCAAAACCTTGAAAATATCAAAGACAGAGCTGATAAGGCAATTACATTATATGCCCAAGGTAAAACAGATGAAGCCGACAAAGTTATTCCTGATTTTAGTAAAATTTTTGGAGAACACATCAGCATGCAAAATAATGGAAATATTTATATTTCCGAAGATTATTATGGTGACGTATGCGCTTTTGTTGAGATTGATATTGAAAACAATATAGAAAAATCCAATATGCTTAAAGCTTGTGAAAATTTCCTTGAAACCGGCAACATTCAAGAAAAATATTCAAATGAGCAAATAACCTATACTACGGCGATTTTAACAGAGGTTGCAAAACGAAATCATGATAAGATATTGAAAAATCCAAGTACTTTAGCAGAACTTACCTCAGAGCAAAAATTGTCATATGAACAAAGTTATACAGAATTAAATCAGTTAAGGCATGATTTAGAAAACGAAAATGATGACAACACCCAATTTATATTAAATCATGTAAAGAATTTGTCAAACACAGAACTTTTGCAGACATTTATGAGTCCTACAAAAAGCTTAACCAATGATGAATTTATACAATTAGCCGAAAACTCAGAAATAAAGGATATAAGTAAAAAACGTTTACAAAAGTTATATAAATTAAGAGATAACCCTGAACGGATTGCTAAATTTATTTTTCCCAAACATTCAGATGAAAATTTAAAGAATACCCTCAAATTGCAAGCGGCTCAGGCAAAAGGAAAATCTCAGACAACTGCG
Organism: uncultured Alphaproteobacteria bacterium; assembly: GCA_934254675.1. Lineage (GTDB taxonomy): Bacteria > Pseudomonadota > Alphaproteobacteria > RF32 > CAG-239 > RUG410. The sequence continues at coordinate 71,278 of CAKQLP010000003.1, read as the reverse complement.
GATGAACAAAATGGTGAAATGTCTCCGGAAGAATTAAAACAACGGCTAAAAGACACGGCAACGAATCACGGAAAATCCACTGATGAAACAATTGAAACTGCTACTGAAAATGCTCCAGCTGTACACACTAATGAAACTGTAGATTCTACTGCCCAACCGACAGGAATCGAAAAAGAAGATGTTCAAGCAGAGCAAACCTTAACAAAAGCTGATTATATTCAGAGACTTAGAGGAATAGAAACGCCAACACATAAACCAACCATTCAATGCAATGTTAACACTGCATTACTGCAAAAAAGTTATAGAGAACGCTGATAAAAAAAATTTATATCTCCAGCAGATTGTCTAACTCTATGAATCTTGTGCAAAAAATAAAAAGCTGTGCATAATATTAAAATACCATATCTAGTTTATTTACTATTCATTAATACTATATATAGTATATAAAGATTATAAATAAATTAAAGGAGACTAAAATGACTGTAATCAATATTGAAAATGTAGCTTTAACCGACGCAGAAAGACAACCTTGCGAAATTTGGACCAGAGTAATGGGCTATCATCGTCCGGTTTCTGAATTTAACCGCGGTAAAAAATCGGAATATTATTCCCGCAAATGTTTCTGCGAAGAAAAAGCCGTTTCGCATATGATAAAAGATGAAGCTTACGCTTGCGCAGCTGAATAAACATCTTAATACTTAATATTTACATGGTCTTAAATACTTTTTTAAGGCCTTTTTTGTATATTTAGATAAACTTGACAAAAAAATATAGACAAATCTTATTTTCTTTGTTAAAATTGAAGAAAAACAATAGAGGTGTGATATGCCATTAAATACAAGAGATGTTATTGCCGATTTTTTGCCTCAGGAAGGCACCATTGATATTGGTTCGCAAGCAAAAGAAAAAGATTTGAACATTGCTCAAAAAGCACAAGAAAATTTTGCTTTACAAAAAAACGCTATCTATGCTCCGGGGTTGGATGAAGATTATCTGAAAAGCGCTCATCGGGAAATATCCTATTCTTTTGCTTTGGCAAACATATATCACAGTCTTGACAAAATAAATGGCAATATTAAAATTAAAAGTATTGATGATGAAAATACAATCAAAAATAAAACTGATGAAAAATTTTTGCTTGGTAAATTTTCAGAAATGTTAGAAAAAATTTTTCCCGAAATTTTGAAAAACGAATATCCTAATTCTGTTGCTAAATTTGAAAATGGCAAAATTTCAGCAAATCTGAAGGGAGATCCCCTTCCCCTGCAACATGATGAAGGATTGGCTCAACGCCTATCGTCTTATTTGGATGATCTGCAAAGTTTTGTCAGCATTATGAAACGAGAGTCTCCTAATTTTCAAACCACATCCATGAAATATCTGGATAATTATGCCACAAAAATAGCAGATAAACTCGCTGGAAAGAAAGTTGTTACTGAAGAAAAATCTGATGAAGATATTATAGAAGGCGTTAAACGGAATATCCAGATACTTATTCGTGATGATGAAAATGAACCGGCTGACAAAAAAATTGATAGACCCCGTGCTGTCAACGACTTGGTTAAAAAACTTTCTCCATTGGGAATGGAGCTTGCCGTTATTCCGGTGGTTGAAAGAGCTCCGCGTGATGAAATGCTTAGTCAGGCTAAAACCTGTATATTACGCGCGGCATGGGATGGTTTTATTGAGCGTCCAACTCAGTACAACTGCTCTGAAAACTTACAATATATTTTAAATCATCCGCGCCCCAGTGACAACAAACCGGAACAATATAATTTGGATAAAAATGAGATTTGGCAGCTTTGCGAAAAAGTTCCGGAACTTTATGAAATTAAAGCTGATTTGCAAAAAGCTTTAGCGAATCGCGGTTTTCCGCCTGAAAAAACTGCTGAATTAACCTATGCTGACATGGCTTTTTTGATTTGTGAACAAAGACAAGCAACTTCTGCTGACGTTAAAAAACGTCAGAATGAAGGTAAAAATGAGGTTGACGGTGTTAAACTTCAATCAAGCGGACGCGCTAAATTTTTCAAAAAATATGCTGAAAATCATGGTGATGACTTGAAAAAGTTATTGGAAGCAAAAGGAGTCAGTCAAGCGGAAATAAAGGAAACACTCAAACTGATGAAAGCCGGAAAAAGCAATGACGCTTTTGACGGACATCATAATTTTGCCATTAATAATCCAGATATATTCTGCCAAGTCACCGGAGAAAACTGGTGGGATATGAATAAACATGTTGTTTTGATGGATAAAAAAGCTCATGACTTGCTGCACTCTTTGGAAAATAATGTCACCGCCAAAGGTATTTTATTAGATAAAGAAGACAGCAAAGCTTCACATCGAACCATTTTTACAGACAAACAAAGCGGAAAGAAATTTTATTTGGCAATCCGTGTTAAGGATGGGATTGACGGACTATTGGGTTTGCATCGGGAAACCATTTATAACAAAAATTATCTGTCAGACAATGTCTTTGAAGAACATAAAACTCATACCGCATCGCAACAAATTGACAATGCAAAACAAAGTAATCAAGCGGCATTGCATCATGCTAATGAGCGTCGAATAAAACTGAACAACCAAAAGTCAGCCGAAAATGACGCAAACAGAAAAACAGAAAATACTCCGTCTAAAAAAGAACGCCGCGTTATTCGTAAAGATTATCTCGGTTTAAAAAACAAAGGCGGTATGCCAAAATCTAATAATTTAATTAAATCCAGATAAAATATTTTCAGAATATTTGCATTCGGCTTTTTCATTTCCTATATCTTTTTATAGATAAAGGAGTGTGAAAAAATATGAATATGGATAAACTAACAGATAGAAGTCAGGGGTTCATACAAAACGCCCAAAGTTTGGCTGTACGGAACAACCACCAATTTATAACTCCGGCACACTTGTTAAAAGTTATGCTGGAAGATAAAAATGGTTTTGCGTCAAATCTTATAAGCCAATCTGAAGCCAACCCTGATTTATTGCGAGAGCAAGTAACCGAAGAACTTAATAAAATGCCTCAAGTAGAAGGTCAAAATATTGAGGTAACCTGTTCAAAAGATTTTTTAAAAGTATTGGACACAGCAGAACAAATTGCTGAAAAAGCCAAAGACAGCTATGTGACTGTTGAGCGCTTGCTCCAAGCAATTTTAATGCAAAAAAACTATGGCGTTGATTTGCATAAATTAAACAATGTGATAAACAACATGCGGCAAGGACGCACTGCGGATTCCGCGTCGGCAGAAGATAGTTTTGACGCCTTGAAAAAATACGCCATTGACTTTACGCAATTAGCTGCCCAAGGCAAATTGGATCCGGTTATCGGTCGTGATGAAGAAATTCGCCGAACAATTCAAGTCTTGTCGCGCCGAACCAAAAACAACCCGATTTTAATCGGTGAGCCAGGTGTTGGTAAAACAGCCATTGTCGAGGGTTTGGCACAACGAATCGTTAATGGAGACGTGCCGGACAGTTTAGCGCACAAACGGCTGATGTCGCTTGATATGGGAGCGCTGATTGCCGGTGCTAAATTCCGCGGCGAATTTGAAGAACGCTTGAAAGCTGTCTTAAAAGAAGTTTCTGCGGCAGAAGGACAAGTCATTTTATTTATCGACGAAATGCACACTGTTGTCGGCGCAGGAGCCAGTGAGGGTTCAATGGACGCGTCAAATCTGTTAAAACCGGCATTGGCTCGTGGAGATTTGCATTGCATTGGGGCAACAACCTTAAAAGAATATCAAAAATACATTGAAAAAGACGCTGCTTTTGCCCGCCGTTTTCAACCTGTGTATGTCGGAGAAACACATGTTGAAGAAACCATCTCCATTTTACGTGGCATTAAAGAAAAATATGAAATTCATCACGGAGTTCGTATTTCTGACGCGGCACTGGTCGCTGCGGCCACAATGTCCGACCGATATATAACCGATAGATTTTTACCAGATAAAGCTATTGATTTAATTGATGAGGCGGCAAGCAAATTAAAGATGGCAATTGATTCTAAACCTGAGGAATTAGATGAAATCGACAGGAAACTGATTCAATATAAAATTGAACGCGAAGCTTTGAAAAAAGAGACCGATGACAACTCGAAAGAGCGTTTGGTTAAATTGGAACAAGAAATAGCTTCACTTGAAAAGGAATCAGCAGAAAAATCTGAAGCATGGAAAAACCGCAAAAGTTCCATACTGGAAGCCAATCGCTTGCGTGAACGCTTAGACCAAACTCGTATAGAAGCTGACAAAGCGTTGCGCGCGGGTTTATATGAAAAAGCCGGTGAACTTCAATATAAAGAAATTCCGGAACTGGAACGCAAAATCAAAGAACTTAACGCGGTCAATCAAAATCAAAACACTCTTGAAACAGTAACGCCTGATATGATTGCCTCTGTTGTTTCTAAATGGACCGGTATTCCGGTGGATAAACTAATTGGCAGCGAACGTGAAAAATTATTGAATTTGGAAAAAAATTTAGCCTTGCGCGTCGTTGGTCAAGACCAAGCCCTAACGGCTGTTGCCAATGCCGTTCGCCGTTCTCGTTCAGGTTTAAAAGACCCTAACCGTCCGATTGGTTCTTTTTTATTCCTAGGACCAACCGGTGTGGGTAAAACGGAATTAGCTAAAGCTCTCGCCGAATTTTTGTTTGATGAAGAAGCCGCGTATGTTCGTATTGACATGTCTGAATACATGGAAAAACATTCCGTCGCTCGTTTGATTGGCGCGCCTCCGGGATATGTCGGATATGATGAAGGCGGTATTTTAACAGAAGCGGTTCGCCGTCGCCCGTATCAGGTTATTTTATTTGATGAAGTGGAAAAAGCTCATCCAGATGTCTTTAATCTGTTGTTGCAGGTATTGGATGAAGGTCATTTGACTGATGGTAAAGGTCGTACTGTGGATTTCAGAAATACTTTTATCATTTTAACATCTAATCTGGTGACCGGCGGTGAAGAAGATGTTATGACCAAACTAAAAATGTTCTTTAAGCCTGAATTTTTGAATAGACTTGATGAAATCATAACATTTAACGCTTTGAAAAAAGAAGATATTCGGAAAATTGTCGATATCCAAATAAAACGCTTGCAAAAACGTCTGACTGATCGCCATATCACGTTGCAACTGGATGACAACGCTAAGAATTGGCTGGCGGATAACGGCTATAATGAGGAATTTGGCGCCCGTCCATTAAAGCGTTTAATTGTACAGCAAATTGAAAATCCGTTGTCTATTTTGTTGTTGGATGGAGCCATTGCGGATAATTCTAAAGTCTTTATTTCGGCTAACGCCAATGGCTTAAATATTCAGCCAGAAAAATAAAGAATAATTTAAAAAAGATATGAGCCACTTGACAAAATTGTTTAAGTGGCTTATATTTTGTATAGTTACTAATTATTTTTAAAATTTTTATTTATGGAGAACAGTTATTTACTTATGCCGCTTAATATTATTGCGCGTCATTTGAGTGCTCATCGCATGACACAGCAGATTAGAGCCAATTTTGTGAAAATTGCTTTTGAGCGGTTGGAGAAAATTGACAAAATTCCAGAAAATGAGCGAGAAAAAGTTCGTGACATAGCGAATAGAATCGCCGAAGTAGAACCGGAATTATCTGCCGCTCTCCTAAAAAAACTCTAAATAAAGAAAAAGCTTGTGTAAAAAACGCAAGCTTTTTCTTTATTCAAAGTACCTTTTCCATTTTCTTGACTTTTTTTATATTTTCGATTATGCCTAAGAATGTGTTAAAGGAGAGTTTATGGTAAAATTTATTTCAGCAAAAGAAGCCGCGCAATTTTTTAAGGACGACCAAAGTGTTATGATCGGCGGATTTTTAAAATGCGGCTCGCCGACAGCTGTTATTGATGAAATCTTAAAAACAAACGTTAAAAACTTAACCCTTATTGGCAATGATACATCTTTACCGGATTCCGACAGAGGAAAACTAATTTCCGCGCAGAGAATAAAAAAGGCCATTGTTTCACATATCGGAACAAATCCTGAAACTGTTTTTCAGATGAATGCCGGAACATTAGAGGTTGAACTGGCACCGCAAGGTTCCCTCGCCGAACGTATCCGCGCCGGTGGTGCCGGACTGGGAGGCGTGCTCACCCCTACCGGTGTTGGAACGGATATTGAAAAAGGAAAGCAACTCATCAACGTTGATGGAAAAAATTATATTTTAGAAAAACCTCTCCGTGCTAACATAGCCCTAATATATGCCACAAACGCCGATGGTTATGGAAACTTGTCATATTTTGGCTCAACCAGAAATTTTAATGTGGTTATGGCCAGCGCGGCGGATATTGTGATTGCCGAAGTTGATTATTTGCACAACGAACCACTTGATCCCAACAACGTGATTGTGCCGGGGATTATGGTTGATTATATTGTGGCAAAGGAAAAAGTTAAATGATATTATCCAAAGATGAAACACAAGAAGTTATAGCTAAACGTGTGGCGCAAGAATTTCATAACAATGATGTGATTACTTTAGGTATCGGATTACCCACCAAAGCGGTGACTTATCTGCCTGACGATGTGGAAGTCATTGTTCAATCCGAAAACGGCGTCTTGGGTGTCGGCACATACCCACACGAATCTGTCAAAGACGAAAGAATAACAAATGCCGGCGGAGTTGGCGTCACCATCAATCCCGGGGGATGTTTTATTGATAGTTTGACTTCTTTTGGCTTGATGCGCGGCGGTCATATCGATATTACAGTGTTAGGCGCTTTACAGGTTGATCAAGAAGGAAATTTGGCCAATTGGTGCATTCCTGGGAAATTCACCCCCGGAATGGGTGGCGCCATGGATTTGGTTGTTGGTACAAAAAAGCTGATTATTGCCATGGAACACACCTCTAAAGGCATGCCGAAAATCCTAAAAAAATGCACATTACCTTTGACCGCGGCACATAAAGTCAACTTGATTATCACCGAAAAGGGCGTGTTTGAAGTAACTCTGCAAGGCTTGCTATTGCGCGAAATCAGCCCTTATTCCTCGCTGGAAGATATTCAAAACACAACTGAAGCAGATTTTATCGTGGCGCTGAATTAGTCTTCATTCTTTGCTTTAAACATTTTTAAGCAAAAGTCCAAAGAACAGTAATAAAATCCTAATGATTTGAAATTTTCATCTTGCAAATGAATAATATCCTTGTCTTTTGTTATTTGAATATGGAACTTTTCTTTTGTTTCATAGTCATAAACCTCGCCATTTTCCAAAGGGATTAAAGTACGTCCACCCAGATGATAAAAAACATTATCTAAATTGCTTTTATAAAAAATCTTATACCATAAAGAATTTTGAAAATATTCGGTATATCCAGCCCCGTGAAGATGAATTGCCCTGTTTTCACCGCCGCCATAATCAAACATATAATAATTTGGTGTGAATACCGTCAGGCTCTTGCTAGACATACCACTGAAAGGAATATTGGATATATGATAATAGTTCTTGAGTTCTTCCATCAACTTGTCTTGAATTGTTAAGATATCTTTTTTATCTGTAACAGGCCAATTTTTAGCATCCAGCATTGCTTTAAAAAACGGATGATGCGGCACAGAAGCCATAAATGAACCAGAGATTCCCGTATCATATTCTTGCACAAGAACAACTTCTGAAGCAGGTAATTTTAAAGGTTTGGTTAAATGATGGTCTGTATCAAAATAAACGCCGCCATTTTGTTCCAAAGCTTTCATCCGGCAAAAATCCGAAGCATAATCATAATATTTATGATCATAGGTATATTTCAAAAAATCATTTGAATTTATATCGCAACTTTCTTCATTCCAGCGTTTAATTTCATAATCCGGAGCAAACTTTTTCCATGTCTCAATTGTTTTTTGCACATCTTTTGGCAACTCCTCAGAGCCAAGCCATACATAGTTAATAATTTTTGGAATCTTTTGCCTTTCTGACGTTTCATAACGAACAGGAGGCATAAATTCAAGATTATTATATTCAAATTCCATATTTTTTTGAATATATGAAATTGCATATTGTGATACCCGAAGAAAATCATTGTCTCCTTTTATTGCTATAAAAGAAATGAAAGCAACATCTCCCAGCACAAATAAAGCCATAAAAAAGAAGATAATGATTTTTAACAGTCGTAACATATTATTTTGAAAAAACAATCGATACAACTCCAGAACTCCCACCTGCTTTTTTACACGCTTCAGCTATTTTAGCCGGAGAAATAGGCAAAGAATCCGCACAGGCGTAATAACCAGAATAATTAGAAGAATTATCAAATTCCCCATCTCCTTTGCATCCAGGATAAATTATATCTCCAGACGCAGAAAAAAAACGTCCGACGGCTATACCAATTAATCCTGACATACCGGTAGCCCCCCAATCAGTGGAGCCTAAGGCCATGCATGCTTCAGATGGTAAACCAGTTAATAAAATGTAGAAATCTGTCATTGATGAAAAACCTTTACGGGGATAATATCTCGAAGTAGAAATAGAAAATGTACCACCGAACTCATTCTCATAATAATCTGTTGAATATGTTCCACTTGAACCATGATACACTTTTATTCCTTTTTGAACGGAATCCGACAATATTAGACTATCTACTGCAGTAGGTAAAGGATGATCACCAACCATAATACCATAAGGTAACCCCTTAAAATCTTTTTGTTGCGCAAATAGAGTTTGCGTAGCTGCAGCCGCTTGTGATATCTGATCTATGGTTTTATTAATCTTAAATTTCATCATAGCCTTGGAATAGCCGGCAATACCGCCAACGGAAAGCACACCGATAATTGCTAAAACGCCTAGCATTTCTATCATTGACCGACCGAACTGGTTTTTACTTCTCATTTTTTTCTCCTTTTCCGCTAAAGTGTCCCCAAAAAAAGACCGTTTTTTATGGACACTTTAAATCTCTAGAAAAAAAGGAAGCTATATTGAAAAAATATTTATATTTCAAACATTTGACAATATTAATTATTTTTTAGGTATTTTTATTTTATATGAAAAAAGTGTCCATAAAAAACGGTCGTTTTTTATGGACACTTTTTTGGATGCATCTACTTGTTTTTATTAGATTTATTTTTAAACTCCAACATATAGCTTGCGGCGGTTTTGCCATATTGGTCCTTAATATCAATATTTGCCCCATTTTTAATCAAAATTTCAGACAATGGATAATACAGCGCACTATTCTGCTTTGCCAATTGTATTAATAAAGTTTCACCGTTTCCATTCTGCACATTTATGTCAACACCCTGATTTTTCAGCAGAAAAATAATCTGTTCCAAATTTTTTAGCAATTCATCTTCGGAAAATACCTTATTTTTTTGAACTGCCACCGCAATATAGTGAAGCGCCTCATTGCCGTCAACATCACGCTCATGAATATCCGCTCCCTTTGCAAATAAAGCCTCTAATAAAGCAATATTTACATTTTTCACAGCGGCCATCATCAAATTAGAGCGTTTAGGTCCGACAAACGATATATCTTTTATGTTTTTTAACAATAAATTAGTCATATCCGGCTGTTTTCCGGTTAGTCTCGCCAAATATGATTTCTGTTTTTCCTCACTTATTTTTACCCCATAATTCAATAAGTTTTGAACAACTTCCGCATTGTTTTCTTCAATTGCAAACAACAACGGAGATATACCGCCTTTATCCGTTTCATTCAATTCCGGCTGAAGTTTTTCAAATTCTTCCAACCATGCCAAATCATAGTGATTTTTCAGCAAATATAATGCCGGCGAATCCCCGCTTTTATTTTTAATTTGGGGATTGAAACCGATTTTCACCAAATTTTTCCAAAGCCGCAAATTTTTTAATTCTATTGTTTTCCAAATAAATTCAGAATTTTCATTTAGCCATTGTGTTGAAACATAAGATAATAAAAGATTCTCCAACTCCGGCGCAACATTCTCATCCAAAGATAATAAAATTTGAATTGGTTCGACACCATCTATGGCCGCTTTGTCCGCTCCGCCCATTTTATTCAAGACTATTTTCAATAAAGGCCATTTTTTATTTTCTATCAACAACTTCCAAAGCGGTAATCCGGAATTTCCCGCATTGTTCACCACGTCAATGTCGGCAGAATATATTTGCTGAATAATTTTATCATCCGTTTCATGACTTAAAACATAGGTTACTGCGCTTTCTCCCGACGCGTCGGTCAAATTAACATTTACGCCATTTCTTAAAAGCTTTTCAACCAAATCATATTTTTTTTGCGCTAAAGCCTCTATAAGCAAAATATTACCATCTGCATCTTTTTTATTAACATCCGCATGTGTCAAAAGTCTATTAATAATTGCTTCATCATCATGATTGGCAACGGCAAAAAACAATAAATTTTTACCATCCGGCAATGTGATGTTGGTATCGGCTTGATATTTTAGCAATAACGATACCAGTGCCGCATCATTATTTCTCACCGCTTCCACCAAAGGCGTTTTTCCGTTTGCATCCTTAATATTTGCATCCGCACCGGCTTTCAACAATTCTTCTATAATAGCTAAACGAGCATTATCTTGCACCGCTTGCAAAACAATGGCACCATTATAAAAATTTTTCACATCCGCTTGTTTAAGCAACAAATATTTTACCATATCCAAATTATTTAAGCGAATCGCCTCTTGCAAAGCCGTGCCACCACGAGGATTTTGTTCATCAATATGTTCCGGCGTGGCAAATTTTTGCAAAATTTCAGATGGTAAAGATAAATTAACAGCATAACTCAAAGGCGTTAAGCCAAAAAACAGACGTCGGTTATAATCCTGATATTTTGTTTTGCTTGCCGCGGCGTATTGCTTTGTATCATCCAGTGAGGCATTATACATTTTCATATTTTTTTCCAACACTTGCAAAATATTGGCGTCTTCAAAATTAATTCCCAACCATAATATCGGATACCATAATTTTTTTTTAGAAACATACTTTCCCAACTGCCCTTTTTTTGCCGCATCCATAATATCTTTAAGTTCATCGTCCTGAGCTATTTCTATCTTTGCCAATTCCATGCCTTCCACAAAATACGAAACCGTTTCAAGGTCTCCTTTTTGGTTAAATTGGCGTTTTATACCGTCTAATTTATCGTTTTTATACGTCTCCGCAACCTTCCGCAATCCGTTTTTATAATATTTTTCACTCAGTCCATTTTTCTTGTCATTTAAATAGTTTGCTTTATTGGCAATTTTTTTATCCGGATAATACGCAACCCCTTCTCCATTTTTTAAATCGTTCACATAAGGTAACTCAATCCAGCTGCCATCCACATTATAATGCTTCGCGACGCCTTCCTTTTTACCATCTACATAATTTATTTCATCTGTTTGATATTCTTTATTGTAAATTTTTGTAACGCCGTTTTTTTGCCCGCCGACATAATTATTTTCTTCCTGAAGCATATCTTTATCAATAATATGTTCAACCCCTTCTTTTATTCCAGACTTGTAATGCTCTATTTTTATGCGATTTCCCTCATCATTAAAATATGTTGTTTCTCCATTCAGCACCCCATCGGTATAATAATCTTGCCGTTTTGGCTTTCCATTTTCATAAAAAGAAATTTTTGCGCCGTTAAGTTTATCCGCTTTATATGTTTTTTTCAGTTTCGGCGAACCATTTTCATAAAAAGAAATTTCTTCACCATCTTTCAGGCCATTGCGGTAAGTAATTTCTAATTCCATTTTTCCATCTTCATAATATGACGTCGCCACGCCGTTACGCAGACCATTGCGATAGAAAAAAGTTATTTTACGGCCTCCATCATCTGTCTTTACCACAGAACCGGAAAATGGATTTTCATTTTTATCCGTTACCCATTCTTTGCCATTTTTCTGCGAGAATAATAAGTCTTTTTCCATTGCCTGTCCGGATACTGCTGACTGAACTGCATCGGCGTCATTCATTTCCGCCCCAGAAGCCACACCCGATAAAGCTAAAAATGAACATGAAAATATTAAAACGGAAACTTTCATAATACCTCCTTCAATAGCCTTTTTCATAGCTGAAATTTAGAAAAAAATACCATGCCGTCCCTCAAAAATCAATGACTTTCTATTTTAAAAAACAAAAACCCTCCTAAAAAAAGGAAGGTTTGAAATTTCATTATTTTCCTCATTCTGTTTCAGCTTAAAATTTTGATGCTTCCCGCGGCTATCCGTCCGCGGTCATCATACAGTTCATAGCCGACTTTCTGCCCCTCGTACAAGCGGCGAATTCCTTTTTCTTCCAATTTTGTAACATGCACAAAAACATCTTTTCCGCCAGAAGATGGCTGAATAAAACCATATCCTTTGCGAGTGTTAAACCATTTTACAGTTCCAATAGACATTTTAACTCCTAAGTTGTTTGTTATAATAAATATTTTGCTTTCACAACTTTTGATATAATTACGTTTTAATGCCATTCAAGAGTAAAATAATTTTTTAACGCAAAAACGGAATATTTTTTTTCATTTTTTGAAGCTGTGCCGATAAAAATTCCAAATCTTTTTCATCTCTTTTGGCTTTTTTTTGGTATTGTTCCAATATTGTAAATATCGGTTCGGCGTATTTGCTTTCATTTTCGGCAATTCGGCATAAATAATGTACTGCCGCTTGAAAAATTTCCGACTTTTCAGATAATAACTCTCTGACAATATCTATATACGGCGGATATTCCGAAATATTTGCCGCATTCTTGAAGGCGTCCTTATAATTTTTTTGCAGTTCTTCAGCTTGAATTTCTGAAATTTTCCGCTCAAATGTATTGTTTCCGACAATAATCTTCCATATATTTTGCAAAAAAGATTTTTTAAGCATATTATTCTCCTTTTCAAGCAATGTAACATGTATTTTTCAAATGTGAAGTTTTTTATAAAAATATTTGACAAATCTAAAATTCAGGCTTAATAATGTGCTTGTTAACAAAGCAAATGCTTCATCGTCTAATGGTAGGACAGCGGATTCTGACTCCGTCAATCTTGGTTCGAGTCCAGGTGAAGCAGCCATACTGAACAGGCTTGTAAATTATTGTTACAAGCCTTTGTTTTTTTTACCAAACGACTAATTGCCTAAGATTTGTGTTTTTAAATCCGGCTCAACACAAATAATAGCATTATTATAAAAGTTCTGTTTTATTGGGCGGCAATATAGATTTTTTTCTTTTATTTCCTTTTCCACGGATTTTTGCAATTCCTCAAGAATTTCCATACGAGGTCTGGACATTGATGCTCTGTACGGGTGGTATATTAAAATTGTCGGACCTTTATAAGCTTGCATCACCGCGTCTCTTTTCTTTCTAAAATTTCCGCGTTCCACAAAATCTATACCAGCAATCGGCATATCTCCATGATAGTGCTTAAAACCAACTCCTCTTATTTTATTGTATTTTGACCATTCCGCTATGTACAACGCAGATGGAAAATTATATAATTTAATCACACTATTTTCAGGAAACTTTAATGGCTCAACATAAAGAAACTTGGATGATGTTGTGATTCTGGAACCCGGATAAACTGGAGCATATATAAAAAATCCAAACAAACACAACACTCCCCAAAACGACACGGAGATTTGAAGAAAATTAAAAAACTTTTTATTTTTCTTAAATAATTTGAAAAGCAAATTGGCAAACATGGCGCAAACAAAAATGCCACTCAGCATTTCTATAATAATAGCATATCTCAAATTAGAAAACAAAAACATCCAGCTAAAAAAACTTGTTCCCATAAAAACAAAATATACTTTCCATTTCTTATGAGTTTTAAAAAATCTGCGGACTTTTTTGAAGCATAAACTTATTGCAACAATCCATAGTTCAATATAGATAAACGGTAAACGAATATCATTATACACTCCTTCAAAAATTACATTGAAAGAGTTAATCATCGTTAACGGAAAATACCAAAAATTTTGAAGTGTCGGCAAAAACTTTGTATCCCTATAATTTATTGGATCAAACCACTCTGATTTAAATATCGCGTTAGCAAACGGAAAAAATGGATTTTGATAATCTTGCCAATAGCGCCACATCAGCCAACCGTTAGAAACAAGATAGCCCAAAGCACCGCCCAATGCGAACAAGCAGATGTATTTAAATGGATGTTTCAATCTTTTGTATAAAATTATGGTTGTCAAACCAGAACTCAAGCAATAAATTATCACTGTTTGTTTGAGGCCTAAGGCAATTCCCATTCCCAAACCAATTGCTAAAAACTTCCAGCTTTTCTGAAACTTTGGTTTTATCAATATTTTAAGCAGAAGATACAAAGCCGGTATAAATATCGCAATAACTTGAATTTCATTGGTTGAAGTTCCGATTTGACAGCCCACGGCTTCTCCGGTTATGGCGATAATAACAGCCACGGCTGTGGCGCAAATACCTTCGCGGCGGTCAACATTCCAAAACAAACCGCATATTTTTATAAAGAAAAATAAACAAACACCAAAATATAATCCCTGCATGCCAAAAATCAGCCGCGGAAAATCGTTAAAATTTTGAATCATATAATATAGCGGAATATCTAATAACGGATTAAAAAATGTATTAACAGAGCCCACAACAATATCATAATCCCATCTATCATTTAAAAGTGCAAACACATTGTAATAATGATAATTAATCAAATCCCAGTCAAATTCCTGTCTAAGAAAAAAAGCGTTAAAGAAGCCATACACCAAACAGCCGATAAAAATTAAATTGTTTTTATTAAATATGTTATTAATCATTTTTTATTCCAGAACATAAACTAAGTGGTATTATAATAATTATTTTTTTCTTCATTATTCAAGCAATTCAAGCCAATCATACACAAACAAACCAAATTAAACAAAATTTATACAAAAAAAACATTGACAAAGATAAAAAGTTATGATATCAATTATATTGTAAATAAAATAATTATGTTAATTACTTTTTCTGATAATCGTATTCGAGATTGTCCTTTGTTCTTTTCTTAATATATATTTTTTAAATGTAATATATGTTTTATGATTAGAGCACCTACTTTCTAAATAACGATTTATAGAAATGTAAAAAAAGAAAAACAAGTTTCCTAATATTTTTTTAGTATTAGCCTTACAATTCTTTACCTTCATGTTTTTATAACTTGAAGGTTTTTCTTTTTTTAAAAAAAACAAAGTCTCTTGCTAAAAGTAAGAGGCTTTGTTATCAATATATGGAAATTAAATCATAAATCCATTGTATCTAATAATTCACGCGTATAAGCTCTCAGTTCCCCGCTATTCATTAGACTAAGCTTAATGTTGGCTCTTTGTAAATCCAAATTTGTTCCACAGTCAAAACGAAGCCCTTTACAAAGCACACCATAAATCGGAGTTCCACGCATAGCTGCCAAATTTAAGGCATCGGTTAAATTAATTTCACCGTTTGTTCCTTTTGTAACTTCCGGCAAAATATCCAAAACTTCATTCGGAATAATGTATGGTCCCATCGACGCGTAGTTTGACGGAACTTCCTCCAGTTTTGGTTTTTCAACCAAACCCGTAGCGCGCACAACATTTCCATCTCGTTTGGCTCCAACCAACGCGCCATAACGAACCATGTCTTGACGAGGACATTCCATAATATTTTCAACAATTCCGCCTTTTTGTTCATAAACATCGCATAATTGTTTTAATACACCATCACCATGCAGATTAATATAAACATCATCCACCCACATAACCGCAAAATCACGTTTTCCGATAATATCTTTAGCCATTAAAATTGCATGTCCGTTTCCTTTAGGTTCACTTTGCCGAGCAAAAGAAAATTTCATGCCCTCCGGAATAATTTTTTGAACAGCCGCCAATAAATCCATTTTATTTTTAGATTTAAGATTTTCTTCCAATTCCGGTGCCGGAGAATAATATTTTTCAAACATATGTCGGCAAGCATCATCGCTGTATATAAAAACAATTTCTTTTATACCCGCTTCAGCACAGCTATCCACAGCGTATTGAATAACCGGAATATTATCCAGCGTCATAAATCCTTTATGCAAAACTTTCGTTGTTGGCAAATTACGGGTTGACAAACCGGCAACTGGCAATACACAAACTTCAGGTTTTCTATACATTTTTAATCTCCATAATTATTTTTATTTAATCTTCTTACTATATAGCATATTAAAAGCCTAACAACAACCAAAACTAGTTTTTATTTCACAACTATTGTTCCAGAGGGCTTCTGCACCGCGCCATCAACTTCTTTTAACAATATATTTTCAACACTTTTTTGGACCGTTTGTTCTTTCTCTTCGTAAGATTTTTTAATTGTTCCACTGACGCCGTTCACAACCTCGTTTGTAACTTTTCGCAAAGTCGGCTGTTTTCCGGCATTTGGATTTATATTAACAATCATTTTGGCATTTTTATCATCTATATGATTTTCTTTAACATCCACAACCGGCTGAACATTACCTTCACGTTTCACAATAACATTTGACTCAGATGACGCTTCGTTTAACAAATTTTTTGCATCCTCCGCGGCTTTTTTCTGCTGTTCGATTTCTTTTTCTGCCTTTAATTTATCAAAAACAATCTGCTGCTCCCGAATCATTTGCTGCAATAATTCATCCGTCTGATTATATATTTCTTCCATATTATGATAATCATCCGCCATACTTTTTTGCTTTTGTTTTAAATTTTCGGTCAAAGTTTCCAACGCCGGAATATCATTTTGCAAACTCTCCGCGTCTTCGCTTTGCTGTGTAAAATTATCGACCTGAAGCCGAATTTTGTCGCCTAATTCAGCTAATTGATCCTGATAATCTTTTAGTTCTTTGCTATCAACCATTTTTTGCGTTCCGCCAAGTTCTTGCAATTCGTTAAATTTATTTTGCAATAACTGCTGATATTCATCGTTTAATTCCACAATCTTGCTGTCAAAAGTTTTAACATTTTCCACAACTTGAGAAAAACGTGCTTTAACATCGTCGGAATAGTGTTGCTTCAAATCTTTTTCCAAAATTTGCAATTCCTCTTGCAATGACACGGTATCGTCTTTAATTTTAGCAACGTCGGCTCCGGAAAAATCAGCCAAATGAGACTTTCCACGCATTTCATCCAATACATTATTTATTTCATTCAGTCTTTTTCTTTTTTCTTGATACCAAGCTTTGTGAACATCGCTGTCACTGTTTTTTTGATATTCTTCCACCAACGGAATTATTTTATTATTTAATTCAGACACCTCGCCCACTTTGACTTGAGCTGCAGCCATTCTTTTTTCTAGTCTTTGACGCATAGCCATTTGATGAGCCTGTCTGTCCGCTTCTAATTTTTCCCAATGTGCATCATACTTTTTTACAATATTTTCAATATTGATGTCTAACGATGGTTTGTTCATTAAACCGGAAAGAGAGAATGTAAATGGCGGAATGTCGTTTAAATTGGCTAATGTCACGCCAAAATTTTCATCCATTCGCCATTCTGGCAAATTTATTGTTCCATCCACATTTAGTTGCACATCATTATTTGCCATTATAAAATTCTCAAATTTAAGGTTTCCAAATTCAGCATTCACTAATCCTGAAAATGTTGCAAAAGATGTTTCGCCTTGCTGAAGATTATCTCTGACTTTTTGGAATAATCCATTGGAGCGTCTCCGCTGTCTTAAATCATTTATTATTTCTGAAAAATTAAATCCTTTTATCACTACATCAGAGGCATTGAATTGAATATTTCCACTAAAATTATTCACAAATTCCTCCACAGATGAGGCCGGCATATCAAAATCGGCCTTTGCCGACAAAATTCCACCGGAAAACTGATATACTTTACCGCCTAAATCAGATAAATTGATGTTTTCACCTTCCAGATACCCCTTAACAATCGGAGATTGCGCATATGTTATTTGAATATTTCCTTTTACCGGTATATCTTCATTCCGCAAACTCAAATCATTCAACTGCAAAATATTATCGGAATTTAAAATATGAAGTTTCAAATCATTGAATGTTTTATCTTTAAACACCGCTTTTTGAGCATTCAACCGCACATCCAGAATTAAATTTTTATATAAATCAAAAACAAACACATCTTTGCTAAAACTAGGACGCAAAAGGAAATTATCTTCTTGAGTCCGCTTTAAGGCTGAAGTTCCTTTTGACGACTGAATATCGACAACATTTTCAATATTAAAATCATCTACTTCTATTTCGGAATTCAAACGATAATTGTTTTTTTCTTTAGAAAAATTTCCTTTTCCTTTATAATTAGCCAACCCAAACACACATTCAGAATTTTCAAAATTCCATGAAGATACGGTTCCATCGATATTGCTTTGACAACTTAACGCGCCTCTCGTATTGGCTGTTGTTTTGAGCATGCCGCCCAAATCGTTAACCAACTCGCTGAAATTCATTGTTTTTAATTCAAGTTTTCCGTTAAAACCAAATTCATTTTCCTGTTTTATAACTCCTTGATAATTAAACTTGTTTTCCCCAACAGAAGACTGAACATCTATTTTTCCTTCATGTAAATTTCCAGAATATTTACCTTCCGCCACAAATTTATTTTTATCAAAAATTTTTAACTTTGGCAAAGGTATTCCAAATTTTTCATTAAAGGCGTTAAACTGAAGAGAATCTACATAAAAATTAAATTCATTAAAATTCAAATCCAGACTGCCAATGTTTGATATTTTTGCTGAAGTTTTTAATTGGCTGTCTAACACATTGTTTGCCGACAAATTTTCTACATTCACACCTCCTTCGGCGGCGGACATTACCAATACGACATTTGTCATTGGAGTTGTTCTAAAAATGAGGTTATCGGCTTTTAAAACCGTATGAATGTCAAGCCACTTCAAAAAACTTAAATTTCGAATATCCGCCTTAATATTTTCCATAGCCCCCTGAGCATTTTCATTTTTCGGCAAATAATTATCTAAATTTAACGAATCTGCGTGTAATTGTAATTCATAAATATTTTCATTATCCCTAAACGTCACCCCGACAATACCGTCTATATTCATTTTATCCATTGAAAATTTTATATTATCCGCCGACAGCGCCGTATTGTTTCCACTTAAATTAAACGCAACGCTGGCATTGCGGTATGAAGACTGCGTGTAAGATTTTAATTGAAAGCCAAGACTGTTTAAGAACATAAGAAAATCTTTACTATCCAAATCAACCTTTAAAAAATATTGAGGAGATTTTTTTTCTTCAACCAAACTTCCGTTCATGGTCAAAACGGTATTTCCCGCGCAGGCGGCATAAAACTCGTCCAGAGATAAAGCATTATCGCTCCATTCGCCTTTTAAGCTGACGCTTTCCAGCACGCCGGTATCGCTGTCATTTAACACAACTCGTTCAGAACTGATGTCCGCGGCAACTTTAAGATTAAAATCAGGCTGATAAACACTACCATTTTCAACAAAAGTTTTATATTCAGCTTTTAAGATTGAAAGCAATGGACGTAAATCAAGATTAACCAATTGATACTTCACCTCAATTGTTCTTTGTTTATTTTTATCCTCTCTAAGCGGGATGGAAACATTTCCCGCCCCTTCCATCAAATTACCATATTTCAGGATAAAACTTGAAAGCTTGATTTTTTCACTATCCGCTTCCACACCAACAGAAAACTGCAATGGAATATTATATGTTTCATCCAAAACAGTTTGTCCGAAAAGGATATTAGCAAAATCCGCCGTTTGTTTTGCCCCACCGCTAAAATCTCCTTTATACGCCAGTTCATTTGGCATATAAACGCCATCAAAGCGTAAAAAGCTTTCAGATTTTGGATGAGTTATAGCAAAATTTACGGGGATATCAGTCAGTTGTGAAAAATCTCCAACACTGACAGCCACGCCAAAATGATCTTGATTCTTAACAAAATTACCATCCAGACGATATGGTCCGGCCAAGCTTTCCGCTTGAATATCCGCATTAAACTGCGATAAATCAAATTTCACATTATGTTGGATATTTTCAAAATGCACCAACGCGTTCTGTATGCTTAAACTCTGCAATCTGGCATTGACGTCATTGCTGCCTGATGCTTTACTGTAATTCTTCCAATTAAGCTCGTCCTTTTCATTTATACGCACCCAAATTTCCGCGCCAACCAATGATAGCGACCGAACATCTGTCGTGCCTTTTAACAAGGATTTTAACGATATACTCGTATTTAAGCTGTCAATTGTGGCTAAGATGTCATCCATGTTGTTTGGATTAACAATTTTGACGTTTTTGGCATTAAGTGTCGGTTGCGGCCATAATTCAACTTTAATCGGACCGGAAAACTCTATTTTTTTACCGGTCGCTTCAGAAAATTTATCGGCAATTTCTTGTCTGTATTTATTCCAATCCACCATAGAAACATAGGTTGCCAGTCCACCGGCGGCCAACACGACTATTCCTAAAAATATCAAAATTATTTTTTTCACCAACGCTTTTCTCCTCACGGATATAAAGATAATCTTGACTTTTAATCTATCTTATCCATACAATAAATCAATGTTTTTTTCAGAAAAGAGGTAAAATTATGGAAAATATTCAAAAGATGCTTGAGTTGGCGCAAATTTGCCGCTTACGAGCCTATACGCCTTATTCTCATTTTAAGGTCGGTGCCGCCATCTTATGTGAAAACGGAAATCTTTTTGGCGGATGTAATGTTGAAAACGCTTCATTTCCTTGCGGAACATGCGCCGAAGCCGGAGCCGTTTCGGCCATGGTCGCCGGCGGACAGTCTAAAATAAAAGAAATTCTAATTATTGCCGACACAACTATGATTTTGCCTTGCGGTAATTGTTTGCAAAAAATCTTAGAATTTGGCGATGAAAACACGCTGATTCATAGCGCCAACCTTGCGGGGTTGGTTAAAACTTTTAAACTTTGTGATTTAATACCTAATTTTTTTAAAGCCGGAGATATCAAAAATGCTCAATAATTCACTGGAATATATTAAAAATAAACTTAATGGTCTAAAACCAGACATCGCTCTTATTTTAGGTTCAGGACTTGACGGCGTCAGCAAAGCCATTGAACGCCCTATTTTTATAGACTATGCAGAAATTCCAGATTTTCCGCAAACAACAGTTTCTGGTCATAAAGGGCGTTTTGCCATAGGAAGCATTGGAAATCATATCGTTATTTGCATGGAAGGACGCTTTCATTTATACGAAGGCATCAAACCTCAACTTATTTCAGAAATTGTTGATTTACTTTCGGCTTTAGGCGTTAAACAAATGATTATAACCAACGCGGCGGGTTCTTTGAGCACCGATATGCCTGCCGGAAGTTTAATGTTGCTTAAAGATCACATCAACCTGAGCGGACAAAACCCGCTTATTGGACCGCATGACGAGCCATATTTCCCAGATATGAGCAATGCCTATGACGTTTCAACCCGACAAACTGTCAAAACTCTGGCGTCACAAATGAACATTAAACTTTTTGAAGGTGTTTATCTAATGGTTTTAGGTCCAAACTATGAAACTCCAAGCGAAGTTAGGCTGTTTCATTCCTTTGGCGCGGATGCTGTTGGAATGTCCACTGTGCCAGAAGTTATTGCCGCTGTCCATAAAAATATCAAAGTATTGGCTTTTTCAGTTATATCCAATTTAGGCACGGGATTAAGCTCAGAGGCACAAAATCATCAAGATGTTTTGGCTCAAGTCGAAAAATCGTCGAAAAAGCTAGAAACACTTATAAAAACATATTTAGAAAAATATTAGGAGACAACGCCATGATACCTCAAGAAATTATCAGAAAAAAACGCAATAAAGAAACTCTTTCCGCAGAAGATATCACTTCTTTCATAAAAGGAATCTCTGATGGGAGCGTTGCGGATATTCAAGTTGCGGCGTTAACCATGGCAATTTTTTTAAATGGTCTCAACAGTCAAGAAACAACCGCCCTTACTCTAGCCATGCGCAACTCCGGAGATATTCTCACATGGGAAGGATTTGACAAGCCGATTGTTGACAAACATTCAAGCGGCGGCGTTGGTGATAAAGTCAGCCTTATGCTGGCACCTCTGTTGGCGGCTTGCGATGTTTATGTTCCGATGATTGCCGGCCGCGGTCTTGGTCATACCGGCGGAACAATTGATAAATTAGAAGCAATTAAAGGATACAACACTCAAGCGGATATAAATCTGTTTAAAAAAACAGTCAAAGAAGTTGGCTGTGCCATTATCGGACAAACATCGAATCTGGCGCCTGCCGATAAAAAAATTTATGCCATACGCGATGTGTGCAGCACAGTCGAATCAATTCCTTTAATCACAGCGTCAATTTTATCTAAAAAACTTGCCGCCGGTTTACAATATTTGGTTATGGATTTAAAATGCGGAAACGGCGCTTTTATGGGAAACTTTGAAGATGCTAAAATATTAGCCCAATCTATTGTTGATGTCGCTAATCAAGCCGGCACAAAAACCAGAGCCGTTTTAACCGACATGAATCAGGTTTTGGGTTGGTCTGTTGGAAATTCTGTTGAAATCAAAGAAGCTTTAGACTATCTCCGCAATATAAATATTAATGGTCGTTTAGATGTGATAACCAAAGAACTTGGCGCCGAATTACTTTTGCAATGCGGTCGCTTTCAATCTCTTTCCGAAGCTTTAGAGTTACTTAACAAAGTTCACGCATCCGGTCTGGCTTTAGAAAAATTTGAAAAAATGGTTTATGCTTTAGGCGGCTCAACGGCATTTATTGAAAAACCAGAAAAATATTTACCGCAAGCACAGCATCAACAACCTATTTTTGCCGAAAAAGACGGATATGTCAATGCTATGGATACAAGAGCTATTGGCGTAAGCATTATCAAACTTCATGGCGGCCGCACCATCCCCGGTCAAAAATTAAATTTGGCAACAGGTTATACTGAATTTGCACAAATCGGAGATAAAATGGAAGCAGGAAAAACGCCTCTGGCCGTTGTTCATTATGACAATGAAGATGAATTTGAAATTGCTAAAAAAGATATTCTTGAAGCAATTGAAATTAAAGACAAACAGCCTCCGATGCACAACCCTATTCTTATGAAAATATAAAATATTTAAAGCCCTGTTTTTAATAAACTGTACAACTTTTGAGGTACAATTCATAAACAGGGCATTTTAATTATTTTTTAATTTCAAACAGGTAGAATACTTAATATAATTTAATTTCTAAAAAGGAAAGAAAGATGAAAAATAAGCAATCAAAAGGTCTCTCTCTCTCTCTGTAAATCCTAAACATTCGATTTCAGAGCGTTTTAAAGCTTCTACACGCGGTTTTCGCTACTTTTTGAAAAAATTTGAGTCAAAACGGAATACAGCATTCTCCGTCATTTTCGGATTTATTCCGAGAATCCATGCGGAACAGAATTTAAATTGTCATCCTCGAATGTGGCTTTTAGCCCGTCCCGAGAATGACCACAAACGGAGTCTTATCAAGGGCTTGGATGTCGTGTGTCAATGCGCCGCACTTTTGGAACGACGTGTACAAAGTAG
Source organism: uncultured Alphaproteobacteria bacterium (assembly GCA_934254675.1). Lineage (GTDB taxonomy): Bacteria > Pseudomonadota > Alphaproteobacteria > RF32 > CAG-239 > RUG410. Next base: position 47,868 of record CAKQLP010000003.1, on the reverse strand, counting down.
TACACGAGTGAGAAAAGCGCAAGCAGTGACCAGACAGACAAATGAATGTATTGAAACCGCGGAGAGTGGTGTAGATAAAGTGGTTTCTAGCTGCGAGAAAAATCCTAATGTACATAAGACGTACATGAATTTTTTGAGACAGCGTAAAACCGCTTTAGATGCGCCGCTACACGCGGTTTCCTCTGGAAGAAGTATGATTGAAATGCTCGGCGTTCTGGCCATCATCGGTGTTCTGTCCGTCGGCGGTATTCAAGGCTATTCCAAAGCCATGACTAAGTTTAAAATTAATAAAACGATGCAGCAAATTGCCGAAATTGCAACGAATATCCGAACGCTTTACATTCAACAAAATGATTTTAACAGTCTAAGTAATACCACTGCCGTGCAAATGGGAATTGTTCCTGACGACCTAAAGACCAGCGATGGCGAATACGGAACAGTAATTACAAATGCTTTTGGCTCTCCTGTTGGTATTACAGGAAATTCTTATACTAGGGGAACCAATAGTGATGAATTTGTTATTCGTTTTTTAAATGTCACAAAAGAAGGGTGTATTGCTTTAGCAACCGCTGATTGGGGAAATTCTGCCTCATCCGGTCTTGTGGCTATTGGTATCGGGTTCTTCTCTGGAGAGAGTGATACTATGTTAGATTGGGAGACATATAAAAACTGCACAAGCCAAGGAGAATCCGGCGTGCACGGATATTATGCTTGTGCCAATCATCTCCCCATGTCTCCAGCATTGGCGGCACAATATTGCACTGATACCGGTGAAGATTGGGGATATGACAATAGTTTCGGCATAAAATTTTCTAAATAATACAAATTGACAAAATAGTATATTTTTGTATTATGCTTTATAGGGTTATATAATTATGTTATTATTTTAATTTTTTTCATTATGAATGTGATAATTAAGATTGTTCGTTTTGTGATTGGTGTTGATTGCACAGGTCAGCCTATTACTATTAATCACTCCATCACAATTGAAGAAAAAACCTGAAGTGGGTTATTCTGTCTTTCAAAACGTCAAAATCACTAAACATTTTCGCAACAAAGTAAAACTTTCAAAAGTTAAAAGGCATTGCGGACATTCACAAAAAGACATTCGAGTAAAACATAGGTAACTTATCAATCGAAAAAAGGTGTTGGTTTGCAACCAATACCTTTTTTGTTGCTCATTTACAAAAAATTTTCTAAAGACCGGATTTTTTATTCAAATTTGTAGTATTTTGAAAAATTGAAAAGGGCCGCATTTCAAATAAAACCTTTGAATGTTGGAGAGAGGAAAACTATTCAATGTCTGAGAAACCCTAAAAATAGCTTAGACTATTGTAAATCTGTTGGAGATAAGGCTCGTAGAACATATCGCAAAACAGGTAAATATTAATCAACAAGATGTATGGCAATAAATATTTTGTTGCCGTACATCTATATTTTATTTATATTTGAGATAAATAGAGGAATAAAATTATGAAAAAAATCATTTATTTTGTTATTGGATTTGTTTGTGCGCCAGTCATTTTAGGAAACTTCTTTGCATGGATATCTAGTGCGGATGCATTTATTTATGAGGGGATTTGTGGTACATTATACCTCATCTTATATTTAATTTTTCCTTGGCTATACCGAGGTAAAATATCGCAGATTCTCAAGAATAAAACGCTAGCTTCTGTTTGTATATATACGATTTTAGCCACCATATTGTGTGGAATATTGTCATTGATGATATAAAATACCTAGCGTAAAAATAAGCCTACATACATAAAAATCGCCCATTAAAGGACGGCTTTTTAGTATTGGCACGCGCGCAGGGATTGGCTTTGCCGCTGCGTTCTCGCTCGGCTTTCCGCCTCACCGGCGTACTTCCGTCCGCCTCTCGGCCTTGTCGAACCCTTTCTCCAGTGTTCTCTCCCTTACTGCGCTAAAAAACAAAAAACTCCCAAATGGGAGTTTTTGTTTTTTTGGTACGCGCGCAGGGATTGGCTTTGCCGCTGCGTTCTCGCTCGGCTTTCCGCCTCACCGGCGTACTCACGTCCGCCTCTCGGCCTTGTCGAACCCTTTCTCCAGTGTTCTCTCCCTTACTGCGCTAAAAAAACAAAAAACTCCCATTTGGGAGTTTTTGCTTTTTTGGTACGCGCGCAGGGATTCGAACCCTGGACCCACTGATTAAGAGTCAGTTGCTCTAGCCAACTGAGCTACGCACGCATAACATAACGCGTAAACATTGTATAAAACATAATATTTTTATTTGCAACACTTTTTTCTCTTATTTTTACAAAAAACAATTTAATCCTTTGACAAAACTTGACTCAGTCATTGAATTATGTTATATGTCTTGCGTTTTTTAATTATTTTTTATTTATTAACCGCAGTTTAAAAGCTGCTTAAATTCTTTATTTTATGAGTAAGTATTCTGAAAACGGTAACTTCAAGTGGGTAAAGTGGTCCATTTTGGGTGTGGTAATCGTGTTTTTCATGATTCTTATCGGATGCTCCGTGTACAAAATTTCTCCGGGGTATCGAGGTGTCAAAGTTTCTTTCGGCAAAGTTGTTCCCACCAGCTATGTAAATGGCATTGGCTTTAAACTTCCGATCTTTGAAACAATGATTCCAATTGAGGTACGCACCAAAAAGATGACGGCAAAAACATCGACTTACACGTCGGATGTTCAAACCGCCGAACTTGAGTACACTTTCACCTATGATCTCAACCCTAACAATGTTCACTCTCTGTATGAACAGAAAGGGCTGGATTACGAAAGTAAAATCATTGTTCCGATTTTGTCGGATGTCATGAAAGACGTTATTGGCAAATGGCAAGCTCAAGACCTTGTCAGCAACCGCGACAAAGCTCGTTTGGACATTGTTAAAAACTTAAACGAACGTTTGGATAAGCGTTACTTCCAAAATTTCACTTTCCAGTTTATCAACATTGATTATTCTGATAAATTTGAAGGTGCCATAGAGGATAAAGTGATTGCTGAACAAAAAGCGCAAGAGGCTGTTAACAACACTCGCCGGGTGACTGAAGAAGCCAACCAAAAAGTGATTAGCGCCAAAGCCGAAGCCGAAGCTATGGAAATTAAAGCGGAAGCACTTGCTAAAAACAAAGGATTGACCGAATATGAAGCCGTGCAAAAATGGGACGGACATCTCCCGCAATACATGCTGGGAAATTCTGTTCCAATGATTAATTTGCCTTCCGGCAAAAACACTGCATCGCCTTCTAAAGGCAAATAAACTGAAAGGTTCTGTTCAAAATTAGAACAGAACCTTTCTTTTATACACATTTATGCCCGATACAATAATACCTAAACCCGGCATTTTTTGCCGTTTTCGGCTCTAACAAATTTCGGCAGTCCATAATGACTTTTTGTTTTGTTTGCGCCGCCAGTTTGTTCATATCCAACAACCGAAATTCTTTCCATTCTGTCAACACAGCAATAACTTCGGCGTTTTTTACAGCATCATAAGCATTTTCAGCGTAACTTATTTTATTACCCAGCAACTTTTCCGCCGACGGCATAGCCTTTGGATCATAAGCTTTAATTTTCACCGGATTTTTTAATAATGCTTCAATAATATGCACAGCCGGACTTGTGCGACAGTCATCCGTACCATCTTTAAACGCCAGTCCCAACACGCCAATTTGCGCATTTTTTTTGCCTGCTGCTGACAAAATCCGCTCCGCCATTAACTGATATCTTTTTTCATTCTCCGCAATGGTTGTTTCTATTAACGGCATATCTATTCCTACTTGACGAGCCATAAAGGCCATTGCGTTTGTATCTTTTGGAAAACAGCTACCGCCATATCCCGGACCTGCTTTTAAGAACTTAGCTCCAATTCTGCTGTCCAACCCCATTCCGGCTGCCACTTCATCAATATCAGCTCCGGCCTTTTCACAAAAGTTCGCCATTTCATTAATATAGTTTATTTTCACAGCCAAAAACGCATTGGACGCATATTTAACCGCTTCACTGGAGCGACGGCTTACAAACAACAATTTTGCCTCTTTAAATGGCGCATACAGAGTTGAAACCAGTTGCCTAGCACGAATTGAATCTGTACCGGCGATAATTCTATCCGGTGCAAAAAAATCATGTATGGCAAAGCCCTCGCGTAAAAATTCCGGAAGAGAGATTACATCGACATCCGCTGTTGGATTAACCTCTTTAATTATTGCTTCTATCTTATCACCTGTTCCAACCGGAACTGTTGATTTAGTTGCGACAACCGTATAATCCGTCAAATATAAAGCCAATTCTTTAGCGGCCGCTTCAATATATTGTAAATCTGCTTCTTTTGTTATCGGATGAGGCGGCGTGCCGACGGCTATAATCACAATATCCGCATTTTCCACTCCCTCTTTCATTGATGTTGTAAATTTCAGGCGGCCGGCGGCTGTATTACTTTTGTAAAGAGCTTCCAAGCCATCTTCAAACAACGTTAGATTACCATTCTGTAATTTAGCGATTTTTTCAGCATTTTTATCTATACAAACAACTTGGTTTCCTTGCTCAGCAAAACCAACTCCCGACGGCAAGCCCACATAACCTGTTCCAATAATAGCTATTTTCATAAAAATCTCCTATACCAAACGAGAGTTATCAATAGCCGCTTTAACAAACGAAACAAACAATGGATGCGGCGCAAACGGACGAGATTTTAATTCCGGATGGAATTGTACGCCGATAAACCATGGATGATCCGTACGTTCGACAATTTCTGGTAAATGTCCGTCCGGAGATGTTCCAGAAACCATCATGCCGGCTTTTTGTAGCATATCTTTATATTTTATATTCATTTCATAACGATGACGATGACGCTCAGATATTTTGGTGGCGCCATAAATTTGCGCAACCTTAGAATTTGGCGTCAAAACACAGTCATAAGCTCCCAAACGCATTGTTCCGCCCAAGTCACCATCTTTATGACGAATTTGTTTGGCTCCATCTTTATCCCATTCAGTCATCAAACCGATAACCGGTTCGCAATGTTCGTCCAGTTCCGTAGTATTGGCGTTTTTGATGCCGCATAAATTGCGCATGGTTTCAATAACAGACATTTGCATCCCGAAACAAATTCCCAAGAACGGCAAATTATTTTCGCGCGCATACTGAATAGCATTAATCATTCCTTGTGTGCCGCGCAAGCCAAAACCGCCAGGGACCAAAACCGCACTAACGTCATTCAATACTTCTGCCGGATTTTTCTTTTCCAACTCTTCCGAATCCACCCATTTAATTTTTACTTTATATTTATTGGCAATACCTCCATGAATTAAAGCTTCTTGTAAAGATTTATAAGCCTCCAAAAGCATCATATATTTGCCGACAACAGCAATACGCACCTCACCTTCCGGAGATTTTAAGATGTCAACAATATGCTGCCATTTGCTCAAATCAGCCGGTTTTTCATATGGCAAACCAAAGTGTTTGCATACTTGTCTGTCAATACCTTCCGCCGAATAAGCCAAAGGAACTTGATAAATACTTGACGCATCCATGGCTGTAATAACATTTTCTTCTTTAATATTACAGAACAGCGCCAGCTTACGTCTTTCATTTTCCGGTATAGCTATTTGCGTGCGGCACAGAATCATATCTGGTTGAATACCATATTCTTGCAATTTTTTAACAGAATGTTGTGTTGGTTTTGTTTTTAACTCGCCGGCCGTTGGTATAAAAGGCAGCAAAGTTACATGAATAAACATGGTGCGTTCCCGACCAAGTTCATAAGCAACTTGGCGAATTGTTTCTAAATACGGCTGACCTTCAATATCACCGACTGTTCCGCCAATTTCGCACAAAACAAAATCTTCATCTGTAATATCAGATAAAATAAATTCCTTAATTTCATTTGTCACATGCGGAATAACTTGAATTGTGGATCCCAAATAAAATCCATGACGTTCTTTTTCTATAACGCGTTGATAAATTTTTCCGGTGGTAATACTGTCGGTACGTTTGGCCGGAACACCTGAAAAACGTTCATAATGTCCTAAATCCAAGTCTGCTTCGGTTCCATCATCCGTCACAAAGACTTCGCCATGTTGACAAGGGTTCATGGTTCCCGGGTCAACATTTAGATACGGGTCAAGTTTACGCATTCTCACCTTATAACCTCGTGCCTGCAAAATTGCGGCCAATGAAGCTGAGGCCAAACCTTTTCCCAAAGAAGACACTACTCCACCGGTAATAAAAATAAATTTTGACTTTGGATTAACATTTATTTCAGACATTATGTATTCCTTACAAAGAGTTAGACTATATTATTTATCAAAAAAGTGAAAAAGGCACTTTCAACAAAAGTGCCTTATGTCGTTGCTTAAATTCATTCTACGTTACTCAGCTACCGGAACTTCAGGTTCGCTAGGCGTGCTTGGAGCAGTTTCTTGTTGCTGTGTTTGCGCAGAAGACGGCTTATCCAAAATAGACGAGGCTTTAACTTCCATACGGCTGTAATAGATGGACAGAGCCATGCTCAAAACAAAAAACAACGTTGCCAAAATAGCTGTTATTCTGGTCAAAATATTACCTTTTCCTCTTGCACTTAAAATACTTCCGACGCCATTATCTCCGCCTAATCCGCTCAAAGCGCCGCCATTTGAACGTTGCATCAAAATGACAACAACCAAGAAAATAGCAACAATTAATTGTAAAACTAACAATACGGTACCCATTGATTTATCCTTTTCGTCTTATTTTGAACAAGCATTCTTTGCAATGCCGATAAAATCTTCAACCTTTAAGCTTGCGCCTCCAATTAAAGCACCATCCACATCCGGCAATGCCAAAAGTTCTGCGGCATTAGAAGGTTTTACCGAGCCACCGTATAAAATACGCATTTTATTGGCAGTCGCCTTGCCCAGTTTTTTAGCTAAAGCTTTGCGAATGGCGGCATGAACTTCCTCAACATCCTTGGCTGTTGGTGTTTTACCTGTTCCAATCGCCCAAATCGGCTCGTAGGCAATCACAGTGTTTTTGGCGGTTGCATTATCTGGAACAGAGCCAAAAATCTCATCTTGACATACTTTTATCGTTTTGCCTTCCTCACGTTCCTGTCCGGTTTCGCCAATGCAAATAACAACATTTAAACCGGCCGCATGCGCAGCGACAGCTTTTTTCTGTATCAATTCGTTTGTTTCAAAATGATCAACACGTCTTTCTGAGTGACCAATAATGGCATAAGAACATCCTAAGTCAGTCAGCATTAGCGGACTTATATCTCCCGTATGAGCGCCTTTCTCGGCGAAGTGCACATCTTGAGCGCCTAAAGCGATTTTAGTACCGCGCAAGCACTTCTTGACAAAACCCAACAAAGTGAACGGTGGACAAATCAAAAAATCACAATCAAATTTATTTTCTTTAACTTGAGCGGCAATGCCTTTAGCTAATTGAGTTCCTTCATCTAAAAGGCAGTTCATTTTCCAATTGCCGGCAATCAGTTTTTTTCTGGCCATTTCTTAATCCTTTAATCAAAAAATTTTAAACTGCCTTTTTGTAACATATCAAAATTTTTTTTTCCAGAAAAAAAAGCGCTTTAGCCACTATTTTATTCTGTTGCATAATTTAATTTTAAAATTGCATTAATAATTTATTCTCTTATAATAACGAAAAATTAACTTTTTATTAGGAAAAAAAATGATTAGTACGTTTTCAAAAATGCACAACAGCCTGTTTACAAAAATCATTTTATCTGTAACAGCGTTGAGCTTTATGTCTTTGTTTGGTGTTTCGGGTTATATCAACACCGCTAACAGCAATAAACCCGTAATTAAAGTAGATGATTTAGAAATCAGCCAAAGCGAATTTAATTTTATGTTGCAAAAAGAACTTGCAAAGCTAAAAGAAATGGACTCTGAGTCACCTGAAGAAGCCGAAGCTCAAAAAGCAGAAATTTCTGCCGAATTGGCAAAAATCAAATTAGATGACTTGCTTTTAGAAAACACCATGAAAAAATTCAAAGTTGACGTTTCCGATAATTTAATCAGTCAAATTATTCAAATTTCCCCTCAATTTATGAATAACGGACAATTTGATCGGGAAATGTATAAATGGTATTTAAATAAGAATAACATGACTGAACAAGACTTAATTGCTGAAATTAAACGCAATATCGGTCGTAAAATTTTGATTGAAACGCAAATATCCGGTTTCAATGTACCTGAAGTTTTGCAGAAACAAATGCAAAAAGTTTTAGGACAACGCCGGACATTTAAATATATAAAATTGGCGCATGATGCCGCAAAAGTGGAACGTCAACCAAGTCAAGAAGAGCTTGATCAATATTATGAAGATTTTAATGAAGAATTCCGCATTCCGGAAAAGCGCGATATAAAAATATTGTCGCTACCATTGGAAACAATTGAAAACAGCATCAATGTTTCGGATGATGATATAAACACTTATTATAAAGAGCATATTGAAGAATATGAACAGCCTGAAAAGCGCCATGTTTTACAAATGGTCTTTGAAAATGAAGCCGATGCAAATACCGCAGCAGCCAAGTTAACTTCAAAAGACTTTATGGATGTGGCTAAAGAATCCGGACAAAGTGAAGAGGATACAGATTTTGGCGAAGTTGCCAAATCTGATTTATCCGATGATTTAGCCCATATTGTATTCTCTTTGAACAAAGGTCAAACTTCTCAGCCGGAAAACATAAATGGTAGCTGGCAAATACTGAAAGTGACAGACATTGTTCCGGCTAATATTACTCCGCGTGAACAAGCGAATGCTCAAATTAAAAAAACAATTCAAGAAGAAAAAGCTTATGATGGCAGCTATGAATTGATGACACGACTTGAAGATAAATTGGGCGCAGGTTCATCACTTGAAGATATTGCAAACGAGTTCAATATTTCATTAGCTGACATTAAAAATCTATCAGAAGACGGTTTTTCTGACAACACCAACCCTCATTTGGCTAATTTGTTAAAAAATAAAGATGTTATTGATGCTGCTTTTTCTTATAATGCCAGAGAAATCAGTCAAACGATAGAAGGTGACGATGGTTTGATTATTGTTGAGGTTGAAAAAATACACGAATCGCATATTCAGCCGGAAAATGAAGTGGTTGATAAAATAACCAAGCTTTGGTTAGAAAGTGAAAAAGTTTCAATAACACAAGAATTGGCCGACAACATTAATCATGATTTAGAAGCTGGTGACACACTGAAAGAAGTTGCTGACCGTTACAAACTTCCGGTAATGAAAACAATGCCAATAACTCGCGGAGAAACTTTTGCCGACTTAAACTTCAATGACATGAAAAATCTGTTTTCCGCAGATAAAGGTGAAGTTAAAATCATACAACATGGCGAGGACTATTTAATTGCCGCTTCAAATGAAATCTATGATGACTCTGCATCTTTAACTCAAGAAGACAAAGAATTTTTGAAACAAGCTTTGCAGGCGGAAATGACTCAGGAAATGTCTGATGCTTTATTACACGGTTATGCAAAAGATTATAAAGTTGAAGTAAACTATGGCCGCATGGGAATTAACGACTAATGAAAATAGTTTTTATGGGTACGCCGGATTTTGCGGTTCCGGCCTTGGAAAGGCTGATTAAAGAACATAACGTTGTCTGCGTTTACACTCGAGAGCCAAAACTTTCAGGACGAGGCAACAAGTTAAACAAAACACCGATTCAGCTGGTTGCCGAGGCAAACGGTATTGAAGTACGCACGCCCAAAACCTTGAGAAATGCGGAAGAACAACAAAAGTTTATTGACCTAAAAGCTGATGTTGCCGTTGTCGCTGCTTACGGCTTGATATTACCACTGCCGATTTTAGAAGCGTATCCTTTTGGTTGCCTGAATATTCATGCCTCGCTTTTACCTCGTTGGCGCGGGGCAGCGCCTATTCAACGAGCCATTGAAGCCGGTGACGAAAAAAGCGGTGTAACCATAATGAAAGTGGCGGAAGGATTAGATACCGGAGATATGTTGCTAAAAGGTGAAACAGATATCACATCATCAACAACCGGTGGAGAACTGCATGATAAACTAGCATTTTTAGGCGCTGATTTAATTTCACGCGTTCTAAGTGATATAAAATCATTCAAGCCAGAAGCGCAACCGCACAATTGCACTTGTTACGCTGAAAAAATAGATAAATCTGAATGTAGGATTGATTTTAACCAACAGGCGGATGCTATTTGTCGAAAAATTAGAGCGTTTAACCCGTATCCGGCAATGTTCTTTGAGTATGGCGGAGAGCGATTTAAGGTGTTAGAAGCACATAAATTGGAAAAGTATGCTTCTGCCGGAACAATCATAGAAGGCACTAATTGCTTACAGATTGCTTGTGCCGACGGCGCATTAGACATCACTCTTATTCAGCGCCAAGGGAAAAAGTTGATGACTATCGGCGAGTTGTTAAGAGGCTTTCATTTTTCCTTAAATACAAAGGTGGAATAATTTATAAAAATAAAAAAACAGCACAAGGTTTCTAAGACCATGGTGCTGTTTTTTTAATTCGGACAAAAGTCAAAGTTCAAATCAAATAGTTACGAAACTTAAACAACGTTACAGTGCAAAAATCAATACACCGTTGACAACAATGGTAATCAACATAGCTGCAAAATTTAAACATTAAACATGTAAATTAACTCTTTGCCTTTTAATTAAGCCAAATAAGGCGCATAACATTAGAATAATAAACATAACAATTTTTAACTAACCGAAATATAGATTCATTTTTAATAGATGTAAATAAAAAAATATTTATTCTATATCATATTGAAAAAACGTTATATATTTTTAATATATTTGACTTAAGTCACCTAAATGTGCTATAAATGAATATTCTGAAAGAGTGTGTCTGAATAAAAGATACGCTCTTTTTTTATACTTTATTTGGAGAAAAAAATGAGAAAAAAAGAAAAAATTTATCACATAAAATACCGGCAAAACAAATATAAAATAATTTTGCTAAGCCTAGCAAGCGGAGTTATAGCTGTGGTCGCACTCAACAAACCAGAATATGTCGAAAGCGTCGCTAAGGCATTTATTATAATTTTAACGGAGTTGTAAATGAAATACATATTAATTTTTTGCTTATCTTTACTTACTTTTATTTGGTGGCAAAGACACTCAATTTTGAAGCTTCAAAATGAAAATAAATTGTTGCTTCGGCAAAATTCACAATTAAACCAAACTCAAGAAAAATTAAATAAACAACTGGAGAATTTTAATGAAAAACAAAAACACGCAAGCCAACAAATTGCTAAACTTAAAGATATTGCGCAACATCAAAATGATGACTGTTATAACCGCCCTGTTTCTTCTGCTTATATTGAGTTCGTGCGCGGCTCAGCAAAAAACAAATAAAACGCCAATAATAATTCCCTGCCGTCAAACTGTTATTACATACGGAGATGCTGTTGAGTGTATGATTCGTTTGGACGAAGCTCAGTACACTCCATAAATAACTTTACTTATTATAGCCGGTTTATTATAATAGAAAAAATTATTCAAAATTAAGAGGAAAGAAAGATGAAAAATAAGCTCAGCAAAGGTCTCTCTCTCTCTCTGTAAATCCTAAGCATTCGATTTCAGAGCGTTTTAAAGCTTCTACACGCGATTTTCGCCACTTTTGGGAAAAATTTGAGTCGGCTTTTCGAAACTGTCATTATCGGGCTTGTCCCGATAATCTAGATCCTCGGGTCACGCCCGAGGATGACAAGTGTAGTGATATAAGCACAAGCATTCTCAAACACACCTTAAACGTCATTCTCGGATTTATTCCGAGAATCCATGCGGAACACTCTTCTTTGGATACTCGGGTCACGCCCGAGTATGACAATAGAAGGAGGACCGAGAATGACGAAGAACAGAGTCTTACTAAGGGCTTGGATGTTGTGTGTCAATGCGCCGCACTTTTGGAACGATGTGTACAAAGCAGTACACGAGTGAGAAAAGCGCAAGCAGTGACCAGACAGACAAACCCGATTGGGCGTTCTATGATTGAAATGCTCGGCGTTCTGGCCATTATCGGTGTTTTATCCGTTGGCGGTATTGCCGGTTATTCTAAAGCCATGGAAAAATTTAAGATAAACAAGGCTATCCGTGAATATAGTTTCGTAACACAAGGAATATTTGAATACCTTGATAATATAAAAACATTAAACAGTTCCAACGAACGTTTTGATTTAACCGAAACATTTTTTGACATAAACATAACTCCATCAAATTGGTCAAAAGGACCTGATTATGATGGTCATAAAAATTTAATCGATTCTCTTGGTAATTTGGTTGCTATCTTCGTTCGCGGCAATAGAGTTGTAACAACAGTTCATTTGGGACAAACATCCGCCTCAAAAGATTACGGCATTGTCTCTCCTGATTTTTCAAGTAAAATATGCATTGAATTTTTTAACCATATGATTGTACCAATGCAAAGCCGGATTTATTATGCCGGAGTTTACAGATCAAAATATCACCAGTCTCAAAATTACTATTTTAATGATAAAGTATGCGGCACAACTTATAAATGTTTTAAAGATATCAGCTTAGCAGCTATTAACCAAATGTGTCATATTTGTTCAATCAATGAAGAATATTGTGTTATTACATGGGAATTTTATTAATTTTCAAGACAAAAAGAGAGAAAATTCGTTTAGAACTTTCTCTCTTTTTTTACACTAAGCTCGCATACTATTTATATTGGCTCATGTATTCCAATAAAGTATGTTTGTCATTAACGTTTTTCTGGGCTTTTTCCAGCAATTCCTCATAACGTGCCGGATTCATCTTGTTGACAACCTGAAAACGTGTTTCGCTGGACATAAACTCAGCCAAAGGTTTAGACGGAGCCTTAGAATCCAATGTCAACGGCGCTTTGCCTGCTGTTTCGTTTACTGGATTGAAACGGAACAATGGCCAGCTACCTGTTTCAACGGCGTTCTTTTGGTGAGCCAAACCATCAGCCATATTCAAGCCCTGGTTAATGCATGGGCAGTAAGCGATAATCAAAGACGGACCGTCATAGGCTTCGGCTTCGTTCATAGCTTTAATCACTTGCATATCGTTGGCACCCATAGCAACCTGAGCCACATATACATTGCCATAAGACATAGCAATCATAGCCAAATCTTTTTTCGGCAATTCTTTACCTGCTGTGGCAAATTTAGCGGAAGCACCCATCGGCGTAGCTTTGGATTGTTGACCGCCGGTGTTAGAATATACGCCGGTATCAACCACCAAAATGTTTACATTGCGGCCAGAAGCGATAACGTGGTCAACACCACCAAAACCGATATCATAAGCCCAACCATCACCACCGATAATCCATACGGATTTTTTAATCAGGTAGTCGGCAATTTCGCTCAAGTGTTTAGCTTCTTCGCTATTCATTATTGCCAATTTAGCGCGCAAAGCGGCTACATTGTCACGTTGAGCGTCAATTTCCATATCATTGGACTGAGGGTTGCTCAAAATCTTTTCAGCAACTTCACCCAATTCCGCTTTCATAGATTCCAGCAAGGTTTTGGCAGTAACTTCTTCGTGGTCGATAGAAATGCGCATACCCAAACCAAATTCGGCGTTATCTTCAAACAAAGAGTTTGCCCAAGCCGGACCATGACCTTTTTCATCTTTGCAATAAGGAGTTGTCGGCAAGTTACCGGAATAAATTGAAGAACAACCTGTTGCATTGGCCACAACCATGCGATCACCAAACAATTGAGTCAGCAATTTGATGTAAGGCGTTTCACCGCAACCGGCGCAAGCACCAGAAAATTCAAACAAAGGCTGAATCATTTGTGTTGTCTTCGGCAAGTTTTTAGCAACTTCGGTTCTCTTTACATAAGGCAATGTTTCAAAGAACTTCCAGTTGGCTTTCTCTTCTTCCAAGTGGTTTTCAATGTGATCAATATTGATGGCGTGCAATTCCGGATTTTCTTTGTTTTTAGCCGGACAAGCTGTTACGCATACGCCGCAACCGGTGCAGTCTTCTGGAGAAATTTGCAACATAAACTTCTTACCGGCAAATTCCTTGCCTTTATAGTCGGCAGTTTTCAAGGTAGCCGGAGCGTTTTTCAATTCTTCTTCCGAAGCAACTTTCATACGAATTACGCCGTGCGGACAAACGATTGAGCATTTACCGCATTGAATACAGGTGTTGGCATCCCAAACCGGAACTTCGGTAGCAATGCAACGTTTTTCATATTGAGTTGTCGCTGTCGGCCATGTACCGTCAACAACTTCCTGCAAATCAGAAGTTTTGATGCTGTCGCCATTATCGGCAATCAAAGTTGCGGTCAAGCCTTGTACAAACTTAGGCGCGTCGGCCGGAACCGGAGCTTGGCGATGGAATGTAGATGTAACGTGGTCAGGATAAGAAACCTCGAACAAGTGTTCCAAAGAAGCGTCAACAGCGGCATAGTTCTTTTGCACAATGGCGTCGCCTTTTTTGCTGTAAGTTTTTTTGATGGCGGCCTTAATCTGCGCAATAGCTTCATCTTTTGGTAAAATGTTGGAAATTGCAAAGAAACAAGTCTGCATAACGGTGTTAATACGTTGTCCCATACCGGTGGCACGAGCAACTTCAACCGCGTTAATGGTGTATAATTTCAGGTGTTTAGCCAAAATTTCTTCTTGAACTTCAATTGGCAGATGGTTCCAAACTTCATCAGCTTTGTACGGAGCATTCAACAAGAATGTGGCACCATCTTTGGCAATACGCAGAATGTCAACTTTATTCATAAATTGGAATTGGTGACAAGCCACAAAATCTGCCGAAGTAATCAAATAAGCCGAGCGAATCGGATTATCGGAAAAACGCAAGTGTGATGTGGTCATAGAACCGGATTTGCGAGAATCGTAAACAAAGTAACCTTGACCATATTTACCAGCGTCTTCGGCAATAATTTTAATGGAGTTTTTGTTGGCACCAACCGTACCATCGGCACCCAAACCAAAGAATACAGCGCGTACAACCCCATCAGGTTCAACATCAAATTTAGCATCATAAGCCAATGACTTGTGCGTTAAATCATCGTTAATACCAACAGTGAAGCCGTTAATCGGAGCCGCAGAAACAGCGTTGTCAAACACGGCTTTAGCCATAGCCGGCGTAAATTCTTTAGAAGACAAACCATAACGACCACCGTAGATTTTTGGCAAGCTTGCCAATTTGCCGTTTGAAAAGGCTTGGGACAAAGCGGTAACAACGTCCAAATACAAAGGTTCGCCCAAAGAGCCGGATTCTTTTGTTCTATCCAAAACAGAAACGTTTTTAACGGTTTTTGGCAAAGCTTTCAAGAAAGATTCGGTTGGGAACGGACGATATAAATGAACTTTTAAAACGCCCAATTTGGCACCATGAGCATTCAAATATTCAATAGCTTCTTCAACTGTTTCGGCACCGGAGCCCATAACCACGATAACGTTTTCAGCATCTTCCGCGCCGACATAGTCAACAACGTGATATTGACGGCCGCTGATTTTGGCGAATTTATCCATTTCTTCCTGAACAATGCCTTCCACTTTATCATAATATACATTAGCGGCTTCACGGCCTTGGAAGAACACGTCCGGATTTTGCGCAGTACCGCGGATAACCGGATTTTCAGGACGCAGAGCGTGTTCGGCGTTAAATTTGTAGTTAACGTCTTTCAGCATTGCGCGCAAATCGTCGTCAGACAGCAATTTGATTTTTTTAATTTCGTGAGAAGTTCTGAAACCGTCAAAGAAATGTAAAAACGGAACGCGGGAACGCAAAGTAGCGGTTTGCGCAATGGCGGCCATATCATGCGCTTCTTGCACAGAATTGGAGCAAAGCATTGCAAAACCGGTTTGACGACAGCCCATAACATCGGAGTGGTCGCCATAAATAGACAAGGCGTGATAAGCCAAAGAACGAGCCGCAACGTGCATAACAAACGGCATCAATTCACCGGCAATTTTATACATATTCGGAATCATCAACAAAAGGCCTTGCGATGCCGTAAATGTTGTGGTGAGGGCACCGGCTTGCAACGAACCGTGGCAGGCACCGGCGGCACCGGCTTCCGACTGCATTTCTTGCACTTGCGGAATTACACCCCACAGGTTTTTCTGTTTGGCGGCAGACCACGCATCAGCCCATTCCCCCATCGGAGACGACGGAGTAATCGGGTAAATAACGCAGACTTCGTTCATACGATGCGCAACGGAAGAACAAGCTTCATTAGCGTCCATCATTTTCATTTTTACATCTGACATAGATAGTATCCTTAAAAGTTAAATTAAAAAAGCAAAATTTTTATGAGACGAATCCCTTTTTTGCAAATTACTAAACATAAATGTTTATGAAATTTTTTATAGCATAACACATACAAAAATCAAGCTTAAATCAAAGATTGCACTCAGGTTTTATAAGCACATTTTCTCCCTTGCCAGCACAAAAAAGACAAAAAAAATATTTTTTCATAAAAAAGGCTTGACTTTTGTCAAATTAAAGGTTATAAAGTGTTTATCAAATAATTTTTAAGGTATTACTTACTTTTCTTAATAATTTTGCATTATGAAGAAGATTTTAAACAATGGCTTGACAATTGTCGCCAAAGAAAGTGCTTGTCAGAATTTGGAAGTTTCTGTCACATTCAAGGGTGGTCATGGCAATGAGTCCAAACTTGGTCTCGCTGCTGTGTACGAAAACATCGTACAGCAAGGTGCAAAATGTCTTTCATCCATCTTCGGCGGTTCGCTTACATCGTTTGTTACTGGTTCGTCTGTGGAAAAACTGCCTCAGACACTGGAAAACCTCTACAAATGGTGTGTTACCCCCGAGGTTAATGCTGAGACTTTGTCCAAAGCTATCGCAGATATCGTACAACATACCCGCGACTTGGCTCCTCTTCCAAAGCGTCAGGCAAAGCTTGCTTACAAACACACCGCGTTTGGAAACAACAAGGTTTTCTGGAACACAGAAGACTATATTGACAAAGTTTCTGAACTGACAGTCGCTGATGTTGCTGACTACATTGTCAACAACTTTGTTGGACGCAATGTTGTCATCGGTTTCTGCGGTCCGAAGAAGTGCTTTGAAGAAGTTATTGCCGTCGCCGACAAACTTTTCGGTTCGTTACCAAAAGGTAAACGCCACGACATCGACTTGCAGTACACTGGTGGTTTTCAGCGCATTGAAGGCAACGGCAAAATGCAGATTGCCCTCTTTGGCTGGGACATCTCCAAGGACAACAGTACGGCTGACACAAATGTGTTGATGAGTATGCTGTCCGGACGTCTTGAACGTTCACTCGCTGAAGCAGGTCTTGCCGCTGAAGCAGAAGTTAAAATTGCCGGCTACTTTGGTTTGCGCACGTTACGCATCGCTGTTTTCTGTCCGTCCACGGACGATTTTCAGAGCTGTATTGATGTTGTCTGCGCTAACGTAAAGCGTCTCAAGAAGTCAAAAGCTTCTGACCGCCGCATGGAAACTTCAAAGCAGAAAGCCATGGTGGAGCGCTTAGCTATCTCTAACGAGGCTCTTCCTCGTTCGGTAGAAATTGCATGGGCTCTTCTTGGACGAGGTATCGACTATGATGCCGACAGCGCCATCGCTAACATCTGGGATGTTTCTGCCCGTGATGTTAAGGATGCCGCAGAAGAAATCTTCTCAAAGAAGATGACTTGTGTTCTTTATACCAACGCCACATGCGACGGTGCAAAGGACATTGAAGCCAAAATGGCTTAGTTCTACTAGGTAGGGTACGTTTTTATAACGTACCCTTTATTTTTTTGCCTTGCATAATACCCTATTATAAACTATATACCCATTAAGGGAGATAAATTCATGTGGAAAATTTTTACTGAAACAATAATTGATAATATAAAAATTTTTCCTTTTTTATTTTTAACTTATTTCTTTTTAGAATATCTGGAAAGAAAGACATCTAACAAAACATCTATTTCCATTCAACGAGCCAATAAAGCTGGACCTGCCGTCGGTAGCTTGTTGGGCGTTTTACCACAATGCGGATTTTCTGTTGTTGCCGCTAATTTATTTGCCGCCCGCGTCATAACTTTGGGAACATTGATGGCAATTTTTCTTTCCACATCAGATGAACTCTTGCCGATTTTAATTTCTTATGACACACCGATTTCCATTATTTTGCTGATTATTGGATACAAAATATTCTGCGGAATTATATTTGGTTATTTCATTGACTTATTTTATAAAAGAGTTCCAACGCCAGATATTGAAGCCTTATGCCAAAATGAACACTGTCATTGTGAAGAAAACACACCTCTTTGGAAGCCCGCTCTATATCATTCCATTCGAATAACTTTATTTATTTTAGCCGTTAGTTTGCTTTTAAATATAGGATTGCAATACTTTGGAAATTCGGAAATATTAATAAATATTTTTCAATTTCCTTTAATTGGCTCCATGCTCAGCGCGTTACTCGGTCTTATACCAAATTGCTCATCCTCTGTTATTCTGACGCAAATGTATATTTTAAATTATATTGATTTCAGCACCATGATGTGCGGAAGCCTGGTTAATGGTGGTGTAGGGTTGCTTGTTTTATTCAGAGTTAATCGTCCCATGATACAAAATTTAAAAATTATTGCCCTACTCTATGTTTGCGGCTTGGTTGGCGGCTTATGCAGCAATTTATTACCATTTTAAATCTTAAAAAACATTACTAATCTACACGACTTTTCTGAATTGCAAGTTTGGCAAAAATTGCTGATTTCGTGCGGTTTTGCCTTAGAAATATCAAAATATGTTGAAGAAAATCCGTAATGACTGTCATTTCTTGCAAAATTTTGCACACTCAATAAATAGGGCACGATAGTTTTGGCTTGTTCCAAAAATGTAACACAATATTTTTGTTTCAACCTATTGGATTTTTCCGCTTGGTAAATTTCAAATCTTAAAGAATATTCGTATGCTGAATATGATTTGTTATTCTCATCCGTCCATGTATTGTACCAAAACAACGCCTCTATTGTGTTCCCTAAAGAATCTTTCAGTACGTTGTTTCCCATATTTGTCATTCCATCAGGAATAACGCCCAACGACTCAAAACTATCTATAACTTGAATTCGTTTTCTTGTTTGCGCACATTCCTGCATAAAAGAATCTTTCCATATAATACACTGATTAAAAAGTTCCGCCAACTGCTGTTTCTGTTTATTAATTTTTAATAGTTCCAAGGCCTTGGAATAACCAGCCATGCCGCCAGCAGAGAGAGCACCAATAATGGCGAGGACGCCCAGCATTTCAATCATGCTTCGTCCAATCGGGTTTGTCTGTCTGGTCACTGCTTGCGCTTTTCTCACTCGTGTACCACTTTGTACACGTCGTTCCAAAAGTGTGGTGCATTGACGCACAACATCCAAGCCCTTGATAAAATTCTTCCTATTGTCATACTCGGGTTTGACCCGAGTATCCAATGAAGAAGAATGTTTTGTATGGATTCTCGGAATAAATCCGAGAATGACATTTAAAGTGTGTCCGAAAATGACAGAGAAAAAGTGTTCAAGAATACTCGCACATAAAAAATTCTTTTTTAATTTATACATTTTCAAACTCCGTTTCATTGTTGCATACAAAACAAAACCCGCTGTCAAAAGCGGGCGGATGTTCGAAAACCGTCACTAAATTGAATAAAAAAACGGCTCGGCTTATTCAGCATATAGCCTTATTCACCGACATCCGTCCAACAGAACAGAAGTCGGCATATACAATTTTAAGTCGCTTATGCTCAAAAGCGACTATTCAATTTAGTAAAAGGGTTTTCGACGCCCTAGCAAGCTACAACCTGCTTAATTTTAATTTAATTAAGCAATCATCTTTTGTAAAGAAAAAAATAAAGTCTTATTTATAAGAAATTGCTGTGCGGTAATGACTGCGAGTGATAGCCATTGCCAAAGCATCAGAGGAATCGTTATTTTTAGGTTTACACCCCGGAAGCAAAATTTTCACCATTGTTTCAACCTGATTTTTATCTGCGTGACCAACACCAACCAAAGCTTTTTTAACCTTTGTCGCATCAAACTCAAATAGAGGCAAATGATAATGTCCGGCAGCTAAAATAACAACACCTCTCGCCATGCTCAACTTTAATGATGTTTCCGGATTAGAATTTAAAAATGTTTTTTCTATGGCTGCTTCAATCGGTTTGTATGTTTCAATCACTTCGCTCAGAGTGTTAAAAATTATATCTAAGCGTTCTTCTATCGGCATTTTTGGAGTAGTTGGAATAAAACCGTCCGCAACATATTGCAGACGGTTTGCATTTACTTCTATAACACCCCATCCCGTAGAGGACAGACTTGGATCCAAACCCAAGATACGCATTACTCTTCACCGACAAGCTGAGCCATTACATCTTCGGCTATTTCGGCATTGTGATAAACGTGTTGAACATCTTCATCATCTTCCAACGCGTCAATAAATTCCAAGAACTTGCGCGCACTGTCAACATCTTTAATATCAACTTTGACAGTCGGTTTCCAATCCAAACGAGAAGCCGACGGCGTGCCGTATTTTGCTTCCAACGCACTGGTTACACTAGACAAATCATCTGGCAAGGTCTCTATTTCATGATAATTTTCATCAGAAACAACTTCATTAGCGCCTGCTTCCAAAGCCGCTTCAAACATTTCATCAGCACTGGCAACAGATGACGGATATTGAATGTATCCAATTCTTTCAAAATTGAAAACCACCGAACCTGTTTCCCCCATAGCTCCGCCGCGTTTGCCAAAAATTGTGCGGACATTGCCGGCTGTACGATTCTTGTTATCTGTTAAAGCTTCAACAATTACAGCAACTTTACCCGAAGAAAAACCTTCATAGCGCATAGTCACAAAATCAGAACCACCGGCTACTGTTGTGGCCTTGGCAATTGCGCGTTCAATATTGTCTTTTGGCATACTTTCAGCGCGAGCTGCTTGAATAGCTAAACGCAAACGAGGATTTTTATCCGGTTCCGGCAAACCACTTTTGGCCGCCACGGTAATTTCACGAGCCAGTTTAGCAAAAACGCGTGCTTTTTTAGCATCTTGAGCGCCTTTTCTATACATAATATTTTTAAATTGGGAATGTCCTGACATTCTTAATCTCCTCAAAAACTTGATTCTTTTATGGCATTTTTATAGCTTAACCGCGTAAATTTTCAAGTTTTTTTTGAAATAAAACACAAATTATTGATTATCTTCCGCCAAATCAACCTTTGTCAGCAAGAAATCCGGCGTTCGGCGACCAAACGTATGGAATTTTCGCATTAAACTCATTGCTTCGCCATCTTTTGAAGTTTTATCACGTTTGTCCATGTTTTTACGGCGTTCAGCACGCTGTTCACGATAGCTTTTTGGTTCCGAAACAGTTTCAGGTTTAGAGATGTTTTCTTTTTGCGTTTCTAAGGTTTTACATTCTTCCACTACGTTTTCCACAGCGACATCAGCCTCGGACAACTGTGTTTCACTTTGAACAGCTTCCTGTTCTTTGGCT
This sequence comes from uncultured Alphaproteobacteria bacterium, assembly GCA_934254675.1. GTDB lineage: Bacteria > Pseudomonadota > Alphaproteobacteria > RF32 > CAG-239 > RUG410. The sequence goes on along the minus strand of CAKQLP010000003.1, from coordinate 26,404 downwards.
CTGTCAATTTTGATTTCTGCCGGTGTTTTTAAAATCTTATCCAAAATATCTTGCGTTTCTTTAGACCTTCTGTTCGTAAACACAATGTTTTGCTTATCTGCAGGTAAAACTTCTAATATTTTTTCTAAATTCGGCAATTGATGCAATTTTTTAATAAGATTGATATCATCGACAACCAAAATATTTATTTTGGATAAATCAATTTTATCTTCTTTCAAAAGTTCGACCAACAAACTTGGAGAAGCAATTATTACATTTGCTTCGTCATCAATGTTTTCATCACTATCCGTTAGAGCCGTTTCACTGATTTCATGATATTTATTAAACACGGCAAAACGATCCGACACAATAACAGCTTGGTTGGAATTGGCCGTAATCACCAAAATATTTTTAACACCGCGGCGGGCAATGATATCAATAAGCGGAAAAACATACGAACAAGTTTTACCACATCCGGCCGGTGCAATGGCAAAAACATCCTGCCCTGCCAAAATAGAAGGAATAACATCATTTTGCACCGTTGTCGGCGCCATAATTCCCGTTTCATTAATTGCTTTTATTGTGGTTTCGCTTAAACCTAACTCTTTAAAATTCATCTTTTCCTCATTTTTTATATTAAACTTCAGGTACGGAAACTTTTGTTTGCTTTTCCGGTGGAACAGGTGTTTGCTCGGTTTTATCAATTTTTTTGCCGGACAAAACTTCTTTAATTTCCTCACCGGTCAATGTCTCATATTCCATCAAAGCCTGAGCCAAAGTCTCTAATTCGTTATCATTTTCTTTGAGTATCTTAACAGCCTCATCATGAGCTTCCACAACCAGTCTTTTTATTTCCGAATCGACCAATCGCGCTGTTTCTTCACTCATATTCTGATTTTGTGTAACACTGCGTCCTAAGAAAACTTCATTTGAATTTTCTACATACATCACAGGTCCCAAGACATCGCTCATTCCCCATTCTGTCACCATTGCCCGAGCCAAATTGGTAGCCGCGGCAATATCCGATGAAGCGCCTGAAGTAACTTTATCATAACCAAATTTAAGTTCTTCACTTACTCTGCCGCCCATGCAGATAACCAAACGAGACAGCATTTTCGCCCGTGTGTATGAATATTGATCTTTTTCAGGCAATTGCTGTACCATACCCAAAGCACGTCCTCTTGGAATAATGGTTGCTTTATGAATCGGATCTGTTTCTTTAACATGCAAAGAACAAATAGCATGACCAGCTTCATGATAAGCCGTCAATTTCTTTTCTTGCTCATCCATGGCCATTGATTTACGTTCATTGCCCATCAACACCTTGTCTTTGGCATTATCAAAATCTTCCGCAGTCACTTTACGCTTATTGCGGCGAGCTGCCAGCAAGGCGGCTTCATTCACCAAATTAGCCAAATCAGCACCGGAAAACCCAGGAGTTCCACGGGCAACAACAGATAAATCCACATCTCGCGCCAAAGGAACTTTACGAACATGGACTTTTAAAATTTCTTCACGGCCTTTAACATCTGGATTACTTACTGTTACTTGCCTATCAAAACGCCCCGGTCGCAACAACGCCGGATCTAAGACGTCAGGTCTATTGGTTGCCGCTATCAAAATTACATTTTCGTTTGGCTCAAAGCCATCCATTTCTACCAACAACTGGTTCAACGTCTGTTCCCGTTCATCGTTGCCGCCCCCTAAACCGGCACCGCGGTGTCGTCCAACGGCATCAATTTCATCAATAAACAACAAACAAGGCGCATTCTTTTTGGCTTGGGCAAACATATCCCGCACACGAGATGCCCCCACCCCAACAAACATTTCAACAAAATCAGAACCTGAAATTGAGAAGAAAGGCACATTAGCTTCACCAGCCACAGCTTTTGCCAACAAAGTTTTTCCAGTTCCCGGAGGACCAACTAGCAATACACCCTTTGGAATTTTTCCGCCCAAACGCTGAAATTTTTGCGGATCTTTCAAAAAGTCAATAATTTCTTCCAACTCTTGTTTAGATTCATCAGCGCCGGCCACGTCTTTAAATGTGACACGTTTTGTATTTTCAATCAATCGAGCGCGAGACTTTCCAAAACTCATAGCTTTATTATTCCCCGCACTGGCCTGACGCATAAAGAAAATCCACACGCCGACAAGCAGTATCATCGGAAACCAAGAAATTACAATACTCCAAAATGTTTCGCCAGAAGTATCTTGCGGCTTGGCGTCAATTTTGACATTGTTTTCCAGCAAAGTATCAATGGTTGTCGGGCTATATGGGGTATATGTAACATATTTTTTACCATCATTTGCGACACTGTAAACCTCTGCTCCGGAAATCGTCACACTTGAAATACGTTTTCCTTTTACCTCATTCATAAAGTCAGAAAATGCAAGTTTTTCGTAATTTGAAGAAAAATTTTTATTTTCGACGAAGCTCATCATCATTGAGAGCACGACAAAGGCTAACAGCCAAATTATTGCATTTTTACCAAATCTCATTTGTAATCCTTAAAACATAAATTCTTTGCTCTATATATAGGTTGAAAAAAGTGAAAACTCAAGCCTTTTCTAAATTACCCCCTGATTGCCTTTGCACATAATTGCGACACCGAAACACGCCATCTTCATAACCCTGTATATTTTTTGAATTTTCAGCCAGTTCCAGCCTTTTTAATGCCAATGCGACATATTTTCTTTCGCGTTCTATACCCAAAAAATGTCGTCCCAACTTTTTTGCAACAACAGCCGTCGTCCCCGATCCCAAGAACGGATCAAAAACCATATCTCCCGTATTGCTAGAGGCCAATATGAGCTTGGCAATCAATTTTTCAGGCTTTTGGGTCGGATGTTCCGTATTTTCAGGCATAGACCAAAAAGGAATCGTTATGTCTGTCCAAATATTAGAAGGAGCCGTCAGCCGTATCTTTTGACCGTCTTCTTCATTCCAATCTTTAGGAGCCCCCTTACCGTCCCGATACGGCGCCAGCACTTGACGCTGTATTTTAACACTATCCAGATTAAATGTGTATTCATCTGATTTTGTATAATACCATATATCTTCTATGCAATTTTTCCAATTATTTGACGCCGCGCGACCTTTTTCACGCTCCCAAGAAATTCTGTTACGTAGCTTAAAATATTTTCCGGCCACCAAAGGAATGATTATCGAACTTTTCCAATCTGAACAAATATAAAGGCTTGCATTTGGTTTAAGAATTCGAACAACTTTAGACAGCCATCTATCCAACCATTTTTTGTATTCGGTAAAATCCATTTGTTTAAAGGTATTTTTTCCAAAATTTTTGGTTAAATTATATGGCGGATCAACAATCATTAAATCAACAAAAGCATCGGGCAAATAACGCAAAACACTCATAGTATCTTGCCAAATCACTCTATCTGATAAGTCTAATATATTTTTCTTTGGAGACAGTTTTAGCGCGCTTTTTGCATATTTCACCTCTTCCCGAGGCGTTAGCGTTAAAGTCTTATTACGCGGCGCAGGTTTCAATATCACTGTTCTTCACCAAACAAAGAATTGACTAAAGCTGTGATGTTTTCGATAGCTGTTTCCGCATCTTTTCCTTGAGCCGACACTTTAATAAAACTCCCTTTAGACGCCGCCAGCATCATTAAGCCCAAAATAGACGCGCCATCAACCTCTTGACCATCTTTTTCAACCAAAACTTCAACATCCAAATCCGCAATGCTTTTAACAAAAGCAGCTGCCGCACGCGCATGCAACCCCTTTTGGTTTTTTATCTCTAAAACCGCTGAAGTTCCGCTCATTTATTTCCTCCGTTCAAGAGCTGAGATGCCACATTGATATATTTTTTTCCGGCTTCTTGCGCACATACAACGCACTCAGACAACGGCATGTCTTTTCGCGCGGTTGCCAGCTTTATAAGCATTGGCAAATTAGCTCCGGCAATAACGTCAAAATGACCATGTCCTATTACAGACATTGCCAAATTTGACGGCGTTCCACCAAACATATCCGTCAAGAGTAAAACGCCATCGCCTGTATCCATATTTTTGGCTTTAAGTAAAATTTCTTGCCGGCGCTCGTCCATATTGTCATCTGGGCCAATACAAACACATTCAACTTTTTCCTGAGGTCCGACCACATGTTCCATGGCGGCCACAAACTCACGCGCCAAATTGCCGTGTGTCACAAAAACCAATCCTATCATTTTTCAACACCGCCGGTCCAAACTTTTATTGCGCCAAAAGACTTCAAAACTTCTTCTTTGCTTTTGGCTTTAAATAACTCGTCCGCTCTTGTTCTGCGGCCTTTAAATTCTATCTCTTCGACGTTTTCAACCGGAACGCCATACACTCTTTCCACCATGTCCGCTTTCATTTCAACAATCATCACAAACTCCGATTCAGCCAACACACCTTTGGTTTCTGGTTCAATATTGTCCAAAATAATGGCACGGCGTTCATCTCTTTTCAAAAGAGCTGTTTTTTTACCATCAAATTCAAGAACAGGTTCTTGAGGCGCCCCGTCTCTCGCATCAATAAATATAGCTAATTCACCATACTTATTTTCAATAATTTCGAAAAAATCTTGTTTTTCCATAAGGGTATAATATTGATTTTCCATAATCTTTCCTTAAAAAATTTATTTTATGCCGTTATTTTATTATACTTTTTATAAAAAGTAAATCTTAACTTACCGGCTTGTTAACGAACATCTCCATTTTTTTGTAAAGATTTTCTCAAAAGCTCTTTCATTTCTGCCGAATAAGATTTCTTTGATTTTTTCTGTTCCGGTGTTTTTATATTATAGGATGTTTTCATTTTAATCTCTGTCAAACGCGCCGTCTGTCCAGACTTTTTCAAAATCAATTCTGCTGTGGCGTTCTTAGAAAGATTTTTTTTACCAATTTGCGCCGCATCATCCATTTTAACGTCCTTTACTTTTTTGTTTTTAGTCGTCTCGGTAATTTTGCGCACACCTTTAACCACTTTGCCTGTATTATGTTTTGTAACATGCCCTTTTAATCCAACTTTTTTTGCAACATTCTCTTCAAAAGCTTCCCGACGCAAACGCTGAGGATTATAAATAGCCTCTTGCATCTTATCTGTATATTCCTGAGTAGTCATCTTGGTGATGCCCGCTTTGCGAGATAAGGTGTCAGCTTGCTGCATTGCGTTTAATTTTCCGGCATTTTCCTCCATTCGATTATTTTCTATGGTGCTGCGTTGACTAATAAAATGCCTTTCCGCTGATGAAACGGCATTCAATAAAGAAGTATCGTTATTTGAAGCATCACTGGCATTAACTTCTAACTCACGCAGCATCCGCAAGGTGTCGTCATCCATCGAACCATCGTTGTCGTCCTCTTCTTCATCAAATGGATTTCGCACCTTTTTGCGCAAACTTTTCAGTGCCGGAGACAATTCTCCCAGTTTAGCTTTTCCATTTTTGGCCTGATAACGATTGGCTTCCTGCGCGTCTATTCTCAATGACAAACGTTCCGCCGGCACAAATCCCTTCTTTTTCCAATCCATGCCGACTTTATTATCTGTACTGCTTTGCGTTTCATCCATATTCTTCACACTCCCTACATTTTATTCCACTCAGAACAGATTGCAATTTTATTTCAGCGTATAAGTAATCATAACCGAACCATCATAAAAAATCAAAGGCGAAACAGCTAAATTGGCATTATCATCCCGAAGCAGATTAAACCGACGTCCGGCCAATATGTTATCCATCATCCTCTTTTTGAAAGCTTCCCAATCATCAATATTGGAAAAAAACAGTTTTTGCAATCCAATCACTTCATCTAATTTAGGTTCATCCTGCAATTTATCAAAATCCAAGCTCCATAATTTTAAATAAGCACGATTATAAAATTTTAAGCGTTGGTTTGTTCCAAAAATAATTACCGAATCGTTCAGGTTATCTAAAATATTTTGCTGAATTGCCGTCAAATCATTTAATCGGCGCATTGTGGCCAACCTGTCAGATACATCTTCAAAAGCGAAAATAACCCCGTTTGGATGCGGCGTACGTAAACGGCGAATAGTTCTTCCATCCGGCAAGTGAAGCAAATCCTCTTTTGTGTTCAGCAAACCACCAAAAACACTCATTTCCTCCATTTTATAATTTTTTATATCAGGCACCGGCGGAAGCATTTTATTCTCACGCACAGTTTCTAAAAACTGCAAATACGAAGGTGTTTTTTCTAAAAATTCAGCATCCAAATTCCATAAATTTTTAAAAGAAGTGTTATAAAAATAAAGCTTTGAACGATTGTCAAAAATAGCAAAAGCCGTACCTAACGCGCCTAAAATTTCCAAGTGATTGTTTTGATTGACTTTAAAACTACGTTTTGCCTTTTCCAACGCCGTATTATCCACCAAATAGCCGACTGTTCCGATTTTATCTAAAGAATCGCCGATATAATAAGGATTCTCGCGTAATTCAAAATTCAAAAGTTCTCCGTTTCGCACAATATTCAGCTTTTTCTTTTGCATTTTTTTGCTTTTTTGGGCACTTTCAGCCACTTCTTCAGCTATTTTTTCTCCCTTATTGTTGCTAATTTCGACATGACCGGAAATAATTTCAGATTTATTTTTAATCGGAACAAAATCCATGTATTTTTTATTTATGGCCAGTAGCTGCAAATTTTCGTTCCGCAGCCAAATCGGATAATCAACACCGTCTATCATTTGTTCCAATTTATCCAAATTATCTTGAACGGATTTTTTTTCTTGAGCTAAATCTCTGATTTTTGCGGTTTCACGGCTCACATCACGGAACCACACGATATCACAATACAGATTATTGTCAGCCCCGTTAATTCGATTGCCGTAAACACATATATCCCTATCGTTTCCTTTTAAGCGCAGCATATCCTCAAACGGCTTTCCTTCTTGCTGTAATAAATTAACATATTTTTTTAGAATTTTAGCATCCTCTTTATAAAATACCTCTAAAATTTCAGTAAACGAAGCAGCCGTTCCGCTTTTAATTCCAAGCATTACCGCCAAACGGCGCGAGCATTTTTCTTTGATTTCCTTTTGCGGATCTTTCACTTTTTGATCTGGATACACAAAGCAAAAATAGCCGTCTTTCGCCGCAAACAAAACCTCGGTACATCGTTCTCTGTCTCGACGAATAAAATATATTTTATGCTTATATTTATAAATTTTAATTTGTAGCGCGCCTATAATTCCCAGCAAGACAAAAAATAAAAACAGGCTGATAAAAACCATATCGCGTAAAATTTCCATATCCATTGCAAAATCTTCTTTACAAAAAAAATGTTTGTCTTATTACTTTTTTTATAGTAAATAAACACAGATAAATAGGCAATTTATTTTTTTATAAGGTTGATAACTATGTTAACATTGGCTTTTGACACCACGGCAGATTGTTGTTCCATCGCGCTTTTGCGAGATAATACCGTTGTTGAAAAATTTTCAGAAGAAATGGATTTTGGCCAAGCGGAAACATTGTTGCCGCAAATTCAAAAAATTTTGCAAAAACAAAATCTTTTATTCAATGACCTCAATCTGCTGGCCGTATGCATTGGTCCGGGTTCATTTACAGGCGTCAGATCATCCATTGCCGCCGCCCGCGCGTTTGATTTGGCCTGTCCTCGGCTGAGCATCACAGGCGTGTCCGCCTTTGAAGCTTATGTTCATTCACTGGATATGTCCGAACTTTCGGATTTCAACGCAGTTATTATTGAGACCAAACGCGCTGATTTTTATTTTCAGCTCTTTAACGGAAAATTAGAAAAACTTTGCGAAGCGGAAGCTTTACCCTATGAAGAAATCATCAGCAGACTTAAAGGCAAAACCGTCACCCTTATCGGTAACGGCGTCGAGCGTTTTTTGGATAAACCAAGCGGACTGGTTTTACACGCCATCCGCATGGATAAAACAGCGTCCATCACCGATTTGGCCGCCTGCGCCGTTCAAAAATTTCAGAATAAAAAACTAAATTATCCTAAGCCTTTGTATTTAAGAGCGCCTGATGTTTGTGTAAAATCTTAAAAATTGTATGGATAAATTCAAAATAAAAGTGTATCTAAAAAGAAAATGTCTAACTTTATTGTAATGTGAGGAAAAAGTGACTAGATCTGAATTAGTTGAAAGAATTGCGGCAAAAATGCCAAACTTAACACTTAGAGATATTGACAACATTGTGAGTGTCGTCTTTAAAAAATTAACTTCAGCGCTGGCTGAGGGCGACCGCATAGAAATTAGAGGTTTTGGCGCTTTTTCTGTCAGAACCAGAAATCCACGTGTAGCCATCAACCCTAAAAACAAAACACGTGTTGACGTGCCGGCTAAGAATATTGTGCATTTCAAAACCGGCAAAGAACTGCATGACAGGCTGAATGCTAAATAACGGCACTCTTTTATAAGGAGAAAAGCCATGAAACTGTTACATTATATTTTTGAAATACCTTTAGTTTTTATTGCCGTTTGGGGTATTTACAACGCTCAGGTCGGCGAAGACGGTCTTGTTTTTTCTCTTTGGCCTTTAGAAAGCGAAGTTCATGTAAACACAAAACTTTTGCTTTTTTCTTTTTTGCTTTACGGTTATGTGTGGGGCAAAATCAATTCTTGGTTTGATGCGGCGCCGATGCGGCGTGAGCTAAAAATACAGCGTAAAACAAACAAGGCCTTGAATAAAGAGCATGAAAAGCTGAATGAAACCGTAAGCGGATTAAAGCAAAATATTGCCGGTTTGCAAGAACAGCGTGCCAAAGCGCAAGCCGAGGCGCAGCAAATTGCCAAACAAGCCAAAACAAACAAAATTAAAGCTTGGCTAAGCAATATAAAATCCAAATTTTCAAGAAAGGATAACCAATGAACTGGCTGACAGAAATCGTCCGTCCGAAAATAAAAAAAACAACCCCGAAAGAAATTGCTGATAATTTATGGGTAAGATGTCCGAATTGCAATCAAATGCTGTTTTCCAAAGAGCTGAAAGATTCCCATTATGTTTGCACAGCTTGCGGACACCATCTCCGTTTGTATGTGGAAAAGCGTTTCAGACTTTTGTTTGATGATGAAAAGTATGACTTAATCGATTTACCGATTATTCAAGATGATCCGCTGAAATTTAAGGATATTCAAAAATATATCGACCGTCTGAAAAGCAATCGAAAAAAAACCGGATGTGAAGACGCTATTCAGGTTGCGCATGGAAAAATCGGTGGAATTTCCAGCGTTGTCGCGGCTATGGATTTTTCGTTTATGGGCGGTTCAATGGGTATTGCCGTTGGTGAGGGTATTGTAAAAGCCGCAAAATTGGCGTTGGAAAACAAAGAGCCGTTAATCACCGTTGCCGCTTCCGGCGGAGCGCGTATGCAAGAAGGCATGCTGTCGCTGATGCAAATGGCGCGGACAACAGCGGCCATTAATGAATTAAAAGAGGCCGGCATTCCTTTTATATCTATATTAACAGATCCGACGACTGGCGGCGTTTCGGCGTCGTTTGCCATGCTTGGAGATGTCAATATTGCAGAGAAAGGATGTTTAATCGGTTTTGCCGGACAGCGTGTTATTGAACAAACCATTCATGAAAAATTGCCAGAAGGCTTCCAACGGGCGGAATATCTGTTGGAACACGGAATGGTAGATATTGTGGTTGATCGGACGCACATGAAAGAAGAACTGGTTAAGGTTTTAAGCGTTTTAACCGCAAATATCAAATAAACTCCAGAAAACAGATAAAAAAGAATAAGGGGCTTCGGCCTCTTTTTTTTTATGATTGACAGCATCTCTTGCAAAAGCTATAATTTAGATGTTTTTTTGTATAATTTTAAAATTTTTCTGTATGGATTATGAAATTTATCAGGAAGAAGGACTTGTTTTGTGCGAGTGCGATGGTCGGTTTCGTTTGTACGATTTAAACCGCAAGAAATCTGTGTTTGACACGGATTTGAAATATCTGAGAGTAGAAAACGAGAGCGGACTTATTTTTACGCCGGATAAAGTTTACTCCCTTGCGGGGAAAGAGTTGTTCCGCATGCTTTCGAGCAAAGAAGCGCCGGTAAAAATCATCCGTTTTCGCCAAAACATCCTGCTGATTTCAGAAATGAACGGCCTTTGTCACGTTATTTTGTGGAATGGTTCATCCATTTTATTGGAGTTGCACGGTTTTGAAGTTATCCGCCACCGACACTTTTTTGCCGTTAAAACAGAAAAGTGCTGGCGCATATTCAAAGCTTGCGGCACGGAAATCACTTTGGAGGAGCTTATTTTGCCGGAAAAAAGCTTGGACTTTGGCTTTGACTTTATTGTCTGCGGCCAAGCCGGAAGCTATGAGCTTTACTCGTTGACTGACGGAAACTTTATTGCCGGCGGCTTCATCAAAGTCATTCCAAGCAAAACCAGCCACTTTGCGCTTTGTTTTTCCGTATCAGACAGACTGGCGCATCTGTTAGTTGAAAACAAGCAATGGCTTTCTGTTGAAGCTGACGATGGATACATTCTTTCTGAAAAGCATCGGACATTTGCCGTACGCCGTGGAGACAAATTCTTTTTATACGAGTTTGACGGCACGCTGTATTCTGATGCTTCTTTTGAGCAAGGGTTTGACTTTGCTTGTATGAAGGGAGATATCCTGCTCACTCGAAACAACGGAGAATTTTCTATTTATTCAAAGAACAAGTAAAAGTTCTCTGATCTTACACAAAAAAGAGGTTGAATTTCTTCAACCTCTTTTTTGTTGGTAGCTTATTTTATTTCTAAACATTTATAATAACTATTTAACGATTTTGTTGGTAAATTAACATAATATGTTATTCCTCCCTTAAATGTATAGGTAGATGTATATGATGGAGTGGCAATCGTTTTTGTGTAGTTCTCACCATATGAAGAACCATAGTAGTAAGCGCAAGCTTCAGGCTCCAAGGTTAAAGGATAATCCACCCCATCTTTTTGATTTCTAGGATCAAAAGAGGCTAATTTATTGCCATCAGCATCTGTCATTTCAAAATTCTCTATATATTGACACTTCAAGTCTTGAATATTAGGCACAGATGTCGGAAGAGCGCTTGTATAAGATCTGCAACTCTTTAGTAATTCAGTAGTATTATATTCACAAGCACCATATTCACAATATGCAACATATCTCATATGAGCCCCCCTAATTTTTATTTTATAGGTTCCGACATTTACACTATACATTTTACCAAAAGAATAGGAGGATGATATATTTGCATATGCTGATTTATCATAAGGACGTATATCAATGGTTGAACTTCCATTTGTTAAAACAAAGGCAAAAAAGTCAGCATTGCCGAATGCATCATCAGGATCTCCGTCCCAATCAACTATAATTCTAAATTCATCCGGTCGGTAACAATTATTTTCTTTTGTGCAACGAGCAGAACCACCTATACCAAATTTTTCGCACTCCGCTTCTGTCGCAAACAATCCATCTTTTTCTTGGCAAGTTACTTGGACAGTCTCTGAATAATAACAACCAAACCCTTTATCTAATTTGCAATTTTGATGAGTGCTTTCCTCGCATTGGCGTTGATCATCATACCAATCAAATCCCTGTTCTGTTAAAGTACTACAATTAATTTTGTAGCATTTTGATGTGGTATCTAAATCACATTTTACATTGTTGTCGCAATCGTAACATTTATCATAATACCCCTCCTGACAAAAGTCTTTGGAAACATATTCGCCAACATCAGGATTACATGTTTGGGTTTGGGAAGAGATTTGGCAGACGCCGTTTTTGATTTCATAGCCTTCACGAATTTTTTGAGTGCATTTGAATTTAGTTCTGTCTGACGGACATGGCTTGCATTCCCAGCAACCTCTATCAATTCCAATTTTTTCTTCATCTTGATAGGTGTCACAGGTCTCTGCATTAGGATCGGTAGAGCAGATATAACAATCCCCTTCCTTGAGGCTTTTTCCAATCTTTTTCTTTGTGGTGCCGTCCTGGCAAGTTGGATTTGGACTGGAGCCAGGGTAAAGGTCATTGCAAGTGTTATATTGACAATACCAGTGTGAACCTTGTTTATCGACACATTCTTTACAATCGCCGTGAATATCGTTTTGGGTACGATTATAAAGAGGAGAACATTTATCTATTTTTGTTAGGTAATAACATCCTGTGTCGGCATCATAGTTGCATTTTTCATTCTTTTGTCTTGTTTTTTCACATTCTTCTTGAGTGAGCTTGCATCTTTTATAAGCGCAGACGCCAGATTTATAGCATTCTTCATAGGTCTTGTTATACCAGCTTGTGTCATTGCAATCTTTATGGTCACACGGAATTACTGTGCTGTTAGCTTCCGGCATATTTGTATTACCTTGACCGCAATCTTCGGAGTCCGGCAAAAAACACACCCGAGCTGAGACATTAGATGCTCCCAAACACAGGACTGTCAGTAATAAAATTAAACATCGTTGTATCATTTTTAGTCTCCTAAATATTTTTTATATTTTAACACTGTCCTGTGTCGCAGGAAATCAGGCTATTTCACGGTTTAAAACTGTCCCAAAAAAACGACCGTTTAAAATGGACACATTTATCTACCGATTTTAGGATAGCATAAAGTTTATTTTTTTGCAAGAAACTATCGGAAATTCATTAATTTATTCATAAAAGTGTAACAATCCTCTATTTCAAAAATTCTTTCATTTAACTGTCCCTAAAAAACGGTCGTTTTTTAGGGACAGTTTTTATCAAGATAAATCAGGCTAAAACAAAATGTTAGGTCTGAGATTGGGTAAATTTAATTAGGGGAAAATCGATGATTAAAAAATATCTAAGAATACTCAACCTAGCAGTTATATGTTGTTTCCTGTGTGTCACAACCGCTTCGGCTCGGGTGTGTTTTTTGCCGGACTCCGAAGATTGTGGTCAAGGTGATACAAATATGCCGGAAGCTAACAGCACAGTAATTCCATGTGACCATAAAGATTGCAATGACACAAGCTGGTATAACAAGACCTATGAAGAATGCTATAAATCTGGCGTCTGCGCTTATAAAAGATGCAAGCTCACTCAAGAAGAATGTGAAAAAACAAGACAAAAGAATGAAAAATGCAACTATGATGCCGACACAGGATGTTATTACCTAACAAAAATAGATAAATGTTCTCCTCTTTATAATCGTACCCAAAACGATATTCACGGCGATTGTAAAGAATGTGTCGATAAACAAGGTTCACACTGGTATTGTCAATATAACACTTGCAATGACCTTTACCCTGGCTCCAGTCCAAATCCAACTTGCCAGGACGGCGCCACAAAGAAAAAGATTGGAAAAAGCCTCAAGGAAGGGGATTGTTATATCTGCTCTACCGATCCTTCCTCAACCAAAACATGTAAACAGCAAAATTTGGTTGCGAAAGCCGATTGCGATACCAGAACCCACACTTTTACAGAAAATAAATCTGTCACCGCCAGTGACGCTCCTTGCGGTACTTGCACGCTGAAAACTTGTAAACAGCAAGGCTTGGTTGCGAAAGCCGATTGCGATACCAAAAACAACACCTTTACAGAAAATAAATCTGTCATCGCCAGCAACGCTCCTTGCGGTACTTGCACGCCTAAAAATACTCCTAACAACTCGCCTAAATATGACACATACACCATTTACGCCAAAGTTAAATGCGCCGGCCCTTATGAGGAAATGGATAAATGTAATGATACTGATGGTCAAAGTTGGGGAAATACATCAACTAATAATGTGTGTCCAGCACTTCTTTGGAACGTATCAACGGGTAGTGACCCTCTAGGACATCTTTATGAGTGGGGATACGTTACTCGTCCATCAAAATGCGCGGACATTTCTTATACTAATGGAGTAAATAGTATTTCACCTGTTAAATTAGCTGACAAGGATGATGAGTGTGAGGATGAGAGTGATGATGTCTGTAAAATAGCTAAACTTTTGGGTTTGACAAAAGATTCTATAGCTTCTGATGAAGAATTATTAGCTATTGGTTATACACCATCGCTTAATTCCTATAATTTGAAATTAAAAATTACGCCAAAAAATAAAGGCAATCATGAAGTTTATAGTTTTTCCAACTATGAAACTTTGAGTTCGAAGAGAAAGGAAAATTCTGATTACGAATACGCCTTTGCGGATAATGATAATTATATTTCGGATTTAACTTATAAAGAGATAAATATTCCTTTTGATGGAGAAAAGCAGTATCAATATATTGGTTCTTTGCCTACAATATATCCTGTAATCCGTTTGAAATCTGGATTAGCCGAACAAAGTAAGGATGCAAATGATATTTCTCATGCTCATGGTACAGTTGTTTACCCACCATATTATAATGATGGAAGAATTAATGTTCTTAATACACACCAAGAATCTTTCTATTATATATCTTCTACACATTGGTATATAACAACTAGTTTAAATGGTGGAGGGTGCGACTATGCCTACTTTTCATTTGCAGGTGCCTCTCGAAATATTTTATCAAATATCTTTACAGGTTATTATGTACCAAGTGATCTATTGGGACAGATAGACTTGGTTAGAGGAGATGTATTTAATTATGCAGGTTATTTCCCTAGCTGTAAAACAAAAAAAATATATAGTCCTTATGGTCCTGATGAGGCTACCTCTGTTAGTTATTATGACAAGGTAAATAACTATATGAAAGAACATAAAAATAAAAATGATAGAGCTTTGCCTATGGGTTTCAAATCTGGCTATGTTCATAAAGATGGTGCAATCTATATATTTGAAGATGGTTTTGATACTGCTTCAAACTATACAGAATTACCGGGAAGCGAATGTTCAACTAAAACTTGCGCAAACTTTGGCGACTATTTTTCTGAAAAACAAAAAACAGAATATGAAGATGGATCTCTTTATACTAACTTCCAACAAGTTACAGTTCCTTGTTCAAATTTAAAATGTTATACTGCTGAACTTAGCAAGTGTGAAAAAGATACTCCAAACGATGTACAACTTAGAAATTTAGGAATACCTATTGAAACAGATGAGATGTATATGTATAACACATGGGTTAACAGCGGAGAAAACAAAGAAAGTGCTTGTAAAAGATTACAGCGAACTCTTTTGGAAAGTGGAGATATTAATGAGACGGACACTTTTGACAAAGCTATTCTAGTTCCAAGATCTGTTAAAAAGTGTGCTGTTTGCTATTATAGGCTAGGTAATGAATAGTCTAGCACTAAAGTAACCACAAAAAAGAGGTTGAAGAAATTCAACCTCTTTTTTTAAGCCCCGTCGTTTTATTATCGCCGGGGCTTCTTTACCTATTCATTCTTATGTTAAGCGGATTTTTTTTCTTCTGCTTGATGTTTCACCAACTTTGGCTTTGCCCCTTCGGTGATAACTTTTTCATCAATAACGATTTCAGAAATATCTTTTTCATCCGGAAGTTCATACATCCATTCCATCAGAATTTCTTCCATAATCGCCCGCAATCCACGAGCTCCGGTCTTGCGTTCAATAGCTTTTTTGGCAATCGCGCGCAAAGCTTCCGGCGTTATCGTTAATTTAACATCATCCATACCAAACAATGAGGCATATTGACTGACTAAGGCATTTTTCGGTTCGGTCAAAACCTTAATCAGCGCGTCTTCATTCAAGTCATCTAAAGTGGCAATAACTGGAACACGACCGGTAAATTCCGGAATAAGACCATACTTAATTAAATCTTCCGGGCGCACGTCTTTCAAAATCTGCCCGACTGTTTTTTCGTCTTTTTCTACCTTTGCCCCAAAACCGATAGAATTTGTGCCTTCCGCGCCATGTTTTTCCACAATTTTTTCCAAACCGGCAAAAGCTCCACCGCATATAAACAGAATATTTTTGGTGTCAACGTGCAAAAATTCCTGTTGTGGATGTTTACGACCGCCTTGCGGAGGAACATTGGCCACTGTACCCTCAATAATTTTCAGCAAAGCCTGTTGCACGCCCTCACCCGAAACATCTCGAGTGATGGACGGGCCGTCGCCTTTACGGGATATTTTATCAATTTCATCAATATAAATGATGCCGCGTTGCGCTTTTTCAATGTCGTAATTAGCGTTTTGCACCAGTTTCAAAACAATGTTTTCCACGTCTTCGCCCACATAACCGGCTTCGGTTAAGGTGGTGGCGTCGGCAATAGCAAACGGCACATTCAAAATTTTAGCCAAAGTCTGCGCCAACAGAGTTTTTCCGCAACCGGTGGAACCAATCAAAATCACGTTTGATTTGGTTATATCCACTTCATCTTTTTTAGGGTTGTTCAAGCGCTTATAGTGGTTATAAACCGCCACGGACAGCACTTTTTTGGCATAATCCTGACCAATGACGTATTCATCCAAAAACTCTTTAATTTTTGACGGCGTTGGCAAACTGTTCATTAACGGCTCATCCGCCGAAGCTTTTTTATTCTCTCCGCTCAATTCCGGCTCTTCTTCCATAATGGAATGGCAAACATCTATACATTCATTACAAATATACACGCCACGTCCGGCAACCAGCTTTTTCACTTCTTTTTGGCTTTTACCGCAAAAAGAACAATGCAAAATTTCATCGTTGTTTTCGTCACTCATCTCTCACCTACTTCACTTCATCGCGGTTGGCAATAATATGGTCAATCAAACCAAAATCCAAAGCCTCTTGCGGCGTCATAAAATTATCTCTGTCCATAGCGCGTTCAATAACCGAAATTTTTTGACCGGTGTTTTGCGCGTAAATGGCGTTCAAACGTTTACGCAAATCCAATATCAATTTGGCCTGAATTTCAATGTCGGCGGCCTGTCCTTTGGCTCCGCCCGATGGCTGGTGAATCATAATCTGCGAGTTTGGCAATGAATAGCGTTTGCCCTTTGCGCCGCCGGCCAGCAAAAATGACCCCATTGAACATGCCTGACCAATGCAAATTGTCACAACATCGCAAGATATGTATTGCATAGTGTCATACATAGCCATGCCGGAAGTCACAACACCCCCCGGAGAATTTATATATAAGAAAATATCTTTCTTTGGATTTTCCGCTTCCAAAAACAAAAGTTGAGCGCAAACCAAAGCCGAAGTTTCATCATTAACTTCACCGGTTAAAAAAATAATCCGTTCTTTCAGCAAACGTGAAAAAATATCAAACGAACGCTCGCCTTTAGGTGTTTGCTCTATCACCATAGGCACTAAAGCGTCGCGGGGTTGCAATGTATTCATATTTCATCCTTCACAAAGTTCTTTTTGCTTTTATTAAAGCTTATGATTGCTTAATTTTTTATAAATAATTAACATTTTTCCGGCGTTTTGCAAGATTTTATAACAAAAAAACACCGCTTAGCGCAAACTAAGCGGTGTTTTTTGAAGTTCTGTTATAAACAACCAAGAGTTTCTTTAGCGTAACGGGCATAGTCCTGATAATATTGGCGCAAGCTTTCTTCAACCATATAATTTACAGTACCTTTCGGATAATTGCCTTTATTATCCAATTTTCCGGCTTTAACGCCTGTCAATATCTCTATGCCATCATCAACAGTGTCAATAGCGTAAATTGTAAAGCGTCCTTCTTCAACCGCCTGCACAATATCCGCCCGCAACATCAGATTATCAACATTAGTGCGTGGAATTATCACACCTTGCTTGCCGGTTAAGCCATCGTGAGCGCAAACATCGAAGAAACCTTCGATTTTTTCATTTACGCCGCCAATCGGCTGAATTTCTCCAAATTGATTTATAGAACCGGTCACGGCAATGCTTTGTTTAATCGGCAAATTTGCTATGGCTGACAGCAAGCAATAATATTCCGTCGAAGACGCACTGTCTCCATCAACACCGCCATAAGATTGTTCAAACACAATTGAAGCCGACAGCGACAACGGCGAATGTTTGGCAAAACGATTGGAAATCAACGATTTCAGAATCAGAACACCTTTGGTGTGAATTGGCCCGCTCATCGAAATTTCTCGTTCAATATCCATAAAGTCGCCCTTACCGATGCGAACCTGCGTGGTTATGCGAGCTGGTTTGCCAAAGGAATAGCGAGAAAAATCATAAACAACCAAACCGTTGATTTGCCCCACGCGCTCGCCTTTGACATCCATTAAAATCGTGCCTTTATCAATTTCTTCCAACATGGCTTTTTTAATGCGGTCAGAACGATAAATCTGCGCTTCAATGGCTTGGTCGATGTGATTTTTGCCAATTTGCTTAGAATTTGAAACCCGCGCCCAATAATCGGCCTCGCGCAACAAATCCCCGATAGATGAAATATGCGCGGTCAATTTTCCGGCATCATCAGCCATACGAGAGGCATATTCAATCACCCGAGCCACAGCTTGGCGATTGAGCGAGCGCAACTGTTTCTTTTTAGAAAGCGAGCCGATAAGCTTGGCATATTCCACTTCGTTTTCGGCGTTTCTATCCATAATCATACCAAAATCGGCCTCAACTTTGAAAAAGTCGCGGAAATCAGGGTCTCTTTCACTCAACAATTCATAAATTTCAAAATCACCGGTCAAAACAACCTTAATGTCCAAAGGAATCGGCTCCGGATCAAGAGAAATAGTTGTAAAGCTTGTTTCTTCCGACGGCGCTTCAATCTTAACCCTTTTAGAAGCAATGGCGCGTTTCAGCGAATCCCAAGCATAGGGCTGCTCCAAGACTTTACGCGCGTCTAACAGCAAAAATCCGCCGTTAGCCTGATGCAAAGCTCCGGCTTTAATTAAGGTAAAATCTGTCAACAACGCGCCATATTGTTGGATACGCTCAACTTTTCCCACCAAATTACCCTGTGTCGGATAGTCCACAGTGATAATCGGCGCGCCGGAATTTGGAACATTTTTAACAATCACATTAACCTTGAATTTGGCAAACTTATCCTCTTCCGGCTGTTTCATTTTGCTCAACAGCTGTTGTAATGGATCTTCATCGGCTCCGGTTGTTGCGGCTTGCCGGTCACTGTCCGTCGGTACAAAATCATCAATATTATCCAAGATATTGTCTTGAATTTGTTTCAAGAATCGAGAGGGTTGCTGACTTTTATATTTTTTACGCAACGCGTCTATCGGGTCTTTAACGGCCGAACGCACAAATTTTTCACGCAAAATGGTAATTTCTCGTTTTTGCTTTTCTTCCCAACGCGGCAAATCTTGAGTGGCGTTCTCAATTTCTTCTTGCATTGCGTTCAAATCTTCCATCACCAGCTTTTTTTCTTCTTCCGGTAATTGCTCAAACGCATCTGGGCTCAAAACTTCGCCGTCTTTCATCGGTGCCACGACCAGTCCCATTTGCATATGCAACAATGACACTCTTTTGCCTTTGGCTTTTTTTTGCAGCACATTTATATATTCTTCTTTTTTGGCTTTATACTTTTGGCGGATAATTCCCAAAGCTGCCTTATATTCTTCAGATTCAATTATTTCCGGCAAAGAATCGGATAATTCATCTAACAATTCATCAACGTCTTTGGCAAATTCTGCCGCCTGACCGGCCGGAAAGCTCATGGCCAAAGGCTTATACGGCTCATCAAAATTATAAACATAAGCCCAATCATCCGGAGTTTTACGATTTTTTGCTTCTTTTTCCAAAATACGTTTAACCAAACTGGTTTTTCCGGTTCCCTCGGGACCAAGGCAAAACAAATTATATCCTCGTGATTTTATATGAATTCCCAACTCAACAGCGTGAATTGCCCTGTCCTGCCCCAAAGCCGACAAGCGTTCTTCCAAATCAGCCGTTGTATTAAAATCAAATTTTGACGGATCACATTTGCGATAAAGTTGGTCAGAAGTTAATTTTGTAATAGCCATTTTATTTTTTTCCTTTATAATCTAATAATATATTATCTTAAACTGAAAATTGCTAATAGAGTGTAAATGTCTGAAAAATATTTTTTCTTTGCCGTTTTAGCCGGATTGATATTTTTTATCAGCGGATTATTTTGTGTTGTTTTATTTTATCTTCGCTATAAACATCTAAAAAAGTTAGCCCAATTAAACATTTTAAAGCGCCAACAGCTTAGCAAGCAAAAACACTTTTATTCTACCGCCGTTTTAGATGAGGCTATTTTTGAATTATTTTTTAATTTTCATCATTCGGCGCAAAATGCCCTAACTTTTCTTGTTTGCGGAAGGCCGGCTAAAGCCGCCGATTATTTGAAAAATAAAAAACAGGCTTTAAGTCTTTTATTAAAAGCTCACTTTATTTCATTGGAACCTATTTACAATAAATTGAGAAAACTGCCTAAAAAATTAAAAACACCTTTTATTCTTTTATCCACCGCGCATATCTCACATCTTTTATTCAAAGACGAAGATATTGCCGGCATTATCTCAAAAATAAAAAAGAAAAGACTGTCCGCCAAGCTTGCCGCCTATAAAAACTATTTATCTTCTTTTGCTTATTTACAAGAAGGAGACATGCTTTCCGCTTCTGAAAACGCTTCAGCCGCGCTTAAATTTTTTCAAAAAAAACGCTATTTTTTTGAAGAAGCGCAATCTTATTTGCTTTTAGCCGAAATTTATCGAGTAAGCTGCGTTAATGATGTTGCGCAAACCATGATTGAATCCGCCTTAAAAATTTTTGAATCAGCCAAATTACAGTTTTTTAAAGCACAAACCATTGCCGTTTTAGGCATGCTTATGCTTTTTGAAAACAGAATAGACGAAGCATGCGATAAACTGACACTCGCAAAAAATATTTCACTTTCCGATGAATTGACCGCGGATATTTCAAACCAGATTGCCTTAGTGTGTTTGGCGCAAAAAAATGAAAAGAACGCCTTGAAACATTCAAAACAAGCTTTAACACTTTATTTAAGACAACACAATGAACGTGGTGAAGCCTTCAGCCGACAGCTTATTGGACATTTTCTGTTAAACGGCGGAAAAACCTCTCAGGCTTTTAATTCAGCGAGAAAAGCCGCCGACTTGTATTTAGGGCAGCAAAATTTTTCGGCATATGCGGAAACTCTTTATCTTCAGGCAAGAGCCTTATGCCAACTGGAAAAATATGACCAAGCCGAAAAAAAGCTACGCTTGATTTTAAGCGAAAACCGCAAACACAGTCTTAACTTTCATATTGCGCACGCTTACAGTTTGTTGGCGCTCATTTTTTTAAGAAAAAAAAATCTGCAACGCGCCAAAGTTCTCTTGCAACAATCTCTAATGTTAGAACAAAATCACGAACGATGTTCCGGCTTGGCTTCTGATTATGCAAATCTGGCTTTAATTGAAAAATTATCAGGAAATTTTGAAGCCGCAAAAAATAATTTGAAACAAGCGGTGGAATATGCAAAAGAATCAGGCGATGAAAATTTACTGCAACTCATAAAAGAACAAAAAAACAATATATAAAACCCTTTACTTTACCTGACT
This sequence comes from uncultured Alphaproteobacteria bacterium, assembly GCA_934254675.1. Lineage (GTDB taxonomy): Bacteria > Pseudomonadota > Alphaproteobacteria > RF32 > CAG-239 > RUG410. The sequence goes on along the minus strand of CAKQLP010000003.1, from coordinate 5,100 downwards.
ATTTGTGTAGAGTGATTTTGTAAAAAAACGTTTTATCTAAAATTTGAACGTTTCAGCCGCAAACACAGAGGAAAAAACAAATGCTTAGTCCGTTTGCTGAAAATTCATTCCCAAAATCCATGGAATTGGATAATATATTGGCTATGCTCAGTGCTAAATTAGAAAAAATTCACAGTCTGCTTATTCAAGATTTTGGCCCTAACGGCGTTTACATCATGACTGCATTCAGTGGATTTTTACTTCTTATTTTGATTATTTATATCAAATCCGTATTAGACACTTTTCGCATTGCCGATGGAGAAACCCAAGATGCCGGACTTTTTTATACCACCACCGGAACAACATCTTTTCAAAATGGCATAGATTTGGGCTTTGACGATAATCAAAACGAGGAAAGCCATGATAACAAACATCTTCAATTGACGGCTACCACATCACCTGTTGATGACGCTTTAGAAAAAGACCTATCCTTCTCCGAAAAAAGACAAGCCGCTCTTGATGAAAAAGACAAAGAACTTTCAAAATATTTAGTTGAATCTTCCGCTACAACAGATGATATTTTACAACTCAAAGAGCATCTCAAACGCCAAACACTAAAAACGCAAGAAATTCAATTGGATTGGAATAAAAACAAAGAAAAAAATTTTGAAAAACTTGATGATGAAACTGTTCTGTCTTATCAACAACCTCAAGAATCCTTAAATGAATTAATCAGTTTAATTATTAACATGCTTGGAAGAGATGTCACTCCGCAAAAAATAGCTCAAGCCGTTTATTATCGGAATAAAGGAGAAACAAGCGAAGAAACAATTCTACAATCCATAGCGGCGGTACAGGATTTTATATCCTTGTGCAATACAGGAAAATTTTCTAAGCTTAACGGCGAAGACTTGCCGGACATTAATGAAGCTCTCATTTTTTGGGCAAAAGGAGATAATTCCTTGTGCTTAAACCTTCTGGAAAATTTAATAAAACAACAAATTGATAAAGCAGATTTGCAAACCGGAATGCCAAAAGAATTAACCTATGCTCAAGCGGCCTCTTATGCTTGTTTATTTGGAACGATTGCCGGACAAAACAATTTGGAACTGGCACAAAATTCATTTGAGCTGGCCTTGGAACTTGCCCCTAAAAACATAAACGCATGGAGCCGATGCGGTGACATTTATTGGCAAGAGGGAAATTATGAAAAAGCCGTGTATGCTTATCAAACCGTTTCGGAAAATGGTGACGCAGACATTTATGCCGCTCAAATAGCGCATGCCCGCCACAATTTAGCTCTTTATTACGCTCATATAGGACAAACGGAATCCGCGTCCCAATTAGAAAATGAAAGTCAACAATACTATGATGATTTAGGCATTAAAAATGATTTGAGTCCTAAAGAAAGTGACACTCTGGAGTTTATAGCCGAAAATCGTAATGAAAATTTACAGCTGTCCATTACCAAACTTTTACAAAACAGACAAACTCAATATGCTTAGTTTTTTTTGTTGATTAACGCAAATAAACTTGAAGTCAATAATTGTTCATGGTATGAATATATTAATTTGTTGAAATATCGACGACAAAAGGAGATATTATGAAAAAAAATTCCGGACTTATTGTTTTAATTATAGCAGGTATAGTTTTTTTGTTGGCCATTAAATTTGATTTAATGCCGGGGGTTCGTTCTTTTAATTCATCATCGGAAGTAAAACAATCTTCTTTTGACGCGCCGATTATTCATGAAGACGGCATTCAGAAAACTTATTACGATAATGGGCAAGTCAGAACGGAAACTCCATATAAAAACAATAAAATAGACGGAGATGTCATCACTTATCGCAATGACGGCTCCATCCAGTCCAAAGCCACATATGTAAATGGCAAGCAAGCCGGAGAAACTATTGTTTACTATCCATCCGGAGGAATAGAAAAGGTTTACACCTATAAAAACAACAAATTAGATGGTCCAGTGATGGCCTATGATGAAGAAGGTTCAATGACCGCAGCATCAGAATTTAAAGATAACAAACAATCCGGAAAAGAAATTGGATATTTTCCTGATGGAAAGCCAAAGTACACCTATACCCTTAATAAAGATGGTTTAATTGATGGAAAATATATTGAATACTTCCCAAATGGAAAAGTATCTACCGAAACTCCTTATTTGAATGGCAAGGCCGAAGGCGTGGAACAAGTTTATTACGAATCCGGCAAAATTAAAGAAGTTAATTCTTACGTCAACAATAAATATGACGGCGTACAAAAAACTTATTATGAAGATGGAAAATTATATGCTGAAAGCAATTATAAAAACGGACAATTAGAAGGTGTCACTCAGACATATTATAAAACCGGAAAAACAGATGAATATATAAATCTTAAAGAAAATTTACGGGAAGGTATTTATAAAAAATATTATGAAAACGGAAAATTGGCTGTTGAAGCCAACTATACCGCGGATGAGCCAAACGGAGAATTTAAATCTTTTTATCCAAACGGCAAACAATCAGCCAGTCTTCCCTATTATTTCAGTGTTTTAAACGGAACAGCCAAATTATTTTATGATACCGGAAAAATAAAATCCGTGACCGAATTTAAAAATGGAAAATTAGATGGAGACGATACCGGATATTATCAAAATGGAAACATTATGTATAAGAAAACTTATAAAAACGGCCAATTGCATGGTAAAGTCGTTGAATATTACGAAAACGGCAATATCAAGCGTAGCACGGAATATGTTAATGGCAAAGCTAATGGATATAGCGCCCTTTATACGCAAGACGGGAAAAAATCATCTCAAATTTATATGACCGATGGACAACCCGTGGGAAAGTTGACTGTATATAAACCAGATGGAAAAACTGTTAGTCAAGAACTTGATTACAGCAAAGGAGATTTAAACGGAGCCATCATAAAAAGGGATGATTTTGGAAATAAAATCTCGGAATCTTTTTACCAAAACGGCGTTTTTGCGGGTTCTGAAACAGGGTATTATACCAATGGCGCAACCAAGTATAAATATCTGACAGCCCCAAAACAGGGGGCATCTGCCGCAAATTCAAACGGAATGCTGACGCTTTATTATGAAAGCGGTAATAAAATGGCTGAAATTCCTTATGTTAACGGCATCCAAAACGGCGTTGCCAAAACTTATTTTGAAGCGACTGGAAATCTTAATGAGCAAATGAATATTATTGATGGCAAACGTTCCGGAATTTATCAAGAATTTGATAATACAGGACATTTAATTTCTGAAGCCAATTATAAAAACGACCAACTTAACGGAATGCTAAAATTATATTACGCTAACGGTAGTCTTATGGCTGAAATCCCCTATTATCAAGATGAAATCAATGGTATTGCGCATATTTATGACAAAGACGCCCACAAACTATATGATATCACTTTAGAAAATAATCTTCCAAATGGCTTACGGACAGCCTATCATTTAAATGGAAAAATTAAATATGAAAAATTGTATAAAAAAGGTTTATGGACCGGAAAATCATATAAAGAATATGATGAAAACGGACAATTACTTTATGAAATCAATGATAAAGGATATGAAACGAGTTATTTAAAAAATAATGGTTACGGCAATATGATAAAAATGTCTAATGAAGAAAAAGAAGAACTGCTGAAACGTGTTGATACACGAAATTTTGAACAGAAAGAAATAGAGAAATTATCAACCATGAAGCCACAGACGCCTATTTTTTTAGGAGGAAAATAAATGATTGATATTGACACAAACCAAAGATTAATAGCTATTGAAATGACCTTAGACAACCAACAAAAAGCTTTGGATGATTTAAGTGAAGTTGTTGTAAAACAAGGGAAAATCATTGATACTTTAATCGCTCAAAATACCTTATTAAAAAGTATGCTCACTCCTGATGTTGTAAAACCTTTGAGTGAGGAAACTCCTCCACCACACTATTAGAAACAGGAGAAAAAAATGCGCGTTGTCATAAAACCTACATATGAAGATTTATCTTCTTGGGCGGCAGACTATGTTGTTTATAGAATTAATAAACATCGTCCAACCCCTAAAAAGCCATTTGTTTTAGGCTTACCATCCGGTTCTACCCCTCTTGGAATGTTTGCTGCGTTGGCTAAAGCTTATAAAGAAGGAAAAGTTTCATTTGAAAATGTTATTTTTTTTGGAACTTGCGAATACGTTGGCATTGGTGCTGGTGATGAACATGGGTTTCAATATGCTTTGTGGGATAAATTTTTAAAATTTGTAAATGTAAAAAAAGAACATGTTCACTTTTTAAATGGCTTATCGACAAACTTTTCAAAAGAATGCGCCGCCTACGAAAAAGCTATTAAAGATTGCGGCGGAGTCAATTTGTTTATCGGCGGAGTTGGAGAAGACGGGCATATTGCACTAAATGAGCCTTATTCTTCTCTAAATTCTCGTACACGCTTAAAACTGCTAACTCCAAGCACTTTGCGTGCTAACTCTCGCTTTTTTGATAATGATGTCAATAAAGTTCCTTCTTTAGCTTTGACTATTGGAATTGAAACCATGATGGAAGCGGAAGAAGTTCTTATTCTTGCCTCAGGAACACAAAAAGCATTGGCTGTTCAACATGCCGTTGAAGGAAGTATCACTCATGTATGGCCAATAAGCATTTTGCAGCATCACGAGCATGGTATTTTAGCTTGTGATAAACAAGCGACCGAGCAACTTTCTCAAGAAACGGTTCAATATTTTGAAGAGATAGAAAAAAATAGTTTTTAAGATACAAAAAATCCACCCTAAAAAATGGTGGATTTTTTTGTTAGGGCTAATTTTTTATTTAAATTACAAGTAGTGTTAGCCAGTACATCTTCAACTTTTTCCATCATTCTGTTTTTAACAAACGTTCGTTTGTATCTTATACTATTAAACTACAATCTGAGTCAATGACAATTCTTGTTTTAGTGCAAAAAAATTTTAAATATCAACATATTCTGTTTTTTATATCCTATTTCATTATTTATGCGCATCAAACGAACCTTACACGCTAATAATTTTTGAGCAGATAAAGATGATAGTTGGTTGTATAAATAACAGTAAAAAGAACGTTGATGCCGAAACACAGCGTAAGGTTATTAGTG
>CAKQLP010000002.1 GCA_934254675.1 uncultured Alphaproteobacteria bacterium | reverse complement strand
GTTTCTAAAATTTTGAAATAATCACTGAATACTGATAAAAACTCCCTTGTCCTTTGTGATAAGGGAGTTTTTTTGTTAAAAAACACCGAGATTGACTTGATTTTTAAAACACATCTTTTACCATAAGCAAACAATTATAGAGGAAAAGATGTTTAATGATAAAAAATTATGGAAAGTAATTTTTATTATTTCAATATCAATTTTATTGGGATATATCTTACTGCTTCACATCTTGTGGCAAAATGTGTATTTAATATCGGTCAATGAAAAAGCCGGTTTAGGTAATCAAATGTTTATGTACGCAGCTAATTTTGCAAAGTCAAAAACTTCAAACAGACATGTTTGCCGTTTGGATAGCACAAATAATTTAGCTAAAATTTATCCATTATCTGTTCCTCGCTGTAATTTTTTCTTACGTTATATTCAGGATTATCTTTTATTAAAAAAATGCAGTATGTCTCAATATTCAGACGAATATACAACGCGTTCATCATGTGTTTCATGGATTGGCTACATGCAGAACGAGGCATATTTTTTAGGTAAAAATAAGGAGATAGAGCAAGAGTTTCAGTTAAAGAAAAAATTAACAGCCAAGAATCAAGAAATGGTACAGCAAATGGAAAAAGAAAACAGTGTATGCTTGCATTTTAGGCGGGGAGATTATTTGGAGACAGGTTATCCGGTTTTAGGCTTGGAATATTATAATCAAGGGATTGAGTATATAAAGGATAAAACTCAAAAGGATGTGACATTATATGTATTTTCCAACGATATGCCGTGGGTAAAAAAGAATTTTAGACGTTCCGAAAAAACGTTGTATGTCGAAGATAACGACGCCGCGACGGATATGGAATTAATGAAACATTGCAAGCATAACATAATAGCCAATTCATCATATTCATGGTGGAGCGCGTATTTGAATAAAAATCCGGATAAAATAGTGGTTGCTCCAGACACATGGGATTATCGTCATCCATGGTGGGGAGACGAGATTATCTTAAAAGGTTGGGTTAAACTACCGGCTCATGCCAAACTTGAAATCGTGCAAAAAGTGGATTATCCTAAAAATAATGTGGCAATACTATATATTGCTACGGGCAATTATATTAAATTCTGGGATAATTTCTATATTAATATGGAACGTTGTTTTTTGCCGGATATGCCAAAAACATATTTTGTTTTTACAGACGATGAAGAAAAAAAATTTCCGGAGAATGCAAAAAAAATAGCTACAAAATTTGAACCATGGCCTAATCCGACTTTAAAAAGATTCCACTATTTTTTAGGCGTTAAAGATAAACTAAAAAGTTTTAAATATGTATATTTTTTGAATGCGAATTTATATCCAAACTGTTTTGAAAATAGTGTTGGAGAAGAAATTTTACCGACAGAAAAACAACAGCTGGTTTTTACGGAACATTTTGGTTCATATGGTAATAAAAGGAATACATTTCCTTATGAAAAAAACAAAGAATCTCAGGCGTTTGTAGCGCAAAATAATGGCTATAAATATGTTGCCGGCGGTTTTTTCGGGGGGCTGACCGCAACTTTTCTGAATATGGTTCAAGAGTTGGATTCAAGAATTAAAGAAGATACGAAAAATGGTGTCACGGCACGTTGGCATGATGAATCCCATCTGAACAGATACTTGCTTGATTTGCAAAGCAAGGGCAAAACTCCGCTGATTTTAGAGCCGATTTATTTAATTCCGGAAGAAAGCATTGAAACAACATCTTTTCCGAATATCGAAAAGTTTAAGAAAAATCCCAAGATGGTTCTTTTGGATAAAGACAAACATGGCGGAAAAAGATATTTAAGAAAACAAAATTCATTTTTGGACACATTTTTTTCGGATATGGATTAAATCGAATAAATAATTCGATTTAATCCATGAATATTTTATTGGAAAAGAAGACTTATGCCACACCCATAATATAAATCACATTGTTGGCATATTTGAGAGGCCAAAGAAGGAGACATTGGAATACTGTGGTCTTTAGTGCAAACAACACTGGCATCATTATCTGTGCAACTAGAGCATTGCGTATAATCGCTGTTATATTGAGCGTGACATCCGCCATTGGTGCCAATTCCTCCATCCCATTGAGGTGAAGCTCCGGGACCATTAACGGTTATGGATACTAATCCGGTGGAAGATGTTCCCCAATTTTGAGAGGCTAATGTAGTACAAACTTTTTCAGGCAAAGAACCATAAAGAGATATCATAAATAGTTTGCGTGAACCAACTCCCTCTAATTCCATATATGTATTGCTCCAAGGTAGATTATCGAAACGTTTTTTAAATTGTGAAAAATTGGAAGAATTGTCTAAAGCGCCTAAATTATCGGGAATAATTCCCATTGAAATGGCCACATCCGCATGTAATCCATTATAGTCTTTTTGTTGAGCATATAATGTTTGTGTGTTGACAACAATCTGGGATACTTGATCTATAAATTTATTTATTTTGAATTGTTCCATAGCTTTTGAATATCCCGCAATGCCACCAACAGAAAGAACTCCAATAATAGCTAATACTCCCAGCATTTCTATCATGGAGCGGCCAAATTCATTTTTTATCTGTTTCATTTTATTTCTATCTCCTGAATATGAAATATATTTATAAAAAAGCTACCATTAAAGGTAGCAGGAAGTTGAAATCTATTTCAGGGAATAGTGTAGTATATTATAATTATTTTACTACCTTCCTGCTTTAGCAAAAAGGTAGTTTTACGTCTAAATAAACAGACAACCTGAAGAGGATTTCAAACCTCACATTAGTTTTATTCTAATGCATTATAAATTTTATTGTATCAAAATTAAAAAATCAATTATTTTTTAGAACTTCCAAGATATAAAATAAATAACATTTTAAAGGAAAGAAGTATTTAATGAAAATATATAAAAAATCTTTATTTTTTTACGTATCGGTGTTTTTGATAATTTTCTGTTTTTTTTATTGGCTGAAAAATAGAATTTTTATTATTACCGTGAATCCTTATTCAGGATTAGGTAACCAAATGTTTGCCTATGCCTCTAATTTGATATATGCAAAAAATCATAATAAATTTGTTTGTCGTTCTGATAGTACTGAATATTTATCGGAAACATATAAGCTTTCAATTCCGTTATGCCCAGAATATCTAAATTTATTTTCTTATTTTATTCGGGAAAAATTATGCTATTGGAAGCAATATTCTAAAGAGCAAATTGATAATTCAAATTGCATAATTATTATTGGCTACATGCAGAACGAGGCATATTTTTTAGGTAAAAAGAATGAGATAGAGCAAGAGTTTCAGTTAAAGAAAAAATTAACAGCCAAGAATCAAGAAATGGTACAGCAAATGGAAAAAGAAAACAGTGTATGCTTGCATTTTAGGCGGGGAGATTATTTGGAGACAGGTTATCCGGTTTTAGGCTTGGAATATTATAATCAAGGGATTGAGTATATAAAGGATAAAACTCAAAAGGATGTGACATTATATGTATTTTCCAACGATATGCCGTGGGTAAAAAAGAATTTTAGACGTTCCGAAAAAACGTTGTATGTCGAAGATAACGACGCCGCGACGGATATGGAATTAATGAAACATTGCAAGCATAACATAATAGCCAATTCATCATATTCATGGTGGAGCGCGTATTTGAATAAAAATCCGGATAAAATAGTGGTTGCTCCAGACACATGGGATTATCGTCATCCATGGTGGGGAGACGAGATTATCTTAAAAGATTGGGTTAAACTACCGGCTCATGCCAATTAATTTCTTTATTTTTGGACACATTTTTTTCGGATATACAAAATAGATAATCCAAACCACAATGCAGATATTATAAAAAATATTGTCCATGCGTTTTGTTTGTCAAAATTCATTTTTAGAAAATTAAGCGAAAATCCCGCACTAAAAGAAGCTAAAGCAGCCGCGGAGAAACGAGCCGTGTTGCATACGGAAATATAAATTGCCGACATTTTACGCGGAACAAAAGATATTGCCGCGTCATTTATGGCCAGCATTAAACCGGAAGACGCCAACCCTAAAAATGTATATACCAAAACCAGTACCGCTAATATACAAGTTTGCGGTATATTAAGATGAACTAAATTAATTATGAATAGTAGGGCAATAGATAGGCAAAAAAGCAGTGATGCTTGTATCATAACTGAAAAAACATTGCTCTTTTTTACCCGATTACTCCATTTTTCAATGGTCATAAAGTCGATGATTTGAGATAATAAAGTTAGGGCGAGCATTATGTCGGCAGATAGGCCGAGACCAGTTAAAACATATACCGTGAAAAAAGGGAACATAAAATTATAGGCGATGTTTATCAGACTGAGCGTCCATAATAATGACTTAAATGATTTGTTTCGAAAAGCAAAACATATTTTATTAAAAAAAGAAAGTTTATGGCGTATGACGCTCAATGATTTTGGCTGAACGCAATATAAGTTCCAACTTGCGAAAAGTCCGAATATTGTGGCAATTATAAAAAATATGCCATAAACTTTAACCTCATTATGCGGAGAGGCGTCTTTAACCAAATTAAGGGTAAGAGTTGCTAACGTTACGGTTATTAGTTTAACGAGCATAATGTATCGTATTCTTTTAGCTAAATAAATGTTAATTATAGCCGATGGAACAAGTTCTTTCATCCAAGGCCAAAAAGCGGCGCCTTGAGCGGTGTTAAACAGATAAGATAAAAAGTATGAGATGACAAAAAATGTCAGAATAGTCGGGCTAGGGGTAAAAAACGCCGTTATTGCTGCCAAAAACATAAAAGGGCGCGCAGCCAATGAACAATATACCGTGAATTTTTTTAAATCAGTGCCTTTTTCCAAAAAATAAGCCACAGGCAGATACATTAAACTGCAAAAAGGAATAGTCGCCGCCAAAAATCCCAAAGTAATGTCTCCCGCGCCTAAAGCAACTGCAAAAGCGGTCAAGAGAGGTCCCGTTGTTAAAGCTTTTAAACAAGAATCGTTTAAGCCGTTATAAAAAGAGTTATAAAGAGATTTTCTGAGAAAAGATTGTTTCATTAAGTTGTCCAATAACATAAAAAAGAGGCCTTGCCGGCCTCTTAGGCAAAATTAAAGAATGTTTACATATTGTTAAGTAAACGGTTTTTAACGATATCTCCGATTTTTATATTATTCTTTTTAACTTGCCCCGCGTTAATTTCTAATACGGCGCGAGGGCGTTTAGGCGGATAAATTGGAACGACAGAATTAGGCTCTGCATTTTCATAAATATAGAAAATTGTGCCATTTTCATCTATAAATACCATGTCCAAAGGTATTAACGTATCTTTCATCCACATGGCGACATCCATGTCTTTTGGAACAATGGTGACATCTAGAATCATGCCTGCGTCGTCAGCTAATGAATTTCTGCCCATCAAACCATGACGGAGCGATTCTTTTGTGTCAGCAACTTCCACGTTATATTTATAAGCTGCATCTTCAGATTGAATTATTAATTTTTCTTTAGAAACGTTGTCTTGTTTGGAACAAGCGCTAAATAACACAAGCGTTAGCAAAACTGCTGTTTTTAATAACTTAGACATAATATTTCCCCATATTTAACAAATAAACATTAAATACGATTATAACAAATAAAAAAAACAATTCAACTATAAACTGTTTGTTATAAAGTAAATTTTATGCTTGTCAGAAAAAGGTATTTTTTATAAAATAAATAAAAAAGGAGACTTTTGATGAAAAAATTTGTTTTATGTGCATTGTCTTTTTTATTCGTTTCTGGATGCGCCGATTTATTAAACGACCGTCCGTGTGTTTATAAACAAAATAAAATAAGTCCGGTAATACATGTTCAAAAAACACCTCGGACTGAAAAGCTGGCCGCTGTAATATATTTTGCCGACGGCAGTTCAAATTTAAATAACGATGAAAAACAAATTTTGCAAAGAATTGCGGAATATGCAACAAAACATCAGACGGATATCAAAATTTTAGGACATGCTTCAAAACGTACCAAAAAAACCTCTGCTGTTGAGCACACAATGATAAATTTGAATATTTCAAGCCGTCGGGCTTTGACAGTGGTGGAAACTTTGGCCAAGTATGGCATTCCTTTGCATAAAATGCGTTATGAGGCATTGGCGGACAGCCGTCCGGCTGAATTTGAAACAAATGCGAGAGCCGAAGCGCTGAATCGCCGCGTGGAAATTTTTTATATGTATTGATAAAGGGTAAAGCGAACCAATGGAAAATCAGCAAGTTTCTTTAGGCGGAAATGTGTGGAAAATGTCTAAAGTTGACGAAGGGCTGTCTGATAGGATGGCTTTATCCTATAATTTACCTGTTTATTTGGCGCATCTGCTTTGTGTGCGGAATGTGGCTTTTAATGAAGTAAATAATTTTATAAATCCTAAATTGCAAAACCTTATGCCCGACCCATATGTGTTGAAAGATGTGCAAAAAGCCGCAGAGCGTGTAGCAATTGCGGTGATGAATAAAGAAAAAATTGCAATTATCGGAGATTATGACGTTGATGGCGCGACCTCAACTTCTGAATTAACAAAATTTTTTCGCAGTGTCGGAATTGAATCTCTGATACATATTCCAAGCAGAGAAGAGGGGTATGGTCCTAGTGATTTGGCCTTTGCTGAATTTAAGGCTGCGGATACCAATTTGGTGATAACCATAGACTGTGGAACAACAGCGTTTGATGTTCTAAACCGCGCGGCGGAAAACGGCTTTGAAATTATTGTGATTGACCATCACGAGGCGGAAATTCGCTTGCCTTCTGTTTATGCGGTTATTAATCCTAAACGTCTTGATGAAGAAAATCAATATCCTTATTTAGCCTATATGTCTGCGGTAGGTGTTGGTTTTATGTTTTTAGTGGCTTTAAACAGAGAATTGCGCAACAAGGGGTTCTATCAGACACATGAAATTCCAAATCTTATGAATCTGCTGGATTTGGTGGCATTGGGGACGGTTTGCGATGTTGTGCCATTGTTGGGATTAAACAGAGCTTATGTGCGTCAAGGTCTAAAAATAATGGCGCAACAGCAAAATATTGGATTAAAAAGTTTATTGAAATCGGCGGCTGTTGAAAGTGCGCCGAGCGCATATCATTTAGGATTTGTATTGGGACCTAGAATCAATGCTTGTGGAAGAGTTGGAGACGCCGCTTTAGGAAGTCGGTTGTTGTGTTGTGAAAATGAAACAGAAGCGCAGAGTTTGTCCGAAAAATTTAATCAGTTTAATTCCGAACGTAAAGATATTGAAAATTATGTGTTGTTGCAAGCCATTGAACAGGTGGAAAGCAGAGAGCAGGAATATCCGATTGCATTTGCTTATGGCGATGATTGGCATCAGGGGGTAATAGGCATTGTTGCCGGAAAATTGAAAGAACGCTACAACGTTCCGGCGTTTGTGATGTCCATTGAAGCAGATGAGGTTAAAGGCTCGGCTCGTTCAATTGATGGAGTGGATTTAGGAAGTTTGATAATTGCCGCCAAAGAAAAAGGTGTTATCACAGCCGGCGGCGGGCATATGATGGCTGCGGGTTTTTCTTTAAAAGAAGAGCAAATACCGGAATTTAAAAAGTTTGTTGGAGAATATATAGAAAATCGGTTGGGAAAAGAAAAAATTGCGCCGGTTTTAAACATTGATTTAACAATGTCGTTAAAAGGAATAAATGAAGAATTTACCGATAATTTATCCAAACTTGAGCCATATGGTGCAGGAAATCCGGAGCCTTTGGTTTTGGTGAAAAATGTTGGCTTTAACCGCGCCAAATTGGTCGGTAGCGGTCACGTCAGCTGTTTTTTGGGATCTCCGTACGGCGGTAGTTTAAAGGCCATAGCGTTTCGTTGCGCCGACAATGATATTGGTCAGGCAATGCTGAACAATCGGGGAGATTTATTTGATGTTGTCGGTCAAATAAAAACAGATGTGTGGCAGGGACGAAAAAACATCCAGATGATTATAAATGATATCAAAAGAGCAGAATTATGACTGAAGATAAAATAGAAGAAGCTTCCAAAAAAGTTGGTAGTAAAATAAAAAGTTACTTTTTTACCGGAATTGTGGTGACAGCGCCGGTGGCGATAACAGTGTATATGTCATACCACTTGTTGATTTGGATTAATGATGTGACGAGCCGCTTGGTGCCCAAGCAATGGACTATTGGAGATTTTGTGCCGTACGCAGTTCCGGGCGCCGGATTGGTTCTTTTGATTGTGGCAATGATTGTTATTGGCATGCTCACAACAGGATATGTGGGAAAATTCTTTGTACGTTTATGGGAAGCCTTGGTGCAAAAAATGCCCATTGTTTCAAGTATCTATTCTTTAATGAAACAGATTTTTGAAACATTTTTATCTCAAAAAACACGCTCATTCAGTGAAGTTGTATTGATTGAATATCCGCGAAAAGGTTTGTGGACAATTGCTTTTGTAAGCAAAGATGTGACTGGCGGAGAAATTGATAAAAGCATAAATAACAAAACAATCAGCGTGTTTGTGCCCACAACTCCAAACCCGACATCTGGTTTTTTGATTTTTCTACCGGAAAATGATGTGGTTAAATTGGATATGAGTGTTGAAGATGGTATTAAATATGTGATATCTTGCGGCATCGTTACACCAACCGAATTGAAAAATAGGATAAAAAAATAATGAAAAAATTAGGACTATTTATAATCTGTTTGTTTCTGATTATAAAACCGGCGACCGCTGGAACTTTATCAGAGTGGGGAAAATTTTTGGCTGATGATATTAGTTTGATGCGTTGTCACCATACTTATGATGTTTATTTACCTTTTTATGCGTGGCATAATCGTTTGGCGTATGATCAAGAACATATTGATAAATACAATGAAAACGCTTGGGGATTTGGTTTGGGAATTTCTCATATTAATGCCGAAAACACTTGGTCCGGACTGTATGCCATGGGTTTTAAGGATTCCAATTCATATTTGGAAACTTATTTCGGATATGCCCGCCAATGGAATTGGACGGCCGGCGATGAAAATCAATGGAGTGCCGGCGTCGGTTACACACTTGGTTTAACACAGCGTCACGAATATTCCTATATTCCGGTGCCGTTGCCATTGCCGTTGGTTGGCGTGGGATATCGAAACATTAATTTGCAAGCGGCGTATGTTCCGGGAATAAAGAATGACGGTAATGTGCTGTTTGTGTTTGCACGGTTTAATTTTAAATTATAAGGACTTAATGCTATGGAACAAAAAACTATCAAAGTTGGTAAAGTTGAGTTGGGAAATAAACTGCCTTTGGCTATTATTGCCGGACCTTGTCAAATTGAAAGCCGTGAGCACGCAATTTTTATTGCCGGTAAAATGGTTGAAATAACAAAAAAACTTGGTGTTCCCTACATTTTTAAGGCTTCGTTTGACAAAGCCAACCGCACTTCAATTAACGGAGCGCGCGGAGTTGGTTTGGAAGAGGGTATGCGCACATTTGCCGAAATTCGCAAGCTTTATCCTGATTTGCCGCTTTTGACGGATATTCACGAGCGCGAACAATGCCAAATTGCGGCGCAATATGTAGATATGTTGCAAATTCCGGCGTTTTTGTGCCGTCAAACCGATTTGGTGGTGGCCGCCGCCAAAACCGGTAAGGTTGTGAATATTAAAAAAGGTCAATTTTTAGCTCCTTGGGATGTGAAAAATATTGTAAAAAAAGTTGAGGATTCCGGAAATCATAATATTTGCGTGACTGAAAGAGGAACAAGCTTTGGATATAACACATTGGTAACGGATATGCGCGCGTTTCCTCAAATAGCTAAAGATTGCGGCTATCCGCTGATTTTTGACGCCACTCATTCGGTGCAACAACCGGGGGGATTGGGCGGAGCCACTGGCGGTCAACGTGAGTTTGCTCCTGTTTTGGCGCGAGCCGCTGTTGCAGTCGGAGTGGCCGCTGTCTTTATGGAAACACACGAAAATCCGGAAAAAGCCTTGTCTGATGGACCTAATTCCATTTATCTTTCGGATATGGAGAGGGTTATCAGTGAATTGATGGCCTTTGATAAAGTAAATAAGTCGATTATACACGAGTATTAAAGCAAAATGCAATTTAGCGGCGAAGGATATATTATAAAGCTGAAAAATCATGGCGAAAAATCTATGATTGCCACTTTGGTATGTCCTGAACATGGTAAAATCGTCGGTTTTATCAACGGCGCCCACAGCAAACGCGGTTTAGGTGTTTATCAATTGGGAAATTATATTTCTTTTAACGCTTATGCGCGGATTGAAGAAAACATGCTGAGTTTGAAGGGTGTGGAATTAGTGGAAGCGCACACGGCTGATTTTATGTTGAATACAGACAAGGTTGAGGCTTTGTCTTCATTGTGCCGCTTGCTTGATGTGTGTGTGGCTGAAAATGATAATTTAGGCCGTTTTTACAATGTAATAAAAGACTTTTTTAAACACATAAATGAAGATAATTGGCTGGTTTATTATTCCTATTTTGAATATTATCTGTTGGATTTTTTAGGGGTGGGATTGGATATCAACGAATGTGCCGTTACTGGTAAAACAGAAGGATTGTCGTATATTTCACCTAAAACGGGACGCGCCGTTTGCGAAGAAATAGGAGCTCCGTATAAGGAAAAACTTTACGCTTATCCGCAATATATTGTTGATAAAAATTATCGTCCGAAAAGAACGGAAGTTGCTAATCTACTGACGATGACCGGCGGATTTTTAACAAAAAATTTTTTAGCCGGACATAACTTGCAATTACCAGAAAAGCGTGCTAATTTGCTAAACATTGTTAAAAGATATCAAATTAAAATGTAGGTGAAAAATGGTTGAAGAAACTGCCAAAATTAAAGATGTGCAATTAGGTGAAGAATTAAGCAAACGTTATTTGTCGTACGCTATGTCAACCATTGTTTCACGTTCGCTTCCAGATGTGCGCGATGGTTTGAAACCTGTGCATCGCCGTTTGATGTATGCTATGCGTCAACTGCATTTGGACCCTAAAAACGGCTTTAAAAAATGCGCGCGCGTGGTTGGTGATGTGATTGGTAAATACCACCCACACGGCGACACGGCGGTTTATGGCGCAATGGTGCGTTTGGCGCAAGATTTTTCGGTGCGCTATCCCTTGGTTGACGGGCAAGGTAACTTTGGCAATATTGATGGTGACGGCGCGGCGGCAATGCGTTATACCGAAGCGCGTTTAACCGAGTTTGCCATGGATTTGATGGATGGCTTGAATGACGATGCCGTTGATTTTATGGATACATACGATGGTGAAGACAGCGAACCGGTAGTTATGCCGGCAATGGTGCCAAACCTGTTATGCAATGGTTCTATGGGAATTGCCGTGGGTATGGCCACCAATATTCCACCGCATAATTTAAGCGAAATCAGCGACGCTTTGCTGTATTTGATAGAAAATCCGGATTGTGATGACGAACCATTGGTGCGTCGCTTGAAAGGTCCTGATTTTCCGACCGGCGGCGTGATTATTGATTCATTTGACACAATTTTGAACAATTATAAGCAAGGCAAGGGCAGTTTCCGTATCCGCGCCAAGTGGACAACCGAAGATTTGGGACACGGACAATATCAGATTGTGGTGACGGAAATTCCGTATCAAGTTATTAAATCTAAGTTGATAGAAAAAATTGCCGAACTTCTGCTGAATAAAAAATTGCCGTTTTTGAGTGATGTGAGAGATGAATCGGCGCAAGATGTGCGTATTGTTTTAGAACCTAAAAATCGTACGGTTGACGCGGCGATGTTGATGGAACAATTGTTCCGTCAAACCGACTTGGAAGCCAAGTTTAACATGAATATGAACGTGTTGGATTTGGATTGCGTACCGAGAGTGATGAGCATCAAAGAAGTTTTACACGACTATTTGGTGCATCGTAACGCGGTTTTGTTGCGCAAAATCAAGTTTCGTTTGAGTAAAATTAACGCGCGTTTGGAAATTTTGGAAGGCTATTTGGTTGCTTATCTGAATTTGGATGAAATTATCCGCATTATTCGTGAAGAAGACGAGCCTAAAAAAGTTATGATGGGGGAATTTAAGCTAACCGATAATCAAGCCGAAGCTATTTTGAATATGAAACTGCGGAATTTACGCAAGCTGGACGAGGAACAAATCAATTCGGAACATTCTGATTTATTGGAAGAAAAAGCCAAGTTGGAAATTTTGCATAATGATGAAAATCAACGCTGGAAAGCCATCGCCGAAGAAATTAAAAAGACAAAAGATAAATACAGTAAAAAAACGGCACTTGGACGCCGTCGCACAGAGTTTGCCGAGGCTCCGACGGATATAGACGTGCCGATGGAGGCCTTGATTGAAAAAGAGCCGATTACGGTTATTTTATCGCAAAAAGGGTGGATACGTTGCATTAAAGGTCACGCAGATTTGAATGATGATTTCAAGTTTAAGGATGATGACGCCTTGCTTTATGCTTTACACGCGCAAACCACGGATAAAATTGTGTTGTTGGATAATAAAGGTAAGTTCTTTAATATTGCCGCTAAAGACATTCCAAGCGGCAGGGGATTTGGTCAGCCGGTTCGTTTGATGATTGATTTGGCCAACAACGATGAAGTTACGGCAATGTTTGTGTATGAACAAGGTGCCAACTATTTGATTGCATCTGACAAGGGATATGGTTTTATTGTTGATGAAAATCACATTTTGGCACAAACGCGCAATGGTCGCAAAATTATGAACGTGGCCGATGATGAAAATATGAAATTCTGCCTGAAAATGACTGGTGATTATGTGGCGGTTGTTGGTGAAAACAGACGTCTGCTTGTGTTTAAGGCAGAAGAAATTCCGACAATGGCGCGTGGTCACGGGGTATTGTTGCAAAAGTATAAAGACGGCACTATATCGGATATTCAAATCTTTAACGGCGAAGACGGATTCAGTTATAACCGAGCCGGCGGAATAAGCACGGAAAAAGATCTTATCACATGGTTGGGACATAGAGCTCAGATTGGCAAGGTTGTTCCGTTTGGTTTTCCAAAGACAAATAAATTTTTGAAGTAGGAAATGAAATGTTAAAAGTTGCATATCAAGGCGCGCCGGGAGCATATTCTCATATTGCATGCCAACAGCTTTTCCCAAACCAAGAATATGTTCCGTGCGATACTTTTGATATTGCACTGGATCTGGTAAAAAATGGCAGTGTCGATAAGGCTGTGATTCCGGTTGAAAATTCCAACGCCGGAAGAGTGACGGACGTTCATTTTTTATTGCCTAAAGCCGGCTTGCATATTGTGGGCGAACATTTTTTACGAGTTGAACATCAACTGATTGGCGTTAAAGGAGCCAAATTAGAAGACATTGTGAGCGCCGCTTCACATCCACAGGCTTTGGCGCAATGTTCTGAATTTTTGCATAAGTATAATATTAAGGCCTTAAACCGCATCGACACGGCAAAATCTTGCGAAAAAATTGCCCAAGAGCAAGATAAAACAAAGGCTGCGATAGCGTCTAAATTGGCAGCGGAAATTTATGGTTTGCAAGTTCTGGCATCAAATATTGAAAACGCCGATAATAACACAACCCGTTTTTTAATAATGCAAAAAGATGAGGTGACGCCGGTTGACGATGGCGGCAAATTTATAACATCAATTGTGTTTATCACCAAACATATTCCGGCTGCTTTATACAAAGTGTTGGGTGGATTTGCGACAAATGGCGTTAATATATGTAAATTGGAAAGTTATTTGTTGAACGGGCATTTCTTTTCAGCCCAATTTTATATTGAAGTTGAACAACATGTTGCTTCCAAGTCTCTAAAATACGCAATGGAGGAATTAAAATTTTTTTCGGAGGAATATAAAATTTTAGGTTGTTATAAAGCACATTCATATAGGGAAAGCAAGTAAATGAAATTTGATAGAAGTGAAAAGCTTTGTGATTTTTTACAAAAAAATCAAATTTTTCCGCATATGACATCTATTAAGGAGATTTACGCCGGTGGAAGTTCTTATAATTTTTATGTGGAAACACATGAGAATAAATTTTTTCTAAAGCTGTTAGTGTCTCAAAAATCTTATTTACAAATAAAATCCATTTTAACGCAGTTGAATTTTATTTATCCCTTGGAGCAAGAAAATTTTGACGAGTTTTATTTATTGGCAATGCCTTTTGTTAACGGACATAAACTGCGTTATTCGGATTGTACACCGGAATTGTTTGAAAAATTAAAAAAAAGCTATTCACAAATGCAGTCATGTGTTTTATCTAAAGATTTTATAAAAGTACAGCAGAATATGCCGGAGATGATAAAGCAAATAACATCATATTTAAAAAATGATAAAAGTTTTAGCGGTAAAATGATTGATAAATATTTCTGGCGGCCGATTTTATCTGAACTTGTTTGTTTAGAACCAAGCAATGCTTTTATCCATGGAGATTTAACCAGAAATAATATTTTAATTGATGAAAAAGCTCAGACATTTATAGTAGATTTTGAACAAATACGCTATGGCTATGAGATAGAAGATATTTGCTATTTATTTTTACAACTTTGCGGTTTTAGAGGGTTGTTTGGCAATTTACAGCATTTTCAAAAATTACGGCAAATGAGTTTATCTTTGTTTGATGAACCGGTTAGTCAAAGATATTGGCTTTATGGTGTGCAGATGTTTTATCTTAATCATTTATGCCGACGTTTAACAAATAAGCAAAAACACAGCAACTTACGCAAAGAAATGTGTTTTCTTTGGAGCTTACGCCAATACTTTCGTTTGTCTCGTTATTTGCATTCGGTGTAAATAACTATAAAGGTAAAGAGAGTTGTGTTTGAATTATACATTTAAGCGGGTATGTTTGGCTGAACATACCCGCTTGATTGTTTTTTTCAAAATATCACACTTCTTTTACATCTATACACTTTTTTGTGGGATTGTAAGAAATGGCGAGTTTGCCGCGGCAGAGCTTTTGCGCGTCGGCGCCGAAAACCTCAAATCGCCAGCCTTGCATTGCCGGAGTGTTTTGCGGTTGATTTAAGATAATAAAGCGCAAGTCAGCGTCCGAGGCAATCAAACGGGCGGAAACACCATGTTCTTGGCTTTTAATTTTCAACAATAGCCGTAGCATTTCAAACAAACTTTGCTCGTGATTAGGTACAGAAACTTCACTTTTGCGGTCCTTTCGGCAAATATCGGTAGAAATAGGATTTTGTCGAGCCATTTGCAAAGCATCTAAAATTTCTTGTCCCAATTTACCTTTGGCAATTTCCGGTTTAAGGTTGCGAACTTGCTTTAAATCTTCCTGTGTTTTAGGAAAAGAACTGGCCAAATTTAACAGTACATCGTCTTTAAGAATTCCTGAACGCGGTGTGTTGTGTTTTTGGGCGCGTTCTTCCCGCCATTGCGCCAAATATTTTAAGGCTGAAAGAAAATGCTGGCTGTGCACGTTGTGTCGTATGCGTTGCCAAGCGTTTTCCGGTACAATATGATAGCAATTTTCATCACAAAGTGCGGCTGTTTCATCTTTAATCCAGTCCAAACGACCTTCTTTACGCATTTTGTCGTTTAAAAACTTGTAGCAGTCCACCAAATAAGTCACGTCATGCAGGGCGTAGCCAAGCTGATTTTCATCAAGAGGGCGAATGCTCCAATCTGTTAAACGGCAAGATTTATCAAGTTCAACTCCGGTAATGGCTTGCACCAAATTACCATAACCGATGTTGTCCGGAAAACCACAGACCATAGCGGCAATTTGCGTGTCAAACACATTTTGCGGAATCCGTCCGGTTATGTTATAAAAAATTTCAATATCTTGACGTCCGGCGTGAAAAACTTTTACAATGTTTGGATTGTCCAATATGTTAAAAAAAGGAGATAAATCTAAATTTTCGGACAAAGGATCAATAATGGCGGCGTCACCGTCATAACCGATTTGCAATAAGCAAAGTTTAGGATAATATGTTTTTTCACGGATAAATTCCGAATCAACAGTAATAAAAGTTTGATTATTCAAGATAGTGCAAAATTGTTGCAATTTTTCAGTTGTGTCTATTAAAAGCATTCTAAATTCTCCATAAAGCGTAAAATAACGCAGATTAATTAAGATTTTTTTAATTTGTGATTGATTTTCTTTAAATTTGGCTTTAGAACAAATAAAGTTATAATTTAATAAGAGGATATAATGAACGAATATCGGACGCATACTTGCGGACAACTTAGAGCCGCAGATGTCGGGCAACACGTTAAATTGGCCGGCTGGATTCATCGCAAGCGTAATCTGGGCAACTTGTGTTTTGTCGATTTGCGCGATCACTATGGCATAACTCAATGTGTTTTTGACAGCTCTTCAGATTTGTTTGCTAAAATCAAAGATATTAGAGTTGAAAGCGTGGTCGGAATAGATGGTGAAGTTGTGGCGCGTGAAAGCGTTAATAAAAATATGCCGACCGGAGATATTGAGATTAAAGTTTCGGCGGTTGAAATTTATTCTGAAGCCGATGTTCTGCCGATTCAAGTTTTTGGAGAAGGTGATGAACCGGAAGAAATGCGCCTGAAGTATCGTTTTTTGGATTTGCGCCGCGAACGTATTCATAATAATATTTTGTTGCGTTGCAAAGTGATTGCCGAAATGCGCCGTTTGATGACAGAACAGGGATTTACCGAATATCAAACACCGATTTTAACTGCGTCTTCTCCAGAAGGGGCTCGTGACTTTTTGGTGCCGTCGCGTTTGAATCCCGGAAAGTTTTATGCTTTGCCGCAAGCTCCGCAACAGTTTAAGCAATTGCTGATGGTTTCCGGTTTTGACCGCTATTTCCAAATTGCTCCGTGTTTTCGTGATGAAGACCCGCGTGCCGATCGTTCTCCGGGAGAATTTTATCAGTTAGATATGGAAATGTCTTTTGTAACACAAGAAGACGTGTTTAAGGTTATTGAAACCACAATGGGCGGAATTTTTAACAAATTTGCCAATGGTCGCACAGTGACGCAAACTCCGTTTCCGAGAATTGCCTTCCGCGAGGCTATGTTGAAATATGGCAGTGATAAGCCAGATTTGCGCAACCCGCTGTTTATTGTTGACGCTACGCCGTTTTTCAATAATTCCGGTTTCAGCGTTTATGATGGTAAAGTTGCCAATGGTGAGCAGATTCGCGCCATTAAAGCACCGGCTGCCGGCAATAAACCGCGCTCATTCTTCGATAAATTAGATGGTTATGCCAAAGAAGAAGGTTTTGGCGGAATGGCTTATGTGGCTTTCTCTGACAATGGAGCCAAAGGTATTGCCAAGTATTTTTCTGAAGAAAAAATGGCCGAGTTGAAAGCCTTGTTTGACGTTAAAGAGGGTGATGCTGTTTTGTTTATGGGCGGTTCAGCCAAAACAATCAACAAATTTGCCGGCAAAGTTCGTAATAAATTGGGTGAAGAACTTGATTTGTTTGAAAAAGATACCTTTAAATTATGTTGGGTAGTCGATTTTCCGTTTTATGAAGAAAATGAAGAAACCGGAGCTGTCGAGTTTTCGCATAATCCGTTTTCTATGCCGCAAGGCGGTTTGGATGCACTGAACAATAAAAATCCGCTTGATATTTTGGCATATCAATACGATTTGGTTTGCAATGGTGTGGAACTGGCTTCCGGTGCGGTTCGTAACCATGTTCCTGAAATTATGTATCGGGCGTTTGAAATCGCGGGTTATGATCGTAGCGTTGTCGATAATAAATTTGGTGGAATGATTAACGCGTTTAAATATGGAGCGCCGCCGCACGCGGGTTGCGCCCCTGGTATTGACCGCACGGTTATGTTACTGTTGGATGAGCCGATTATTCGTGATGTGATTTTGTTCCCGCTGAATGGAAAAGCGCAAGATTTAATGATGCAAGCGCCAAACACTGTAACAGAACAACAACTCAAAGAGTTGCATATAGAAATTAAACAATAATATTAACTATATAACATTAACAGCTGGCTATTTATGGTCGGCTGTTATTTTTTTTAGAAAAATGAAAGATAAATATTTTCGTTTATATCTAATGACAAATTGTTTACTTTTCTGTTTATTTTATTATGATATCCTAAAAAATGAAAAGGATAGAAATGTTAAACAAATTAAAAGATAAAATTAAAAAAACGCAAATAATCTATGATTACTCCCAAATGTGGCCGTTTATAAAACCATATTGGGGCAGGGCGTTGCTCGCAATATGCTTAACCATTCCGGTTGGCGCTTTGGATGCTGTTATTGCATGGGCATTAAAGCCGTATATGGATGTAATGATGATAGAAAAAAACACAAACACACTATGGATACCTTTGTTGATTATCTTATTTAGTGTGTTGCAGGGGGGATTAACATTTGCGGCAAATTTTGCAAATACATGGGTTGGAAACAGAGTAGCAAGCGATGTGAAGATTTCATTATTTGAAAAATTGATGAAATTTGAAACTTCTTTTTTTGATTCAATGACATCTGGAACAATCTTAATGCGGTTTAATAATGATGTCGATTCAGCTTGTAGCGGCTTGTTAAGTAATATAAAACAATTTTCGACACGTTTTTTTTCTTCTATTTCATTAATTTGCGTTCTCTTTTATAATAGTTGGCAATTGGCTATGATTGCTGTGGTTGTTTTGTTTGGTGCTCTCTATCCTTTAACAAGAGTTAGAAAACGCATTAAAGACATCAATAAAAAAACTATGTTTACCAGCGCAGAGATTGTGACTCATTACAATGAAAGTTTTTGCGGCAATCGTATTATATCATCATATAACTTGTATGATTATCAAAACAATCGCTTTGACGATACGTTGCATCGGGTGTTCAAATTAGGCATGAAAATGGTTCAGCGTACGGGTATGCTTTCGCCTTTGATGCATTTTGTCGTATCACTGGGAATTGCCTTGGTAATTTGGGTTGGAAGCTATTTAATTGTGCATCATCAAATAACAGCCGGCAATTTTGTTTCTTTTGTTGCGGCCCTGATTTTATTATACAATCCGATTAAAGGAATTGGTAATAATTTTAATAATGTGCAAATTGCCTTATTAGCTATGGAACGTGTTTTTGAACTTATTAAGCAAACGCCTAAAATTCAGGACAAGTTAAATGCCAAAAAGTTAAAAGGGATATCTCGAGGTATTTCTTATAAAAATGTTAATTTTGAGTACATATCCGGTAAATCGGTGTTAAAAGACATCAATTTAGACATAAAAAAAGGACAGACAATTGCATTGGTTGGCAATTCTGGGGGCGGAAAAACCACAATGGTTAATTTATTGCCGCGTTTTTATGATGTGACTTCGGGACAAATTCTTATAGATGGAACGGATATCAGAGATTATACGTTGCAGTCTTTAAGAGACAATATGGCTGTGGTTTTTCAAGATAACTTTTTATTTTCAGGAACAATTCGCAGCAATATTTTATTAGGTAATGAAAATGCCTCGGAAAAAGACATTGAATATGCTGTTTCTTGCGCTTGCCTGACAGATTTTATAAAAAAATTGCCGAATGGACTTGATACAGAAATCGGGGAAAGAGGTGTGTTGCTATCCGGCGGTCAAAAACAGCGTATTGCTATTGCGCGCGCTTTTATCAAAAATGCACCTATTGTTATATTGGATGAGGCGACATCAGCGTTGGATAATAAATCTGAAGCCATTGTTCAACAAGCTATTGATAATTTGATGGCGGACAGAACTGTTTTTGTAATTGCGCATAGATTGTCCACAGTAAAAAATGCAGACAAAATCGTTGTGGTTAATTATGGAAAAATAGTGGAAACAGGAACGCATCAAGAGCTTATATCAAAAACAGATAGCATTTATGCGTCACTATATCAAGCCCAGTTATCCTGAAGCTTGTTAAAAAATATTGACAAAAAAAGAAAAAATATGTAAATTTGGGTTATCTAATGTATAACTATTAAAATTATTGGGTATGAATTTTTTCAAAAAGCTTGTTCTAATGGATCTTGCTCGCGAAGGTGCTTTGAAAGCAGATGTTGTTCTGGAACTTTGTACAGCGTATGAGTTTCAGGTTGACAAGACGCATTCATGGCATAAAAGTCTTGATTGGAGCGGTAACTTGATCAAAGGTCGAATGACAGAAAAAGAATTGCGTGGAATTTTAAGCCGGTTCTTTATGTTTAATGAGGTTCGCAATTGGAACTTCTATGAACATATCATTTCGATGGGCGGAAAAGTCTTTTCTCTGTATCAAGGATGTTTAAGGCTTCGGAAAATTCCTTTAACGGATGAGGAAAGCAGTGCTTTGCTTGATATGCCGGAAGAGCAGTTTAAGCAACTTGCTGTTCCATTAAAGGAATGGTGTGTCAAAGACTTGTTGACGTATCACAGCGCCAAAAAAATATCTTCCTACTGTAAAAAGTTTTTACTTTCGGAAGATATGGAAAAGCATTTTGTCATGCTGGCTTTGAATGATACGCCGCAAAGAAATCATAGCAATAACTATGAGAGACTATTGACCTTTTATATCCGAATGCAACCTCAAGCTTTTTCTTCAAAAGAATCTTTTTATTTTCTTTGTCAAAAAGACGGATTGCATCAGATAAAAGGGATTCTTTGTCAACGTCGTTTAGAAAACTAAAAAAAATACTGCCGATGAAAAAAGTCGGCAGTATTTTTTTGAACATTAGGCTTCGTTTTGTTCATTTTTTACATATTTTAGTGTAAAAAATAAAATTAATATTGAAAAATAAATAAAAATAGTTGATATTAGCAATGTCATCGGGGTTATAGCTCAGCTGGGAGAGCGACAGGTTCGCAATCTGTAGGTCAGGAGTTCGATCCTCCTTAGCTCCACCATTTTAGGCAAGGACTTTCAAATAAACCGAAAGTCCTTTTTTGTTATGTAAAGAGAAACTTAATCAGATAAATTTTGGGGCGTGTTTCGATAATAAAATACTTGCAAATGGCTAAATTTTGAATAAACTAACTAAAAGTCTTGTTTTGTGGAGTAATCTAATGAATAAATATCTTCTTTTATCTTGTGCTTTATTAATAAGCATTCCGGCATACGCGGATACCGATACGTTATTAGCAAAAGTAAAAAATAAAGATATCGCCGCTGTTGAAAATTTATTAAATAACGGCGAAAACGTTAATGAAAAAAATAGTCAGGGGAACACGGCGTTACACTATGCCGTGGCAACGGGAAATGCAGAAATGGTTAAGTTGCTTCTGTCTTATAATGCCGATATCAACGCTCAAAATGCAAAAGGTTGGTCCCCGTTATCCATTGCTGAAAAAAAGAATGTGGGGGAAGTTTATAATATTTTGGAAGATAAGATAGCTTCGGACAAGGCCGCTGCTCAAGCAAAAATAGATGCGGCGAAAAAAGCTGAAGAGCAAGCTAAAATAGAAATTGAGCGTAAAGCGGCAGAACAAGCGAGATTGGCTCAGCAAAAAGTCAAACAAGAACAAATAAAATTAGCTAAAGAACAAGAGAAAAAAGCTAAAATTTTAGAAGAACAGAAAAAAAATACAAATAAGGTGATTGAAGAAAAAGTGGTTAAAAAAGCTGAAAAAAAGGCTGAAAAAATCTCAACAGTTTCTAACAACCCTAAAAATGAAATCAATAAAAAGAAAAAAGCAAATAAAGCGAAACCTCAGCCGCAAGCAATAAAAAAATCTCCAAAACAAGAGAAGAAAACAATTAAATTTAAAGCTTCTGCTTTATCCGCAAAAATAAATCAAGGTGATGAAGAAGTGGTGTATTGTTTGCATTATTTGGGATTGCAAGGTGAACAAAAAAACATGACTGTGGCATCCGGCTTTTATGCCATGGAAACAGGCATAAATAAAACACGGCATGATGTTATTGTGGCTGAAGCGCAAAAATACTTTGAAAATGCGTCAGCTGATGATATAAAAAACAGAGAAGATATCTGCGGTAAATATATTACGCCTAAAGATGTTAAAAAGCAAAATCAGATTATTCGAAGCATCAATAAGTCAATAGGTATATAAAAATGGTTAAAGTTTCTGTGTTAATGCCGGTTTATAAAACACCGGAAAAATATTTAAGAGCGGCTATTGAAAGTATTTTACAGCAAACTTTTACGGATTTTGAATTTTTGATTTTGGATGATTATCCTTTAGACAATAGGCAGAAAATTGTGGCCTCTTATGCTGATAAACGCATAAAATATTTTGAAAATTCGCAAAATATGGGAATATCAGCCAGTAGAAATAAACTTATTGACATGGCAAAAGGTGAATATTTAGCTGTTTTTGATCATGATGATATTTCTTTGCCACAACGCTTGGAAAAAGAAGTCGCTTATTTGGATGAGCATCCCGAATGCGGCGTTGTCAGTTCTCAATCTAAAAATATGATAGGCGGGGCGGTGACTGATAGACCGCTTCAAAATGAAGAAATAAAAAAACAGTTTTTTGTTGTTAATTGTATAGAGCATTCTGCGGCAATGATTCGCAAATCAGTTCTTACGGACAATAATATTCATTACGAGGCGGATTTTACTCCGGCGGAAGATTATGCCTTATGGTGTAGATTATGGAATAAAACAGAATTTCACAACTTGCCGGAAGTTTTGTTTCATTATCGTAACCATTCTGAAAATACCACTCATTTGCAAAAAGATAAAATGGAAATGTCCATGAAAAAAGTTAAAGCTGTCTTGAAAATTGAAAATGCTGAATATTGGGCAATGCTGTCACCGGCTGTCAGCTATGTATCTCGGGTAAAATTTTTAGGATTGCCGATTTTGAAAATTGTACGGAAAGGTGATGTGACAAAAGGTTATCTATTTCATATTTTACCGATGTTTACTTCAAAAACAAAAGAAAAATTCAATAAAATTTAGATAAAAAATATATTTTGTTGACAAAAAAATATATTTTAGTATTATAAGAATAGTGATTTTATAATTTTTTATTTATTTTGTCGTATGGATAAAAACGTATCTCAGATTGAAACACCATTGGCTATTGCGTATGTTATCAATCAGAAAATGGAGATTTATCCCTATCTTGATTTGGATAAAATTTCTAACGTTTTAGGCGTTGTTGTTGACACTGTTGTTATCAGCAAGCAGCAATTGAAGGATTCAATCTACCAGTTTTCTTGGTTGGTTGAAGAGAATCCGGTTAAACATAAGGTTCCTCATTTGCCTAGTTTTGATGTTATGGAAACTTTAGTTTACGCGGAGGAGGCGTTTAACGAAACTATCGACATTTTGCGGAAAAACGGCGTTCAAGCCGATTTTCTTGATGTGGATGGTGCCTATTGGCTTAACGAAAGATATTCTTCTTCCGAAGGGTATATTTACGGCGTGGCCGATAAAGACTGTTTTTTAGACAGCAAAAACAATGATGATGCATATTATATCAGACTTGTTTGGCATTTGTCTTAAAACTAATACAAAAAAACTTCCGAAATCAATCGGAAGTTTTTTTGTTATTCAAAGTTTTCAACACTTCGGTGATGAGTTTCAAAATCCTTTACAACAATAGTCGTCACATCAGCTTTTGAATATTTTTGAAAAATTAAACCATGTCCCAAACATTGCCCGACATTGATATTAAATTCCGTTCCGCATTCATTTAAGTAGTCAGCTTGTGAAACCGGATCGCATGAAGGACCTTTCAACTCACGAGAAATCGTTTCTCCATCAAGACCGCTGTCACGGCAACTCATTGAATAAACTTCAAAGCCTTCTTGTTCCAAAATATCTTTTAATTTGCTTGCGTATTTTTGCATAAAAAAGCAGTTGGCAATACCCAATTTATGATATCCGCTAAGCTTTGCAAATTTTATTAATTCCTGTAAACGGGATTTGCCACAAGCTAACGCCGAAATATTCATTCGTTTGATATCTTCCGTTGTATATTCAGTCATGACAAATCCTTTCACATATAAATATTATTGATCTAAAAATGACCGCAAACGTTTAGAACGGCTAGGATGCTTTAATTTGCGTAAAGCTTTAGCCTCAATTTGGCGAATACGTTCGCGCGTCACGTTAAATTGTTTGCCGACTTCTTCCAAAGTGTGGTCAGTGTTCATGCCGATACCAAAACGCATACGCAAAACACGTTCTTCTCTTGGCGTTAATGACGACAAAATTTTGGTGCAGGTTTCTTTCAAATTAGAATGAATAGCCACATCCAAAGGCTGTAAAGCACTTTCATCCGCAATAAAATCACCCAAAGAAGAATCTTCTTCATCTCCGACAGGCGCTTCCAAGCTAACAGGTTCTTTAGCAATTTTCATAACCTTACGGATTTTATCCAGCGGCATAGACAAGCGTTTTGCCAGTTCTTCAGGGACAGGTTCTCGACCCATCTCCGACAGCATTTGTCTGGAAGTGCGAACAAGTTTATTGATTGTTTCAATCATATGGACAGGAATACGAATTGTGCGAGCCTGATCGGCAATTGAACGCGTAATCGCCTGTCTAATCCACCATGTGGCATAGGTGGAAAATTTATAACCGCGTCGATATTCAAATTTATCAACGGCTTTCATTAGACCGATATTTCCTTCTTGAATCAAATCCAAAAATTGCATACCGCGGTTTGTGTATTTTTTAGCAATCGAAATAACCAATCGCAAATTTGCTTCAATCATTTCTTTTTTGGCGCGTTCGGCTTCACGCTCACCTTTTTTTATGGTGTCAACCATTTTACGATATTCGCTGATAGGCAAGCCGCATTCTTGCGCCATTTGAGCAACGTTGCTACGTATTTCAATAATTTCGTCTTTATATTTTTCAATAAAAGCGACCCAATGTTTGTCTTTTTTTAATGAAATTTTCTCTAACCAATTAGGATCAAGTTCAGATTTTTGGTAAGCCTCCAAAAAGTCTTCTCTTTTAATTTTGCAAGAAAGGGCATAACGCAAAAGTTTTCCTTCTTGGCTCATTAATCTTTTGTTCATTTCATTAAGTTGTTCGACAAGTTGTTCAACCTTGCTACCATTTAAATGGATTGAACTCATTAATTCAACAAGTTCTTTTTTGAGTTTTAAATATTTCTTTTCGGTAGATGGGATAATTTTACGACCGGACAGAATCGAAGCCATGCGCTGACTTTGAACTTTTTTTAAATCATCATAATAGCTGGATATTTTATTGAGTGTTTCCAAAACAGGTTCCAACAGCATGCTTTCCATGGCAGAAACAGAAGTGGAAGTGTGACCGCTTCCTTCTTCGTCACTGTCATCGCCGTTTTCTTCTGAATTGTCTTCGTCATCCAAATTTTCCATGTCGTCGTTATCATCTTCAATTTCATCGGCAACATCGTCATCCAACTCAATGTCAGTGTCCAAATCATCATCAATTTCATCAAGATTTTTTTCATTAAGCTCTTTGGTGACTTTTTCTAAATCATCCACACCTGAATTTTCGGTCTCATCGTCATAGACCATTGCTTCGGTATCATCACCATACATAACTTCCAAATCAACAATATCTCTAAGTTGCATGGTTCCGGCAACAAGTTCATCGCGCCAATCTGAAATGGCTTTAATGGTCATTGGACTTTCGCATAAGCCGCCAATCATAACGGTTTTACCGGCTTCAATACGTTTTGAAATAGCTATTTCACCTTCACGAGAAAGAAGCTCAACCAAGCCCATTTCTTTGAGGTACATACGCACAGGGTCATCTGAGTGTCCCAAATCTTTTGCGTCTATATTACCAACATCTTCTTCGGCGTCTTCTTCATCTTCATCATAATCATAATCTTCCGAATTGTCATCTTCGTTGTTTTCCTCATCAGAAGCGGAGATAATATTAATTCCCATATCAGAAATGGAAGACATAATATCTTCTAATTTATCCGAAGACTGTTTATCCGGCGGAAGAACTTTATTTAACTCTTCCATCGTGATATATCCAAGATTTTTGCCTTTGGCAAGAAGGTGTCTAAAAGCCGCGCTCATAGCATCCATGGCAACGGAGTCTGTACTGTCGTTTTCGTACAAGTCCTGATTTTCTTTATCTGACATAACTTTCCTTAAAAAAATCGATTTTCATCCATAGCGGACAATATAAATTGCTAGCGACTAATTTTTAGTTAATTTTATTCAATTTGTCAATATATGCTTTTTAATATTTTTAACTTTTTTATTATTTTTGTAAAACAAAAGTGCAGGGACCATCATTGATAAGCGCAACTTTCATATCCGCCTGAAAAATTCCCGTTTTTACAGAAAATCCGCATGCCTGTAATTGTGTCACAAAATATTCATAAACAGGCTTGGCTTCATCGGGGTGCGCCGCTGTTTCGAATCCCGGACGATTGCCGCGGCTTAAATCGGCGGCCAAGGTAAATTGAGAAACGGCCAATATTTCACCACCAACATCTTTGATGGATAAGTTCATTTTATTGTTTTCATCTTCAAAAATGCGTAAATTAGAAACTTTTTTGGCAAGATAATCGGCTTGAGTCGCGCCATCATTTTTTTCAACGCCGATAAACAACAAAAAACCTTTACCAATTTCCGAAACTTTTTGATTGTTTACAGTGACCGAAGCATTTAAAACTTTTTGAATCAGAACTTTCATTTTTTCCTCTAATAAAAAATATATGACAATATGATGGATGCTGTAACACCTATGAAATCAGCAAACAACGCACATGGCAAAGCCGCGCCCGTTTTGGCAATTTTAACCGAACCAAAATAAAGAGCAATAACATAAAAGGTTGTTTCAGTTGAGCCCTGAATCACCGAAGATACAAAGGCCGGAAAACTATCTGCGCCGTAGTTTTGCATTGTTTCAATCATTAAGGCTCTGGCGCCGTTTCCAGAAAGAGGTTTCATAAGAGCCGTCGGTAAAGCGGCAATAAATTCCGTGTTTACTCCCATATATGAAAACATATTTTTAAAAAGCCAAACCACCGCATCTAAAACTCCGGAATAACGCATAAGCGCAATGGCGACAAGCATGGCAACCAAATACGGAATAATTTGCACGGCAATTTGAAAACCTTCTTTGGCTCCGGTAATAAACGTTTCGTAAAGATTAATTTTTTTCCATGCGCCGAAAAGCAAAAAAAACGTTATAAAACTTAAAATAAGCAGATTACCAAATGTTTCGGAATAGGCTAAACGAACGGCTGGATTAAGTTGATAAAAGCCATAGGCGATTAAACATACAAAGGTTAAGATTCCCAATAAAAAAACAAACATTTTTCTATTAAAAATATCTAATTTTTGGGTGAGAGCCACTGCTAGAAAACCTGCAATTGTGGAACACAATGTCGCTAAAAGTATGGGAATAAAAACAGCGCCGGCATTAGCAGAACCTTGTAAATGCCGATACATCAGAATCGAAATAGGCAAAAGGGTTAAGGATGATGCGTTTAATACAATAAACATAATTTGAGATTTAGAGGCCGTATCCTTGTGCGGATTAGCTTCTTGAAGCTGTTCCATCGCTTTTAGTCCCATAGGTGTGGCCGCATTATCTAATCCCAACATATTTGCCGCTATGTTCATTACCATGGAGCCAACAGCCGGACTGTTTGAAGGCAGGTCAGGCATAATTATTTTAAATAAAGGACGCAACGCTTTTGCAAAAATTTCCGTTAAACCTGATTTTTCTGCAATTTTCAGAAATCCAAGCCATAAGCACAGCATTCCGGTCAAATTTAAGGCCAGTTGAAAAGCATTGGTGGCCGATGAAAATAAGTGATTTGTAAGCTCTGTCCAAATTTGAAAATTTCCTAAAAAACAAGCTTGTATAAACGCGGCAAAAAAACTGATAATAAAAAAAGATGTCCAAAGTATGTTTAACATAATATTTCCTTTTGTTTCTTTTATATTAAATATCTTGTCCTTAAATGCAATTTTTTTTGGAACAACAATAATATGCTGTGAATAAATATTGACAAAAAAATGATTTAAGCCTATATTTAATATAAATTTAAGGAGAAATAAAATGGTGATAAAGGATAAAATAAATCAGCTGAAAACATTATTGA
This sequence comes from uncultured Alphaproteobacteria bacterium, assembly GCA_934254675.1. Taxonomy (GTDB): domain Bacteria; phylum Pseudomonadota; class Alphaproteobacteria; order RF32; family CAG-239; genus RUG410. The sequence continues at coordinate 197,708 of CAKQLP010000002.1, read as the reverse complement.
TTGGCTCTGCCATTGCCTCTATGACGTTGAGTAGCTGTGACAACGGCAACAAAGGGGAGGAGTTTCATCAAACAAAAGATATGTTGACAACAGATAATGTCAGAGGTGCCGATATGTACGGCAATCCGATGACATTAAAGAAAATAAAAGTTGCTGTTTATAAAGATAAATATTTGACGGAACAGCGCGGAGAACAATTGGTTTGGGGGTTGGATAACAATCCTCAGGCGGATTCTGTCAGAACAAACAAAAAGACTCATGGTGAAGTTTATGTTGCGCCCAATGGTGAAGTTTTAGGTTATGTGGAAGTTTACAGCGATGGTGTTTTGAAAGATAATAATAGTTTGATATTGGTTGATAAGAAAATCCAAGTAGTCGGGCAAGGCGATCAATATCAGAGTAATCTTGACAGACACATGCACGAGATGGAAGATGCTAAAATTCAGCAAAAGCGTCTGGAAATTGAAAAGAATAAAGCCAAAGAACGCGCTGAAATGCGCCGTAAAGCAATGGAAGCTGAAGAACAAAAGAAAGATATTGTTGAAGTTAAAACGGATACAATCAAAAACAAAGAAGTTAGCGTCAAAGAAAAATATCACACGGTTGCACATCCAAAGGACACTGCAATTATAGATACTTTGCATCATTTGAAAAATCAGTCTGAGCGTTGATTTTATTTGACAAAATTATAAAAAATAGATACCCTTGCAACAAAGGGTATTTTTTTGTTTATTATTAATTTGTTATCTTATGAAAAAATTTATTCTAAAGAACAAAGCAGCATGTTTGCTTTTGGTCGTTGCTTTTGGGGTAAGTTTAGGACTTCTTTATTTTTTCAGAACACCCAAATTTTATTCTAAAGAGGACGCTTTTGCCAATTCGAAACTGTATGATGAATGTATTCCTAAAGCGGTTGTTTTGATGGGATATATGAATGGCGTGCAGCTAAATGCTCAAAAAGGAGCGGGCGGAACATATATCATGTATTGCGGTGTTTCAGCAGTGAAAGATCATTGGATTGAAGCCGGAGAAAGAGTATCATATTTAGATGTGTATCCAACAATGCGAGAATATTTTTTAGACATTAAAAAGACATTCTTGCGGGAAGTTCGAACCAAACTTAACCCAAACCAAATGGTGGCTCTCATGGTCGTAAGCGCTCGCATCGGGGTTGGAAATTTTGCCAAAAGACTGAAAGGCATACAACCCGAAAACCAAAATGTTCAAGCGGAAAAAGCCGTGCCTTCTAAAACATTGTTGAAAGAGTTTTTTTATCGACAATCTAAAAAAAATTTGGAAGTACAGCAGTATTTTTGGACTTTAGGACAGGTTTTTAAGGGAACTGTTTATATTAAAGATTTATATGGTTATCCGATGTTATCGTATCGCAACATTCCTATTTCGTTTCTATATAACAAATCGGGAAGTTTACGAAAAGATGGGGATTTGTTGAAAAAATATAGATTTTACGGCAATTCCTCTGTTGAAAGGATGTCCATAATTCCTTATGTAGAACGTTCTAAGTTGAATTGAATAAAAAATCCGCTTATCTTTTGATGAGCGGATTTTTTAGGTTAAATTGCTTTTTAATATAAAAAAAGGCTATTTTTCAATAACCTTTTTAATGGCTCCGACTATCTGATTCGAACAGATGACCGATCGGTTAACAGCCGATTGCTCTACCGCTGAGCTAAGTCGGAATAATCTGGAGGCCGGTACCGGAATTGAACCGATATAAAAGGATTTGCAGTCCTCTGCATGAGCCATTCTGCCAACCGGCCGGTTCGTACCTAAGTACCAAACTCACTTAACAAAAACCATATATACCGATTTTTTTTCAAACGTCAACACTTTTTTTTATTTTTTTTCATTTTTTTTATACTTGTGGAAAAAAAGCGTTTTAAGGTGGAGCAATTTTGATGATATATTATATAGTTGTGCCAACAAAAGGAGAGTGTGATGAAAATAGCTATTGCATCTGACCATGGTGGATTTGAATTAAAAGAACGCTTGAAACAGCATTATGCCAATATGAATTTGACCGATTTGGGGACGTATTCAACAGAATCGGTTGATTATCCGGATATTGCTGATAAAATGGCGCAAGAAATTTTGGCTCAAAAAGCAAATTTAGGGATTTTGATATGCGGAACCGGAATCGGAATATCCATTGCCGCTAATAGGCACAAAGGAATCCGCGCGGCTCTGATATATAGCGTTGAGGTGGCGCGTCTTGCCAAACAGCATAACAACGCCAATGTTATTGTGTTTGGCGGACGAACAATGAAATTTGAAGACGTGGTGGCGGAAATAGACGCTTTTTTAGCTGCTGAATATGAGGGCGGTCGTCATCAACGCCGTTTAGATAAAATGGACAGGGGGATTTAAAATGGATTTTGAACATAGTTTGCAATCTGAAGACAGAGCGATTTATGATATTATTCAAAAAGAATTGAAACGTCAGCGAGATCAAGTGGAACTTATCGCCAGTGAAAACATTGTGTCTCGGGCTGTTATGGAAGCGCAAGGTTCCGTGCTGACAAATAAATATGCCGAAGGGTATCCGGCTCACCGATATTATTGCGGTTGCCAATATATAGATGAAATTGAAACGCTTGCTCAAGAACGAGCTAAAAAACTTTTTAATGCGCAATATGTAAATGTTCAGCCGCATTCTGGTTCTCAAGCCAACATGGCCGTGTATTTCTCCTTGCTTAATGCGGGGGATACAATTATGGGAATGAGTTTGGACGCCGGCGGACATTTGACGCATGGCGCTAAAGTTTCTATGTCCGGAAAGCTTTTTAATGCCGTGCAATATGGTGTGCGTGAAGACACAGGGTTAATTGACTATGATGAAGCAGAATGCTTGGCGTTGGACTCTAAACCGAAATTAATTATTGCCGGAGGTTCAGCTTATCCAAGACAGATTAATTTTGCCCGTTTTCGAGAAATTGCGGACAGAGTTGGTGCTTACCTTATGGTTGACATGGCCCATTTTGCCGGATTAGTGGCCGGTGGACAACATCCAAATCCGCTGGATTTTGCAGATGTGGTTACCACAACAACACACAAAACATTGCGCGGTCCACGCGGCGGTATGATTTTAACCAATAATTCGGATATTTATAAAAAAGTAAATTCCGCCGTATTTCCGGGGTCACAAGGCGGACCATTAGAACATGTAATTGCAGGAAAAGCTGTTTGTTTTGGTGAAGATTTAACACCGATGTTTAAAGAATATGCCAAGCAAGTTATTGTAAATGCAAAAGTTTTAGGAAATACATTACTAAAACGCGGCATGAATTTAGTTTCTGGTGGAACTGACACGCACTTGTTGCTGGTGGATTTACGCCCAAAGAAGTTGACAGGAGACATTGTGACAACAGCTTTGGAAAAAGCTCATATAACCTGTAATAAAAACGCGATTCCTTTTGACCCTCAACCGCCAAAAGTGACTTCCGGTGTGCGTCTGGGAACTCCTGCCGGAACGACTCGTGGTTTTAAAGAAAAAGAATTTGAGTTTATCGGTAATTGCATCGGAGATGTTGTTGATGCCTTGTCTGAAGGCAATGCAGATGAAGTGATTGCGCAAACAAAAAATAAAATTATTAAACTTTGTGACAAATTTCCAATTTATGAATAGAGGACAAAATTATGATTAAAGGTTTTTTTAATGAATTTAAAAAATTTGCGATGCGCGGCAATGTTATGGATATGGCTGTCGGTATCATAATTGGTGCTGCGTTCGGAAAAATTGTGGATTCTATGGTTAAAGACATTATGATGCCGCCAATCGGACTACTTTTAGGAAAAGTTGATTTTTCAGACTTGAAATGGAAAATCGCTGAAGATGTTTCAATTAATTATGGTGTCTTTTTGAACAATGTTATCAGCTTTATCATTGTGGCTTTTGCTGTATTTGTGTTGATAAAAGCAGTCAATAAATTGCAAGAAACTGTGATAAAAGAAGAAGCCGCTGCGCCAACAACAAAAAAATGTCCGTATTGTTGTGAGAATATTCCGTTGGAAGCTGTCAGATGTCCGCATTGCACATCTGATTTGTCACAAAAATAATTTTTGAAGCCGGTTTTTAGACCGGCTTTTTTGATTGTTTTTTTTATAAAGTTGAGATAAATTAAGCAACGTAAAGGAAAGGTGGTCAAAATGAAATTGCTTCGGATTGTTGAAATAAGCGTATTTACCTTTGTTGTTTTTTGTTACAGCAATAATATTTTTGCTGCGGATAAAAAAAATGAAACGTTACCTCCCAAAGAATGGACGGTTTGGTTGGATAATTTAAAAAGAGAAATGATATCCAAAGGTATTTCGCAAAAAACAATTGATAAAGCTTACAAAAATAAAAATTATTATCATCCGAAACCTGAAGTTGTTCAACTGGATAAAAAGCAAACAGAATTTGTTTTGACAACTTGCGCCTATGTGAACAGACTTGTCACCAAGCAGCGGGTTAACGAGGCGCGCGAGCATCACAAAAAGTTAAATAAAAAATACAAAAAAATAGAAGAAAAATACAATGTTCCATTATCTTATTTGACGGCTTTTTGGGCAATAGAAACAAATTTTGGCAAAAATAAAGGCACCTATCATTTGATAGACAGTTTAACTAATTTGAGTTATAAAAACCGTCGTTCTCAATTTTTTAAAAATGAATTGTATCAAGTTCTAAAGATTATGGATAAAACGCATTTAAGCGAAGAAAAGATGCTTGGATCTTGGGCTGGAGCCATGGGGCACTTTCAATTTATGCCATCCACATATAACAGTTATGCTGTTGATTTTGATGGGGATGGCGTGCCGGATATATGGAACTCATTTGATGATTCGCTTGCATCTGCTGCAAACTATTTAAGTTCTTTAGGTTGGAAAAAAGATGAACCTTGGGGAATGCGCGTTTCACTGCCATGGAATTTTGATTTTAAAGATGTGGGGCGACAAACAACTAAAAAAGTTGGCGAGTGGAAAAATATGGGGGTAAAAACATATTATGGTTATACTTTACCCTATGACAATGAGTTAAAAGGTTCAATTATTTTACCTGACGGACGGAAAGGTCCTGCGTATATTGTTTTTGGAAATTTTAAACGCGTTATGATCTGGAATCGTTCGGATAACTATGCTTTGGCGATTGTTATGCTGTCTGATTACATTAAAAATTCCCAAAAAAAATGGGCGCCGATTTATGCTGAAACTCAATATGTTATGAATAGTGATGAAATTAAACAAATTCAGCAGTTTTATAACAAATTTTCACGGCAAAAAATAAAAGAGGACGGTAAATTAGGAAGTGATACGCGTAAAGCTGTTAAGTTTTTGCAACATAAAGCAAAATTACCAGAAGACGGATACCCTGATTACTTATTATTAAACAAAATTCGTAATTATAATCCTAAAATAGGCTTTTCTGTGCCTATTCCCGAAAATAAAAAATTGCTTAATAAAAAAAACATGGCAAAAAATGTTGTGAAATCAAATAAAAAAAGGTAACGGATAAATGTTGAATAATGCTTGCTGATGAGAAAAAAACAGAGTAAGTTAAGGCAATTATAATAAATAAAGTGAACAAGATAATGAACTGCATAAAAATAACTTTGAGCTTAATAATTTGTGCCGCTGTACTGAGCTCTTGTTCTACGGGGACGCCGGAATTGTCCGGACTATCTCCGCAGGCTCAAGCGGAAATTATTAAGAATTACGGAGGAATATATAAAGTCGGAAATCCATATCAGATTGCCGGAAAATGGTATTATCCTAAAGAAGATTACAGTTATTCGGAGGTTGGAACAGCTTCATGGTATGGTGAAGATTTTAACGGAAAACCAACCGCTAACGGTGAACGTTATAATATGAATACGTTAACGGCAGCTCATAGAACTTTGCCATTGCCGAGTATTGTGCGTGTGACAAATTTGCAAAACGGACGTTCGATTATTTTACGGGTAAATGACAGAGGTCCTTATGTGAAAGATAGAATTATAGATTTATCCAAACGCGGTGCTCAGCTTTTGGGCTATATGGGACAAGGAACAACACGGGTTAAAGTTGAGGTATTGCCTAAAGAAAGTAAAGCTTTGAAAGAAGCCTTATTGAATTTATCATCATCAAAGGGCAAAGCTTTGGCCGCAGCTTCAACTCCGGCTCCTTCTTTATATGAATCTTCGGCAGAACGCATTGAAATATCTGAACATGAGGCTGAAAAATCTAACATTTATGCTCAAGCCGGAAATAATATATATAGTGCAGAAACATACACGCCAACGGGAAAAACGGTTGAACCGGCTGTTTATGGCAGTGCGGCTTCTTCTGAAGGCTTGAGAAAAACAGGCGCTATGGGGTCAGTAGGGGCAGAAAATATAAAATATAGTGAAAACAGCGGTATTTACGCTGTTGCGGCGGCTAATCCTAAGACCGGCGACACCAGAGCTGTGAAAAGCAACACATATCAGTATTTAGCCGGATATTATTATATTCATGCCGGTTCTTTTACTCAATATGATTTAGCCCATAAGCTAATGGTTCGTCTTAAAGAATACGGCAGTAGTCACATTGTTAAATTAGACGTCAGTGGTACAATTTATTATCGAGTATCGCTTGGACCGTATAATCGCATTGAAGAAGCCAAAGTGGCTCAGGCAAAATTAAAATATTATGGCATTAACGATACCAGAATAGAAAAAAAATAGGAGAAAAAAATGAAAATAAACAAATTAGGTTTAACTGTTTTGTTATGTAGTTCTGTTTGTAGCTTAAATGCTCTTGCTTTTGAAACTGCCGCGCGTAATGCCATTTTAATGGATTATGATACCGGCGAATATTTGTTTGAAAAAAACATTGCAAAGAGCGTTCCTCCTGCTTCTATGAGCAAATTAATGACAGTGTATATTTTGATGAGTAAAATAAAAGACGGAAGTATCAAATTAGATGACACTTTTTCTGTTAGTGAAAACGCTTGGCGTAAAGGCGGTGCGGCAACAGGCGGCTCAACCATGTTTTTATCTATCGGTGACAATGTCAGTGTTGAAAACCTGATTAAAGGAATTGTTATTCAGTCCGGTAACGACGCGTGTATTGTCGTGGCCGAAAACTTAGCCGGTTCCGAAGAAGATTTTGTAATTTTGATGAATAAAACAGCAAAAAAATTGGGATTAAAAAACAGCCATTTTGAAAATGCAACTGGTTTGCCTCATCCGGATCATCGCATGTCTATGGAAGATTTGGCTATTTTGGCGCGTCATATTATTAATGAATTTCCAGAACTCTATCATTATTTCAGCCAAAAAGAATTTGTTTATAACAATATCAAACAAGGCAACCGCAATCCTTTGCTCTACACAATGAAAGGTGCAGATGGCTTAAAAACAGGTCATACGGAAGAAGCCGGTTTTTGCTTAGCTGCTTCCGCGACTAAAGGCGAACGTCGTTTAATAGAAGTAATGAGCGGCATGACAAGCAATCGTGAGCGCTCTGAAGAAGCCGAACGTTTAATGAGTTGGGGGTTCAGGGAATTCGGCAACTTTAAAATTATCAATAAAAGTCAAGAATTGGCAGAAGCCAAGGTTTGGTATGGTAATGAAAAAAGCGTAAAATTAACAGTTTCTGAGGATGTTTTGAAAACTGTTCATAGAAGCCAACAAGAAAATGTTAAAGTGACAGCAGAGTTTGATGAACCTATTAAAGCGCCTATAAAAAAAGGTCAAGTTGTCGGTAATGTTAAAATAGAAATTGAAAATCAGTCCCCATTAAATGTTCCTTTGGTAGCGGCTCAGGATGTTGCTGAAACCGGATTATTGGGTAAATTTTGGGCTAATGTGAAGTATTTTGTCTTTGGAGCAAAATAATGCGCGGCAAATATATTACACTGGAAGGTGGAGAAGGCTGTGGCAAATCTACGCAAGTAAAGCTGTTGGCGCAATATCTGGAACAAAAGGGCATTTCTTGCGTACTGAGCAAAGAACCCGGAAGCACTGTGGAAGGGCAGGTTATTCGTAATTTGCTGGTAACAGGAGATAAAGATAAATTTGATGCTGTGAGCGAATGTTTGCTTTATTATGCTGATAGACGTTGCGATTTAACCAAAGTTGTATGGCCGGCGCTGGATGCTGGAAAATGGGTTGTCAGTGATAGATATGCCGATTCGACAGAAGCTTATCAATATTATGGTTATAATAAACGTATTTCATTGGAGAACTTGCACAGTTTATATAAAATTGTCGCCGGAGATTTTAAACCAGACTTAACCATTATTTTAGATATGGATCCTGAAGTTGGAATGAAGCGTTCTTTTGCAAAAGCGGAAACCATGTCGGTAAAAGAGTTGCGTTTTGAAAGTCGGCAATTGGAGTTTCATCGTAACTTACGGCAAGGGTTCTTAGAAATAGCTAAACGCGAACCAAATCGATGCGTGGTACTGAATGCTGATACAAGTATTGAAAAGCTACATGAACAAATCATTGAGGTTGTTCAAAAAAGGTTAGAATTTAATGTCTGAAGAAATCAACATTACCCCTCGAAACAATAGTTTTTTGCTGGGACAAACCAAGGCTGAAGAGCTTTTTTTAAAGGCATGGAAAAAACAAACAATGCACCATGCGTGGATTTTAAATGGTCCAAAAGGTATCGGTAAAGCCACTTTGGCTTATCGAATAGTTCGTTTTTTATTATGGGCAGACGAAAATAAAAAAGATTCATATAATTCTTTGAATATTCCGGAAGATTCTTCTGTTTTTAAACAAGTTGCCATGGGTTCGCATCCTAATTTGATGGTGGTTGAGCGGGATTATATAGAAGCAGACCGCAAAAAAATTATCAAAGCTATTCAAAAGGGTGAGGCTTTGGACGAAGAAGAATTAAACGGAATGAAAAAATCAGCATTTATACGAGTTGATGACATTCGTAAAGTAAATGATTTTCTGTCCAAAACTTCGTTTAATGATAACTGGCGAATAGTAATTATTGATAGTGCTGATGAAATGAATAAAAATGCGGCAAATGCTTTGTTGAAAATTTTGGAAGAACCGCCGGCACACACAATTTTATTATTAATCAGTCACAATGCCGGTTTATTATTGCCGACAATTCGCTCTCGATGCGCCAAGTTGCCGCTGCAAATGTTAAATATAGATGAGACAGCGAGCCTGCTTCGTCGATATCGTCCCAATTTGAATGAAGCAATGATAGCTAAAATCGCCGAAATGTGTCCGCAAAGCATAGGAAAAGCCATTGGTTACGCTGATTTGGACGCTGTGACAATGTATGACAATTTGTGTAAAATTTTATATGCAAAACAAAAATTTTCTTTAACCGATTTATTGGATTTTTGCACAAGTTCGTCAGCGGATAATGATGCTTTTAATTTGTTGCAAGAATTAATTCTAAAATTTATTCGAGAAAATTTGCCACATTGTCAAGACGTTGAAGCATTGTATTCATGCTGGGATGAAACCAATCATATGTTTGCCGATTGTCAAAATATTAATATGGATAAACGACAAATGCTGATAAATTTAATAACCAAAATAAGCAAGGTGTTATAAATGTTTACGGACAGTCATTGTCATATTAACGCTGATGATTTTAATGATGATAGAGAAGATGCTGTGATACGCGCTCGAACCATGCGAGTGGATTATATTCTTGATGTGTGCGATGATATTGCTGATATGCCGCGTCTTATAAAATTTTGTGAAAACCATCGTCATATTTATACTTCCGTCGGCGTGCATCCTGAATTGGCCGACAAATATGACGATATCTCAGACGTTGATATTTTGAATTATGTACAGTCGCCAAAAGTCATTGGAATAGGAGAATGCGGGCTGGACTATCATTACAACGCCGATACCAAAGAAAAACAGCTGAAACTTTTACAACAGCATATAACCGCGGCGCAAAAGAGCGGATTACCTTTAATCATTCATAACAGAGAATCAGATGATGATATGATAACCTTACTAAAAGAAGCATATAAAAAACAAAAGTTTAAAGGAGAACTACATTGTTTTTCATCTTCTGAAAAATTAGCCGAATTTGCGCTTTCAATAGGTTTTTATCTATCTGCCTCGGGAATTATCACTTTTAAAAAAAGCGAAGATATTCGTCAGATATTTCAAAATGTTCCTGTAAATAGGTTATTGATTGAAACAGATTCACCTTATTTGGCGCCAATACCGCACCGTGGACAACGCAATGAGCCGGCTTTTGTTGTAAATACGGCGGAAGTCCTTGCTAATTTGAAAAAAATGGATATTGAAGAATTAGCACAAGTGACAACCGATAATTTTTTAACACTTTTCAGCAAGGCAAGGATTTATGATTAAACTGATAATTTTAGGCAGCGGCGCAGCTCCGGGGGTACCATCTGTTTCCGGAGGCTGGGGGGATTGTAATCCTGAAAATCCCAAAAATAAAAGACAGCGCGCCGGCGTTTATTTGACTGATGGGCAAACACAAATTTTGATAGACACTTCGCCTGATTTAAAAAATCAGCTGATAGCTAATCACCTTACCAGTTTGGATGCTGTTTTATACACTCATACGCACGCTGACCATCTGCATGGCATTGATGATTTGCGAGGTATAACGCGCAATATGCAAAAAAGTTTAAATTTTTATGCCACGACACCGCAAATAAACGATATAAAAACACGTTTTTCTTATGTGTTTTCCAATATTGAACATAAGGATATAACCAATCATCCTGAATTAACGCCTGTTGAAATTGAGTATAACAAAGAGTTTCAGGTTGGCACATTTAAAATTTTACCGCTTGAATTTGGCGGACATACAATGGTGACAACAGGTTATAGCTTTAACGACGGGCAAATTGTTTTAGTTCCGGATTTTAAAACTATTCCGCCTCAAACATTGAACTATTTACAGCAAATTAATGTGAATGTTTTGATTATGCCCTTGACTATCTTGCATGGCGGCAGGTATCATGCGGATATTGATATTATTTTGAGTTATGCATCACAAATTAAAGCCAAACGGGTTGTTTTGACCCATATGGCAACAGAATGTGATTATAATGAAGTAATGAGATTAACGCCGGACAATATGGAACCGGCTTATGATAATATGATGATTGAATTGTAAGGAGTTTTTGTAAATGCTGTGTATTTATCATATTGCTGACCACGATGGTAAAGGTTCGGCGGCAATTGTTAAAAGTAAGTTTCCGGATATAGAGTTAATGGGATTAAATCATGACATGGAAATCCCATATGATGAAATTGAAAAACATGATAAATTGATTATTTGCGACATAGCGCTACCGGTTAAATATATGCTTGAGCTTAATAAAAAAATTGATTTAACTTGGATTGACCATCATGTTTCCGTTATCAAAGAGTATGATGAATTAATGAAATCCGGCGAATATGAACCGATTAAAGGCATTCGCAAAGTCGGCACGGCAGCTCTTGTTTTGACATGGCAATATTTTTATCCTGAAAAAGAATTGCCGGAGGGTATCCGCTTGTTAGGATTAAATGACATTTATGACTTGAGAGATCGTCGGGTGCGTCCATTTGAATATGCAGTTCAGACTTTTGGTGTTAATCGACCAACCGATAAAATTTGGACTCAGTTAATGAATAATGAAGTAGATATCAAAGCGATGGTTGAAAAAGGTTCTGCTATTTTATCTTGGGTGCGCCACCGGAACTATCGTTTGGTTCGAGGCATGGCTTTTGAAAGCGAATATAAAGGTCTTCGTTGTGTTTGCGCAAATATGGCGCAAGGTCAGTCGGAATTTTTTGATTCTCTGGAAAATATTAAAGAATTTGATTTCATGGTTATTTTCTTTATGAATAAAAAGAACTTATGGAATATGACTTTTTATACCAGCAAAAATAATGTTGATGTGTCTTTACTTGCCAAAGAATTCGGCGGCGGCGGACATGCCAAGGCGGCAGGGGCATCTTCTTTAAAAGAATTACCTGACTTTTTAAAAAATGGAAAGCCTTGGAGCAAACCTCAGCAGGTTTAGCTTAATGACAAAGAACGTTGACAAACAATAGAATATAATAAAACTCCACTGGCGCAAGTCGGTGGAGTTTTATTATTAAATTTAATTTTTTTGCTCTGCTTCTCGGGCTTTGTCTTCATAGTATTTATCAAGTTTTTTTAAAAGACGGCTACGTTTGAGACGGCTCAGGTGGTCGATATATAAAATACCATCTAAATGGTCTATTTCGTGCTGTAAGACAATTGCCAAAAAATCATCGGCCAAAATTTCTTGTTCTTTGCCGCTATAATCCAAATAGCGCACTCGCACTTTTTCGTGACGTTCCACATCTGCGCTTTGATTTGGCAGTGACAAACAACCTTCACAAAACATAACTGTTTCTTCCGATTTCCAGATGATTTCCGGATTCACCAAATACATTGGCCGGCGGGCGGACAAATCCTCATCGCTTGGATTAGTGTCTATCACAATCACGCGCTTATCCGAACCAACTTGCGGAGCGGCCAATCCCACACCTTTATCGACATACATTGTCTCCAACATATCGTCCAAAAATCGGCGCATTTCATCGTCAACTTTTTCAACTTTACGACATTTTTTGCGTAAAATCTCATCAGGATAAGTGTATAATTTTAAAACAGCCATTTTATTCCTTTTTTTAATTTCTGACCGCGTGAGCAATTTGGTCAAGCAAAGCGTTTACCATTTTCGGTTCATTTTTTGTAAAGAAAGCATACGCCAAATCAACATATTCTTGAATAAGAACTTTAGTATCTATGGCGGTGTTGGCTGTTAATTCATAAACAGCGGTCAACAGCAAAGCTTGCATAATGCCGTTCATACGGTCGTATGACCATTCACCGCGCAAATAAGCGTTTAAGGATTTTTCCAAATCTTCTTTACGACTTTGAATGCCGCGAACTAATTTTTCAAAATATTCGGTGTCGATAGGACCGACTTCCACCATATTTTCTCTGTCTTCTCCCTCGTGGTCGTCAATAACAAAACGACCGACTTTACCTTGCACAAAATCTTGAATAACTTCATCGACAGGCAACTGACTAAAAGCAATCATATAATTCGCTTGCACGGCGGCCAAACGCGCGCCGGATTTCATTTTTATTTTTTCAGAAACAAATTTAGTCATATTATTTTTCCTCTATAAATTTATCATCTTCGTGATTGGTTAATTTTTCTATGGTAGCGACAAAGTCTTCTAAGTCTTGCAAAGTGCGGAAATCCTTATAAACCGAGGCAAAACGAATGTAGGCGATATTATCCAAATTAGCCAGCACTTCCATAACGCTTTGACCGATTTGTTCGGTAGTTATTTCTGCTTCGCCCGAGCTTTCAAATTTTCGTTGCAGGGAAGTAACAATTTTTTCCACGCGTTCGGCCGAAATAGGGCGTTTGCGCACGGCGAGGGCAATGGAGCGTTCCAATTTATCGCGGTCAAATTCCGTGCGGTCGCCATTGCGTTTAACCACAATCAATTCGCGTAGTTGCACTCTTTCAAAAGTTGTGAAACGCGAACCGCATTCCGGACACTCACGCCGACGACGCACCGAAGTGTTGTCTTCGGTGTTGCGGGAATCTTTAACTTGCGTTTCTTCACAGCCGCAAAAAGGGCATTTCATTTAGACCGCCTTTCCGTTTTTCAAAAGTTCTTCCGTCACTTGATAAAGTTTTGACGAATATCTAGCTCCCTTTATAAGAACAGTGTCATTATTTTGCAAGAGTTTATTTAACAAAAAATCGGCGACATTATCTTTGTTTTCAAAGTAATATTGTTGTTTGGTTGCCGGAAGTTGCGCCAACATATCTTTCATTTCCGGACACACGCCGACAATCACATCAATAGAGCTGTCGGCTAAAAGCTTGCCGATTTCAATATGACGGGCTTTAGAAGTGTCGCCCAGTTCTGCCATTTTTCCCAGCACCACAATTTTCCGCCCCAAAGTTTGGCTTTTATCCAAAGATTCTATACCTAGTTTCATTGCTTCCGGCTGACCGGAGTAGCTGTCATCAATCAGGGTGTAGCTACCGCCGTGAATAGCTAAAGTATGACGCTTGCCGCGTCCGTCCAACGCGCCAAAATCTTTTATGTACGAAGCGGCTTTTTCCACGTTTAAGCCCAAGGCTTGCACCACGGTAAGCGCGCACCAAGCGTTATATAAATATTGCTCGCCTTGTTCTTGAGTGAAAAAATTGTCGGTAGGGTGGGTGTTTTTGCCAAAAGTGATAATTTTGGCGTTATGTTTTATTGCTTCTTTTTTCAAGATGTCGGCAAAGTTGGTATCTTCATTAATAATGGCAATACCGCCCTGAGCCGGCAAACCTTCAAAAATTTCCGCCTTGGCGTGGGCAATACCTTCAAAATTCGGAAAAAATTCAATATGCATCGGATAAACGTTGGTCACCACGGCTATATCCGGTTTAACCAGATTTACGGAATGAGAAATTTCGCCTTTGGAACTCATTCCCATTTCAATTACGGCATAACGAGCGTCCATATCCAATTCACACAAGCTTTGCGGCACACCGATTTGATTATTATGGTTGCCGGCAGTCGCATAGGTTTTGGCAAAATGCGACAGCAAAAAGGCAATTTCCTCTTTAGTGGTGGTTTTGCCGGCACTTCCGGTTAAACCGATAACCGTACCTTTAAATTGACTGCGGTTATAAGCGCCGATTTTGCCATATGCTTCCAAAGTGTCATTGACGACCAACTGTTTTTCGACCGGAACATCTTTTATCAAATGGTCAACCACCACCAGCGGACAGCCTTTAGCCACAACATCGACCACAAAATCGTGAGCGTCAAACCGCTCGCCGCGCAAAGCTACAAAAAGCGAATGTTCGTCAATCTGACGACTGTCCGTGGATATCTTATTAATAACAATATCGGCTGATACTGCCGTGCATCCCAGAATTTCCGCAAGCTTCTGCGAACTTATTTCTTTCATCATCAGCACTCGATATCTTTACTGGTTTTGACATAATTCTCAACCAATACTGTTCCGCGTTTGGCTGGAATAACCGCTCCAGGACCGGCAATGCAACCGCCTTCACAACACATAACTTCCACCATATTGGCATCCTCCGGAGCCTTTGTGGCAAAACGTTTTAACAGTTTGCAACTGTCTTTAGTCAAACCATCAATTTTAAGAGGTTTATATTCAGCCTTATCGCCGACAACGAATTGCACGGCACCGGCGACGCCTCCGGAAATTGGAAAACGGCGGCCTTGTGCGGAAGATTCTACGGCAAATTTATCGGCTTCCAACGTTGCCGGATTGATTTGCGCGGCGTCAAAAACGGCTTGCAGTTCTTCAAAAATCAAAACATAGTCAACATTCGGATTGCGTTCAGCCTCCAAACGTTTAGCCATACACGGCCCCACAAACACGGTTTTGTATTCCGGAAATTCTTTTTTCATAACTTCGGCAATATAATACATCGGGCTTCCGGAAGTGGAAACATATTCTTTAAGTTCAGGCAAATGTTTTTCCATGGCCTGTATCCACGCCGGACAGCAAGAAGTTGTCATAAATTTTGCGCCATCGTGCATACGTTCCACAAATTCCTCTGCCTCGTGCTTTGTGGTAATATCCGCGCCTTGCGCCACTTCCACCACTTCATCAAAGCCCAGCTTTTTGAAAGCGGTGATAACTTTGCCCAAATCGTTGCCAAATTGGCCGATAACCGCCGGAGCCAGCATCGCAATAGTTTTTTGCTGTGGATTTTTCAAAGCTTTTAAAACGTCGAGCAGTTGCGAATTATGGGCAATTGCGCCAAACGGGCAAGAAACCACGCATTTGCCGCAAGAAATGCACTTGTCGTTGTCAATATGTTCAACGCCGTTTTCATCTTTGCTGATTGCGCCAACCGGACAGGCCTCTTCGCAAGGAACTAACGCCTTGTTAATAGCGTTATATGGACAGTTGCCGGCGCACAAACCGCATTTAATGCAATTATCTTGCAAAATAACAGCTTTTTTAGCCACAATAATGGTCTTTTTCGGACAATTTACGGCGCAAGGACGGGCATAACAGCCGTGGCAGGCGCTGGTAACTTCATAGTGTGTTGACTTGCAGGCGTCGCACACATCGGGCAAAACCGAAACCGTGGCCTTTTCTAATTCTGTGCGGACTAAAAAGTCTTTAGCGGAATCCGACAAGCTTTTATCGGCGGCAACATTACACGGCGTAAAACCCAAAGCGGCCAAACAAAGCTGCTTAACAGCGTTACGATCTTTTTCAAGTGTTCCACGCATCGGCTTGGTGTCATCAGGCACCAAATTTGTGGGAATATTTTCAATATCTGATAAGTTATTCTCTAAAAAACTTTTAGCAACATTTGTTAAAACAGCAAGCCGTAAAATGGCGGCGTTGTTTTTTGGATTAAGCATAAGAATAAGCCCTTTCAATAAAATAGTTTAAATTAATCATATCTTATACTGTAACTTCCACAAAAATCAATAGTTTTTGCGGATAAGTTTACAAGCTTTTAAGAGCGGTGAATTTATTTTTTGAAATATATTATAAAGCCATTAAAATCACTCGTATCTACTTGCTTACCACAATATTGCGCCGCGACAGCCGGAGGTATTGGTAAATATTTAGAGCATGCGAAATAAGCAGTATCATTAGATGAAGTTCCTGTACAATTATTTAGTACGTCATAACCTGTTAGATAATTAACAACATCTGTCACATCGTTTATGCCGACGCCGACAACTTCCGAGGATGAAATACTGTTCCAATCTGCGGTCGCCAAAGCCATACAGGCTTCTTTAGTCATCCGAGAAAATATAATTTGAAAATAATTATTATAAGTATCACTATAATATGGTACCCCTATATCAACATAAGATCCAAACGCATGAGTAATAACAGTACTACCATAATAGAAAGATGTTCCTAATTCATCAGGTACACCCCCCATTTGTACGGCAGTCTCAGTAGTTAAGCCACTAAAATTTTTTTGTTGCATGTATAAAGTCTGAATATTTGCGGCTATTTCGGTAATTTGTTGAATAGTTTTATTGATTTTAAATTTCTCCATTGCTTTGGAATAACTGGCAATACCACCGACACTCAATACACCGATTATGGCCAGAACGCCCAACATTTCAATCATAGAACGTCCATTTTCAAAATTTTTATACATATTTCTAAACTCCGTTTATTGTTATATAAAAAACAAAACCCGCTGTAAAAAAAGCGGGCGGATGTTGAGAAACCGTAATACTATCAGAACGGCTCGGCTTATTCAGCCATATAGCCTTATTCAGCCGACATCCGTCCAGCAAACAGAAGTCGGCATAACAAATTTTAAGTCGTTTATGCTAAAGCGACTAATAGTATTAAAAGGGTTCTCACGCCCTAGACAGACTATCATCTATCTAAAATGAAATTAAAAGAGTTTAGGCTAAATGTAAAGCAAAAAAATATGGTTAAATATTCTTTTGCCAATACTTAACCATATTTTTTATAAAATTCTTAAATCAGGCTCTTCTGAGATAGGTGCCCATAATTTTGCGGCGACCGAATTTTTCAAATTCCACCTCGCAGGTTTGACCCTCAACATTGGTGATTTTACCATAACCAAAACTTTCGTGATATACTCTGGTCCCAACCAAACTGGACGCTTTACTGCTTTGATATGAATCATAATCGGCATAATCGTCAGGTTCATAATCATAGTCGGCTTGGTAGCTTGGTTTGGTTGAAAACTTTGGTTTATTGCTATATTTGCTTCCGTATTTTTTGTATCCGCCATTATAACCGCTGTTGTTGCTGTATGAGTTATAACCCGAACCGCCGCCATTGTAGCAACTGCTGGTTTGGTTGACAATATCCAGTGTTGAAGTCGGAATTTCATTCAAAAAGCGGGAAGGCATATTATTTTGCCATTGACCATAAACACGGCGGCAATAAGTGGTGGTGATATAGAGTTTTTGCTTGGCGCGTGTAATAGCGACATAAGCCAGACGGCGTTCTTCTTCCAGTGAATTTGTGCCGCCTTCATCAAGGCTTTTTTGATGTGGAAACAAACCTTCTTCCCACCCCGGTAAAAAGACGATGTTAAATTCCAAACCTTTGGCGGAGTGCAAGGTAATCAACATAACTTTATTATTGTCAACGGCATTGTCGTTATCCATTACCAAACTAACGTGTTCCAAAAATTCCGCCAAATTAGGATAGTTTTCGGTATCACCCATCACGCCGACAAGTTCTTTTAAGTTTTCAATACGTCCCGACGCGTCAGGAGAAGAATCGTTTTTCAGCATTTCCAAATAGCCGGATTCATCTAAAACCTGTTCGGCTAAATCGTTTGGTGAAACAGCGTTGGCCACGCGTTGCCATTCGGCGAATTTTGCCATTAATTCGCTTAAATTCGCTTTAGCTTTACCGCTTAATCCACCATTTTCCAACAGAATATTAACTGCCGCAAACATAGAAGTATGATTATTGCGAGCGGTTTCTTGCAGTTTTTCGATGGTCTTAGCACCAATACCGCGCGCCGGTTTATTGATAATGCGCTCAAACGCTAAATCATCGCTTGGCTGTAAAATAACTCTGAAATAAGCTAATAAATCGCGAATTTCGGCGCGTTCATAGAATTTTGGTCCGCCGATAACCTGATAGGGTATGGCTTCGCTGATAAATTTTTCTTCAAACTCTCGGGTTTGGAAAGCCGTGCGAACCAAAACCGCAAAATCGGAGTAGGGATGTCCGCCGCGGTGCAGACGCTCAATTTCCGAGGCAATCCACTTGGCTTCTTCTTCACCGCTGTAAATGCTCAAAACTTTGATTTTTTCATTAGCGCCTTGGCACGCCGGACTATTTTCCGCCACGCGTAAAGTTTTGCCCAAGCGCGTTGAGTTGTGGGCTATCAGCGCCGAGGCGGCGTTCAAAATATTGGCTGTGGAACGATAGTTGCGTTCCAAACGGATAACTTTGGCATCTTCAAAATCTTTTTGAAAACGCATAATGTTTTCAATTTCTGCGCCACGCCATGAATAAATAGATTGGTCGTCATCACCCACACAGCACAAATTGCGATATTTTTGCGAAAGCAGGCGTAAAAACAGATATTGCGTGACATTGGTGTCTTGATACTCATCCACCATAATGTATTTAAATTTTTCTTGATATTTGCGCAAAATCTCGGCATCCGACATTAAAATAGTGAGTGTATCCAATAGAATATCGCCAAAGTCAACGCAATTCAGTTCCACCAAACGGGCTTGATATTTTTTATAGACTTCCAGTAAAACATTGGAACGATAATCTTGCTCAGCTTTATCAACGGTTATGCCTTTATCTTTAAGGCGAGCGATTCTTTCCATCAGGCTTTGCGCCGGATACTTTTTTTCATCAATACCGGAAGCTTCGCAAATTTGCTTAATCAAGCGTTTTTGGTCATCTTCGCCTAAAATCGTAAAATTGGAATGAAGTCCGACCACTTCGGCGTGAGCGCGCAAAATTTTGACGCAGATGCTGTGAAAAGTGCCAAGCCAAACGCTGTTTGCCATATCCCCAATAAGATTCTGCACACGTTCTTTCATTTCTTTGGCGGCGCGGTTGGTAAAGGTGACAACCAAACAATTCCATGGTTGTGCTTTCTGCATTGTTAAAATATAGGCTAAACGGGTGGTCAAAACCTTGGTTTTTCCCGTGCCGGCACCCGAAAGCACCAACAATGGTCCCTCGGTTGTCTGCACAGCCTGTTTTTGCTCGGGATTAAGTTCGTTTAACCACGGAGCAGACGGGCGTAAGGCACTAATATTATCATAAAGTTGCGGAGCGCAACTGCTGTCATCTAAATCAAATATGTCGCTCATTTTTGAAATCTTCTTGTTTTTAACAGTTTTAAAACTTATATATCGTAAATATAAGAGAAAGAAAAGTCTTTATTTAGACTTGCGTACAATTTTTTGAGAGGCGTAAAATGTCAGAAATCAGAGATAAAATTACCAATTTAAAACAATTTATGGAAAGCCGAATTTTAGGTCAGGAAGAACTTGTCCGCAAACTGATTATCACAATGTTGGCCGATGGTCACGCATTGGTTGAAGGCGCTCCGGGGTTGGC
Organism: uncultured Alphaproteobacteria bacterium; assembly: GCA_934254675.1. GTDB lineage: Bacteria > Pseudomonadota > Alphaproteobacteria > RF32 > CAG-239 > RUG410. The sequence goes on along the minus strand of CAKQLP010000002.1, from coordinate 177,617 downwards.
AAAAACTAAAGCCATAAAAACTTTGTCAGAATGTGTTGACGCGGTTTACCGCCGTATTCAGTTTACGCCAGATTTATTGCCGTCGGATATTACCGGCAGCGATATTTATGTGGCCTCAACCGGTCAGTTTGAATTTCGCAAAGGTCCGATTTTTGCCAATCTTATTTTGGCCGATGAAATTAACCGCGCGCCGGCTAAAGTGCAATCGGCGTTGTTGGAGGCAATGGCCGAACGTCAGGTAAGCGTTGGTGGAAAGCAATATAAATTGCCGCAATTATTTATGGTTATGGCCACACAAAACCCGATTGAACACGAGGGAACCTATAATTTGCCGGAAGCCCAACTTGACAGATTTTTAATGTATATCAAAATCAATCAACCCGAAGCGGCAACCGAACGCAAAATTTTACAATTAGTGCGCAATGAAGAAAACGACACGCAAACCACAGCAGACAGCGTGGCGCAATTCAAATCTAAATTCGGCATCATTCAAGCGGAAGATGTTTTTGCCGCGCGTCAGGAGGCCTATAAAATTCATTGTAGCGACGCTGTTGAAGAATATTTAATTCAGCTGATTATGGCTACCCGTCATCCAGAAAAATATGATGAATCCTTAAAGAATACAATAGCGTTTGGGGCAAGTCCTCGTGCGACCATTGCCTTGGATAAATGCGCCAAAATCAACGCTTGGCTCTCTGGTCGCGATTTTGTGACACCTGAGGATATTCACGCCGTGGTTTATGATGTTTTACGCCACAGAATTATTTTGAGTTTTGAAGCGCAGGCCGGCGGTTTAACCAGTGACGACATTATTACCCGTTTGCTTAAAATTGTGCCTTTGCCATAAAATAAGGATTTGAAAAATGCTGTTTTTTAGAAAAAATGAAAAGCAGGAAGAAAAAAACGGATTGACTGTTACCATTTCGGAGTTAATTGCGCAACAACAGTATTTGCCATATTTATCTCGCCGACATAACTTTTTGACTTCAAATCAAGCCGGAGATGTAAAATCGGCATTTAAGGGGCGGGGAATAGAACTTGAAGAGGTGCGCGCCTATAACTTTGGTGATGATATTCGAGACATTGACTGGCGGGTGACAGCGCGTAAATCTGAACCGTTTACCAAAGTGTATGCCGAAGAAAAAGACCGCATAATCACCGTTGTTTTAGATTTATCGGCATCAATGATTTTTGGCACGCGTCACGAACTTAAATCGGTTACCGCCGCCAAAATAACCGCTCTGCTCGGATGGCTGGCCGTTCGGAATAAAGATCGTTTTGGTTTGGTTATTTTTGATGGAAAAAACGTCAATTATTTTAAGCCTCAAAACAACTTAAAAAACTTAATGGCTGTTTTTAATAAAATTGCCGAAGCCAGTCAGCTGGTTTTGCATGATAGTTCAAGCGGAAAATTAGAAAACGCTATTAACATACTGGAATATAATCAAAAAAATCGTGGAACTATATTTATTCTAAGCGACTTTTATCATTTTGATAACGAGCAATTTAAAAATATTGCGGCATTAACAAAAAATAATAAAGTTTATTGTATTAATATTTTTGATGCGATAGAAGAAAATGCACCTCAAAACGGAGAATATTTAGCTTGTTATAACGGACAAACAATTGCGTTTAACAGTTCTTCAGCAAAATTTAAGTCGGAATACCAAAAATATTTTGCCCAAAATCGAGAAAATATTAGAAGAAATTGCCAAAAATTTTCATGCAAATATCTTGAAATTAGAACAGACATTCCTATTTTCAAACAGTTACAGCTAGTATAAAAAAACTTGACATAATAATTAATGTGTGCTAGTCCATACCAATGTATTATTTTGTAAAACAAAGAGGTAAAAATGGTTAAATTAAATGAAAACAGTGCATACAAAAGAGGTCAGGAACTTTTAGACGCCGGCCAATATGAAGAAGCAATCGAAAAATTTTCTGAAGTTATTGCTGAAAATCCCAGAGCATGGAAAGCCCTGAACAGTCAAGGATTTGCTTATCAAAAAATGAGCAAATATACTGATGCCGTTGAATGCTTTGATAAAGCTCTTGCTATCAATCCAAAATCTGTTGAAGTGTTAAACAACAAAGGCGTTACTTTAAGTATGAGAGGTCTATATAAAGAAGCCATCGTTTGTTTTGATGAAGCTTTCAGCTATGACCGCACTTCATTAGAGGCTCTTAACGGAAAAGCAATAGCTTTGCAACATATGTTTTCATATAAAGAAGCTTTGGATGTTTTGGAAGAAGCAATGAAAGTTGACAGCAAACATCCGCAAACATTACTAAGTATTGCCGTGACATTGCAAAAATTAAAGCAATACGACCGCTCAATTTCTTTTTTCAAAAAAGTTTTAGCCGGAGACAAATATAATACAAAAGCATGGAATGGTATTGGCGTGACCTATCAATTAATGGGGGATAACGATTCCGCATTGAAATGTTTTACTAAAATTTTAAACATCAACAGCCAAGAATTGCAAGCTTGGATTAGTATTGGTTATGTTTATCAAAAAATGTTCAAATTTAAAGACGCTTTGAAATGCTACAAAAAAGCTCAAGCCATTGTTGGCGGTCGCTATACGCACAAATTATATGATGGTCTGGCTTCATGCTTAACCAAACTTTCAGAATTTGATCAAGCTATTGAAGTTTATAAAATGATATATCAAAGCGAAGAAGGCAAAAGAAAATGGGATGCTCAGCGTTCTATTAAGTTTGTAAATAAATTAAAGCGTAAACAGGCTGTTGGTGCATTGCCGGATATTATGCCTAAAGAGGATGCTGACAATAAAACAGAAGTATCCGCGGAATAAATAATCTTTTGAATAAAAAGGCATTTATAAAAAATAGATGCCTTTTTATTATTTTTTCAAAAATTTTATTTATGAATTTTATAATTATTCAAAAATATTAATTGATTTTTTATATTCCATATCAATCTTCTGTTATTTTAATTTATTATATTCTTCGTTGGTTACCGGTTCAAGCCATTCGTTGGAAGAGCCTTCTGCCGGAACGGCAAGCGCAATGTGTGTAAACCAGCTGTCTTTTGCGGCGCCATGCCAATGTTTTACTTCGGCAGGAATATTTACAACATCACCGGCATGTAATTCTTGTGCCGGTTTTCCCCATTCCTGATAATAACCGCGTCCGGCTGTAACCAGTAAAATTTGACCACCTTTGTGATGAATATGCCAGTTGTTGCGACATTTTGGCTCGAATGTGACATTGGCGATATGAACACCATCATTGGTTAACGGTTGTAAATAGCTTTTACCAATAAAATATTTAGCGTAGGCAACATTTTCTGAACCAAATCCGAAGAGCACGTTTTTAGCCGCGGCTTCGGAGGCAATATTCAAAATTTCTGCTACTTGCTCGTCAGTCAAACCATTGTGCTTACCAATATTTATATGGCTGTTAAGCTGGTTTTCCACGCCATTCATTGAAGCTAGCATAGCAATAGTGGCTAGTTCTCTGGTTTGCCAATCAATATTGTCACGAGAAAAAATGTCACCAAACAAATGAGCTTTCAAATATTCATCAACTGCCGGCGCAAATTCAAACAATTTACCTTTTACTGGTGCTCCCACCAATTTAGTTTGGTTTTCTGTACCAAATTCCAAACTTGTTCCTTGTGGTTTGGCCTTAGGCAACGAACCTTGTTCATCTTTGTTGCCGCGCTCTTCTTCTAGTGCCATTAAAGTTCCGAGGGCGTTCAAACTGCGTGGAAAACCGCAATAAGCGTAAACTTGAGTTAAAATTTCCTTATATTCATTAACGGTTAAGCCTTTATCAAATCCGTTAATCAAAGCTTGTCTCAAACCTTTTTGATCACCTCTTGCGGCGTAGGCGGCCACCTCAGCAACAGATTGTTGTTTTTCATTCAAAGCATTTTCAGCCATAGTATTTTCTCCTAAAAATAAAGATGTTCCGATAACAAGTGTACTTAAAACTTTTTTCAACATTTTAAACTCCTTTAGTTTGTTGTTTTAGAAAGTGTAATCTTTAGAGTTTACTCTAAGTCAAGACTTTTTTTCAGAAAAAAATAAAAATAAACACTTGCTTTTTAGATTTATACATTGTAAAAATAAAGAGAACTCCTTCCTTATTGAGTTTATAAAACAAAAAAGCTGATAGAAATCTTCACCTTGGTGAAGGTTTCTTTTTTTAAGGTATGAAGAAAATGATTAATTTGATAAGTGTTTTTATTGGCGGCGGCATCGGCTCCGTTCTTCGTTGGCTATGTTGTAGCTTTATCTCATCACATTGGGGAACGATGACTGTAAATGTAACTGGTGCTTTTTTTATAGGAATTGCATATTCCTATTTTGCTAAAAGTGATTTAAGCACTGAAACAAAATTGTTTATTATGACTGGACTCTTGGGTGGATTTACCACATTTTCCACCTATCTGCTCAATTTTATAACTTTATTAAATAATGATAAAATCCTTGAAAGTTTCGCTTATCTGTTAATTTCCGTGATTGTTGGAAGCTTATTTTTACTTGCCGGCATAAAATTTACTGCTTGACTTTTTATTGTTGACAGATAGACATAATTTATCATAAAATGAAATTACTTTATCTTTTTATGTTTTACTTTTAATTTTATGATTATGAACAACAACTGGAATCTGTGTGAACTTTTTGCGTCTTCCACCCAAGCGCTTCAAGCGTTGGACGAGGCAAAAAATACTTCTGAGGCATTTTGTCTTTTTTACGAACAGCGGGTAAATAATTTGTCTGCCCAAAATATTCTTGTGGCCTTAAAACGCTATGAAGATTTGCTCGTTGAAATTCGCAAAGTAGAAAATTATGCATATCTTTTGCATTCAACTCATCTTAATAATGAGGAAATTTCCGTATTTTATCAAAGTGTAAACGACAAAGTTTGCATTTTAAAAAAACAACTGGTTTTCTTTGAAAATTGGCTTATTCATGGAAAAAACGTGGATATGGCGGAGCTGAAAAACATTTTGCCTAAAGGAACATATAGCTGGCTCCAAAAACTACGGCTATGGCAAAAACATTCTTTATCAAATGATTTAGAAAAATTATTTGCCGATGAAAACAATGTCGCTCAATATTGGTTGCGCCTCTATAATGAAACACGAGCCTCTTTGTCTTTTACAATTGAGAAAAAAGATTATACTGAAGGACAACTTATGAAGCTTTTCTCTCATAAAGACGAGAATATCCGAAAGTTAGCCGGAAACGCTTTGTTTCAAAAATATACGCAAAACAGATACCTTTTTGCTTTAATATATAATGCTATGTTAAAGGGATGGCAAATAGATAATCATTGGCATAATTTTGATTATCCTGAAGCCTCTGCCAATTTAGCAAATTGTATTGAACAAAAAGATCTGGAAAACATGGTATCAACGGTAATTTTCAATAATGTTTCTATTCCGCAGCGTTATTATGCGCTAAAAGCTAAGGTTTTTGGCAAAAACAAGCTTTCATACTGGGATAGGAACGAGGCATATCCTTTTGAACAAAAGGAGGAGCAATATTCTGTTGAACAAGCTAAAGATATTATCTTAACCGCTTTCAATGAATTTTCTCCTCAATTTGCTTCAATTGCGCAAATGTTTTTTGACAAGGATTTGATAGATTATTACCCTTATGCCGGAAAAGCAACCGGAGCATATTGCACTGAACCTCCTGTCGGCGTTATGCCTATGGTATTTCTGAATTACACCGGAAATCTGGAAAGCGTTTATATGATGGCGCACGAATTGGGACATGCCGTGCATGAGTATTTAAGTCAAACACAAGGAGAGTTGGGTCGAGAAAAGTCTTGCGCGCAAGCTGAAACAGCCTCTATTTTTGCAGAGCAACTTGTTTTTAATTATTTATTAAAAACAGCAATTAATCCTCAAAAAAGGTTTGTAATGCTGGCAAAACGATTGGAAAACACCATATTATCAACGTTTCGGCAAATTTCATTTCATAGATTTGAACATTTTGTTGCAACGGAAAGAGAGAATGGCGAGGTTTCTGTCGATAAAATAGAACAAGCTTGGCTTAAATATATGCAGGATTATTTAGGCGAACGTGTTGATACTTCTGAATTAGCACCGATGTGGGCGGCAATTTCTCATTTTTTCCAATCACCGTTTTATGTTTATTCATATTGCTTTTCAAATTGTGTTGTAAATGCTCTGTATGAAATTTATTCGCTGAAAAAAGTGGATAATTTTGAAGAAAAGTATATGAAAATGCTTCAGAACGGCGGAATAGAAAATTATAGAGAGGCTTTGTCCCGTTTTGGCATAGACGCTTCAGTTCCAGACTTTTGGCAAAAAGGTTTAAATATTGCCCAAAAATACCTTATCGAATTGGAAAACTTATATGAAAGTTTCTAAGATAAAAGTCAAAAAAATCCACCTCCTTAATCGAGATGGATTTTTTTTTGTAAAAATATCTTGACTTAGAGTAAACTCAAAGTTCTATGTTAAACATAGAATCGATATATTATAATTTTTAAGGAGAAAATTATGCTATTGGAAACAATAAACTCACCTAAAGATATAAAAAAACTTTCGCTATCGGAATTGCATCAATTGGCGCAAGAAATCAGAGAAGGTATTTTAAACCGCGACAGTCTAATCGGCGGCCACGTTGGACCGAATTTGGGCATTGTGGAAACCATTATTGCCTTGCACTATGTTTTTGACACGCCAAATGACAAAATTGTTTATGACGTTTCGCACCAATGCTATCCGCATAAAATGTTGACAGGTCGCTGGAAAGGCTTTTTTGATGCCGAGGAAATGCAAAAAATTTCCGGCTATACCAATCCTAATGAAAGCGAATATGACAACTTTATTGTGGGGCATACTTCCACTTCTGTCAGTTTAGCGACCGGCTTGGCCAAGGCTCGCGATTTGCGCGGCGAACATCACAAGGTTATTGCACTTATCGGCGATGGTTCTCTTTCCGGCGGCGAAGCTTTGGAAGGTTTTAGCAACGCGGCGGTTTTAGACAGTAATATTTTGATTATTGTTAACGATAACGAAATGTCTATTGCTGAAAATCACGGCGGAATTTATACTAATCTGCGCTTGCTGAGAGAAACTAACGGCGCGGCCGAATGCAATATGTTTAAGGCTTTGGGGTTTGAATATCGCTATGTTGCCGATGGTAATAATCAAGAAAATATGATTAAGGTTCTGCAAGAGCTTAAAGATGTGAAAAAACCGACTGTTTTACATATTCACACCTTAAAAGGAAAGGGATATGCGCCGGCGGAAGAAAATAAAGAGCGTTGGCACTGGAGTTTACCTTTTAACCGCCAAACCGGCGAAATTACTGTTGACTTGTCGAGCGAAAACTACAATGACATTACTTATAACTTTTTATACGCCCGTCATCAGCAAGATAAAAACATGGTGGTCATTTCCGCCGGAACTCCGGGGGCTTATGGCTTAAATCCAGAACGCCGCGCTTCATTCGGCAAAAATTATGTCGATGTTGGTATTGCCGAAGAACAGGCTGTGGCAATGGCTTCCGCTTTGGCAAAAGGTGAATGCCGTCCGGTGTTTATGGTTTATAGTAGCTTTTTGCAACGCACATACGACCAACTTTCTCAAGATTTGGCTCTAAACAACAATCCAGCGGTTATTTTAGTATTTAACGGCAGTATCAGCGGTATGGACGCCACCCATTTGGGCAGTTTTGACATTCCGTTGGTTGCCAATATTCCAAACATTGTTTATCTTGCCCCAACCGGTAAAGAAGAATATTTGTCAATGCTGAACTGGGGCTTAAAACAAAATGAGCATCCTGTGGTTATTCGTGTGCCGTTAGCTGTAACCAAAGGCGGCAAAGCTGAAGAAAATTATAGCAATTTGAATCGATATCAGGTGGTTAAAGAGGGTTCTAAAGTCGCAATTTTGGCATTGGGAAGCTTTTTTGAATTAGGTGAGAGTGTTGTGGCTAAATTAAAAGAGCAGGGGGTTGACGCTACGTTGATAAATCCGCGCTATATCACCGGTATTGATGAAAAATTGCTAAAAGACATGGCTAAAAATCATCAGGTTGTGGCAACCTTAGAAAATGGTGAACTTGACGGCGGTTTCGGCGAAAAAATCGCTTCTTTTTACGGGACTAGCACAGTAAAAGTTTTGAACTTTGGGGCTAAAAAAGAATTTACCGACAGAGTTCCTTACTCTGAATTAATGAAACGTTATCACCTAACACCGGAACAAATTGTTGCCGATATTATGAATGTTTTGAAATAAGTAAATTTCGGTTAGATAAAAAAGAGTTTCTTAAAACATAAGAAGCTCTTTTTTTATAATAAACCTCTTGACTTTGTTTATGTTAAAATTATTATAAAAACAATTAAAAGGGGAATATGAAATATGAAAAAGGTGTTGTTGATTTTGTTATCATTTTTGTATGTTAGTAAAGTGGCGTTAGCGGAAGAAATAGAGAAAACTAAGTTTGTAAATCCGGTTTTTAACCAGCCGTTAGAACCAATGTCAATGCGTTCTGGTTATGTATATCTAACCCCGACATCGGTTGATTTTAGAACGCCTTTGGATAAGGATATTATTAATAGTAAGGGAAGCTGTGAGTTACTAGAAAATACAGAAGACCATATTAAGATGTTTTGTAAGGTAAGATATCCTAAAGATGAAGGTAGGTTAAAATACGCTCAAAATATTTTAAAAAATAGTTCGGATGAAATTAGTAAGAGGAATGCTAAGATAACAGCAAAAATTTATTCAGGAAAATATACAGTAGAAAATTATTATATATATAAAGTTGTAGGTTTATTTTTTGAGGGGTGTTTAGATATAGAAGAAAAAATATATGAAGAGGGGCAAAAAGAATATTCTTCAAAAAGTCATTATTGTGTTACCCCTCCTAAAGATATGGCTACCACTGATTGATAGAATTAATCATTCTTCTAGCCCAATCATTGCATTCTTGTTGGACATCAGGGCGGTTTATGTTGTAGTAAATACCATTATAGCCGTTGGTGTTTCGTTCACGGATAGCTTTGTATAAATTAGGCCACTTTGCTTCATTTAATGCGATATAAAATTTATTCTCAACAACAATAACTAGCTGCCGAATTTTTTCATAGCTTTATCAAAACTACCTTGCTTGACAGCTTCTTCATAAAGCTTGACTTTATAGTCAATTTTTTGCAGATATTTTTTAAATTGCTCAATCTGATCCAAAACTTTAAGCTGTTGTTGCTTAAACATTTCTAAGCGTTGGGGAAGGGTGGAATCGCCCTCGCGAAACCAGTCGATGTATTGCTTAATACCTTTGAGCGACATTCCGGTTTCTTTTAAGCATTCTATCAGCGATAACCATCCCAAATCATTATCCGAAAACATTCTAAGTCCGGAACTGCTTTTACGCACGAATGGTAATAAGCCTTCTTTTTCATAATAGCGCAAAGTATGAACGGTTAGTCCGGTTTTAGCGGCAACTTGCCCAATGGAATAATACATCTTTAAATTCTCCATACAATAAAGTTTTTTGCGTATTTTAGCCAAATATTTCAACTTAGAGTAAACTCTAAAGATTACACTGTCAAGGTACAAACAATAAAAAAACAGAGACGTGATTTAAGAAGTAATGTCCTAATTTTTATTTTTGCATATTATTTCTTTGTTTTTAATGATTAAATTTTGAGAAAACATCTTATATTGAAGATTTGTTTTCGATAATTCTTCAAATAATCTACACATAAATTTTGTAGTGTCCATTTCATGCGCATACATTTGATAGTCCAGTCCATTATCCGCAAATAATTCTGTTTTTAATCTAAATGCTTCTTCAGCCTGAGTTTTATTAAATTGTGAAGAATGTGTTCTAACATCATTATATATATGCTGAATATCTTTAATATGATGAAAATTGGCTTTAGCTTTAATTAAATCTCTATACAAAAAATAATCATCAGTATATTTTATTCCGTCTGTATATTGAATTTGATGTTCTGTCAAAAATGATTTTCGCAGCATAGATGCGGATTGAACAGGAATTGAGCAAGAAAAAAATAAAGATAATTTTATATTTTCATTTTGCTCGGCTTCTGAATAAAGTTCATCATAGGTTTTACCCTCCGAGAGAATATAGGGAATAACACCACTTCTGGTTTCTTTTATTCCATTGTTATATTGCTCTAAAGAAATGGTGCCAACATCAACAATATCTACATTTTTATGCGTATCCAAATATTCCACGGAAATTTTGATTCTATCAGGTAAAGATATATCATCTTGATCCATCATGGCAATATATTCACCTTTAGCCAATTTTATCCCTTTATTTCTAGTTTTTACAATGCCCAGATTGGAAGGATTTTTATAAAGTTTAATTCTTGAATCTTTATTTGCAAAATCTGCCAAAATATCCAAAGATTTATCTTTTGAACCATCGTCAATTATAATAAGTTCAAAATCTGAAAAGGTTTGATTAAGTAAAAAACTCAGTGTATTCGGTAAAAATTCCTCGCCATTGTACACTGGTAATATTATTGATACTTTAGGATTTTTAAATAATAGAAAATTTCCATATAACAAAACAATTATAAATGCCAATACCATACTTTTTATTTTCATCGATATATCCTACTTATAGTTTTGTTTATTATAACGGTCAAAAGCAAAAAATAAAAGGATAAAACAAATAAATACACAAAAATAGACATTATATATCTGAAATACCCCTAGGTCTATTTGTTGGTATTTTGGTAAAATCAGCAGAATTGCCGTAAAAAGTTTCGTTATAAAAACGTGCATCGTATTAAGGGATGTTTTCATAGATGCCGATGCTTTATTCTGCAAATAAGTTGACACTCGGATTTTAAACATTAATTGAATAGTTATAGAAATACATAACAAAAAGATTAAAATTAAACACCATTGTTTAAACAACATGTAATTTTTTGAAGCTATAACGAATATAAAACAGAACAAAGTGCATAAAAAACATAATTTTATCATTTGTTTCATTGTTAAAAGTTGAGAAATATATTTATTTGCCAAACAGCCAAAAGCTCGAAATATGTTATTTATAAAAATCACCCAGCCAAAATAGGTCAAAGGAAAGGAAAATATTGCCAATATTGGTTGAAAACTCCAAAAGAAAAATTGACTAAAAGCCGATAATACTGCCGAACTTAGAATTAATTTTATACTTATTTTTCCGATGGTTACAGGAAATAATCCACAAGTTGAACAGCTTTTAGCTTTAGGCTTGATATTCGGTAACTTAAAACTGAAAAACAGAGATGTAAAAAACAAAACAATTTCTGTAATCATTAAAATTTGAAAATTAGTAATTGCGTATATGCCAACACTTATAAAACCGGAAATTCCCGTACTAATCCACATAAAAAAATTTAATTGAGAGTAGGTTTGCAACATTTTAGAAGTTTTACCGTATTTTTTCAATATTTCGTATAAATAGGGGGCTTCAATGATTTCATAGAAAGACTTAGAAATTGAGAAAATTAATTCACCCATCAATATTGCATAATATCCTGAATAAAACAGCCAAATTAATCTACTGACAATTAAAAACAAACAAGAGATTATCAAATAATATTTTTTAGAAACAAAATTACTGATAAATCCCAAAGGTATTTGTAAAAATATGTTCAGTAATAGTGATAAGCCTTGAAATAAAAAGTAATCATTCCACGACAATCCGTTTTGAATATAGAATAAATATAAAATCGGCAGCATCAAAATTTGTGATTTGAAAAATATTATTATATAAATGAGATGTAAGAAGTTCATAGTAAGTCCAAAAAATTGATGTTAAAGCCAGCCGTTGAAATTCGGTAAGAGTATGTTCTTTATTATTGCTTGTCGCATAATGTCTATTATGTATAATTTCATAATAATATAAGCCAAATAAATGAAATTTACGCTATAATTTTACAGCATAGATGCTTGGATTAATTGCTTGGTGTATGGTTGTGCTGGTTTATTAAATATATGCTCAGCTGTGCCTTGCTCAACAATTTTACCATTTTGCATCACAATAATTCGATGAGCCATAGTTTTAATGGCATTCATATCATGAGATATAAAAATGTATGACAGTTTATACTTAGCTTGCAGTCTTTTTAACAAATCAATAATCTGCGCTTGAACCGTCACATCCAACGCGGATGTCGGCTCATCTAAAATAATTATTTTAGGATTCAGAATTAAAACTCTAGCTAATGCAATTCTTTGGCGTTGGCCGCCGGAAAATTCATGAGGATATTTGTTTAGTACATCTTCTTTAAGATTAACTTCTTTTAATATTTCTTTGATTTTAATTAATTTTTCTTGTTTTGTAAGCTGTTTGAAATGTACTGATAAACCCTCATCAATTATTTGACTTATTGTCATTTTGGGATTTAAGGAATTATATGGATCTTGAAAAACAATTTGCAAATCTTTGCTAAAATGAGATATGTGCTTATAGCTTTGTCCATCGAATAGTTTAACACAACCTTGATGTTTCAGCAAGTTCACAACAGCCAAAGCTAGAGATGTTTTGCCCGAGCCAGATTCTCCAACCACACCAAGCGTTTCACCTTGCTTCAATTCAAAACTGACATCATCGACTGCTTTAAAATCAGCAATCACCCTTCCCCATATATTTTTTTTTCGAGGAAAAGCAACTTTTATATGTTGGGCTTCAAGAATAACATTTGTCGATATTTTATTTTGTATATTCAAAGATAAAGATGATGATATTAATTTTTTAGTATAATCATTTTTCGGAGATGAAAATATTTTTTGGGCTGCACCATACTCAACCAATTCTCCATGATACATTACCGCAATGTTATCTGCAATTTTATGAACCAGCCGCAGATTATGACTAATAAAAATAATGGACATATTAAGTTTTTGTTTTAATTCTAACAACAAATCAATAATTTGTTCTTGAATTGTCACATCTAAAGCGGTTGTCGGTTCATCGGCAATTAAGATTTCCGGATTATTGGCTATGGCCATGGCAATCATAACTCTTTGCCTTTGCCCACCGGAAAGTTCAAATGGATACGCATTTAATTTTTGTTCCGGTTCTGGAATTTTAACTAAGTTCAATAATTCTAAAGTTCGCTTTTTTAACTCTTTTGCACTTAAGTTCTGATGTATTTGCAAACTTTCAGCAATCTGAGTTCCGATTTTATGCAAAGGATTTAACGACGACATCGGTTCTTGAAAAACAAAAGATATTTTATTTCCGCGAATATATTGAAAATCTTTGCTATTTAATCCTATAAGTTCCTGTTCATGAAAAAATATTGAGGAATTTGCGGAATGATAAGCTTTGGGATATGGCAATAATCCTAACACTGATAGAGCCGTCACTGATTTACCGGAACCGGATTCACCAACAATTCCGAGTATTTCCCCCTGCTCTAAATTTAAGCTAACGTTGTTAACCGCGCAAAAATCTTTTGTTTTGTCGCTTCTAAAATATACAGATAAGTGTTTGATTTCTAATATTTTCATCGACTATTTTTCCTTGTATCAAACACATCTCGCACCCCTTCGCCTATAAAAATAAGCATAGAAAGTAAACTAGATAAGACAATAAAAATGCTGATACCAATCCAAGGAGCTTGCAGATTGTCTTTTCCCTGACGAACCAAATCACCGAGAGATGGATAATCTTGTGGCAATCCCAGACCTAGAAAATCTAAAGCACTTAATGATGTAATGGCCTCTGCCATAATAAACGGAATAAATGTTATAGATGTTACCAATGCATTAGGAAAAATATGCCGAAACATAATACGGAAACTGCTAACGCCTAAAACTTGAGCGGCTTTTACAAACTCAAAATTCCGCAAACGCAAAAATTCGGCTCGCACCATTCCTGTTAATCCTGTCCATGAAAACAGCAGTAATATAACCAATAAACTCCAAAATGTGGGCAAAAACACACTGGCAATAATAATTAAGATAAACAGCTGAGGCAAAGAATCCCAAATTTCAATCACTCTTTGCAAAATAATATCCGTTTTACCGCCAAAATAACCTTGCACCGCTCCAACAAAAATACCGATTAACGATGATACTAAAGTGAGTAAAGCCGCAAAAATCAAAGACAAACGGATACCATATAAAATACGGGCAGCAATATCCCGCCCCTCTTCATCTGTTCCTAACCAATGCTCTTTATCAGGAACCGATGGAGTTGCGCTGGTTAAATAATAATCAACGGTGTTAAACGAATATGGTATCGGCGGCATCAGCATCCAGCCGTTTTTTTGAATATTGTTCTTGATTAGAGTGTCTTTATAATCAGCAGATGTCGGAAAATCCCCACCCCAAAATTTATCACTGTATTCATAAAAAACTGGAAAATAAAATTTGTTATTATATTTTACAATCAAAGGCTTATCATTGGCAATTAATTCAGAAAATAAAGAAAAGAAAAACACTAACCCTAATAAACATAAAGAAATATATGCTCTTTTGTTTTTTTTGAAAATATGTATTTTCTCACATAAAAACATACATCACAGTCCAAAATATTCATCATTTAAACTATCATCTGAAGAAGATTCCATATTTTCAACATGAGAATTAATTTCTTCGGTTAAATTATCTTTTTCCTCCTCTACTTTTATAATTTCCTTTTTTTTATCTTGATTTGCAATCATCCAATGTTGAAACCATATGTCAAACTCTTTTTGCGAATTTTTATTTATATTGGCCGCATAAAGACTGATTTCTCTTGACAGAGCTTTAACAATTGAATCATGAACACCTAAGACCGGCGTTTTAGTACACTTATTTTTTCCGGTAAGATAAGAGTTTAAAATCTGGCTAGTATCACAAAAACGCCAATCTACATTATTTTTATTCTTTGTTCCGGTATAAATTGCCATATTTACTAGCCGGTTAGCTATAAAATCTTTTGTAAAGTCAGGATTTCTATCTGTTTGGAAATTATTAACGCTTGAGACACCTTGCAAAACTATTGTTGTCTTATCTAAAAGATTTTTGTCGGAAAGTTTTTGCATAAAATATCCTAATTCTCCAAACAAGCAACGTGTTTGCTGTAAATATGCCCGTCTCCGTTTATCCGTTAAATCACTTTTAATCCATGGCAAATCAGCAATATCATACCATTCATCTGTTGTTTTTATTTGGCAAAATTCATTATAAATATACATGTTAGATGGTAAATCCACAAAGACAATATACGCTTGTTTTCCAGAATCTTCAGCTATATGCTGCAATAAAATATCAAATGTTTTCGTGGAATTAACAACATATAAATTACTATAATCAATACCAATCATTGGTGCTTTTTGCAAATTGAAAAAATTTTGTAAAAAAGAAAATAGTGGTGCCATTTTTTTTATAATTCTCATACTGGCTATCCACTCTATCAATAAAATATTTGTTTTCGAGAGAACAGACAAGTGGGTATCATAAATATTTATAGGCTGATTAACCTTTTCTATGCACCTGTCAACATTAATTTTGTGATTTTTATGGCATAAGTCAAAATCTCTTGATTTATAAGCTGTAATCTGATAATTTTTACTATGCAAATAATCATAAAGGCTGTTATCTTTTAAATTAATGTATTCTCGGCGAATATTATAAAAACGCCAATATTCAGATAACAATCGAGTTTTAAGTATATGCTTTTGGCTAGAATTATTTGTGTCTGGATTTAACGATCGAACCATATTTGAAAGGAAGTCATTTTCAGGTGTATATGCTTTGGGATAAATTTTAAAATTGTTTTTTTGATAAAATCCTTGCATAATTTGTTGCGTCCTTAATGATTCTGCATCTGTGTTTTGAGCTAAATAAGCATATGGAACCAGATTAGGCATCAAAAAATATACAAATTTTTCATTTTCTTTGTTATTTTTTTCTTCAGAATTATAAGACTCTACAAATTCCACTGAATGTCTTGGATTTTGGTATGCTGTATATACATGAAAAAATAATATTCCGGAAGCGATAACCCACAACAATTTAGCCAAGTCATTGCCATAAGTGAAAATGCCATAGCAAATAATAGCAAAACCTAGCCCTATGGCTAAGTGTACGGGAATACTTGTTCCTTCTATCGGTAAAATTTGCTGAATAAGCGAAAATTGCCTATACACAATAACCACAAGACCAAAAGTTATGAAAGATACAAATATGTTTTTAAAAAGAACAGTATTCCGCAATAAAAAGATAATAAGGCTGGAACAAATTAAAAATATTAATAAAATAATGCTTATTTCAGGAATTGGAAAAATTGAGTTTCTAAAAACTTCAACGTTTCCTGAACCGGCAAACAAGATAAAATCTGTTGAAACCAAAAACAAAATATAAAATACATATAAGAGATTTTCCCACACTTGGACTTTTTTTTCATCAATAAGAGATGCTTTTCCTTTGCGGGAAAAACGTCCGCTTGTGTCATGATACAAAGGCGCTGCAGTATTTTGGTTTTGGGCCTCAGAATTTAAGTCATTCAAAAACATTATTTATCCAGTTTTTCTCTCACTAATTTATTTACCATAGCTGGATTAGCCTTGCCTTGCGACATTTTTATGGTTTGTCCCACAAACCAACCTACCAAGTTTGTTTTACCATTTTTATAAGCTTCAACATTGGCTGGATTAGAAGCAATAACTTCATCAATAATGACTTCAATCGCCGCAGTGTCCGTAACTTGTTTCAAACCTTTTTCTTCAACAATTTTTTCTGGATTTTCACCTGTTTCACTCATAATTTCAAAAACGTCTTTAGCGATTTTACCTGAAATCACCTCTTTACTGATAAGTTCCACCAATTTACCTAAGTTTTCAGCTGAAACCGGACTATGCAGAATATCTAGTTTCTTTTTATTAAGCATTGCAAAAAAGTCGCTCATCATCCAGTTTGCCACCTTTTTAGCATCATGTCCGGCCGCTGCCTTTTCAAAGAAATCGGCAACTTCTTTATTTTCGCACAAAACAGCAGCATCATACGGAGTCAAGCCCATTGTTTCAACAAAACGCTGCTTTTTAGCATCCGGAAGTTCCACCATTTCTTTTTTTATTTGGTCAATATATTCATCACTCAAAACCAACGGCGGTAAATCAGGTTCGGGAAAATAGCGATAATCATGTGCGAATTCTTTTTTACGCATAACTTTGGTCTGTCCGCTGACCGGATCAAATTGTCTGGTTTCCTGACAGATTTCTCCACCGTTTTCATAAACTTCAACATGACGTTTTGCTTCATTTTCAATAGCTTGCATAACAAACTTAACGCTATTTACATTTTTCATTTCACAACGGGTGCGCAATTCGTTAGAACCATATGGTCGAACTGAAACATTAACATCGCAACGCATAGAACCTTCATCCATATTGCCATCACAAGTTCCTAAATAGCGTAAAATTGAACGAAGTTTACGCAAAAAAGCTCCGGCTTCTTCCGGCGCGCGAAAATCTGGTTTGGTTACAATTTCCATTAAACCCACACCGGCACGGTTTAAGTCAATAAAGCTTTTATGCGGGCTCAAATCATGAATTGATTTTCCGGCATCTTGCTCAATGTGCATACGTTCAATACCAATTATTTTAGAGCTACCGTCACTTAAATCAATACGGATACTACCCTCGCCCACAATCGGAAAACGAAATTGTGTGATTTGATAACCGCTTGGTAAATCCGCGTAAAAATAGTTTTTGCGTGAAAATTCCGAATATTTATTGATTTTAGCGTTTAGACCTAAACCGGTTTTAACCGCCTGATGCACGCATTGTTTGTTCAATGTCGGCAACATCCCCGGCATTCCGGCGTCAACAAATGAAACATTAACATTGGGATCATCACCAAATTCGGTAGAGGCTCCACTAAAAATTTTAGACTTGGAAATAATTTGGCAATGGATTTCCAGTCCGACAACAACTTCCCATTTTCCTTTGGCTGTTTCGATAATATAATCCGACATTTTATTTCCTTTCAAACTTTGCATCTGCTTCAATTTTAGCCGCAGCTTTAAAAATCGTACCTTCGTCAAAAGGTCTGCCAATCAGTTGCATACCATAAGGCAAGCCCTCTTTAGACAAACCAATCGGTAAGCTCAAAGCTGGCAATCCGGCAAGGTTGACCGAAACCGTAAACACATCGTTCAAATACATATTAATAGGGTTGCTCAGCATACTTTCATCGCCAATCGGGAAAGCCGTAACCGGAGAAGTCGGGGTTAAAATAATGTCGCATTTCTGGAAAGCGTTAACAAAATCATCATGGATAAGACGTCTCATTTTTTGCGCTTTTATGTAATAGGCGTCATAGTATCCGGCCGACAAAACATAAGTGCCAATCATTATACGGCGTTTAACCTCCGCGCCAAAACCGGCTGTGCGGGTATTGATATAAAGTTTATCCAGATTTTCACCCTCTTGCCGCAGACCGTAGCGAATACCATCATAACGCGCCAGATTGGAAGATGCTTCGGCCGGAGCCAAAACATAATAAGTCGCCAAAGCATATTTTGTATGCGGTAAAGAAATATCCACGATTTCCGCACCGCGGGCTTTCAAATATTCGGCAGCTTTATCCCAATAAGCGCAAACTTCAGGATTTAAGCCTTCAGGTCGATATTCTTTCGGCAAACCGACTTTCAACCCCTTAATATCTTGAGTTAAGAAACTTTCATAATCCGGCACATCCTTTTCACAAGAGGTGGAATCTTTGGCATCGAAACCCGCCATACTTTTTAGCAATATGGCGCAATCTTGCACATCTTGGGCAATTGGGCCTGCCTGATCAAGCGAGGAAGCAAAAGCCATAATTCCATAACGTGAACAGCGGCCGTATGTCGGTTTAATTCCGGTACAACCACAAAAAGCCGCCGGCTCGCGAATAGAACCACCGGTATCTGTGGCTGTGGCGCCAGCGCACAAATGAGCGGACACAGCCGCCGCCGAACCACCTGAAGAGCCACCCGGAACTAAATCTTTATCTTTGCTCCATGGATTTATTACCGGACCAAAATAACTTGTTTCATTGCTTCCGCCCATAGCAAACTCATCCATATTAAGTTTGCCTAAAAAAACAGCTCCGTCATTCAACAATTGTGAAGTCACGGTAGATTCATACGGCGGAATAAAATTGTCTAAAATATGAGAACAAGCTGTTGTGCGAATACCTTTGGTGCAAAATAAATCTTTTATACCCAACGGTATGCCTTCCAAGGCTCGATTACTGTTGTCTGCATAGTGTTTATCCGCTTGAGCAGCCTGTTCCAAAGCTCTTTCGCCACATTCAATTACATAGGCGTTATAATGCTTTCCTGATTGCATATTTTCCAAATAAGCTTCAGTCAGCTCCACAGCTGTAAATTCTTTTTTCTGTAAACCGTTCAGCAGTTCATGAATAGTTAATTTTGTGATATTTTTCATTTTAATTACTCCACAACCTTTGGCACGGCAAAATAATCATATTCTTTATCCGGAGCGTTAGCTAAAACCGCTTCTTGATAGTTTCCGTCGGTAATTTCATCTTCTCGTAAACGCAGTGTGGTGTCGTTTACTGAAATCAAGGGTTCAACATTATCGGTGTTTATTTCATTCAGTTCTTCAATCCAACCTAAAATTTTATTAAATTCTTCTTTTGTTGCCTCAATTTTATCGTCATTCACTTTTAATCGAGAGAGAAATGCTATTCTCTTGACAGTTTCGTTATCTATGGCCATTTTTCAACCTCTTTTTATTACATCTCAATTTTAAACGGTAACAACACAGTATCATATTGTAAGCGTTTGAAAAGTTTTAAATTCGTGATATCAACACCGCTTTGCTCAATTGCCTTTTCAACTTTTATATTATTAGTGCTCGACAGCAACGCGCTGATTTTTTCTCCAAAGGATTTTTCTTTGGGATATGAAACAATTTTAATTTTCTGATTTTCTTTAACCTTTCCTGTTTTCAAAGCTTTTACAACTGCCTCTGAAAAACCGCCTAAATCATCAATTAAGCCCAATTTCTGAGCTTGCCTTCCTGTCCAAACTCTGCCGCGGGCAATTAAATCTATCGATTCTGTTAATTTTCTATTTTCTTTTACTTTGGTAATAAAATCCAAATAAACTTCATCCAATGAAGCATTAAATATTTTCTTTTCTTCCGCACTAAAAGCATGATTTGGACTCAAAATTCCGGCATTTTTTCCTAAAGCAATATTACTCCAATTGATGCCTAGCTTTTTCCATAATTTTTCAAAAACAACTTTGCCGCCCAAAACGCCGATAGAGCCGGTTATGGTCATTGGTTCTGCAAAAATATAATCCCCGGCCAAAGAAATAAAATATCCGCCGGAAGCCGCGTAAGCTGATTGAGACACTATGATTGGCACTTTTTTATCAACCTTTAGCTGCTGCAAGGCAAAATAAATTTCATCCGCCGCATTATAGCTTCCTCCCGGACTGTTTATTCGTACAACGACAGCCTTTAAATTGGACAATTCTTTAATGTTTTCAATATCATTCACCACACTTTGACTGCCAATAACGCCGCTTTGGCTCAAATTATCCTCACTAAGTCCTTCAACAATCTCCCCGTCTAAATTCAAAACAGCGACTGTTGGCAAATTTCCTTCATTTGGATACAATTCCGAAGCATAATCTTTTATATCAACAAAATATTCGGCACCTTCTTTTTTTAGCTTTTGTTCCAATTGCTGTTGATACATAATTTCATCAACAAGTCCTAATTTTTTTCCCTCTATGGCGGATAAAGGAGCTTTATTTACAATACTTTCAAATGAATCATTTAGTTTTCGATTATTGGTAATATCCAATTTTAATTCCCCTAACAAACTGTTTCCCAAAGATTTCATTTGTTCGGAATATTCTTTGGATATTCGAAAATCCGTAAAAGACGCCATAGCGTTTTTATATTCGTAACGTGTGTAAAACTCTGGATATACGCCAATCTTGTCTAAAAAATCTTTAGCAAACGGAACTTCTATGTTGATGCCGGTTAAACCTATGTATGTGTGTGGTTGCATATAAATTTCATCAAAAAATGAAGCCAAATAATATTCAAGATTTCCACGTCCGAAATCACCAAATCCTTGCGAAAATGCAATAGTCTTTTTTCCAGATAACTTAAACAAAGATACAGCTCTGGCAACATCCTGAATTTGAGCCGGTTCAAGATGTGTTTTATTAATTTTTACAACAAGTCCTATAATATTTTCATCTTGAGAAGCATATTCAATTGTTTGCAGCAATTTTAACAAAGAAATAGAATTTTCCCCTGTTAAGTCATTAATTATATTAGAATTTTCAGTTTCCGACATTGGTTTATTTAAATCTATTGTCAAATACGAGTTTTTTCTGATAGACTTTGGAGCATTCGCAATTTTTATAAAAAATAAGCCCATCACTATTGCTAATGTTACTCCCCCCGTAAATGTACACGCCAAGCGAATAAATTTTTTGAATTTTTGCCAAATTTTCAACATTTATTTCTCCCGTATCTGGGGTAACATTTTAGTCACATAAGGATATTTTTTCACAGCTTCTTCATTAAGTTCTGCGCATTTATTTTCAATAACATTCTGCAACTCAATCATAAATTCTTCTTTTGTTTTTCCTTTGGCGCTGATAGGTGGCAAAAATTCAAAAACAGCCGTACCTGGGTAGCGTAAAAATGAATTTTTTGCCCAAAACAAACCTGTGTTTATTGCCACCGGAACAACCGGTAAATCTAAATTTTCAGCCAAAAAGAAAATACCAGACTTATAACCTTTTGTCGTTCCCGGTTGACAACGTGTTCCTTCGGGAAAAATAACCACGGGACGACCTGTATCTGTTTTCTTTTTAACTTCAGTTAACATATGCTTCATCGCACTGGCGCCGCCTTTTCTATTTACAGGAATCATCCCGTAAAAATATTGAGCCCATCCAAAAAAAGGCAAAAAGATTAATTCTCTTTTCAAAATATAAGTTGTTGTCGGAGAAAATTGTGTGAAGGAATAGGTTTCTAAGGCCGATTCGTGTTTACATGCATACAACACATTATGATGCCTGATATTTTCAACACCGCGAACTTCTAATTTTATCCCCCCAAAACAGCGCACCCAAAACAAAGCAATGGGCATAACAATTTTATCCCAATAAAAAATAGTCACTTTTTGGGGAAATAAAGCCAACGGAAGCTGAATAATACAACCAATTCCCAAAGTTCCGAAAAAGAAAATATTTGTTAACAAAGAACGAACAAACAGCATAATTAAAACTCCTCAATATATATGCAAGTGACGGCAAACATAAACAATTAAAAATTTATTATATTCCAAAAGCAATAATTTAAATGTTCCCCAACTTACCCACCATTTGGGATTTACATTAGGTGAATAAATAGGATTCAATATAACTTCCAAATCATTTCCCATGGTTACATAAATAATAAATTCCTGCATGCTTCGCGGAATATGGTAACTGGAAGTCACCAGCCTAATGGATTTAATGTTGTTTTTTCTAATCCATTCTTCTGTTTCTATGGCATTTTCAATAGTATTTTTAGCTTTACGGCCTAATTCTATTTTATTTTCATCATTTGCTTTGATTTTAGCCTGACTTTCTATCTGTTTAATTGAAATTTCTTCCGGCACGCCTGAAATAAACAATCTATCGGCTAAATCGGCATTCAGTAATTTAATTCCTTCTGAAATTCGATTTCGTCCCCCGGTTAAAACAATAATGGCATCGGTTTTGGTATTGGTATCAATGTCATAAGAATTTATATAGCGCACGAAATAGATGAATCCCAAAAACCAAATAACACCGATGACAACAGCTATGGATAATAACCAACGTTTCATTAAAGCATTTTCTCCAAAGACTTTCGAACTGTTATATACGACATTCCCATGGCATATAATAAGGAAAACAGCGGCGTCATCATAATTAAACTCCAAGCCAACGTTGAAAGCTGCGCCCCCTTAATAAGTCCGCTTCCTGTCGAAATTCCATATTTTCCAACCAATATTATACACGGAATCGCGGCCATTAAACCAATAATACCCGAAAAGAAGCCTATTTTAGCAAAATTACGAGCATATTGACGGGCAATATAGTCGTCTTTAGCTCCGATAATATGCAAAATTTCAATTGTATTTAGATTAATTCCCAAACTTGTTCTTGTTGAATAATAGATAGAAAAAGCACAAATGGCCACAACCATCAGTAAAACAGACATGGCTATATTTTTCAAAGAAGATGCAAATTTTATCAAACGATTTAGCCACAAACGATGGTTATCGACAGAAGCGTTTTCAGAAATCTGTCTCAATCCGCGTGTGACTTCATCATAATCGAGCTCTGCGTTTGTTTTAAGTTTAACATCTAACAAAACAGGAATAGGTAAAGATGAAATATCAACTTTATTACCTAGCCACGGCGTCATTAATTTTTCAACAGTCTGCGTGTCTAATGCGTTCACGCTTTCCACAGCTGAAAGATTTTCCATAAATTGTAAAACTTTATTTTGCTGTTCTATTGTTTTTTCCGTATCTATGTGTTTGTTTTCATCTTCCACCGGAATAATTTGAACCGTTATAGACCCCATAATATCTTTTTTCCAATTATCTGCCATGGCGTTAATAGCCATCACAATAGCTAAAACCACCACAAAAAGATACATATAGATAGATGTCAAAACATACATAAATGTCGATGTATCTTCATCTTCTGTCGTTATTTCATTGCGGCGGCCGGTAACTAAATCTCTCTTCATTAAATATTTCTCCCCACTTTTCCTAAGGCCGGATATAGTTTTGCTGAACCATTTGCCAAAGCTATACGCGGATAATTATATGATGAGGTCAGCTGCTCGTTGTGTGTCGCGATAACAACTGTGGTTCCAACTTTATTTAATTCAACAAACAGCCGCATCAATTTATTGGCTATTTCAGCATCCACACTTCCGGTCGGCTCATCTGCAAATAAAATTTCCGGACGATTGATAACGGCGCGTGCTATTGCGACACGTTGTTTTTCACCGCCTGATAAGGAAGCGCATACTTTATAAATGCTTTTATGCAATTCAACCCATTGTAACAATTCGGTCACGCGTTTATAAATTTCTTTTTCTCCCATTCCGCGAACTCGCAGAGGCAGAGCTATATTATCAAAAACGTTTAAATGTTCCAATAAACGGAAATCTTGAAAAACAACGCCTATTTTTTGCCGCAGTAAAGCCAGTGTGTCACGATTAGAAAAATTAATATTATTTCCAAATGCTTTCAAAATTCCTTTGCTGGGCTTTTTCATTAGGTATAGCATGCTCAAAAGAGTTGTCTTGCCGGCGCCGCTTTTTCCCGTGACAAATGTAAAAGACCCCGGTAATAAAGAAAAATAAACATTTTGCAAAACATCTTCACGGTTATCATAACCGGCCGCCACGTTTTGTAAATCAATAATGGGTTGCGTTATGGTCGATTGATTGTTTTCCATTGTTATCCTCCAAGTTTTTTCAAGCATATAACAATAATCCATTTAATAAAATACTTTTTTTCTTTTATTCTGCAGATTTTTAGAATATAGTGCAAAAAAAAGAGGTTAGAATGTTAATAAGTTGTCCAAAATGTAATGCTGTCTATCAAGTTTCCGACAATCAAATACCGTCGGAAGGAAAAAAGTTTAAATGTGCCGAGTGCGGCGAAATATGGATGGTGAAACCTGTTGAAAACAAAATTCAGACACCTACTCCTCAGCCGGTTGCCACACCTTCGTCCGCACAGGTTAAATCTCAAATAGCAAGTCCTCAATCCACAGAAGAAGACGATTTGCAAAAAATGTTTAATCGTCTGTCCCAAGATACTAAGGGATTGTTTAGCGGAAAAAGTTCGTCAGACACGAAATGGGAACTTTTCAAGCGTAAAATCATCTTATTTTTTACGCCGTTTATGATAAATTGCCTTTTGTTACTCTGTATGTTTGCATTTACTTTATATATAGGCTACGCCAACCGGTTTGAACTGGTTTCTTTCATTCCTCAACTAGAAAATTTTTATAATAAATTAGGCATTGAAAGTATTTATAAAGGACGAGGAATTGTTTTTAAAAATATAAAAATTAAAAATATTGACCGCCACGGCAAAACATTTGTTGAAGTCACGGGTTTAATTTATAATGCCGGCAACAAAAAATCACTGGTTTTGCCAATTAAAGCCACTTTACTAAACAATAGCGGTAAAATAGTATCGGAAACGACCAAAACATTGACATTGGATAGATTGGAGCCGGAATTTAGCGCTGTCTTTAGAATTTTATTACCAGACGATTCTTTTGAAGAAAAAAAGGTTACACTGGTTTTTGATGAAAGCGCTTTTCCGCAGTCCGCCCAACGCGCTAAAAGAGTTTCAAATAAAGAATAAAGGAGATAAAAATGTTAAGAGAAGACTTACAAAACAGCTTAAAAGAAGCAATGAAAAACAAAGATATGAAAACCGTCAACGCCGTTCGCTTAATTATTGCCGGTCAAAAAGAAAAAGATGTTGAAGCCCGAGGAAAAGGTTTGGAAAAAGCTTCTGACACCGATTTGCTATCAATGATGCAAACAATGATTAAACAACGAAATGAATCTATTAAAATCTATAATGAAGGCAATCGTCCGGATTTAGCAGAAAAAGAACAAGCAGAAATAGATGTTATCAACCGTTTTTTACCAAAACAACTGACTGCGGAAGAAATTGACAAAGCCATAAAAGAAGCTATTGCAGAAACAAACGCAACCGGTATTCGCGATATGGGCAAAGTAATGGGCGCCTTAAAAGCCAAATATGCCGGTCAAATGGATTTTGGCACAGCGTCTGCTGCCATAAAAAAATTTTTAGCCTAAAACAATGGTTAAACAATGAATGACGATTTGCAAAAATTTTTAGATGAATTGCGTAGTCGAATTTCGATTGCCGATGTTGTCGGCACTAAAGTCAAATTGACAAAAAGAGGGCGTGAGTATCTTGGCTTATGCCCTTTTCATAATGAAAAAACACCTTCATTCACTGTAAATGAAAGCAAAGGATTTTATCATTGCTTTGGTTGCGGCGCACATGGTGATATTGTTAAATTTGAAATGGATGCAAACGGATTGCCGTTTATTGACGCCGTAAAAAAATTGGCAGACAAGGTCGGAATGCAATTGCCGAGTTGGTCAAAAGAAAGCCAAGAGCAAAACCTGAAACGAAAATCCTTATACGAAATTATGGATATAGCTTGTGCTTTTTTTGAAAAGAATCTAAGAATGCCGGTTGGCGCTCAAGGATTAGCCTACTTTAAAGAAAAACGGGGTTTAAGTGATGAAACCATCAAAAAATTTCGGCTAGGATTTGCTCCTAACAATAACGGCTTAAAAGCATTATTGTCGTCTAAAGGCGTATCGGAACACGATATGGCGGAGCTGGGCTTAATAGCTGTTCCAGAAGACAAGAATCGCTCTCCTCATGATTTTTTCAGAGAAAGAGTTATGATACCGATTATTGACAAACAAGGCAACGTCATTGCTTTTGGCGGACGGATTATGGATAACAGTCAGCCCAAGTATCTAAACTCCCCTGAAACTCCCATTTTTAATAAACGCCGCATTCTTTACAACATGAATAACGCTCGCGAACCGGCTTATGGTTCAAAGCGTTTGATTATTTGTGAAGGATACATGGATGTGATTGCACTGGATTGCTTTAATTTTAACTATGCGGTTGCCCCATTGGGAACAGCTTTAACTGAAGAACAAATTATTGAAGCATGGCGGGTATGCAACACGCCCACCCTTTGTTTTGACGGAGACGGCGCCGGTATAAAAGCCGCTATTCGTTCCATTGACCGAGTATTACCGATTCTCAAAGCCGGTTATTCTGTAAACTACATTTTTCTTAAAGAAAAAAAGGATCCGGACGAACTGTTGAGAAGTTTAGGCGCTCCAATATTTGAACAATATTTACAAAGAGCCAAACCACTGGTTGACATATTGTGGCACAAATGCAAAATGAATAAAGATACGGATACACCGGAACAAAAGGCTCTTATAGAAAAAGAAACCTTTGACGAGGTTGCAAAAATTAAAGATGACCAGATTCGCAATTATTATACCCAAGAAATGAAAAAGCGGATTTATTATACGTTTGGCAAAGGTTCTATCTATAAAAACACACCTACACCAAACAATAATGAACCAACTCAAGTAAATAATCCCCCAAAAACAGCATATAAAGCACGCCGTATTAAACAAGAAAACACCTCTGTTTATCATTTTGTAAAAAAACCACCACTAAATGATTTAGTCATTCGCGGTATTATTGCGGCAATGCTCTTATATCCGGAACTAATTGAAAAATATGAAGAAAAATTAACGGCTTTTGAAATAAATGATTCACGCATGGCCAAAGTCTTGGCTGAAATCATAGAAATTAACCAAGAAGACGAACATCTTGACAGTGAAACATTAATTGAAAAATTAAAACTCAATTTTGCGGCAGAAATCGGTGATTTATGGGAAATAAATATGTATAAATCTCAAAAATCAACCTTACCCGGCCTAAAAGCAGAAATTGATAACGGATTGCTTGAAATCCAGCTAAAACAAATAGACGCTGAACTAAAAGAATGTATGTCTTTGATGACACAACAACCAGAAAATTCCGCAGATATTTACGCGCGTTATCAGCAACTGCTTAAAGAACGCAACACTCTCATTTTAGCCAAAGAATAGTTTTCATCTCGGCAAGTCATTCTTTGCTGAAAAGACAGATGCTTAGGTAAATTTAAATATATATATATATATCAATAAAAGGGGCGCAAACGACACCCCCTTTTTATTTCAACATTTTTCGACTAAATTACCCAATTATTTTGGTTATCTTAACTCGGGTAATACGCATATTATCTACCGCTAAAACTTCGTATTGGCAATAATCGTCTTTTGCTATATCACCGACTTTCGGTTCGCGCCCAATCAAGGCGAACACATAACCGCCGATAGTGCTTTCTTCTGGTTCATAATGCGGTAAATCCATACAATCAAACGCATCTTCAACCAAAAAAAGTCCGTCAAATTCACAGCATTTATCGTCAATTTTTACAATTGGCTCAATTGTGGTGTCATCATGTTCATCACGAATATCCCCAACCAATTCTTCCAAAATATCTTCCATAGAAATCAATCCGGCTGTTCCACCATATTCGTCAACCACAATTGCCAAATGAATATGCTTATGCATCATCTGGTGTAAAATGTCAGAAATAGAGTGATTTTCCGGCACAAACAAAATTTTGCGAGCAATGTGATTCAAAAAGTCATTAGCGTCTTTGTCTTCCGGATGTTCCAAAATATCCCGAATATGCACCATACCGATAATATGGTCTTTATCTTTATCACACAACGGAAAACGCGTATGATTATGGCGGCGGACAAAATCCATAACTTCGTTGTAACTGGAATTTTTATAAATACATTTCATATCCTGTCGCGGAATCATAATTTCATGCGCACAAGTTTCCGAAAAACAAATAGCATTTTGAATAATTTCGCCTTCTGTATCGTCAATAATTCCGTCTTTTTGCGACGCGTCAATAATCAGCTTTATTTCTTCTTCAGAATGAGCGTCACCATTTTCATTGCTGGATTGAATACCCATAATTTTCAAAATACCGATGGTAACGTGGTCAAACACCCAAATAAACGGCGAAAAAATATGGTTAAAAGTATAGAGAGCCGGCGCAATAGCCAAAGCATAGCGTTCCGTATCCTGAATAGCCAAAGATTTTGGCACCAATTCACCCAAAACAACGTGAAACAAAGTGATAAGACTAAACGCCACGCCAAAACTCAACGAGTGCAACAAAACCGGATTATCACTCAAAAATGTTCCGAAAATAACCTCCAAAAGTTTAGAAACCGCAGGCTCGCCAATCCATCCCAGTCCCAAAGAAGCCAAAGTAATGCCCAACTGAATCGCACTTAAATAAGTATTTAGATTATCATTAATTTTTAGACCGATTTTAGCCCGTTTACTGCCGTTTTGAGCCAATTCCTCCAACTTTGTGCGGCGAATTTTTACAATGGAAAATTCAGAAACCACAAAAAACGCATTGAAAAAAACTAAAAGAAAAACCAAAAAAAGATTGAAAACATACACAAATATGGGACTACTCATAATTTATTTTTTAACTACCTCAAATTTATTATAGATATCCGTACTTTAACGATAAAACAAGTTGTTGTCAATAACGATATAAAAAATTGCCAAATTTTTTATAAGCCGCTTATTTTTCAGCTAAAACAAATTTTTCAAACGTAAAATCAGCTGTTGGCTCCTGAGTATATTTATAACTCAGTTTTTGCACAGGATTTCTCTCGGCTATTTCAGCCAAAAGTTTTGCGTTGTAAGGCTTTAAAAAGTTTTCATATAGTTCTTCGTTATCATCGTAAAACAATGGAACTTTTCGCCATTCTTCAGCGCATAATTCATTGTTTTCAACCATCAAATCAAACATCAAATGATAGATAAAATAATGAATTGTAGAGTTTTCGTGCCGCCAATAGGCAAAAAGCATTGCTCTGATGCCGGCAATTAAAGGATGCCGCGGATTACTAACCAAAAACCAGTTATTGTTTCCCAAAACTTGCGGATAAATTCTCAAGTAAGTGCGACTATGATATGCAAAAAATGGTGCGTCAACAATTTCTGGAACGATCGGTTTAAGCAAATATGCTGTTGCGTCCAGCCAAATTCCACCATGTTCATACAAAAGACAAACGCGTAAAATATCCGAAAAATGAGTATTACCGATAATGCCTTTTTGCCACTTTTCCCAAATATAGTCCGGCAGTGTAACATATTGGCGAATATTTTCACGCGTTATCACCACAATTTTACGGTTTGCTTCCATTTTCCGCATTTGCGCCAAACAAGCCTTAACCACAGCGGGCGCCTTTTCTTCACCTTGCAACCAACAAGTCCAAATAATCTCTCTATTTTTCACAGCGGTTTCTGTATTTTTCTGAATTTCATTTAAAGCTGAAAGATAGCGGCGCAAATACTTTTTATCCAGCATTGCCAAAACTTTCTTACGAATAAATTTTTTATTTTCAAGCGGAATAATTCCTAAGCCTAAACGGGTAAAAAATTTTTCTATTTTAGTGATAACGTACATATATTATTCCTTATTCAAAATAAAAAGCTATTTTAGGATTAAACATTCTATTTTCCCTTATAAATACAACGCCTTAAATAAAGCAATTTTTTTACTCAACGATAGGCCGCGAAAACTTAAATTTTGTTCTCGCCTCATTTGTTTCAATTTAGGATAAAATTTGGCGGACAGACCTTGTTTATCATCACAGCGCGCTGCATATTTCAAGGCGTTGGCCACAGATTTGACCACTCGATTTTGATAAACATCAGGCCATAAAGAAGAATTTTTATAGGCAAGACTGATTTTTTCGGCCACCACCAACAAAGACATAACTTTACGCACCGAAGCTTTGGCGTGTAGCAAAGAATTTGGCGTATGACGATAATAAACCAAAGGTGCGTCAAAAACATTTAGTTTCAGATTCTGAGCAAAAACAGCGGAATGAAACAATACATCTTCCGAGAAAAAACAATTTTCATCAAATTCATAGCCCTCTAAAATTGACCGCCGATATAATTTTCCCCATACTGTTAGCCCCATATCTTTGGATTTGCTGAAATATTCCGGCGCGCGCCACCTTTCAACCGTATAAGTAAGTTCTTTTTTATCAGGAGAAAATTCGCCATTGGCATCAACATCCTGATATGAACAAACCACAACGTCGGCGTCTTGAATTTCTTTCAACATAATTTCTAAAAAAGCTGAATCTACAAAATCATCAGAATCTAAAAAACAAACATATTCGCCTTTGGCCTTTTTCATACCATAGTTTCGAGTTAAAGATGGTCCGCCGTTTTTCTTTGAAAAAAACTTTATCCGCAAATCTTTTTGCTGATAATCCTCTAAAATTTGCAAACTGTTATCCGTGCTGCCATCGTCTATGCAAATAACTTCAAAATTTGCATAAGTTTGCGCCAATAAACTTTCCAAACATTGCGGTAAATATTTCGCCACATTATAAACCGGCACAATCACCGAAACCAAACTCATTTAATTTTCCCCTTAAAAAGATTATAAAAAGCATACAAAACACCGCTAAAACTGTCAAGCTACAATATATTTATTTAGCGCGGCTTTGAATTATGCTTGATAATATATTTAATATTTTCGGACCTGTTTTTTCCAAACGTTTTTTTCGTTTATAACGTTGTTTATAAAGAGCTGTTTTAGGATTTTCTTTAGCTCGACGACTTATTTCATCTTTATGCCGCTCATAATAGTTCTGGCTAACTTGCCGACGCTTTTCCGAATGGTTGTATTCTCGTTCTTTTTCTTTAAATTCCTCGGGATTTTCTGCCATTTTTTTAGCGCGGTAAGTTTTATTTTTCAAACTTATTTTTTCTTTATTTTTTTCTCTATATTCTTTATTTCGGCGCCGATTTTTTATTTTTTCTAACGTTTCTTCCAACGGAGTCAATCTGCGTAACGTTTTTTTAGGTGTAATATCCGGATGTTCAGCGCGATATTTTCGCATGCGTAAGCGGGCTTTTTCTTTTTTTTCTTCTTTTTTTTCTTCACTCAAATTTTGTTTCTGCCGTTCATATGCTTTTTGAGCGGCATCCGGATGGTTTCGCAAGTAATTTTGACGACGCAAACGATTATAATTTTCCGCAAGATATTTTTTCTTTTCATCTTCGTACAAAGTGACCAATTGTTTTACCGCCAAAAAAGAAGCATTAATCAATGCGCTATTTTTCTGCCGCGATTCCTGAATATTCAAACGATTTAAAGTCTGTGCGAAAATCGTCATTTTTTTACCGCCGACCACAAATTCGGTTGGCATAACCGCAAAAACCGCCCGAGAGGTTTCCGATGTAAAATAACCATGGTGATATAAAATATTGTCAATATCCGTCACGCTAAAAAGCTTTTCCAAATGCGTCTCTTGCAAAAAGTTTCGAATTTCTGAAGTTTTCTCAGGATATCCTCCCATCCAAACAGCAAAAACATCCGACAAGCTTTCAATCTCTTTTTTATTAAATTTTTCCACGACACACACTCTCTTTCAATTTACAAACACATATCTTTTAACTTACAAATAATAGCGTTAATTTCTTTAATTCGCACGGTATATTGTGTTAAATCTTTCGCCACAAACAATTTTTGATCCGGACGAATTTGCAACACGCCAAACGACTTTGTCACCCAATCAATCAATTTATCCGCCGCGGCAAAAGTGTTATTGCGGAAAGTAATCAAAATTCCTTTGGCACCGGCGTCAACTTTCGCCACATTAGCCGCATAACAAAGCTGTTTGATTTCTATGGTTTGCAACAAATTTTCCACTTCCGGCGGAATTGCCCCGAAACGATCAATTAATTCTTCGCGCATATCCAACAATTCGTCTTTGTCTTTTAAGGAGCCGATACGTTTATACAGTCCCAAACGCACACCCAAATCCTTGACATAACTTTCCGGAATCATCAGCGGTACACCGGTTGTAATTTGCGGTGCCCAATCGCTATATCCGATGGTTTGCGTTTCTTCCGCTTGGCCGGCTTTCTGACGGGCAATTTCTTCTTCAAGCATATGCTGATATAAAGCGATACCCACATCTTTGATGTGTCCGGACTGCTCTGTTCCCAACACATTGCCTGAACCGCGGATATCCAAATCGTGACTAGCCAAAGAAAAACCCGCGCCAAGCGTATCCAGAGCCTGCAAAATACTCAAACGTTTTTCTGCCACCGGATTAAGCTTTTTACGCGCCGGAACCGTAAAATAGCAATATCCACGCACCTTTGAACGCCCTACTCGTCCGCGCAATTGATAAAGTTGTGCCAAACCAAACATATCGGCGCGGTGAATAATCATTGTGTTTACGCGCGGCATATCAATACCGGACTCAATAATGGTGGTCGAAAGTAAAACATCGTATTTGCCGTCGGCAAAATCGCACATAATGTCTTCAAGTTGCTTAGCCGGCATTTGTCCGTGCGCCACCGCAATTTTGATATCCGGCACCAAATTTTGCAAAGTTTCCAAAATATCGGCAATATCCGACACTCTCGGGCACACAAAAAACGTTTGTCCGCCACGGAATTTTTCTCGGTAAATGGCCTCTTTTATCATCACTTTATCAAAAGGCATCACAAAAGTGCGGGCGGCCAGTCTATCAACGGGTGGCGTGGCTATAATACTGAGTTGTTTAACGCCAGTCAGAGAAAGTTGCAATGTCCGCGGAATTGGCGTCGCACTCAAAGTTAAAACATGCACATCAGATTTCAACGCCTTAATTTTTTCTTTATGCGCCACGCCGAAATGCTGTTCTTCGTCCACAATAAGCAAGCCTAAATTGCAAAACTGCACATCTTTGGACAACAGGGCGTGCGTGCCAATCACAATTTCCACCGAACCTTCGGCCAATCCCTGTTTGGTTTCGCGTACTTCTTTCGGCGTGCTTAAACGGGACAACATCCGCACACGGATTGGAAACCCCTTCATTCGCTCGACAAAATTCAAATAATGTTGACGAGCCAGCAAAGTCGTTGGCACAATCAAGGCCACTTGCGCTCCGGACATTGCCACGGTAAACGCCGCGCGCAAAGCCACTTCGGTTTTGCCAAACCCCACGTCTCCGCAAACCAGTCTGTCCATCGGCTCGCCCGCGCTCAAATCTTGAATAACATCTTTTATGGCGTGCAATTGATCGTCGGTTTCGCTATATGGAAACTTAGCGCAAAATTCATCATACGCCCCGCTTGGAGCCATAAACACATCGGCAGTTTTAAGATGTCTTTCGGCGGCGATTTTTATCAATTTTTCGGCAATATCTTTGATTTTTGCCTTTACTTTAGCTTTTTTAGCTTGCCAAGCCGCCCCGCCCAACACATCAAGCTGCACGTTTTCATCATCGGAGCCATAGCGGGAAATAACGTCAATATTTTCAACCGGCACAAAAAGCTTATCATCGTGAGCATACACAATTTTCAAACAATCGTGTGGCGCACCGCCGGCCATAATATTTTCCAGTCCCAAAAAACGCCCGATACCATGCTCAATATGCACCACCAATTCGCCCACGCTCAAAGCCGACACATCGGCGATAAAATCTTTGGAAGAAACTTTTTTAGCCTTGCGATGTTGTCTTTCACCCAAAATATCTTGTTCGGATATCAAACAATATTCATCATCTCTAAAGCCGTGCGCCAACTCAACCATAACCAGAGCAATTTTCTTTTGTGCGCAAGCCCGTAAAGCTTCTGTCCATGTATCGACCAACGCCGTGTTTTTAATATCGTAATCCGTCATCAGTGAACGCAAACGTTCTCGCGAACCCTCGGTATAACAACAAACAATTCTTTTAAGTTTTCCGTTTTCCGTCAAATAATCGCGCAACTCTTCATAAACAGCGGCGTTGCTGATATGTCGGGCGTGAACAAAATCTCGCCCCGGAATGGTTTTCAGTTCCACAACTTTATCATTTGCGGCAATCGTCAATGGAGTAAAATATACGGCTTGTCTGTCTTCCAACTTGGCTGTAAATTCATCTGCCGACATATAAAGTTTTTTCGGAGGCAACGGCCTATAAGCATCTGTTTCCTGTTTTCCCTTAACTTGCAACGCCTCTAAACGAGCTTCGTAATAATCGGCAATCCCCTCTGTTTTAGCTTTTAAGGACTCTTCAATATTTTTCCCCGCCACGACTTGCGCGTTCGGCAAATAATCAAACAAGGTCGGCAAAACATCGTTATAAAACAACGGCAACCAATTTTCCATACCGATATATTTTTGCCCGTTGGAAATCGCCTCATATATTTCATCGTGCAAACCATCGGCCCCAAAAAGCTCTCGATATTGTTCACGGAAATTGCGAATGGTGTTGGCGTCTAAAAGCACTTCGCTTGCCACCTGAAATTCATATTGTTGCAAGTCTCCGATAGTGCGTTGGCTCACCGCGTCAAAAATCCGTAATCGTTCCACCTCATCATCAAACAAATCAATCCGCAAAGGATTTT
This sequence comes from uncultured Alphaproteobacteria bacterium, assembly GCA_934254675.1. GTDB lineage: Bacteria > Pseudomonadota > Alphaproteobacteria > RF32 > CAG-239 > RUG410. The sequence continues at coordinate 142,504 of CAKQLP010000002.1, read as the reverse complement.
CCATGCCGCTCGGAAAAATATCGGTAATATCACCCCGCACGGCGTATTCCCCAGGCTCCATAACTTGTTCCACCCGAGTATATCCATTCAACGAAACATAGTGCAAAAAGCTGTCAAAATCCAATTTTTCGCCAACTTTCACCAATTTGCGGGCGTTGCGAAAAATTTTTGCCGGCGCAAGTTTTTGCAACACGGCCCCAACCGAGGTAACCACGACCAAAGGCGTTTTTCCGTCATAAAAGACAATTTTCGCCAAAGTTTCAATACGCTTGGCCGAAAGCGCGCTGTTTGGCGAAACACGGTCATAAGGCACCGTATCCCAAGCCGGAAATTCCAAAACTTCATATTCCGGATGCAAAAAACGCAACATTGTCGCCGTTTGCGCCAAACTCACGCCGTCGCTTGCAATATAAATAACCGGCTTTTTCGCATTGGCAATCTGCGCCAAAACAAAGGATTCATAACCATCGGCAACCGAAGAAACAGTCTTCCCCGCCCAAACATTCACATCTTTACGCATAATCACGCTTTCCTGTTTACATTTTGTTATAAAATATATACAATACAGCCATTAACGCAACAAAAAAAAGACAAATTCACAATGCGACCGACCATTTTATATCCGCTTTTTGCCCCTATCACCACCCTAAACGGTGTGGGAGATAAATATGCCAAACTTGTGGCGAATTTATGCGGTGAACGCGTGGTTGATTTGCTGTGGCATTTACCATCGGGAATAATCGACCGCCGCTGTAATCTGCCTTTAATTTCCGCCGTTGAAGGACATATTTGGACGGGTAAAGTGCGCGTTATAGAGCATAAAGCGCCGCAAACCCGCAAACAGCCCTATCGCATTGCCGTTGACGATGGTACAGAGCAACTGATTTTGATTTTTTTCAAAACTTACGGCGACACGCTGACTCGCATTTTTCCGGTTGGTGCCGAAAAAATTATTTCCGGTAAGTTGGAACGCTTTAACAACAGCTGGCAAATGCCGCACCCCGACTATGTGGTGGACGCCGCCAAACCTCTGCAAATGCCGCAAATAGAAACCGTATATCCGCTGACCGCCGGCGTTACCAACAAAATGCTGAACAAGCTGATGACGCAAGCTCTAGGCTTGACACCGCCGCTGAACGAATGGCTGAACCCCGAGTTTTTGAAGCAACAGAATTTTCCAAGCTTCAACAAAGCCTTAGAGCAAGTTCATCACCCTCAAACTTTGGACGATTTATCGCCAAATTCAACCGCGCGCCGCCGTTTGGCTTATGATGAACTGTTGGCCAATCAGCTTTCACTCGCCATTGTGCGTGAACGTTTGAAACATCAAAAAGGACGAGCCTTGCAAGGCGACGGACATTTAAAAAAACGCTTGGCGAAAATTCTGCCTTTTCAATTAACCTCGGCTCAACAACGAGTTATAGCCGAAATTGAAAGCGATATGTTTTCCGAATACAGAATGTTACGCTTGTTACAGGGAGATGTCGGTTCCGGCAAAACCATTGTCGCACTTTATACAATGCTTAACGCCGTTGAATGCGGCGCGCAAGCGGCCATTATGGCTCCAACTGAAATTTTAGCCCAACAGCACTATGAAACCATTGCCGATTTATGTTCGCAAATCGGTGTAAAAACAGCATTGCTGACCGGCAATATTAAGGGAAAATCTCGCCAACAAATTTTAGACGCTTTGCAAAATGGTGAAATAGATATTTTAATCGGCACTCACGCTTTGTTTACGGAAGATGTGACTTTCAAAGATTTAGCCTACGCTGTGGTTGACGAACAACATCGTTTCGGGGTCAAACAACGCCTTAGCCTTTCGCAAAAAGGTAAATCTTGTGATGTCTTAGTGATGACCGCCACACCGATACCGAGAACTTTAGTCTTAACCCAATTCGGAGATATGGACTATTCGCAAATAGATGAACTTCCGGCCGGACGCAAACCTGTCACCACCACGGTTATGCCGCTTAGTAAAATTCACGAAGTGATTGACGCCCTGAAACGCAAATTGCAAACTCAAACACAGGCTTATTGGGTTTGTCCGCTGGTGGAAGAGTCGGAAAAAATTGACCTTTCCGCCGCCAAAGAACGCTATGAAAGCTTACGTCAGGAATTTGGCAATATGGTTGGCTTGGTGCATGGAAAGATGAAAGAAAGTGAAAAGAACGCGGTTATGGAACAATTTAAGAGCGGTAAATTAAAGCTTTTGGTTTCCACCACCGTGATAGAAGTCGGTGTAAATGTGCCAAACGCCACCATTATGATTATTGAACACGCCCAACGCTTTGGACTGGCGCAACTGCACCAACTGCGCGGTCGCATTAAGCGCGGTTTTGAAGCCTCGAGCTGTATTTTGATGTATGGCTATCCGCTTAGCGAAGTTTCACGCTCTCGCCTGAATATTATGAAACAAACCGAAAACGGCTTTTTAATTGCTGAAGAAGATTTGAAACTACGCGGTGGCGGAGAAGTTTTAGGAACGCGGCAATCCGGTTTCAGTAGCTTTAAAGTGGCAGATTTAAGTGTGCACGGCGACTTGCTTTTAACTGCCGCCAAAGATGCCGCATTAATTCTCAATCAGGACAAAAACTTGTCAACCACGCGTGGCACTGCCCTCCGCACTTTAATGTATCTTTTTGAACGTGATGAGGCTATAAAGACTTATTCAGCTGGGTAAAGATTATAAATAATACATATTCTCATTATTGGGAAAGGGAAAAACCGCACCTATTTTAGGTGTGTTCAAAAATGCTTGTGCTTACATCACTACTCTCGTCATCCTCGGACTTAACACATGCCCCTTTAATATTGTCATCCTCGGGTATGGCGCACATCCTCTTCCTATTGTCATCCTCGGGTTTGACTCGAGGATCCAGATTATCGGGACAAGCCCGATAATGACATTTAAAGTATGGTTAAGAATGAAAGCTATAAGCATATAATATAAATTAGCGCTGTAACGAATACCGCTAAAACAATCAAACCGGCTAAAATTTAATATTTTTCTCTAAAAACTTTTTCGTAGCCAAAGTTGCCAGCTTTCGCTGTTTCGGCCGATGTTATGACTGCCTTCATAGCCGATTTCCAGTGACAAATTATCGGTCAAACCCAACGCCGCGGCGGCTTTGTAAACCAATCTGTCGCCAAATTTGCGGGTTGCCCAAGTTTTTTCGGCGTTAAAATGCAGCCGCACCACGCCAAAATCTTTCAAAACGCCGATTTCCGGAGCCAATCCGCCCCAACTGTTATGCGGAATAAAACCGCCGTACGCACCATTGATTTTCAACAAACTATAAAGCCAAATATCTGCCGGCAAAACAATGGTTTTACCCACTCCGCCATAGCCGTAACCAATATAACCTTCATCATAATTCTGCGGATTATAGTCGCGTTTAATTTCCGCACCGACCGCATAGGAAATCGGATTAAACACCCTGCCCGCCGGCACTAATGATTTAATTTTTATCGGTGCAAAATTTTGCAAAACAGTTTTGTGAGATTGATTATAATACCGCCATTTGCTGGACATCACGCTGATTTCCGCCCCTTTAACCAACCCGAAACTACTGTCGGTTAAAGCGGTATAAGCGGGACGAATTTCAACTTCTTCAAAACTTTTGTGGCGTTCTGCTCCGCCGCTGAATGATATTTGCATAGAATCATGCGATAAGGCCGGATTTTCCCCAACCGGCTTAGCTTTTTCAACAATCGGCAGGGCACTGCGTTTACGCAACACGCCGAAACTGGCTTTTCGATAATCTTTCAGCGGCATGTTTCCGGCGGTGTATTCATATTGAAAATACTGATAAACTGCTTCATAAACTTCTGATTTTTCGTCATCAGTCAGATTTTCCGCCGTAAAATCATGTTCTTCTACACCGTGTAAAAACGCCTGATATTGCGCATTATTCATTGCCTTTAACAATTTTTGAATCTGCGTATAACGCGCCGGACGATAGTTTTGCGACTTAACCAAATTCGGCTCATTATTAATGGTTTTTAGCGTATCCAACGGAATCACCCACGCCGGATATTGCTTAGTCAGCTCTAAACTCGGACGCACCGCCTCCAGCAACTCCAAAATCATATACGAGCAATTTTTACTCAAAAAATAATAGCGGATTTTGGCTTGACGCATTTCATACAGATGGTCAACAAATTTCTGTTTTTCTTCATCTGTTAAATTAAGATTGTATTCCCAAATATCTCTATTTTCAATATTATTATAAGTGTTTATTATTTCCCAATATGGGCTGACGCTATATACCCCAAGATATCCGCCGAACAAACCTTTGAGCGCAAACATCACGCCATATTCCGTTCCGGAATCCGCTCCAAAATTTGAGCCATGCGCCAACATTTGCGTTCCCTTGCGCGCTGTGTCTATACGCACCAACGTATGCCCAAACAACGAAGCCGGATTGCTCATATACGCGTTGGTAAACAAAATCGTGATACCATTCGGACGCACGTCGTGCATAAATTGCTGATAATCCTTGCACCCGCTTAAATCACCCTGCACTTTTTTTAGCTGTTTCAGATAGTTAAATCTTGCCGGAAAGCGGCACTTTTCTTCACCTTTAGAAAAAGCTTCTATTTCTGCCGCAAATTCCGCTTGCGGATTGTTTCGCCCGTCCGAACTTATATAAAATTCCTGATTTTCCACTAAACCCTGGTAACCGTTAAGCGTTTTATGATAATGCAACAACTTCAGCCACGACACATCATACGCCGGACTTTCCACAGCCATAGCCGCGCCGCACCACAATAAAGCACTAAAAAAAATCAGAATTTTCCGCATACGCACAAATAAAAAAGCCGCCCTCTACCCTCAAAAAAATTATTTACGGCAACAGAGCGGCTTTCCCTTATTTCAGCAATTAAGCCTTGGCAATTTCCATAACTTTCAAAGCCACATCAGCAGCTTCTACATTATCGTTAGGGAAAATATAAGCAAAGTTTTGTTGAACTTCTTTACCCAAAGTTTCACTATCCATGTCTAAGATACCGGCCAAAGTTTCAATGGTTTCGCCACGTCCTGCCGCTGCGTCCATTGCAAACTGTTCCATATTGTCTTGCAAAAATGCCAAAGTCATACGACCCGTACCGCCGGTTACACGACCGTTAGGGTCACAGCCGGAAGTTCCCATCGTCACACCAATAGTGTTAGAAAACCAAGAGTTGGTGGTCATAGCCAAAGACTGAGGAATTACACCGCTTTGACCGCGCCAAGCCATAGAGCCCAAACCGCAACCGCCGGTGCTGTCAACAGCGTGAGCGGTACCAGCCAAACATACAACAGATAAAACTGCCATTGTTCCTAAAATTTTTTTCATTTTACGCTCCTTGTAAAAAAGTACTTAAAACAAGTATATCTTAACAAAAAGTAAACAAAAGTACACATTCTCTGTAACTTTTGCACAGGTTTTATATTTTTAGAATTCTATAAGGAATATGCAAAACTCTTCATTCAGCACACAAGAGTTACATATATTTTGCATATCAGACAATGTTGCGTCGCTCAAGCATTTTTGTCCTTCATTATCACAAGATGAATCCCCATACAGATATTTATTATAACCGCTGTCTCTATAAATACCTGTCATATAAATCAGATTATGCATCGGTTTGAGCAAGTTACTCATAAGGTTTAAGCACATTTTATATGAAAACGCATCTTGAACTCTTTTATCTTCAACTTTTTTCGTATTTCCTATATATACATCAAAAACAAAACGGTTATGACGAATAAACGGGCGAAAGCGGTTTCCCGCAGGATCATATATAAAGCCGCCAGTATTTTTCCAATTTTCCGGCAATAGATTTAAGCTGGAAATAACATCTTCTAATAAATAATATCCACTGCCGGATTCCAAAGTTCTTAAAGAAACCTCATACTCTAAAAGACCGTACATCAAATGATTATACCCAACCAATGTTTCATTTAATTTCCATTTTTCCATGGCGCTGGAATAACCGGCAATACCTCCGACGGACAGGACACCGATAATGGCGAGCACACCCAGCATTTCAATCATAGAACGACCGCACTGCGCTATTTTATAGTCATCCTCGGGCTTGACCAACCTCTTGTCATCCTCGGGCTTGACCCGAGGATCTAGATTATCGGGACAAGCCCGATAATGACAGCATAAAGCATGATGTTTCAAGTGGATTCTCGGAATAAAGCCGAAAATGACTTTATCTAAGCAAAACATTATTTTTCTTTTCAAATTATTGAACATGTTTCCAACTCCGTTTATTGTTATACAAAACAAAACCCGCTTTAAGCGGGCGGATGTTCGAAAACCGTTCAAATAATAACTAAATATAAAACAGCTCGGCTTATTCAGCATATAGCCTTATTCAGCCGACATCCGTCCAACAGAACAGAAGTCGGCATAAACTATTTAAAGTCGCTTATGCTCAAAAGCGACTAGTTATTATTTGAAAGGGTTTTCGACGCCCTAGATAAAGCCTCCTTTATCTAGAGATAAAGCTATAAAACTTTGCAATTTATGTCAAATATTATTTTAATTTGTTAAAAAAAGACCAATTTTTGTTTCAAAATATTTTACAAAAATTAATTTTGTCGTCTAAATTTATTCTTAATATTATCAACACAAAAAAACGAGGTTTTTGACCATCAGTCAAAAATCTCGTTTTCTTAGCATGTTGTCTCACATCATTTTTTTGATGTGTTTTTTCTTTAACATAAACCAAATGGCTGCAATACCACAGACAATCAGTATAGCAAGAGCCAAAACAGACTCTACAACGGAAACAACAGTTGCCATAGCACAAAAATATTTAAATTATTTATAAAACAAGTATATATTAACGCCAGAATGTTTTTTTGTCAACCATTCAAATATTAAATAATGCAAATTTTTATATATCGTTGCTTGACTTATCTTTAATTTTTGCGACTTCACCGCGGGCAAGCGCATCACAACGTTCGTTTTCGGGATGACCGTTATGTCCTTTCACCCACAGCCAGCGAATTTCATGCTGTTGCGTCAGTTCATCCAATCGTTGCCACAAATCCACATTTTTAACCTCTTGCTTTTTATTAGCCGTACGCCAATTATTGCGTTTCCAATTTGCCAACCATTCGGTAATGCCGTTCATCACATATTTGCTGTCGGTATAGAGTGAAATATTGCAATTGGTTTTAAGCGCGCTCAACGCCATAATCACGGCCATCAGTTCCATACGATTGTTGGTGGTGTTTTCTTCTCCACCGCTTAACTCTTTTTCAATATCCTTATAGCGTAAAATTGCGCCCCAACCGCCCACTCCGGGGTTACCGGAACAAGCTCCGTCCGTAAAAATTTCAACTCTTGCCGTCATTTATTCCACTTTTCGTAAAAACTCGTTAAAAAATTCATTAATCAGCCATTCGTTACTTTCTTCATTTGTCCGTAAAGCCTTAGCCACAAAAGAACGTAAATTATTTTTCAACCCGCTTATTCTAAACGATTTCGGCGCGGCGCGCTCTGCTCCAACCACGCCATCAAGCAACAAATCATCTTCAACTAGCGGTGACAAAATTATCTCAATCCTTGTAAATTTCAAAATTCCGCGCGGCGGCAGACGTAATTCCGGCTTGGTTATCAAGTTCAAATGCCCCGCTATTCCCTGAATGGCATACATCTGGTTATAATCCAAAAAACGCACTTTGTTATTAACGCCGCCGTAATTCTCGGTAGTGCAAGTCAGATAAAGTTCGCTGGCAATCACATTGCTTTCATTTTTGCAAAAGACATCAAACGAAACTTTGACATATTTGCGCACAGCCTTACCTTTTTTGCTTTTCAGATAAAGAATTTCCGCCTCGTCGTTCTGCACAATTTCCAATTTGCGATTTTCTATCATCAATTCCACATTAGGCTGTGGCTGACGTCCAAACATTCCGGCAATCACCGAATATGGAGCCGGTACATTATTGGAACCTGAACGAATGTAAATATGACTGCCGATTGTGGTCATCAACGGGGCCAAGTCAGATTTAGGAATATAGGTGGCCAAATAACCATCGCCGTTTTTATCACAAGCAATTATATGATTGCGCACTTTGTTATGGCTCGGAATGGTGCAGCCGGAGATGGCGTTTTCTACCCAACTCATAAAACGATGGACATTGTGAACTTTAACTTTGCTTTTTGCCACATCGCCGACTTCACAATCTCGAGAACATTCAACTCCCCAGATAATTACACCGCCTTCGGAATTGCCAAAACCGGAAATACATTTAGAAAGATTGCGCCTGTCATCACTACACAAAGCTTGTCCGTGCTTACCTGTTGAGGCAGCTTGTTTAAAATCTAAAAACAATTCCTCTGTTTGCCGTTCGCGAATAAAATCATCCAAGGCGTCTTCACCAAAATAAATCAGCTTTTCAAAAATATCTTCCGCTCTGGACATAGCAATGCCTCCGGTTGTCATCTTTTTGTTAAGATATCATATTCCGCTTAAAAATGCAAATACTTCTCAACCAAATCATAACTCGGATAATCCCGTAAATTCCCCAAAAGCGTATAAGTTGGTTTACTGGCAAAAACCCGACGCGCCAAACGCTGAATATCCTCTTTGGATATGCTATTGATTTTTTCCACAATTTCTTCAACAGGAATCACGCGGTTATAAAGCAAATATTGACGAGCAATCACTTCGGCGGTGGAAGAAGAACTTTCCAAAGCCATCAGCATACTTGCCTTGAGTTGAACTTTTACACGTTCCAATTCTCTATCAGACACATAGTCATTGACAATTTTTTTCAGTTCATCAGCCACTACTGGAACATATTGTTTAATTTCCTCTTCATTCAATCCGGCATAAATTCCAAATATGCCGCTGCCGGTGTGAGCGTTGGCAAAGCTATATACCGTATAAACCAAGCCGCGTTTTTCACGAATTTCTTGGAATAAGCGAGAAGACATACTGCCACCCAGCAATGTCGAAAGCACGGTCACCGGATAATAGTCCGCATCGTTATAAGGCACTCCTTCAAAGCCAAGCAAAACCTGTGCCTGCTCAATATCGCGGGTTTTGATAGACGAACCGCCGGTATATCGTTGCGCTTCTTTTACATAATCTGTTTTTTCACGCAAACCGGACATACGATCTTCCACCATTTTAACAAAGTCATTGTGTTTCAAATTACCAACGGCGGCAACCACTATATTTTCGGCCGCGTAATTATGATTCATATAGCTATGCAGTTTTTCAGCGTTAAACGAACGAACTTTTTCCGCCGGTCCCAAAATGCTTCGCCCCAAAGCCTGATTGGCAAAAGCCGTTTCTTGAAAGTAGTCATAAACAATATCGCTCGGGTCATCATTGGTTTGTTTAATTTCTTGCACCACAACTTCTTTTTCTTTAGCCATTTCCGCGGCGTCAAAAGTCGGCGCCATCACCAAATCGGCCAAAACATCGGTAGCCAACTCCAAATCATTTTTAAGCATTTTAGCATAAAAAGCCGTAAATTCGCGTGAAGTATAAGCATTGGTTTGACCGCCCACGTTTTCTATATCCTCAGAAATTTGCAAAGAATTGCGCTTTTTAGTGCCTTTAAACACCATATGTTCCACAAAATGAGAAATACCGTTTCTATCCAGAGTTTCACAAGCACTGCCGGTATTCACCCAAATTCCGAGAGAAACAGTTTCGGTTTGCGGACGTTCAGCTGTCACCACCCGCAAGCCGTTTTTCAATGTTGTTAAATTAACTTCCATAAAAAATCTTGCCTTATCCTAAAAAATTACATATGACAGCATTATATTATTTGATTATGATAAATCAATACAAAACTTTTTAAGGAGATGGTTATGGGGACAAAATTACATTTTGCTGTGGTTCTTTCTGGTTGCGGACGCGCCGATGGTTCGGAAATTCATGAAGCCGTATGTGCTTTGCTGTGTATTGAAAATATGGGTTGCACCTATCAATGCTTTGCGCCGGATATTGATCAAGCGGCGGTGGTTAATCATCTAAACAACCAAGCAATGAATGAAAAACGTAATGTTTTGGTTGAAGCTGCCCGCATTGCCCGCGGCAATATTCTAAATCTTAAAGAATTTAACACCAAAGATTATGACGCCATTATTTTCCCCGGAGGGCTTGGAGCTGTCACCAACTGGTGTGATTTTGCCGGACGCGGGGTTTCTTGCAACATCAACACCAGTGTCAGACAGGTTATCCGCAAGTGTTGGGAAGACAAAGTGGTTATCGGCGCTATGTGCATTGCTCCGGTGCTGATTGCTTTGGTTTTGGCTGATAAACATGTAAAATTCACACTCGGCGCCGGCGGCGACACCGCCCGCAAATTAGAAGAACTTGGTGCGATTCACGAAGAAGTCGGCGTTTCCGATGTTTGCATAGATGATAAAAATCTGGTTTGTAGCACGCCGGCTTATATGCTTGCCACCAATATGCTGGACGTTTGCCAAGGCGCGCAAAATATGGTCGGAGCAATCTGTCAACTGATTGAGGATAAAACTCGATAAAACACTTGCAATGCGCAATTTTTGGTCTATTCTAAGGACAATTAACTATAAAACTAGATTAAAGGATTGTTACAACCATGAAAAATAGAACCAGATTTGCGCCAAGCCCGACCGGATATATGCACATCGGCAACCTGCGCACGGCTTTATATGAATATTTAATTGCCAAATCCGCCGGCGGAGATTTTATTCTGCGCATTGAAGACACCGACCAAAAACGCTATGTAGAAGGCGCGACCGACATTATCTTCAAGACTTTGAAACGTGTGGGTATGAACTGGGACGAAGGTCCGGATATCGGTGGTGAATTTGGTCCCTATGTACAATCCGAGCGTCGTGAAATCTATCAAAAATACGCTCATAAATTGGTTGAACTTGGCGGCGCACACTATTGTTTTTGCGCTCAAAAAGAAGAAAATGAAGAAGCTGACGAAGATACGCCGGAAGCACATATCAAATTTAAGGACCCGTGCTTAAAAATTTCTCTAGAAGAAGCAAAAAAACGGGTTGCCGCCGGCGAGCCATACACCATTCGCCAAACCATTAACAAAAAAGGCACTTCGATTTTTCACGATGTGGTTTATGGTGATATTGAAATTGATTATGACGAACTTGACGAAGGGGTTCTACTAAAATCTGATGGTCTGCCAACCTATAACTTTGCCAATGTGGTAGATGACCATTTAATGCGGATAACTCACGTTGTACGTGGTAATGAATATATTTCTTCCACCCCTAAATATAACCTGATTTATGAGGCGTTTGGCTGGACACCGCCGATTTATGTTCACGTTCCGCCGGTTATGAAAGACGCTCAGCACAAATTAAGCAAACGCAACGGCGACGCCTCTTTCCAAGATTTGGTGGCTAAAGGCTATTTACCAGAAGCAATTTTGAACTATATAGCCCTGCTCGGCTGGAACCCAGGAACAGAGCAAGAAATCTTTTCACTAGAAGAACTTAAACAATGTTTTTCAAGTGAAAGATTAAACAAATCTCCGGCGATTTTCGACATTACAAAACTTACTTGGATGAATGGCTGCTATATCCGCAACCTTTCTGAAACAGATTTTCATAAACTGGCTTTACCGTATTATAAAGATTTAGAAAGCAAAAATATGGATTTAGTATTTTTAAGCAAAGTGTTACAACCTCGTATTGAAGTATTAAATCAAATTACCGAACAAACAGACTTTTTAGCCAAAATGCCGGAATATGACATTGCTTTGTATGAAAATAAAAAGATGAAAACCAATCCGGAAATAGCCGCTAAAGCCCTGAATTTAGTTTTGCCCGTGTTGGAAAACATTAACGATTGGACTAATGAAACCTTGTTTAACACCCTAAAAGAAACCGCCGTTGCCAATGAAATGAAAAACGGGCAAATTCTCTATCCGGTGCGCATAGCTCTCTCCGGAAAAGAAACCACCCCTGGTGGCGCAACCGAATTGGCGCATATTTTGGGTAAAAACGAAACTTTGTCGCGCATTAAAGACGCCATAGCCAAATTAGCTTGATTATTATATAAAAACAGGAGTATATCAATGCCTGCTTTACACATTTTACGCCAAACAAAAATATCAAAAAAACGATCAAAAATTGGCACAATGATTTGTATTGCGATTATACTCCTGTTTTTGTTTCCTGAATATCCTAAACGTTTGATTTATCCATTTTTATTTGCTAAAAAAACATCTGAAACACTGACAATTTCACCAGATGGCAATTACAAAGATGTTAACCTGAATGCGTTTGAGTTCACCAGAAATAACCATATTTATAAGCTGCAACCTAAAACACAATACGGCATCACCGCTAAAATCGGCTATATCGATCATTATGACACCATTCTAAACAAAATGTACCGCGGGCATAGCCAAAATGACTACATCAATTTAGTGCCTGTGGATTTGCTTATGGTTTATGGAGATATGGCTAAACCGGAAATTTATAAACTTTTTGAGTTTGAACACGAGGAACGAACAGGTTTTATCAAGTGTAAAGGTGTAAAATATAAAGAATCTTTCTTTTCGTTTTATGCTTCTGATTCAGAACGTGAGAAAAGTGAAAAGAATTACGCACATTGCGAAACATATATGAAAAACAATCAGTTTAATAATTATCACCCTATTCCGGCAAATGAAAATATAAACAAGGGATTACATACCCTGATTGCCGGAGATGTTGTACACATTGAAGGTTATTTGGTTGACGTACCGTCTATGGGTATGCTCACCGGAACTCGAACCAATCAACATCATGAGTATGTAATGAGCGGGCAAAACCCAGGAATGTGCTTTATTCTGTTTACCACTAAACTGATTGTTAATGGTTACGCGTATCAATAAAAAATTTCTTGCCAAACAGATTGCTTTTATTATATACTGTCACCAATTATGAATTGTGAGGAGTTATCATAATGAAATTATCTGTTGTTTTATTATCTGCATTGCTTTTAACACCAAACATTTTATCTGCTCAAAAATGGAACTGGAATGCGCCGGACACAGCAATTAACATCTCAACAGAAAATGAGCCGACTTCATTAGATAGCCTTATTGATGAAAATCAAAAAAATACAGATGTTTCAACAGAAATGAACGTCCAGAATTTTTCAAATGCGTCTGCTGAAATTCCGTTTACAGAAGATGATTTCGATAAAGCTGACGCCAATAAAGATGGTATTATAGAAGAAGATGAACTACTTCAATACCAACAAAACAACTTTATGCAAATGGTTCAACAAACATTTAATGAATTTGACACTAACAAAGATGGTAAAATATCAGAAGAAGAAATTTTATCTTATTACAGCAAACAACAGTTAGATGAACAAACACTAAAAAAATTATCAGAACGTTTTAGCGAAGCGGACATGGATAAAAACAATTACTTAGATGAATTTGAGTTGCGCCATTTTTTGCAAAAAGACTTAAATAATAATAACAAAATGATATTTCAGCTTTTTGACAGCAATGGCGATAACCGTATAACTCGTGAAGAAATGTCTCAGATTATAAATTTATTCAAAAATTTATATCATTAAGCCTTATTTAATTCCAACACTTTTATCAATTTTTCCTGTAAACTAATTTGGTCCAAAACCAGCTGGTTTAAGTCACTAACTTTCTGGTCTTCAATATTCAGGGCTTTGCTAACCTTAATAACAAAGTCAATTTCAGCGTCATCCAAATCGTTATCCACATTAGCAATCATTAAAAGTTCTTTAATTAAATATATTGATTTTTTTCTATCTAAAAGACTTTGAGCTTCCGCAATAAGTTCATCCTCCGTAGATTTTTTATTTATCTGTGTACCATATTCTTTGGGAATATGGTATTGCTCGGCTAATTCTTTCATAAAAAGACGCTCATCCGCATCAATACGCCCATCCTTTCCGATAAGCCGAATAATCATTCGTAAAAAAATCAATTTTTCAGCCAAACTCAAACCGGCAACATAATCAAAACTATTCATAATTTTTCTCCTTAATTATAGTTTAGCATAAAAATATTTATTTTGTCTTTGTTCCTATATCACTTATTGACAATAAAAACGCAATTAAAAAACAATTTTGATTAAAATAATTGATTTTATAAAAAACGTTTATTAAGATTATCTTGTTAGATATTTTTACCTATTTTAAGAGGAAAGAAAGATGAAAAATAAGCAATCAAAAGGTCTCTCTCTCTCTGTAAATCCTAAACATTTGATTTCAGAGCGTTTTAAAGCTTCTACACATGGTTTTCGCCACTTTTGGGAAAAATTTAAGGATGAACGGAATACCCTATTCTCCGTCATTCTCAATCACACCTTAAATGTTAACCAATTTTTAAACGTCATTCTCGGATTTATTCCGAGAATCTATACAAAACACTATTCTTTGGATACTCGGGTCAAGCCCGAGTATGACAGAGAACAGAGTCTTATCAAGGGCTTGGATGTCGTGCGTCAATGCGCCGCAATTTTGGAACGACGTGTACAAAGTAGTACACGAGTGAGAAAAGCGCAAGCAGTGACCAGACAGACAAATGAATGTATTGAAACCGCGGAGAGTGGTGTAGATAAAGAGGTTTCTAGCTGCGAAAAAAATCCTAACATCTTACTTGAAAACTTGGATAGCGTGCGTGAATGCGCCGGAATTTTTAAGCGACGTGTACAAAAGAGGTACACGAGCGCGAAAATTTCAAGCAGACACCAGCTAAACGAGTTTTCCCTTGGGCGAAGCATGATTGAAATGCTGGGCGTTCTCACCATTATTGGGGTGCTATCCGTCGGAGGTATTCAGGGATTCAGCAAAGCCATGGAAACTTATCAATCACACAAACAACTTGAACAAATCAATTCCCTTATTTATCATATATTAGAACTTCGTGACACTTTCAAACAAGACTACCGTAACCAATCAACAATCAGAATAAACGACCTTATGGGCGCTATCAATGCTCTTGGATATTTACCTGACGACATGAAGCTTATCTCTAATGAGACTGCTCAGGATCGATTTGGAAATAAATTTATTTTATCTTATGGTGTTGACACATGCCGACAACCAGATGGTTCTTTATCCCCTTGTAACAGTACCTCATTTTATTTGGGAATCAGTCTTAAAACCATAAATAACGCTTTTGCCATAAGTTCTGAAAATCAATGCAAAAACATTATAAAAGCTATCACAGCCTTTGATGCTGAAAACGGTAATATTTCTAGATTGGAATTAAAAAACAATTATACGACTGATGTTATTATTTGGGGTAAAATCTATTGTACCGACTCTCGACAAACCTGCTTTAAAAACATGACACCGATAAAAATGACCCAGTTTTGTAAAAGCTGCACAACTGAAAATTGTGATTTAATTTTATACTTTATTTCTTAAAAAGAGTCCCATGCCGTAACATGGGACTCTTTTTGTATTATTCTGCAATTTCAGTTAAGCTATAATTAGGCAGACTTTTTAGCTTTGCTTTCTTTTTTAGCAGAACCATCGCTAAAATCATAAAGTTCTTCAACTGAAACTTCTTTATCGCCGACATTAGCTTTTTCCAAAACATAATCAACGATTTTTTCTTCATAAGCCGGAGCTTTAAGAGCCTCAACAGCTTCTTTATTTTTAACGTAATAATCCAAAACCATTTTTTCTTGTCCAGGATAACGTTTTGCTTCATTCATAATAGCTTTGTTCACATCATCGGCAGACAATTGCAATTTTGCATCGGCACCGATTTCTGACAGCAACAAACCCAATTTAACACGACGTAAAGCAATTTCTTTATATTCAGCCAAAACATCTTTTTCATCACGAGCTTTTTCGCTTTCATCAAGCTGATTTTTAGCTTTTGCGTCTTGATATTGCTTTTCAATAGCGGCATATTCAGCATCAATCAGTTTTTGCGGAACTTCAAAGTCATATTCTTTATCCAAAGCATCCAACAAGTCACGTTTTAATTTAATGCGAGAAGTTGCGTTATAGTCTTCCAAAATACGAGCTTCAATTTTAGACTTCAAATCAGCAACATCTTTTGCGCCCATAGATTTAGCAAATTCATCATTCAATTCTGCCGGTTTGTACTCGCGAATTTCTTTAATTGTGGTAACAAACAAAGCTTCTTTTCCGGCCAAATCCTTAGCGTGATAATCGGCAGGGAATGTTGTTTTAACTTCTACTGTTTCACCGGCTTTTTTACCGATTAACTGATCTTCATATCCCGGAATAAAAGAGTTTGAACCCAATTCCAACGGATAAGAATTTCCTTTACCGCCTTGGAACTCAACACCATCAATGGAGCCCACAAAGTCAATAACGGCAATATCACCTTTTTTAGTGGCTCTGTCTTCTTCAACTTTTGCAGAATCGCGGCGAGAATCAACCATATATTTTACAGCTTTTTCAATTTCTTCAGCCGGAACTTTAGCCACATATTTATTTAATGTAATTTTAGAAAAATCACCGACTTTAATTTCCGGCAAAACTTCAACTTCTACCGTAAATTCAACATCTTTACCATCTTCAAATTTTTCAATTTTAATATCTGGAGTAACAGCCGGACGCAATTTGTTATTGGCAATTACCTCGTTAACGGCATCGCGAATCATATCATCAAGAACTTCGCCTAAAACACTTGGACGATATTTTTGATTAATCATAGCTTTTGGAGCATGACCAGCTCTAAACCCAGCTAATTTAACAGTTTTGGCAACCTGTTCCAATTTTTTATCAACAGCGTTGGCAAAATCCGCAGCAGCCAAAGTCACATTGTACTTTTTATTCAAACCTTTTGTTTTTTCTTCTTTTACGTTCATTGTGATTTTCTCTAAAAATAAATTGTTATTCAACATTCATCACCCAAGAAAAGTGATGGTGCGGGTAAAGAGACTCGAACTCTTAAGCCTCGCGGCACCAGATCCTAAGTCTGGCGTGTCTACCAATTTCACCATACCCGCGCAAGGATATTACATCCCAATTACGGCGAATTAGAACATAAAATATTTTATAAATCAAGCAAAATTTCATAAAAATGTTGCAAATTGCTTATTTTTGTTTATAACTTGCACATAATAAAGAAAGACGAGGTTAAAATGCCAGAACAAATTGTCAACAAACGCAAAACTTTTGCCATAATTTCCCATCCGGATGCCGGTAAGACTACCCTAACCGAAAAATTACTGCTTTTTGGTGGTGCCATTCAGCAAGCCGGCGCAGTCAAAGCGCGCGGTGAAAATCGTCACGCCCATTCTGACTGGATGAAAGTGGAGCAAGAACGCGGAATTTCCGTTGCTTCTTCAGTAATGAACTTTGATTATGACAACATTACATTTAACCTGTTGGACACTCCGGGACACGAAGACTTTTCGGAAGACACTTATCGTGTTTTGACGGCGGTTGACTCGGCGGTGATGGTTTTGGACTCGGCGAAAGGTATTGAAACTCAAACAAAAAAATTGTTTGAAGTCTGCCGTTTGCGCAACATTCCGATTATTACTTTTATCAACAAGCTTGACCGAGAAGGTTTGGACCCGTTTGAGTTGTTAGACGACATTGAAAAAACGTTGGCCTTGGACGTTACGCCGGCAAGTTGGCCGATTGGTAGCGGCAAAGATTTTTTAGGCTGTTATGATTTGATTAACGACCAGTTGATTTTGATGAACAAAACCGGCAGCAAATCTTTAATCAACGACACTGTTGAAACTTGCAAGGGGTTAAACGACCCGAAACTTGATGAACTTTTGCCGGCTCACGCCATAAAAAAACTGCGTGAAGACGTGGAAATGGTTCGAGAACTGTGTCCGGCTTTTGATTTGGAATTATACTTGGCCGGCGCGTTGACACCGGTGTTTTTCGGCAGTGCCGTCAACAATTTCGGCGTGCGCGAAGTTCTGAATGGTTTGCACAAATTTGCTCCAACCCCTCGCCCGCACCCAAGTGTCGAGCGAATTGTGTCAGCTGATGAAAAAAAAGTTACAGGATTTGTGTTTAAAATTCAAGCCAATATGGATCCAAAACATCGTGACCGCATCGCTTTTATGCGAATTTGCTCCGGCCATTTCAAACGCGGTATGAGTTTGCTTCAGGTTCGTACCGGCAAAGATATAAAAGTGCCAACTCCGGTAATGTTTTTGGCGCAAGAGCGCGAATTGGCGGAAGATGCTTATGCCGGTGATATTATCGGTATTCCTAACCATGGGCAGTTGCGAATTGGCGACACTCTAACCGAAGGTGAAAAATTGCATTATACCGGAATTCCGAGTTTCGCACCAGAATTATTAAAATCCGTACGAGCCAAAGACCCATTAAAATCCAAGCACTTATCAAACGCTCTTCAACAAATTGCTGAAGAAGGAGGAGCCAGCGTATTCAAACCGATAATCGGTTCGGAATATATTGTGGGCGTGGTCGGAGTTTTGCAATTTGAAGTGATTGCCGACCGCTTGCGTACCGAATTTAATATTGACGTTATTTTTGAGCCGACTCAATATTATACCGCTCGTTGGGTTAGCTGTTCCGATAAAGCAGAATTGGAAAAATTTTATAACACCAACCAAATGAATATTGCCGATGATTATGACGGACAAAAAGTATTTTTAGCCCGCAACGCTTGGCATTTAGGCAAAATAAAAGAAGATTTTCCGCATTTGGAACTACATAAAACGCGCGAACAAACAATCTGAAATCTGTATTGTTAAGCTGTTAAGAAGTATAAAGCAAACCTTGCGTTCTTATCTGGTTTGCTTTATATTTTTATATAGTATTTATTAGTTAACAATAATTGGAGAAACTTAATGAAATTTGCGGCAACTTTGATAAAATTTTTCAGCGGAGTTTTATCAGCCATTGTTTTTGGCGTTTTTTTGTACTACACTTATCAATATCAATTAACCCAAGAAACATCAAACTTGCTGATTGCCAATATTGCATTGATAGTTTTTCTTATTTCATCTCTCGTCTTTGCACTTTTATTTCTTACTTTTGACGCTTATCAAAACAAAGGTATCGGAGAATTGTTTATTCGTTCTTTGCAAAACGGCTCATTAGAAAACAATACAGAACAAAACAAAATTCCCGATATTTTATCACATATATCTTCGGCTGAAGACAGAACAAACTTATTGCTTGAAAATCACTTTCAGATACTTAACAACGGCTTAAATTCACTGACTAATAATTCAACTGAAAACACAACAAATTTACAAACAACATTAAATCAACTTATTGCCATTTGCGAACAAATATCCGAATATGTGGGAAATATAAAAACTGAAAATGCTAAAGAAATTGAACGTAACGCAGGACATTCTGGAAATTTTGCCGTTCTTGTTAGTACTGTTTCACGATTAAGTTCAGATATCAATGATTTAAATGGACGCTTATTGGATGTTGTCAATCAAATCAGCCACAATGTTACAACAAGTATTCAAAGTCACACCGATATTGACAATGAAATAAAAGATATACTCCAAAAAATTCTACTTGCTCGAGCTGATAATTCACAGCTTGCAAACCAACAATCAGACACTTTGGCGCAATCTTCTTCCGACAAAAAACAAACTACGTTTTCGGACGCTATGGAAACACCTTTACCAGAAAAAGCCAATGAACCACAGCCGCAATCTATTGCAGATTTTTATGACGAACGATTTACTCAAAAACAAAATGATTCTGAGGAAAAATCAACTGATATTCCTGTTGAAGTGGAAGAAGACGAGGATGTAATTCAAGAAAACGAGCAGCGAATTGATGAATTGTTAAACTCTCCATTACAAGAAAACCCGCTTTCTCCTGAAGCTGATGATAAAACTGAGCATCAAGAAGAAGTCATTATTGAAGACAATGTTGCCGACGATGTTGCTCAAAAAGAAGAAAAATTGCCTTGGGAAGAACCTTTGTCCACAGAAATTAAGAATGCACAACAAGAATTCATGTCATTCAAAGACCAAGATTCTAACAGTGATATTACAGCAGAACCAGCAACTCTTACAAGTTTAGAGAACACACCTCTTCTGCCCCCTGATACTTCATCAAAAACACCAAACAATGAACCTCATTTTGATGAAATTTCGCAAAATTTATCACAAAAAACAGATAGTTCTGTTCAACATGAACCTTATTTTGAAGAAACTTCATTTGAAGCAACAGATCCATTCAATCCGCCGGCTGACTATTTTAATGAAAAAGATGCAAAACCTACGCTAAATATTTCGCAAGAAGAAAAAGAAAATGAAGTAAAATTAGATACTATTTTTAATGATAATTTGGCAAATGAATTAGCGGATTTAGATATTTTGAAAGACAATCCTTCGTCGGAAAACCATAAAATATCGGTTGAGGATTTGTTAGCCGATGAAAAAGATCCGTTAAACCCAAACAAATAATAAAGAAGGTCAATTATGGAAAGCATAAAATATAATCCGAACTCAGCAAAAGCAGAAGAATTTATTTCACATCAAGAAATTCTTGAAACATTGGAATATGCCGATAAAAATAAAAATAATTTGCAACTTATTCATCAAATTATTGATAAGGCAAAACAGGAAAAAGGCTTGACCCATCGCGAAGCTTCGGTATTACTGGCTTGTGACAATAAGGAAATTGAAGCCGAGATATTTGCCCTGGCGGAACAAATAAAAAATAATTATTACGGCAATCGCATTGTTTTGTTTGCCCCTCTTTATCTTTCAAACTATTGCGTCAACAGCTGTGTTTATTGCCCTTATCACATCAAAAATAAGCACATTTTCCGCAAAAAAATGACTCAGGAAGAAATCAAGCAGGAAGTTATCGCCCTACAAGATATGGGACACAAACGTTTGGCTTTGGAACTGGGAGAAGATCCGGTAAACAATCCGCTAGAATATGTATTGGAGAGCATTGACACCATTTATGGAATCAAGCATAAAAACGGGGCAATCCGACGCGTTAATGTCAATATTGCCGCCACCACAGTTGAAGATTACGCCAAATTGCACAAAGCCGGTATCGGAACATATATTTTGTTTCAAGAAACCTACAATAAGGAATCTTATGAGCAGCTTCATCCACAAGGACCTAAACATAATTACAATTGGCATACTGAAGCTATGGATAGAGCCATGCAAGGCGGTATTGATGATGTCGGTCTGGGTGTTTTGTTCGGTTTATCGACATATCGTTATGAATTTAGCGGATTATTGATGCATGCCGAACATCTGGAAGCGGTTTTTGGAGTTGGTCCGCACACCATAAGCGTTCCTCGCTTGCGCCATGCCGATGACATTGATACAAGCCAATTCAGCAACTGTATTCCAGACGATATTTTCGCCAAAATTGTCGCTCTCATCCGTATTGCCGTACCTTATACAGGTATGATTGTTTCCACTCGGGAAAGCAAAAAAACTCGCGAACGGGTTTTACAATTAGGAATTTCGCAAATTTCCGGAGGCTCAAAGACTTCGGTTGGCGGCTATGCCTCTCCGGAAGCGGAAGATGAAAACTCCGAACAATTTGACGTTATAGACAATCGCCCTCTGGATGAAATTATCAATTGGCTGATGCGTCTTGGCTATGTGCCGAGTTTTTGCACTGCTTGTTACCGCGCCGGACGTACCGGTGACCGCTTTATGGAACTTTGCAAGGCTAAGCAAATTCATAATTGTTGCCACCCAAATGCGCTGATGACTTTGCAGGAATATCTAACCGATTACGCCTCAAAAGACACTAAAGCCATCGGTGAAAAATTGATTGAGCAAGAACTGGCGACCATTCCAAACAATTTAGCCAATATTGTGCGGCAACGATTGGAAGATATCCGCACCGGAAGAGGAAATGATTTCCGTTTCTGATTAAAGGTTAAGACCGACACCTTCCGCAATTAGAACAGCCGTTGCAAATCAAACGGCTGCCGCAAGTTTTACATTGCCCGCAAAAATAAGGTTTATACAGACTTGTATTGTCTTCAAATAAATTGCCTTGAAGCTTTGTCAGTTTAAATTTTATAGGTTTTCCCACATATTGTAAACCTGATTTATAAGCCTGTTGGCTTTGTTTAAACTTATTTTCAATTTTATAGATTTTACCATCTTTTTCAAAATAAGTTCCGGTTTCAATAAAAGCAAATTTAACTTTTGCCGTCACACATTCATTATAAAGTTCTTTCACCCACTCATATTTCAAAGGTCTTGAACCATCATAGTTTTCGCCGCCGGCAATAACTTGTTCAATAAAACCCTTAGCTAAATATTTGGCAATACTTACCTCACCTATAAATGGTGCGACCATAATCCTCTTATGCTTAAAGGGAAGTTGTTCTAAAAGAGGAATCCGCTCATCGGCCATTTGCTGATTTTCACAAGTGACGTTAAAAAATATATTTTCCCAACCGCTTTTCCAATTGTCGGGCAAACAATCAAAAACACGTTCCGGTCTTTTTGTCAGCAAGAAAAACACAACATCAGAACGCTCGTGCATAATATTCCAAGCTTCCTGCCGCCATTTATCAGCCTCGGGTAAAAAGAAATCAGAAGTCATGCAAACCCGAATTTGCTCGCCGGATTTTATTTTATAATTACCATTTATATCTTTTTGCAAAGGATAATCAAAATTATTTTTAACCTTATAAACTTGAGTTCCGTCTTTGCCGCGTTGCTTATCTAAAAAATACATATAACAGTTTTGGCAACCCGCGCTTTTTTTTATACACCCGTGCCAAGGATTCCAAATATCGTGCATTGTTTTCCTTATAATAAATTGTGCAAATCATTTAAAATATCGGCTAAATTCATCTTGCTGAGTTTTTCTTCCATAGCCGTCTGCACGGACATCAAACGATTATCTAGCAAATTATGAATATTATGCCCGACCGGACATTCAGGATTAGGATTTTTATGAAAAGCAAATAGAGTATTGTGTTCCAAGGGTTCTATGGCTTTATACACGTCAAGCAGACTGATTTCATTTGGAGATTTCAATAAACTCATATTGTTGCGCCCGCGGGAAATCTGTATCATTCCAGCGGCTTTAAGTTTAAGCAATATATTACGGATGATGACCGGATTTACCTGTACCGAACTAGCCAAAAAATCACTAGTAAGCGGAAACTGCCCTTTAAAAATTTCAAGGGCAGTTAATATATGCAAAGCTATGGTAAAACGGCTTGAAATTTGCATCTTTCACCTTTTAGCAAAGTTCCGCATCACCCAAACCAAATTGTGTCAAACTACCTTCTTTGGCCTGAATACAAATAAATTGGAACTCACCATCGCCAATGTTTTCAATCGTGCGAGCAACTTTTGTGGCAACTCTGACCGCCGAGCCTTCTTTTACGTCAATTTTAACTTCGCCAACGGTAATTACACCAATACCTTTTAAAACAATATAAACTTCTTCATTTTGCTTATGTAAGTGACTGAACGGAACTTTAAAACCCTTTGGAACAGAGTTAACTGAAATTTCGCAGCTGGTTAAGTTTAAAGCATCATGCAAAAAAGCCTTACCATTTTCTTTTTTGGCAATTTCATTAAAAGAGCCTAAATTTACAGAAGTATATTCTTTCATTTTATTTCTCCATAATTGTAATATATCTTGTTACATTTAAGTAATATAACATAAAAATTGTAATGTCAAACATTACATTTATTTTTTTAACTCCATAGATGCTTTTATCTTGTTTAATATATTGTTTTAGATTTTTGTTGATATTCATTAAACAGTTGTAAACACTCATCTCTGTTCAATTCTGTCAAATCCAAAACAGACTTATCATTACATTTATTTTCGATAAACCGATACATAAAATCATCTCTAAAACCAATGTGTTCAGCGTCTTCTGGACGACATCCGAAATACACTTTTTTGATATTCGCCCAAATAATTGCGGATAAACACATCGGACAAGGATAAGCCGTGGTATATAAAATACAGTTGCTTAAATCGTAACTGCCGATTTTTTGACAAGCGGCGCGGATG
This sequence comes from uncultured Alphaproteobacteria bacterium, assembly GCA_934254675.1. GTDB lineage: Bacteria > Pseudomonadota > Alphaproteobacteria > RF32 > CAG-239 > RUG410. Next base: position 118,552 of record CAKQLP010000002.1, on the reverse strand, counting down.
GCGTTAACTTCAGCGTGTGCCGTCGGATCGTTGTCACGCAAAACAGAATTTGAGGTTATAGCTAAAATTTCGCCGGTTTCAGAAATAACCGCCGCCCCAAACGGACCGCCGATATTTTCATTCATTGTCTTGCGCGCTTGCTCCATAGCCAGACGTAAAATTTCATTCATAAAACGATTCTCCTAGTAATTATAATAAATTGTCTCACCCAATCCGTTTTGATGAGATGTTTTATTTAGTCTGCCGGTGTTGTCACGATATTCGGTATCTCCAAGACTGTTTTCGCGAGAGGTTCCAACTAACACGCCGTTACCATTTCGATATTCGGTATCTCCCAATCCATTTTGGCGAGAAGTTCCGGACAATCGTCCGCTGTTGTCCCGATATTCGGTCTCGCCCAATCCGTTCTGTCTGGCCGTGCCGACCAATTGACCGCTGTTGTCGCGATATTCGGTCTCACCCAATCCGTTCTGGCGGGATGTTCCCAGCAATTGTCCGCTGCTGTTTCTATATTCGGTTTCGCCCAATCCATTTGTACGCTGACTGCCAACCTCACCCAAACAAAATGCCTGCGCCGACAGAGGAAATAACAAACAAACCATTAATAAATATTTCATTTTCTTACTCCTTTCAAAGTGTTAAATCGGCAAACTTTGCTCCGATTGCCTTTGCCAAAGTTTCGGCATTTAACTCAAGAGTTATGCCAATTTTTCCGCCCGATAGGCAAAATGTGTCAAACAATATCGCCGTTTCATCAATAAAAACCGGAAATTGTTTTTTCATTCCCAATGGAGAGCACCCACCGTGCACATATCCGGTCAGCGGCAAAAGTTTTTTCAGCGGCAGCATTTCCAAATTTTTTACACCGGCGGCATGAGCGGCTTTTTTAACGCTAAGTTCGGCATTTGCCGGAATAACAAACACAAAATAAATAAAACCATGTTGGTCGGTCGGTGCTTGAGTTACCAATGTTTTAAACACCTGTTCCTCCGGCTTTTGCAAATATTGCGCCACACTTTTGGCGTCAACACCGTCGGTCACCTCATACTCATACACCTTATACGGAATTTTGGTAGTTTCCACAATCCGCATCGCATTAGTTTTTATCATTTTTTCTACATTTCTCATAATTTTTCTATATAAATTTTATTTCTGGCTGTCAACCCTGTTTTTTATGTAAAAAAATTTGCAAAAAATTTAAAAAAGGTATTGCAATTTACCTCTAATCATATCTATATAAGTAAATGAATTTTTGAACATATTTTTTAGATTGGAGATAAACATGAAAGTTGGTATTATCGGTGCCGGTTCTGTTGGAAGTGCTGCGGCATTTTCATTGATGATGACAGGCGTTGCGCACAAGGTTGTTTTGATTGATATGAATGAAAAAAAAGCACAAGCCGAAGCTATGGATATTGCTCACGCCGCTCCTTTTGGTCACGCCGGAAAAATTAAAGCCGGAACTTATGAAGATTTGGAAGGTTGCGGAGTTGTAATTGTAACCGCCGGTGCAAATCAAAAACCAGGTGAAACCCGCATTGATTTGTTAGGTCGCAACGTCAAAATTTTTGAAAGCATTATTCCGCAAGTTGCTAAATACGCTCCTGAATCTATTTTATTAATCACCGCTAATCCGGCCGACATTATGACTGAAGTTGCCCGCAAACTTTCCGGTTTTCCTAAAGAACGCGTTATCGGTAGCGGCACAGTTTTAGATACGGCTCGTTTCAGAACCTTGTTGGCCTTCTATCTGGGTGTTTCCACAAAATCAGTTCATGCTGACGTAATCGGCGAACATGGTGACAGCGAAGTTTTGATTTGGTCTAACGCCGAAGCCGGTACTTTGTCTTTGGAAGAATATGCTGAAAGCGTTAACAAAGTTTTAGATGACGCTAAAAAAGCTGAAATCAAAGATGGTGTTGTTAATGCGGCCTACAAAATTATTGATGGCAAAGGCGCTACTTTCTATGGTATTGCCGGTGCTTTAACCCAAATTTGCCGCGCTATAAATAACAATGAATACGCTATTTTGACCGTGTCTTCTCATCACGACGATATTGAAGGCGTTAAAGGTGTAAGTCTGTCATTGCCTACTGTTATCAACAGAAAAGGTATTTTCCATGTTATTTCGCCGAAACTTTCTGATGAAGAACGTGCCAAACTGAAAAACAGTGCGGAAATTATGAAAGAATATACAGACAAAGCCTTGGCTATGATTGAAGGTAAATAACTTTATTTAATTTTTCAAAGTCCGCTCCATTGAGCGGGCTTTTTTTGTATAAAAAAAGAGAAGCTTTTACACCTCTCTTTCGATCAAATTGTTAGTTGTAGCACCGTTAGGATATTACATATAATACTCCTTGTACTGCATAAAATTTTGCACAAATGTAATTCTATCTTTTATATAAGAATTAATCATTTGCAAAGCCATCGTGCTCAAACCACGACAATCAGCAATGCTTTTAGCCATCAAAACCCTTTCGGCTTCATCATAAAACCCTTCTTCCCTTGGAAAGACAGCAGGTACGCCGGCAAGCACATAAGCATACATATTCGCCCCTATTTCAGCAGGTTCAACACTGAAATCAACCACCATAGACGGTTTCGTCAATTCCAAAGCCTCTGTTACTGTATTGCAGCTATCTAGTTCTGAATAATAGCTGGAATCAACTTTCAGTGCCACTTCATAGTTTTCACAACTCTCAACAGCAATGCAAAAAGCTTTTGCTTCAACACATTCAGCATTTACAACAATAAATCTAACCATATATGTTTATTTTTAATAGTTTAACAATAATTACATTATGTAATTATTGTTTAACACAAAGAATATTTTTTGTCAAACGCTTTATCCATAAAAAACGAGGGTAAAATCTGTTACCCTCGCTCTTTTAGCCAATGATTTACACCACTCTGAATTATTCAAAACGATGCGGCATTTCCGCTTCTTTTTGCAACTGAGCAACAAAATCATCCAATGACATAACTTCTTGTTTTTCTGAGCCTAAACGTCGAACTGTCACTGTGCGGTTTTCTTTTTCTTTAGCACCGACAACAGCAATTACCGGAATTTTTTCTAAAGAGTGTTCACGAACTTTATAATTGATTTTTTCATTACGCAAATCCGTTTTAACAGATAACCCAGCCTTAGATAAAACATCGGCAACTTCTTTGGCGTAATCATCAAAATCACTGACAATAGGCGCCACCACAACCTGTTCCGGAGACAACCACAAAGGTAATTTTCCGGCATGGTGTTCAATTAAAATTCCCAAGAAACGTTCAATAGAGCCAAACAACGCACGATGCAACATCACCGGTTGATGTTTTTCACCATCTTCGCCGATATAAGAAATATCAAACCGTTGCGGCAAGTTCATATCAACCTGAATTGTACCGCATTGCCATTCACGACCAATGGCATCACGCAAAATAAATTCCAATTTAGGACCATAAAAAGCGCCCTCGCCGGCATTAATTTCATATTTGTAACCATGTTTATCCAAAGCGTGAGCCAAAGAATTTTCACACAAATCCCAAATTTCATCAGAACCAATACGATAAATGCTGTCTGGACGTGTTGAAAGATAAATTTTGATATTATCAAAGCCAAAATCCTTATAAATATCAAAAATCAGTTTCATTGTGCGGATGCATTCATCTTCCATTTGTTCAGGCGTGCAGAAAATATGCGCATCATCTTGCGTAAATTCGCGTACGCGCATCAACCCCATTAAAGAGCCAGAAGCTTCATAGCGGTTAACTTTACCAAATTCGGCCATACGCAATGGCAAATCACGATAAGATTTAACACCTTGTTTATAAACAAGCAATCCACCTGGGCAGTTCATTGGTTTAACACAAAATTCCTTACCATCTTCGGTTTTGCCAGAATAGTTGTGCGCGCCATATTTATCCCAGTGTCCAGAGGTAACCCATAAGCACTTGTCCATAATGCGCGGAGTAGAAATTTCTTCATAGCCGTTATGTTCTTGACGATTGCGCATATACTCAATCAATTTGCGATAAACGCGATAACCTTTGTCATGCCAAAAAACAGCACCCGGAGCGTATTCCGGTTCAAAATGGAACAAATCCATTTCTTTACCCAATTTTCGATGATCGCGTTTTGCCGCTTCTTCAAGCATATTTAAATAACTGTCCAATTCTTTTTTTGTTGGCCATGCTGTTGCATACAAACGCTGTAACATTTCATTATTAGAGTCTCCTCTCCAATAAGCTCCGGCAACTTTGGTAATTTTGAAAGCATCACCAATTTTGCAAGTAGACGGCACATGAGGACCACGGCATAAATCTGTGTAATTTCCTTGACGATACAATGTAATTGTCTCGTTTTCCGGTAAATCTTCAATAATCTGCACCTTATAATGCTCGCCCAAATTTTTAAAAAACTCAATAGCTTCGTCACGAGACATCACAACACGTTCAATTTTTTCATCACGTTTTACAATTTCATGCATTTTTGCTTCAATTTTAGCAAAATCTTCAGTTGTAAAGTTTTCTTTGCATGAAAAATCATAATAAAAACCGTTTTCAATAGCCGGACCAATTGTTACTTGAGCATCAGGCCATAATTCCTTAACCGCTTGAGCCATCACATGAGAACAAGAGTGGCGTAAAATTTGCAAACCCTCTTTGTCTTTAGCGGTAATAATAGTGACTGTAGAATCGGTTGTTATGGGGGTTGTCAAATCTTGTAATGTACCGTTAACGGAAACAGCTAAAGCCGCTTTTCCTAAACTAGAGCTGATTTTATTGGCAATTTCCAATCCGGAAACACCATCTTTTTCTTCTAAGATACTGCCATCAGGCAATTTAATTTTAACCATTTTTTCTACCTTTTCACTATTAAGTAAAGTTCACTATAAGTTTATCAATTCTTTATAAACCTCTATCGTTTTATCACACATAATTTGTTTTGTAAAATGTTCTTTTACATTTTTTATACCGGCAGCGCCGATTTTTTCTCTTTCTTCTGTTGAAAGATGCAAAGCCCATTTAATAGCTTCGGCCAAAGCCTTTGGACTTGTGCTTTCATAAAGACGACCGGTCACGCCGTCAATCACCGTTTCAACCGAACCACCGATATTTGATGCAACCACAACGCGCCCCATGGCTTGTCCCTCAATGGCAATGCGACCAAACGCCTCAGGTTCAATTGAGGTTGAAAGCACCACGTCAGAAACCATCATTGCCGCCGGAATATCCTTTACATTGCGAATAAATAAAAAACGCTCGGTCATATTATATTTAGCAATCATTTTGCGCAATTCCGCCGAATATTTTTTACGTCCCTGATCATCACCAATCATCACACAAAAAAAGTCTTCGTCATCAATTAAATGAAGCGCTTCGATTAAAAGTTTTTGTCCCTTCCAATTGGTCAAACGTCCAATAAGCGTAACAATCGGTTTGTCTTCTGGAATATTGTTGTCTTCCAAATATTTAATCATCCTTTCGGCCGATGTGGTTTCAACATTAAAATTTTCCATATTGACACAACGATGAATTAAGCGGATTTTATTTTCATCCGTTTTATAATTTTTCAAAATATGTTGCTTAATATGGTTTGAAATAGCAATAACTCGTTCGCCATAAGTCATAATTTTGTTATAAAATTTTTTAATTCCCCATGGTCCCAAACCATATGTTCCGTGAAAAGTGGTGACAAAATGCACACCGCAACGCTTTGCCGCCCAATATGCGCTCCATGCTGGCGCGCGAGAACGGGCATGAACAATTGTAATCCCATATTTTTTAATAATTTTAGCTAAACGCAACGAATTTAAATACATTTTAAAAATATTTTTCGTTTTCAAAGGCAAAGTAAAGTGTTTCACTTTAAGGCGTTCTAAATTATATTCCATTCGTCCGCCTTCCGACGCCACATAATTTTCAATACCGCGTTTTTGCAATTCCGATGCAATCTCAATTGTTCCGAGTTCCACACCGCCCTGCCCCAATTCCGGCAAAACCTGCAACACGACTATTTTTTTATTATTATCTTGATTTTCCATACTTTTCACCTGTACAGTCCTAATTAAACTTTTAGCATTATATAATAAAAGATGATTTTTTCAAAAAGTTACCTATGGTTATACACATTTCAACATAAAAAAACATCGTTGCCTTTATACAAGACAACGATGTTTTTTTATGGGTGTTCCAAATCATATTTCAGATTTCTTACGACTGTTTTATTCATCACGACAAAGCCGAGAATGCAAAAAACTACTGCCGCAACAATAGTTTCTAAGCCGCACAATGCCGGATAAATAAAATATACCACTAACGCAAGCGCCATAAACTTTTTATTGTAGTGACGCTGGAACGTCGCTATAATAAGACTTAGAGCAGAAAAGAAAGCCCCGAACAGATATTCGACGTTTTCCTGATTTCCATCCAAATCAATAGGCAATGCGTTATTAAACTTGGCACCAATGTACATAAGCACAAAGAAAGAAACAACACCCAAAATCACAGCTCTATTCATATCTTGAAAAAATTAAGGAGTTAAACATTCAATATAAGCATAATGGACATTTCTTCCTTAGAAAGATTTGAAAACAGCACAGATAATTGCCATAATTTTTTCCATAATACTTATTTAATACGACTTTATTGTATGTTGTTTTCGTCTATTATGCAAGAAATATTTTTACATACATATATCTTAAATATATTTTTACTATTTTTGACAATACTTAATAGAGTTTCAATTTATTTTAAGAGGAAAGAAAGATGAAAAATAAGCTTAGCAAAGGCCTCTCTCTCTCTCTGTAAATCCTAAACATTCGATTTCAGGGCGTTTTAAAGCTTCTACACGCGGTTTTTGCCACTTTTTGAAAAAATTTGAGTCGGAACGGAATACCCTATTCTCCGTCATTCTCGGATTTATTCCGAGAATCCATGCGGAACACTCTTCTGTGGATACTCGGGTCACGCCCGAGTATGACAATAACAACCTTCTGCCACAATGTACACCAGATGCGACGGGATTTTTAAGCGACGTGTACAAAAGAGGTACACGAGCGCAAAAATTCCTAGCAGATGGCGTGCAGTGCGGCAGAAGTATGATTGAAATGCTAGGCGTCCTCGCCATCATCGGTGTGTTGAGCGTCGGTGGTATTGCCGGCTACTCAAAAGCCATGACTAAATTTAAAACAAACACTGTCCTTTCTCAATTTTCAACGATAATAAATAATATCCAAACACTTTACATCCAGCAGAAAGATTTTAACAACCTTAGCACAGAAACCGCTATTCAAATGGGTATCATTCCTGATGAAATGATTGCCTCTGATAGACTAAGTGCTTTTGACGCTTTTGGAAATGATATTATTATTGGAAATGCTCAAGATAACCTGTCAATGGATGAAAACTTTTTCTTGCTAGGCTTATTTTTAACTTCAAAAGAATCCTGCATGGCGTTAGCTCAATCTGATTGGCGAACATTCAATCCATTATTGGTAATGCTAGAAAACTTTGCAGATGAAACAAACTCTTTAGCCTATTGCTCCCCCGATTTTACTAATTGTAATTGGATTATTAAGAATAATTCAAAAATTAAACAAATTCCATTTTCACCTGCCGATACAGCTTTAGCTTGTTCTACTTGCGAAGATGGAGATTGTATATTTGGAATGTATATTCCCAAATAACAAAATATTATCTTGAAACATATAAATAAGGCATTTTATATATACAAATATGGGCATCCGTTTTTTACTGATGCCCATAAATTCATTTAAAAGAACTTTCTTACTTTATACAAAAGTTACATTTTAAAACAATAGAACTAATTATCAGCTGGGCGAATAAAAACAATTCTGCTATGCTAAATTCACATTTACACCATAGCAGAACAACCTAAACAACTAATATGTCTCCTTTATAAATCAGCCGCTTCTTTTGAATTTTGGGTCAATAAATCCTTGATAATTTCGCCAGCCATCAATAACCCCGCCACAGCCGGCACATAAGATATACTCCCCGGTGTTTGCCGTTTATTGCTGTCTTCCGCCGCACCTAACGGGGTCAAAGCCGGTTCTTCTGAATACACCGCCTTAAAATGATTTATACCGCGTTTACGTAATTCCCGTCGCATTACCTTTGCTAACGGACACACGGACGTTTTACTGATATCCGCAATTTTAAAACCACAGGCATTCAGCTTATTACCAGCGCCCATGGCGCAAATAATCGGCGTATTTGCTTCCGTCGCCCGCTGTACTAAAGCAATTTTTCCGGCAATCGTGTCAATTGCATCGGCCACATAATCATATTGCTTAAAATCAAAATCATCAGCGTTTTCAGGCAAATAAAAACAATTATGACAAACAATTTTCAAATCAGGATTTATATCCAATAAACGTTGTTTCGCCGCCTCTGTTTTAGGCATGCCGATAGTTGAATGCAAAGCCAAAATCTGCCTGTTTATATTGCTCAAACTCACCTTGTCATTATCCACTAAATCAAGCGCGCCGACACCGACTCGAGCCAATGCTTCCGCCACATAGCCGCCGACGCCGCCAAGTCCGAACACAGCCACGCGCGAATGTTTAAGTTTTTCAACATATTCTGCGCCAATCAACAATTCCGTTCTTGAAAATTGGGTAATCATTTAATCCTCTTTAATTATCATTTTTCATCATTTTTAAACAACATACATCCAAATAGCAAGGTATTTATATATATGAAACACTCCTCTATTCTAAGTAACATTTAACTTTATTTTAAGATATTTTTTCTAAAATTAGAGTTAAATTTTAATCAAATTTAAGAGGAAAGAAAGATGAAAAATAAGCAATCAAAAGGTCTCTCTCTCTCTCTGTAAATCCTAAACATTCGATTTCAGAGCGTTTTAAAGCTTCTACACGCGGTTTTTGCCACTTTTTGAAAAAATTTAAGGATGAACAGAATACCCTATTCTCCGTCATTTTCGGACACACTTTAAATGTCATTCTCGGATTTATTCCGAGAATCCATACAAAACACCTTACAAACGTCATTCTCGGATTTATTCCGAGAATCAATACGGAACACACTCCTATGGATACTCGGGACAAGCCCGAGTATGACAATAGGAGAAGGATGTGTTTTAAGCCTAAATATGACATGGACTTGATGGTGGATACTCGGGACAAGCCCGAGTATGACAATAGGAAGAATTTCACTAAGGGCTTGGATGTTGTGCGTCAATGCGCCGCACTTTTGGAACGACGTGTACAAAGCGGTACACGAGTGAGAAAAGCGCAAGCAGTGACCAGACAGACAAACCCGATTGGGCGAAGTATGATTGAAATGCTCGGCGTTCTGGCCATCATCGGGGTGTTGAGCGTTGGCGGTATTGCCGGCTATACTAAAGCCATGGAAAAAATTCATATCAATAAAATTGTCAATATGATTTCCGATATTTCTGCCACTATCCGAACAGCTTATATCAGCCAAAAAGCTTATGATGTTTTCGATGGAGGGCTAATAGGAGCTGATAATCAAATTCAAGACATGGGGCTTTTACCGCAAGAATACATTTTTGAATTAGAAGGAGAAAAGAGGATTGGTTTATCTTCTCCTTTAACCCTTATCAACCCCTTTGGATACACTGAAGAATATGAAGAAGGTGGTTTTTCTGCATTATCTATCGGTGTTCTTGTACCCCAAAATTTATGCGTACCTCTTTTAACTTATGATTGGCGAAACGCTGATATGAAAGGAATTGTGATAAAAGATGCCGACCCAACTACTTTAGGATTTTGGGTTCTATTTGTATATGCTAATGCTAGTGATGTTGGTGATTATAATTGCGATGAAAATGATGATCAAGAATATTATTGCATAGAAACAAAAGAACAGCGTTTCAAACCTGTTTCCCCCGCGGCTGCCGCAAAATACTGTGAAAGTTCCGCCGCAGATAGCTTTGGCACCGGACAAATGTATGTCGGTTTTGATTTACTTGCGGATATTAAAGTTCCTAGAAAGGATTAAATTTACATTATTAAAAGGCGGGATGTCATATCCCGCCTTTTACATCTCAAAGAAAACACAAATTATTCATCGTCTTCTTGTGTTTCAGGCTCATTCACCGCTGTTTCCGCTGTTTCATCAACATCCGGCACGGCATCTCCTAAAACTTCGCTTCCGTTTTCCTCGTCAATTTCTTCATCGGCGTCGGCATCTGCATCCAGCCATGTTACAGAAACAACCTTTTCATCTTCGCCCGTGCGGAACAAGATAACGCCTTGTGTCTTACGTCCGGCCACACGGATATCATCAACCGGCATACGAATAAGCTTGCCGCCGTCGGTAACCATCATAATTTCTTTACCATCTTCAATCGGGAAAGAACTTACAACTTCTTTGTTGCGCGGGGACATTTCCATATTGGCAATACCTTGACCGCCACGACCGGTCACACGATATTCATACGAAGATGTGCGCTTACCATAACCGGTTACGGTAACAGTCAAAATAAACTCTTCAGCTTTGCGCATTTCTTCAAATTTAGCCGTATCCAGCAAATTCAACAAACCGGTTTGATCCGGAGAAATGCAAGCATCAACGCCACTTTCGGCTTCCATACGCTTCATAGCGTTGGAAACACGCAAATATTCGTCGCGTTGCTCCACACTGGCGGTGCAATGTTTCAAAATCGACATCGAGATAACTTCATCATCGCCTTGCAATTTGACACCGCGCACGCCGGTAGAATTACGACCGACAAACACACGTAAATCTTCCACAGCAAAACGAATACATTTACCGCTCTTGGCCGCTAACATAATGTCATTGCTGTCATCGCACAAAGCCACATTGATAAGTTTGTCGCCCTCGTCCAGTTTCATCGCAATTTTACCATTGGATTGAACATTTACAAAATCCATCAGGCTGTTACGGCGGATATTTCCTTTAGCGGTTGCAAAAGCAATTGACAAATTCTCGCAATCGGCTTCATTTTCCGGAAGTTTCATAATTGCGGTAATGGTTTCGCCCTGCACCAACGGCAACAAATTAATAAATGGTTTGCCCTTAGAAGTTGGCGAACCCAACGGAAGTTTATAAACTTTCATTTTATAAACAATACCTTTGTTTGAGAAGAACAACACCGGCGTGTGGGTGCTGGCCACAAACAAGCGAGTCACAAAATCCTCTTCCTTCGTAGTCATACCCGATTTGCCTTTACCGCCGCGGCGTTGCGCCTTATAAGCGTTTAACGGCACGCGTTTGATATAACCGGCCTCGGTCACGGTAACAACCATTTCTTCACGCTGAATCAAAGACTCGATATCTTGGTTGTATTCAATGTCTTCAATTTTGGTCAAGCGCGGAGTGGCGTATTCGTCTTTAACAGCCACCAATTCATCGCGCATAATTCCATAAAGTTTTTCACGACTGGCTAAAATAGAAAGAAACTCTTTAATATCTTCACCCAAAGAAACCAATTCATCGTGAATTTTGTCACGTTCCAAACCAGTCAAGCGTTGCAATTTCAAATCCAAAATGGCTTTGGCTTGGTCATCAGACAAGCGGTAAAAACCATTTTCAACCTTTCTATCCGGCTCATCAATGAGTTTAACCCAATCTTCAATGGTCGCGGCCGGCCAAGCTTTTGCAACCAAAGATTCTTTAGCGTCTTGCGGAGTCGGCGCGGTTTTAATCAGCTCGATAACTTCGTCCAAATTTTCCACAGCAATAGCCAAACCAACCAAAACGTGCGCCCGATTACGAGCCTTGTTTAAGCGATAAATCGTGCGGCGACGGATTACCTCTTCACGAAATTCAATAAAGGTTGAAATAATGTCTTTCAAATTCATCATCATCGGACGACCGGCGTTAATAGCCAGCATATTCATACCGAAACTGGTCTGCAAAGCCGTAAACTTATACAACTGGTTCAAAACCACATCGGCCTGAAAATCACGCTTGATTTCAATTACAATACGCACACCCTGACGATCAGATTCATCACGAATATCGGAAATACCCTCAACTTTTTTATCTTTAACCAATTCGGCAATGTGCGAAACCAATGCGGCCTTATTAACTTGATACGGCACTTCGTGCACAATAATGGCCTCTTTGTCTTTGCGAATTTCTTCAATTGTGCATTTAGCGCGCATCATAACCGAACCGCGGCCGGTCAAATAAGCCTGTTTGGCTCCGCCATAACCCAAAATCAAACCACCGGTCGGAAAATCCGGTCCCGGAACAATGCTGACTAATTCTTCAATGCTGATTTCCGGATTGTCAATATAGGCACAGCAAGCATCAATAACCTCACCCAAATTGTGCGGCGGAATATTAGTGGCCATACCCACGGCAATACCATTGCCGCCATTAACCAGCAAGTTAGGAAAACGCGCCGGCAAAACCGTCGGTTCTTGCAATGATTCATCATAGTTCGGCATAAAGTCAACTGTGTCTTCATCTAAGTTATCGGTTAAACAAGAAGACACTTTGGCGAGTCTGGCCTCGGTATAACGCATCGCGGCCGCGCCATCACCATCCATAGAGCCAAAGTTTCCCTGACCATCGACCAAAGTCAAACGCATTGAAAACGGCTGCGCCATACGCACCATGGCCTCATAAATAGAACTATCACCATGCGGGTGATATTTACCCATAACATCACCAACGATACGCGCCGATTTACGATATGGCTTTGTGCAATCATAACCATTTTCATACATTCCGTAAATAATGCGGCGGTGCACAGGTTTCATACCATCACGGGCGTCAGGCAACGCACGCGACACAATCACGCTCATCGCATAATCCAAATATGAACGGCGCATTTCCTCCGAAATCATTGTCGGGGTAATGTTGTCAGACTTAATGACATCTGTATTTTCAATTTCTTCAGTCACTTTATACCTCTTTTGTTAAACTTGTTAAACTGTCCAAACATAGCAAAAATTCGCCCTAATAAAAAGTTTTTTCTCGTTTTTATACCCAAAATAAAATAGTCAATATGCTTCTACGGGCAAAAAAACGGCCTTAAAATCGATTCTTTCTTAAAAAAGTTAACAAATTTATCATTGCAGAATTTTGAGACAATTTCTAAATCATATCAGATATAAAAAAACAAAATCCTTGCTTAAATCCGCCTATTGCGCATAAGGACGAATAGCTGTAAAATCTCATTACAAAAAAGGACTGTGAAAGACATCCACAATCCTTTGAATTTTGATATTTCTGATAAAATCAGCGTTTGCTGAATTGATAAGAACGGCGAGCTTTAGCTTTACCATATTTCTTACGTTCAACAACACGATCATCACGTGTCAAGAAACCAGCTTGTTTCAAAACAGTTCTCAATTCTGGCTCGTATTCGTTCAAAGCTTTTGCGATACCATGTTTGATAGCACCAGCTTGACCAGATAAACCACCACCTTTAACTGTGCAAACAACGTCAAATTCATTTTCACGATTAGCAACAGCAAATGGTTGATTGATAACCATTTTTAAAACCGGACGAGCAAAATATTCATCCATAGATTTGCCGTTAATTGAAATATTTCCTTTACCCGGCATAACCCAAACTCTTGCCACAGCGTCTTTTCTTTTACCAGTAGCATAAGAGCGACCTTTTTTATCTTTTACAGATTTGCGAGGAGCTTTGGCTTCAGCATTAGCTGCAACTGTTGCAGATTTAATATCTTGCAAAGATTCAATTTTTTTAGTAGCCATTACAAAGCACTCCTTTTATTTTTAGGGTTTTGAGAAGCAATATCCAAAACAATTGGATTTTGCGCTGTGTGCGGGTGATTTTCACCAGCATACACTTTCAATTTTGTCATCATTTGACGTCCCAGCGGATTACGGGAAATCATTCTTTCAACAGCTTTTTGAATAACTCTTTCAGGGAAACGACTATTCAAAATTTTACCGGCAGTCGTATCTTTTACGCTACCAATAAAACCAGTGTGTTGATAATAGTGTTTATCTGTCAATTTTTTACCGGTTAATTTCACTTTATCGGCATTAATAACGACAACATAATCGCCGCAATCCAAGTTTGGTGCAAAATAAGGCTTGTTTTTACCGCGGAGAATCTTTGCGATTTCAGCAGAAAGTCTGCCCAAAATAACACCGCTGGCATCAACAACATACCATTTTCTTTCGATGTCGGCAGGTTTTGTAGAATGTGTAGAAATCATTTTTATCTCTTTCTTGTTAAAAATGTTATTAAATTCGCTGTTAATATACACAATATAAATGTATTGTCAACCAAAAAAACATACATTTTTCAACATATTATTAATATGGTATCATAATACCTCATTAATAATTTATTGAAATATAATGATAAAATATTGTTATAAAAATAAAATCCTTGAAAACTCAAGGATTTATCAATAGCAATTTAAGATTTGAAATTTAGTCCCCAATCGCTGTAACGCGCGGGATCATTTCCCCAATTTTCTCTCACTTTTACAAACAGAAACAAATGAATCCGTTCTTCTAAAAGTTCCTCCAATTCCAGCCTAGCCGCCTGCCCTATTTTTTTAATCATAGCGCCATTATGACCAATAACAATATTTTTATGACCGTCTCTTTCCACATAAATTGTCATTTCTGCCCGAATTGAACCATCATCTTTATGTTCCCACAATTCCGGTTCCACGGTCAAAGCGTATGGAAGTTCCTGTCTTAAATTCAAAAAAAGTTTTTCTCGAACAATTTCGGCAGCCAGCAATTTCAGCGGCATATCAGACATTTGTTCTTCGGGATAATACCAAGGACTTTCCGGCAAGTTTTCCGCCAAATATTCATAGAACTCTGTAATGTGGTCGCCGGATTGCGCCGAAAACATAAACACGGCATCAAATTGGAACAAATTTTCAAACTCTTCTTTCAAAGCCTCTAGCTTTTCTTCTGAAACCAAATCTATTTTGTTAAAAGCCAAAACAGCATGCGCATCTCTTTTTATTAACTCATCAATAATCGCCGATGTTTCTTCATTCATTCCGCGCTTGGCGTCAACCACCAAAACATTGATATCCGCATCCGTAAAACCATTCCAAGCCGATGCCACCATTGCCCTGTCCAAACGGCGTTTCGGAACAAAAATTCCCGGAGTATCCAAAAAAATAATCTGAGTATTGTCATAAATTCCAATACCCTTTATCGTAGTACGGGTTGTCTGTGCTTTAGGCGAAACAATAGAAACTTTGGAACCAACAAAATTGTTGGTAATTGTAGATTTTCCGGCATTAGGAGCGCCAATAAGCGCCACAAACCCGCAGCGAGTTTTTTTCATGTTATTTATCATCCATCAGTTCCAAAAGATTGCGAGCAGCTTGTTGTTCCGCCGCCTTTTTATTTTTTCCCTGTCCATACGCGTAAACTTCTGAGTTTAAAGCAATTCGGACTTTAAAAATAGGTTCATGCTCTGTCCCTTCTTTGGCAACAACCTCATAAACCGGTAGGCTTAAATGCAAAGCATGAAATTTTTCTTGCAAACTTGTTTTAAAATCTTTCTGGGCGCCGCTGTCTGATTGATCTATCAAATCCTTCCAATTGCGCTCCACAAAAGCAATAGCGTTTTCTATATCAGAATCAATATAAATAGCTCCAATCACCGCTTCACCGACATCACACAACACATTAACGCTTTTAACAGAATCTTTATCTTTTGTTATAATATAATCTTCTAATTTTAGTTTCTTAGCAACTTCAGCAACCGCATCGGCGCAAACAAGCTTGACATGACGCTGAGACAGCTGCCCTTCTCTGTCTTTTGGAAACATTTTAAAAAGCAAATGAGCCATAGTCATACCCAGCACCCGATCGCCTAAAAATTCCAAACGTTCATAGTTTTTGCGTTCATTTCTGGTAACGCTGCTATGGGTCAAAGCCTGTGTTAACAACCTTGGATTATTAAAATGGTATTGTAAAATATCTTCTAGCTGTGTCATTAATAAATCCTCTTAAAAAAGCGACTCCAACGGATAGCTTTGAACCATGTCCAAGGTTCATAAAACTCTCCTTTATCATTATGTGAAAAAAAGATAAAGCGAGCTTTTCCAACCAAATTTTCTTTTGGCACAAAACCCACGCTGATACGGCTGTCATCAGAACGATCACGATTGTCACCCATCATAAAAAAGGAATCTTCCGGAACAACAAACACATCTGTATTATCAACAATTCTTTCGCTGTCGGAAATTTCAATAATACGATGAATTTTTCCATTCGGTAAAACTTCATCATACTGATGATAAAATTCCGGAAGCTCAACGTACTCATCAATAACATAACGATCCATTTCCTCTCGGCGGACAAGTTCATCATTTATATACAGACGGCCGTCCTTTACCTGAATTTTATCTCCCGGAAGCCCGATAATACGTTTTATAAAATCAGTGTTCGGTTTATTAACGGGACGAAAAACGACCACATCTCCTCTTTGCGGCTCGCTATACAAAATGCGTCCGGAGAACAAAGGCAATGCCGCCGGAAAAGAATAGCGAGAAAAACCATAAGTATATTTACTGACAAATAAATAATCTCCCACACGCAAAGTCGGATACATCGAACCGGATGGAATGCGAAAAGGCTCAAAGAAAAAACTTCTAATAACTAAGGCTATTAAAATAGCTAAAAACACGGTTTTTAAATTTTCAAGAAAAGCTTTTTTAATATTGCCTCCGTCGGCAGGCTTATTATCCTTTAATTTATCTGACATCATTGCGCTTTCAATAGAATTTTTCACCTTATTCTTCTCCGTCGTTATCCAGCTCATCCATATCATAGCCCGCATCTTCAGGACCATCCAACAATAAATCGTCATCCAGTTCTGTTTTCTTACGACGTCCGCGACGTTTTTTCTGCGGAGAACGGCGTTGCAATGCACTGATAACATATTGTCCGGTAACTTTATACAAATCACCTAAATGATTGTTATACATATGATCACCGTCTTCAATCATAGCAAAATCAATCTCAACGTTTCGCTGCTGGTTTAATTTTCGCGCCATCGTTTCCACCAAAAACGGATTATCAATTTCATCTTTTCCGCCCTGAACAATCAAACCGGATGCCGGACACGGCGCTAAAAATGAAAAATCTTTTTCATTCGCCGGTGGAGAAACTGCAATAAAATTATTGATATCCGGACGTCTCATTAAAAGTTGCAAGCCAATCCAGGCACCAAAAGAATAGCCAGCTATCCAACATTGTTTCGCATCAGGATTCATATTTTGCAACCAATCCAAAGCAATTGTCGCATCAGAAAGTTCTCCTGGGCCATCTTCAAATTGTCCTTGTGAACGCCCAACGCTACGAAAATTAAATCTCAAGACCGAAAAACCTAAATCCTTAAAACAACTAAACAAAGTATAGACAACTTTATTGTTCATTGTTCCGCCGTATTGAGGATGAGGATGCAATATCAATGCTATCGGAGCATTAGGACGTTCACTCTTATAATATCTGCCTTCTAATCGACCGGCATGACCGTTAAACAAAACTTCTACCATTTTTTTTCCATTTATTACTTTTATTTAACACATAATGTGTTACATTAATAAAAATTGTTATTTTTAGAGGAATATACCACACAATGAATTCAAATTACAAGATAATTTTACAAGACATTCAAGCTATTATGGATAGAGATCCGGCAACACGCAGCAAATTAGAAGCTGTTATTTGCTCTTCGGGGCTTCACGCCATCATGATTTATCGTCTATCTCATGCCCTTTGGAAAAAAAATTTTTTATTGACTGCCAGAATACTTTCACAAATAGCCCGCTTTCTTACGGGTATAGAAATTCACCCCGGAGCAAAAATCGGTTCCGGTTTTATGATTGATCACGGCATGGGGGTTGTTATTGGCGAAACTACTGTTGTCGGCAATAATGTCACCTTATACCATGACGTCACTTTAGGCGGCCGAAAATTTTATGATGCTAACGGGAAAAAACTAGAAAAAAGACACCCAACAATTTGCGATAATGTCACTATTGGTTCCGGTGCGCAGATTTTAGGACCAATTACTATCGGAAAGAACACTAAAATCGGTTCCAATGCCATTGTTATTAAGGACATTCCCGAAAACTGCACGGTTGTCAACACACCGGCATATATTGTAAAAAAATCTGAAATAAAAGATAAGACATTCTGCGCCTACGGATTGGAACCGGACGCTTCGTCCTTTACCAAAACAAAAAAGAAGACGATACGACCTTCATCACAAAAGCCAAACAAAGGATAAACCAATGAAAGCTGCATATTTAACCTTTTTACTTTCATTTTCTTTAATATATTCCGCTCAGTCAGAAGAATTACCCATAAATCCATGGGAATCTTCTAATCATACGGTTCGAACCGCGCCGCAAACTTACAACACAACCAATTCTTCAAAAACATCTCAATCTCAGCAGGATTGGATTGCACAGCGCGTCAAAGAAATTGATGAAAACAATGCCAGAATAAGAAAAGCAAATGAAGAACGCCGTAAAGCTGAAATAGAATATCAGCGAAAACTTTTGGAACAATCCAAGACAGCCAACTCAGGAAATGACAATGGTTGGCTTGACAGCATAAGCAGCTCTTTCACCAAAAAAACACCGCCCAAAGAAGTAAAACAAGAAAAAACATCCGCTTCTTTTACCAATGGCAGCAATGACTTATTAAAAGATTATGAAAAAGAATATGATAAATGGATGAGAGATTCAAAACGTTCCATAAATAAATTAAAAAGACAATTTAATGACCTGACAAATTTCGATTTTGAAAAATCTATTGACGACACATTAAAAAGCTTACAATAAATAACTGGAGGAAATTACCATGAAATTCGCTTTATATGTTTTCGCTTTTATTTTAACAATACAATCATCTTTTGCGGGTGAAATAACTCGAGGCGTACCGGATGTCTCTCCTAAAATATCTGTCGGAAACGCAAATGTCGCTTCTCCGACAGACATTTCAGCTATACTTCACACTTCAGAAAAAGATTTGCAATACATGCTTGACCATTACTCTGACGCAGAACTACGCAATTTTGCAATTTCTTTGAACAAAGCCCAAATTGTTGCCGCCAAGCAAAATAATTTGCCTATCCCTCAAAAGTTATCAAAAGAAACCTTAAATAATCGTGAGAAAATAGCAAATTATTTACGTTCTCTTTATAACTATGAATATTAAAAACATGAAAGACCCCGAATTTAAAATTGAAAGTCCGTTTGAACCTTCCGGCGACCAGCCGCAGGCCATTAAAGAACTATGCGAAGGCGTTGAGCGCGGTGAACGCAACCAAGTGTTGCTGGGCGTAACCGGCTCCGGCAAAACTTTTACAATGGCTAAAATAATCGAACAATGCCAACGACCTGCTCTGATTATGGAACCGAATAAAATTTTGGCGGCGCAGCTTTATACGGAGATGAAAGAATTTTTTCCGCATAACCGCGTGGAATATTTTGTTTCTTATTACGATTATTATCAACCGGAAGCCTATATTCCCAAAACCGACACTTATATTGAAAAAGATTCGGCCATCAATGAGCAAATAGACCGAATGCGACACGGTGCCACTCGTAACGTTTTAGAAGAGCGCGATGTAATCATTGTGGCCTCTGTTTCGTGCATTTACGGTTTAGGCAGCATGGAATCTTATTCTTCTATGGTTTTTCAACTGAAAGTCGGAGATGTGGTTGACATCCACGAAGTAAACAAACACCTGACCGAACTTCTTTATGAACGTTGCAGCGTTAACTTTGTCCGCAGCACTTTTCGCGTTCAAGGTGACACTTTGGACATTTTTCCGGCGCACTACGAAGACCGCGCTTGGCGAGTTTCTTTTTTTGGCGATGAAATAGAAGAAATCTACGAATTTGACGTTTTAACCGGCAAAAAAACGCGTCAACTTGATGAAATTACCGTTTATCCCGCCAACCACTATGTAACACCTCGTCCGGCTCTGTCTCAAGCAATGACGCACATTAAAGAAGATTTGGAAATCCGTTTGCAACAATTCAAACAAGAAAACAAATTGCTTGAAGCGCAACGACTTGAACAACGCACGCGTTTTGATTTGGAAATGTTGGACACCACCGGCCACTGCAAAGGTATTGAAAACTATTCGCGTTATTTAACCGGACGCGCTCCGGGAGAACCGCCGCCGACTTTGTTTGAATATTTTCCCAAAAACGCCCTGCTCTTTATTGATGAAAGCCACATTGCCGTGCCGCAAATCGGCGCAATGTACCGCGGAGACCGCAATCGTAAAACAACATTGTCCGACTATGGTTTCCGGTTGCCGTCCTGCTTGGACAATCGTCCGCTAAAGTTTGAAGAATGGGATAAAATGCGGCCGCAAACCATTTTCGTTTCCGCCACCCCCGGAGAATGGGAAATGGGACAAAGTAAAGGCGTATTTTCCGAACAGGTAATTCGCCCGACCGGTCTGACCGACCCTCTGTGCCTTGTGCGTCCGGTAGAAAATCAGGTTGACGATTTGATGGAAGAATGTCGCAAAACCGCGGCCAAAGGCGAAAGAGTGTTAGTAACGACTCTTACCAAGAAAATGGCCGAAGACTTAACCGAATATCTTAAAGACAACGGCGTCAAAGTTCGCTATCTGCATTCGGATATCGACACCTTAGAGCGCATTGAAATTATCCGAGATTTACGCCTCGGCGTGTTTGATGTTTTAGTCGGCATTAACCTTTTGCGTGAAGGCTTGGATATTCCGGAATGTTCGCTGGTTGCTGTTTTAGACGCCGACAAAGAAGGTTTTTTACGTTCAACCCGTTCGCTTATCCAAACCATAGGTCGCGCGGCGCGCAATGCGGAAGGACGCGTTATTTTGTATGCCGATAAAATGACAGACTCTTTGAAAATGGCTTTGGAAGAAACCGAGCGTCGGCGCAAAAAACAAACCGAATACAATATCGCCAACGGCATAACGCCGCAAACCATCAAAAAAAGCATTTCTTCCACCTTGAAAGAGATGACGGAAACAGATTTTATAAAAGATGAATTTCAAGATATTGATAAAATTAAAAACATTGAAAAAATGACTAAAGAATATACTAAATTGATGAAAGAAGCGGCGCAAAACCTTGAGTTTGAACAAGCAATGGTCTATCGCGACAAGCTGAAAGAACTTGAGCAGCTTGCTCTCAAAAATTTTTAATAACTGAAAAATTAACCATCAACAGATTTTTTAATTTTCGAAAGAATAATCTTTAATTTAGTTTCATTTGCATATCATAAGAGCCACTGAACAGACATCAGTGGCTCCAAAAAACTCATAAATATACGATAAATCTGGAAAAAACTTCCGCTTTATCTTGGGCAAAACTTACAGAAACAGTATTGTTAACAAATTTTATAAACAAATCTTTTTTTGTTAAATAATCTTTATCCATCAAAAGATTATCCGCATCAACTCCGCAACTGCGCAAATTTTGCATAACTTCATTAAATGCGTCAAAACTTGCAAACAATTCTTCCCAATCTCTCATTGTTGGAAAATGACGAAAACGAGAATATCTGTCGCACATTTTATTTTCTTGCTGCAATTTGCTTTTCAGAGTCTGAATCGTATGAGCATTTTTATTTTTTCGATGAATCAACATGCCGTGAAATGAAATACCCCAAATTTTATCCTTTTGAGACAAATCCAAATAAGGCAACACATTAAGGTATTTTTTTTCTGTCTCATACACAATGGAAAAAGGCAAAAAAATTTCACATTTTTTCTTTTTTTCTTCGGCATAATTTTCAAAATACTCATCGGCTTCTTCTCGCGTCAAAGCAATTCGTTGCAACAACTTAAATTTTGATTGTTTGTCCATAAGCTAATAATTTAATGATAATACAATTAACATTTTGATTATAGTTTCAAAACAAACAATCGTCAATGCTTATTTTTTAGCTTCCGTCTTATCTTTTTCCTCGATAGAAATTTCATCTTTTGTTTTATTATAGGTATCGGAAATTATACGTTTTGCATTATCCGAAACTTCAGAACCAACCTCTTCCACCGTGGAATTTTTAGTAATTTTACCTTCATAAAAACCGGCAAAAAACAAATAAACAATAAAAATCAAAGCCAAATAAAACGCATATTTCAAAAACGTACCCATATCATATCTCCTTTAACTATTTATCACAGAGATATACTCAATTACCCTATTTTCAAGACAAAGCGTCAAAATTCAGCGACGTTCAAACAATTTTTCAATATCTGACAACTTGATTTTCACATAAGTCGGACGACCATGGTTGCACTGACCGGAATGCTCCGTTTTTTCCATATCCCGCAACAAATGGTTCATTTCTTCAATATTCAAAGAACGCCCTGCCCGCACCGAACCATGACAGGCTATTGTGGCACAAATATGATGAATTTTATCACTCAAGGCATATTCTCCGCCCCATTCGGAAATTTCCGCCGCAATATCCTTAACCAACTTTTTAACATCTGTGTCACCAAGCAATGCCGGAATTTCCCGCACTAAGACCGCCGAAGTTCCAAACTCTTCCAATCTCAACCCCAATTGCGCCAACTGCTCGGCATATTCCAACACATTTTCTTTTTCGGACAGGCTCAAATCCACAACCTCAGGCAATAGAAGCATTTGTGTCGGCACTTGCTCGTGTTTGGCCATACTTTGCTTCATCTTCTCCATCGTAATACGCTCGTGAGCGGCGTGTTGGTCAATAATTACAATACTGTCTTCGGTTTGAGAAATTATGTAAGTGTTATGAAACTGCGCTTTAGCCAACCCCAGTTCGCCGACTTCCGCTATTGTTTCCGCCGTTGGCTCTTCCGCGACCCGCACCGAAAATTTACTTTCCAGAGCCGGAATAGACATTGTTGAATATGAACCGCGCCCGTGTCCGCCACCATAGTTTTTCACATTATTAAATGGTGTCGTCGTAAATTCGGTTGTTCGCTCGCGCATAGCATAATCCGCTTGACGCTCTGCATTGGAATAAATTTGCTGTGGTAGTTCATCTTCTTCCAAAGTATGCGCCAACAAATGTTCCAAACCGCCGGTTTCCGCGCTTTTCTTTCCGCCTAAACTTAAAGCGTGGCGAATGCTTCCCACCAGCAAGCCGCGAATGGCGCCATTGTCATAAAAACGCACTTCCGCTTTTGTCGGATGCACATTCACATCGACATACATCGGCTCCACTTCAACAAACACTGCGCACGCCGGATAACGACCGCTTGTCATCATATCCTGATAAGCACCTTTTATGGCACCTAAAATAAGTTTGTCCCGCACCGGTCGATTGTTTACAAACAAAAACTCCGACAAAGAATTAGCTTTGTTATAAGTCGGAATTCCGATAAAACCACTGATTTTACAAAAATCATTACCGGCGGAAATGGCCACCGAATTTTCTTCAAACTCCCCGCCCATTACATCGGCGACACGACGTTGTCGGCTATCAAAAAGTTCGCCTTGGCAAGCGTTTAGAGCCACTTTCTTTTTGCCGTCGCTTTCCAAATAAAATGAAATTTGCGGATTAGCCAAGGCAATCCGTTGCAGCATATCCACACATTGAGCCGTTTCTGAGGCATCCGCTTTCATAAATTTCAAACGAGCCGGTGTGGTATAAAACAAATCCCGCACTTCAATTCTGGTTCCCAAAGGAATTGCCGCCGGTTTGACTTCACCTTTGTCTCCGCCGTTGACACTAATTTGCCAACCGCTGTCTGCGCCTTGTTGACGAGAGCTAATTGTCATTTTAGCCACAGAGGCGATAGAAGGCAACGCTTCTCCGCGAAAACCTAAAAAGTTAATGTTAAACAAATCATTATCCGGCAATTTGGAAGTGGCGTGACGTTCTACCGCCAACGAAAGTTCATCTTTTCCAATTCCTTTGCCGTTGTCATTAACCATAATTAAATTTTTACCGCCACCTTCAAGCGTCACTTCAATTTTTGAAGCACCGGCGTCAATCGCGTTTTCAACTAATTCCTTAATAACCGACGCCGGACGCTCAATAACCTCGCCGGCGGCAATTTGGTTGACCAAATTAGATGGCAAAACGCGAATAGGCATAACTTTGACCTTACTTTCTGATTTTTTTGATATAATTAATCAATGAAGCCGTAGAACTGTCGTGCTCCACGCCAAAAGCCGTTCCTTCTATTTCCGGTAAAATATTCAAAGCCAATTTTTTACCCAATTCCACTCCGAACTGGTCAAAAGAATTGACATTCCAAATCACGCCCTGAACATAAACTTTATGCTCATACATTGCCACCAACATTCCCAAGGTGTAAGGGTCAAGTTTTTTAACCACAATGGTGTTAGACGGACGATTGCCGCTAAAGCTTTTATATTTTTTCAAAGCTTCGATTTCCTCTTTGGATTTACCGGCTTTTTCCAATTCCAACGCCGCCTCGGCCTCCGTTTTTCCTTGCATCAAAGCTTCGCTTTGCGCCAAAACATTAGAAATTAAAATTTGATGGTGATTGCCGATTTCATTGTGCGAAATAGCCGGAATAATAAAATCTACCGGTACAATTTCCGTTCCCTGATGCAAAAGTTGGAAAAATGAATGCTGAACATCGGTGCCGGCACCGCCGAACAACGCCGGACCTGTGGCATAATTTACAAGTTTGTTATCCAGACTGATTGATTTACCATTGCTTTCCATATCCAATTGTTGCAAATATGATGGCAGATATTTCAAATATTGGTCATACGGCACCACGCAATAACGATGGATACCGTAAAAATTGTTATACCAAATGCCTATCAGCGCCAAAATCACCGGAATATTATGCTCCAAATCCGTGTTGGCAAAATGCTTATCCATTGCATTGGCGCCTTGCAACATTCTCTCAAAGTTTTCAAAACCCACGGCAATGGCGATAATCATACCGATTGCCGACCACATTGAATATCTGCCGCCGACAAAATCCCAAAATTCAAACATATTTTCCGAATTGATACCAAACTTTTCCACTTCTGCCTTGTTGGTAGAAAGCGCGATAAAATGTTTAGACACGGCGTGTTCGCCCAAAGCGTCAACCAACCATTTGCGGCAAGTTTTGGCGTTTGTCAGTGTTTCAATCGTAGTAAAAGTTTTAGAAGCCACAATAAACAAAGTTGTTTCCGGATTAATTTTATTCAACACCTCAGCGCAAGCTGTGCCGTCAATGTTGGAAATAAAATAACATTTTATATCTTTTGCCCAATATGGACGCAAAGCCTCAGTCGCCATAAAAGGTCCCAAATCCGAACCGCCGATGCCAATATTAACAATGTTGGTCAATTTTTTTCCGGTATAACCGGTAAAAGTTCCCAATCGCACCGCCTCTGAAAAGTTTTTAATCCGCCCCAAAACCTCACGAATTTTCGGCATAACGTCGCGTCCATCCACATAAACAGGCGTATTGTCCTGATGACGCAACGCTGTATGCAAAACAGCCCTGTTTTCAGTTTTATTGATTTTTTCACCGCTGAACATAGCTTTAATGCGTCCGGTCACATCACGTTCGCGCGCCAAATCAAACAAAGCCGCCATAACTTTATCGTCAACACGATTTTTAGAATAATCTAACAGCAAATTTTCCAGTTTCAGCGTATATTTATCTGCTCTGTTTTCATCAACGGCAAATAAATCTCTCATCTGCGTTTTTTTAAAACCTCGATACAAACTTTCCAATTTACCCCAGGATTTTAATTTTTTTCTTCCAAACATTTTTTATTATCCTTTCAATTATTCACACCTACATTCACAAAATCCGGAATTGTGCTAAAATATTTTTTTGAAACAGCATTTACATCTTTTAGAGATACTTGACGAATATAATCATTACGTTTTGTCAAAAAATCAAGTCCTAAATTATATTTTTGCATAGCAACAAGCATATCAGATATACCATCTATTGTGGCAAAACGTAAATAAAAAGAATTTAACAGTGATTTTTTAGCCTCATTAAGTTCTTCTGCCGTCACTCCTTTTTTTCCCAGTTTCAGCCATTCTTCCTTCAACAATTGTTGAGCTTTTTCAAAATTTTCAGGAGTTGCCGAAAATCCGCCCTCAATCAAAGCAACGGCGTCACTATTGGTCAAATAAGTGTAAACACCGTATGTTAAACCTTCTTTTTCTCTGATAACTTTAGATAACCGAGAACTTAAACCTGACTCACCCAAAATATAATTGGCTAAATACAATGGATAAAAGTCGCTGCTTGAACGAAAAGCTCCCTTTGAAACAAATTTTGTCACAACCTGAGCCGTCTTATGCTTTGTGTTATATTCAACACCCTCGGCAAAAAAATCAATTTTCTCCAGAGAAGATTTAGAATTTTTATCAGATAAAGTTCCAAACAAGTCATAAAGCAAAACCTTTGCCTCATCCGCAGTCAAATCACCGGCTATACCAACCATAAGATTGTCTTTGGCCAATGATTTTTTTACATAATTTAAAATATCCTCACTGGTCAAATTAGCAACATCTTCATCGTTTCCCAAATAATTACGAGAATAAGGATGACCGGCAAAAATATTTTCATTAAATTTTTGTTGCAAAATTAAGTTAGGCTTTTCATTTTGCTCCAATCGAGCATTTTTTATTTTATTTTTATAAACTTCTAAAATTTTTTCATCTGCATGCGGCTCCGTTAAAGCAGCGCGCAATAAATTCGTCGCCGTTGTTTTATTTTGCGATGGAAACGCCATCCATCCCTTAAAATCATCCGGCGTCACAGAAAATTTTATTTTTACGCCGTTTTCTTCCATAAATTCATTAAATTCTTTTTCATCAAATTCACCGGCGCCATCCGTCAACACAGAAGATGCGAGCAAAGCCAAACCATGCTGACCTTCCGCATCATGAGCACTCCCCGCGTTTTTAAATAAAAAGCTGACACTTATTATAGGATTGGAATGTTCCTCCATAAAATAAGCGGATAAAACACCATTTTCAATCTTCTGCACTTTAGCTTCAAACGTTTTATTTTTTAATTCAGAATCGTCAAGTATTTTTTTAACATCAAGCTGATCTTGTTTTTCCCAATAAATCGGCGCAAAATACCCTGTCAAACAAAGAATGACGAGAACAACCAACCGTTTCAAATAATACATTAAATTTTTCCGCTTTGGATGTTTAATCACTATTTTTATCTCCCTTTTTCTTATTTTCAGGCAATAACACACCTTCAACTAAAGATGATTTTAACAAAACATCTTGCGCCGCTGCTGAAATCTCTTCCAATGAGACAGCTTTAATATTTTCGGCATAATTTTGAGCTTGCTCCAAGCTGAAGCCATAGGCAAGCATTGTTCCAAGCCAATACGCCGCATCTTCGGGATTGTCATTGGCAAACACCAAATCAGACACCATTTTTGTTTTCAATTTTTCTAATTCTTCAAGATTTAATTCTTTTATAGCTTGAGACATAGCCAGTCTTACGGCAACATTTACATTTATCAAAGCCACATCAGAATTTGGAATGACATTGATGGAAAAGACATCATTGCTTTTAGAAAAATAATCAAAACTTACAGAAACAGATGACGCTAATTTGCCATTTACGACCAATTCTCGATACAAAGCGGACGTTTTTCCGCCTCCGAGATATTCCGCCAACAACATATACGCATACATATTTGTATTTAAGTTGCCGCTTGATGGCAAAATATATTTATAAACAAGCTTTGGCGTCGTCACCAATGGAAGTTTCATTTCCAGTTTTTCTTTGAAAAAAGCATTGACCGTGTCTCTGTTTTTAGGCCGAATAATTTTCGGCGGGATACTGCCATAATATTTTTCCGCTAATTTTCTAGCAATCGCCGGCTCTATATCACCAACCAAAACCAAAATTGCGTTATTCGGGGCATAATGCTCGTCATAAAAACGATATACATCATCTGCGGACAATTCCATAATTTCTTCAGAAAGCCCTGTCACCGGATGACCATATGGCAAATTTCCCCACAACATTAAGTTTAAACGTTCATAAAATGGTGCTGCCGGATTATTTTCAACAACTTGCTTTCTTTCCTGAAAAACAATTTTTTGCTCCGCCTTAAAAGCCTTGTCGCTAAATTTCAGATTTTGCATTCTGTCTGCTTCCAAAGCCATTAAAGCCTCTAAACGGCTGATATCGGCAAATTGATGATAAACGGTCATATCATGGCTGGTAAAAGCGTTGCTTTCAGCCCCGTTTTCTGTCATAAATTGATCAAATTTTCCATCTTTGACATTTTTTGAGCCACGAAACATCAAATGTTCCAACAAATGCGCACTTCCGCCTTTTCCTCGTTTTTCATCCGCCGCACCAGCCAAATACCACATCATATGCTTTATCAGCGGAGCTTTATGATTTTCAACGACAACCACACGCAATCCATTGTTTAAAACAAACTCCGACGCATTAAAAAGACCTGCTTTGCCTTTTAATGGGATAAACAACAGCCCTATTGCCAAGATTACGAATATTCTATTCTTCAAAATCTTCATCATCCGTATCAATAACCTTAGGACGAACGCTGTATTCCGGAGGCAAAACCAACGGCTGTTTTTTAACAACCTTAGTTTCATCAGGACCTTGGCGGGCAAAACCAAGTTTTTCTTTTGTCAAACCACAGGCCGAAAGGCCGCATGCCAGCAAGCCCAAAACAAGTATAAAAGATATTTTTTTCATATTACACCTCATTTAACCCTTTCTTTTTATTATCAAAAAATTCCATACAGATCAAAATAAACACACCCGCGCAAATAAAACTATCCGCAACATTAAATGCCGGCCAATGTATATTTTTGTAATGAAAATCCAAAAAATCCAACACAGCGCCAAAACGTATTCTATCAATAACATTTCCCAATGCCCCGCCGATAATAAAAGCTAACGCCGTAATTTTTAATTTATTTGTTTCTTTAAGCATCCAATAAAACAAAAACACAGCCACACACAAGGCAAAAACCGTAAGAATTACAGCTCCTGTTTGCCCATGCCCGTTAAACATAGAAAAACTAACACCGGTATTCCAAACTTTCACCAAATTAAAAAAAGCGCAAAAGACCACGTGCTCGCCATCTGCCATGTTTTCATATACAAAAAACTTGCTAATTTGATCTGACAATACTGTTAAGAAAATAACAATTAGACCCACCCACACAAAACTTCTCCTAAATTTTTATAACACTTAATATATCAAAAGGATTTAAGAATAAAAGACGGAATTTAAACATTCTGCAATTTTTATTAAAACATGCCTTTTTTGCGAAAATAAATAATAACCAGTAACGTTGCCAAAACAGATAGCGACAAAACAATCCAAAAGCCATATTCCATGTTTGCCGCTGGCACCGCCACGTTCATTCCCCAAAAACTGGCCAACATTGTCGGAATAGACAGCACAATAGTTATGGCAGCCAAAAATTTCATCACCAAATTAACATTGTTATTAATAATTGAGGCAAAACCATCCATCATTCCCTCTAAAATAGAGCGGTGCATATCTACCATTTCAATGGCTTGTTTGTTTTCAACAATAACATCTTCCAACAAATCAATATCATCTTCCGTAAAAGCGAGTAATTTTGACGTCGCCGGAGATTTTATCATCCGCAAAATTTTTTCCAAAACCAAATGGTTATCACGCAAAGCCGTTGTAAAATAGACCAATGATTTTTGAATTTCAATTAGTTGAAAAAGTTCTTGATTATTGGTTGTTTGCTTCAAAGCATCTTCAATATGTTCTGTTTTGCGGTTAATTATTGCTAAATAGCGCAAATAAAATTGAGTGATTTTATACAAAATCAACAGCATAAAACGAGTTCGTTCTCTGGTATCAAAAGTTTTGGCCGTATTTTTATTAAATGCGCCCAAAATACGGTTATCTTTTGAACAAATTGTTAAAAAATTACGGGCAGAAAAGACAAAGCCGCAAGGCAGCGTATCAAAGTTACCTTCTTCATCCAATAACGGCAAATTGATAATGGCAGAAAAAACCCCGTCGTCAACTTCTGTTCTTGAACGTTCATCCGCATCCAAAGAATTTTTTAAAATATCAGGATCAACTTTAAGCATAGAAGAAACCTGATCAATTTCATCACTTGACGGATTGATTAAATTAAACCACGCTTGAGAAACGGTTCGAGACTGTTTGAGCTTGACTAATTTGCCGCCGTTTTCTGTTTTATATATTTTCAACATAGCAAGCTCTCTCCTTTGGCATTTTTCAGATTGCAAAGTAAGTTTCAAAAATGGTGCGGCCAAGAAGACTTGAACTTCCATGAACTTAGTTCATAACGACCTCAACGTTACGCGTCTACCAATTTCGCCATGGCCGCATTTTCAAAACAAACTACAAATATTATAATATTATTAAATAATCAAGCTTTTTTTTAATTGTGCAAAAAATATGTAAAAAAATATTGACAAAATAAACAGAATCTGTTATTCAATAAATAATTTCTTACAATTTTGTTTATTTTTATTAGTTTTAACTTAAATTTTTTTGCCTTATGAAAAAGTTTTTGTTTTTGATGGTTGCCGTTTTGGCAATTGTCTTGACTTCTTGTTCAAGCAACAACAAGTCCAAAGAAAATCAATCTTCTGTTGCCGAGCCAAAAGCTTTGGTGACTCCGCTGTTTGACGGCTATGCGCTTGTCAATCAAGCCGATTCCCAAACGGGCATTCACAAATTTGGGCTTCAACTCAACGATAAAGTTATCATTGAACCCGCCTACAGAAACGTTGTCTATGATCCGGCATTGGATGGTTTCAAATGTTACAGCGATAACAAAAATTTTGTTCTTGCTGACATGACTGGACATATTGTCTGCTACGGCAATTATGAGACTGCTGAAAAGAAAGATTCGCTCTTCTTTTTCCACGGCGAAGAAGGTTATGCTGTGTATAACAGCAGCGCCAAAAAATCGCTTGGCATCTATAATAAAATTGATGTGCAAGGACAATTTGTTTTCTATCAAAAAAATGGAAAATGGGGTGTTCAAACTTTTGATGGAAAATTCAACCGTCCAAATGTTTATAGCCACATCTTTATCGTAAACTTCAAGAATATGAATGATTTTGCGGTAGCTAGTTGTCAGGACGATTCTTGGGAATTAACCGACCAAAGTGGTGCCTACTACAATGTAACACCTTCTCAGGTTAAGCAGCTTTTGAGTGGACATATCGGCGATCGTTATGGTCTGCTCAGAAAAGTTAAATTCTGACTTTTTTTCAAAAAACACCCTTTAAGTAGGGTGTTTTTTGGTTAAATTTTCTAACTTATAACTTTTTTATTATGGATCAGAAAAAAAACTACCCCCAAAACGAATCTTCGGGATATGATCCTGACGATTTACTGGGACGAGGCGTCAAAAGCGGCAAAGAAAACTTTTCTAAAAAAGAAAAACAGCCGGACTCTTCTTTGAACAAGGAAAATCACGAAGAAAATTACGATGATGATTTTCTTTAAAATGTATAAAAAATCCGCCAATATCTTTTTGGCGGATTTTTTATATAATTTTTAACAAATTTCATTATATAATTATGAAGAAATTCTAGAGGTGTCTTATATGTTTCAATTTGATTACTATTCTTTGTGTGACAGCCCTTCTCGGCTTATTATTTTTTTGCACGGCTATAACGATTGTCCTCAAAATCACAGAAAATATCTTGAATATTTAATGCAAAAATCTCCAAATTCTTGCATTATTGCCCCTAAATCAAATAAAATATGCGATAAAAATCCTCATCAAAATCAATGGTTTGGCATGCTATCAACTGATCCTGATAATAAACGGATTTCGCCTGATACACCTGTTTCACAAATTTTTGACATTTATCAGCGTGCAGAAAAAGACATAGATGACTGTGCCTCGAAAATCAATAAATTTATAAATACATTACAGCAAAAATATCACATTGATAATAACCATACCTATCTTATAGGCTTCTCCCAAGGCGCCATGCTTGCGCTTTATACGGCGCTGAGTCGAACAGCCACACTCGCCGGCGTATTCAGTCTATCCGGTTTGATTGCCGGCAAAGATAAACTGGCAAAAAAAATATCATCCACACCTAAAACATATATTTTTCATGGAAAAAAAGACAATATAGTTCAATATAAAACACTGCCTTCCACAATAGAATGGTTAAAAAAACATGGCATCACTCCACAAGTTTTTACTTATGATGAATTATCACATCGGCTATCAGAAAATGAATTCAATGAAATCTCTAAAATTATAAACACCGCTTCCTTGTAATTATTAGGCTATAAACTTCTATTCCGGCATAAAAACCATCCATGTAACACCAACATGCATGCCATATAATAGCAATAACGCCAGCAAATATCTGTTGCGTTAAACCCTGTGTTGATATAGTCCATTTCACTCTCCTTATATATTTTTATTATTTCACCTTTTAGATGTATTACTAATTGCATAATAACAGGTTATTTTTTAAATTCAACCATAAAGTTATATAAAATTATTTTTAAATCTATATTAAATAATCTAAAATAATTTATTATATTTTTCAATCTTACATAAATTCTAAAAACACAATAACCGCCATTCAAAAAAAATCTTTGACAATTATTGCTGTAATGTTTAGTCTTTATAAATATTTTAATATTTAACAAGGTATGCCCTATATGACTAAAATTATGCTGCTTAAAGACCGGAATAATTTCAACACCAAATGGGTTTGTAATTTTGCCTCTCAGCTGACAATACGCGGTTATGAAGTGGTTTTAGTAGCCGACTCATATTCTCATGCCGGCGAGCCGGTAGCCATTGACGAACGTGTAAAAAAGCTTAATCTTTCCGCCAAAACTTCTAATCCTTTTTATAATTTATGGCTGTGCCTACGCAATTTTCTACCTTTGGCACACATACGTTACAAAAAGCTTTTTGCCGAGGAAAATCCGGATATTATAATTTGCTATTTCAATCATGACCTCATCAATGCCACACTCCGTCAAACACACAATATTCCCATTATAATGATGATGCATAACCCTCCGAATGAAATTTTTGCCAACGTTCGCCGCGGTTTCCGCCAGTTTGTTACTGACAAGGCATTCGCTCGCGCCAACGTGGTGCAGGTTTTGATGAATAGCTTCAAAAAAGAAGTAACAGATATTTATCCGAACAAAACTGTGGAGGTTATTCCGAATCAGGTTATTATTCCAAAGGACTGCTGTGATTTAAGCGTGGCGAAAAACACCATTATCCATGTGGCGCAAATTGCCGAGCAATTTAAGCGTCAGCACTTGCTGATTGAAGCTTTTGCCAAAATAGCTGATGATTTTCCAACATGGAAAGTTTTGTTTTTCGGTAAAGTGAAAAAAGGAAAACATGAAAAATATTTCAAACGGCTACAAAAACGCGTAAAAGAGCTCAACTTGCAAGACCGCTTGATTTTTAAGGGCTATTCCAATAACATAACACAAGAATATCTGAATTCGGACATTGTTACAATGCCGAGTTTTTCTGAAGGATTCGGCTATGGTTTGGCCGATGGTTTAGCTATCGGACTTCCTGGTGTGGGCTTTGCGTCAGCTCCGGCCATTAACGAATTGATTATTGACGGTAAAACCGGCTTTTTGGTCAAGGATATTGACGACTACGCCGCTAAATTAGCCAAACTCATGTCCGACAAAGCGTTGCGTGTGCAAATGGGTAAACAAGCCCGTCAAGATATGGAGCGATATTCTCCGCAAAGCGTTATTGATAAGTGGGTAAATCTTATTGAAAAGACCTTAAAAAAATAACTTAACAAACAAAAATTACCCCGACTTGCGCCCTAAAGCTCATATCGGGGTAAAAATTAAAAAAATGGCCTAAATGCTGATAATTCCACGCGCCATCGCATAAATGGCAAACAACGCTATTACCACCACAAAACCGGCAACAATTCCCTCGCCCACCGAAAATGCCGGAGCTTTAGGCTCGTGTTGCTTCTTTGCCCAAATATAAACCGGAATACCGACAGCCATAAAAATGACGGCCATCAATAAATAATTCAAACCTGCGGCATAAATCAACCAAACGGAATAAATCGAGCCCATAATACCCGAAAACAGCGCGGTTGAACGTTTAATGTAAAAATTCATCGGATATTCGTGGTCCTCGCAAATTTTCCACAAATAAGCACAGCTTGAAAAATAAGCCGGCAGCACCATCATACTGGTAATACTCAGCATAGTGTTCCAAGCATTTCCCGAAAAATATACCAACAACATAAAAATTTGCATGAGTGAACTGGTTACCCACAACGAAACAGTTGGCGTATCCTGTGTATTTTCTTTGGCAAACTCTTTAGGGAAAGTGCCGTTTTCAGCGGCAGCTTGCGGAATTTGCGCCGTAACCACTGTCCAAGCCAGCCAACTGGTCAAAACCGAAATCAGCAAACCAATATTCATCAACCACGCGCCCCATTTACCGACCAAAGCTTCCAAAATTCCGGCTGTTGACGGATTTGGCACGGCAGCCAGCTGTTCTTGGCTCATCAATCCAAACGGAAGCAATGAAAGCAAAACATAGATAGATAAACAGCCGATAAAGCCTAAAACTGTGGCACGGCCTACTGTTTTTGGAGATTTGGCGTGTTTAGACATAACCACCGCGCCCTCAATACCGATAAACGCCCACAGCGTTACCAACATTGTGCTTTTAATCTGGGTTGAAAGCCCGCCCAATTTAGCAACTGTGGATGCGTTTTCGCCCCAAAAATCAAATTCAAACTTGTCGATATGAAACATAAACGCCGCAATAATCACAAACAAAATTAACGGCACAATTTTTGCCACCGTACCAATCAAGTTTATAATCGTGGCTTGTTTAATACCGCGTAAAACCAAATAGTTAAATCCCCAAATTAAAATAGAACCGCCGATAATTGAAGGCAAATTATTTCCTCCGGCAAAATACGGCGGGAAAAAATAGTTTAGTGCGTCCATTGTAATAACGGCATAGCCGACATTTCCGCAAATTTGACACAACCAATACGACCACCCGATGGTAAAACCGACATAAGGACCAAAACCGGCGCGGCTATACATATATATACCGGCCTTTAAATCAGGTTTAGCCGCTGACAAAATTCGAAAAGTATTAGCTATAAAATAAACGCCTATTCCGGTGATTACCCAAGCCAACAATACTGCCCCCGCCGATGCGCCGGCCGCCATATTTTGCGGTAAACTATAAATTCCACCGCCAATCATAGTGCTGACAACAATAGCGGCCAACGCCCATACGCCCAAACCGGAGTTTGAATTTTGCGCCGCCGTGTTATCAGCAGATATTTTCTTATTATCTGCCATAATAAATTTTCCTTTCCTGATAAAACTCAAGGCGGCAAAGATTTTTTATGCCGCCTTTGCAATCTGTTATTCTAAATTTTTGCCGGTTCGGCATTTTCAAAATTCAAAAATCCCAAACTGGTTAAGCAATAACCGAACTGCTCGGTAATATTCAAATAATTGTGATATAACTGGAATTCGCTGTGTTTTTCCACGCCGCGTAATTCCAACTCATGGTTAAGAGATTTGTTCAGCCACATTTCCGCATGACCACGGGCAATATCATCATCAATATGGGTGTCGAAAAATTCCACATATTCAGCCGCCCAGCCGCCAATCAATTCTCCTTTGTCGTCTTTACCCCAACAAATACCCACGCCGGTGGCAATAGCTTTATGCTCGTCACGACTGGCACCATGTCCGGCCATAATAACTTCAAGCACTGCACCATGCTTAAATTGTCCTACCACCTTATCCACCGGCACAATATTGCCGTAAACTTCTTTTGGCAAAACCGATGTGTATGGAACAACGTTAAAGTTCTCTATTTTAGCTTCCATTAAAGCCGAATCATAACAAAAAGTTTCAAAGGGCTGCGGCGGAATACCTTCGTTTGCTTGTCCTGTACCGCCTGTAATAAATGCTAATGTCGGATAACGAACACCGTATGTCATCATATGTCTCCTTAAAAAATTATATTGAAAATGTTTGAGTTCGCCTAAAGAGATAATCACCGGCATAACCTTTTCAATAGAACTTTTTAACATGTAAAAAAAAGGCCACACTCAAGCAAGAGCACAGCCTTTTTCTTTTTTTAATTTGCAATATTGTCTTCAAACTCCGGTGTGTAAATCTTTTCATCATCTTTTCGAATCAATTTACGCACCTTATCTCCTTCTTTGACCATGCACCATTTTTCATAGTCTTCATAACCGCAACTGTTATTCTTTTTAATTTGAACAACATGCCCATCCGAAAGTTTTATATAGGTCACTTTATCTTCTTGCTTAGAAGAAACAACCGTAACCACAACTTCCTTAACAATTTGCTTTTCACTATCCTGCTTGGAACTAAGCCAGAAACCTAGACCAGTAAGTCCTCCTACTATAAGAACTATTATAAATATAGCAGACAATACAAATTTAGTCTCATTATCCAATGAGCCAAACCTTGCCCCCAATTCTTTTCCGTAAGCAAAAATCAAAATAACAATGATTGCAATAATCGCTAATAATATCATACAAAATTAGTTTTAATGGTTAAACAAATCACTTACCGATTTTCATAATGGGGAAAACCGGAAAACCACCGCCTTCGTTAGCGCCCTTCATAATGGTCAAAGTTTGCGGCAATGAAATATTACCGTTCCATTTTTGCAAAGCTTTCGCCATTTCATATTGAGCGACAAAAGGATTGTCTTTGAGAGCCTCTGCCTGAATTTGAATTTTCAAACCCTCGGCTTTCGCCACAGCGGCCAAGCGCTCATAAGCTTGAATTGCTTCTTGCTTCACCCGTTCGGTAGCCTGACGCGCCATTTGAGTTTTATATTCCTCAAGTTTTACGCCTTGTTTGGCTTGAGCCGTCTGCTCCACAAGTTTTTCAAACTCAGGTGAAGCCTGATAGTTTAAAAGTCTAAAGGTTTTGACCGCCACCAAATTATCTGCCAGCAACTGATCGTTGACAATATATTTGACAGCATCCATTGTCATAGACTCTTCTCGCCCGACAAAAGACCAAATATCGGTCAATGACGACAAGGCCAGCATTGTGCTGTTGACCATATCCTTGATAACCTTTTGCTCATACGCGTCATACCCTTGATACTTGTCGTAAAGCTTATGAACTTTAGCATCGTTCATTTCGCACAACACGGCGCATTTCAAAGATATTTGCTGCAAGTCTTTTGTACGCACCTTAAAGGTGTATTCGTAACGATGAGGCACAATGTTCACCAAAATAACCTCGTTTCCCATATTCTTGCTGCATGGAATATACCATACCAAACCGGGAACATAGGACGAATCTTGAATTTGCCCCCATTGCCTTTTGATACCCCTTTGCCCAGGATCAACTTTGACATACGAATGTCCGATAATTTTCATCCCAGCCACCCCAAAAATTATAAGAGCGACTAAGAACCACGCAATTTTTTTGCCCATAATGCTATAAATTAAGTTAGAGATAAATTTTCACACTTAATAAGCCAGTTTGTAAAACTAATTTACATATCCGACTAAATAATAGGAATCATAATTCTTTTATAAATCGGATTATATGTTTTTTTGGCTAATTGTCAATTATTTTTTGGTTTTTGGCAATATCCGACTTGTTGTAAACGATACATAATCTCCGCATCTGCTTTTTGTAATTCCTCCGTCGCTGGATTATCTTGAGCCAACAAATCATTGTAAGCGTCTAAAATTAAAAGCATGTCATTCGCCGGAATTTTACAAACCACACTGTAATCTGAAAAAATGTCGCCGATATTCAGTTGATTCAACAAACGAACGCTGCATCCGCCATTTTCAACTTTAGAAGTCAACCCTTTAGTTATCGTCACGTCATTTTTAGTTTGACGATGCAAATAAGCACTGTGTCCGTTTTGGCTCTTACCGCAAATATTTAATTCCTGAAGCAAACCGGAATACTCGTATTTAGGCTGATAACGCGCAATGTCTTTATTTTGAAGGAGCTGACGAATGTCATCCATACTGTGAATGTTTGGAAGCAATTCACTCGGCACAGAAAGTACAAAATCATCATACAAAAGACGGCAACGGTTATCAACTTTTCCCACAATGGAAATTTCTTCATAACCAGACAAATTTTGCTGTTCGCGGTTTGGCTGGCATTGATATAAAGATGCCATAAAATCGGCCGAAAAATTACTCGGATTCGGCAAATATTCCACCGGCTTAGGCTGAATTTCTTGATTCATGCTTTCGTCTTGATTTTCATCAGGTATTGTGTTTTCACCTTGTTTTGCATCAGGTACGGCGTTTTTATTTACTTCTGACAAATCTTCAGTAACAGAATTTTCTGTCGTTTCATTATTTTCAGCAGAAGTTTCCTTTTTAAGCTCCGCTTGTTCAGAACTGACAGATTTTTCATTTTCCGTACTTTCATTCTCTTCAACCAACAAAGGCTGAGCATAAACAGAAAAAGCGAATAAACAAGGTAATACAAATCCTAAATATTTTTTCATACCGCAAATCCTTAAAGTTATTTTCATAGAAATAGCATCATTTTTCCAAAATTAAAAGAACTAATTGCGTTTTTTATGTTCTCCGTAACCTTGACCGATGGTACGACCGATACTCATAATTTTCAGCCCGATGCAGCTGCGGCAATGCGCCGGCGTATCGTTCACGCAAATTTTCCCCGGATAAAGTTCATAAAGTTTACGATATTCACCTTCCGTAATGTTTGGCATAACCACATTGGCTCCGCTTTTAAGAGCTTTAATCCGCCCCTGAGGATGCAGGCTTTCCATTGCCGTCGTTGCCGGAATATTAATATCCGGCAAGAGCAAGCGCATCAAAGCCATTGTCCGCAAAGCCAAATCCAAAGTACCTCCGGCGGCATCTTTGAGTGGCGTGTGTTGGTGCGGAATAAACGGACCAATTCCCGCCATATCCACTTCAAGTTCTTTCAAAAACAGCAAATCATCGGCAATAGATTCAATACTTTGTTCCGGAAGTCCAACCATACACCCCGAACCCAGTTCATAACCAAGTTCTTTCAGCATAAGCAAACACTCATAGCGTTTCTGCCAACTCATATTCGGATCCAGTTTATGATACAAATCTTTATCTGTTGTTTCTATCCGCATCAAATAGCGGTCGGCTCCGGCCTCTTTAAAGGCTTTATATTCTTTGTATGTTCGTTCCCCTATACTAAGCGTTACCGCCACATCAAATTTTTTAATAGTTTCCACAATGCGGCACATTCTTTCTGTGTTATAATACATATCCTCGCCGGATTGCATAACAATAGTCTTAAAACCCAACGCCACACCGCGCCGCGCTGTTTCAATCAACTCTTCTTCATCCATACGATAGCGACAAAGATGGGCATTATCCCGTCTGATACCGCAATAAAGGCAATTATTACGACAAATGTTTGAAAATTCAATAAGCCCGCGCAAATGCACTTCATCGCCAACATAATCGTGGCGGACTTTATCCGCCTTGGCCAAAAGCTCGTCTTGTCCTGCATCGTCTTTCAAGCGACGGACGATTTCTTCTTTATCCAGCTTTGTCAAAGTATTCCCCAAGTTTTCTTTCATTTTTGTTAAACAACTTAAATGTACAATACGTTTAGTCAATAAACAACACTTTAATTTACTAATTTTTAACAAAAATAATTTACTTAGATTTTAAATGGATGTTTTTATTTTATGGTATAGGAGAATAAATGCGGTACACTAGAAAAGCTCTGGGTTTATTAAAAAAACAATATATTTCCGTTTTAAAAAAGTGCGCAATTATTAACATTGCTTTTATAACAATATCGGCGTCTGCTCACGCTTACAGTTCTTTAGCCAAAGCCGTTGATGATAATCAATCAACAGATAAAACCTATGAACTTACAAGCGATGAAAATTTATCTGGAAATTTGAACCCGCTTAATGGACAATCTTTATCTATTCAGGGAAATAATTATACCGTTGTTGGTAACAACACTAATCAAGGACTGATTATTTCAGGTATGGGTGTAACGCAAAATTTATATATCACAAACACTAATTTCAAAAGTTTTAATAACACCACCTCAGGCCAAGGCGGTGTTATTACAAATTATATGGGCAATCTAAATCGCCTCAGCGGCTCTTTTTTAAATAATTCGGCGACAACAGAAGGTGGAGCCATCTACAATTGGGGAGGCAATATAAATATTTATGCAAAAGATTCAGCCACAGAATTCACCGGTAATATTGCAAATGGCAAATCAAACGCCATAAAAACCACCGGCGGAACAATCAATTTAAATGCCGGTGAAAAAAATATCACTTTTAATGACGGCATTGAAGGAATAAAAGATGCTTTATCTCAATCAGATTCAATCATAAATATAAACAAAGATAATATAGATATCAGTGTTGCCCAAGATAATTCAGATATTGCTCCCACAAACGGTGTTGTGGAATTTAATAACGCCATCGGCGTAAACGAACTAAATTTATACAATGGCACATTAAAATTTGGACACAACACTCAAAACAACCTTGATTATTATGGCTCTCTTGTTTCCGGAACAAAATTTAACATTTATGGCGGATTTATTGATTTAAGTGATAACAATATCAAAAACACAGATTTAAGTGACATAATCTTGCACAACAATGCCTCTATCGGTCTTGACATTGATTTGCAACAGAAAACTTTAGATTCTTTTACGGCAAACGCTACAACAAACACTAATTATTTAGAACTAAAAAAGTTAAATATCTTGAATGATGCAGACCAAAACATTACAGAAATTTCCATTGATACTAAAAACAATTTGATAAAACTAAACAATATTCTAGATATTACTGTCGGCGAAAATGTGCATCATTCTTATCTATATATGGTGGACACAGTTGCAAACAAAATAAAATTCGGCAAAGATAACACTCTTGAAACGGCTGTTCATTTCACCAATGCACAAAAATCCTTTGTTATGGGAAAAGATGAAATTCTTTCCGGTGACTTAGGAGCATTAACCGGAACAGAATTGGTTATCGGTAGTAGCGGAAAATCTGTCAATGGAAATAATTTCAAGGGAATCTCCTTATCACCGACACAAGAAATGTTTGTCACGGATACATCTTTTTATGGTTTTAACGGTGCCGCAATTATCAATAACGGCATTCTAACATTAAATGCGGAAAACCATAATATAATCTTTGATTCCGCAATAACAGGAAATGGTACAATTTTTTTGAATGGGACTAAAAATATATCCTTCAATGCTGATGTTACAGCAAACAACGTTGCTTTGCAAAACGGAGTTCTAAAGCTTAAAAACGGAGATGAACTCAAATCTGTTGAAACATTTCAGGCTAATGGCGGTATTTTAGACATCGATACACAGCATATAACTCTAAAGCAGGCGGAATTTAACAAAGGCTCTATGCTAAATATAACCGTAAATACGGATAAAAATGGTTCTTTATATGCTGACAAGCTGGTTTTAAATGGTGGAACATTAAATTTAACACTGGCTCAAGGCTTAGTTGATATATCAAATAACCAAAAAACGATTTCCGTTTTTTCCAGCGCAAATCCGTTTGTTGACAATTTATCATCTGTTTATGATAACAATATGTATCATTTTGAAAAAAGTTCAACTGCCGGAGATTACATTGTCAGCCTTAAACGAAAAGCAAGCGATGTTAGTCGCGAAAATGGCGGAACAACAAACAATGAAAACACCGCAAAAGCTTGGATAGACGATAACAGATTTTCTGACGGAATTCAGAAACAACTGGCTGACAATTTAGCGGATTTAGCACAAAATAACGCGTCTCAACTGAATAAAGCCTTAACGTCCTTAGCTCCAAATGACAGTCCGGTTTTACAATCTATGATGTTATTGAAAAATAATCAGATTTTTGACAATATCGAAAATCGGCTTCACAGTTCTTCGAAAAATCGTAAATATGGATTATCATCTGGAGATAATATATTTAATGACGGCTCCGTATTCGTTCAAATTTTGGGTAACTATTCCAAAATAAACGATATGGGCAAAATTTACGGCTTTAATATTAAAAGTTCTGGAATAATGCTCGGAGCAGAAAAAAAGTTGACCGACACAATAAAAAGCGGCATAGGTTATGCTTTTACAACAGACAAAATAAATGCGTATGAAAGAAAAGCTGATGTTGATACGAATACGGCTTTTGTTTACGGAGAATATAAACCAAATAATTGGTTTGCGCATCTTGCGACAATATATAACTGGTCTGACTATAATGAAAAAAAATTTATTATAAACAACCATTATACAGCTAAGTATAATGTAAAAAATCTTGCTGCTAACGCCATAACTGGATATGATGCGTACATTTATGATTTTAAGATTACCCCGGAAACAGGACTACGCTATAATAATGTTCGCAGAAATAGTTACACAGATCAAATTGGTCAGAAAGTATCATCGGATAATTTAAATTATTTAACGGCTTTAGGAGGAATAAAATTAAGCAAGAACATCTATAACTGTTTTGAAAAAAGTGTACTTTACTGGCGTCCGGAAATTCATTTAACCGCAACATATGATATTGTAACTGATAAAGAAAATTCTTTTGTATCTCTGTCTAATGGTTCAACTTATTTTATAGAAGGAAAAAACTTAAAACAATTTGGACTGGAAGCAGGAGTAAAGACCTCTTTTAACTTATCTGATAACATTGAAAGTGATATTGGATATGAAGGGAAATTTAGGAAAGATTTTATCAGTCATACAGGATATGTTAATTTAAAATATAATTTTTAATAAAATCAGATACAGCCTTTCTTTTTGAAAGGCTGTATCTAAAAAAAATTGCTATTTATAAAATCTTAAAGCGCGCATAGCGTTCAAAATGGAGAGCACAGAAACCCCGACATCGGCAAACACGGCCGCCCAAATAGAAGCATAGCCAATAGCCCCCAAACCCAATACCGCAAATTTCACCGCCAAAATAAACACCACGTTTTCGTGCACCAAACGCAATGTTTTTTGCGAAATTTCAATAGCTTTGGCTATTTTTGAAGGTTCGTCGGTCATAATCACCACATCAGCCGCCTCTATTGCCGCGTCAGAGCCAATTCCGCCCATTGCCACCCCGATATCCGAACGAGCCAAAACCGGCGCGTCGTTAATACCATCTCCCACAAACAAAACTTTTCCTTTGGAATTTTTAGTTTCTAATAGTTCCTCAAATTTTTGCACTTTGTCAGCCGGAAGCAATTCGGCACAATATTTATCTAAATTAAGATTCTGCGCCACGCTTTGAGCGTTATTTTCTCTATCTCCGGTCAACATAACAGTTTGCGAAACACCCAATTTTTTCAGTTGTCTAATGGCGGATAGTGCGTCATCTTTGATTTTATCTTCAATAATAATACAGCCTAGATAATGTCCGTTTTTCAGCACATAAACAATAGTTCCGGTTGAGTTAACTTCCGGTACTTTCACCCTTTTATCCCGCATTATTTGCGCGTTTCCTAATACAATTTCATCTTTATCAAAATTTCCGCAAACACCTTTACCGAAATAATCTCTAACATCGGACACCCGTTGCAAATCAGGCTTTTTGCCATAAGCTTTTTTTATTGAAATCGCTATCGGATGCGCCGAAAAGGCTTCCAAATGTGCGGCAATTTCCAACAATTCCGCGCTGGAAATATTATTTTCCGGCTTAATTTCCGCAACCGCAAATTCGCCTTTGGTTAAAGTTCCGGTTTTATCAAACACCACGATTTCAGTTTGCGCCAACGCCTCTAAATAATTACTGCCTTTTATCAAAATCCCACATTTGGAAGCCGCGCCAATTCCGCCAAAAAAGCTGAGCGGGATAGATATCACCAACGCGCAAGGACAGGAAATTACCAAAAATGTAATGGCGCGATATACCCAAACCGACAAGCTTTCACCGAATACCGGCGGCAAAAAAGCCAACAAAACGGCCACAATCACCACCGATGGCGTGTACCAACGCGCAAATTTTGAAATAAAGTTTTCAACCTCGGCTTTTTTAGAAGAGGCGTTTTCCACCAAATCTAAAATTTTAGCCACTGTGGATTCCGCATAAACGCTTGTGGTTTTAACCGACAAAACACCGCCTAAATTGATGCTCCCGCTCAAAACATTGTCGCCTTTTTTTACTTCACGCGGCAACGTTTCACCTGTCAAAGAAGATGTGTCCAAACTGGAAACTCCGCTGATAATCACACCATCTAGCGGAATTTTTTCACCCGAATAAATTTCTATAACCTCGCCTTTTTTTACTTCTTCCGGACTAACTTTTATCCATTCGCCGTTTTTCTGTATTCTGGCAAAATCTGGCCGAATATTCATCAAAGCGGCAATAGATTTGCGAGAGCGGTTAACCGCGTAGCTTTGAAAAAACTCTCCTATCTGGAAAAACAGCATAACAGCCACCGCTTCGGGATATTCGCCCAAAGCGACAGCCCCCAAAGTGGCAATTGTCATTAAAAAATTTTCATCAAAAACTTCGCCGTTTTTAATATTATTCACGGCTTTCTTTATAATCGGCAACCCGACAATGCCATAAGACACAGCAAAACAAAGCAGTGTCACGAGCGGCGGAAACGGCAGAAAAGCAAAGCCGAAAAACGCTGCCGCGATGATAATTTTATTTAATAATTTACGTAATTTTTTAGTCATCTGTCCACCTATAATACAATTGTGCAGTCGGGTTCGATTTTTGCCACTAATTTCACAATTTTCTCCATCATTTCCTCAATGTTCTGACTTGTTTCAATCGTCATTTTTTGTGTTATAAAATTAACATTGGCATACTCAATTCCTTCAAGTTCTTTTATGGCTTTTTCCATTTTTTCCGCACACACGGCGCAATCCAAATCTTCCAATTGATATGTTTTTCGCATTTTACCCTCCAGATTAAACGATTAAACATTTGTTTAATTGTATTACATAAACAAGTTTCTGTCAAGTTATGTTTCCACCTA
Organism: uncultured Alphaproteobacteria bacterium; assembly: GCA_934254675.1. Classification (GTDB taxonomy): domain Bacteria; phylum Pseudomonadota; class Alphaproteobacteria; order RF32; family CAG-239; genus RUG410. Next base: position 73,587 of record CAKQLP010000002.1, on the reverse strand, counting down.
TAGAATAATATATTTATTTTACATAATTAGAATATTTTATATTTTTCTTATTTTAAACTTGACTTTAAAAGATATTTATGATAATAATACCACATTAAAATAATTTATCTTGTTTTATGATTGCAGCTGATTAAGGCTTTGCGGTTTAATTTTGCGCGCGTATATAATAAGAAATAAATTATTTAATAAGCTAAAAACAATAAAATTTGGAGAAAAATATGTACAGAAATTTTAAATCTCAATTAGGCTATGAAAATGGTGAAAACAAAATAGATTCTTACGGCGTTGACCACAGAAATTTTTCATTACGCGATGAAATATCTTATCAAATGGCGAGAACTAATCGGGAAAATGAACTGATAAAAAACTACAACAATCAAGGCATAACGCAAGACTATCCGCAGTACAGCAACAACTTTTGGGGCGGCAATCCGGCTAATAACTATGGTTTCGGCTCCTCCAACATCAGTGATAATATTGAAAACGTCACCAATTCGCTTAAAAATCAGAACTATGGACTGTATCAGAACTCTGGCACAATAGCCCCGGTTCCGCAGACAAACCAGCAGCAAAATACGGCTTTTGGACAGTCAAATAATATCTTGACACAAAATAACAACACTTCATTAAACCAAACACCAACTCCGTGGAACACTGAAGCAAATAAAATGCAAAATCAAACTACTTTTTCTTGGAATAGACCTAAAACTACTTGTACTATTTCTGAATATGACATAAAAACTCCAGTACCCACACTTAATAATGTTTCACATCATCAAACTACGAATGAAAACAATAAAGCAGCTATTTTTAATAGAGTTATAAATAAAAGCTTAGAAGAAGAAGGTGGATATGAAGATAGGAATAATCGTATTGATACTCCTACTAATATGGGGATTCAGCAAAGTTCCTTGGAGAGATTTAAAATTGCACATCCTGAATTAGCTGAGCAATACCCTGATAATATTAAAGATATAACACGAGACCAAGTTAAGCAAATCGCTAGATTGGATTATTTTGATAAATATCGCATTGGAGAAATTATAGCTCCAACACTACAAGAAATAATGTTTGATTCATTTTTTAATCATAGTCCAACTGCTCCTGCTCAATGGGCTCAGAGAGCCATTAACCAACAAACAAATATGCAAGTTGATGAAGATGGTATCTTTGGTTCTCAGACAATAAGAGCTTTAAATAATTTGACACCTGAAGAAATTATACGTGTCAACAATGCAATTGTTGATTTCAGAAAAGCTGATTTTGAACATCAAATTGAAACAAACAGCAACTCCAACTATAAAGAATATAGTCATGGATTACCTAATAGATTTGAACGGTTTAGAATAAAATAAATATTAAGACGGATATTAATTTTATATTAGTATCCGTCTTTTACATTATTCATATAAATCAGATGTTCCAGTATGTCTGACAAAACTTTCCCCTCCTCGGCATAAGGCTGAATACTTGGCATTATTCCGCATTCCCCACTGCAATATTTGCTCTCGGCTGCTATTCCGTAATAGAAATTAAATACAGACTTATGAACTTGCTCCAAATAACTAAACATTTGAGCTTGCTGGTTATTGTCAAATCCCTTTTTAATTTCTGTTTTGATAACTTCAATCAAACAATTATTTATTTGCTTATTTTGTTTTTCTATTTCTGATATTGTAGATTTTTCACTTTTTGCTGAGTTACTGCATTTATCAAAAATATCTTTCATTTGCTGCCGACTTATTTGACGATAATCTATTTCAGTAGGCTGCTTAACCGGCAAGTCTGCCAGCTCTGTTGCAATATTATATTCTCCGGCTTTAATACAGCCTGATGCAACTCCTAAATTTATAAATTTACCTTTATTTTTGTAATAAGTATGAACTAAATCAAGTTTCTTATTATTAACTGATATAGGACTTCCTTTAACTACATTTTGAACAGGAATAATAATTGGTTTGGCATTATCACAAAGAGAACAATACTCATATATTTCTTTTTGCTGTTGAATAAGCTTAAAAGCCTTCTCAGCCGTCTGTTCGCCAATATCATAGCAAACATCAGCCCAAGCATTATTACCACACAGCAATAAAAAAATCAACAACACCTTTTTCATACCCAATATTCCCCTTTTAATTGTTTTTATAATAATTTTAATATAAATAAAGTCAAGAGGTTTAACACAAAAAAGCTTTATTACTCAGCCGATTCTGCATTATTTTCTAATGCCGTATTTCCATCTTCTGCGGTTTGAGCTTCTCTTCTTAGCAATAAGGATATTATTAACCTCATCTATAACGAACGATACAATGTCAAAAGATATTTCAGTAAAAGCACACCTGAAGTACAAGATTCTATAAAACAACGATTTTTAGATGAATGTAAAAAAGCACAAGAATTATTAAAAAATTATCCTTAATCAATATTATATGTAGATTGATAGTACAAAATGTCTTCTAGGATGTCCTCAAAACGACGTCCTAGAACGGCATCGTTTATTCCTCTACCAAATACTCCCGTATCTTTTCTATTGTACAATGTCCAATAAAAGCCACTAAAAGAATCTTGTATTTTGTTCAAATCTTCTATCATTAGTTTCGCATCGTCAGCAGATGATATTTCTTTTATTTTTCTAATAATAACATTTTTTAAACATTGATGATATCTAAAATCTCCGTTTTTGATATCATCATTATACATACTATAATTATCAATTCCTTTGGGAAAAGCATATTTATTAAAGCATTCATTTTTATATTTATCCATTTGTTTCTCTACACTATCAAACTTAGTTTTCTCTATTTCTTCCGCTAACGCCACTTTACTAACATACAAAAATGACAATAAAAACAACAACACCTTTTTCATATCTGATATTCCCCTTTTAATTGTTTTTATAATAATTTTAATATAAACAAAGTCAAGAGGTTTATTTTGCCTCTCTAAAAATTCCTTGTTTTCTTTTCTAATTCATTATATTTTTATTTTAATATAAATCTAAACAGAGTACATTATTTGAAAAATAGTCTGATTATTTTATTTGCGGTTATATTTTGCGGTAAGGCTTATGCTTTGCCGCAAGATTGGCCTTGTGGTCCATTTATTCTGAAACAAGCTAGTATTTTAAGTCAAAATAATTCAGAATTAGAAAGCGAATATACAGGAATTTATAAACAATATTCTTTATCGGTAGATGTTTTCTGGAGGCTTAGTCCTTTGCATTCCGAAGATGATTGCGGAACAGCTGGCTGTTCTGGAACAATTACTAATAATCAAACTAAACAAACAGAAATTTTAAGTTTTTTCTGTGAAAATATAGATGGCGAAAGTTTAAATAATATAAAATGTTATACACATAAAGATGAAGAATATCTTTTAAGCCATTATAAAAATAATGAATATCGTACTGAATTATGTGGAACATATTATAAAACCGTAGATGTAAATGAATGCGAAAAATGTTCTTGTCTAGTTAAGGATTCACGCAGTTCACAATATTCATCTAAAATGAATTGCTTATTAGAGAATAATGATAAATTACATTGCCTAACAGGTAATGTTTATTCTGAAAAATATTTTCATCAAAATACCATTGATGACTTTGAAAAATGCGTTGGATTAAAAATCTCTGATTAGTATCCGTCTTTTACATTATTCATATAAATCAGATGTTCCAGTATGTCTGACAAAACTTTCCCCTCCTCGGCATAAGACTGAATAAGAAGAAGCAATACTTATTGATTTTCAATATAATTTATTGTTTTATTAATATAATTATATAAACCTTGGCTTGTGGCATATTCACTATATAAATTTGGTGCTATGCCACAATTATTTTTCTTACAATAAATTGAATCACTATAAATAAACTTATACTCAATCTGTAAAAAATTTTTATAATTATCAAATTTTTGCAGAGCATCTTCATTTGATAAATCATAAAATTCCGTAAAAATACTAACAGCAACTTTCTGATAACATTTCTGCAGTTTTTCTTGCTCCGCCTGAAGATGATTGAAACATCTTGAATTCCAATCTGAACAACGCTTTTCATTATGTTCAAAATTATTATAACATTGTGTCAATACTTGCTTATATTCATTAATATTTAATTCTTCCGCTAACGCCACCTTACTAACATACAAAAATGACAATAAAATTAACAACACTTTTTTCATATCTGACATTCCCCTTTTAATTGTTTTTATAATGGGCATTTGATGTCCAAAATATCATCCAAAGCGCGGTGTAACAATGCGGCTTCCGATGTCTCCGCCAATTTATAATACATTTCTTTACCTTCGCGGCGACTTTCAATCAAACCAGCCTGTTTTAACAAACGCAAATGATGGGATACGGCCGGAGAGCTCATTTTAACCAATACGGCAATATTATTCACACAAACTTCATTATGACACAGCAACCACAAAATTTTCAATCTGGTCGCATCGGAAATAAGCTGAAATGTTTCCGCCGTACGCAAAAACGCTTTTTCCAACGGAATTTCTAAAATATGCGTTTCCTTATTATGATGATGTAAATGCGGTAATTTTTCCATTATTTTTCTTTCTTGACATTTCTATGGTTTAAAATAAAAAAAACCTTGATGAATCAAGGCTTGAAATGGTGCCAACAGAGAGACTCGAACTCCCGACCCACTGATTACAAATCAGTAGCTCTACCAACTGAGCTATGTTGGCGTTCAACTGAAAGTTTTTATATACTGTACATTTTCGATTGTCAACTGTTTTTTTTCAAAATTTTATAAAAATCGGAGAGCAAAGGAATATTCCTCTACTCTCCTTCGGTTCTAATACCTTTATTTGTGATTCTAAAAGATTGTTAAAAAATTAATATTAACAATTAAATACTTTTATCATACATCAAATTATAAGGTCTTCCGAGTTCGTCTTTGTATCATAAAAGTATTTAATTACTTAAATTTTTTTATCATACGCTGTTAAACTCGTGGTTCAAAATGCCGACTTAGAATTTAATTGCTTAAAAACAATCGCCGTTTCACTTTGAACACTTTTTATTTATATTGTTTTTTATTCTTTTCAAGACGATTAAAACTAAATATTTAGAAACATATCCTCAATAAGTTTAAAGATTAAAAGAAAAAAAGAGAAAGTTCATAGACTTTCTCTTTTCAAATAACCTATTCAAGGGTTTGCGGTTCATCGCCAAAGTTATCTCGGCACCAATCCTGAGCCACGCGAACACGAGACATCACAGGCACGTTCTCATCACATTTAACAAGAAGAAACTGCTTGCCGTGTTTCCAAACCACAACCTGATCAGTAGAGGTTGGTACTACTTCGGGGGCATTGACATACCGCAAATCGGTTATATCAATACCATTGTCAACCGAGCCTAAAAAGACCTTTCCGTCAGGACCGGCCTTACACCAGTTAAGACGGTTGAGATACTTTAAAGCATCGTAACGTTCACTGCTGTGGAAGAGTTCCTTTTGAGTGTACCCTTCACTGCCGTCCTTTTTGCTTCCACCACAAGATGAAAACAAGACAACGCTGAGACAAAAAATCACAACGAAAGAAAAAAACCTTTTCATAACAATAAATTTAAATATAGTTAAATAATACAAGAAACAGTTTCATATTATCTCAATTTATTTTATTGTCAAGTTTTTTGTTTAATTTTGGCAATTTTTTTTACAATTTTATTTTTTGCACAAAAAAACGCCCGAATCAGGCGTTTTTTTAAATTTATTTTCCCTTAGGAATAAGAGCGAGCATACGTCTCACCAACCCTGGGTAAGATGCCAGACAAAGACCGGTAGAAAAAAGGAATGAAACAATCATTCTTTTTCGCTTTTGCGATTTTCGATAATCGTAAATTGCTTCTTCCCAACGCCTATATCCCTTACCAAATTCATGGCGAAAGAAATACGGCTTTTTGCGGTCATGCACCTTGATAATCACGATTTCATCACCGGGATGTGGTTCTGTTCCGGTATTAACGTAAGTTGTAGGTTTTTGGTTTGCGGCAAGCTTAGTACGCAAAGCATAAACCATTTTACCATCACGTTCTCTAACCCAGTTATACTCATACCCCATAACAGTTGGCCATTTAACACTTGGATTAATAGCCACATACAGCGTTGCCACCGAAGCGACAGCCAAAACTTTTCCATAGTTTGGAAGAGTTTTCAAGATTCGATAAAAATCCTGAACGAGTTTTTTAAAATTCATGGTAATAAAAATTAAAGATAAAACATAATGATATTAAAACATTATTTATTTATCACGCGGCTTGTTTTTTGTCAAACATTTTTTATATTTTGTCAGGGCATTAGCTATCAATTTTTATTATTTTGTTTTTTGATACGCCGCACAACACGCCTTCAAAATCGGCAAATATTTTTCATCTAACCTAAAATTTTCATCATACGGATGTTGCAACAAAGCATGTATGTCTTGCCGTATTTCCACTTCTTGCGGAACAAAATGCCGACAAAAAGCCGTCATCGCCGCCGGCAAATTTTCGGTATTATAGCCGATTCTCTTGAGCAAAATTTCCGGATTATTCTCGGCTATTTTTTCCGCATCTTGCAAGTCATACCACAAACCGACGCCGTTTTCCGCCAACAATTTCCACGGAAACGCCACCCCCGGATCTGGTTTTCGCGTTGGAGCAATATCCGAATGTCCCACCACATTTCGCGCCGGAATCTGATGCCGCTTAATTATTTCCTGACACAGTTCCATAACGCTTTTTATTTGTTTTTCGCTATAAGGTTCCTGCCCCATAGACAGCGAACTAATCTCGATTCCAACAGAATTATGGTTCAAATTTTCAAACTCACGCCACAAACTTATACCAGCGTGCCAAGCGCGTTTTTCCTCGGGCACCAGCTGAACAACATCGCCATTCAGCCCAACAACATAATGCGCGCTGAGTTCTTCTTTTTGCAAAACAGCTATCATATCCTCTGTATCGTGCGCACTGCAATGCAACACCAACGCGCTGACTTTGCTTGGCCGTTCATTAAAATAAGGAAGCATTTTCGTTCTCATTTTACCCTCTATAAGCAAATAAAAGAATATTGTGTCGGATAATCCCGCGGTTGTTCTATCAGCCGCAGATGGGTATTGCGGCGATAACTGAAATAGCCGTTTTCCGCCGGATAGGTATCTATACGCGAATTAACCACATTGTCAATCCCCTGCCGTTTAATTTTATCTTCCAAATAGCCGCTTAAATCAAAATAAAAGTGGCTAGCGTCTTTACCCTGATGAAAATACTTTTCATTTTGTAAATTTTCAGCCAACAAACAAGCTTTCATGTCCTCAGCCACTTCAAACGACGCTTGTTGCATACAAGGTCCTATTGCAACCGCAATATCCGTCAAAACCGCCCCGCGTCTTTGCATCAGAGAAATCGTATTTTCCACCACGCCTTTATAAGCCCCGCGCCAACCGGCGTGCGCCGCTCCAATAACTCCGTGCTTATAGTCAGCCAACAGCACCGGCGCGCAATCGGCTGTTTTTATGCCAAGCAAAATATTTGGATTTGTCGTTACCGCGCCGTCTGCCGTTATGCTGAATTGCTGAGGCAAATCCGCCTCGACAACTTTATTGGAAACCCCTTGATTAAGAGTAAACATATCCTCATAGTTTTTTTTGAAAAACGCCGTGATAATTTCAAAATTTTGCCGAACAGCAACCTTAGAATCCAAACTGTTGTAATTGGTGTTCAACGAAGCATATTTTCCTTGCGACACGCCGCCTTCCGCACCAAAAAAGCAATGTTTTTTCGGCGACAGATTAGATGATTGCCAACTCATAAAAAGCTTTCTCCAAAATTCATAGGTTCTAATCTGTAAAAAGCGCAAATTGTCTGGGCGATATCCGCATAAGTCCGGCGTTGTCCGATATTTTGCGTCTGTACTTTTTTTCCAAACATCAAAACTGGCACTTGTTCCCGCGTGTGGTCTGTTCCGGAATAAGTCGGGTCACAACCATGGTCGGCGGTAATAAAGACAATATCGTTTTCACCAAGCAACGGAAGCAATTCCGGCAGTCGGCTGTCAAAATATTCCAAACCTTTGGCATAACCGGCAACATCGCGGCGATGACCATAAACCATATCAAAATCGACAAAGTTTGTAAAAACAATGGCATTTTGCGGAGCGGCTTTCACCTGTTCCAGCGTCACGTTCCACAATTCTTCCAATCCACTGGCTTTATACGCTTGCGTTATTCCCGAACCGGCGTAAATATCTCTGATTTTTCCCACAGAAATAACCTCGTGTCCGGCGTTGGCCGCCTTATTCAAAACGGTGACTTCCGGCGGCGTAACCGAATAATCGTGGCGATTCTTTGTCCGCATAAATTCGCCCTTACGCTCACCAACAAACGGACGGGCAATAATTCGAGCAATATTATACGGCTTAGCCGCCGCAAAAGCGACTTCGCAAAGGTTATACAGCCGCTCCAAGCCAAAATGTTGTTCGTGACAGGCAATTTGCAACACGCTGTCGGCAGAAGTATAAAAAATCGGCTTGCCGGTTTTGAGGTGTTCTTCGCCCAATTCTTCGATAATTGCCGTGCCGGAAGCGGCTTTATTGCCCAAAATTCCCTCAATGCCACCTTTGGCGCAAATTTCCGCAATCAGCTCCGGTGGAAAAGATGGATAATCTGGCTTAAAATATCCCCAATCGAACAAAACAGGTGTTCCGGCCATTTCCCAGTGTCCGGAGGTTGTGTCTTTGCCTTTGCTGATTTCTTTAGCATGTCCGAATTTATGCCCGACAGAAAAAGCCGGTTGTCCGGCACAATTTAACTCTGTTTTTTCGCCGCTAGCTTCAAAACCGACAGTTTGCAACCCCAAATAAGCCAAATTTGGCACATTCAGTCCGCCTTGTTTTTGCACAATATGCGCAAAAGTGTTCGCACCCGCATTGGCAAAGGCGACCGCGTCGGGCGCGCCGCCAACACCAAATGAATCCATCATCAAAATTATCACTTTGCCGTTCATTATAATTCTCCTTATTTTTTAGGAATTATAATGGCACAGTTTCAGTAAAATGCAATAAAAGAATAAATCGATTTAAAAGCTATTGCAAACGGCGCGGATATTCGCAAGAACGCAGTTTTATCTGTGACGGCGGCATCATCATCACATCTTCTAATTTTTCTTGTTTTTCACCAGCGGCGGCAAACACTTCTTCGGCATAGGCTTTTTTAGCCATATAAAGCAAAAACAACGGACGTTCCAGTTTTAATTTTCCCAAGGTCTCTTCCAACGCCTCAAAACTGTCATAGATTGTTCCGGCAAAATAAAGATAGTTTTTCAATTCCGATGTTTGTTTATTTTTTGCTGTATTCATTTTTCACCTCATATAAAAATAATTGTTGTGAAACTGATATAAGCAATGTTAGAAGGTTTTAAATCTAAAATAAAAGACATCTTGACAAGATTTTTACCTAAAATTAAGGAGTCGCGAACAAATTTTTTTACATATACAAATATTTTTTTGTCTTTTCGCTATATAAATGCAATGCTTGATTAGGAATAACATAAATATTTTTATTCCAGCCTTCAACCAGCTCGCTGATAATTCCGCGGCTAATTTCAAAATTGTCATGCAAACGAGATTTTGACGACAAATCATGTATAATAACGTTGGCAAAGGTATGCGTTTTCATTGGTGACCTCCTTTTGCTAAAAAAAGTAAAAATAATATAAAGAAAATATAAAGGATTTTTTAACAAATTAAAGCGGTTTTAGACCTAATGTCTATGTTAAAAAGCCAAAAAAATATTTCACTATTCAATATGTTATATACAAAAAAAGAAACGTCCGAGTTAGGAGCAAGGACGTTTCGGAGAAAACTGCCACAATGAGAGTAACGGCAGTCTTTGGAGACATGGCGGCTATCGGATATCGCTCAAGCCGTCATGCGTTTCCAAACTCAGTAGAATACCCAAGTAATCGAATTTGTGTTTCCAGTGGCAGAACAACCAGTGGCCGCTTGAGAAACCTGCATCGGTCCTTGGCTTGCACACCATTTAGCTGCTCCACGATCCGTGCAATTTACAGCAAATGACGTGTTATAACTAGTTTGAGCCGAGCCAGAAACAGTCATTCCCACATAACCGGCGGAATAACCGGAACCCCAGTCATTGGCGGCCAAGGTCACGCACGCTTCTTTAGTCAAACCGTTCATGGTTAAAAAGAATCCTCTATTGGCGCCAGATGTACCAGCATCCAAACTGGTAACTGTTGCTGTGCCAATATTAACACCACCTAAAAAGGCATTTGTTAAAGTACCTGAAGTAGTGTCTGTACCCAATTCATCTGGAACAACGCCCATTTGAATAGCTGTTATATTATTTAAACCCGCATAATTATTTTGTTGCGCGTACAAGGTTCTGATGTTGGTCACAATCATAGACACATTATCTGCAACCTTGTTTGTTTTAAATTTGTTCATAGCTTTGGAATAGCCGGCAATACCACCAACGGACAGCACACCGATAATCGCCAAAACACCGAGCATTTCAATCATGGAACGACCGGTTTCATTTGTTTTCATCATATTCATTGTTTTTCTCCTTAAATAATATAATGTTAATTTGCACATTATATTATTATTAAAACACATTTTAATATTTAAAACAATATTCTAATAGTTATATGACTTTAGTTATAGTCTCTCTCTTCAATGTCATCCCTTGAGTATTTTTTATTGCGTCATCCTCGGGTGTTTTTTTTATTATGTCATCCTTTATTATTTATCGTCATCCTCGGGCTTGACCCGAGGATCCATCCATTCCTTTATCATTTTATATGGATTCTCGGAACACGTCCGAGAATGACATGAAAAAAGTAAGAACACATCCGAAAATGACATTTAAAATGTGTTTAATAAAGCATGTCCGAGAATGACAGGGAAAAACACCTTTTCCAAATATCTTATTGACAGATTTTATGTTCAGGCTGAGCCAAATAATCTTGATATTTCTGTCGAGTTTGTTCATCGACATAAGCTTCGATTTTGCCATTTTTATTAACATTTTTCACCAAATTCAAAGCATCTTCAGACATATAATCTGTCATTTGCGAATATGGTAAAACAAACGCTATCCGCCCATTGGCATACCAAGAAATTTCATACGGCATATAAACAAAACCCACGCCATTTTTTGTTAAAAACGGCTTTTCTTGCGGCAAAGGCAAATCATCTATTTTATAATTTTCAAATATCTCGCTTTGTAATTTATCCGATTGAAAATCGCACTGATAAAAAGCCCCTTTTTGCACTGTAAAATAAGTCTTAACACCTTGCTCCAAAAGTTTTTTGAACGCCTCTGAATTAACTTTTTCATTCAATAATTTATCATTCAAAATCATTCCGTCTGTTTTACGCAAAGTCTTAGACGACCAAATTGGCATACCATGCGCGCCACCGGTATAAATATAAGCATCCAAGGTAAATGTCGCAAATTTTTCATTTTGCGCCACCAATAAAATGTTTCCGTTATAAGCAAATTTCATAGCCATTCCAAAATCATTATCCGCTGACAGCATTTTATTTTTTTCTTCCGCAAACTGCTTAAAAATATCAGCGCCATTTTCCAAACTTTCAGAGTAATTTGGCAACACAAATGTCACAACCTGCTGTCTGAGCGCATCTAAATTTCCATTATTTATACTTTGCGGATAGTCAACCGTGATTTGGGTTTCAGCTTTTTCATTTTCCAAAGTAATATCCAAATGTTCCGTCGTCAAATTATTTTCTTGATGACAAGCTGTTAAACAAGCAACAGCAAAAAATAAAATCTTTTTCATTATTTTTTCCTCCATATGCGTATATAATCATTAAAATTCACATTACATTAGCATTTATTTATTGACAATAAAAAAAATCATGCTAATTTATGCGCCGAATTTGAATTATTTATTAATTATTTAACTAAATTTTTTTAACATTATGGGATTATTTTTTGGTATTCTCGTTCTTGCCGCTCTTTCAGCCGCTGCTGTTTTCAGCATTATTATTAATCGCCGAGAAAACAAAGATCGTTACGCAACGCAAAAGAATACCGCGTCTCCAAATCGTGGGGACTTTACCAAAACATTCATCTGCGTTTATGCGCTTTTGATTGCGGCAACAGGCTTTATTTTAACAAAAGTCGGACTGTTTTGTTGCTAAAAGAATGCCTTGGGTTTTGAAACCTATGGCTATTTTTTTTACTTAATTTATTGACAAAAAATAAAAAATAATCTATTTATAAAACTAAATTTGTATTATTAAAATTATTGTTATGAGTCCTACAACTATTTTTTGGAGTGTGGTTATTGTTTGCTACTTCATTCTTTTGGCAGTCGGTCTTTATGTTGACAAAAAAATTCGCCAACATAAACTTGATGACACATTAAAAACCGCGCCGGATATTTCCGGACTGATAATGGTTTTATTTTTAGCATTATGCGCCATTATCGGTTTAATCTTGCACTGTTTCCACATTATTGGCTAAAAATTTAAACAGCTTCGATTCTATTTGCATCGAGGCTGTTTTTTTATGTCATTAAATTTATTGAACAAACTAAAAATCTTAATCACCAATTTCACTATTTTTAATTTTACATCGTTCATAGCGGTATAAACAATTCAAAAACGCAACATACATCAAAGTTTCACAAGATTCTTCCAAAATTTCATTATCAATTTGCGGCCACTCCGCCAAAGTGGCTGTTACAACCGCACCGACAAAAATGCTCAAATCCCAAACAAATAACGGCGCTTTCAACATATATTGCCCCACAACTTTATAAACCTTTTGCCGCCAAACATAATACAAAATGAATAGCCCGTACAAATTGCGCAAAGGTTCCACAAAAAAACCATATTTTAGATTTTTCCAACGACAAATATCCTCTGGTGACAAATATTTTGCACAAAAATACCCTCGCCCCAAATTTGTTTCGCGCATCAGCAGCAAAATAACGACCAACGCCAATGCTCTAAACATTTTTTTATCTTTTGGCGCTCTAAATGCCACGCAAAACGCCACAACCAGTATAACCAACTGCAAATTTTCAACGACATTCCCTTCTATAAACAATTCGGGATTGGCATATTTCACCATAAACGGCGTCAGAATTATAAGAAAAACTTCTAAAAAAGTAAAAAAGTTAACATTCCAACACAACCGACCGGAAAATTTTTCAAAGAAATTATTTAAAAACATTATTTCCTCTAAATACATAACACCTAATATGTTATATAAAATATTTTCAATCCATGTAAGACATTTTTTCAAAACCAGTGCATAAATTGGTATTTTTGCAAAATCCAAATACATATAAATTGACTCTCCGCCAATATTCTTTTATGCTACATTTAGAATATAATAAGGCAAAAAAATGGAACAACTAAAAGCTAAAATAAAACTCCCGTCATCAAAAAACTTATTAAACACACTTTTCATTTTGTTATTTATGGCGCAAACTTTGGCTCATCTTTTTACAAACAGCGGTTTGTTGAATGTTGATGAACTGGAGCATATACACGCGTCGTGGCTTGTTTGGAGCGGAAAAACGCCTTATCTTGATTTTTTTGAACATCATAACCCGCTGTTATGGTATTTGTTTGCGCCCATCACTGGTTTTATGTTTGACAATGTCAATGTCTATTATGTGGCTCGTTTTTCCGTTTTTTTAGCCGTTTTGACAAGTTGGTTTTTCATTTATAAAATCATTACACGTTATTTTGGAACCGGCAAACAATGGGTTTTGGCTCTTTTGCTTTTTGGTTGCGGAGATTATTTAAGCCGAAATTTTGTTGAATTCCGACCAGATGTTTTTATGAATCTCTGTTTTTGGAGCGGTTTATATTTTTTATTCAGGTATTTTGAAACAAAACAATCAATTAAATTAACAATTTCATTTGCCTTGTTCACGCTCTCTTTTTTCTTTTTGCAAAAAATCATTCTCTTGCTGTTTTTCTTGGGAGCTTTTATTTTTCACGCGCTTATAAAAAAACAAATAAAATACCAAGATTTTTTTAAAGCGCTTTGTTTGCCGTTGCTTTTATTCGGCATTTTTACGGCATGGCTTTTTTGGCACAATATGTTTGCGCTTTATTTTGAATTAAATTACAAGCTCAACAGTCTTATTCCCGTTTATTATGGCTTTCACATTATAAAAACAACTCCGCTGAACACAATAATAAACATGCCGACAACACTGGGATATGCAACAATAACTCTTACGCCCTCCATAATTCTATTTAGTTGCGCGGCAATTCTTTTCTATCCCGTTTTTTTATCTTATAATACCATTTACAGCAAATGTATCATTTTTTTGCTTTTTGCCGAACTCGGCATACGATTGCTGACATTTTCACCGTATGTGCATTATTTTTCATTGTTTTTTGAACTTGCCGCCATTGTCATTGCCTGCTCTTTTTTCAAGCACGACACGCCACTCAAAAACAAGCTTTATCACACGGCTCTTGGAATTTCCTGTATCATTTTCGCCTCATTCATCTATACCAACGAACCGAGCAAAAATTCCAGCACGACTGTTTTAAGGATGGCGGATTATGTTATTAAGAATACTTCGCCTGACGAAACGGTTTTCAACGCCGACAACTGCATCTATAACCTGTTTCGTCCCGATCCTTCTTATGTCTGGTTTCAGCTTAACGACATCGGTTATATCTATGAAATAAATTTTGGCAAAAAAAACAATCTGGACACGCTGATAACCCAAAAGATGCCGGCTGTCATCTTTGCAAAAGACTACACAAATACCCCGCTTAATGAGCGGCGAGCTAAAAAATTGTATGAATATAACGCCGATTTGGTTCGACTTTATCAAAATGTAAACATTCCGGACTACGCTTTGACGGACTTAATGGTTAAAATTCCGAGCGTTGACGCCTATATATGGAATCAAGAACTTATCAACAAATATTACAAAACAACCGAGATTGAACAATTAATGATTTTAAAAGACGAATATCGAACAAAAACACAGGATAAAGAACATGACTAAAAATTTAATCATTTGGGACTTTGACGGCGTTTTAGCCGACAGCGAGCATTTGTGGGTGCAAAACTGGGTTGACACCTTGAAAAAACTATACAATTTCACCCTGACGCCAGAACAGCAAAAACGTTATCTGGAGGGTAAAGCCGACAAAACAAAAGTCGATTTGCTGGCGCATGATTTTCCGGAACTGAAACTGAATGACAATTTTTGGCAAGAAATTCACCAAAACGAAGATCGTTTAATTGCGTCCGAACTAACTCTAACCGAAAACATCGAGCAAATTTTAGACGATAAAAACTTTGCGCAATGCGTTGCCACCGGCGCCACAATTGAAAAACATAACAAAAAAACATTCAAATTGGGATTGGACAAGTATTTTAACAATAAAAACACGTTTACCGCCTATATGGTGCCAAACGGCAAGCCGGCGCCGGACATTTTTCTATACGCCGCCCGCCAAATGAATTTTGAACCGGCGCAATGTCTGGTTGTTGAAGATTCTCTAGCCGGTGTAAAAGCGGCCAAAGCGGCAAACATTCCGGTTATAGCCTACATTGGCGCCACAGGGCACAACACGCCTGAATATGCCGCGGCTTGCCGCCACAACGGCGCTTTTGCCGTCAGCGACAACATGCTTGAAATTCATCAGCTTATCAAAAAGCATTTTGCCGCGATTTAAGGAAAAAGTATTAAATAAAAACAAGCTTTCTTATTTGATGTAAAGGCGAAATTTTATTTTGAAAGCGCCGATAAAATCACCATTGCCCTTAACCACTTGGTCATTCCAAACAACAACCTTGTTTTAAAAAATAAAATGCCTATTTATTTAATATGCAAAACACAAAACAAAAATACACGCTAAAAGAAAAATTGGACATAGCTGAAAGTATTTCCACCGTACTAATGTTTATTATGGCTGTATGGGGAACTATTGTTGCCTACGAGGAAGGTTTTTGGCACAAACTTCTGCACATTGTTGACCACTATCACACGGAAATAGTCAAAATTGAACATTCCAAAGCTAACCCCGCCTTGGAAAAACAAGATGTCAGCAAACATGAAAAGGATAATTAAAAAAATATTCTTTACATTATCAAACATCTTTGTTAGAGTGATAGATGGATGGATGATAGTCTGTCTGGGGTGTGGAAACCTCTTTGGTCAAACGTCTTTGTACAAGGGCGTAAATTTTGTGCGTGCCTTCTGGTCATATGGCTGGAAGGTAGCAAAATAGGCTATGTACATAGCTAACATGCTACACTATTTTTTGATCAGTAGTTTCCAACTTCCAGCTGCCTTATCGGTGGCTTTTTTTGTGTTAACAAGAATTATGGAAGAGAAAACAATGAATAATTATAAATATGAAGAACAGTCAGGCCGTTCAATGATTGAAATGTTGGGCGTACTGGCCATTATCGGCGTTTTGAGCGTTGGCGGTATTGCCGGCTATTCAAAAGCCATGACTAAATTTAAAACAAACAAAGTTGCGGACAACGTCGCCATGATTGTGACCAACATCAGAACTTTGTACGCGCAACAACAAAATTACAGCGGGTTGGATAATGATTCGGCTATTCATATGGGTGTGGTGCCGGATGAACTGCAAATTGCGGATAGTACAAATTCAACCACAGGAAAAAAACTTCAAAACGCTTTCTTGGGTTCGGTTGTTATCGGTGCCGGCACAGTTACCGGAATGGATGCCGGATCAGATAGTGGGACTAACAGAGGATTTTTTGTTATCATGAATGGCTTGCCGAAAGAAGCCTGCGTGACCTTGGCGACCAATGATTGGGGTTCCGGCTATTCTTCCGGTTTAGTCGGCATTGTAGCTTCTGGTGCGGAACAAACCGCTGATTCTGCAGGTGTTCAATCAATAACTTGCTCAGGTGGTTCAGTTACTGCTAGTTCAGCATCAAACAACATTGGCGGAAACGGCACGGCACTCGCCTCTGCCAATATGGAATTAAATACACCTGAAACACCTGCACCTGCAACACCTACAGCAACACCTACAGCAACACCAATGGCGGCATGTGTTAATGGTACTACCCAAAAAACGCCAATGAATGTTGCTGAAGCGGCAAAAGCTTGTAGTTCAACAGCAAACGCAAACTCCATTTTATGGAAGTTTTACTGAGTTTGGAAAAGCTTAACGGTTATAGAAACCTTTGGGTTTCAATCGTTCGGCTTTTCCGATAATCGCCGGTTTTCACTCTCATTACGGCGGTTTTTCTCCGAAACGTCCTTGCTCCTAACTTGGACGTTTCTTTTTTTATGTTTTCAGCCAACCAATTTGTTTGCTGATTCTAAAACATTTCAACGGCAGTATTTTCTCAGCCCGCGCTTAACAAAAAAAGGAAATAAACCAAACAAGTTTATCCCCTTAAATTAAAATATTGTTTTCTCAAAAACATTAATGAGCCATCAACCGAGATTTTTCACGATTCCAATCACGCTCCTTCGCCGTTTCCCGTTTATCATAAAGCTTTTTACCCCGTCCCAAACCTATTTCCAACTTTGCTCTGCCATGATTGTCAAAATATAGTTTCATGGCAATCAAGGTCGTGCCTTTTCTCGCTAAAGAATTTTGAATTTTTACAATTTCTTTATGATGAAGCAACAATTTGCGGTTACGTCGTTCAACGTGGCTTTCATATCCTTTATTAACATATTCGGCAATAAAAATGTTAGACATATATAGTTCGCCTTTTTCAACAATGCCATAAGCGTCATTGATATTGGCGTGCCCCAAGCGCAGTGATTTAACCTCTGTTCCGGTTAAAACCAAACCGGCCTGAAAAACTTCGTCTATGATATAATCAAAATGCGCCCGTCGGTTTTGCGCCACCTGACCGGTAGAAATATAATCCGCTTTTTTACTTTTTCCCGCCATTATTTCACAGCTTTTAACGAAGTTTCTACTGTTTTGCTTTCAGTCGGCTTCGGCTCTGTTTTTGGCTGTTCTTGCGCTTTTGCTTGCGCTTGGCTGACAGATGGTCTCGGCTGCGCTTCCGGACGACGTGAACGCGGCATGCAATTGCCTTCAATATACGCTCCGGGCTCCAAAGCAATTTTATTGTAATAAGCGTTTCCAATTAAACGCGCGTTGTTGGCTATAAACAGTTCATCCGTGTCGATAATGCCGTTAACTGTGCCATAAACACTCAATGATTTGGCTTTGATGTCGCCCACAATATAGCCGCGCGTGCCGATAATCACTTCATTGCACATGATATTGCCTTCTAATTTGCCGTCAATATGAATTGTGTCACCGCCCCAGATATCGCCTTTTATTTTGGTGTCACAGCTGATAATGCTTGGCACAGGAGTATTGGAGCCCCTGCTCATTCGAGCTATTTTCAAATAAATTAAACGTTTTAAACTTCTCATTTCAATCTCCTTAATTCAGGCTGTTCAAGGTTATAAAAGCAGCCGGATTCACATTTGCCCCACGATACAATACTTCATAGTGCAAATGATTTCCTGTGGCGCGGCCGGTGCGTCCGACTTCACCCAAAGCTTGATTATAAGCCACTTTGTCCCCTGTTTTAACATAAATTTTGCGCATATGTGCATATTTTGTCACAAAACCATTGCCGTGGTCAACCACCACCAAATTGCCATAGCCGTTTTTTTGATATCCGGCCGATGTTACCTTACCGGCGGCCTGAGCGGAAATACGACTGCCCGCCGCCGCCCGCATATCCAAGCCCTTATGGTTAGCCAAATAAGCCTTAAACGGGTCTTGACGCGTGCCATAAGATGAACTTAATTGATAGCGGTAAACCGGTTTTCCCAGCGGCACGTTTTTCATTGCCCGCTTATAATTTTCTAATGTATCTATTTGTTGAAAAGTCGCCGACATTTTTTTTAGCAATTCTTTATTTTCAATTTTCATGCCTTGCGCCGGCTCAAAAGCCCCGCCCTTACCTTCTTTAATGTTTGAAAGCGGATTAAAATAACGATTTTTATCTTTAAGTGATTTATTAATTTGCGTCAAAGAACTTTTAATTTGCTCAATTTCCCGACCTGAAAGTTTATGAATTTTATCTAAAATAGCGATTTCAGCTGTTTCCAATCCTTTTACGGTTTCTTGCAAATTGGTGATTTTACCGCCCAATTCTTCTATTTTTTGTTTTAGTTGGTTATTTTCGGTCTGCACCAAATCTTTTTGCAACAACGCTTCTTTTTTGGTCACTTTTTCTTCTACCTTATCGGCGTCAATCCAACTTTCAGAATCGGCAATTTGTTTAATTTTATCTTCAACAACCATTGCTTTTTCTTTATAATTTTCTATTTCTTTCAGACCATCTCCGGCTTCATCAATTGAAGAAACCACATTTTTCAAATTATTTTGCAAAGCCGTCACGTCAGACATCAAATCAATATAAGCGTCGCGTGTTTTTCCCAGTTCTTTATCTTTGTGATGAATAATTTTTGCCGAAACGTGATAAAAATAATAATTATAACCCGACCACGCAAAAACCGCCGCAAACAGCATCAACGCAAACACTTGTAAACGGTGAGAAATATTAAATACTTTAGCTCTTCCGTTGCTACGGAATATAATTTCCTTATCAGCCAAAAAAGGCTTCTTTTCCGCATAAAGAACCTTTTGTTTCTTAAATTTGAACTTATTTTTCTTCAAAAGTTTTTTCAAAAAATTATTCCTCAAATAAGACAGGGTTACACTTTAACCGATTTATATATAACAGAAAAATCAAAAAAATAAAGCCTTTTTTTTAATACCAGCACACCGCAATGTTAATAAACTGATATATTCCATTTTTTTCCATACCATTTTTTGCACATATTTTTAGTGATTACGCCACAAAAAATATGGATTTTTTACAAATTATTTTTTATATTGAACCTTAATTATTAAGCGAAAGGTTATAAAATGAAAAAGTACTTGATTTACGGCACTGCCCTGCTGATTATTGTGAGTGTCAGTTATAAACTTATGAACCGCGATACCGACAGTATGGTTTATAAAACGCAAAAAATTGAAAATGGTGACATTATGGAGAGCATAACCGCTTCCGGCACAATCAATCCGCTTTCCACAGTTTCTGTCGGTTCTCAGGCTTCGGGACGCATTGCTGAAATTTATGTCGATTATAACTCTGTTGTTAAAAAGGGACAACTCTTAGCCCTGATTGACCAAGAAAACGCCAAAGCCACTGTCCAACAGCGTGAAGCCGCTTTGGACATAGCCAAAGCACAGGTCGCCGTTGAAGAAAACAACATTAAATACTATAAAAAAGCCTTAAATCGCATTTCCAAACTGAACGCTTCCAAATATTCCACCGAAAAAGACTTGGAGGCGGCCGAGCGTGACTATGACAATTCCGTGGCTCAATTGGCACTGGAACAAGCGCAGGTCAAACAAGCGCAAGCTTCCTTAAATTCGGCGCAAACCGAACTTTCTTATACTGAAATTAAAGCTCCGGTTGACGGCATTGTCATTTCTAAATCCGTGGAAGTCGGACAAACCGTGGCGGCAAGTTTTGAAACGCCTGAAATTTTTTCGGTGGCCGAAGACTTAACCAAAATGCAAATTGAAGCCTCGGTTGTTGAAGCGGATATTGCCAAAGTCAAAGAAGGTCAACAAGTGCGTTTCACAGTTGACAGCTATGCTGACGATTATTTTTACGGCACAGTAACTCAAGTTCGCAACGAAGCCATCACTACCTCAAATGTGGTAACTTATACAGTGGTTATCGGCATAGATAACACCGATTTGAAATTAAAACCGGGAATGACCGCCAATGTTGAAATTATTACCGCCGAAGAAAAAAACGTGATGCTTGTTCCTAACCAAGCTTTGCGTTTTTATATCGACGACAGCGACAAGGCCAAACGCTATAAAGACCGCGGAGTTTGGATTATTAAAAACGGCAGACCGGAACGCGTCACCGTAAAAATCGGAGTAAGCGACGATGATAACACGCAAATTTTAGAAAGTTCCTTAAAAATCGGTGATGAAGTTATTGTTTCTAAAGAAACTTCCGCCGCTGACGCCAAAAAAATGAAATTTAGGATGCCTCACTGATGAACCCGCTGATACAACTGAAAAATATTCATAAAAGTTATCCTTTGGATGGTTTTGATTTAGAGATTTTGAAAGGAATAAATCTAGAGATTAAAGCCGGTGAATTTGTGGCTATTATGGGGCCTTCCGGCTCGGGAAAGTCAACATTGATGAACATTTTGGGCTGTTTGGACACCCCAACTTCAGGTGAATATGTTTTAGATGGCGAAAACATCGAACATTTAAGCGGTGATGAACTGGCCGAAATCCGCAATCGTAAAATCGGATTTGTCTTTCAAGGTTTTAACTTGCTTTCACGCACTTCGGCTCTTGAAAATGTTGAATTACCAATGATTTATGCCGGAATAGACGATAAAGAACGTAAAGAACGCGCCGAAAAAGCCTTGAACAGCGTTGGCTTGCATGAGCGTATGCACCATCAACCCAACCAACTTTCCGGCGGACAACAACAGCGCGTGGCCATAGCTCGCGCCATTGTTAATGAAGCTCCGATTATTTTTGCCGATGAACCGACAGGAAATCTTGACACCAAAATGAGTGTGGAAATTATGGATTTGTTTAGCAAACTTAATGAAAATTTACACCGCACCATAATTCTTGTAACCCACGAAGAAGATATCGCCTTATTCGCCAAACGTATCATCAAAATTGTTGACGGCGAAATTCATTCCGACATTATAAACCAGAAAAGAACTCAAAAATGATTGAATTAAAAACAATTTATAAAATAGCCATTCGGGCAATTCAGGCCAACAAAATGCGCTCGGTTTTAACCAGTTTGGGCATAATCATCGGTGTGGCCGCCGTGATTGTGATGTTGGCCATCGGTAACGGCGCACAGCTTTCCATTCAAAAAGAAATGCGCAGTATGGGAACAAATTTGATTATGATTCGCTCCGGCTCATCGACTTCCGGCGGCGCAAGAATGGGACACGGCTCGCAACCAACCTTAAAAAACGGCGATGCCGATGCCATTCAAAATAAAATTCCGGCTATTCATCTGGCCGTACCGGTAGTCAACGACAGCGGACAAATTGTTTATGGCAACACAAACTGGGCCACAAATATTGTGGGAACAGACAACCGCTATTTTGAAATTAAAGAATGGGAATTGGCTTTCGGGCGCGATTTTTCGGACGCTGATGTAAAAAACGCAAACAAAGTAGCCATTCTCGGTCAGACTGTGGTTAAAGAGTTGTTCGGCGATATTGACCCGCTGGGAAAAACAATTCGAATTAAAGGTCTGCCGTTCACCGTTATCGGCGCACTCACCACCCGCGGACAAAGCGGTCCGGGGCAAGATCAGGACGATATGGTCTATTTGCCGCTCAGCACCGTGCAAAAAAAGATTTCCGGCACACAATTTCCGGATATGGTGAATATGCTGATGTTACAGGCCTATGATGCCGAAAGCACCTACACATCGCAAGATGAAATTACCGCACTTTTGCGCCAACGCCATAATCTCGGGCTGACCAAAGATGATGATTTTACCATTATGAACTTAACTCAATTTATGGAAATGATGCAAAATTCCACCAAAATCATGACTATTCTGCTGGGCTCAATAGCTTCCATATCGTTGCTTGTGGGCGGCATTGGCATTATGAATATTATGCTTGTTTCCGTAACCGAACGCACCAGAGAAATAGGCATTCGTATGGCTATTGGCGCAAAACGTTGGGATATTCGCTTGCAGTTTTTAATGGAAGCACTGATTTTGTCTTTAATCGGTGGTTTAATCGGAGTGATAATTGGTGTTTCCGGAGTATATATTCTGCCGAAACTGACATCGCTTTCCGCGGCAATATCAACATTTTATGTAATATTGCCATTTAGTTTTTCCGGCATTGTCGGTTTGCTGTTTGGCTTTTTTCCAGCCTACAAAGCTTCTTTATTAAATCCGATTAATGCTTTGCGCTATGAATAATTGTAAAAAAAATGTCAGTCTCTGGCATTTTTTTTATGACTTAGCTTATTGACAAAAATATATTTTTCAGTTAATTTATGCTCAATATTTTATATTTTTGTTTTTTATTATGTCTGATACGCTTTAGGCAAACGTATTCATTTAAAGATAAACGCCTGCTAAATTATTTTTTATGGAAGTAAAAGGTCCTAACAACACAAAACATTTAGTCACGTTTGTCGGAACATTAATGGTTCCTGATACCTCTCTCCCGACACAATGTGATTTTATTTGGCTGGGTACGGTGCGTTCTGAAGATAACACCGTGAACATTCTGGCTTTTCACACGGATGACAAAAACGACTTTGCCAAAATCTTGACTAAGTATTTGAAAAAGTTGAATGATTTGCAACCTTCCAAAAATGTACAGCATCAAATAGATTTTATCAAACAAACTCTATTTGAACTTTCTTCGTCACTTTACGTTAAAACTCCTCCCAGAGATTTACTCGACGTGGTGGCAAAGAAAATGAAACTCAAGACCCTTTCTCCGGAACAGGTGATTTACACTTCCGGCGTTCAAGAGGTGTTTTAATTTTAGAGCTCCGAGTCACAAAACTCCGGAGCTTTTTTTAATTTAATGACTGTATCTGTATTGAAACAGCTGTCTGCCGCCCCAAGCCATCTACGGCTTTAACTTCTAAGCGACCATATTGAGGAGGAGTTATTTCATAAATTTCATTAGCTTTAGAAACTCCGCATAACCGGTTATTTATAAACCAGTAAACTTCATTAGTATCCGCGTCAACAGTCGCCTCAGCCAAAATTTTTCCGCCTTGCAAAGAACTGAGTAAAATTTTTTCTCCATTATATGGTCTCAATATTTTTGGAGGTGTTCCTTGAACAAAATCTTCCACATTTTGACAATTTTCTTTAAACGCCGGCGGTTTTTGCAAATTTATTCCAGCTTTTTGATATGCAGACAATATCTCTGACGGCCAAAAATTATAGCTTTTGAGTTCCGTTTGCGGCGGAGTGTGTCGGCAAGCTCTCAACCCGCTTTTTTTATCAATAGGAATCAAACGGGTAATATTTGAATTTTTAATTGAAGTCACCCCGGGAATAAAATAGGTTTCAACTGTTTTATAGCAAAATTCCGTAGCTAAATCTCCCGTATCCTGACAAACTTTAACTTTAGCCAAATTTAAATATTCTGTTTCGTCTTTATAAGACGACAATAAATTCTTATCCATAAATCTTCTGGCTATCCTAAAGAATAAAGGCGCAGCCAGTTTTCTACCCACAAAAGCAGAATTGGATTTTCCATTAAAATTACCAAGCCACACAACTAACACATATTTTCCAAAAATTCCTGCTGTCCAAGCATCTTTATAACTAAACGAAGTTCCGGTTTTCCATGCGGCGGAAATAGCTTTTCTTTTAATGGACTTTGACAAATTTTTATCTATGCTTTCATTTTGAAACAACATGTAACGTGTTAGAAAAGCCGCTTCAGGCAATAACAATTGCTGAAAATCCGCACTTTCGCTTTTTAGAAAAACAATGTTTGAAAATTTTCCATTATTGGCAAGCATAGCATACATTGAGGCTAAATTTTCCATGGACACCTCGACACCGCCCAATGCCATCGCTAAACCATAATAATCCGCTTTTTTGGGCAAGTTAACCCCACATTTTTTTAACAATTCATAAAAATTTTTCTCACCAACTTGCATTAAAAGTTCCACCGCCGGAATATTTCTGCTTAATGTCAAAGCTCTCGTTGCATTTAAAAGACCATAATAAGTATGGTCAAAATTTTCCGGAGAATAAAATCCATATCGGCTGGGAACATCTTTAAGCATACTCAAAGGATGTATCAATCCCTGCTCCAAAGCTAAGGCATAAACAAAGGGTTTTAGCGTTGAACCGGGAGAACGGCGGGCAACTATACCATCAACTTGTCCTGAAATGTTTTTATTATAAAAATCTGCTGAACCGACATAAGCCAAAACAGACATGTCTTGACTATCTAACAATAGGGCTGATGCATTGAACACACCTTTTTGCCGTTGTTCAGCCACATATCGGCGAATAATGTCTTCCAAATCTTTTTGATAATTCAGATTTAATGTCGTCTTTATTTCACCCTGATAAGCGGCAAACATTCTTCGAGTAAAATGCGATGCGTTATCTGGCAAATATACTGATGATGACAAAGGAAGATTTAAATATTCATTTTGGGAATGTTGATATTTTTCAAGCCATATATTTTTTATTCTTTGATACGCAACACTATTCTGTTTACGATTAATCTCTGTCAGCAAAGAACGTTTAGATGGATTTTGAGGTATTACTGTCAATGCCAAAATCTGTGGTAAATTAAGTTTATCAGCGTTTTGTTGAAAATAGATTAACGCCGCCGCCCCGATGCCTTCAATATTTCCACCATAGGGCGCCAAATTAAAATAAGCTTCAAGAATTTCATTTTTGCTATAAAATAATTCAATTTGCAGTGCACGGAATATTTGCTCTATTTTTCCTAAAAAAGAGGTTGAATTTATCTGAAACACAATGCGCGCCACTTGCATGGTTATTGTTGACGCGCCTTGGCGTCTTCCTCCGCTTGACATTGCTAAAATTGCCCGAAATAGACTAAACGGATTAACTCCGATATGATAATAAAAATATTGATCTTCGTATAATAACAAAGCCTGACGGGCTTCAATTGGAACATTTTGCAAAGAAACAAACAATCGATATTTATCATCGTTGCTCAAAGAGAGTTTAAGCAGTTTGCCGTTTGTATCATAAACAGCGCTGGAAAAACTGTATTTGTTGTACAAATCCGGCTTTGGGACAAGAATATAAACGACCGTAGTAATCAATAATAAAAGCAAAGCAAAACGAATAAACACGTTCTGATATAATTTGCGGACACATCCTCTCAACTTATTCCCCGACAACTATCTTAGACATAGTGGAATTTGCACGCGCCAAAGGTTGGTACATTGCTGAAGCATAAACCGCCGGTAAAATAAACGTGCCTTCCGCAACAACTTTAACTTTATAACTGAAAGATTGTTCATACACAAATGCCGGAGCATATACATTTACCCTGTCTTCTCTAATTTCAGAGTTGGTTGTATCTTTTCCGGTTTCCAAAGAATTATCCACCATTTCAAAGCATCCGGCAAACAAATCAACAAAAGCGACATCAAATATAGGTTCTTTATCATTACTGCGATAATTTACTTTAACAGTTAAAACGTCACCCAGTTTAGCATGCGTTGCAATTTGCCCGTTTCTATCAAAATATGTTTTACTCACTTCCAATCCATTTGAATAAGCTTTTATGTTCAAATTTTTTGAAAAACCCTGCTGCGCATTTACATAATAAAAAGGATACGGAGCCGAAACTTTTATATTCTTTGTTTCTGGCGTGTAATACATTGTCGGAAAAGGATCTGCTTTGGATTTCAATGGAGAAAATTCAATTTCTTTATCTTTTTCCATTTGGTTAAACGCATTCAATGCCAAAACGGACCATCCAGCAGAATAAGTCGTAAAATTTCCCTCAGACAAAGGCTTTAATAATTGCTCTACACTATTTTTAGTCAATGTTTTCATTTTTTCCGGAAAATGCTTAGCTGTCAGATAAATATTCATAGCGTTTGCCGTTGCATTTGAAGTATCTTCATATTGCCCAAACAATAAAGAAGCATGTTTTTCATCTTGCAAAAGTTTATAGCTTGCCGCCAAAAAGACAGTGCTTATATTTTTTTGCCAATCTTTGGCAAATTCCGCCTTATAAAATTCTTCCAAATTCAGCAAATAATTTGTTGTTATGTTTCCATTCAACGTTAAAATATAGGAAGCATACGCCGGATATATATCATTTTCATCACTCGGCTGAAGCGCGGCAACACTTTCACAATAAGATAAAGCGGAATTTAGCATATATTCAGGAACATTAAATCCATGTTTTTTGGCTAAAACCAAAAAATGAGAGGCATATAAAGAATCTCTTGTGTTAACGTCTAAAACGTCACTATTCCAAGAAGCGAAACCACCATTAATGGCTTGACGTTCCCGCAAAACACGCATTGCATCATCAAATAACGTGTAAACGTCCATTCCGTTTAATAGTTCCGGAGATTTAAAAAACAATTCCATTGCCGGAAAAATTTTGCTAACCGTTTGTTCGGTGCAATAATGCGGATATTTATTTAGATACTGCAACAATCCTTGCGCAAAAACCAAAGGTGAAGAAGACGCCGATATTTTTTGTACACGATATTCATCATACATATTTTCAACATCACTCGGAGAATATGAAGATTTAGCCAATCCCATATCAAATTTACTGCTATAAGGCGATGCGGAACGAACACTTAAATTAAACGGCATAACAGCCTTTCGACTTGCATCACTTAGACTTTGCACAGTAAATAAAATTGTTTTTGCCCCCAATTTTGGTCCGGCTTTCAAACGAAAGTTCAAAAACGTTTCTTTTTGAGCTGGTAAATTCACAATTTGTTGCGTGTCGCCCACAAATTCAAAATCATCTTCTGATGACACATTTACAGCAACTTTATCATCCAAATTATCCAAAAGATTTCCAACACTCAAACCGACAATAAATTCATCGCTTGGCGTCACATTGTATGGACCTGACGGAACAAGCGCAAAGTCGCTTTGAACCAAAACAGATTTATCTGCGCTGCCAAATTTATCTTTAGACACGGCCACAGCCATAATTTTTATTTTTCCGTTAAATGTTTCAGGAACATGATAAGAATACACGTTTTCATTGCCGTCACTTTGAAGTATTCCGCTCCAAAAAGCAACAGGCTTATCGGTTTTACGGGCAAATGGATTTAAATTTCGATTCAAAAAATCATCAGATTCGCCGCCATCTCCACCGCTTGAACTTAAATTGCGGAAAAAACGAATATCTGGCATAACTAAATCCATAATCTGTGATGTAATCACTCGCAACGCTCTTTTGGCCATAAAAATATCCAGTAAATTCGGCATATTATATCGGCTCACCTGCAAAATACCTTCATTTACGCCATAAATAATTATTTTAGCATCCTGTGCTGTTTTATATTTTACCTGTAAATCGCCGCCTGATTTAATTTTTTGCGGAACCTCCAACTCTATATCCAATTTTCTATTTTCCTTATTTATACTGAATGGAACTGTTGCATAACTTAGCGGAGACAGATAAATATCTGAAGAACTCAAAGAACGAAATACCGCTATATTGACATAAGCGTTTATCTCAACATCCTTCGGCAAAACAATTTCCTCATTTTTCGTCAGACTATCCATTTTAAACCATTTATAAGCATATACACTGTCGCGTTCAATTGTAATTAATCCATATCCCTGATACGGCGCGGATATTTGCATTTTTATTGTTTCACCAGCATTGTATTCTTTTTTATCAAGTTTTACCCCCAATTGAGTGTTTTTATCTATTTTTTGCGTCGTATTCATTTCTCCAGACACAGAATAATCAATTTTGGCCAAAATTTTTCCGCTGACATTATCGCAAACAAGTAAAACATAATCCCCTGCTTCCGACGTTTCCAAATTTTGACTAAATCCTAAAGCTGAAATAATTAATGGTGATTTTTTAACCAATATTTCTTTAGACACTGTTTGATATTGATATGTTCCGTTATTTTGCTCCACCAATGCGGACACATAATTTTTTTTCATCAATTTCAGCGACAGATTTTTCAGTTCAATTGTTTGCAGTTCATTATTTACAGCTATCAAATCTACTTTTCGTTCAGCCCCTTTATAAATATAGTCCAGTTTTCCATCGGTTTTCCAGCCAATTAAATAATCCGCCGGAGAAACATAAGCTGAAACGCTTGTGCCAACACCACGGGCTCCACCGTTTTCCAAACCGTCTATATTGACATGTATTTTGTACATTCCTTGTGTAAAATCACTCAAATTGATAGATATTTCAGCTTTTCCGTCACTATCTGTTTTTACATCAGGCAAAGTATCCTTTAGCGTTTTCACTTTATTTTCCTGATAAGGATTACAGAATTTATATTCTTTATAGGACTCAAAACTAAAATCTACCGGCATCAGATTGTATTCTGTTTGTAAAACATGGCCGGCCGCAGGAATTCCATATAAATTTTGCAAATCCGCGTCAATCGTTAAAGTTTTATTATTATACCATCCTTGTGAAAAACTTTGAGAAATTTCCGCTTTTATTTTCATGGTGTCCGGCATAAACTCTTCCACTCTAAAAAAAGAATAAGCGACAAACATTGACTGATTATCTTTTCCATTAAGCCAAAGTTCGGCAGAATACACCCCTGTCAATACCGTTTCAGGCAAAACAAAATCATAGGACATAAAGCCATCGGCATTGCTCAAAAGTTTCTGGGTTGCAAAAATTTCACCATTTGGTTTGCGGATTATTAAATCCAAAGGAAGCTGCTGAGGTATAGTTAAATTTGCTTGACGCACCAAAATTCCCAAATGTCCGGTTTCCGAAGGTCGATAAACGCCTCTATCACTGAAAATATACCCTTTTAATGAATTTTGCGCATCATTACCACTGTCTATATAGTCTCCGCCAACATCAAAACGCGACATATTCAGCATTCGGTCTTCTTTATTAATAGGCAAAAAAGAAATATCCCCATCTTTTATAACCTTATAAACAACTGCTGATTTTTCATTTGTAAATGCTGAAAAATCGCCTAATTTTGCCACCCCGTTTTTATCTGTGACAGCTGTCAGCACCGGCTGACCATTTTTTCCTAAAACTTGAACATCGGCGCCGACAACAGGCTGTTCCAAAGCAATATTAGAAACAAAAACATCATGAGTTTTATCAACATTATCTTTCACCACAATTCCCAAATCAGTCAT
Organism: uncultured Alphaproteobacteria bacterium; assembly: GCA_934254675.1. Classification (GTDB taxonomy): domain Bacteria; phylum Pseudomonadota; class Alphaproteobacteria; order RF32; family CAG-239; genus RUG410. The sequence continues at coordinate 43,675 of CAKQLP010000002.1, read as the reverse complement.
TAACAATAAACGTCGATTTTTATAACTCGATTTTTGTCCGTTTTTACCATAAATAGATAGCAAAAACACACCTTTCCTATTTTCTAAATATTCATTTAAGTCCAAAGATGAATAATTCGCTTCCGCCGGATTTTTTGAAATTATAGGTAATTTTTTATGAAAAATCTCAGCAATATCTTCTTCAGAAAAATTATAATATTCAAAATTCGGTTTTTCAAAATTTCCATAAGTTTGTGTAACTAAATGATTCAAATCACTTTCTTTAATTCTGGCAATATCCACATCCAATTCTTTAACTCCTCTGGATATAAAGCCAATTTTTCTACTGCCTTGCAAAGAAAGGATTGCACCGTCAAACGCCATATCAGCTTCCAGAGGATAAAAAGCCATGTTAACCGCCGTTGCGGACACAGAGTCTTCTTTTCCCAGTTTAAATCCTTCAATCGACGTTAAATTATTGTCTATTAAAGCCAGCAAACAGCCTTTATTTTCAAAACTGTCATATTTAAACATTTGAGTTTTTGCATCTGTTTGAGTTTGAGAAACATTTTCTAAATTTAAATCTTCCGTTTCGGAAATCTGATTTTTAGACAATTTTTCTCTCAAAACCGAGCAATCTTCTTTTGAATATTTTAACTTTAATGCTTGAGCCAATTCTTCTTGGTTAACCGCTGTTGTAAACTCAACCGTTAAAATTTGTTCGGGATTATTATTTTTTTGAGGATTTCTAACAATTTCAGAAAAAATCCTTTTAATTTTAAAAAAAGTCGTGCTGCTTGGAATCTTAACCGTTGTTTCCAATGTGTTTTTCAACAATTTTTGATTATACGCATTGCCCAATTTTTGAATATTTATTTTAGCAAAATCTTCTTCATCTTTAATTTTTACAGGTTTTGAAACTATATGCAGAACTGTGTTATGTTCTTCCAGCTTATAATCAAAATCATAATCTTCTCCGCCAACGGTTTTTATTTGAATATTTTTTTTCAAATCCTTTATATCCAACGGATATGTAAATTTAAAACTGGCTGTAACCGATTTGTTTTTTAGTTCCCGTGGATCTTCATAAAAATCCGAAGCAATAACATTTCCTACAAATTCCGGAGAATTAAAACGAAAGTCATAACTGTCAATTTTGATTTGCGGACTAAAAATTTTTTTACTCATCGTCACTTTATATGACGTGTTCGGCAACCAATCCGTTTCCGGTGTAAATATTAAGCAATCACCGCTAATCCATTGCCAACTGCCTCGGATATCAGGCTGAATATTTATGCCGTTTTTTATATTCTGCCCTATTTTATCCAAAGCCGCCACAGAAGTATTAAAAGTCACGGACAAAGGCTGAGGATAAACTGTTCCGTTTTCTCCGTAGTTAGTTGGTGCCGGAACATCTATCTTGCCGATTTTAGCAATTTCCAGTTTATCCTTACCCAAAATATATTCACCGCTAAAATAAACGCCTGTGAGAACTCCCGCAATCACAGATACAGTAATAAACAATCCATAAAACAATTGTCTTTTATTCAGTTTGAGCTTCATTTGTTTTCTCCAATGGATAAAGATATTAAACAGAAAAATGATAAGCATTGTTTTGACTATTTACAAGCTTGTTGTTTGCTTTGTAAACAATCAAAAACATTTTAATTTTATTCTTTTCAACAAAAACGACCACTGGGGAAAACAGTCATGATATATGGTTATATTCGCGTCAGCACAGATAAGCAAACTACAAAAAATCAAAAATATGAAATCGAAAAATTTTGCAAAAAAGAAAAAATAAAAATAGACCGATGGATTATGGAAACAATTAGCGCAACTCAAGAATTAAACAAACGAAAATTAGGAAACTTACTCCAAACACTTTCAGAAAAAGATATTCTTATAGCTTCGGAACTGTCCAGATTAGGTCGAAACCTTTTTCAAGTTATGAGCATTCTAAATTTTTGTTTAAATAAAGGCGTCCTTATTTGGACAATTAAAGATAATTACCGATTAGGTTCTGACATCCAAAGTAAAGTGTTGGCGTTTGCATTTGGCTTATCCGCTGAAATAGAAAGAAATCTTATTAGCCAACGAACCAAAGAAGCCTTAAACCGACTTCGTAATGAAGGACATCCGCTCGGCCGCCCTTCGGGACGTAAAAACAATAGGCATATCCTAGATTCTCACAATCACAAAATTTTTCTTTTATTAAAAAATAATACCCCTAAAAGCAAAATTGCTCAAATATTAAACTGTAATCGTAAAACACTGTATAATTATCTGAAACATATAAATTTTAATTCATCAGATATGGCACCGCCGTTTGACAATTAAACAATATTTTCTAAAAAATATTATTTTGACAAAATATTTATTAAAATTATATTGACAAGCTGAGGTCTTTATGTTATCAAGTGTACGTCTTAACTGTTCATGGGGGTATAGCTCAGCTGGGAGAGCGCTTGCATGGCATGCAAGAGGTCAGCGGTTCGATCCCGCTTACCTCCACCAATATAAAAAAAATCGGAGATTGCATCTTCGATTTTTTTTTTATTTATAGCTATTTTTTAAAAATTTATAGATTGTGTAAACACTAACACCATGTATTCTTGCCACTTTAGTTTTAGGAACACCTTTGTTTATAAGCTGCAAAACACTTTGCTCTTTGCCGTCTAAAATATGCTTCTTATTTTTGCTTCCCAAAACTCGACCCAACTTTTGGCCATTGGCCTTGAGTCGAGCCAAAGCTTCCTTTGTTCTTTGACTAATCAAATTTCGTTCTATTTCTGCCGATAACGAAAATGCAAAAGCCAGCACTTTGCTTTGAATATCAACACCTAATCGATAATTATCTTTAATTGTCCAAACCTGCGCTTCCTTTTTCATGCAAAAATTAAGTATTGTCATGATTTGCAGCAAATTACGTCCTAAACGTGAAATTTCAGAACATATCAAAATATCATCTTTTCTGAGCTTTTTTAGTAATTTTCCAAGTTTTCGTTTTTCAAAATCTTTAGTTCCGCTAATGGTTTCTGTTACCCACTTTTCAACTTTAATTTTTTCATTCTGACAAAAATTATTAATTTCAAACTTTTGATTTTCCAATGTTTGCTTATCTGTCGAGACTCTTACATATCCATATATCATCTATTTTTCTCCCTAATAAATATAAAAAAACTCTTGTCGTCATTAACAAGAGGCTCTATTTAACTCTAAATCAAACTATCAGCGAAAAACTTCTTTCATCAAATCATAAAGTTCGTTGTTTTCCTCATTTACAATTTTAGGATAAACTATCCTTTTTATAATCTATATACTTTAACATTTTTCACTCCACATTTTTAAAACTTTTTTCATTAAAGTTGACATCGGATAATTTTTTAGATTATCTTTTGAAGTAAAATTTCCATTCATTTCGACATTTTCTGATTTCAATGTGTAAATTTGCAAAACCAACTTTATATGTGTAAATACATGCGTTACAGTTAATCCACTGTCTTGAGCATTGGCAAATTCCACATTTTCACCCCATGGAAATTCATACATGCCAAAAAGCAAACCTTTTTCCATTCTCTTACGAATAAATAACTCGTTTTTGTTGTTTACAATCACAAAAACTTTAGCTTTTTGCTCTTTTTTTATAATTTTTTCAATTTTTGGAATTTGCTCTAAATCCAACTCATTTTTAGATTGGCACAAATCTTGCCATGGACATAACAAGCATTGCGGATTTTTTGGCGTACAGATTAACGCGCCCAAATCCATAATCGCCGAAGAATAATCCGCGGCACGAGATGTTTGGTTTAAGCTCTCCGCTTTTTGCCGAATAATATCTTTTATTTGATTCACAGGCTGGGTAAGATGAAACAATCTGCAAACAATCCGAACAACATTTCCATCCACCACAGTTTCCGGCAAATTAAACGCCAGTGCTAAAAAGCTTGCGGCCGTATAAGGACCAATTCCTTTTAACTTTAGAACATCGACTTTTTTCTGAGGAAAAATTCCATTATATTTTTCAAAAATCATCTGCGCCGTTTTATGTAAAGAACGGGCTCGCGAATAATATCCCAATCCTTGCCAATATTGCAAAACTTCTTCTTCATCCGCAATTGCTAAATCTTTTATCGTTGGAAAACGCTTCATAAATTTTTCAAAATACGGTATCACAGTTTTAACCGTTGTTTGTTGAAGCATTAACTCTGAAACTAAAATAACATACGGACTGGGATGAGCCCCTCCTTTAACGCGCCACGGCAAATTTCTGCCGTTTTTATCATACCATTTTAAAAGTTGTTCTGCCGCAGTTTCTTTTTCCATGTTAACAACCTAATAAAATAAAAAAGCCCCTTTATTGCAAGGAGCTAAAAATGGTGCTCTGAAGAGGACTTGAACCTCCACGGGAGACCTCCCACATGCACCTGAAGCATGCGCGTCTACCAATTCCGCCACCAGAGCATTTAACAGCAAAACTTATAGACGTATTTTATTTTCTTGTCAAGATGTTTTTAAGCAAACAACGCTTTGACATCATAAATTCCATAAGCGTCCAAAAGCAAGGCCGTCCCCAAAGCCACACGATATAAAACAAACGGAAAAAACGACCATTTTTTGAGCCATTGCATCAGTACAAATATAGCCAATAGCGAAAAGCCAAATGAATAAAGCACTCCATCGCAAGCTCTCAAAATCAGTCCAACATCACCGCTTTGCCATATTTCATAGCCTTCGACCAAGCCGGCGGCGATAATTGTCGGAATAGACAGCAACATAGAAAATTTAGCTGCTTCGCGTCGTTCCAAGCCCAAAAATCTTCCCATTGTAATGGTTATGCCCGAGCGGCTTGTCCCAGGAAGCAAAGCTAAGCATTGCGCCAAGCCGATTAAAATCGCGTCTTTAACTTCTAAATTACGGATTTTCAAAGCCGTAAGCGACATTTTATCAATAACCCACAGCAACAAGCCATACAACAGTATATTCCACCCGATAAGCTTTGTACTGCGAAGTTCTTCCGTTCCCATAAACTTTAAAGCCGCTCCGCAAAGAAGTGCCGGAATGGTTGCTATCAGCACCAAATAAAACATTTTACTGCCATATATTTTAAAATCCGGCAGTAATCTGCTTTTAGCAACCCCAACCGCCATATACCAAATATCTCGCCAAAAATAAATCATAACAGCGATAACCGAGCCAATATGCAAGGCTACGTCAATTTCCAACCCTTGATCAGGAAAGGTCGTAAATTTAGAAAACAAAATCAGATGCCCAGAGGAACTCACTGGCAAAAATTCAGTAATTCCTTGTAGCAAAGCCAACATTGTCAAATGGAAAGTAGTCATTTTAATCCTCTATTATTTTGCAGTCTTTATTATAAAAATTCAACAGATTTTTGGCGTCAAAACGCACGCCATTCAGTGAAGCTCCCCAATGCAAATGCGGTCCGGTCGCTCTGCCGGTTTTACCAGCCAAACCGATAATCTGTCCTTTTTGCACTTTATCGCCGGTGTGCACCAAAGTTTTTTGCAAATGCGCATAAACCGTGCTCAAGTTTTGTCCGTGTTCCAAAACCACCACATTGCCGCTATAAAAATATGGCCCGTCGCTTAAAGTAACCATTCCGTCGGCCGGAGATTTAATTTCTGTTCCCTCCGGCACAGCAATATCCCACCCTTGATGCGGATTTTTCTTTTGTCCGTTCATAATGCGCTGTCCGCCAAAATTTCCGCTGGTACGTCCTTCCGCCGGCTTCAACATATCGGCTTTCCAGTTATCCGACACGCTAAATTCATTCAGCGCGCCGCCCACGTCTTTTTGCTCTTTTTGAATAGCCGCCCAATCGGTTTGCGCCGGAGCAACTTTAGAAGTCGGCAAACCATCAACTTTTTGCACATCCCATTTTATTTGGGCTATCTGCAAATTATAAGTTTGCATTGAGCCGTCTTTATAAAAAATTTTCAGTGGCTGTTGCAATTCGGCGTCACGGCCAAAAGCAATTGCCAGTTCGCCGTTTTTATCTGCGTTATACGTTTTGCCGTTTAGCTTAACCTCGGCCAAATTTTCATCTTGTAGCCGAATAATTCCGCCCTGCTGAGCCGCTCCGCACATTGTCAAAGCCTTGGCCGGTATAGCCGCCAACAAACTACAAATTGTCAAACAAATCGCCTTGAACGGCATTGTGTTTCTCCATCATTTTTACTTTTACGATTCCATCTACAAATCGAATATGCAACTCATCACAGCGTTTGGCTTGCGTAGCGGAATACAACGTTTTAAATTGTCCGTCCGAAACCCAAGCAAATCCACGTTTCAGCACTGATTCCACCGAGACTGAATCCAATCGTAAAGCCAAATTCTTCAGTTTTTCATTTTTGACTTCCAGCAGATTCTTAATATAAAAAGGTTTCAAATTCGTCAATTTTAACAAATTATCTTTATCTTTTAGCAAATTTGCAAACGCCAATTTCAACCGTTCGCTTCTATCATCTATTTTTTGCTGATTTTCCAGTATTAACTGCTCCAACGGCGGAATTCCACGTCCCAACGCCTCCACATATTGCTTAAATTCATTCATATAGCGCGTAACTGCGTTTTGCATGCGCAAATCCGCCGTCAGCAAGGTATTGTATATATCTTTTTTTACCGGAACCGCCAATTCTGCCGCACCGGTCGGAGTCGGCGCACGCAAATCCGCCGCATAGTCAATAAGCATGGTGTCGGTTTCATGTCCCACCGCCGAAATCAACGGAATAACAGAATCATACACCGCCCGCACCACAACTTCTTCATTAAACGGCCACAAATCTTCCAAACTACCGCCACCGCGCGCCACAATCAACACATCCGGACGATTTTTGTCACCTAAAGGCAACGCATTAAAGCCTTTTATGGCTGCGGCTATCTTCTCCGCCGCTCCCTCACCCTGTACCGGCGTCGGCCACACGATAATTCGAGTAGGAAAACGATCACGCACCCGATGGATAATATCTCGGATAACCGCACCGGTTGGACTGGTAATCACCCCGATTGTTTGCGGCAAATAAGGAATAGGCTTTTTATGTTCTTGCGCAAACAGCCCTTCGGCCAAAAACTTTTGTTTGCGCTCTTCCAAAAGTTTCAGCAACGCCCCTTCGCCGGCAATTTCCAGTTTTTCTATCACCAATTGATACGATGAACGCCCGTTAAAAGTGGTAATGCGCCCACTGGCAATTACTTCTATGCCGTCTTCAATTTTCAGCGGCAGAGTATTTGCCACACCGCGCCAACAAACAGCGGCAAGCAACGAATTTTCATCTTTCAGCGATAAATACCAATGGCCGGAATCCGCGCGTTTAGCTCCAAAAATTTCGCCTTTAACGCGTACAAACGCAAACGAATTTTCCACCAACTTTTTAATAGCGGCAGAAATTTCGCTGACAGTATATTCTTTTATTTCCGGCATCATATCAATCATACGCGACATCATAGCTGAATAATTCCAATAATCAACCGACTTTTATAATTTCTGCACGGCTTTTAACTGTATAAAAAATTAATTGCCGTTTTAATACATAAAACAGCAATTAATATACTGAAATTTAGCCTTATCCTAAATATGTTTGTCTTTTAGATCTGCCACAAAATCCTCCATTTCCTGTTCATGTTCCAGTTCTTCTTTAAGTATTTTGCGGGAAATGCGAAAAGTTTCATGGTCTTTACCCTCAGTCATATCGCACAAACGCTGGTAACGATCAATTGCGCAACGTTCGGCCGCCAAATTATCTTTAACCAAAGCAAGAACTTCAGCTGATTTTGGAGGCATATATTTACAATGCGCCAAGCGCCCCCATTCTTCCGGACTGATTGCCGGTGTTCCGCCAAGTTGCAAAATTCGATTAGCCAACCAATCCGCGTGCTTTAACTCTTCGCCGGCGTGTTCTTCAAACTCTTTCACCACGCTGGGACGTTCCGGTCCATACGCCAATTTTGCCCCCAGCCAATATTGATAATAGGCCAACCATTCTTCAGAGTATGCCTCATTTAAAACTTTTAATAATTCGTCTAAATCCATTTTTACAATTTTTTTAGCCATTTCACCCATTGTATCTCTCCTTTTTTTAATTGAACGGAATAATACATAATCATTCAATAAACGAAATCAACGTTTACGACTATTTAATCTTTTAAGTTTAATCTCAAAAATAAGAAAAGTAAGGAGACAAATATGGTTTTAGTGGCACCTAGTCTTTTAGCGGCAGACTTTGGACATTTGGCGGACGAAGTGGCAAATGTGGAAAAAAATGGAGCCGATTGGTTGCATTTGGATATTATGGATGGTCATTTTGTGCCAAATTTAAGCTTTGGCGCGAATATGATAAAACAATTGAGACCTCAAAGCCGACTTTTTTTTGACGCTCATTTAATGGTTGAAAATCCAGAAAAATTTTTGCCGCAATTTTTAACAAGCGGAGCAGATTTGATAACTGTACATTATGAAGCCTGTCAAAATTTACATTCGGTTTTAGCGCAAATAAAATCTGTCGGACTAAAAGCCGGTGTCTCTGTAAAACCAGATACTCCGGTGCAAATTTTACGCCCGTTTTTGGAAGATATAGATAATATCCTGATTATGACAGTGGAACCGGGGTTTGGCGGACAAAAATTTATGCAAAACATGTTACCGAAAATAGCCGAAGCCAAAAAGATTGTCGGTTCACGCAACATAACAATAGAAGTTGACGGCGGAATCAATATTGAAACAGCCAAACTTTGCGTAAAACAAGGAGCTGACACACTAGTGGCCGGTTCCGCCATATTTAAAAGCGACAATCCAACGGAAATTATCCGTCAACTACATCTAGCGGGAGAAAAATAATGGCGACAATAATGATTGTTGAAGATGAACAGGCGATTGCCCTTTTACTGAAATATAACTTGGAAAAAAATGGTTACACAACAATCACAGTTTCTCACGGAAACCGCGTGCTGACTGCTGTGGAAAAACATTTGCCATCGTTGATTTTATTGGACTGGATGCTACCGGAAATGTCTGGTTTGGAACTCTGTAAAATCATTCGTAATAATCCAGATTTAAAAAGCATTCCGATTATCATGCTGACAGCAAAAAGTCAGGAAGAAGACAAGGTTATCGGACTTTCGGCCGGTGCAGATGATTATGTGACCAAACCTTTTTCCATTCCTGAACTTTTAGCACGCATAAAAACCAATTTGCGCCGTGTCAGCACCACTTCGCAATTAACCCAAAAAGAATACATCTTTCAAGATATCCGCTTGGATACTATTGAGAAAAAAGTTTTTCGCGGCGAAAATTATGTGCGTTTAGGACCAACCGAATTTAGAATTTTAAAATTATTAATTGCCAACCCGCGCCATGTTTTTTCTCGTGAAGATTTGTTGCGCGAAGTCTGGGGAAACAGCGTATATGTTGAAACCCGCACCGTAGATGTGCATATCCGCCGCTTGCGCAAAGCCCTCAACGAATTTGGCTCCGACTATATCCGCACCATTCGCGCCACCGGCTATTCCATCGACGACCACGAGTTGGAAAACGATGCGAACAAAGATGCTTGACACTTTTAAATATTGCTTATATATAGGCTGATAACAGTTTTATATTCCTCATCGGAGGTTTGAAGCCGGATAAGATGACTGGGCAAAACCAATTATTATACCGGTCTTTTTTTTATATTTAAGCTACTTTATTTTATGGTGATTTTATGAACTTTGGTACAGAAAATATCTCAGTTTTATTTCAAAAAATTTTTATTCCGACATTGTTCGGTATGATTAGCATATGTACCTTTACAGCTATTGACGGCATGTTTGTCGGTCAAAGTGTCGGCAGCGACGGCATTGCCGCCATAAACATCACAGCGCCTCTTTTTATGATATTTACCGGAATTGGATTAATGGCGGGTATCGGTAGTTCAGTCATTGCTTCGTTGGCATTAGCTAAAGGCAAAATAAAACTGGCACGGCTCAATGTGTCACAATCTTTATTATTCGTTTCTATTTTTGCTCTTTGCCTTTCCGGATTGATGCTGTTTTTTCCTGATAAAACTGCTTATATTTTAGGCTCTTCCGATTATTTGTTAAACCATGTAAAAACTTACCTGCTTTGGATTTTACCATCATTTGTTTTTCTAATGTGGTCATCGTTAGGCCTGTTTATCATCCGTTTGGACGGAGCTCCGCAATTAGCCATGTGGCTTACAATTATTGAAGCTGTTATTAATACGTTTTTAGATTGGCTATTCATGTTTCCACTTCACATGGGTGTCATGGGAGCCGCGTTAGCGACAACCATAGCAACGATTGTTGGCGGAATTCTGACTCTGTGTTATTTATTATACAAAGCCAAAAATCTCAAATTATACCCTATTCAAATTAACTTACGAGGCTTTCCTTTATTTGCCAAAGGCATTGTTAATCAATGCCGAATTGGCTCTTCAGCCATGATTGGCGAAGCCACTATGGCCATTTTGATGTTTACAGGCAACCAGATATTTATGAAATATTTAGGTGATGCCGGTGTAGGCGCTTTTGGTGTTTGCTGTTATTACACACCATTTGTTTTTATGGTCGGTAATGCCATTGCCCAGTCGGCCCAACCGATTATCAGCTATAATTATGGTTTAGGGTTCCACGACAGAGTGCAATCTACTGTAAAATTGGCCTTAACAACAGCTTTGGTTTGCGGCATGCTTGTTACAACAATCTTTTGTGTTTTTCCGTCATTCATGGTTGGTCTATTTCTACAAAACGACAGTCCGGCAGCCCAACTGGCTATACATGGTTTTCCTTATTTTGCGACTGGTTTTGTCTGTTTTATAATCAATCTAACAGTTATTGGCTATTTTCAAAGCTTAGAAAAAATAAGACCTGCTCTTTTTTTCGCCTTGTTTCGCGGATTTATATTTTTAGTTCCCGCATTTATTCTTTTACCAAAACTTATGGGTACAAAGGGTATATGGCTTGCCATGCCAATTTCGGAAACATTTACTTTTTTAGTTGTTGTCTTATTTTATTTTTGGCAAAACCATACACATAAATCTTTGAATATTTAAAAAAATATTTCCTTATGGCCTTTATATCCATAAGGAAATATCACTATTCAAACTACATTATATTTGAACGGTATGTATTAAATTTGTCATACCTTTATGACCGATTGGATATCCGGCGGTAATAATCAAATAGTCACCTTTTTTTCCTAAATGACTTTCTGCCGCAACATCAATTGCTGTTTGTTCCATCCCGTCAAAATTTTGGAATGTTTCATTTTTAACAAAACTCTTAACACCCCAAACAATACCCATACGACGAGCCACCTCTAATGAATTAGTCACGGCCAAAATCGGTAAATCAGGACGTTCGCGTGCCATAGACAAAGTTGTAAATCCAGACACTGTATAAGTTACAACAGCGGCAACATTCGGAAGAACATCAGACATTTCACTGGCCGCATAAGTAATGGCATCAGCCATATCTTCACAACCGGACAAATCTTTATCACGCTGAATACATGAATAATAAGTGCGATCATTTTCAACCTGTGTAATAATATTGTGCATCATTGAAACCGTTTCCGCTGGATATCCGCCGGTTGCCGTTTCGGCCGACAGCATAACCGCATCAGCACCGTCATAAACCGCGGTAGCGACATCAGAAACTTCTGCTCTTGTCGGTGTCGGGTTCCCAATCATAGACTCCAACATCTGAGTGGCCACAATTACCGGTCTGGCATATTTTCGACATGTTTTAACAATACGCTTTTGCAAAATAGGAACTGTCTGGATTGGGCATTCAACCCCCAAATCACCACGAGCAACCATAATTCCGTCAGATTCCTTTACAATATCGTCAAGTTCATCAATAGCACTTGGCTTTTCTAACTTTGAAATAATCCAAGCTTTGCCATCTATCAACTTACGAGCCATGCGGACATCTTCTACACTTTGAACAAAAGAAAGGCAAATCCAGTCCACGCCCAAAGAAAGAGCAAATTGCAAATCTATTTTATCTTTTTCGGTAATAGCGGAAATCGGCAATTTCACATTTGGTAAATTTACACCCTTATGTGCGGACAAATAGCCACCCACAACAACTTCCGTTTCCATTTTATAACCATCTTTTTTGAGAACTTTTAATTCAATATTGCCATCATTTAATAACAGCATATCTCCGGCTTTTACCGCTTCAAAAATTTCTTTATGCGGAAGCATAACACGGGTTTCATCCCCTGGTTCATCATTCATATCCAACACAAAAACGCTACCATTTTTTAGCAGAACTTTATCAGATTTAAATGTTCCAACCCTTAGTTTTGGTCCTTGCATATCGGCAATAACCGTCAAATGTCTGCGATACTTTTCTGCCAGTTTACGCACGGTTTGATAACGCTCGGCATGTTCTTCATGCGTGCCATGACTAAAGTTAAAACGAAAAGCGTCCACGCCGGACTGAACCAATTTTTCCAACATTTCTTCCGATGCTGTGGCCGGACCGACGGTTGCTAAAATTTTTGTATGTGTATCTATTGGCATTGTTTTCACCTCTAAAAAAATTAATTTAGTACAACTATATACCCATATAGGTTAAAAACTTATTAGTTTAAAGAGAATATTTAGATAAAAATTACACTTGTCAAAAGTATTTTTGTTTGCTACAAACTGGAAAGAAAATTTTTATAGGAGAAAAACAATGGCTGAAGAAAATGTAACAACAGAAGTCGGCGGTGTTGCCGTTGATCGTTTGCGCTCGCTGATTGAACGCATTGAACGTTTGGAAGAAGAAAAAAAAGGTATTCAAAGCGACATCCGCGATATTTTTGCCGAAGCAAAATCTGCCGGATTTGATGTCAAGGCTATGCGGACAGTTTTAAAATTACGCAAAATGAACGCTGCTGATCGTGATGAACAAGAATTGGTTGTTGACACATATCGTAAAGCCCTAGATATTTAATTTAGCTGGTTTATTTTTTTACACAACGCCCCTTTTCTGGGGCGTTTTTCATTGCAACTCACTTAATATTTATGTACTATTTAAAAAATTATTAGCCTTGGAGAAAACTCATGTCCCTTATCCCAATAAAAAATGAATTAAACAATCTGAAATTAAAAGCATACAAGGAAATAGATTTTTCCGAAAATCCCGGATACTTTGGCTCAGTCGGCGGCTTTTTCAGAAGCATAGCCACTTCATTGCGCTTTGTTTTAACAGAAAAAGAAAATATTGTTTTTGCGCTTTTGCAATGGGGCTGTATTGTTCTTGCCTATTATATATGGGTACAAGTGCTAAGCTGGATACCTGAAGAAATTTGGGAAAAAGCAGAAAACGGAGACTCTTACAATAAATATGCTGATTTAATTTTATGGTTGTGGTCTTTAGCTTGCGTTGGTCTTGCGGCATACCCTTTAGGTATTTTAACGGCATGTATGAACGCCTCTTGTATTTTGCGCTTTCAAAACAAAGAATCAACATTCACAGATTGTTTCAAAATTGCCTTAAAACACAGTGGAACAATCTGGATTTTTTCATGGATAGATGGTTGGTGGACCATAAAACGAATTATAGAACGCCTGCCTAAAAAAAATAATAGAACACCTGCGTCGGTACGAGCTTATAATGAAATAATTTATCAAATATGGAAAATGTTAACTCTTGGTTTTGTACCGGCTCTTTTATTTGGAAGGTCATTTAAAGAAGCATGCCAAGATTCTCTCAATCTCGCCAAAAAACGTTTTTTACCTCTAATAAAATTACGTTTAGGATATTCTTTAATCTGTTGGATTGTCGGTATTGGATGTTATATTGGTACAATATTATTCTTTGCCTTTCTGGATGATATTCCAGCCAAGAACGACATGTATTCTTTTTATAAATATGCCGGCATTCCTATGATTGTAGCGTTATTGGTTATCATGCTTATTTTTAGGCCTCTTTACATTATATCTGCTTGCCGCATCTATATCAGCTATGCTTGCGATGAAGGATTAAAAGGAACCTTGCCTAAAAAATCATCAGTCTATATTAATATTTTGGTTATTTTTGCAATTTTTTCAGCTTTAATCTACTTTATAATTTTGTTTCATCACCAACTGGGTATAGATGCAATATTGCAATCTTTATAACCATTTTTTGACATAAAAAAATTACTGAAAATAAAATGCACTTGTATTAGTAAAAATACGAGTGCATTTTTTAACAACCATATTAATATCAAATATTATTATTAATAAAATTTCCTTTAATGCAATTAGATACATCATTAAATTTAACTAATTTATTAACAATATTCAAAACATTTTCAGCCGTATATGGATAATAGCAAAAATCCATTCGAAAATAATCCGGTTGCATATCCTTTGCTTCGGATGCCACGCAATATGGTTTTGCATCAAACAACATTATTTGGCAATCCCGAGATAATGCTTTATATTTGTGCCCGTCTTTCGCTAAATCAAACCATTTTTCTTCATGCTGACAACTGCGGCAAAGATTATCTCGAATACAGCCGACACTTGTAAATAAAGGAACATCCTGATATATAACAAGGCTTGTTTTTAATGATGATTTTTCTATTAATTTACAAATATTTAATTTTGTATCTTCAAGTGATAATGTAATTTGCGAAGCACCTATTTCCTCGGCCATAGCTATTGCCTGAGTATTCAACATATACAAAGACGAATCAAAACTAATATCCAATTGATTCAATGGCAAAACATCTAAAGCCCAGTAGTTGGCGACCTCCCATTTTTTATAGCCACCGGCAAGCAGATTGGCAATAATATCCGCATACAGTTTCGGATGACGACAAACTGCCGGCAAAGCAATCCTCACTTTGTTTTTAGGCAATTTGCTTAAACAGCTTAAATCACTATTTGGATTTATTAAATAAATGATTTCACTTATATTATTTAAATCAATTTTTTTCAAACAATTAATATCGTCAACTTTTACTGCAAATTTAGGTTGCCAATTTATTTTTTGACGAACCTCCGTCTTTGGCAAATCCACTATTGGTTGTTCAAACTTAATTTGCCCATAAAGATTTCTCCGCAGTTCATTTAGTAAAGACGATGGTGTAAATAAATTATTTGGATTTTCAATATGTAATTCAACCAAGTTAAAGTTTGTATCACCGGTTTTAGCAAATGCTGTTCTAATTGCCTCAATACTTTTTTGCGGATTATTTGCCGGTGTAAAGTTACCCTCAACAGAAACACTATAAACACCGGATGAAGCTGTTATCTTATTATCTAAAACATTAACATCAACATTTATATTATTGGTATTTCGATATAATTCTGCTTTAGGTTTTTCATAATGATAAGCCCCTTTTACCTCACTTGACGAAGCTAAATAAATTATCCATCCTTTATCAAGTTTTGGACATTGGTGAGGCAATTCCACCTCAACAATATTATTTGCTTTTGCCTCAAAAACATTTTGCCTATTCACACGTATTTTTTGCACCGAGAAGCCAAATGGTTTTTCCATACTTGGAATATCTATCTGCAACCCATCGTGGCGAGAAATTTTATGTGACGTTTTAAAACGCAACCATCCATTCTCGCATCCTTCAACTTTGCCCACAGACAAACCACGATGCCCAACAAAATCACGATCTATAATATCTTTATTTTTACCCTCAAAATGAAATTGGCACCATGGACGAGAAAAAATTTGCTTAATATGCTCTTCACAAACAATATCCGCCCCTTTGCCATCTAAAATCCGACGATAATAATCTGTCACAGACGCCACATACAATGCCGATTTTTTACGTCCTTCAATTTTTAATGATGTTACAGGCATTTGCAATACTTTTTCTTGCAAAGCCATATCCTTCATTGAGAAAAAATGAGCTTTTTTTCCATCACACTCAAAACTAGAACGACAGGGATATAAACATTTTCCACGATTAGCGCTACGTCCATATTCCAAAGCAGAAAATTGACACAACCCGCTATAAGAGTAGCAAAGTGCGCCATGAATAAAAGCTTCGGTTTCCAAATTTGGAATAGCGGCAATTTCCTTAATTTCGGCCAACGTCAGTTCTCGGGCTAAAACGACCCGTTTAAATCCCATTTTTTGTAAAAATAGAGCGCCTTCTTTATTATGCACAGCCATTTGCGTGCTGGCATGACGTTCTATCTGCGGATATTTTTCACGCATCACCCGAGCCACGCCCAAATCTTGTAAAATTACACCATCTATATGGCAACGCACGCACATATCAAGCATTTGCAACAAATCAGACAATTCATCTTCTTGCAAAACCGTGTTTATCGCCGCGTAAACTTTGCGTTTCAAATGATGAGCATACGCGGTAAACTCATTTAACGCCGGTTCATCAAAATTGGTAGCGGTCGCCCTGGCCGAAAATTTTGGTAATCCCAAATAGACCGCATCTGCCCCATAATAAAGAGCGGCATAGCCGGCTTCAATATCTCCGGCTGGTGCCAACAGTTCTTGTTTTTCCATCAATAAAATGTCCTCAAATTAAAAACTTGAGGACAAAATACGGCAATCAACTCAGCTTGTCAAGCGGCATTAAACTAAGCCTTCACGACAAAATTTGGCAAAAACGGGCTTATTTAAGCCCAAGCGCTCAATTAATATTGACGGACGGCTTTCGACCGACAATGTTTTATCATAAGATTTATCAGCTTTTCGCGTTGTCAAAACTGCGTTTAACAACTCAGGATGTCCAATGCAAGATGCCAAATAAACAAAAGCCTCGTCATTATCCGCCAAATTTTGGACAGCCAAACGCCGCGCATACAAATTCAGTGTTAAATCAGCCTTACTGGCGTCTTTAGTCCATGGAGAACCGCCGCCAATCGGACAAGATGCTCCATAAAAATCGCAGGCCAATTTGCGTCCGGTAACACCGCAATCAGCCACGCTGGAATGGCAAGTATATATCCCCGTACCATTAATAATCAGTTTTTCCGGTTCTTGCCCTAAAACTTCAGCGACAAACAGACGCAATTCCTCCTGTTGCTTCATAGGAATTGCTACCACAGCAGTTTTTATCTTACCTTTATCCATACAAATCTGGGTTTTAATATCCAATCCTAAATTATCACTTAAACGAGCCTTTTCATACAAAGCTTTACACAAATGCCGCGCCATATATAATTCCGTCGGAATATTACCAACGCCTTGACACGCATAGCCGACAAAAACGCCTTGGTCTCCCCAGCCATCTTGAGCCACGCCTTGGGCAATTTCAGATGATTGACAGCTAATCAAATCCAAAACACGCAATTTATCGGCGTCAATAGCGTTATTCCCCCAAATTTTTGCATATCTCTCATCATACCCGATTTCACGCACAGCCTGACGAACATGTTCTTCCATAAACTCAAACGAAATTTTACCGCTGATTTCTCCACCCAATACCACGGTTTGATTTTTTACCATAACTTCAACGCCATAACGTACAGATGCATCTTGTTCCAAACATCTGTCCAAAATATAACTTGAAATATAGTCGGCAATTTTATCAGGGTGTCCCAAAGACACAGCTTCAGCTGTTTTTATCATTTTTTTCTCCTTTTTAGTCCATTTGACTGCTGGACAAGTTGGTTATAAATCCACATTGCAGTTGTCATTCCCGCTACACAATTATTAACCTTACATTCTGTGCATTGTCAAGTTTTATGTTGCTAAATATTTTACAATTTATTATCCTAAAATCAAAGGAGTGTTAATCATGAAAAAAATCGGCGTTATATTTGCTATGAACAAAGAACTTGAGCTTTTTGCTTCAATTGTATCTGACTTTGCCTTAACGCAAGGAAAAAAACATTCCTTTTACCACGGAATATTCAAAAATTGTGAGCTTTTTGCCGTTGTTTCCGGTATTGGTAAAGTAAACGCGGCACTTTGCACCGCAGATTTAATAGAAACCTTCGCTCCAGACGCTATTCTCAATATCGGTATTTCCGGCGGACTAAGCAATCAGCTGCATATCGGCGAATATATCATTGGTTCAGATATCACCTACCACGACGTTTGGTGCGGAGAACCAAATGCCTATGGACAAATTCAAGAATTTCCAGCCACCTACCACTCAGAACCGAAACTTGTCGCAAAACTCTCCAAATTCAAACATGGGCTTATTTGTTGCGGAGATAAATTTATAACCGAAAAAAAAGAACTTGACGCAATTACTCATAATTTTCCAACTGCTTTGGCTGTGGATATGGAAAGCGCGGCCATTGCTCAAACTTGTTATATTTATCAAACTCCGCTGCTTTGTCTGCGGCAAATCAGTGATATTCCGGGGCATCCTTTTTCAGAACAACAATACGCCGAGTTCTGGCAAAATACCGCCCAGAAATCAATTGAACTACTATCTAAATTATTAGAAAGTCTTACCTAGATGAACAAAGTGCAAACCCAAACAGCCAACTGTTTTGTAAAACATCTTTATTTATGGATTTTGGGAATAACCGCTATTTACACATGCGGTGATATTCTTCTGACATATATTCAATTTCACAAATTATTTTATGTTGGCACAGATTGTTACACCCATGCCACCCGCATCATTTATTGGTTGCAAAATTTCAGTTGGTATGAACAGATTTATCCTTATGGAAATTATCCGTTTGGTGAAATTTTACATTTTACCCGTCTATTGGATATAATTTGGACTATCTTAGCCTTACCGCTGATACCGTTTTTTTCACTTAAAGAAGCTATATTTTATAGCGGCATGGCTCTATCTCCGCTTTGTTTGGCTTTAAGTCTAATTGTCGTCTTTTGGGGATTAAAACCCTTTGTCAAACAAACGCCAAAAATTCTACTTTTCAGTTTTATCCTCTCGTTTGCTTTTTTCACTAAATTTAATAATGTTTTTGACTTTAACCGACCTGATCACCATTCTGTCATATTTTTATTTTTCGCCTATAACATAAGCGCTGTTTTGCTAAACTTAGCCAAAGAGCGTTTTCGCCTTTTATTTTTTGCCGGCATTCTAGCCGGCTGCGGCATCTGGATTTCTTCTGCCGTGGAAGGATTTATTTTCGTTGCTGCAATTTTAGGACTGCTTTTTCTCAACTGGCTGTTTAATAAAATTTCATTAAATGCAATTAAAACTTACACTTTAGGACTTTTTATTGCAACAATTTTAGCATGGCTTCTCAATCCCCCTTATAGAGGCTATTTCAGCTTTGAAAACACGAGACTTTCAGCAATTCATGTGGTTATAACTTTTTTAATTTACAGTTCGTTTAACACACTATATTGGTTTAAGCTAAAAAAAATATCTGCTAAAATTTTCGGCACACTTGTCTGCGGAGCCGTTTCTCTCACATTCATCTGTTATGTTTTCAATACATCTATCATTTTCGCTTCAATTTATGATGAAAATATAAAAAATTCTTTTTTACCATATATAACAGAAATGAAACCTCTTTGGCACTTTGTTTATTTGATAGAAATGATTGTTTTTGAAACAGTCTTAGTATTGATGATTTTATTTTATAAACCGCAAAAAAATCACACTATTGAAATTAATTTAGCATTTTTATTTGTATTTTTTAGTTTTCTATCCCTTTTTATAGAACGTTTTATTCTGTACGAACTATGCATTTTAGCTTATTTAAACAATATTTTTATCAACAAACTATTATTTAAAACTTATAAAACTCAAAATACAAAATATTTAGCATTCGGTTATATTTGCACCGCTTTATTTTTATTAGCATCATTCAGATATGAACCTTTACATCCAATAAAATCAGAAGAAATTCCGCAAAATAGTGTGATTTTAACTGATCGCTTTGCCTCCCCTCAATTCATTTTTGATAAAAATATAAAAACAGTAGCCATACCTTATCACTCGGCCGTCGCCGGCATAGCCGACAATCACAAAATATTCTTTTCAACCGATGAAACCGAAATAAAAAGGTTATTGCAGAAACACCAAATTCAATATATATTTCTTCCGTATCGTTATTTTTCTAACTCCCAATACTATATCTATCCAGATAAAAATATTGATAAATTTTACGGTAAAATCATAACAGGCAAACAAATTTATCCATGGCTGGAAAAAATAAATACTGGTTCTAAAGATATTTTATACAAAATAAATTATCAAGAATTCTGATTCATACGGCGCATAAGCTCCGCTGTACGCAAAGCCTTATCTGCATTTTGTTCTTGAAACTGCTCTCGACGTTTTTCCTGAGACATTTCAGCCATTGTTCGCTGTTTATTTTCCAAAATAGCGCGTAATTTATCTTCTGGCACACTATTTCTAACAATATCTTTAATACCATTTTCTTGAACAGGCTTCCATTTATCGGCTTGTTTTGCAACCAATTCTTTTAACTCGGTATCTCGTTTCAGTTTTGTTTGCAATTCGTCTTTTTTACGCGCTTCTCGCTCAGGAAACTTTGGATAAATATTTCTAAAATTATGATGCCACTGAAAATAAACAAGAAATACTGAAGGAAAAGCCGAAATCAGTTCTTGCGCCATAGTTCTCGGTTTTGTTAACTCATAAGATCTAGCTGCCATAATTCGACGCGTATCTTCAATAAATTGTTCCATTTTTTCTTTGGCTTTATCTGGCCGTCCCAAACGATATTCACACCCTTCTATCAGGCGATTAAACACCGGATTGTTATTTTCCAAAGCCAATTTTCGCAATATTTTTAACATGCTCTGCATATTGGCGCTTTTATTCCAAAAAGAACGTATGGTTTTAGCTTCAATACTGTCAAAGCCAAAAAAGTGAATACCTTCAAAACCTGCATCTTTTATAGCATTAAACGTAAAAATATACAGAGCATCCCATTTAATTTTTCCGTCTTCCGTCAAAAAATCTTCATACATTCCTTCTTTAAACTTGTTCAGGACATATTTTGTAACAGGAAAATCAAAATTTGTAATAGATTCACCTTGCAATAACAGTGTTATTTTTGAAGAAGAACTATCTAAAATAAAATTTTCCGCCGTGATAACTTCTTTGGTCAACACCGCTTTCAAATATAAATACGCATAAGCAAAAACACTGGAATGAATTGCCCGTAATATACCAATATTCTTAAATGTGTGCTGATATTTATCTTTAAAATCAACAAGTTTTTTTAATCGTTCTTCTCCAGAATAATCATAACATATCCGTTGATATTTATAACCAAATTTTCTGACCAGCTGCGGATACATTTTTTTCAAATGCATAGCCATGCACCATTCTCGAGCAATTGAATATATAGAGAACAACGGATTACGGGAATATCCAACCATTACGGTTGCTATCACAGCATCTAATTCCGCAAAATAAGGTTCCATATGCGAGCAAAAAGCGTTTTTTCTAAACTCTGTGTCCAACATAAAAGCATAGCGCTCAACATCATCTTCAGGCACATCATAACGCTCTAAAACTTTTTCCAAAACATTTGTTAGTTTCTGAAAATTTGTGTTGGAAATTTTACGATCATCCATCGGCACATAGCCGCTACGAAACTCATCATAAAATAAATTCAAGAAAACATTTTCATCATCGTCATAGTTGCGCTTGAAATCTGCCACATCTTCAGCAATAAAAGCTTTAACCTTGTCCGCATATGATGGTTCATACACTTGTTCTTTCAAATAATGTATGGCATCTTGTTCCAATTCTTTATCAGAATATGTTAAATCGGCAAAGCGCAATCCCATGACAACACTCCCTAATATATTTGTATCCTAGACTGCAAAAAAAGCAGTGTCAACAATTTTTTACCAAGCTTTTCTATAAAATTCTTACACGAATAAACAATTTTTAATATATTTTTTGCTAAACAACTTTACTTTTAGAAAATAATGTTTTATAGCTATCGTGCATTTAAACTATTTTGTTGGACTAAATCTTATTATTATGGTTCAAAATTTTGAAATCAACGAGCTGAAGGAAAACAAAAAAATTTTTTTGCAGCTCAAAAAACATCAACATGTCAGCGTAAAAGTGGAACATGCAAACTTCAATGGGAAATTTCGTTCCAAAACAACTTGGATTGCCGGAAAGTATCCCGTTTTAGAAATTGTATCTTTAGTTCCTGGCGTGTGGCGTATTATCACCAACAAAAACAAAATTGTCGGATACACCTTTCACCCCAAGACTTCATCCCCTTATCGCTGGAAAGTAATTTTTAGCTAAAAGAAAAATCTCTGCCTTTGAATATAAAGCCAGAGATTTTTCTTTTAATTTTCAAATATCGCTCTATTCTCTCCCTTTTGCGGTATGATAGTTTTGAACAAACGCTTTTACTTTGTGGCTGTTTTCAGCAGATTTGGAAGGTGCTGGATTTGTTTGCTGTGGCGTATTGCTTTGCTGCGGAGCTCTTCTTTGAAATTCCGGATGCTCTTTATAAAAGTTATCATAATGTAAACGTCCGAAAGATTTTGGAAAACTAATTTCATCAACACCAAGCGGAGCCAAAATTTCATTGACCTTTTCAAAACGATTGCGGGCACCGTCAAAAACTTCTTTAATAATCACATTATCAGCACGCTTTGCGCCTTTTGAACCTTTGTTATTCACATCACGTGTATCCAACAAACCTTCATCTATTTCTTTTTTGGCATCAGCTTTGCTTTTTATTTTCATAATTTCATACAACTGTCCCATTTGTTCCGGATTAAATTCGCTGACTTGTCCTGTTAAACCGGCAACTTTAATTTTTTGCTTTTCCTCATTGCTTAGGTTTTGGCTGCCTAAAATATCCGCATGGTCAACAGTTTCTTTATAAACATCAAACAAACGGCGCATCGCCATATATGCGGCAGCTTTTTCAATCGCGCCGTCATCATGGTTTATATCCGCGGCATCCAAACTGTCTCGCAACATTCCTTTAAGTTTTCCGCCATATCCTTCTGTAAACGCCATATATTTCTGACTGTTTTTGATACTGTCGATAAAATCTTGCTCCGATGGAGAAACTGTTTTTCCTTTTTTTAAATTATCTTTTTCCATTTGCAATGCCAACTTATACCTATACTGAATATAAGCTTCCGCCGATAATTTTTCTTTTGCCGCTTTCAACATGCCTTCGGCCTTAGCCTTGTCCAATCCCATACCAACCGGAACAATACCGTTTTCAGCCAAAGCAATTCGCCAAAGTTTCTTTTCAGCATCTTGCAAACCATCCGGAAAACGCACGCGTTTAATCCCTAAATCTTTAAATTGACCAACCATTCCGTTAACCACGGAATCATCTATTTTTTTATTTCCCGGAGTCCGATAGGCAAAACGAAATTGGCCTTTTTCTTTTTTTACAAACAGTTTAAAACTATATGTGAATTTAGCCTCACCGCTTTTATCTTTTCTTCCGTCTTTTTTGCGATTATCCCTATCAGCCTTGTCATATACAATATATTTTGTCCAACCGGAAAAAGAAGTTTCCTTAAAATAAGAAAAGCCCCGACTTTTACGCAAACCACCTTCTAAAAATTTCTCAAATCCTGCTTCAGCGTCACTTTGAGTCTTTTCGGGTTTTGTTTTTTTTTGCGCCATCGGCATTTCAACTGAATTTGAAGCTTCATTGCTTTGCGCTAAAGAATCTGTTTCAATAACTTCCTGTTGCTGAGGTTCATCATATAAAGCATGCGTGTTCTGGGCATCTTCTTGAACATTTTTTGTATTATTTAACGCATTGTTCTTGCTGTTTTCTATATTATGAGCCTCATTTTGCATAGCGATTATTTCTTTTTGAGATGCTTGTTCTTTTAATTGCTGCAACAAAGCTCCCATTTTTTCTTCGGCATCAATATTTCCATCAAAAGAATATGGAACATCCATTTGAAATGTCGATAATCCATGGCTCTCGCAAAAATCCATTATTTTTGCTAATTTATCGGCATTTAAAGCTTGCAAAGCATCTTCATCAAAGGCAATTTGAGCTTTAACTTTTTTATTGTCATCACCCGGCTTGTCATATGGCGGCATTAATAAATCAAAACGCTCGCCTTCAGGCAATTTCACCTGCAAAGCCAATTGTTTAACTTCTCCCTTAGGGTTTGCCCCCATTTCATAATATTGTTCTTGAGTGATAATCCCAGCCGGATAATCCTGACTGACTTCCTTAAATGAAAAAGAGACTTTTTCTCCTGACTTTTCACTTTGCTCTTTAATTTGATAAAGTGAAGCAAAAGAAGTGTCATATTTATCCAGCAATTCCATTTCACCACGTCTGTTTGCTGCTTTTTCAATAACTTGATGCTGAGCATCTTCCAATTCGTCTTTATAGGACAGCAAACTCAATTGGTCATAATCAAACGTTGCGTCTTTATCCGAAACAAAATCTTCATAAGCGCCTTGAATACGATGTTTTTCAACCACATTGGAATTATAACTCCCTTTAAGAGCATTTTGTTCAGCACCAAATCTTTTACGCAATGCCTCAACTTGATATTCCGGCTTCAATTCAAAAACATTTGTATTTTCTAATAAAACGTTTGCCATAATAACCTCTTTTTCCATTGTCTTTCTTATAAACTACCATATTTTTTTCATATTCGCAACCAATTTTCGACAAAAAATAACAATTATTTTACATTTTTGGACTCTAAAAATAAAATTTTTGCCAAACCATATTCCCGTTCATCAACAACTTCATATTCTTTTGGAATATCAATATGTTCATCGCATCTGATTTCAACAATACACAAAAAATTTTCACTCAACCATTCCTTAGCAATCAATTGCTTTAAAACTTCTTCTGTCAAACCTTTCGCATAAGGCGCATCCATAAAAACTACATTAAATTTGGTTTGTAATTTAGGTAAATTCAAGGCATCGGCTCTTACTACTTTAATTCTATTTTGCTCTTTTACAAACATTTTAGCGTTTTTCAGCGCCAGCGCCGTGTCTTTGTCAACTAAAGTTACAGAGGCAGCGCCGCGAGACAAAGCTTCCAAGCCAAACGCTCCCGTTCCGGCGAAAATATCCGCTAAATGAATAAAACTATAATCACTCCCCCAACGAGAATTTAATATATTAAAAACAGCTTCTCTGGCTCGTTCCGATGTTGGACGAACGTCTTTACCTTCCGGAGTAAAAAGTTTTTTTCCACGATATTGTCCAGCCACAATTCTCATAAGCTTATTTTACTCCCTAATTGTTCTTTCAAAACTTTCTGAGGAATTTCCCGCACCTCGCCTTTTTTCAAACTACCCAGTTGAAATGGGCCATAAGACAATCGAATAAGCCGCGCCACTTCCAATCCGATAGATTTCATAAGTTTACGTATTTCTCTGTTTTTTCCTTCATTCAAAGTAACAATCAGCCAGCTGTTTGTTCCATTTTGGCTTTCTAATTCCGCCTTAACCGGTCCATAATTTATCCCATCGATAACCGTTCCATCTGCTAGTTCAGACAACTTTTTCTTATTAACAACACCATGGACACGCACCTTATAGCGACGGCTCCAACCATTTTCAGGCAATTCCAACTTGCGGGAAAGTTCTCCGTTATTTGTTAACAACAGTAATCCTTCTGAATTCAAATCCAAACGACCGACACTGATAACACGAGGCAATCCGGCCGGCAAATGGTCAAAGACCGTTGCTCTGGCTTCGGTATCTTTATGAGTTGTCAGCAATCCGGCAGGTTTATGATACAACCATAGGCGAGTTTGCTCAATTTCGGGCAGTTTTTCACCATCCAATAAAATTTTTTCGGTTCCATCAACATTAAAAGCCGGTGTATCAATAATTTCACCATTTACGGTAACTCGTTTTTGTTCAATCAATTTTTCAGCGTCACGGCGAGAACATACACCGCTGCGAGCCATAAATTTTGCCAATCTTTCCGCCATTTTTTCTTCCTTTTTACACAATTTTAGTTATACTAACAGAAATTTATGAAAAAAGAGTGAAACTATGGAAAAAGAAAATTATATGCTTTTAGCCTTAAATTTAGCCAAAGAAGCGGCTGAAAATGATGAAGTTCCCATCGGCGCCATCGTCGTCAATCCACAAACAGACGAAATCATAGCCGCGGCTCGCAATCAAAGCGCCCACAATGGAGACGCGACGGCTCATGCTGAAATTTTAGCCATTCAAAGAGCCTGTAAAAAATTAAAACAATCACGCCTTTGGGACATGGATATGTATGTTACTTTAGAACCATGCACCATGTGCGCGGCGGCAATATCTTTTGCTCGTATCAAACATCTTTATTTTGGCGCAACCGATGAAAAAGGCGGCGCGGTCATCAGCGGCGTAAAATTTTTTGACGCACCGACATGCCATCACCGACCGCAAATTGAACACGGCATCCTTGCCACCGAAAGTTCTCAATTACTGCAAGATTTCTTTAAGAAAAAACGGAAAAGATAAAAAGATAAACATAATAATTATGACGCTCACACATAGCTATCGTGCGAGCGTCATAATTTTCAGAAAATGCTCATTTTCCAACTAATAAAAATAATAGCGTGCGCCTATTGTAAATTCTTTGCTGTTATTATAAGCGTCACCATCCGCCAGAGAATAACGATACATTGCGCGGAATCCCCATTCCGGTGTCGGATTAATTTCACCGCCCACGCCAAGACGCAACGCATTTGTTTTATCTTTATCGCTTTTACCATTGTACTTCAAGTTTGAAGAAATTCGTCCATACCCGACAGAACCTAAAATTGTGGCATCCGAAACATTATACATATCAATCAAAATATCGGCGCCATAACCATAAAAACGGCTACGAGCCACATTTGAACCCAAAACTTTCTTTTCCCGCATTGAACGTTCGGCAAAAAATTCTATTGAACCATAGTCAACAAATTTTACACCGGCGGCCAAGCTTCCTAAATCATAGTTATCGGCGTGAGTATTTTCATATCTGCCTTTTAAGTTTGGTGTCATATTCACATAGTCAAACCCGACATACGGACGATACTCTCCGGCATTTGCGGAAACGGCGGCCAACAAACCGGCGGCAATTATCAAATATTTTTTCATTTTGCATTCTCCTTCTAATCTATTGTTTCTTTTATACGACATAATTTATGACTGAAAGGTTAACACATACTTTGTTTATCAAAATATTACAAACTAAACAAAAAAATCCTGTGTTTCAAACATAGGATTTTTTTGTTATTTTAATGTGCAGAAGCCCAAGTGTCGCCAACACCGGTTTCCACCACCATTTTTACTGCCATATCAGCCGCCTCTTCCATAATTTTTTGCAATAAAGCGGCAGTTTGTCCAGCATGCTCGGCTTTTACTTCCAGCACCAATTCATCGTGCACTTGCAACAGCAAACGCCCGTCCAATTGATGTACTTTCATTGCCTGAAAAACTTTTTGCATGGCCAATTTCACAATATCGGCCGCCCCGCCCTGTATTGGCGCGTTTATAGCCGCGCGTTCGGCAAATGAAACCACACGATGATTTTTATCATTAATCCCCAACACGGCGCATTTACGTCCCATCGGCGTTAAAACATAACCATGACTACGGGCAAATGCTATGGTCTTTTCCATATAGGTTTTAACTTCCGGCATTGCGGCAAAATAAGAATCTATATATTGTTTGGCAATTTCCTTAGTGGTGCCGATTTGTTTAGCCAAACCAAATTGAGAAATTCCATAGACAATACCAAAATTGATAGCTTTAGCGCGGTTGCGGTGTTCTCTATCCACTTCTTCAGGTTTTAATCCAAACACTCGAGCGGCTGTGGCGGCGTGAATATCGATTCCGGCGGCAAAAGCCTCTTTCAAAGCCTTTACATCAGCCACCGACGCCAACAGACGCAACTCCATTTGGCTGTAATCGGCAGCTACAATTTTATAACCCTTCCGCGCCACAAAACACGAGCGAATTTTCCGTCCAATTTCCGAGCGGTTTGGAATATTTTGCAAATTTGGATTAGATGAGGCCAAACGCCCCGTATTGACCACAGTTTGCGAAAAGGTTGTGTGCACCCGATTGTTTTTATCTTTCACTTCTAACAAAGCCGTGGTGTAAGTTGATTTAAGCTTGGCGTAACTGCGCCACTCCAAAATTTTGGCAGCAATCTCGTGTTCTTCTGCCAGCTGTTCCAAAACTTCGGCGCTGGTGTTATAATTTCCGGTTCCGGCTGTCTTTTTAGCCCCGCTAAAACCGAGTTTATCAAACAGAATTTCTCCGATTTGCTTTGGAGAACTTAAATTAAAAGTTGTTTCGGCCAATGCAAAAATTTCGCTTTCAATCTGTTTCATTTGCCGCGCAAATTCATTATTAAGTTCCGCCATACAATTTTCATCAATTGTAATTCCCTCGTCTTCCATTTTCATCAAAACTTGAATCAAACGACGATCGAGCATTTCATAAACATACATTTTATGTTCATGAAACAGATTGTCTTTCAGCAGATTATAAATGCACAAAACATAATCTGCGGTTTCAAAAACATAATTTCCGTATTCTTCGGAGAAAAAATCAATTTTTTTAATTTTTTGAGTTAATTTCGGCTCGGCGATTTTTTTATCCAACAGCATTTCGCTTAAAACCGCAAGCGTGTGTTCGTGCAGTGAACTGTCAATATCATACGACATCACGGCCGCGTCGTGATATGGCCACAAATCCAGCTGTTTACCGCAAATTTTATTCAGATAATGCCATTGAGTTTTCAAATCCAAAGCAATTTTAAGAATATTTTTATTTTCAAATACCGCCGCTAAAAATTTGCAAACCATATCGTTGTTTAATTGAGAAAATTCCTCATGTGCAAACAAATCAGCTCCGCCGGCAACTTGCGGAATCGGCAGATAATACGCGCTGTTTTCGGCTGTGCTCAAACTCAAAGCCTCCGGTTCGACACCATTGTGCAATACCTGAAAACTAAACTGCCGAGTTTGCATAATTTCTTGGTGTAACAGTTTTAAATCCTCGCGATTTTGCACTTTTATATATCTAACCGGTTCTTCTTTTTTTATTATCGGCTGACCAACGCCCAAAGCACAACACCTGTCCTCAACCCATTTTTGAAGCTTAGGCAAAATACTCTTAAACCCCAATCCTGAAACAAAATTCAATAATGTTTCGGCATCTGGAGCCTGACACTTAAATTCTTCTAACGAATGTTCCACCGGCACGTCATTTTTCAAAGTCACCAATTTAAGCGACAATTCAGCCGAAGCTTTATTTTGTATAACCAATTCACGACGTTTAGTTTGTTTAATATTTTTCGCATTATCCAAAACGCCTTGCAGAGAGCCGAACAAATTGACCAATTCCGCCGCCGTTTTCGGTCCAATTCCAGGAATCCCCGGAATATTATCAATTTTATCACCGGAAAGAGCCTGCACATCTACCACCTTATCGGGATACACGCCGAATTTTTCCTTAACATCTTCCGCTGTGAAAAATTTATCTTTCATTCCGTCATAAAATTCCACATGAGGACCAATAAGCTGCATTAAATCCTTATCTGCCGAAACCACAACCGCATCGTGACCGGCCTCAACCGCTTGTTTGGCATAAGTGGCGATTAAATCGTCCGCTTCATAGCCTTCTTGCAAAATACATGGTAAATTCAGTTTTTCCACCGTTTTATAGATAAGTTCAAACTGAGGAATCAACAACTCTGGAATTTCGGCTCTGGTTGCTTTGTAATCGGCAAAAAAATTGTTACGAAAGTTTTTTCGCTTAGCGTCAAACAAAACCACGCAATAATCACAAGGAATAGTTTTTATCAGACGCATAAACATTGTCAAAAAGCCATAGACGGCGTTAACCGGTGTCCCGTCCGGCGCGGTCATTGTCGGCAAAGCGTAAAAAGCTCTAAAAATATACCCCGAACCGTCAATCAAACAAATTTTTGCCATTTTATTTCTCCTTAGTCGCCAATATAACGACTTTTTTAGTTTTCGCCAAGCATTAAAAATAAACGCCGGCAAATTTGTTTATAAAAACTTCTTTAACTTATTTTATTTATTATGTGTTAATAAAAATATTTATAAAATGAAGGTGTGATATGCCGCAAAATCTTAAACAAAAAATTCGCCATAATTTGAAAAAGGGCTTAGTCTATATGGAAAATACCGTTAAAAAGACCAAAGCTAAGAGTTCGGCAAAGAAAAAATCCGGAGCTAAAAAATCCCGAAACTCCAAAAAGAAAAATAATTCCAAATCAATTTGGAAAACTTTGTTTATTTTAGGACTTTGGCTTGGATTGTTTTTGTTTATCGCCGTTGGCTCTTATGTGGCGTATTGCTATTTTACAATGCCGGATATAGCCAAGACCGTGGCGCAAACCCGTCAGCCTTCAACCACAATTATGGCGGAAAATGGTAACGATATTGCTAAATTCGGCAACGTTTACGCCGACGTAATTTATCCCGATAAATTACCGAAAAATTTAACCAACGCCATTATTGCCACTGAAGACCGGCGTTTTTATAAACATTTTGGTTTTGACATATGGGGTTTCGGGCGGGCTATGGTTACAAACCTGTTTCGCGGTCGCTATGCTCAAGGGGCTTCGACCATTACTCAACAAGTGGCTAAAAACATTTTTCTAACCCCGAATAAAAATATCAAACGCAAGGTGCAAGAACTTTTATTGGCCTTTTGGTTGGAAAATAAGCTGACTAAAAATCAAATTATGGCTCTTTATTTAAACAGAGTTTATTTCGGTTCCGGTAACTATGGCGCGGAAGCCGCCGCCAACTGGTATTTCAATAAAAGCGCTGCCGATTTAAACTTGCGTGAAGCCGCCATTTTGGCGGGCATGCTAAAAGCTCCGAACCGCTATAATCCGATATTAAACCGCCAAAACGCCTTAAAGCGCGCCAATGTGGTTTTAAACAACATGCGGGAATGTGATTATATCACCGAAAAACAATTCGCCGCAGCAAAAACTTTGCCGATAAACGATGGTCAGCAATATCGAGTCAGCGGCGGCAAGCATTTTGCTCAATATGTTTACGACGAAGTAAACAGCTATGTCGGCGAACGTTCGGTAGATGTAAATGTGATGACCACGCTTGACCAAAAACTGCAAGAAGCTGCCGAAAAGATTTTACGTTCGCATATTTGGGGGGCAAAAGGCAAAAATGTGAGCGAAGGCGCCATTGTGATAATGGATTATAACGGCGCGATTAAGGCGATGGTCGGCGGCATGGACTATAATCGCAGCCAATTTAACCGCGCGGTGCAATCTGTCCGTCAATCCGGCTCGGCCTTTAAGCCGTTTGTTTATTTAACCGCTTTGCAATATGGTTTTGCTCCGGACAGCGTTGTAAACGACGCACCGCTGAAAATAGGCAAATGGCAACCGGCAAATTATAGCAAACGCTATTATGGCAAAGTTACGCTTGATTATGCCCTAACCCATTCCTTAAACGTGGCAACCGCCGCGCTTTCCCGCGAATTATATCTAAAAGATATTGCCGCCAATGCGCATAAAATGGGCATCAGCACCAAAATTTCTTTGACTCCGTCTATGGTTTTGGGCACCAATGGCGTCAGAGTGATTGATATGGCGGCGGCTTATGCGGTTTTAGCCAATGGAGGTTATGCCGTTTGGCCACACGCCATAAATGAAATTTCCAGCAAAAACGGACATCAGCTTTATGTTCGGCAAGCGGATAAGCAAAAGCAAATTATAGATGGAACAATTGTACGACAAATGTCCGAAATGCTCAGCCACGTCATTAATCGCGGAACCGGCAAAAAAGCCCAATTACCTTATTTTGCCGCCGGAAAAACCGGTACGACACAAAATTATCGTGACGCTTGGTTTGTGGGTTGGGCCGGCGGTTATGTGGCCGCGGTTTGGGTTGGCAACGACAATGAAAAACCAATGAATAAAGTCGGCGGCGGCACTATTCCGGCGGAAATTTGGCACGATGTTATGTTGGCGGCGCACAGTATAAATCCGTTAAGCACAACGGAAAATGACGGAATAGCCTCGCTTATTGATGACTCCGCGACCAGTTCTGACAGCATAGGAGATTTAATTGAAGAAGAAAATTTGGATGATGACGCCAATACCAAAAACTCAACAAAACCATCAACTTTAGAAGGTTTAATTGACAGTATATTTTAAAACAAAATCCCCAAAGAAAACTTTGGGGATTTTGTTTATTTAAGTTGCGCTAAAATTGCTTTTAACTTAGCTTCGTTCTGAGGAAAGAAAGGTCTTTTATAATTCAAATACAAATTCAAATCTACCCGAAATTCCGGCAGAAACAACTTTTCTTCCACGGCAAGAACATGAAACGATGTTTGAGCAATATAAAAACGCCGATAAGCAGTCATACCATCTTCAAACAAATATTTTTCATTATCCACGTCGGCAAAATTGTGGAAGTCGATGTACTTCATCAACAAATCCTGCCCAACACCGGCCATGGCATCCTCACAAATTTGCGCTTCATACATAGAAGCCAAAACCCAGTGTTCAATGTATTCCAGCAAAACCGATTTCATTTCCGGCTTAAATAAAATCCATTGATTACGTTCGGATAAAGCGTGATGCGAAAGATACTCATCCCGAATTTTTTCATACCCAAGCTGAAATAAAGCAAGTTCATCATTAGGTTCCAAATAAAAATTCGGCTTTTGCACATATTTGAAAAATTCATCCTTTTTTGCAGGATTGTTAACAATATCCTGACTGATAGCACCACCAAAAAAATTACTCATAATTATAAAAAAGATTAATGATTAATAAACTCTTTAAGTTTACACATTTTGTCCATTTGTGTCAACTTATTTTTTTGTAAAGGATAATATTTTTTTAACTAATACTTATTACAATTTTTTTGAAAAGAACATTATTTTTAAGAGGAAAGAAAGATGAAAAATAAGCTTAGCAAAGGTCTCTCTCTCTCTCTGTAAATCCTAAACATTCGATTTCAGAGCGTTTTAAAGCTTCTACACGCGTTTTTTGCCACTTTTTGAAAAAATTTGAGACAGAACAGAATCCCCTATTCTCCGTCATTCTCGGACACACTTTAAATGTCATTCTCGGATTTATTCCGAGAATCCATACCAAACACTCTTCTGTGGATACTCGGGTCAAGCCCGAGTATGACAATAGGAAGAATTTCACTAAGGGTTTGGATGTTGTGCGTCAATGCGCCGCACTTTTGGAACGACGTGTACAAAGCGGTACACGAGTGAGAAAAGCGCAAGCAGTGACCAGACAGACAAATGAATATATTGAAACCGCGGATAGTGGTGTAGATAAAGTGGTTTCTAGTTGCGAGAAAAATCCTAACACCTTACTTGAAAACTTGGATAGCGTGCGTGAATGCACCGGAATTTTTAAGCGACGTGTACAAAAAGAGTACACGAGCGCGAAAATTTCAAGCAGACACCAGCTAAACGAGTTTTCCCTTGGGCGAAGTATGATTGAAATGCTGGGAGTTCTCGCCATTATTGGGGTTCTATCCGTCGGTGGTATCGCCGGCTATTCCAAAGCCATGATAAAGTTTAAAACAAACACTCTTTTACAACAAATCTCCACCATTATTTCAAATACGCAAATTCTTTACGCGCAACAAAAAAATCATAAAGGTTTAGATAGCGAAACAGCCATTCAAATGGGTATTATTCCTGCGGAGTTAATCAGTAGCGATGGTAAAACTTTAGTGGATTCTTTTGGTGATGAACTAGAACTAACTGATACTGATACTGATATAGAAAATAGTATTGGCTTTACTTTAATGATGTCAACCAAAGAAAAATGTTTAGCTGTGTCTAATGCGGATTGGAATGTCTTTAACCCATACATTGTTGTCACCATAGGAAACGTGGGGGCGGTAAGCTATTGCTCTGACAGATACCAAGATAAAGATAGCGATGGTGCTTGCGATGAAAGCATTATCAAAGAAAAGCTACCTTTTTCACCATCAGATACCGCCGAAATTTGTTCAACCTGTTCGGCGGAAAATCCTTGTAGTTTTATATTACTTACCGAATAAAAAGCTTATCCTTCAAAAAAAGAGCCGCAAAGGCTCTTTTTTATAAGTTTTTTAATTTTTGTTGCAAGGCGCGCAACTCGCTGATAGCATCGCATATCGGAGACAAATCAATCGGCGGCAGTTCCGGCTCTTCCACCTTGTGCGGCAAGGGTTCCAAGCCTAAAGGCAAATCAGGCTCCTCTTCAAAAAAATCTTTTTGAATTTCTTCTTCTCCCAAAAGATTTTTCAAGCCTTTTTCTTTTATAAGACGTTGCGCCCCTTCAATGGTATAGCGGTTTCCATAAAGCAAACTTTTAATCAGCTTTAAAACTTCAACATCATCCGGCCGATAATAACGACGACCGCCACTCGCCTTCATAGGTTTTATTTGTGCGAATTTTGTCTCCCAAAAACGCAACACATGGGTTGCCACTCCCAATTCGTCCGCCACCTCGGCAATTGTTCTAAAAGCAGATTTAGACTTATTCACCACAACCATAAGCGCAACCTTTCATCTTCGCCTGTGTTTAAGCGTTGACAGCCTTTCTCAAAATTTGGGAAGGTTTAAAAGAAATAACCGTTCTTGGCGTGATTTCAGCTTCTTTTCCTGTTTTAGGATTACGTCCGATACGCGCATTTTTCTTACGCAAGCTAAACGTGCCAAACGAAGATATTTTAACATCATGACCGTTTGCCAATTCATCTCTGATTTCATCTAAAATCATATCCAAAACATCACCGGAATCTTTTCGAGACAAACCGATTTCTTCATAAATTGCTTCAGTAATGCTGATACGGGTAATTGTTTTCATTTCATCCTTCCTAAAAAATTAAAGATTAACATAAACTTATGCAACAGTAGCACATATTTTGCCAAAAAAAACTATTTTCATCAATAAATCAACAGTTTTTTAGTTAGTCGGCAAATTTTTTTATTTCCCGCACAAAACGAGGATTTTTTCCAAGCCTTGACAACACTTCATAACTGATAGTTCCGGCATCTCTGGCTATATCATCCAACGTATAACCGTCAAAAACAAAATATCCCCAATCTCCTATCTGAAGATTATCAATTTCGGTCACATCGCATATAACATTGTCCATTGAAACACGCCCGATTATACGCGCCTCATGCCAACTGCCGCAAACATTGAAAAAAACTTTACCCACATTTGAAAGAGACCTTGGAATGCCATCACCATACCCTATTGAGACAATAGCTATTTTTCGATTGGTTGCCGCCCGATAAGTCGCCGAATATCCAACAAAATCTCCTTTAGGCAAATTAGCTATCTGCAAAACCGGAGCCTTAACCGTAATAATATTTTGCATTTGATTCATCCGATACGGCGCGGTGTTTATACCATACATGGCTGCACCCAAACGCACCATGTCACAACAAAAATCCGCCCCCAGAAAAGTTCCGTCAGACGCGGACAACGTCGCCGGTAAATTGGGAAAATATTGCTGTCTGATATAGTTAAAATTATCCAATTGATGCTGATTCATAAAATGATCTTTTTCATCTCCGCAAGCCAAATGACTTAACACGCATGAAAAAATTTTCAAATCATCCGCTGAAAGTTTTTCTAAATCGTCCAATCTAAAACCCAACCGATTTAAGCCTGTTTCAACCTGAATAATAGGTTTCACACCGCCAACCGCGTGCTCTTTCCAATATTGAAGCATTTCCGGAGATGCTATAACAGGAATAAACTTATATTTTTCAAACAATTCTAGGCTATCCGCCCCTATTCCTTGCAACACATAAATTTTAGCATTTGGAACAATGGCGGCGATTCGTTCTCCTTCAACCGCATGCGCCACAAAAAAATGTCGGCAATCGGCGTGGTTATATAATGCTTCGGCAACCATTTCCGCTCCCAAGCCATAAGCGTTGTCTTTGACAACAGCGGCCGCAAGCGCCGGACTGGCTATTTTTTGTAATTTTTTATAGTTTTCCACTAAATTTTGCAAATTTATTTGTAAAACCGGTCTTGTAAAAATACTCATAACTGTTATTATCTCCTCATAAAAAAAGGTATTAAACAATGTTTTATGCTGACACCCATATTCATTTGCAAGATTATAATTCCGCAGATGTTAAAAATGTAGTAACGAACGCGCAAAAAAACAATGTCTGCGAATTTGTTAACGTATCGTCTCATCCTCAAGACTGGCAAAAAGTTTTGGATTTGGCGGCAAACTATTCTTCGGTTATCCCCGCAATCGGAGTTCATCCTTGGTATATAAACAACCTTTCTACCGACTGGGCATCCAAATTGGAAAACCTCCTAAAAAATAATTCATATCTTTGGTTGGGCGAATGCGGCGTTGATCGCTTAAAAAATAAAGACATGTCCAAACAATTGGAAATTTTAAAAATTGAAATTAATTTAGCGCAAAAATATCAGCGTCCGCTCATCTTGCACGCCGTCAAATCGGATGTATTTTTACAACCGCTTTTACCACTGCTTCCCCAAAAAACAATTTTCCATTCTTTTACCGGTTCCGCCGAATGGGGAATGGAATTGCAAAAACATGGTTTTTATTTAGGTTTGAATTTTTCTATTTTGCGTAAAAAAAATCATGAAGATATTTTGCGTCGGTTAAATCCGCGTTTATTACTTTTAGAAACAGACGGACCTTATCAATCAGGACATAAAGACATCCCGTCTTTACCGCAGAATTTACCTTTATTAGCCGATAAAATTTCCAGTATTTTAAATTTTCCGCTTGATGAATTTTTAAAAATTTTATACGCTAATTGGCAAGATTTTAAGGGAGTATAAAATGTTCAGCACACCAAAATCATTACGTTTGCAAATAGCTATTTTAGGACGCGTCAATGCGGGAAAATCTAGTTTTTTAAATTTGGTCACAGGACAAGAAACCGCCATAACCTCTGATATTGCAGGAACAACCACCGATGTGGTTGAAAAAGCACAAGAACTTTTACCCATCGGTCCAGTGCTTTGGCTCGATACGGCCGGTTTTGGTGATAACACAAAACTGTCGGATAAACGTTTAGAAAAAACAATTCGCGTTTTTGACAGAGCCGACGTGGCTGTTTTGGTTTGCGAGGGTGATAAAATAGGTGCAGAAGAAAAACAAATTATTGAAATTGCATCTCAGCGAAAAATTCCCCTGCTCAAAGTTTATAACAAAGCGGATAAGCATAAAATTTTGGCAACCGACGGCCTTGTTGTCAACGCCTTAGATAAAAGTTCTCGAGACAAAACACTGATAGAGTTAAAAAGCGCCTTGCTAAAAATATGCCCAGAAGATTTTATAAACAATTCTCCGCTTGTCGGAAATCTTGCGCCGGAACACAGCACCATTGTTATGCTTATTCCTATTGATTATGAAGCTCCGAAAGGACGCTTGATTATGCCGCAAGTTCAAGCCATTCGAGATTGTTTAGACCATAATCAAAGTATTCTGGCTGTCAAAGAAAATGACTATGTTTCCGTCTTACAAAATTTTAAAAATCCACCAGCTCTCGTCATTTGCGATTCACAAGTTGTTGATAAAATGGTTGCTGAAACACCGGCAAATATAAAATGTACCACCTTTTCCATTTTAATGGCGCGTTTCAAAGGTGATTTGCGTAAAATGGCCGAAGGTGCGGCAATGATTGATAGGTTGCAAGACGGAGATAAAATTTTGATTGCAGAATCATGTACGCATCACGCAGTTGAAGACGATATCGGTCGGGTTAAAATTCCTAATTGGCTTACAAGAAAAACCGGAAAAAATTTACAAATAGATTTTGTGAGCGGTTGTGATTTTTCTACCAATCTGACAGACTATAAACTCGTCATCCAATGTGGCGGTTGCGCTTTTAATCGTAGAGAAATTCTATCACGAATTTATAAATGCGAACAAGCGGGTGTGGCTATCACCAACTACGGTATATGTATTTCTGAACTAAAAGGCGTGTTACGCCGTGTGCTAGAGCCTTTTGGAGATGTATATGAAAGTTATTTAAATAGCAAAAACAGCGCAAAATGAAAGTAGCCTAAAAAACATAGGCTACTCGGAGGTTTTTCAATGTTTAAATTCACCTTGAAAATGGGTAAGGTTTTATATACGCCAAAACAATATCATCAGATTTTATTTTAACCCCGTCTCGAGCAATTAAAATACTTTTTTGCAATTGATATGACATATCTGTGGAATAAAGCGTTGCGATATCTCGCTTTGCCGGACGGCGTCTTGGTGAATGGACATCTCCCAACACAAGGCTGTCCTTTGAAAAAGTAGAGTGCATATTATTCATAAGCGACCTCATTTATTATCAATGACAATATAAAACATAACATATTTTTTGCATAATGTCAAGTTTATATCGTAAAATCAGTTTATTAGATTTTTTTAAGTAATTAAAAAAAACATATAGGTAAAAAAAAATAAAAAATTTTGTAAAAAAAGCTTGCAATTATAAAAAATATGGCATAAAAGAATATCGAAAAGTTAAAGAACAACGCTCGCTGCTTTGTCAAAATACTTTTTGTTGGGGCGTCGCCAAGTGGTAAGGCATCGGCTTTTGGTGCCGACATTCGTTGGTTCGAATCCAGCCGCCCCAGCCACAACAAAGATAAGTCCTTGATATTCAAGGACTTTTTTGTGTTATAAAACGCATTTTTACGGCTATTTAGGGTGATACACCATCCTGATACACCAACGCCCTCGCCTCGTTTTCCTCAAATTTGGTCAGCATAACAAAGTTATCCACAGTTTAGGGAACAAATAAATGCTGATAAATCGCGTGCAACTTAGAAACAATACCTGGTATTTTAGAGCCAGAATACCGGCTCCGCTGCAATATCTCGCTCCAGTCAAATATTTCTTCCGCTCTCTGCACACCGGAAACCGCAAAGAAGCACTTGCCAAGAGCCTGTCGCACAGTTATATACTGGACCTCGAAATTAAACTTTTGAGGAAACTGGATATGCTCATAAAAAGCGGCAAGATTGTTCTGGATAAAGACGACATCAACAAAATCATCAAATACAAACTGGACCAACTCACAGATGCTTTGTCCGATAACTATGACGATATTGTTGACGGAACTTTTGATAAAGACAGTATTTCGGTTTTCAAGGGCAACACCAGCGATGACGAACACGTGGCAAATTCTATGGAAAGCGTTTTCCGAGAATACATCACCGACCTGAAAGACAAGCCGGAAACCCATCACAGCGTGATAAAACAAATCAACCGCATAATAGACACAAATATGACGTTAATTCAAGAAGTTAAATCCGTAAAAACCTCACAGAAAACGCTATTTAACGCCCTTAAAGGAGTTGATAAGTACACCGCTGATATGATTGAGTGCGAGCACGATGATAAAACAATGGACAAGTGGATTCATCCGATGGTGAACGCCTGCTTGAAATCTCTAAGCGGCAAAAATAATGCACAGCGTTCCACCAACACTATCAAAACTCCGTGGGAAGACGTATTCAAAGAGTATGCCCTAACCAAGAAGCGGCAATCTGTAAGAAAGTTGAGCGACAATACAATCATTCAAAACAAAACATCAATCTACACTTGTTTTCAAATGATACACAAAGATTACATTGAAGATTTGAACTACAAAGATTGCAAAAAGATTTCCCGAGACGTTTTTAATCTTCCGAAAAAATGGGAAGACAAATGCAAAAGAACCCGCACAACTCTTGACGCAATGTTGGAGAAAGAAAATGAAGACTGTATTTCACGCGGAACGGCTAAAAGATATCTTATAACATTCAAGAGTTTTCTGCTATTTTGCAAAAAGAACCATTATCT
Source organism: uncultured Alphaproteobacteria bacterium (assembly GCA_934254675.1). Classification (GTDB taxonomy): domain Bacteria; phylum Pseudomonadota; class Alphaproteobacteria; order RF32; family CAG-239; genus RUG410. The sequence continues at coordinate 3,983 of CAKQLP010000002.1, read as the reverse complement.
TGAAACAAGCCTGCACGATGAACTGGATATTCCAAAAGGCAAAAACATACACAGCCGAGCCGGCTTTACTGATGATGAATTGAAAAAGATATTCAATCCTAAAACTTACCCGAGAAAAATCGCCATTGATAGAATATATGATTTCTGGGTTCCGATAATCGCTTTATATTCTGGAATGCGCCTAAACGAGATTTGCCAGTTATACATTGATGATGTTGTCAAATTTAATAAGAACATCTATTACTTCAACCTTACGGACGAGAGAAAAGACCAGCATTTAAAAACAAAGCAATCTACAAGATTGGTGCCTATTCATCCGATGATTATCAAATTAGGTTTTTTAGACGTTATTAAGAGGGCAAAAACCTTAAAACAGGAACGGATATTCTATCAACTCAAATACTCCACTAAAAACCATTACAGCAACGCTGTGAGCAACTGGTTTCAGCATTATAGCACAAAAATCGGAATTGATGGTAAAGACAAAGTATTTCACAGTTTTAGACATACAGTCAAACAGCACTTAAGAGATGCCGGAGTGCCACAAGAATATCAAAACTGTCTATGCGGATGGGAAGGTGCTGACACCGGCGAAACATCATACGGCGGAAATTTCAAAATAGAGCAACTATATGAATACATTTCTATGCTGCAATATCCTTGTTTGGATAAAATATTCAAAAAATTTAAGAAAGATTAGTATAAGTGCGGGGCTTTTTTTTCTCAAGCCCCTGCACATTATCAAATATTATTTAGCAACGGTGGATTTTTCTTTTTTCTTTTCATCTTTTTTTGCTGATACTTTTTTTGTTTTTTTATTTGCATATGCTGCAATTTGTTCATCAAATTTACCACCGTTTAACATTGATTTTAAACCATTCAAAATTTGAATATGGTTATATTCATCCTTCAATACCGTGTTTTGAAAAATTTTATATGCACCGCATCTTAAAGTAATAACAGTATAATCGCCGACATCTTTTAACATTTTCATAGAAGCAGGCAATGCAGAGTTATCATTTTCATAAGTCAAATTACTGTTAATGCTTGCTTCAATTTTTGCTTTTACCAATTGCAATTTATTCTTTGATTTTGCGGCTGTTTCCATATTTTTATCATAACCTTTAAAATTCAAAGTTATTATACTCTCGCTATTGTTTGTTTCATTAGATTTATTATTAGTCATTTTATCCTCTGTATTATAAAAAAATAATCAATTAACTATATCTGAATAACCAAATATGGCTAATTGATTATATTAAAATTGTTAATTTTTTATTATAATTCTATTAAAAGATGATGATTTAATTATTATTTTTCATTCTTTAAATATTCATAAATTGTTGTACGAGATACATTATATTGTCTTGCGATTTTTGCTATTGCTGTTCCATTTTTATGCAATTCAATAACTTCTTTTGCTTGTTCTTCTGATAGTTTATTTTTACCGCCTTTGTATTTGCCTTTTGCTTTTGCTAATGCTACACCCTCTCTAACTCTATCATTTATCAATGCTCTTTCTAATGAACTCACTGCTGCAAGCATTATCATCATCATTTCCTGATATGGGTCATTTTTATCTGGTGAAAATGTTAAATGTTCTTTATGGAAAATAACAATCGCTCCGAGTTTGTTAATTTCTTCCACCAGATTCAACAAATCACGCGTGTTTCGCGCTAATCTATCCTTTTAATAATAGCATTTAATTTTTTTTGTAGTTATTCATATATGCTAATAAAATTAAAACAATTAAAAAAGCAGAAACAACAGAAATAGTAATAAATGTCGTAGTGTTTATTTTTACTCCGCCAAATACATTATTATCAACACATAATGCATATGCAGTAGGGAAGCCAGCTATTTTTCGAATTTGTCCACTATCCAACCATAATTGATTTTCTTTATCCTTACCATTATTGTAATTTGTATCAACCCACAAAGACAAATGTGGAAGAGCATAATCGCTAACTCTATCAAGGCTTGGTGCAAACAACTCTTGCAAAGTAATACTAAAATTTTCAAGTTTACCTGCCCACAGACCATCCTCTCCACATTTTCTATGTTTATCACAGCAATATCCAATTGTGTTATCTGTAAATAAAGAATCTGTACCTCTTTTATAGCATTTTAATTGAGATATGTGCAAAAGTTTTTTCTGATGAGATTTGCAAAAATTTTTTGCATTTATAAACATGTTAATCATTTTATCACTAAACCAAACGTCTCCAACACCTGAAACACGATGTCTGTTTTTCATTGCCCCACCATTATATTCGCATTTTCCTTTTTTTGGGGATACTGAGTAGATATTAATTTCACAGTATTCATTTTCTACACAATCTGAATTTGAACTACAATCATTTGAAGCTTCTGCAGTGTTATACATAAATAATATGCACATTGTGATACAAAAATAAAATATTAACTTTTTCATATTATTTCTCCATAAATTAAGTTAGTTAATCTCTAAATCTTTCCGAATTACCTCGGCAAGTTTGGTAAATTCTTTATCATCTCTATTTGATTCGATATTTTTCTTCGCTTGATTAAATGCTTTGATAACAGCATTTGAGCCATAGATGTTTATTTTTGCTAATAGGCAATATAATTTATTATGCAATTCCTCATCTGAAATATCATATTTTTTATTGTTCTTTTTATGCTGCTGATAATCCTGTACAAGTTCCAACGCTTCAAGATATACGGCTTTTCGGTCTTTTAATAAAAGCATTTTCTGTTCGTTGCTAAATACTTTCTGACATTGATAAATTGCGCCGCAAAAACCGATAATTGCACCGGTTAAACCGGCTATTGCCGGCAGCATATCTTTGATAAATTCATAGTCCATTTTACTCTCCATAAATGACCGTTTGTGGAGAGATATTTTTGAGAGTTCTTTATGGGCGGTGGCGGAAGCCCTTTATCCTCCGCATCTCCTTGTGTTTGCAGATTTTTGTTGACTCCTGTTTCTTTTGTTAATATGCTGCTTTCAGATATATAAAACAAACGGTCATTTATTTTATATAGTTCTTTTGATAAATAACATTGTAATATCAAAGGATTATAAAATGACAACTTACGCATATATCAGAGTTAGCACTGACCAGCAAAATTGTGCAAATCAACGGTTTGAAATAGACGCTTTCGCCGCTAAAAATCATCTCAAAATTGATGAATATGTTGAAGAAACAATCTCTTCCCGCAAGCCTTTACAGCAGCGTAAATTAGGCAGATTGCTTGATAAACTCAACGCCGGTGATACTGTTATCGGAACCGAAATCAGCCGTTTGGGGCGCAATATGCTGGAGATTATGAATATCTTACAGCAATGTCTTGAAAAAGGCTGTGAAATCATAACAATAAAAGAGAACTATCATCTGAAAGCCGACATTCAGTCAAAAGTTTTGGCGTTTGCTTTCGGCTTGTCGGCGGAAATAGAACGCCAACTTATTTCGCAGCGCACCAAAGAATCATTAAAACGCCTGAAAAATGATGGCAAACATTTGGGACGACCATACGGCAAAGGCTTTCGCAAATTGTGCCGTCATCACAAAAAGATTATGGAGTTATTGAGCAAGAATGTTTCAAAATCACAAATCGCTAAAATTATGGGCTGCACTTGGACCACCTTGCACCGCTATATTTCTGAAAATGTTTATCCATTACCAAAAATCTAAAAAGCGGCGTTGGTGGAAAATAAAAGTAGGAAATAACAAAAAACAGCACATTTATGCGCTGTTTCATACAACATTTGCAAAAGAATTCAATTTGTTTTTCAACATAAGTATTTATCTGGCCGGATATAAAATTGCACCGCGGTCAATTAAATAATTTGCAATATCCAACTCCATTTTTGCCAAAGCCGTGGTCAGCGGTGTTTGCGCCTGGACATTCAGCCAATTTATATCCGCTCCCTCATTTATCAAATATGCCACGCCATTCAATTTTTGTTCTTTCGTCATATTATCATTTAATATCAACAA
>CAKQLP010000001.1 GCA_934254675.1 uncultured Alphaproteobacteria bacterium | reverse complement strand
GTTTCTAAAATTTTGAAATAATCACTGAATACTGATAAAAACTCCCTTGTCCTTTGTGATAAGGGAGTTTTTTTGTTGGATTTTCATTGACATTTGTAAACATTAGAGTAGATTGAAAACAACATTTTATATTTATGAATATTATTAATCGCTTAACTTTGTATTGATGTTTATTTATAGTACTAAAGTTTATTTTTTCTAATCTTCTAATATTTACAACTATGAAGACTTTTGGCAATTACTTTGTTCCTTCGGTAGGAACGTTGCTTCTTTGCTATTTTGCCTCCAAAATACTTGGATGCCGTGACAAAGAAAAAGACAACAAAGATAATCATTCTTCCAAGGATGATGACCACACGAGCAGTTCGAGCAGTAGTTCCAGCAGTGACTACGAAAGCTCAATGACCATGCCAAGCGAATGGGCTGTTTATCTCTGATCTGTCTGTTATCTGTAAAAAAAGAGGCCGTACACCAGTTACCGCCTCTTTTTATTTTTTCCATAGAAGAATATTTTTTCTAAAAGCAATATTAATTTTTTTCACTTTACATTTACGTTTATTCAAGTTACAAAAATAAAAGGTACTGCAATGTATCTAGGGCGTCGAAAACCCTTTTAATAAATTACATAGTCGCTTGCGCATAAGCGACTTTAAAATCATTATGCCGACTTCTGTTCAAAGGGATGGATGTCGGCTAAATAAGGCTATAAGCTGAATAAGCCGAGCCGTTTTTTTATGTAATTTATTGACGGTTTTCGAACATCCGCCCGCCTAAAAGCGGGTTTTATTTTTTTGATAATACAAGGAGTTTGAAAATATGTATAAAAATTTAGAAAGCAGAATAAAGTTTTATTGGAAGACCATTGAACACACTTTAAACGTCATTTTCGGATTTATTCCGAGAATCCATATAAAACACTCTCCTTTATTGGATACTCGGGACAGACTGTTTGTCACGCCCGAGTATAACGGAAAACAGAGTCTTATCAAGGGCTTGGATGTTGTGTGTCAATGCACCGCACTTTTTGAACAACGTGTACAAAGTAGTACACGAGTGAGAAAAGCGCAAGCAGTGACCAGACAGACAAACCCGATTGGACGAAGTATGATTGAAATGTTGGGTGTTCTGGCCATCATCGGAGTGTTGAGCGTCGGTGGTATTACAGGCTATTCCAAGGCGATGGAAAAAATTAAAATAAACAAAACCATTGATGAAATTTCCACCATTATTGCCAATACTCAAACCCTTTATGCACAGCAAAAAGGATATAGTGTAACATGGACTTCAGACGCAATATCTGGAACTAACTATTACGGAAAATATGATGGATTTAATACAAAAATTGCATGGGATACAGGCATAATTCCAGAAGAATTTAAAATAAAAAACAATCAAAACTACGCACAAAATCCCTTTGGAGGATTATTATACATAGAAAGTTATAGTAGTAATGGTACATCATTTACCTTAGCTTCAACTAAAATGACCAAAGAAGCCTGTATTGCACTTGCAACTTATGATTGGGAGCACGCTATAGATAACATCAAAGGTATTGCGATAGGAGGTGTTACCGGTTTTTGGCCAAGTGATGGCTGTACAGAAGGAGCCCCAGACGGCAGAAACATCTATTATGCTTGCCCAGGACATCTTCCAATTTCTGCAGCCAAAGCCGCAGACTTTTGTAGTTATCCATCCGATTATTATTGGGGTGGACAGGGTTTTATGATAAATATTAAAGAATAGCACATGTTTTCAAAACAAAAGATTTATTATATTCTTGGCTTATTATGCGTTCTCTTGTTGCCTTATATTTATAAAAATTTTCCATATAAGGAACAATTGAAAATAATAAGCGGATATACTTATTCTCTTTATCAGAAACATTTTTCGCATTTGGAGTTTACACCGCTAAAATTTGAACAAAATCAAAATTATTCCGCCAAAATTCCAAAGATTATTCACTATGTGTGGCTTGGGTCAAAAGAACTTCCTAAAGATGTGCAAACAACGCTCAAAACATGGCGAAAATATGCTCCTGATTATGTTATAAAACGTTGGGACGAAACAAATTGCGATATCAACGCCACAGAACTGACGGCATTTGCTTATCAAAATAAAAATTTTGATATTGTCTCCGATTGGTGCCGCTTTGTCGCACTGGAAAAAGAAGGCGGACTTTACCTTGACACGGATCATCGACTTAGCGCACCTTTATCTTCTTTATCATTTTCTGATTTTAATCTGGTCTTAGAAAATAACAGTCGGTTTTCCGCATCTTTTATTGCGACAATACCGCATCATCCTATTTTCAGACAGCTCTTAAACAAAAATTTATGGAAAGGACAAGATATTGTAAATAATTCTCCGCTACGCTTAACAGAAGCGGTCTTACATTATTTTCAGCCGGTTGATTTCAAGATAAGAGCGACACAAAGTTTGACGATTTATCCGCCGAATTTTATTATGTTTAATTATGGTGGTTCAGAAAATGTGGCACGGCATCTTTATGCTTCCGGAAAAAAAGAATTTTCAGAAAACTCTGAATGGTATCAATCTATTTTTGAAGAAAATTTGAATTATTTTTTCTATCATTTAGCGGGGATGATTCTTATCCCCAATGAAAAGGGATTGTTCTATGATTATTTTTCAAAAAAAGAATATTTGCTAGAAAAAAGCGGCCACACCATCATCAGAATAACACCGCAACACGGCAAGAACTTTTCTGATTATTTTTGTTATTATAATATTTGCTATAAACTTTACTAATACCTATTTTGTAAAAAAAGAGGATAGCTTTCTGAGCCATCCTCTTTTTTAGTCACTTAATAGAATTGACTGTAACATTTTTACCTTCGTTCATATTGAAGAAAGTATTCACTGTCATGTCATCAAAACGCAACTTATAAAATCCGGCATTGTCTTTCGTAAGTTCACGTTTTTTATCAAGCCAATAGTAATTACCAAAATTTTTAGTTTGATAAAACTTTCTCGGCTCTAAGTCACCAATGTTTTGAGCGGTTAAAATGCCAAGATAGGCAGCGCCTTGAACCCAATGGCGTTTAAGCAAACCATTTGCTCGCTTGCCCGCAGAACGACGATATTCCGTCATTCGATTGACGCAGTATTGTCCGTCTTTACCTGAATTTACCGCCTTAAAAAACTCACAAGGTTCTTTTATTTTTTTGCCGTCCAATGAATATCCGGTCAGTGCCTCACCCCCAATATTATAGGCAAACAAGCAAACACCAATAATTTGTTCATCGGTCAATTTGCGTGTAAAATGGGACAAAAACGGATAAATGCTATGGCGCAAATGATAAAAAGACCAAGCTTTGGCCGTAGTTTTGGAAATACACTCACCTTCCTTCAAAAACTTACCCTCTGGTGTCGTTGTCACACCATACCAAGTGGTCCAACGTGCGCCACAGTGATAATTTTCTCCGGTTTTTTCATTTAAAACACCGCCTTCAACCAGACAGATAAATGAAAAAATGTCTTCCGAAAGTTCGTCAGCGCGTGCAACGTTATCAAACGATTCATCAGAAATAATTCCAATGTTGTTGTTTTTTTGTTTTTGAGAGCAAGATGAAACAAAAGACAATCCCAAAACACAAATAATAATAAAAAAAATATTACGCATAATTTATAAAATTTAGAATTTTATTTTAACACACTCCTTTAATTTTGACAATCCCTCTGTCAGATGTAAGACATAATAATTTATTTTTTTCTTGCTTTTTATTTTTTTTCTTAGTATATCTATTTTTAGAATCATTCTAAATTTGGAAAAACAATGACAAAGCAAAAGCAGCTTATTTTAGATATTGTAAACAGCGCCTGTGAACATTATACGGCAGAACAAATTTTTGCCCTTGCGCAAAAAGAAATGCCATCTATCGCGCGCGCCACTGTTTACAACAATTTGAATGCTCTTTTGAAAGATAATTTGATTCGTAAAATTTGTCGTCCCAATCAAATTGATTGTTATGATAAAATTTTGCCGGAGCATGATCATCTGGTCTGTGCCAAATGCGGAAGAATCTCGGATATAGTTGTTTTTGGGATAAAAGAAAATATTGAACGCCAACTTAACGGCAAATTGATTTCTTATAGCCTTAATATCAACTATATTTGTGATAATTGCAAAAATGTAAAAGGAACTAAAAATGACAAATAAATATGAAGGTACGCAAACTGAAAAAAATTTGCAGACAGCGTTTGCCGGCGAAAGTCAGGCACGCAATAAATATACCTATTTTGCCAGCGTGGCTAAAAAAGAGGGTTATGAGCAAATTTCCGCTTTGTTTACCAAAACTGCCGACAATGAAAAAGAGCATGCCAAAATGTGGTTTAAAGAATTGGGCGGTTTAGGAAACACTGTTGCCAATTTGCAACAAGCTGCTGCCGGTGAAAATTATGAATGGACTGATATGTATGAAGGCTTTGCAAAAACAGCCGAGAAAGAGGGTTTTTCCGATTTAGCGGAAAAATTTCGTGCCGTTGCCGCTATTGAAAAGCATCATGAAGAAAGATATAGAACTTTACTGAAAAATGTTGAAACTAAACAGGTTTTTGCCAAATCAAGCGTAAAGGTTTGGGAATGCCGTAACTGTGGGCATATTGTCGTGGGGATGGAAGCCCCGGCTGTTTGCCCTGTTTGCGCTCATCCGCAAAGTTATTTTGAAATACACGAAGAAAACTACTGATAAAACTAGAAGGTATTAAAAGCTTCAAAGACTAGCCACTTTGAGGCTTTTTTTTATTAAAAATCCAGCACTAAAGAACAACCTATATTCTTATTAAAACAAATAAAAAAGCCACCGGAATGGTGGCTGAAAGTTTGTGACTACTCCTAAAAAAATAGTTAATCTTTCCTTTTATAAAACCCACTATAAATTTCTTCGTATTTATCATATATTTCTGGTTTTATGATAAAATTTTGCAAATTCTTATAGTTATCAGGCGGCAAAGCATTTTCTTCTAAAACGGCATCGCATTTAATATTTTTATTCATGGAAATATATTCAATTTTATTAGCTTGCAGATAGTCATTTATATTAAATTCCTGATATCGGTTATACAAAATGCTGTCAATAGCTTCCATGTACGGATAAAACCAATAATAGTGATGCAAAGGCTCCCAGACATAAAATACATCACCGCAGTTTAATACGGTTTTATTCTCAGAGCGTTCCAGCAAATGAATAATTTTTAGTATGTTTTTGTTATTATGAATAGAAAGCATAGAAGTATTGATAAAAATACTAGCAATCAGACACAATTTTATGGTATTTATTAAAACACTATCAGTTATATCTTGGCAAACCAACGCAATAATGACAGCAGAAAAAATAAACAAATACATAAAATAGTGCGGTAGTGCGGCAGAAAAACACAGTAAATGGAACAATTCACCAAAGAATAAAATAATTACAACATTGGCGTCGAAGTTTGTTTTATGTTTATAATAAAGCCATACAGCTAAAATTACCACACAAACAATATATTCCGACGCCATAACCGGTCTGTTGTAAAACGACGCTGCCTTAAACAGATAGCTGTTAAATACCCAATTCAGCTGAAAATATGCCAACAGCGAATCCGTTACATATAAAAACATAAAAGCTGCGAATAAAATCAGCAAAGGTGCCGCCAAGGCAATGAACAATGTTCTCCAGCTGATTTGTTTTTTATACAACAGCCAAATCATAGGAAACATCAATGGGAAAATACTGAATACCAGTGTCTGTAAAAATAAAAACGAAATTGTAAAATTAACTCCACACCAAACTAAATCTTTTGTTTTTTTATTTTGGCAAAAAGCAAAAAACTGATATAATCCCAACAAATAGAAAAAACGAGCAAAAGTATCAGGCTTAAAAATTGAAAATGTGTACCAACTTACATAAATTATAAAAGAAAAGCATATTGCAAGACAAGCCGTTTTAGTTCCACCAAAGAAGCGTTTTACCCAAAAGAAAAAAATAATTAAACTACCAACAGAAAACAAGGAAGCTATAAATTTGGTTATATGCCACGCAAAATCAAATTGCTGCGGTAAAATTTTCATCAGCGGTGCCCATGCAAACCACAGCAAAGGATGATGATGCTCAAAAAAATCACGATACGGCAAATATCCCTGACTGACAAACCAGCTTGCGCGTAAATGCTCTAATTCATCAACCATTGCCGTGCTACTGTAAAAATAGGACAAAACAATACCCAGCACATTTAAAAATAATATTACAAAAATAAATGGATAAAATGATTTTCGTTGATAGATGTTTTCCATATCAAGCTCCAAAGATAATTTAAGGCATTCTTTTTAATTTACACCTTTATCCAATGGATCAAAATTCAAGCGCAAAGTGCTCCAGTTGTCATAATTACCCGAATATTTTCCGGCAAATACATCTTTAAACACTTGCTGTGTGGCAATAATGGCGCGTTGTGCGCTTTCGGCTACCGAGCGATAACCTGGGTCGGAATTGAAACGTCCCATATCCAAAAATTCTATCTTTTTAATACTACCATCTCGATTTAAATGCACTCTGATTTCCACCCGCATGTTTTCCAAACCGATAGCCCCTGGGTCAAGATTCCAATTTTGACGCAACAAGCTGGCAATGGCGTCGGTTTCGGTAATAGTCAAATCACTTAGGTATGAACCGTTGCTGTTACCGCCCTCGATACCCATATTATTAACTTGTGTACCTTCTTTTATCATTGCGCTTTGCGTGGTTTCGCCTATATCCAAATTTTTGGTATTATCAATTTCCTGCATCAGGCTCTTTAGGGCACTGCTCTGCAAAGCGGCCTTTTCTTCCGGCTTGGCTTTTTTCGTGTCCTTCGGCTTATTATCCGGTTTTGGTTGCGGTTTAGGTTTCGGTTTAGAACTTGGAACCGGCGGCTGTTTTGGAGTCGGCTTAGGTTCTGGCTTTTTCTCCGGTTTCTTTTCCGGCTTTGGAGCTTCTAAATAATCTTGTTTAACCTCTGTCGGTTTTTCATCTGGAGCGACATCCGGCTGTTTTTCCTGAGCTGTTTTTTCTTCTGGTTTAGCTGGTTCCGGCTCCGGTTCAGGGGCAACATCTTTAGTGTATTGCTCCTCTTTTTTACGCTCGGCCACTGTTGCTTTGCGGTCTTCCGGACCAAATTCGGCTTTTGACGGCAAATTAGTCATTTCATCAATGCGTACTTGCGACAAATCAACAATAATCGGTGCACTGCCCAATGTCATATCATGATGCCAATTCGGCAAATCAATCATAAAGAGCACAAACACCGCTATATGTAAAACTATCGATTGTTTTAAGTACTTGTTCATCTGTCGTTATTTCTTGCTTTTTGTCTTGTTTTTTCCTGCGTTTTTACCGGCATACGGCTTAGCTTCGGTCTTTAAGCCCACTTTGTCATAGCCGGCTTCTTTCAGCATAGCCATTAGTCCGATAACTCTTCCATAAGAAGTGGTTGTATCTCCGGAAATTGTTACCGATAAGGCGTCATTAGCACCTTTAATACCTTTCAAACGCTCTAATATATCCTCGTCATTCACCACGGTTTCGCCAATGTAATAATAGCCATCTTTATCCACGCTGATATTAACAGAGGTTTCATTACCCTCTAAACTTTTACCGCCGACTTTTGGCAAATCCAAAGGGATGCCGGAAGTCATCAGCGGAGCCGCCACCATAAACACCACCAGCAAAACCATCATCACATCCATCAGATTTGTGATATTCACATCGGCTTTGCGACGGGACTGGCGACGAGTGTAGGAGGAATTTTGCATAAAGGCCATGGTTATTCTCCCGCCATATCGGCTTTCAAAGTTGTTTCATCAATTTCACGAGATAAAATTGTTGAAAATTCCGCCATAAAGTTTTCCAGTTTTTTAGCATAGCGGTCAATTGCCGTGGTTATGGCATTATAAGCCACAACAGCCGGAATAGCCGCAATCAAGCCAAACGCGGTTGTAAACAAAGCTTCGGCAATACCCGGAGCCATGGCCGACAAAGAATTGCTTTGGGTGACAGCAATAGCGTTAAAGCTGTTAATAATACCCCAAACCGTACCAAACAAACCAATAAGCGGAGCAACTGAACCCGTTGTGGCTAAAAATCCCAAGTGAGTGTCCAAACCATCCAATTCTTTATCCATTGACACCATCATGGCTTTTTCAATACGCTGTTGCAAAGAAACGCCTCGAATACTGCGGTCCGTTTTACCTTTCATCAAAGTATTGCGTTTCCACTCGCGCATTGCCGCCACAAACATAGAGGACATCGGATCGCGCGGACGATTACCGATTGCCTCGAAAAGTCTGTCCAACGAACCTCCTGACCAGAAGGCCTCCTCAAATTTTTTAGACAAACTGCGCACCTGACGCAGGGTGGCAAATTTTTCCATTATAATCGCCCATGACCATACTGAAACGGCAATCAAGCCAATCATAACCACTTTGGTAATGGTATCAGACGACCAAACCATATCCCATAAAGACATCTGTTCCGTTGCTGTTTGCGCAACATCTGAAAGAGTTTGTGTTTCCATTTGTATAAAACCTTAATTAAATTGCAATTTTTGTTTATTTGGCTGTAAATTAGCACGAATTATTAAATATTCAATTAAATTCTAATAGAATACGCCACTTTTTTGTATAAAAAATATCACGGTGATTTTTCAAACATACATTTGAAAAATCAACCGTGATATCTTGTCTTCTTTCGTTTCTATCTCAGCCATACGCAAATACGCATAAAAGCCAACCATCCTGAAATGAGGTAACATACGCCGGCGGCTACTGTACGAAGACTCCAAGAAGCACTCAAACAGTCACTTATCGGCGCAAGAATCGTTCCAACCCAGTAAAAAAATAAAATAGCAACAACCTGCCAAAAAATTTCACTAAGTGAAGAAAAATCCTTATTTGCTAAAACACCCCAAACAAATAAAACGATAAAAGCAATTAAAAGTCCCATATTTAAAATTTTTAGAGATTTAACATAAATTGAATTAAAAAATTAAAGCAATATAGATGTTCTCCCCCAAAAGAAAAACATGAAACTTTTATACATAACTTGTAAACAAAATTTCTTCTATAATACTTAATTTAATCAGTTATATTATAAGATATTTTTTATTTTTAATCAATAAAAAAGAGAGGCCTCAGCCTCTCCTTTATTTTCCTTTGAACCATTTAACAGCGTCGGCGCATTGTTCCTGCGTCATGCCTTTGACACGGCACCGATTAACCTCTATGGTCGGAATTTTATCTATATGAAAGCATCCGTCCCCCAACAAAACAATGTCTTTATAGGTGCTGACTCCTGGGTTTACTCTGTTCATTTGCACAACCGTGCTCATTTCCGGCCAATGGAGCTTAAAGCTAAAATTTGTAATTTTTTCAGTTAAATCATTGACCACATAAATTCGCAACGAGCAACGAACCCAATTGTCAAAACTTTTATGAACCTGATAATTGCCATAAGAAATCAATATAGAACGCGCCATATCGTCAAAAACAGGTTCGCCGTCAATAATCTTAAAGCTATAAACGGCTCTTTCATTCCTTTGAGTTTCTGTCTTTTTTTGATTTCTATCCAAATTATCAAAATTTTTCACAACAATATTCGGCGCCCCATTTTCATCAAAAATAGGCTCATCTTTTGCTTTTTGGTCTTTTGTTTTGGCTTGATTAGCAGAATTTTTTGCTGTTGCGGTATTAACCACGGGCTGACGAGCATTTTTTGAATCAGGAGCAAAAGTTTGAGCGTGAACATTCCATGAAACGATCAACGCCAAAACTACACCAATATTTCCTAATTTTATATTCATATTGCCTCGTAGAATTATTTTATTTCAGCCAAAGTTGAACTAATTTTCTTAAAAGACTCCATTATATCGTTATAATCTTTATTTATCTTTTCAACTTCTTTTACTTTTTCATCTTCAGCCTGCTGGGCAATCACACTTTCGGGAACATCGTTAAATTCTGAATAATACTCAGGATTCTTAGAATCAATATAATCAAAATTATTAGAACAGCCGTTTTCTTCATTGACAATTTTGCTGTTTCTCATTTCAACTTTATCCCCCTCGTTAGAGCAAGAAATAACGTTATATTGCAAATTATCAAACAATAAAAAACACTTATCTGTATTGACGCTTCCCTCAAAGCTTTTTTGAGAATGTGGGGCAATATCATTCATTGTCATTTCTGTTGACACGATTGTTTTAGCCGCATCTTTGGAATTTACTTTTATTTCTTGACCTTGAACAGCGTATTTTGCAGAAATATTATCTTGCCATTGAAAATTTAATTTAGCTTCACGGACGCCTTTATTCATTCGGTTAAATGCTGTAACAACAAAGTTACATTTATTTATTAAACCATCTTTATCCGCGATAGGTTTAATATTTTCAATACGGAAAATAATTGCTCCGGCATCAGAAGAAGCTTCTTTTTTTTCTTCCGCTGAAACAGGAGATATCACCGAAACCGCCATTAACAAAGCGGTTCCTGATAACAAAATTTTATTAAATCTGCTCATTTTTTTACTCCAACGCATTAAACTATGGCTTTATTATATTTCTTTATTCTTTAATTTTCCTTAATTTTTTCAACTTTACGCCTCTTCCGCTAATTTCCGTTGCAAACGTAACAAATCACTCCACGCTTTCGCCTTTTGTTGGGGTGCGCGCAATAAATATGCCGGATGGAAACTGGACAAAGTCGGAATCACTTTTCCCGCTGCCGTAACATAGTCAACTGTGTGTCCACGCAAATGAGAAATGCTTTCAGCATTATTCAGCACGGCATTGGCAGCGCTTCCGCCCAATAAAAAAATACACTTAGGATTAACCAGTTCAATTTGACGTTGCAAAAACGGCAGACAAACCGCCACTTCGCCATCGGTCGGCGTTCTGTTTCCAGGTGGGCGCCATGGCAAAACATTTGTTATATAACAGGCCTCACGATTAATACCGATTGCTGAAAGCATTTTTGTCAGCAATTGCCCACTGCGTCCGACAAAAGGCTTTCCCTGCATATCTTCATCCGCCCCGGGGGCTTCACCAATCAACATAACATCCGCCGTGGGCGAACCATAGCCAAAAACCGTTGAATTTGCCGAAAATTTCAGAGAACATCCCTCAAATTTTTCTATAACTTCTTTTAGTTCTGACAGAGAATTTGCGGTTGCGCATAATTCCTTGGCATTATTGCAAGCCTTATTACTTGTTTGAGCCAACAACGTTGTCGCCGGCCTCTGCTGTGTCAAAGCAGGAGAAGCGGATGGAATAGTTTTTACTATCGGCGCGGCAACATCCTTATTTAAAGCATTTATCGGTTGAGTATCGCATATTTCATCGACACCACCAAACATATACCAACGCAATATTTCTTCCATATTCTCCAAAACTTTTCTCCCTTTGCGCAATTATATGCTAAAATACTTTTTTTGCAATAATGAAAGACTCTTTACACATTGCTAATAAATTCTATATAATATATGTAGGAATTGTGCTTTAGGAAAAAAGGTAATGAAAAACATTATGAAAAAAACAATATGCGCTATTATATTAATTTCCGCCGCTGTGTTGGCTTGTTCCAGAAATATTTTTGATTCTAATGATTCCATGGGTCAGTTGCACGCCGTCTTTGATAAAGATGGTTATTGGAAAACGCCGAATTTTCGTGTTAAACTGGATAAAGACGGCAAAGTTGCATATTATGGCTCAAGTTCCTTATACGGAGCTTACTTAGCCGGACGTGTCGCTCATATGCGTCATGATTTTGCTTCTGCCACCGAATATTACAAAATTGTTTTAGAAAAAGATAAAAACAACCAAAACCTTAATCGTTACGCCTATGCTTTGTTAACGTCTCTTGGCAATTTGAATGAAGCGGCAACTTATGCTCAGCAAGAAATTGACAGCAAACAGTCCGACAACAGCCTTGCGCCGCTTATTATCGCTATCCGTGATTTTAACCAATCAGATTACGCCAAAGTTCGAAAAGACATCAAGCCCTTAGATAAACAAGATGTTTATAAAACAATTATCAACCCGTTAATTGAAGCATGGAGTTATGCCGGCGAGAAAAATGAAATGAAAGCCATTGCCAGCTTAAATAAAATGATTAAAGATCAACCTCTTGACACGCTGAATCTCTTTCACAAAGGCATGATTTATGACTATTTGGGCAACAAAGAAAAAGCCGCTGAATGTTTTTCAGACATTATAAAAAATCACCCGCAAGAAGTTACTTATCGAATTTTGGAAGTTATCACCAACTTCTATGTTCGAAGCGGCGATAAAGCCATGGCGCAAAAAATTTCGAATCGATACAATGATAATAGCGCTCTTGCAATATTATTATCCGATATCAACCGCAAAATAGATAAAGAGGACGGCCAATCTGCGGCCATTATTGATACACCGCAAAAAGGTTTGGCTGAAGCTATGTTCAATATCGGCACAATTTTCAGAGCATCAAACGGCGGCGGTGAATTCGCTCAAATTTATATAGCCTCTTCTTCATTTTTAAATCCTGAGTATGATATATCTAAAATCGCCTTAGCTAATATTTTAGAAGAAAATGGTTTATATCAAGAAGCTAATCGTTATTATGCGCAAATAAACAAAAAATCCGGCTCTTATTTTATTGCCCAGCTTAAAATGATTGAAAATTTGAACACTCTAAAAGATTATGCCGCAGCGGAAAAATTACTGAAAAAACTTTTAAAAGATTATCCGGAGAATACTCAGCTTTTAAATAATTTAGCAGACATTGAAAGAGAAATGAACAATCCCAAAGAGGCTATAAAGCTTTATCAAAAGGCTTTAGAAACACAAAAAAATCCCGACAGCAACAGCTGGCCTATTTATTATGCTTTGGGCGTAAGCTATCATCAGGAAAATCAGCTTGATAAGGCCGGAGAATATTTGAAAAAAGCTTTAGACTTGAGCAACCGTAATCCAAATGTTCTAAACTATCTCGGATATATTTATTTGATAAATGACAAAAACACCGATGAAGCTGTTCAAATGATTTTAGACGCCTATAATCAATATTCTTATGAAGGTCATATTATTGATAGTTTAGGTTGGGTTTTCTTTCGTTTGGGAGAATATGACAAAGCCATTTCATTTTTAGAACAGGCTTCCGATATGAATCCGGCAAACGCAGTTATTTCGGACCATTTGGGCGACGCTTATTGGTTTGTCGGTCGCAAAAACGAAGCAACTTTTCAATGGCAACACGCATTGGTTCTTAAAGAAGACGCAGAATCCATTGACCGAAACGCCCTCCAAAATAAATTAGAAAATAATATTGTTGAAAATAAAGTATTAAAAATCAATAATCCTGAATTAATTAAAAAGTTGGATAAAATAAATGTTGGCGATGATAAAACAGCAGAAAACTAAAAGGTGACTTTATTAACGTTTTATTTAGAATAGTATGCATAAATTGTATGTGTACTGTTTTTTAATAAAAAATAAGAGGAAAGAAAGATGAAAAATAAGCAATCAAAAGGTCTCTCTCTCTCTCTGTAAATCCTAAACATTCGATTTCAGAGCGTTTTAAAGCTTCTACACGCGGTTTTTGCCACTTTTTGAAAAAATTTGAGTCAGGGCGGAATACTCCATTCTCAGCCATTCTCAAACACACTTTAAATATTAGTCACTTTTTAAATGTCATTCTCGGATTTATTCCGAGAATCCATATAAAAGTGGATACTCGGGTCACGCCCGAGTATGACCATAACAACCTTCGTCCACAATGTGCGCCAGATACGACGGGATTTTTAAGCGACGTGTACAAAAGAAGTACACGAGCGCAAAAGACACACACTCTCGAAACTGCGGAGAGTGGTGTAGATAAAGTGGGTTCTAGCTGCGAGAAAAATCCTAATGTACATAAGACGTACATGAATTTTTTGAGACAGCGTAAAACCGCTTTAGATGCGCCGCTACACGCGGTTTCCTCTGGGCGAAGTATGATTGAGATGCTCGGCGTCCTCGCCATTATTGGTGTTCTGTCCGTCGGCGGTATTGCCGGCTATTCAAAAGCGATGATGAAATTCAAAATCAATAAAACAATGTCACAGATTACCGAAATTGCCACAAACGTCAGAACCCTTTATGCACAACAAAAAGATTTTAACGGCCTTAACACCTCTTTGGCTATAAATATGGGGGTTGTCCCAGAGGAACTTATTTCTGGCACTACCGCCATTAATGCTTTTAATGGTCACGTCTATATTAATTCAGATACTTATGGTATAAATAGAACTGATAATCCTCCATATTTTTCAATAAAATTCATAGAATTACCTCCTGAAGCTTGCATTGCTTTGGCCACTGCCGATTGGGGAAGCATTTCATCCAGTGGTGTCCTTGGCATTATGGCTGGTTATCTCTCTGCTTATGGAGATTCTGCCTCCGATTACCTTGTTTATTTTGATGGTGCTCTTATTGAAAATTGCACAGAAGGTTATGGATTGGGAAATAATTATGGAAACGGATATGAAAGTTATTATGTTTGCTCGGGACATTTGCCAATGTCTCCCACCAAAGCAGCTTATGCCTGTAAAAGCGGTGGTATGGAGAAAGGCTTTGGAATCAAATTTACGAAGTAATCTTATTTAAAAAACATAGTTTACACTTTTTCAAAATCTTCACTTAACAAAAAGGATAGTTCATAATGAACTATCCTTTTTTAACTAAACAGATATTCTCTTATTGAACATTGCCAAATGGATTAACATCTTTTTCATCCGGCGTTGCCCGCAAATCAAATATATTGATAACCGGCACGCAGATAAAAATTGATGAAAATGTTCCAATCAAAATACCCACAGTAATCACAAAGGCAAAGCTACGCAAAGCGTCACCGCCAAACACCAATAAAGCGACAGATGCTAAAAAGGTGGTGATACCCGTCAAAATCGTGCGAGAAAAAATATCGTTAACACTTTTGTTTAACAAATCATATTGCGGCATTTTTTTATACTTTTGCAAATTTTCTCGCACACGATCATAGGTTACAACCGTATCATTTACCGAATAACCTGCTAAAGTCAAAATGGCAGCAATTGTCGTCAAACTAAAATCCAAATGGAAAATAGAAACCAAGCCCACCGTGATAATCAAATCATGGAACAATCCGATTAACGCACCAACAGCAAACTTCCATTCAAAACGGAACCAAATATAAAGGCTGATAGCCAGCATGGCAAACACCGAAGCCAACACACCGGAAAGCTTCAATTCATCGCCAACTTGAGGTCCTACCGATTCAATTCTTTCAAAGGTGAAATCGTTATCGAGCATTTCCTTGATTTGTTTAACCGCTAGGCGCTGACTTTCTTCATCGGCATTATTGGCTTGCGCTCTAATCATCAATTCATCTCTGGCATCGCCAAAAGATTGCAAATTCAACTCATCCAAATTCAGCGTATCTAATTCATTGCGGACTTTATCCACGTCAATTGGACCATTTTTGCTTTTAACCTCTATCAGTACGCCACCGGAAAAATCAATACCATAATTAAAACCACGCACAGCGACACTAACAACCGACGCTATAAGTAACAAAGCTGTTATGGTATAGGCAATTTTACGATAGCCTAAAAAATCAATACTTGTATCTTTGATAATCCAACTAAATATTTTCATTTTTTATTATCCTTATCTTAAAGTGGAAGTTTAGTCGGTTTAAACTTAGCCATCCAAGCTTCTACCAACAAACGGCTGACAGTTACCGAAGTAAACATTGATGTGATAATACCAATAATCAATGTTACGGCAAAACCTCTGACCGGACCGCTACCAAAATAAAACAACACAAATCCGGCAACCATCGTTGTTAAATTCGAATCGACAATTGTCCGATAGGCTTCAGTAAAGCCCAATGTGATAGCATCGCGAATCGAGCGTCCTTTGTTTACTTCTTCACGCATACGCTCAAAAATCAAGATATTGGCATCAACCGCCATTCCCATTGTCAAAATGATACCGGCAATTCCCGGAAGGGTTAAGGTTGTTCCCATAAAACTCATAATACCTAACATCAAAACAATATTAAGCAACACAGTGATATCAACCATTACGCCAAACAAGCCATAAGCCATCACCATAAACAAAACAACCGCGACTAAACCAACAATAGAGGCAACCACGCCATCATGAATGGAATCCGCGCCCAATCCCGCACCAACGGTTCTTTCTTCCATAACTTCTAACGGAGCCGGCAAAGCACCAGAACGCAAAAGCAATGCCAAATCATTAGCTGTTTTAGTGGTAAAATTACCGGTAATAATACCGCTACCGCCGGTAATAGCACTTTGAATTGTTGGAGCAGAAATAACTTCATTATCCAAAACAATGGCCAATCTTTCACCAATATGACTTCCGGTTACTTCACCAAATTTACGACCGCCTAACGTATTAAAACGAAAGCTTACCACCGGTCTTCCCTCAGAAAAAGAAACACGGGCATCCGTCAAATTTTCACCGCCGACCACAGGCTTTTTAATTACAACATACTGCTCACCTTCAGAACCATTCATCACGCGAGAAGTTTTGCTTATTTTTCCGCGCTTTGCCTGAGCAACACTTGTTGTCTCATCCACTAAATGGAAAGACATTTTGGCTGTTTTTCCCAACAAGATTTTTACGCTTTCCGGATTTTGCACACCAGGAAGCTGAACCAAAATACGGTCAGTTCCTTGTCCTTGAATGCTAGGCTCTTTTGTTCCAAGTTCATCAATACGGCGACGCACAATGCCGATTGATTGGTCTATAACCTGATATTTAAGGGCATTAATTGCCTGTTCATTATAAGCAATTGTCACCAAACCTTCACCATTGGCATCATCACTGACTTCCAGACCTTGATCCAATTTGCGAAAAGCTTCTTTAGCCTTATCCCGTGCGGCATAATCAGAAATTTTTACAAAAACCCCTTTATCAGAAGATTTCAAATCTTGGTAACGGATTTTATGTTCACGCAAAGATTGGCGCACAGAATCTTCCAACGTGCCCATTTTATCTTTCAAAACATCATCCATTTTTACTTGTAAAAGCAAACTTGAACCGCCTTGTAAATCCAACCCAAGACTAACAGGCTGCCACCATTTTGGCAAATTCTGCTGATTGGGAATTATATTTGGAATCGCAAAAAACACACCGACAAGACAAATGCCGATGATAATTAAAATTCTTTGCAGAGATAACTTGTACATCTGTTTTTCCTTTTATTTTGTTTTTTTATCTTTTGTTTTAGATGTTTTTGCTTCACTTTTCTTATTTTCGGGAGCAACAACACTACTAATTGTCATACGTTCAACAACAACATTGACACCTGCCGCTATTTCAACGGTAACTTCCATACCATTCAATTTTGTAATTCGGCCATATATGCCACCGCTTGTTAAAACTTTATCACCAACTTTCAACCCTTCCGCCATAGCCGTATGCTCTTTAATTTTTTTAGTTTGCGGACGAATGAGGAAAAAGTAAAAAATTATTAAAATCAAACCAAGCTGTGTCAATGTTACAGCCATTGAACCGCTTTGCACTCCAGCTTCTCCGACTGAAGCAAAAGCCTCGCTAATCAGCATATTTTTTCTCCTTTCACATAAATTTATGTTTTAGCTTTACATCAATTTGTTATGAGAAAAAACTAAAATTTCAAGTTATTAACGAGATTTTTACTTTTTAAGGAAGGTATGGGCGCGGATTAACCGCTTTTTTACCCGAACGAACTTCAAAATGCAACTGTGGTGTTGTCACACTTCCGGTACTGCCGACGGTTGCTATTTTTTCGCCTCTGCGCACCTTTTGGCCTTTTTTAACAAACAAACGGTCATTATGCGCATAAGCGGTTATCCAGCCGTCGTTATGTTTTATTAAAATCAGATTTCCAAATCCTTTAAGTTCGTTTCCGGCATAGGCTACTGTTCCGTTATCCGCCGCTTTTACATTGGTTTCCAACGCGGCTTTTATATTTATGCCGTCATTTTTGCGACCGCTGCCTAAATTGCCGTAACCGGAAATAATTGTGCCTTTTACAGGCCAATCAAACTTGGTTTTACGGGCTTTCGGCGCGACATAGCTGTCTGTTACCGGCGCCGATTTTGCCGGAGTGTATGTCATTTGCGGCGCAGAGTATGTTGTTTTTACCGAAGACGATTGACCGGAACCGGCAGAATTTATGGTTGAAACATTTCCAACCGACGCCGGCAACACAAGCCTATCTCCAACATTTAGAGAATACGGCGTTTGCAAATTATTGACACGACTTAACGACGTGACATCCACATTATATTGGCGAGAAATACTATATAAAGTGTCCCCTCTTTGCACCGTATGATATTGCTTAGTCGGCAAACGAAGCTTTTGTCCCACGCGCAACGTGTACGGCGCACTTAAATTATTTGTATTTATCAAGTCTTTTAATGGTACGCCATAACGTCTGGAAATGCTATATAAGGTGTCCCCGCGCTGAACAACAACACTGTCAGATGATCCCCAGCCGTTCCATATCCAGCCTTGCCCGACACAGCCTGTCAAGCTAAACAACAAAACCGCTATGCACAGACCTTTTCTCAATTTTTATCCTTTTTTAAATCAGCCATTTTATCACGGGTACCTATTCCATAACGATGTATCGCCAAACTGTTGCCCAAATATTTTCTGGTTCTTGACAACATATTCTCGGCCTCATCATTTTTTTTGCGACAGCAATAATAAATGCCTATCATTCCGGCATTAGCCTTATCAACATTCAACTTGCGAATATTTGCAATCAGGCTCTCCCACAGAGTTTGGGTCAATTCCGCAATATCTTTCTTTTCAAAATTCTCTAAAATAATACCAATTTTAGTATGCTCAAAGCGTCCGATTTTGGCATCCTTTCCCGTGCACTCAATACAAGAATCCGCGGCAAGGCGCAATAATTTGTCTCCGGTTTCAAAGCTAAATCCTTTGTTTACAAAATTATAGATATCCGCCAATTCCACCACTATTAACAGCAGAGGCTTATTATAACGATTGCAAATTTTTACTCGTCTATTTAAATAATCGTAAAAACTTTCAGCATTTAAAATATCACCAATCAACTGGTCTTTTTCTTGCACCAGCTTTAATTGCTTTTCCAAATTCAACTGTTGTTTTAACGGATAGCCCCAAAAGCTAATTCCCCGACATTGCAACAATTCATTTAAAATCGGTCGCGCTCTCAACAGAACCGGAATTTTACCACCATCCGCCTTTTGTAAAACCTGTTCTGAAGAAATAATACGTTTTTTCTTTTTCAGTTGCCGAAAACTTTCTTCCAACATTTCTCGATTAGACGGCGCATTTTCCAACAATGTTCCCAACACACTTTTTCCAACAATATCTTCCCGTTTATAGCCGCCGTAATTTAGCGTGTCTCCGTTAACCTGTGTCACGTTAAAATCTTTATCCACATTAAATTTAAGATAATATGATTGTTTTAAACGCGTTTCTTCGGTCGCCGTCAAGATATTGCTTTCTTGCACCAATTCTGTCATTTCATGCAATTTTATTTGCAATAACAACGCATAAATAAACAAAGCCACAACCAGAACTAAAAGCACATAAATCATTTTTATTCCTTTTCCACTTCTTGCAAGTTTAACCAAAATAAATAAATATTAAGTAAACAAGTGTTGATTTTTTTACGCATTTTGCATATGATACGTCAGTTTTAGAAAAAAATAAAGGATTGGTAAAAAGTGGCGGAAAAACCAGAAATAGAAGACTTTAGCGGCAACAAATATAAATACGGCTTTGTTACCGACATTGAGGCAGACACCGCTCCAAAAGGTCTGAATGAAGACATTATCCGTTTGATTTCAGCCAAAAAAAACGAGCCAGAATGGTTGTTGGAACGCCGTTTGAAAGCTTATAGACACTGGTTGACAATGAGCGAACCGCAGTGGGCAAAATTGGTTTATGACAAAATAGATTATCAAAGCTTGAGCTATTATGCCGCACCGGTGCAAAAAGCTAAACCGCAAAGTCTTGCCGAAGTGGATAAAAATCTTTTGGACACTTACAACCGCTTGGGAATTCCTTTAAAAGAACAAGAGATTTTAGCCGGCGTGGCTGTTGATGCCGTGTTTGACAGCGTATCCGTGGCTACCACCTATCGCGCCCGCTTGGCCGACAAAGGCATTATTTTTTGTTCGATTTCCGAAGCCGTTAAAGAATATCCGGATTTGGTGCAAAAATATTTAGGTTCGGTTGTTCCATATACCGACAACTTTTTTGCCTGCTTAAATTCCGCAGTTTTTACCGATGGTTCGTTTGTGTATATTCCCAAAGGTGTGACTTGTCCGATGGAACTTTCCACATATTTTCGGATTAACGCTAAAAACACCGGTCAATTTGAACGCACTTTAATTATTGCCGAAGACGATAGTTATGTTTCATATTTGGAAGGTTGCACCGCTCCGCAACGTGATGAAAATCAACTTCACGCCGCCATTGTGGAAATTGTGGTATTAAACAATGCCGAAGTCAAATATTCTACTGTACAAAACTGGTATCCCGGAGATAAAGATGGCAACGGCGGTGTTTATAATTTTGTGACGAAACGGGCGGCTTGCCGTGGACATAACGCCAAAATTTCGTGGACACAGGTTGAAACCGGTTCGGCCGTTACTTGGAAATATCCGTCTTGCGTGTTGGAAGGAGATAATTCCTGCGGCGAATTTTATTCTGTGGCCATTACCAACAACCATCAGCAAGCTGATACCGGAACTAAAATGATTCATTTGGGTAAAAACACTAAGTCTAAAATTATTTCCAAAGGAATTTCCGCCGGTTGTTCCAATCAAACTTATCGCGGCTTGGTGGCTGTTGCCAAAAACGCCGACAACGCCCGTAACTATTCGCAATGCGACAGTTTACTGATTGGTTCGACTTGCGGCTCGCACACCGTTCCGTATATTACCAATAAAAACAAATCAGCGGTTTTGGAACACGAAGCCACCACTTCCAAAATCAGCGACGAGCAGTTGTTTTATTGCCGACAACGCGGCATTAGTGAAGAAGAAGCCATCGGACTGATTGTAAATGGTTTCTGTAAAGAAGTTATGCAACACTTGCCTATGGAATTTGCCATAGAAGCGGCTAAACTTATAAATATTAGCCTTGAAGGCGGAGTTGGATAGATAACAAAGGAAAAAACATGTCAGATACTTTGCTTGAAATTAAAAATCTGTGCGCCCGTGTGCCAGAAAAAGAAATTGTCAAAAACTTAAATCTTTGCATAAACAAAGGTGAAGTGCACGCTTTGATGGGACCAAACGGGGCGGGAAAATCCACTCTTTCTTATGTTTTGACCGGCAAACCAGATTATGAGGTAACTTCGGGTCGTGTGACATTCAAGGGACAAAATTTATTGGAATTAAAACCGGAAGAGCGTTCTTGGCTCGGTCTGTTTTTGAGTATGCAGGCACCGGTTGCCATTAATGGTGTCAGTTGCAGCAGTTTTTTGAAACACGCTGTCAACGCCAAACGCAAGTTTCAGGGCTTAAACGAACTTGACGCGGCAGAGTTTTTGAAACTTTTGCGTAGCAAAGCCAAAGAATTAAACATTAATGGTGAAATGTTAAAGCGTGAAATGAATGTCGGTTTTTCCGGAGGTGAAAAGAAGCGTTTGGAGGCTTTGCAAATGAGCCTGTTGGAGCCGAGTTTGGCTATTTTAGATGAAACGGATTCCGGATTGGATGTCGATGCCATAAAAATAGTGGCGGAAAGTGTCAATAAGTTGCGAACCAAAGAAACGTCTCTCTTGGTTATCACCCATCACATGAAACTTTTGACTTATCTGCAACCTGATTTTGTACACGTTTACGCCGACGGACATATTGTTTGTTCCGGTGATATGTCTTTGGCGCAAGAAATAGAAAACAACGGCTACACTCCTTTTATAAAGGCGGCTTAAATGAGTTTAACACAGCAAAATATAGAGCTTTGGGGTGATGATATTCCGTGGTTGGCCGGTCTGCATGAAAAAGGTTTAACTGCTTTCAAAAAACTGGGGTTTCCTAAGGCTAAAACAGAGGCTTGGAAGTATTCTTATTTTAATGAAACTGCGTTAGACGGGCTGACTATTGACAACAAATCGCACGAGTGCGCTTGCAACGGCGCTTGTCATTGCTCAAAAGTCGAAAAATTGCCGTTTTCGGTTATAAATGTTTCGTTTTGCAACGGCAAACCTGAGGTTGAACATCTGGAATTGCCAAAAGGTTTAATAGTTAAGACTTTAGCCGAAGCTATTTATGATAAAGAAGCGCAAAAATATCTTAATAAATCGTTTGATATGGAAAAATTTCCGTTTGCCGCGCTCAATACGGCATATTTGGAACAAGGTTTGTTTATCGTCGCCGAACGAAATGCCGTTATTGAAACCCCTCTTTTGCTTTCTTACCATTCGCACGGGCAGAATCTGTGGCAAAACGTCCGCAATCTGATTGTTTTGGAAAGTGGAGCCGAGTTAACATTGCTTGAAGATTTCTTTGGAACAGATAATTTCTATTTTAACAATATGGTTAATGAAATTTATATCGGAACTGGGGCGATACTTAAACATTATAAACGCGTGAAAGAATCTTCGGCAGCTGTGCATATTGCCTTAAACAGTGTGAATATTCGGCAAAACGGAAAATATACGGCGTTTTGCGCGCAAGGCGAATGTAATTTGGCCAGAAATGAAACAACGGTTTTGTTACAGCAAGAAGGTGCCGAGGCTGACATTAACGGAGCCTACCGCCTTTATAAAAACGGGCATTCCGACATCACGACAAATATTAAGCATTTGGCGGCGCACACAATTTCTAATCAATTGGTTAAAGGTGTTTTGGACGGCGCAAGCAAAGGTGTTTTTCAAGGACAAATTCATATAGCTCCAGACGCACAGCAAACTGAGGGGTATCAACTGCACCGCGCTTTGCTTTTGAGCGACGAGGCCGAAGTCGATTGCAAGCCGGAATTGGAGATTTTTGCCGATGATGTAAAATGTTCGCACGGAGCAACCAGCGGAGATTTGGATAAAGAGCAAATTTTTTATATGCAAACCCGTGGTATATCTTTGGAAAATGCTCGGCAAATTTTGATTGAAGCTTACCTAAACGAAGCTTTTAGTAAAGTTGAAAACGAGACAATTCGCCAATGGCT
Source organism: uncultured Alphaproteobacteria bacterium (assembly GCA_934254675.1). Classification (GTDB taxonomy): domain Bacteria; phylum Pseudomonadota; class Alphaproteobacteria; order RF32; family CAG-239; genus RUG410. Next base: position 215,905 of record CAKQLP010000001.1, on the reverse strand, counting down.
CAAAGAAGTATTGCAAGGTTAAAAATTATCCCAAAATATTAAAAACATACCCGCGCCGCTTGAAATCATATCACTTTTACATATTTCGCTTATCTGTGAAACTGTCAGGTTTTTAACACATTTACTTTCATTGCTTTTTGAGCATCTCGAATCTCCATAAAAAACATCTATAGGTCGAGATGTATAATATTCCGCAGCATCAATAGTCTTGTGATTTGCTTTTATAATATTTAAAAATAAACGGCATGTCTCATAACCGTTGTTATCGCTTCTGATACCTACATACCCTGTGTTATGATTATGGACCATAACTTTATTTCCTAAAGAATCAATAACATAACAAGTCTCTTTAAAATCCGCACAATCTTTATCCTGCAGATTTTTCGCAACCATTTTATCCGGTAAATCGCCCGCCGCTTGAAAAATCGGAAGCAGACTGAACATATCTTGCGAACCATCATTTATTCTCAGTTGACTCTTATATTTAGTTACGGCGTTTACCAAAGCGTCCCACTCCGCCAAGGCCTTATTATAACGATAGGTTAACAGAGCTTTGCTAAAACCGGCAACCCCGCCTGCGGTCAGCACTCCGACAATAGCCAATACGCCTAACATTTCTATCATAGACCGACCTGATTGCTTTTGCTTCATAGTAGCTTCCTTTGTTATAAAATGACATCAAAAAAGCCGCTTGATTAGAGCAGCTGGAAGTTAGTAGGCTATTAAACAAGAAATAGTGTAGCATATTAGCTATAAATATAGCATATTTTGCTACCTTCCAGCTTTCGCTAGAAGGTATTTAACGTCTGTTCAGACGCTTGTTTAAGAGGCTACTACACCTCAGACAGACTATTGCCTATCCCTGTTAATTTTAGCAATATACCCAACAAATGTAAAGATTATTTTTTTAACCGCAAAGCCTTTTTATATTCTCTTTTACGTTCTTTTTGAAGTTTGCACTCTTCCGGATTTTTTTTACACCATTTCCTTTCTTTTTCACGTTTTAAAGCCCTATATAGTGCCGGACGCATAAACTTTCCTTGCCAAATTCCTAATTTTTGCGCTTGCGCCGCTTTTTCTTCCGTTTTATAGCGGTCACTTAAATAGCTTACCGCTTGTCCCGCCGCCACCATTTGCCGATTTAATTCCGTATTGTCGGCGTAACAGATGCAAAGTTCTCTTTTATATCTGTCCGGCTCATTTTCACATTTACAAGCAATAGCCTTACCTGTCATTAAATTTTGTAAATATTTTAAGGAATCCTGACCGCATAAATATTTTTTTCCTTCCGCCGTAAAACAATATTGTTTATACTCCGGCGCATCTATGCCCTCTAATCTAATTCTGCGAGCGCCATCTTCCAAAGAATCGCCATCAACGGCATAAAGTTCAGCCTTTGCGGCAAAACTTGAACTAAATAGCATGATAAATAAAAAAACAAGACGCATAAATATCTCCCATCAGAGAATCTATCATAATTTGTTATTTTTTTCAAGCAACCACAATTTATTTACTTTTCTTTCATACAATTTTGTTAAGCTTATTTCAAAGCTTTATAACTAATTTTAATTGATTAAGGTACCAAAATGTTAAAAAAATTAGGAATTTTATCAACGGCCTGTCTTGCGCTTTTCAGTTGCCGTGTCACAGAAGACAGAAACGTAACGCAACAGCCTGTTCCGGATGTCGCTTTTCAGCAACCGACTATAAAAATGCCAAAATCTATAATTGTCTGCCGCGCCAAACAATGCGCTCCGGCTCAGCTTTCAATGTCTAAGGAATATATATACAACACCTTATTGCACATGCTTGACAGCAATGCTCGCAAAAAAGCACTCATCTGTGCGGCCGATGCCAATACGCACGCCTGTACGGAAGAATATGTATCCATGCCGATTACGGTTGGCATCACGCCTGCTTATCTTTATATTGACGACGTTAAAATCACAGATGTTTCCATTAGCCGTAAAAACACATCGGCTTTAGATTTAATTTTAAACTGGAACATTTCATACAACGGACAGACACCGATTTGCCGTCCAAGCAAGACGTTGCTTTACGCTAAAAATATTAATAATGTCATTATGGAGGACAATGGTTACAATTGTAAAATCACAACCATCGGCACAAGCACGGTTAAAACACTGTTTGCCATTGATTATATTGATTTAGACTATGGCTATATCGGAGGATTTTATTCTGTTGGTTTATCAGGTCCTGCTTTTGGCGGCGGCTCAGGTTATATGATGTTGCGCTTGCCGGAAGAAATTTCTATGAATCCAAAAGATTTTCAGGTAACAAAAAATGATCCTGTCAATATTCAGGAGCCTTCCCCTCAAAAAAATATTCAACAAACCACCGCTGTTTCTTCACAAACCTCTTCGCAAGTTAACAGCGCACCAAAAGAAAATAAGATTGCCGCACCAAATGTTGACACAATCATCAAATATAATCATCCGGCGCAAGCTTATGACAAAGCTAAAGAAAAAATAGCCCAAAAGAAAAAAGAAGAGGCGGAAGCCATGGAGTTTGACGGGGTAAAAGTTTTTCCGGTTAAACATTCAAATTTGTCTTCAAAACGAAAATCACCCGCTGACAAAAACGAGTTGACAGATTATCGGAAATATAATGTTAAAACACCGACAAACAAATAAATTTTGACACCTTATAAAAAAAACAGTGCTTTCCCTACGGAAAACACTGTTTTTTTATAAATAATTTGGCAGAAATACCAAAAATTTATCAATAGTTCGCAATAACCTTCTTAGCTTTAAGAGCACGCTTATAGGCGGCCTTAGAACCAAAGAGGCTCTTGATTGCACCTTCATTGTAAGCCTTGCGACCCATAACAAAGTTGAAACCAAGTGTTACGCTTGCTCCAATGCGCTCACGAGAGCCATCAGAAAAATACTCTTGACCGGTATAAACCATGGCCTTTACATAAAGATTACTTTTCTTCATGTAATTCTTGAAGTCAACACGAATGCCGGCTCCGTACGTCATAGTTGAACCCTTCACCTCCATTTTGAGGTTAGAGAAATCTCTTTCAGTCTCTGAAGAATACACATTGTAATTCTTGCGGACTTTGTAGCCGAAAGAACCAACGAGCCATACCTCCTTTTGGTGCAAATATTTTGAAGGCAGGTCAAAAAGACGAACGCTAAGATCTGCACCAAAATTAGTTGTAAGGTATTTATCACCTTTTCTCTGTGATTCTTTGTTGTACTCTGAATAACCAAAGCTTGCGTTGCCGGATACAGAGAATCGCTTCCCATGATATCCGATTTCCATTCCAGCGATGGGAGTTACCACATCATTGAAATAGTCAACACCAACTAAAGCTCCTATCTCCATACCAGAGTTCGGCGCGGTCTCCAAAAGTACTTTCTGTCCGTTGTCCAAAACTACCGAACGATAGTCATAGTTAGCAGTTCTTGCGTGAACAGCCTGTGCATAACCGAAATCAGTCACGGCAACAGTGTCCTCGGCAACAACCTGAGCGGATGCAGAAAAAACAACAGCGAAAGAAGCAACAAAAGCGCGGATAATATTCTTAACCATGATAAAGCGAGTTTAGAGTGAGGAAAGATGAAACATTTGTTCCATCTCCCCTCGAATGATACATATTTAAGCGTTTCCTCAATTGAGTGAGAAAACATGAAAATTTTACAAAAAGTTATCAAAAATTACTTTGCTGATGCTCTGAATGTAGCAAAATCAGCGCCGTTCTTCTTAACAACCAATTTCTTGCCATTGTTCTCAATGCTGAATGTGAAATCAGAATTGAACACGGTGTTGTCACCATGATTCCAATGCCACATTGTTGCAGTAGCGTAGTTCAAAGCGTTTTTAGCCTGACCTTCGCTGTTAAGCCACATCATAGAATGTGTCTTGTCCTGAGCAATAGCATTTATCCAAGAACCATTCTTGAATACAGCACTATTCAATGCAGAATTAGTGTCATAAGCAAAAAGGCTCTGATCAACAACAGCCTTGTCAGCGTCTTGACCAACAATTACGGGAAGAGTTCCATTTTCAAAGTGCAATGACCAAGTATAAACCCAGTTATTGTTAGCTTCGTTGCAAGAAACAGTGCCGATTGCCGAAACAAACTTGCCCCATTCTGCAGGAAAATCGCCCTTAATTTCCTTGGCTACAACGATAGTACCGGGGGCAACGCTAGAAACAGTGTTGTCGCCAAACTTTACGTTGATTGCGCTGGCATAAGTATATACGCTCATTTCTTCTTCGTCAGAAGCGAGCTTAACGTTTTCACCTGCACCCATAACGTTGAATTCAACAGCGTTGAAGCTGTAAGTCTTACCGTTGCGAGTATAAGTGATTGCGTTAGGATCAACAGAAACCCAAGAATTGGTCTGATGAGATGCGGCAAGATCAGCAATGTTGGTAATGTTGCGAGTTTCCTCGTTCCAAGACCAAGCACCGTCGTTCATCTTCTTAGATGCGCTCAATACCACATTAAGCATGTGAGTAAACTGATCAGCATTGTTTTCAAATGCCTTCCAGTTGCTGGTGCACTTCAAAGAACGAGCGAAAGACTTGTTCACCTTTTCAACCTCTTCAGTACCATCGTTATACTTGGTAACAAAATCCAAGCTTGCAACTACATTGTTGTCATTAACAACAAGAGTGGCATTGCGGAAATCATAACCAGAAACTGCGCGGCCTAACTTATAAAGATAAACCTGCTCAGCAATATTCTGAGTATAACCAATATACGAAGTACGGATTTCATTGTTATAGATAGCCTTGTCGTAACCAGTTTTGTCTGATACGGCATTGCTAACCACATTCTTAGCTTCAGCAACGTTAACTGTTTCATAACCAAAAGTTACTTCAACGTTAGCGTCCTTATAAGTAGCACGTTCGTGATAGAGAGTGTAAGCAGTGCTGAAAGCGTCTGCGGCAACACCATTGCTGATGTTTGCAGAATAGTTGTCAGTCTTGCCATATACAGTCCATCCCTCGGCGTTCTTAACCTGAGACTCAGAACCATTGGCAACACCATTTACATGAGAAAGGCTGTAAGCAAAACCGCTAACAATCTTTTCATATGCGTCGATGCCCTTGAACTCACGGTTCAAAATCATAGACTTAGTGTTACGAATAGTTTCGCCGTTGTTCATTGTGATAACTTCTGTGAAGCTAACCTTCTCAGTGTTATCGTCAATAACCTCGCGAGTCTTATTCTCTACGGTCACGCTGGCAATTTCGTTGCTGGCGATAACGTAGCGAGTAGCATAAGCTGCCAAAGAAACAACGTAAGAAGTATCCTTAGAAGTTCCCTTTTCAGCATAAGTCAAATCAACGGCATACTTTGTGCGCAAGGTCTGCTTTACATAAGTAGAAGATGCGGCACGGGTAGCTACTGAGATGTCTTCGTTAGAAATCTCCTTTACTGTTGCGCTTTTCAACTCAACAGTACCAAAAGAAAACTCGTCATTACCATCATAGCTCTTGCAAGTTTTGATAGTTGACGGCAACTTAACAACTTGACCATCAGAAACAGTCACAACAACAGTATCAGTAACTTCTACACCACCAGAAACATTATTGGTGTTCTGATTGCGAAGAATGTTGGTTGAAACCGCAGTGCAATTAATCTGACCTTCAGTAATCTCGTAATTATTGCGAGTTACAAAGATAGAAGCCTTCATCCAAGGATTAGCTGTCTGCTTATAAGAGTCAACAACTTTACCATCCTCGGTTTTTTCGATAGTGCAAGTAGCGCGCATGTCGTCGCTTGCAGAAGATTCGTTGTTCACAACATTGTGAGTAAGATCATTTTTAAAGTTCTTACCGTTTACAACAGTGTCGGGTACAATGGGCTTTGAGAAACTGGCAAATTCAGCATCTTGATTGGTGCAAGAGCCAATAAACAAAGCAACCAAAACAACTACGATTGAGTTTACGAATGCGTTAAATGTGCGTAACATAACTTAGAAATATTTAGATGTAAAAAATTTGGTTTCTCTTTTTGTTCTCTTTTTTACAAGAAAACATTTTTCTGTCCATTTTTCAATAAACAGCTCCACATAATTCCGAAGAAACCTTTTCCGAAAAAACGCAGAGAGTCAAAATGTCTTCTTAAAGAAAACAGGACTACTCAAGTTGACTAACTCTCAAGTAGGCATATATAAATCTATACATATTCGTGTACAGAACTGAAAAACTCAAATTATCCGTGGATTAGGAATATCGCAAGCTTATTGATTTTACTTTTGATAATTCTTTATTTCCGAAATAATAGTTATAATAGCAACTAAGGATAATATTTTAATCATTTTTAAAGTAGCATATTTTTTTTTGATAATCAAGAGCATTTTAGGTTGAAAGCACATATTTTCGACAAAAAAACACCTCCTATTTTTAATTTCGGAGGTGATTCTTTTCTATCCAAATTGCTATCTGACACGATTGAGAGCACTATATATGGCATTGGGACTGAATTGCCATAAATCTTCCGGCGCTATCATTATTTTTTGCAATACCTTAAACATTTCTTCTTTAGGCTCTTCCGGCAAGACACGAACCTCATAATTTTCTGCCAACATTTCATCCCAATTATTTGCCTCACACCAACATACGCCGCAAGTAGATAAATCAGGCAAACCCAGTTTTTCAATAACAGGCAGATGGGTCACAAAATGAAAATGACGCTCATCTTTTTCCGCACTTTTAATCACATTATCGACAAATTGGCGAATCGTGAATTTAGGTGTTTCTTCTTCCAACTCCTGACGGCAAATAATATGCGGGCAATCTAATCCCAATCCCCGAAATTTAGCGGTCAATTCAGCGCGCCGCAACGGAGAATGAAAAACTGTCCGGCATGCCGGAAAAATCTTTGCCATTCGCCGACCAACACAAAACGCTTCGACCATACTTGTATGATCAATCGCGGTGTCCATACCATAACGACCATGCCGACCAAAACTTAAATAAACTTTATTGTTTTCAGACATGTTCTGTTTTCTCCTTCTTTTTAAAAAGCGACAACAATATTCCGCCGGCAAGCAAACCAACAGTAACGGACAAAGACTGCCATTCCTCCACTTCAATACCGATTTTCGGCAAAAATATCTTAATGCCTATAAAAATCAGAATAATTGAAATAGCCGGCTTCAAATAAACAAATTTGCTGATAATCGCCGCCAACAAAAAGTACAGTGCGCGCAACCCTAAAATAGCAAAAATATTACTGGTATAAACAATATAAACGTCTGTCGTCACCAAAAAAATTGCCGGAATACTATCTAGCGCAAAGACCACATCCATTGCCTCAATGATAATCAGAGCAAAAAACAACGGCGTTATATAGTGTTTTCCGTCTTTTTTATAGAAAAAGTGCTCGCCATGAATTTCGTGCGTGACGTGAAAAAATTTTGACAGCCATTTGTATATTTTACTGTCTTTGATATTTCCCTGCTCTTCTTCTTTGGCTAATAACATTTTGACGCCTGTATAAATCAAAAAAGCGGAGAAAATATACAATATCCAATGAAATTTAATAACCAAAGCATCACCGATGCCAATTAAAATTCCGCGCATGACCAACGCGCCTAAAATTCCCCAAAACAAAACCCGATGCTGATACATCTTAGGCACGCCCAACGCGGCGAAAATCATCGACATCACAAAAATATTATCCATGGAAAGGCTTTTTTCCAAAAGGTATCCCGTAAAATAGTCCATTCCTTTTTTAACGCCGTCTTCATACATAACAAAAACGCCAAAAAGTAACGCCACTAAAACATAGGCCACGCATATCCATAATGTGTGCCAAAAATGAGGCTCTTCATTTTTACGATTAAACCAAAATAAATCAGCCGCCAAAAGTAAGAATACGCAAACACCAAAACTGCTCCACAAAAAAAGCGGAGACATGGCTGGGTGGTTAGCAAAATTTTGTAATAAATCTTCCATTTATTTTTCCAAATTCCAAACTGTTTTAACAATTTCATCTATATCCGTGTATTGTGCTTTCCAGCCCAATACTTCCGCCGCTTTAACACTTGTCGCGACAACATTTGCCGGATCTCCGGCTCGGCGAGGAGCAAAATCATAATTAATTTTTTTACCAATAACACGTTCCACCGCCTGAATAATTTCCAAAACGGAAGTTCCCTTTTCCGTTCCCAAATTAATAATTTGCGAATCGCCGTCTTTCAATAGTTTTTTTATGGCTAAAACATGCGCCGCGGCCAAATCTTCGACATGAATATAATCTCTAACACATGTTCCATCCGGCGTATCATAATCATTACCAAAAACATGAAGAATTTTACGCTTGCCCGTTGCGACTTCCATGACTAAAGGCAATAAATTCTGCGGATTTTTTTCTTTGCCGCGAATACTACCATCCGCCGCATAACCAACCGCATTAAAATAACGCAAAGCAATATAATGAAAATCTTTAATTCGGCTGTACCAATCCATAACCTGTTCAATAGCCATTTTTGTATAACCATAAAAACTCATCGGATTCAACGGATGCTGTTCATTCAGCGGCAAATATTGCGGCATGCCATACACGGCAGAAGTTGATGAAAATACCACATTTTTAACACCGCTATTCAGCATTGCATTAAAAATATTAATTGATCCGCAGATATTATTTTGAGAATAGAGTTGCGGATTTTCCATAGATTCACCAACAGCTTTTTTGGCCGCCAAATGGATAACGGCAGAAAATCCTTTGCGCATAACTTTTTCCAAATGCGGCTCATCTAAAATATCACCTTCTATAAATTCGGCGTTCTGAAACAAATTACAAGTTTGCCCCGTTGACAAATTATCATAAACCGTCACCTGAAAATCTTCACGCAGCAAAGCTTTCACCACATGGCTGCCAATATACCCCGCTCCGCCGATTACTAAAATTTTTTCATTTGCCATAATTTTCTCCTCATCTTTTTAGGTAAAATAATCTATTTTTTTTACCCCTACTGTTTTTTATACCCGTTATCCACAGGATAAAAAATATTTCAATCACATTTCAAGATATTTTTCGCTATAACATATGAAAATTTATAAAAAATGTCATAAAAGGGAAATAAATGGAAAAACTAGACGCCAACCAACTACCGAAAAACATTGAAGCGGAACAAGCTTTAATCGGAGCGATTCTTGCAAACAACAAAGCTTTTGAAAAAGTCTCTGAATTTTTAAAACCGATTCATTTTGCCGACGCGACGCATCAAAAAATTTTTGACGTGATGTCAAAACTCATCACCAAAGGACATATCGCCGATGTTATCACTCTAAAGAGTTATTTTGAGCAAGAGGGTTCTTTAACAGAAGTCGGTGGTTTTCCATATTTAGTAAAACTAGCCGACAGCGCGTCTCCACTGACAAATGTTGAATATTACGCCCAATTTATTTACGATAAATATTTACGCCGCGAACTTATCAACACCGGTTATGAAATTGTAAACCACGCCTTGGAAGAAAGCATTGACACCTCGGCCACTGACCAAATTGAAAACGCTGAAAAAATGCTTTACACTTTATCCGACCAAGGAGATGCGCAAGGCGGATTTGTGGACTTTTCAACGGCTTTAGGCTCTTCGTTAGCCGCCATTGAAAAAGCTTATCAAAAAGAAGGAAAAATTTCCGGCACCCCAACCGGATTAAACAAGCTTGATTATCGAATCGGCGGATTAAATGATTCGGACTTAATTATTTTGGCCGGACGTCCGGCTATGGGTAAAACAGCTCTAGCCACAAATATTGCCTATAATGTCGCCGAATATTATTCTCGTGATAAGGAAACACCGCCGGAAAACCGCGGAGTGGCTTTTTTCTCTCTAGAAATGTCCGCTGACCAATTAGCCTCGCGTATTCTTTCTACCGTAACGCAGACTTCCAGTCAAAAAATGCGTAATGGTGAACTTGACGCTTCAGAATTCACAAGAATTGCCGCCGCCGTGCGTGAATTGGAAAACATTCCGTTATATATTGATGACACCCCAGGTGTGACAATCAACGCCATCCGCACCCGCGCTCGCCGGCTGAAACGAAGTAAAGGTCTGGGACTGATTGTTATTGACTATATCCAACTTATTTCCGGTTCCAACAATAAACGCAATGAAGGAAACCGCGTGCAAGAACTGTCTGAAATCTCCCGTGGTCTAAAAATTTTAGCTAAAGAGTTAAAAGTGCCGGTCATTGCCCTCTCCCAATTAAACCGCGGCGTTGAAATGCGTGACGACAAGCGTCCGGTCATGTCGGATTTGCGCGAATCCGGCTCAATTGAACAAGATGCCGATATCGTTATGTTTGTGTTCCGCGAAAATTATTATATTCACAACGCCGAACCCAAGCAACAGGAAGGAGATACACCGGAAAAATTTCAGAAAAAGCACGAGGAATGGGTACAACGTGACCGCGAAACCGCCAATATTGCCGAAGTTATCATCGGTAAACAGCGTCACGGTCCGACCGGCACGGTAAAACTGTTTTGGAATGGTGAATTTGCACAATTCGGAAATTTGGCGGAAGAAGATAAAATGGCGGAGAAACGCGGTTAATGACTAAAAACTTGAACAAAATTGGTTTGCAAGAATGGGAAGATATCTGTCAACATTGCGGACGCTGCTGTCTATTAAAATTGCAAGACGATGAAACCGATGAAATTTATTACACCAATGTAATCTGCCGCTATTACGATATTGAGAAAAATATTTGCACAATTTATGATAAACGCTGCGAATTGGTACCCGAATGTCTGAAGCTGACACCGCAAAATGTAGATAAATTGCCGTGGATGCCAAAAGTTTGCGCTTATCGAAGATTGTTTGACGACAATTATCAGCAACAAAACCTGAAACCTTTGCGGGGACGTGTGGTTTCTGAAACCATGGTGACTGAAGAAGAACTTGAAGACCACATCACCGACGGAGAACTTTTATGAAAGAATTTATATCAAGCGAATCCGAATATAATCCGCAAAAACGTGTTGACGAGTTTAAAAATTTGGAACCGGAATTTTGGAAACACAAAAAATTGGATGAGTTAAACGACGCCGAATGGGAAGCATTATGCGATGGTTGCGGCAAATGCTGTTTAAACAAAATTGAAATCAAGGGAAAAATAAAATTTACTAATGCCCGTTGTCGCTTTTTAGATGATAAAACCTGTTTATGCAAAATCTATGAACATCGCTTCAACGTTATGGATGATTGTCGTAAAATCGACCTTGCCGCCGTGCGTGAAAAACCGCGCTGGTTACCAAAGACTTGCGCTTATTGGCTTTTAGACAACGGCTATGACCTACCTGAATGGCATCCGCTATTGACCGGACGCGCCGATAGCGTTAAAAACGCCGGCATGGATTTGAGCAACCGCGAACTTATTAATGAAACAAAGGTTAAAGACTATGAAGATTACATTATTGACTGGGAAGACCTTTGACATTAAAGAAGCCGTAGGCATGAATATCAAAATTGTGCAATCCGCAAATTCGCGCAAATTAATTTTGCACATTGACAATAAAGAAAGGATTCCGGTTCTTTCCATTCCTAAATATTGCACCCGCAGACACGCCATAAACTTTGTCAACGAAAATATGGATTGGATTTTAGAAACATTACAAAAACTGCCTGAACGTAAATATTTTTCTGACGGCGAAACAATATCTCTCTTTGGTCAAAAAATAAAGATTTCGCACCAACCGTCCGCCCGTTGCGGCGCTCGGTTGGAAGACGGCATTTTGATTGTTTCCGGCGGAGCAGAATTTTTGCATCGGCGCGTTAAAGACTATATTCGCAAATCTGCTGAAAAAGAATTTTTTGTTCTTTCCTCCTTTCTCGCAGCCAAAATCGGATGCAAAATTAACGACATTTGCATTAAGGACACAAAATCGCGCTGGGGCAGCTGTTCCTCCTTAAACAATATAAATTATAACTGGAGAATAGCTCTTGCCCCTAAATATGTTATTGACTATATGATGGCGCACGAAGTTTCTCATTTAAAGCATCAGGATCACTCTCCGGCTTTTTGGCAATGCGTCGCCGAATTAGATAAAGATTGGCAAAAAGGACGAGATTGGCTGCAAAAAAACGGGCGAATTTTATACACTTATTTTTAAACTTTTCTCATTATATACATACCTGATTTTGAATTTTGAAACATTTTGTTGCCAAAATTTATCACGTTATTGCTTGACTAATTGCATTTATCGCTCTAAAGTGGCGGTGTTACAATACGAATAGTAATATTGTTGTTCAAAAGTAATATTTAGAAGGAATAAACTATGAAAAAATTTTTGTTATTGGCCGGTGTTGCCTGCTTACTCAGCGTTAATGCGCAAGCTGAAGTAAATCAGTACGTATCTGGCAAAATTTCTTATGACTTCAACAAAGTAAACATGAAAGCTGCTGATCCGGATCAAGCTGAATTGACTCGTGAAAAAGCAAACAAGGAATTGTTTGGTACACACGTTGCTTATGGTGTTCAAGCCGGTTATGTTCGTGGTGAATTAGAATTGAACAATTCTCGTGACATTAAAAGAAATTACTTTAATGGCGTAGATGTAAACCACTTCAGACTTTATAAACACTCTGTAATGGCCAATGCTTATTTTGACTATTTGACATGCACACCTTGGACTCCTTATGTTGGTGCCGGTCTTGGTTCTGCTTATTTGAAAGCTGACGACGGCGAACAGGCTAAATCTGTTTACAATTTGGCTTGGCAAGTTATGGCTGGTTTGACATATGACATCAACTCTCACTGGACTTTGGATGCTGGTTACCGCTATGCTGACTTGGGCCGTATCCGCAAGAACTTTGGTGAAGGTAATGTTGCCAAATTGACAGCTCGCGACCACGAAGTTTTGCTTGGTGTTAGATACACTTTCTAATTTTAACAAGTTAGAATTTAAAAGGCGGTGCTTATTGCATCGTCTTTTTTGTATTTGAATGTTACAAAAACGTAACTTTTTGTGTGTTGCAACGCATTCAAAATCGGTGTACTTTGCCTAGCAGTTAAAACATTTTTATAAGGAAGATTAAATATGACAAACAAACCATCTACCAAAATTAACTTATTTGATTGCGCCACAGCTCAAAAAGTTATTGGTCAGGAAAAATTTTTAGATTCTTTCAAAACAATTTTAAATCACGGTGCCTATTGTCAAGGTCCGGAAACAAAAGAACTTGATGAAAAATTGGCTAATTTTGCCGGTACAAAATATTGTTCAACCTGCGGATCCGGCACAGACGCTTTAACCCTTGCCCTGATGGCTTGGGATGTTAAACCTGGTGATGCCGTGTTTGTTTCTTCATTTACTTTTGTGGCATCCGCCGAAGCACCGGTTTTATTGGGAGCGACACCAATCTTTATTGATTCTGATCCAAACACATACAATATGAATCCTGAAGATTTGAAAAAAGCTATTGCCGAAGTTAAAAAAGAAGGCAAATTAAATTTAAAAGCCGTTATCGCCGTTGATATTTTTGGTTCTCCGTGTGATTATGACGAAATCATTCAAATTGCTCATGAAAACGGCATGAAAGTTTTATCTGATTCATGTCAATCTTTTGGCTCTGTTTACCATGGAAAACATGCCGGCTCTATTGCCGACATGACAGCCACATCCTTTTACCCGACAAAACCTTTAGGGTGTTATGGAGACGGCGGCGCCGTATTTACAAACAACAATGAAGAAAACGAATTGGTTAAATCATGTCGTGTTCACGGCATGAGCCCTGAAGACCACTACGATAATGTTCGTTTAGGCATGACCGGCCGTATGAATTCATTCCAAGCAGCCGTTTTGCTCTTGAAATTGACGGTTTTTGAACAAGAAATAAAAGATCGTTATAAAGTTGCAAAACGTTACGATGAAGAATTAAGTCCATATTTTCATAAGCAGAACATTTTGCCAAATTGCCAATCGGCTTATGCGTTATACACCATTAATTGTGAAGACCGTGATGAACTGATGGATTATTTGAAATCTAATGGCATTCCATGCGGCGCATATTACCCTCGTCCGGTAAACACTCAAACAGCCTATGCTAAATGGAACAACCGTTTATTACCTGTTTGCGAAAAACTTTCTAAAACCGTTTGCAGCATTCCGATGACTCCATACTTAACAGAAGAAGAGCAATCTTATGTTATTAGTAAAATGAATGAATTTGCTGCTGAAAAAATGAATAAAGCCGCTTAATTTCAGGCTTTGCCTAAATATCCTCGTTAAGAACACAACACAGTTCTAGCGAGGATATTTTTTTAGCACATAATATTTGCTTACATATAATTCGGCAAACGGGAGAATTTATCTAGAAGCAGATGATATGCCGCAGAAATTTGCTTAAATTTTTCTTCAGCATTTTCATCTTTTTGATTAACATCCGGATGATACTTTTTTGCTAAAATTTTATACTGTTTTTTAAGTTTTTCCGGCGTCAAATCTCGAACATCCAATTCCAAAGTTTTCACACAGCGTCGTTCTTCTACCGTAAAATAAATACCATCTGCCGAATATTCACGACTGGAATCCGACGGATTAGAATAATCTGAATCAAAAAATTCGGCTTCTTCCCATAAATCATAACCAAATTGATAGCGGACTTTTGAACGAAATTTTTTAAAATGCATTTTATGTCGCAAGTTTTCTTCATCTTCCGCGGCATTTTCTCCGTCACCGTAGTAGTTCCATTTTGCATTATATTCTTGAACATGTTTAAGACAAAACCAATAATAATCTTTCAGTTTACGATCTTTCGGCGCGCGATATTCACCTTTTTCCGCGCATCCCGGAAAGTCACATTTATGAACGACATTTTCATTTTGCGGCGCATAATATTTTTTTGTTCTTTTCAGCATAAAATTCCTTCATTAAACACTCTTATCAGTTTAATCCTGTTTATAAATTAAGGCAAGCAGTTTGCAAACAAAATTGTATTCGCTATTATCAAAAAAAAGGAGAACAATATGCCGGAATTGCCAGAAGTTGAAACAATAAAAAATATGGTCGAGCAGAAAATGAGGGGAGCTTTCATTCAAAATGTGACTGTCCGACAAAGAATGTTTCGTCAAGTTATTCCGTCTGATTTTGAAAAAAGAATCGAAGGCGCCACAATTGTTTCTTTACGACGAATCGCTAAATATATGCTTATTGATTTGGATAATGGTCAAACAATTATCTGGCATTTTGGCATGAGCGGAAAAATAAAAATAGAAAAAGAGACGCCCAGAAACTATGACAAACATGACCATATTATCTTTAAGACAGATAAAGGCTTTTTAATCTACAATGACGTGAGAAGATTTGGTTTACTCACTGTTTGTTCTGCCGACAAGGTCTATCAGTGTTCGCTTTTGAAAGATTTAGGTCTTGATCCTTGGGATGAAAATTTAACATCCTCTTATTTGGTTGCAAAGTTAAAAAATAAAAAATGCGCCATAAAAATCGCCCTGTTGGATCAATCTATTATCTGCGGTATCGGAAATATTTACGCTTCTGAAATTTTATATAAAGCTCGAATACACCCTTCTCGAAAATCAGATGAAATCACGCTTGAAGAATGCACTCTATTGATTAAATATACTCGAGAGGTTTTAGAAAAAGCCATTGCCGCCGGCGGTTCAACCATTCATGATTACAAGCACCCCGACGGTGATATCGGCTATTTTCAAAACCAGCATTGCGTTTATAATAAAACAGGCCAGCGTTGTCCGGATTGCTGTTGTGACGGAAAATCCAGCATACAAAAAATTGTATTGGGCGGACGTTCGACTTTTTACTGTCCGATTTTACAAAAATAAAGGAATCGATAATGAAAAAAATTTTTGCGATAGCTTTTATCCTTTCTGTGTTTTTACCTTTTTCCTCGTACGCAGGAAAATTTGTGGAAGGCATGGAAGACGTCCCTCTCATGGACAGCTTATCTCAAATTACGCAAGATGATATTTCTTTTGGCAATGAAGAAACCAGATTAATTGAAGCTTATTTCACTTCAAAAAAATTGAAATTTCGGCAAGTTACTGATTTTTATAAAGCTTCTCTGCCACAACTTGGGTGGATATATCAAGGTAACCGCGGCGTTGATTTGCTTTTTTATAGAGATGGAGAAACTTTGGAAATTATACGAGAATCCGCAAAACCTTTAATTGTACGCATTACTGTCAAATCAAAACCTTAATAAAGCACAAAGTTTTTTAAAAATTTAGTTGACTTCCCCCCTTGTCATGGGTATAAAGTTTACCAGAGTAAATTTTGTATTAATTAAATTTAAGGATGAAAATTATGGCCAATCATAAATCGGCAAAAACAAGAATCGTAAGAAACAATAAACGCAGCCTTATCAATGGCGCTCGCAGAAGCCGCGTTAGAACTTTTGTAAAAAAAGTTGACGCTTTGATTGCTGCTAAAGATAAAGAAGCTGCTGCTTCAGCTTTTATCACAGCTGAAAGCGAAATGATGAGAGCAGCACAAAAAGGCGTATTCAAAAAGAACACAGCTTCTCGCACGATTTCTCGTTTAGCTCAAAAAATTAAAGCTCTTTAATTTTAAAGAGAATCGTTTAATATTTAAAAAAACACGAATTGCACGTTTAAGTGACAATTTGTGTTTTTTTGTTATAAAACAATAGGTTATTTTCCGACTCTGCTAAAATTGCTTGTCAAGATATTTAATTGCAATGTTCTTAAAAAGTTCTCTTGTAATTGCTGTTTTTTACTGTTAACAATTAATTTAGATTTTCGAAGGATTGAATAAAAAACAATTTATTTTTGAAAATTTTGCCGATGCATTTTTTATTCAAAATAAATTGAAAAAGAAAAACGAAAATAACATTATTGAAAAAAACAAATAAACTGATTGAGCCTGTCTAAGATAAATGCCGCGGCTATATTTCAGTAAGAGTTTGTAAAATAAGTTCAAAAGTTATTTTTTTATTTTTCCCGTGTATCCTTCAGAGCTTGATTATTTGTGTAATTTTAATAAAACAGGATATGAAAAATGGCTGAACAAGCAATGTATGATGAAGACTTTTCTATCAATGATCAATGGGAACAAGTTTGCTGTCAACTCAAAAATGAATTTGGAGAAACAGCTTTTGACAGTTGGTTAAAGCCTTTAAGCATTAGTTCTTTCAACGATGGAGTTATGAGCATTTGTGCGCCGACTGCTTTTATGAAAAATTGGGTTATTGCGCACTATTCTGATAGAATTCACAGAATTTGGGAACATAAGAATCCAGACATTAAAAAAGTACAATTTATTGTACAAAATATTAGTGCTCCAGAAAATAATCTTTTAGGCAACCGAGATACGTCTCTATTGAAAAAAATAAAATCGACGCCGACTCCGCAAAGTATTTATGGGTTAAATAATGTTGCCAACAACTATACGTCTGAAGATGAACAATACCTTTCATCAAAATTGAACCCTGCCTACACTTTTGAAAATTTTGTTGTCGGTAAAACAAATGAATTTGCTTACGCCGCGGCCAGAAAAGTTGCCGAATCCAGAAATGTTTCATTTAACCCGCTATTTTTATACTCCGGTGTTGGTTTAGGAAAAACACATTTAATGCACGCTATCGCATGGGAAATCAAAAAGAATGATCCTTCACGCAACGTTGTTTATATTTCTGCGGAGCAATTTCTTTATAAATTTGTTAAGGCTTTGCGCTACAAAGATGCGGAAGCGTTTAAAGAACAATTTCGCTCTGTTGACGTTTTAATGATTGATGACGTACAATTTTTAGCCAATAAAGAAAAAACTCAAGATGAATTTTTCTATACCTTTGATTCGCTTATGGAGGGCGGCCGTCAGATTATATTGTCAGCAGATAAATCTCCGAATGATTTGGACGGTATAGAAGCACGCTTAAAATCTCGTCTAAACAGCGGTCTCGCCGCCGACATTATGCCGACAGACTTTGACTTACGCGTTGATATTTTGCATAAGAAAGCCGCTCAACTGGGTATCAATTTACCATTGAATGTCGCTGATTTTCTAGCTCAAAAAATCACATCTAATATCAGAGAATTGGAAGGTTCCCTAAAACGAATCGCCGCTCATTCACAATTATTATCCGGTCATGAAATTACATTAGATATGACACAAGATGTTTTAAAAGACATGTTGCGTTCCATTGACAGAAAAACAACGATTGATGAAATTCAAAAGAAAGTTGCGGAATATTTCAATATTTCCGTAAAAGAAATGCAATCATCCCGCCGCGCTCGCAATGTGGCTCGTCCAAGACAAATAGCCATGTATTTAGCCAAACAGCTTACATCGCGTTCATTACCTGAAATCGGGCGGAAATTTGACAGGGATCATACAACTGTTATGCATGCTGTCCGCAAAGTAGAAGAATTGATTGTGGAAGACACGTCTTTATCTGAAAATGTTGAGGCTCTCCGCCGTCTTTTGGAGAACTAAATAAAAAAACTGTTGACGACTCATCATTTTATCTTCTGATTTTGCTGCAACTTTGCTACTCTTAAGAAGAATTTATAGACGATGAGTCGTTTTTATATAGGTAGAAACATTATTAATGTGGTGAAAAGAAATGAAGTTTACAATTGAAAAAGCCGTTTTATTGAAAACTCTGGGACATGTTCAAAATATTGTTGAAAAAAGAAACACCGTTCCAGTATTGTCCAATGTCCGAATTGAGGCCAGCAATGATGGCATTAGTTTTAAAGCAACTGACATGGATACGGAAATAACCGAAATTGTAGATGCTAAAATTTTGGAGAATGGCGCAATCACTGCTCCGGCGCACATGCTTTATGACATTGTTCGCAAGCTTTCTGACGGATCGGAAATAGAATTGACTTATCCGGATGAAAAAGAACAGCTCAGCATAGCTTCTGGACGTTCTAAATTTTCACTTTCAACTATTGGCGTTGAAGATTTTCCAATCATATCGGCAGACGCTTTGCCTACTAACTTTGAAATGAATCGTGACGAGTTAAAAGATGTGATTGACCGCACACAATTTGCCGCTTCTACCGAAGAAACCAGATATTATTTGAATGGCTTGTACATTCATCCAAAAAATGAAGGCGAAACAAAAGTTTTGCGCATTGTGGCAACCGACGGACATCGTTTGGCTTGTGTAGAAACGCCTTTACCAGAAGGTGCCGCCAACATGGAAGGCGTAATTTTACCACGCAAAACTGTTGGTGAAATTCGTAAATTGTTAGATGATACTTCTGCCGAATCCATACAGATTTCCTTATCTGACAGTAAAGTTCGTTTTACTTTGGCTGATGTAACTTTAGCTTCGAAATTGATTGACGGAACTTATCCGGATTATGAAAGAGTTATCCCAACCGACAACGATAAAATTTTGGAATTAAATGTTAAAGATTTGGCGACAGCTGTTGATCGTGTTTCTGTTGTTGCCGAAAGAACACGGGCAATAAAAATGATTGCCAACAAAAACCATGTTATTATTACAACTTCCAGCCCTGATTTAGGTAGCGCTATTGAAGAAATAGAAGCAACTTATGATAACGAATCGTTGGAGATTGGCTACAATTTCCGTTATCTGTTAGATATTTTAGCGGAAATAAAAGGTGATACAGCTAAATTTAGTTTCAGCGACGGCGCGTCTCCTTCGGTTATTCACGACACATCCGACTCCAGCGCTATTTATGTTTTAATGCCGATGAGAGTTTAAGTTGTCTGAACTAACAGCAAAATTGAATGAAATCACAGAAAAAAAGTCAGGTGTTGTACGCCTGACTTTATCTGACTTTAGAAACTACAAAATTTTGCGAATCGAAGCAGATATTTCACCGATTATTATCACAGGAGAAAATGGCTCCGGTAAAACAAACATCTTGGAAGCCATTTCATTTTTAACCCCAGGACGAGGCCTGCGCAGTGCTAAACTTGCCGATATCAGGCGAATTTATCCGGCAGATGAAGAAATATTAAATTTTAACACCGGCTGGAATGTGGCCGCAGAAATTATGAAAAATGATGAAGAATATTTGATAGGCACAGGCACACAAAAAGGTTTACGCGAGAACTTGGACGAGGATGAAATAAAAAATTTTGAGCGGCGAATCGTTAAAATTAATCAGCAAAAGATAACCCAGCAATCTGAACTGGGAAAATATATTTCGGCCATTTGGGTTACCCCGCAAATGGATAGATTGTTTTTAGGAGGCACACAGCCTCGGCGGAGTTTTCTGGATCGTCTGGTTTATGCCTTTGATTTGGAACACGCTAAAAGAACGGCTAATTTTGAGCATCTTTACCGACAATGGTTTCAAATTCTAAAAACAGGACACTTTGATGAACATTGGCTTCAATCGGTAGAATCGGACATGGCGGCGCTAGGAGTGGCAATTGCGGCGGCACGGCGTGAATTAATTGCCCGCTTAAACACATTTATAGCACATGAACCGGATGATGTTTTTCCCGACGTGCGACTCGAGTTAGACGGAACAATTGAAAAAATGCTCAACACTTTTCCCGCTGTAAAAGTCGAGCAATTTTATGCCGAACAACTTGCTCATCAACGTCGCAATGTGCTCTATAATGATTATATTGATGGTATAAATCGCACGGATTTCAAAGTTTATTTCAAAAAGAAAAACATGCCGGCTGAATTATGTTCAACCGGCGAACAAAAAGCTTTATTAGTCAGTATTGTTTTAGCGCAAACCAAATGCCAAATTTTGGATAAAGGATTTGCACCGATTCTTTTGCTTGATGAAGTGACAACACACTTGGACGATAAAAAACGCGACGCTCTTTTAAGAAAAATTGCCGACTTGCATTTGCAAGCATGGATAACATCAACCGAGCCGCAAAATTTTGACACCATAAAAAATATTTCTCAATTTTTTGAAGTTAAAAACAATCAGATTTTCCAAAAATAAATTGAACTATTTAAAGATAAGAAAAACACCGGCTATATCGCCATCCTCTTTACAAGCCTTCGCGGCATTTACCGGTGAAATCGGCAACCGACCGGAGCAGGCAAAATATCCTCTTTCTGTATCACCCTCAGTGCACCCGTCTCTGAAAGGAGCAAGACTTCCGCCATATGAAAGCCAACCGACTAAAACTCCTTTAACTCCGGATTGATCCGTAGTTCCCCAATTTGCCGTCGCCAAAGAAATACATGCCTCTTCCGGCAATCCTTCAAATCCAACCATAAAAATATCTCTGTTGCCTCCATTATAAACACTTTCAACACGGATATTTCCGCCAAAAACATTGGTTATGTATCCTCGAGAATCGGTTGATAAATCGTCCGGTATCACTCCCATTTGAACGGCAGTCCCAGTGTTTAACCCCTCATAATTTTTTTGTTGCGCATACAATGTGCGGACATTCGCAACTATTTCTGAAATCTGCTGAACTGTTTTATTAATCTTAAATTTCATCATAGCCTTAGAATATCCGGCAATACCGCCAACACTCAAAACACCGATAATAGCCAGAACACCCAGCATTTCAATCATAGAACGACCGATTTGATTTTGTTTCATGAAAACTTCCTTTCAACTTTGCTAAATCATAATAAAAAGCCGCCAATAAGGCAGCTGGAAGTTGGAAACCATTCATAACAAAATAGTGTAGCATATTAGCATATAGCACATTTTGCTACCTTCCAGCCCAAGCCAGAAGGTGCTTTTACGTCTTTTTCCGACGTGTTATGATGGGGTTTCCACACCCCGGACAGACTATCGCCTATCCGCTTTTATTTTTATAGGCAAACGACACAAATGTAAAGATGATTTTTGTTTGACATTTGACTTCCCCTCGCCTAAGCTTTGAGCAAATTTACTAAAGGGAACAACATGCGCTATAAAATTACGGTAGAATACGAGGGAACTCACTTGGTCGGCTGGCAAAAACAAAAAGACGGTCCCAGCGTGCAAGAGTTTTTGGAAAAAGCCATTTCAGGCTTTTCGCATCAAAACACCGAGGTTTTTGGCGCTGGACGCACCGACGCCGGTGTTCATGCCCTTGGACAAGTGGCGCATTTTGATTTAGATTTGGATTTAAGCGAATATAAAATAATGGAAAGCCTAAACGCGCTTTTGCGTGAATTGCAAGCTCCGGTCAGCGTTTTGCGGGCAGAAAAAGTTTCAATAGATTTTCACGCTCGTTTTTCCGCCGTTGGTCGCGGCTATATTTATCGAATTTTAAACCGCCGCGGCCCCAGTCCTTTGCTGATTGACAGAGTTTGGCGCGTCCCCTACCCGCTGGATATTGAAGCCATGCGGCAAGGTGCGCAATATTTGTTGGGAAACCACGACTTCAGTTCATTCCGCGGAGCCGGCTGTCAAGCTAAAAGCCCTGTAAAGACATTAGATAAACTGGATATTGAACAAATAGGCGAAGAAATTATTTTCACAGTGGAAGCGCGCTCGTTTATTTATCATCAAGTACGAAACATGGTCGGTACGCTAAAAGAAGTCGGCAATGGTCGGCTTAAACCTGAAAATGTTAAAACCATTTTGGAAGCCCGTGACCGTACCCAAGCCGGCATCAGCGCCCCTGCCTGCGGTTTGTATTTAAATAAAGTTATGTACTGATTTTTATATAAAATGCGCCAAAAGATTTTTAAAACCTAAGCAGAAAAGCAATAAAACTCTTGCGCCAAACATATATTTTCGCTAGTCTGATTGTAAACAAAAGGATTGTAAAAAATGATTGCTAAATTACGCGGAATAATTGACACAATCGGCAATGATTATTGCATTATCGATGTGAATGGTGTCGGCTATTTGGTTTCCGCCTCGTCAAAGACTCTTGGTAAATTGACGCAGGGACAAGAAACTTCGCTTTTGACCGAAATGGTGGTTCGGGAAGACAGCCTTTCGTTGTTTGGTTTTGCCGACGCTTGGGAAAAAGAATGGTTTTTAACTTTGACTAAAGTTCAAGGAGTTGGTGCTAAAGTATGTTTAAGCATTCTTTCAGTCTTATCTCCAACACAACTTTCACAAGCTATCGGAGCACAGGATAAAACATCTTTTTGCCGTGCTTCCGGTGTTGGTCCCAAACTTGCCGCTCGTATTGTAACCGAACTCAAGGATAAAATTGTGACTATTCCAATCGGCGTTTCAGCTAACTTAGACGAAGCTGTGGAAGACGTTCCGACAGTAGCTGTTTTGCCTAAAGACACAGATTATTCTAAAAGCGAGGATGTTATTTCTGCTTTAGTCAATTTGGGATATCAACGTTTGGAGGCCTACCGCGCCGTCTCAAAAGTTGTGAATGAAAACCCTGAAGCCGCGGTGCCTACCCTTATCCGACTCGCCTTAAAAGAATTTGCGCAAAAGGAATTTTAGAAAATGAAAAATGATACGCGAATCGTTAGTCCGCAGGCTCAAGCCGAAGATGAACAAATCGGCAATAATCCGGTCAGTTTGCGTCCGACAAGTCTGGATGATTTTGTTGGGCAACGTGAAGTTTGCGAAAATCTGAAAGTGTTTATTACCGCGGCAAAACAACGCGGCGAGGCTCTTGACCATGTTCTGCTTTTTGGTCCTCCGGGGCTTGGTAAAACCACGCTTTCCTCAATTGTTGCCAAAGAATTGGGAGTCGGATTTCGCGCAACATCGGCTCCTATGATTTCAAAATCAGGCGATTTGGCGGCAATTTTAACAAATTTAGAACGCAACGATGTTTTGTTTATTGATGAAATTCATCGTTTAAATCCGGCAATTGAAGAAGTCTTATATTCAGCAATGGAAGATTTTCAGCTAGATTTGATTATCGGTGAAGGACCGTCCGCTCGCTCAGTGCGAATCGATTTACAGCCGTTTACCTTGGTTGGCGCCACCACCCGTTCCGGTCTGCTTTCCACACCTTTGCGCGAGCGCTTTGGCATTCCTCTGCGGTTAGATTTTTATTCTCATGAAGATTTGAAAAAAATTGTTCAGCGCAATGCCAAACTGTTGAATATTGAAATTTCAGATGACGGCGCAATGGAAATTGCTAAACGTTCGCGAGGCACGCCACGCATTGCCGGACGTTTGCTTCGCCGCGTACGAGACTTTGGCGCAGTTTCTGCCCAAAAAATTATTGATTCTCATATTTCCGATAATGCCCTCAAACGCTTAGATGTTGATGATTTTGGACTAGACGCTTTTGACCGCCGCTATTTAAACTGTATTGTCAAAAACTATGGCGGAGGTCCGGTTGGCGCCGATACTTTGGCGGCGGCTCTTTCAGAAGAACGCGACACTATTGAAGAAGTGGTAGAGCCGTTTTTACTCAAATTAGGTTTTTTACAACGCACGCCGCGCGGACGTATTATTTCGCAGTCTGGTTATAAATATTTGGGTATAAACATGCCGGCAAAACAGACAAAACAATATGAACTTTTAGAAACATTGGAGGATTAAACAATGTTAAACGATATTCTTCCTGCCTCAGGACTGATTACAAACAAAATTTTTGCCTATCCCATACGCGTCTATTATGAAGATACTGATGCCGGCGGCATTGTTTATTATGCGAACTACTTAAAATTTGCCGAACGCGCCCGTACGGAGTTTATCCGCACCTTAGGTGTCAATCAAGAAAAAAATCTTGAAGCCGGACAAACAGGATTTGTGGTTCGCTCATGCAATATTGACTATATTGCCTCGGCTCGTTTGGATGACGCCTTAATTGTTACTTGCAAAGTTTTGGAAATTGGCGGAGCAAGTTTGCTGATGCGGCAAGAAATTTATCGTGAAAACACTTTGCTAACCCAAATTGATGTTAAACTGGTTCATATGAGTTTAGCGCTTAAACGCCCAGTCAGAATCGATTCTGAATTGAGTGCAAAAATAAAAGAATTGATTGGCTAATCATTCGTTGGAAAATGTTGCTGCTTGTGTATTCTAACTTCATCTTGAGGCGTGAATAAAAAATAATAGGGGTTTATATCTGTCGTCACCTTCTTTTTTATGGTAGTTCGCGAACGCTTTTTGATTTCTAACTTATGCGATAATGAATTAAAGGTACTGCTGTTTTTGGGTGTAATTTTCTGCGGCGCCATCCATGTTGTATCAATAAAATAAACTTTATCTCCAATTTTAATACTATTCCAAGCATGACCGTCCGCCTTTTTCAACAGATGTGACGGATACTGTTTTCTCAAAGCTTTGGTGTCAACAACATAACCGGTCTCTATTTTTACACCGCGGACACCGGCATATTGAGACATTTCTTGAAACAATAGGGCGAAATCTTCACAAATACCCGTACGGGCCTTAAACACATCATAATGATAACCGATATTGCGTTTATTTACTTTGCCATTGTATTTATAACCATCATAGGAGATATGTGACGCCATCCAATAAGCAATCACTCTCAGCCTGTCCAATTTATTATCAAATGGTTTGATTAAATATTGTGTCAGTTGTCGTGCATTTTGCGAATATTTTTCCGGAGCATTAAAAGCTCGCTGCTCGATTGCCGTTTCAGAGGCTTGAGCATATTTTTTGATAGCATAGACATCTTGAGCGTAAACCGCGTCAGAGTTTAATCCCGCAAACAATAAAAATATAAAGCAGACTAATTTGAAATACATCTTACTTATTCATTTCTGGTTTAGATGCGGTGAATATATAGCCGTAAACAGGACTTTCCGCCTCATTGCGCAAGATATGTCTTTCTTTGTTAATCAAACGCAAGCCGGCACTTTTCAATGCTTTTTCAACATAATTCGGATTGTGAACAAAACGTCCGCTCGGCATCATAAAGAAATCATCTTCATTGGATGAATTTTCTGAAACAGTGAAAAAAAACATGCCTTTCGGGGTTAAAGACTTAGAGACTCTGACAAAAATCTTTGTCAAATCACCAAAATATGTTAATACGTCAGATGCTGTTACGACATGAAAAAAATAAGTCGTTGTCTCAAGGTAATGACATACATCATCACAAATTAATTGAGCATAAATTTTCTTTTCACGGGCGATATCCAGCATTTTCGACGATAAATCAACCCCTATCAGCCCTTTGCGTGAAGCAAATTTTTTCATTTTTTCACCACATAATCCGGTTCCACAGCCTAAATCCAGAATATGATATCCCGTAAACACCGAGGTCTTTAAATATTTTGCGGCCTCGTTTTCAATCAGCGCCGGAGCCTGATAATCCAGTGCCGCCAATGTTTCATCAAAATCCGGAGCAAAAGCGTCAAACGTGGCTTGTATAAAATGACTGTCAGAATTAAGCAAAGCATGACCATTTGTCAGTGCGCAAGCCATGTGCTGCACAATTTTATTATTTGGGAAAAAATTTAACCACTTGGTTGCGTATTTTCGCGCTAACTCCTCACTTTTTTCTGAGTAACATTCATACAGCAAATATCCAAAATTCAAGCAGATTTCATCGGTTTGTTCCGGTGCGGTTTTAACATATTTCCAAGCAAACGCCACACAATTTTCCCAGTCATTCAGCGAACGATATGTATCGCTTAAAGCATTTAGCACTTCACGATTATGCTCATCCAATTCATAGGCTCGCAAATATTTATCTATGGCTTTTTCATATTTTTCCATAGCAGCCAAGGCGTTTCCAGAAATCATGTTGGCAACAACGCTGGACGGATGGCGCCCCAATGATTTTTTGGCAAATTCCAAAGCCAACACATATTTTCCCAAAGAATAATAGGTGTTCGCCAAGTTTATCATAGCTATATAACTATTATTATTTTGCTCATACATTTTTTGATAGTCTTGCAAAGCGACTTCATAATCACCACGACAAAAAGCAATATTTGCCAAATTTTGCCATGCCACCATGTTATTTGGATTTTGATTTAAAGCTTTTTGAGCAAAATCTGCCGATTTATCATAATTACCCAATTCGTAGTTTAATGTAGATAAATTAAGCAACGCCGCTTCCGAATTTTTATTAAGTTTCAAGGCGTGTGTGTATAATTCCAGAGCTTTTTCCTTGTTTCCAAGCGAATCCAAGCAATTACCGCAAGCAATAGCATATTTCTCAACTTTAGGATTACCTTTTAATAAAAGTTGGTAAATTTCCAAAGCTTTCTGATATTCCTTTTCGCCAAATAAAACCGAAGCCTGATGCTCTAAATTTTCCACGATAACCTCAATTTTTTATCAACTGGCAAGAATTATATCATAGCCTGAAATAAAATAAAAGCAAAAATATTTATAAAAATATAAAAAAACTCTTGACGAACAAAAATATATGATGTATTAACATAGTGTAATTTTTATGGGGTTGTGGCGGAATTGGTAGACGCGCCAGACTCAAAATCTGGTGGCAGCAATGTCTTGAGAGTTCGATTCTCTCCGGCCCTACCATAAAATTAAAAATACTCATTCGAAAGAATGAGTATTTTTTGTTTTAAAACAAAAAGAAGCGAACTCCATAAGAGAGTTCGAAGCAGATAGCCGGCAAAACCGAGCCACTGCGAAGGTTGAGCCGCTGCGACGCGAAAGGCACTGCTCGCTGCAAACTTAACAAAAATGTTTTAATCTTATTTATTTTAACAACGGTGTCGCTTTTATAAGATGTACAAATCTTTCTTTTTCTTCATCTGACAAAGTTCTAAAAACTTCTAAAACCTCTTGTTCTCTATCATCATCCACAGAAAGAATCTTGTTGTTAATGCTTAGAGAATCCGAAATTTTTCGAGCCACCAAAGGCAACATAGAAACAAAAGCCAGCAACAAACCATCTTCAACAGTTAAATCAAGCACACCTTCTTTAAAATCTTTTAATTTTGCAACATCCACATTTAACAGATTGGCTGATTTTCTTAAATTTATTCCCGTTAAATCAAAAGTCGCCTGTAAATATTTATGAATATCTCTTAAATCAATTTCTGTTAATCGGTCGTAGCCGGTATCAATATCAATCAACTCACTTGGATGACAGCCTAACGCCTTGGCAAGCCGCCGTGCTTGGTTTAAATTTATTATTGGCTTACCTTTTTCTATTAAAGAAATCTGTTGTTGCTTTACCCCAGAAAGGTCTTCCAGCCGTTTTTGGCTTAACCCTCGAGAAACTCTTATTTTTTCTAACTTTGATGTCATTTAATCACTCTTTGTTTTTTCTTTAATGTTATCTTACAATAGAAATAGAAAAAATCAACATATAATAATTGTATATTATATAATTGTTATTTTATCTTCCAACATCTATTTATCAAAAATCACATTTAGATTACAATTATTATCATCTGATTCATTACAATACACACATGTTTCTGTAATTTTTACTGGAGAAGAAATCGCATCATCCAAAGCATTATATGAAAAACACTGTCCTCTGCTTCCAGCAGATACATGAAAACAAATGCCTTTAATTTCACTCCGATAAGCCTTTACGGTTTGAAGAGCATTTTTACAAAAATCAACTCCGCTTGGTGTTAGAAATGCCTCACTCATTGAATGCTTTATTGTTAACAAATAATAATTTTGTGAAGATAAGGAACCATCTTGATTTTCCCATGTATCTAGCCCAAAAAACAAATATAATTTATTTCCAGCATTGTCTTGCAAATAAGCATTTTTATATACATACCCTTCTGGAATTTCATTAAGTGCAAACAATACTTCTGTTATATTGTCATATGATTTCGGATAATCTCCCAAAGATGGCCGCAAAGAAATAATCACATTAAAAAGCTGTGATAATGAAAGTTTCTGTTGATTTGACTTATACTCCCGAATAGCTTTGGAATAACCGGCAATACCGCCGACTGACAGAACGCCAATAATAGCGAGCACACCGAGCATTTCTATCATACTTCTCCCACATTGTGCAACACAGTTGCCGTTCTCGGGCTTGTCCCGAGAATCTAAAAGAGAGTGTTTCAAATAGATTCTCGGAATAAATCCGAGAATGACATTTAAAGTGTATTCGAAAATACCTGTGCTTAACCCTTTATTCCTGTCATACTCGGGCTTGTCCCGAGTATCTAGATCCTCGGGACAAGCCCGATAATGACTACTCATGGTGTGTTTCTGATGGATTCTCGGGATAAACCCGAGAATGACTTTACATAAGCAAAACATTATTTTCTTTTTAAATTTATACATTTTCAAACTCCGTTTCTTTTATATAAAAACAAAACCCGCGTTAACAGCGGGCGGATGTTCGAAAACCGTACAAAATCAAACGGCTCGGCTTATTCAGCTTATAGCCTTATTTAGCCGACATCCGTCCATTGAACAGAAGTCGGCATAAAAAATTAAAGTCGCTATGCTTAACGACTGATTTTGTAAAGGGTTCTCGACGCCCTAAGTATATCTCTATACTTGAAATGAGTTTAACAAATAAATCCTGCTATGGCAACATACTTCTTAATTCTTGACAAATTTTATTTTTTTTCTAAACTATAAATTGTTATTTTATTATTCACTCTTAATTATTATCACTATGGAAAATCCTGATTTTAGCAAAGATTTTGAACAATTTTTCAAACAAGTAATTGAGAAAAGTATTAAACAAGAAATTCAGCCGCAAGACAAGCTGAAAGATTTTGGAATAGACAGTCTTGATATTGCTGAAATTTGTTACAACATTGAAACTAATAATGAATTTGGTGTTGATGGTGTAAAAGTACTTGATTACTGCGTTGAGCATCCAAATTTAACTTTTGGCGAATTATTAGAATTTGCTAAAACTAATTCTTTATTTTACAAACAGCATTTGCAAACTGTTTTGGCTGGTATGGGACGGAGAAACCTCAAACCAAATGAAAAACTAGAGTTGACCACATTTGACGCAATGCTTATAGGACATTATTTTGAAAGAAATACAAAATTAACTCCTGATGACGTAAACAAGATTGAAGCTTATTGCAGCAATAATCCCGATTTAACATTTGGCAGCTTGCTAAATTTTTTGGTTAAGAAAAAATACAAAGTGACAGAGAGAGAAGGCATCCCTTGGCATTTGTAATATTTTATATAAAAAAGGCATAACCTAGGTTATGCCTTTTTATTGTATTGGAAATAAGTTAAATTACTTCAATTCAACTTTAGCGCCAGCGGCTTCCAATTTAGCTTTGATAGCTTCAGCTTCTTCTTTAGAAGCACCTTCTTTAACAGTTTTAGGAGCACCATCAACCAAATCTTTAGCTTCTTTCAAGCCCAAGCTTGTAATAGCGCGGATTTCTTTAATAACGTTGATTTTGTTAGCACCAGCTTCAGCAAGAATTACATCGAATTCTGTTTTTTCTTCAGCGGCAGCAGCACCAGCACCAGCAGCACCGGCAACAGCAACGGCGGCAGCAGCGGATACGCCCCATTTTTCTTCTAACATTTTTGACAAGTCAGCAGCTTCCATAACTGTCAGAGCTGATAATTCATCTACTAATTTGGCCAAATCTGCCATTTTTTTTCTCCAAATAAATTAAATTAAAATTTTCTAATTAAAAACCATTTACATAACTAAGCTTTTTTGTTTTAGGCTGAGTGCTGCGCCGCTGATTTTGAGCGAAGTGTACAACTCAGTACATAAGCGATAAATCAGCAAGCATGACTCGCATAAAACGGAAAAGAAACTTAGGCGGCTTCTTTCTCGCTGTAAGCCTTTGTAACTCTTGCCAACTTGGCGGCAGGAGCTTGGATAAGGCCAACCAATTTGGCGCGCAATTCGTCCATAGAAGGAATTGCTGCCAATTCTTTGATTTCATCAAGTGTCAGAGCTTTGTCAGACAAAGCACCGCCAACAATAACCAATTTTTCATTATTTTTTGCAAATTCAACACAAGCTTTGCAAGCAGAAATCGGGTCACTGGCATAAGCCATTGCCACCGGACCTTTAAATAAATCGGCCAAGCCTTCAAATTTTGTGTCTTTAACAGCAAGACGAGCAATACGGTTTTTAGTAACTCTTAAAGAGGCGCCAACAGCGCGTACTTTGTTTCTCAATTCATCAGCTTCAGCCACAGTCAAACCTAAATATTCGGTAATTACAACTGATTCTGCGTTAGAGAATACTTCGTGCAAAGCGTTGAGCAACTCTGTTTTTTCTTCGCGGTTCACTTATTGTCTCCATACGAAATTGTTAAATTCAGACCCAAAGGTCTAAACCGTTACCAAACCCACAACATTCCGAAAAAATCAGAACACTGCGGAACCCAAATCTGTCCAGGAGAAAAATTTAATTTTAAATCACTCCCGTCTATGTCGGATATTTAAGGCCTCCGCGACACCGTCAGCTTTAGTTACAAGCAAAAAGCCTTCGGTATCGAGATGCCGCCCACAGTCTTGGACAGTTTCAAGAGCCTCCGCTCTTGAAGAGTGGGGCAGAAAAAAACTAAAAATAGCTTCTCTGCCCTAAACTAGTTTGCCTTTTAACAAATTTTTTATCAAAAAGCAAGTATTTTTTAATAAATTATAACCTTGCGGATTATAATTCAGAAGCGTTAACCCTTACGCCAACACCCATTGTTGAACTGATTGAAATCTTTTTCAAATAAGTTCCCTTTAAGGTAGCAGGTTTAGCTTTGATAATTGTTTCGATGAACAATTTAGCGTTATCATAGATTTTGTCTTCAGCAAAAGACGCTTTTGCAACACCAGCGTGAACAATACCATTTTTTTCTACACGATATTGAACTTCACCGGCCTTAGCATTTTTAACTGCTGTGGCAACATCTGCGGTAACTGTACCCAATTTAGGGTTTGGCATCAAGCCTTTAGGACCCAAAACGCGAGCAACACGACCGGCCATTCCCATCATATCCGGAGTAGCGATACATCTATCAAAATCAATTTTACCGGCCAAAATGGAATCAACCAAGTTTTCAGCACCAATCACATCTGCGCCAGCGGCTTTAGCTTCATCAGCTTTTTCACCTTGAGCAAACACAGCTACGCGAACAGTTTTACCATTGCCGTGCGGCAATTGGCAAACACCGCGAATCATTTGATCGGCGTGTTTCGGATCTACACCCAAATTGATTGCTAAATCAATGGTTTCATCAAATTTTGCTTTTGCATTTTCCTTAACGATTTTAATCGCTTCTTTAAGGCTGTACTCTTTATTTTTATCAAGAGTTTTATATGCATTTACTAATCTTTTTCCGCTCATCGACTTACTCCGTTACCTTGATACCCATAGAAATGGCTTGACCTTTAACCATATTCATAGCAGCTTCAACTGTCGGGCAGTTCAAGTCTGGTAATTTGGTGGCAGCAATTTCTTTTACCTGAGCCATAGTGATTTGACCAGCAATAGTTTTGCCAGGTTCTTTAGAAGCAGATTGCACGCCGGCAGCTTTTTTAATTAAATAAGAAACCGGAGGCAATTTAGTGATGAACGTAAAACTCTTATCTTCATACGCTGTAATAATCACAGGAACAGGAACACCCGGTTCCATTTTTTGAGTTTGAGCGTTGAATGCTTTACAAAATTCCATAATATTCAGGCCTTTTTGACCCAAAGCTGGACCAACCGGCGGAGAAGGGTTAGCTTTTCCGGCAGGTATTTGCAGCTTGATAAGACCTAAAATTTTCTTTTTAGATTTAGCCATTATAATACCTCATTTAGGTTAGTGGTAAAGACCAATGGCTGGTCCCCCACAAATTGTTTAAACACATACAGCTAAAGACACACTTATCCCTAACTGCTTGTTTTGTATATCACAATATTTGAAAAATGCAAGCACTATTTAAATCACCGTAAATCTAATAAACTGAATTGCTTAACAATGTCAAAATTGAACAAGCTTGACTTTCGCATATTTTGCAATTTGACGCCACCGCCGCTTTATTATAGCGGACACATCCCATATCTCGAATATATGAATCCGGCGCACCACCACCGCAAACGCCATAGTCCGTTTCAGAAATCCAAACAATCCATAAATTAGGATATAATTGCCCCATTTCAAAAAGCTTATTGCAACAATCAACAGCTGCTTTCCCCGCCTGCATATTATATTGAATATTCAATCGAACACCATATAATTCCCCCCAATCTCGACTTAATACATATACCCGATTACCAAAAATATCTTTATGGTTCGCATCCACCATTCCCTCGGGCATCAATCCCGCACTAATCACTGTATTCGTTAAATCCTCGGACTTATCACCATAGGTTCCAGTTGTTGAAAAAGCTATTTGTAAATTAGCCAACAACTCCGTGTAATATGCACTCCAGCGATTTATTTTATACATATTCATCGCCTTAGAATAACCGGCAATGCCACCGATGGATAAAACACCGACAATAGCCAGAACGCCCAGCATTTCAATCATGCTTCGCCCACACTGCGCAACAAGATTGTCATCTTCGGGCTTAAAAAACATCCTCATCCTATTGTCATCCTCGGGCGTGACCCGAGGATCCAGATTATCGAGACACGCCCGATAATGACGATTTGAATTCTGTTTTGCATGGATTCTCGGAATAAATCCGAGAATGACATTTAAAAGGCACCCGAGAATACCCGCACATAAAAAATTCTTTTTTAATTTATACATTTTCAAACTCCGTTTCTTTTGTAAAAAAACAAAACCCGCGTTTTAACAGCGGGCGGATGTTCGAAAACCGTATATCATCAAACGGCTCGGCTTATTCAGCGCGTAACCTTATTTAGCCGACATCCGTCCATTAAAAAACAGAAATCGGCATAAAAAATTAAAGTCGCTATGCTTAACGACTGATGATAAAAGGGTTTTCGACGCCCTGAAAGTTTTTAATAACTTTCATTTTTATTTTAACAAAGAGCTGACTCAGCGTCAACAAAAAAAGGAGTATCTTTTTGATACTCCTTTTTTCAATTTTAAGTAAATTTATTTTTTCAAAATAGATTTACCAGCATAAACAGCCATATCGCCCAATTCTTCTTCAATACGAATTAACTGATTGTATTTTGCCATACGATCTGTACGAGACATAGAACCGGTTTTGATTTGACCGCAGTTTGTAGCAACAGCAATGTCAGCAATTGTTGTATCTTCTGTTTCGCCAGAACGATGTGACAACACAGCTGTGTAGCCATGACGTTGAGCCATATCAACAGCTTTCATTGTTTCTGTCAAAGAACCAATTTGGTTAACTTTAATCAAGATAGAGTTTGCAATACCTTTTTCAAAACCCATAGCCAAACGTTTTGGATTTGTAACAAACAAATCATCACCAACCAATTGGATTCTGTTACCTAAAGCAACTGTCAACAATTTCCAACCTTCAAAATCATCTTCAGCCATACCATCTTCAATAGAGAAGATTGGGAATTTGTCGCACAAACCTTTGTAATACTCAACCATTTGAGCGTTGGTATAAGATTTGCCTTCGCCTTTCATTTCATATTTGCCGTTTTCATAAAATTCAGAAGAAGCAGCATCAATAGCCAAAACAACATCTTCACCAGGTTTGTAGCCGGCGTCTTTGATAGCGTTTACAATAAAGGTCAAAGCTTCATCAGCAGACTTCAGATTAGGAGCAAAACCGCCTTCGTCACCAACATTGGTATTTTGACCGGCAGCTTTCAAGTTTTTCTTCAAAGTCTGGAAAATTTCAGCACCCATACGGATAGCTTCTTTGATAGAATCGGCAGAAACCGGCATAATCATAAATTCTTGGATATCAATCGGATTATCCGCGTGTTTACCACCATTCAAAATATTCATCATCGGAACTGGCAAAGTGCGAGCCATTGTGCCACCCAAATAACGATATAAAGGTAAACCAGCTTCTTCAGCCTGAGCCTTAGCCACAGCCAAAGAAACAGCCAGAATAGCGTTTGCACCCAAATTACCTTTATTTTCAGTGCCGTCCAAATCAATCATTGTGTTATCAATATCAATTTGATCTTCAGCTTCATATCCGGCCAAAGCGTCATAAATTTTGTCGTTTACATTTTCAACAGCTTTCAAAACGCCTTTACCGCCAAAACGAGATTTGTCACCGTCACGCAATTCAACAGCTTCGTGAACACCGGTAGATGCTCCGGATGGAACAGCGGCACGACCAAACGCACCTGATTGTAAAACAACTTCGGCTTCAACAGTCGGGGTTCCGCGCGAATCTAAAATTTCTCTAGCGTGAATATCAACAATAGCACTCATTTTTTTCTCCTATTCATAAAATTTTAAGTGTTGGCTATAAATTAATTTATTTTCATTTAATGTCAAGCCAAAAGACAGATACTTCGCATAAAAATATCAAAGGGCGGAGCTTGAAAACTCCGCCTTTATTTGCCATTTTTTGACCTTATATCTTGTTATACAACAAAAAAAGCCATGCCTTGACAGCATAGCTTTTTAAAATCATATAAAGATACTAAAAATCAGGAATGCAAACAGCATAAGAAAACCCAGAAAAATAAAGGAAAGACTCATTGACTTTTCTTTTTTTGAAAGCACAGCCTGTTTTTTACATATCTCCCACAATCCGCAACAATTTAGGAGAACGAACAAACAATAAAGCGTCCAGAATTCCCATTTTGGCAACAGATAGTACATTTGCGGCGTTTGCACCTCAGGATAAAGAAACAAATTGATAAACCAAACCACTGCTAATATATACGGCATACT
Organism: uncultured Alphaproteobacteria bacterium; assembly: GCA_934254675.1. Classification (GTDB taxonomy): domain Bacteria; phylum Pseudomonadota; class Alphaproteobacteria; order RF32; family CAG-239; genus RUG410. The sequence continues at coordinate 180,400 of CAKQLP010000001.1, read as the reverse complement.
CAAAGCGCCGTAATAGAAAAGCGGACACCTTTTTGTTTTGGAGTTGGGCAATTCAGCACAGCCGCTTGCTATTAGTGGAAAAAACAACACCATTAATAGCGGAACCAAAGAATATAATACCATAACACAAGAATAAATTAATTATAAATAACTATTATGACAATAAGACAAAAGTCTCTTTTTGTCAATAAATATTCTATTGAATAAAATTCTCTGTTTTGTTATACTTTTTCATATCCTAAAAGTTTTTCATCCTTTCGGAGGTGCTTATGTTTTCAGAAAAATGGAATTATCGATTTTTGGAGTTAGCCACACTTGTTTCCAGCTGGTCCAAAGATCCGTCAACCAAAACCGGAGCCGTTGTTGTCGGTCCTGACAAAGAAATCCGCGCCACAGGCTATAATGGTTTGGTTCGCGGTGTAGCAGATGATATTCCAGAACGCATGGAACGTCCGACCAAATATGATTTTTTTGAACACGCTGAACGCAATGCCATTTATAATGCCTGCCTTACTGGCACTCAATTAAAAGGATGCACAATATTTTGTACACTAACACCATGCACTGATTGCGCTCGAGCCATCATACAAGCAGGCATAAAAGAAGTTATTACCTATGAATACAAGCCGATGGAAAATGATCCTAAAAACACATGGCGGGACAAACTCAATTACTCAGCCCAAATGTTTGCCGAAGCCGGTGTCTCATATATTGAATTACCGCATAAATAATTTATATTACGCGTTTTTCCACCCTTTAAATTTTATAAAACGCTTATATATGTTATAATTAGGCAAGCTAATAAAATAACTTTAAGGAGGTTGGATTATGAATATTTTAATAGCTGATAACCAATCACTTTTGCGCGATGGGCTTTCTTTGTGGCTAAAAGAAATTATTTCTGACGCAATCATATTTCAGGCAGACAGCTATTCTCAAGTCTTTAATATTCTCAATAAAGAAAATAATATAGAACTAATTATTATGGATATTGAAATGCAAGACATGCCTTGGCTATCGGCGCTAAAAAAAATCAGACAACAAACCCCAAACGCAAAACTGATTATTTTAACCTCTTCCGAAGACAGTCGAACTATTCATTTAGTCTTGTCGCAAAAAGTCAACGGCTATATTTTGAAACGTTCTGACATTAAAACATTTACCCGCGCTGTTAAAGAGATTTTAGATGGGAACATTTATACTCCGGATATTCTGCTGGATATTCAACCAATTAATAATTTGAGCGGAAAAATCACAGGAATAAAAACTTTGACCAACAGACAATCTCAAGTTTTAGATTTAATCGCACAGGGAAAATCCAACAAACAAATTGCCTATGACATGGGCGTTTCAGAATCCACCGTTAAATTACACATCAATGCGCTTTTACGGTCTTTGCATGTCAGCAACCGCACACAAGCTGTTATCACCGCGCAAAAAATGGGAATTATCTGAAAATTTTTCCATCCTCGGCATCTTTTTTGGACTTTAATTGACCACACGCAGCTAAAATATCTTGCCCACGCGCCACTCTAACCGGAGCGGCATATCCCGCCTTTTCTAATTCTCTTGCAAATGCGTGCACCCTATTGTTGGAACTTGGAACAAAAGAACACCCCGGCCACGGATTAAAAGGAATTAAATTAAAACTCGCCCGCAATTGATACTTTTTCATTAAATTAATTAACTCACGCGCACAATCCAAGCTATCATTTATACCATTAAGCAATAGATATTCAAACGTGATGTATCTGCTACCATCGCCATTTTGATACGCGCGGCAAGCTTCCATTATTTCTTCTATCGGATAGCGATTATTAATCGGCATAATCTGCGAACGAATCGTATTATTCGGCGCATGTAAAGAAATAGCAAGTCTCACACCTGTTTGCTGTAAAGCCGACAAAATTTTTGGAGCAATACCTGAGGTTGACATGGTTACACGACGTCGAGAAATTGCAATACCATCACCATCTGTCAAAATTTGCAAAGCCTTTACCGTATTTTCCATATTATGCAAAGGCTCGCCCATTCCCATAACAACAATATTGGAAAGATAACGAGTTTCATTCGTCGGACTCGGCCATTCTCCATAAGTGTCTCGTGCCACCATAAATTCACCGACAATCTCCCCTGCCGTTAAATTTCTTGTTAATTTTTGGCTTCCCGTGTGGCAGAATTTACAGCCAACAGCACACCCAACTTGCGTAGAAATACACACAGCGCCCCTATCTTCTTCTGGAATGTAAACCATTTCGACACGCTGACCATCTTTAAATTCCAGCAACCATTTACGGGTTTTATCACTAGATAATTGCTCAGCCACAATTTTGGGGCGACTGATTGTAAAATTATCGGCAAGTTTTTGACGCAATTCTTTTGATAGATTACTCATTTTAGAGAAATCGGTTTCACCAAAATAATAAAGCCACTGCCACAATTGCTTGGCTCGGAAAGGCTTTTCGCCTATTGCCGACAAAGCCTCTTGCAACTCCTGTTTGCTCAGACCTATAAGTTCAATTTTTTCCGTCATGGCTATTTTTTCTTACACTTTGCGGAAATTGCCTGATACGCGCTAGAAAAACCTTTTAAGGAATAGGTGTCTTTGGTTACTGTTCCGCGATTCGATTTTCCATCGACAATCATACGTTCACCCCGCTTCATTGCCGCAATAATCTTGGCGTCTTCCTGAGCGTTAACCATCCAGCCGGTTGTTCCTTCCGTAAAGGTATTCTTGAATACTTTGTCCCCGATTTTAATCGTAAACGGCGCCTGCGTGTCAAAATTATAACCGGCGACAAAACTTACCACATCAAAAGTTTTTTCAGACGGACGATGTGTAATAATCGTATAGATATCTCCGCGCTTTGTATATTTTCCTTCATCTTTTTTAGGAGTTGAAGACATATAACAAATCAAATTACCTTTTTCGTTATACGTCCATGCCGTCCAATCACCATATTCGCCCAAAACTTTAGGCATTTCAGCCGCATTCGCCGCAACGTTGAAGAACAAGCCACCTAAAACTAATAAATACTTTAACATTCTTTTTTATCCTTTTACGCTTAAATTTTACTTGGATTGTAACAAAAAATTATATATAAACTATTAAAATTTGAAAAAACATAAAAGGAATTTTTCTGTTATGATGAAGCCCAATTTTTTGGATATGTCCAAAATTCTGACATCCAAACGTATTTACAAACTCTTTGACGCGGTTGAATCTCATGGCGGCACTCTGCGCTTTGTCGGAGGCGCCGTACGAGATACTTTGGCCGGACGAAAAAATAACTTTGATTTGGATTTGGCCTCCGATTTGTCTCCAGATGAATTGGTAGAAGCCTGTCAGGATTATGGCATAAAAACTATTCCAATCGGACTGAAATTTGGCACTGTCGGCGTTATTATCGATAATCAGATATTAGAAGTCACATCCCTCCGCCGAGATATTAAAACAGATGGAAGACATGCCGAAGTAGAATTTACTGATGATTGGAGCGTGGACGCCTCCAGACGTGATTTGACCATTAACGCTGTTTACGCTGACATCAACGGAAATGTTTTTGATTATTATAATGGCATAACAGATTTAGAAAACGGCATAGTCCGTTTTATTGGTGATCCGGAAGAGCGTATAAAAGAAGACTATCTGCGTATCATGCGTTTTTTCCGTTTTTATTCTATTTTTGGCAAAAAATCCATTAACAAAGAAGCGTTAAAAGCTTGTGTAAAACATAAAGATGGTTTGCGCTCACTTTCTATTGAACGTGTCCGAGATGAACTTTTCAAACTTTTAATCACACCTCAAGCCGCTAAAACTATGGAAATTATCTTTGATAATGATATTCTCGGGTATTTTTTACCTTATAAATCCACTCATCTGGATGCTCTGCAAAATCTTACCGAATTGGTAGATGATATGAAATATGAAGGTAATTTTTTGAGACGTCTTTTTGTTTTGTATCAGCCCAACCCCTCCGAAGCGGAAAATATTGCCAATATATTGAGATTTTCTAAAAGACAAAAAGAGACTTTTATTAATTGGGCAAAAATAAACTTAACTCCGGATAACATTTCTACACCTATTCAGCGGCGTCGTTTTATTTATCGGTATGGAAAAGCTTTTTGCTTAGATAAAGTTCTTATTACAGCCGCCATTTATCATATTGACAGCGTAAAAGCCAACAATGTTCTTTTAGAAATTGAAAATGCCGTCGTTCCAATTTTTCCACTGCGCGGAAGAGACTTAATCGAAAATCAAATTGCCTCCGGAGAAAAAATAGGAAAAATACTTAACTTGTTAGAACAACAATGGATAGACAGCAATTTCAACTTAACTCGGGGTGAACTTTTAGATTTTGCTAAAAAAACAGTTTAATCTGATTTGTTGCGCCAGATTGACAGTCTCCTCCACCATTGAGTTCAACTCGACGCGCGCCAATACCGTTTCCCTTACTACTGAAACAAGAAGCGTAATCCATATTGTTTAACTCCACATAAAAACCACCATCGTCAGAAGGCGCCACATCCCAAGTCACTCCTTTAAAACCATCAAACATCAGACCGTCTTTACTCAGCTGAGCATAATTGCCAAAATATGTTGTTTGTATTTCAGAAATCAACTGGGCAAGGTCTTGTTGAAAACGCACCCTCTGCATGGCGTTTTGTCCTTTGCCAATTGCTTGATACCCTTCTGTTGATAATTCACCATCAATCATCAAACTTCCCAGTGCATCCGCCATTTGAGCAGATGCTGTTCCACCATACAAAAACATAATCGTTAAAACTAATATTCTTTTCATTTTCATCTCCTTATTTTCAATTTTGCCAACCATAAGCTGCCTTACTCAAAAAATCGTCCACCGGCGCCGCTTGCGGAAAACGCATATTTCCCAAAACAATATGTTTTTTACTTGTTATAAGTTCTGGTAAATCCCATGTTTTATTTTCTAAATAATAACGCGCCAAATCAGCAAATAAACGCGACTCCATGTATTTTCCCCAAGATGAATATTTTATCTTGGGCACACAAGACAAGCGATTATAAAACTTTTGAAATTTTTCTTTATGTTGGGACAAAGGTGATAATTTTTGCAAAATAAATCCCTCAAAGCTTTGCCGCGCCACAGGATTCAACCACCCGCCGCCAAATAAAACAAAATGCGGATTTGTTAAATATTCCGGCGGAGTTGAGGCAACGGCATAAGCCACCAAATATCCGGCAAAAAATTCCAATGTGTGTAAAATATCGCAAAAAATAGTTTCATTTTGCAACGGATTACCATATTTTTTTTCAACTTCCGCAAATAATTTTTCTGTTTTATAAAAAGCCGGATCTCCTGATTTTGGAGGTGTCAATTCATAAAAATCATGACAAAGTTCAAAAATTTCCGACCATAATTCAGGCAATACTTTTCCTTTTAATCCCCATTTGCCATTTTTATCCATATCAGCATTTTTATAACGCCGAACAAAAGCATCTATATATTCATTAAAAGGGCCGACATCCCAACTCTGCAATGCTTTTTCCGCCACTATCCATGCCACGTTAGATGTGTTTCCAGCGTTAATGTAGCATCCATCACCTTCTTTTTGAGCAATATGAGCATTATGAGGCGCGGCCAAAGGCGCTCCCTCCAAACCATTCATAATTAAAGCCGAGCGAAAATCATTAATGACAGGAATCCCCGTTAAATCAGCTAACATCTGCGCTGATCCCATTTGTGTCGTAAACGGATAGTATCCTGTTTTTGAAGCTGAAGACGGCGGATTGTGATCCAATGTTTTACCATGAAATCCTATGGCATCCACACTATGTTTTTCGATGTTATTTTGAACACAAAATTCATTAACAGCTAAAGCAATTCCTTTAACATATTGGTCATGAACAGCTAAAAATTCAGCATCTTTTTGTAAATCTTTCGCTTTTATTTTTTGCAAAACGACTCGTTTTCGCAAGACATTTATTTTATCACGTTCCTTCTGCGTGTATGGTTTACTAAAACCGCAAACATCCCGAAAACTTTCCCCTTCAAATTCCGTCAAAACCATATCTATGGCGTCCATGGAATTTCCGGTCATAATCCCTATAATTTTCCATTTAGCCATAAATTTTTTTCTCCAACAGCAAAGCGGCGCCAATCAAGCCGGCGTTTGTCCCAGTTTCGGCTTTTTTTAACATAAGAGGATTATGATATCCCTGTTTATTGATTAAACTTTCAACCTCCGAATAATCTATAATTTTGGACAGACTTCCAGATAAAGCAACAATCTCTGTGTCTAAGATACTATTTAACAGCGCAACACATTTCACCAAACGACTCTGCCATTCTGCAAAAGTTTTTTCCGCAGATATATTGTGCATTTCTTTCAGTTTACACAACTTAAAACAATCATTTTCATTTAATCCGTTTTTCTGAGCTATATCCGCCAAATCTCTTCCAGAAACAAGAAAAGGGACTTCTCCTGCCGCGCCGACTTTTCCCCTTAGAATTTCTCCATTACAAAGAATACCGCACCCGACACCTGTACCCAATGTCAACATAACGGCATATTTTGTTCCTTTTAAAACGCCTATTTGGTATTCCGCCCACAGCGCCGAATTCGCATCATTTTCCACTAGTACCGGCTTATCAGTTAGTTTATGGAAATTTATATTTTCATAACCTTGAGGCAAATTATGCGGCTTAGCTATTAATTTTTCTTGATTAACAACTCCAGCCGTCGCCACAGCCACACCTTGACACTCCGTCAATTTTATTTTTTTTTCTAAAAAACTTTTTATTTCTTCTGCGTTTTTCGGTGTCAAAATTGAACTTACCGAACTTAACAATTTGCCCTGTTCCGATATTATCGCCGAAGAAATTTTGGAGCCACCTATATCAAATGCCAATATTTCCATCGTCGCCTCCTTATTTTTAAGCATACGATGAGTTTGTAAATACTTTATTAAAATTCTTGGTTCTTTTGTGTCAGCTTATTGGATAATACAAATTTTCAACACGCATATCTTGCAATATCTGTAAATATCGATAAGCCCAATAATGAGCCATTCCTAAATTCATATCAAGATAGTTTCCGCAACTTTTGGCCTGAGCGCCGGGGATTTCTCCCTCAAAATTTGCAATAAATTCAAACATTTTTTCAACCAATGGCACGATTTGCTCTGAAGAATAATCACCTTTTAAAATCATATAAAATCCGGTTCGGCATCCCATTGGTCCAAAATAAATGGTTTTATCTTTCCATCCTTCGTCATTTCTTAGAAAAAAGGCGCCTAAGTGTTCAATTGTATGGATTTCCGCAGTATTCATCACTGGTTCAAAGTTTGGACGCGTTAAACGCAAATCAAATGTTGTCAATATCTCGGTGCCGATACTATCAATTTTAGATACATAAACCCCCGGAAGCAATTCCATATGATTAATCTGAAAACTATTTATTTCCTGATTTTCCAACAAATTAACGCTCCTGACCTTTCTGCGATATTATTGGCGCATTTGCGGCTTTATCATTTTGTGCAATCGTCCCTTCCGTTGTCTTGCTCTCGGCTTCTGAATGCTGATTTTCCAAACGGCGACGCAGTGCGTCTATTTTTTCATTGTTTGAAGAAGATTGTGTTTCCCCATCAACAATAAGCACTTCTTCTGTTTGAGGATGATTAGGTTCCACATCAACAGTTAACGGCTTTTTATCTTCATCTTTTTCTTTATTTGGACGATTTGGTGTTTTGTCTTCCGGCTGAGTCTTATCGGTTGGTCCTGTATCTCTTTTCAAAATACGATCCAATAAGGCTCCGGCACGCTCTTTCAATTTTTTAACACCCAAGTAATTGCCCATAATTCCAAACATACCCAAACCGGCATTTTGATTTTCATTTTTAACCAAACCGATAACATCTTCTTTATGAGTTATAACTTTTTGTTCGTAAACGCTGTCACCATCTGCATATGTGGTGTAACGATCGCCTTTTGCATCTTGCACAAAGCGGCTCGCGTCATTTTGAGAGGCATTTGATTGTAAAACACCATCGTTTTGATACGGCGCTCCCTCAACATAACCAACCTGATTATAAATATTTATATGGCTGTCAATTTGCTGGAAAGCACTAATTGATTCAGGCGACAAATTTACATGACCATCCGCTGTTATGGAATGAGCTAAATTACTAACTTCTTGCTGAGAAATTCCGGTTTCTTGGCTCCAACCAGCGCCCAATACCATATGGTTTCCATGTGATGCAACGTTTGGCACGCCTTGATTATGCAACATCATGTTATCCGGCGCCCGAGCTCCGGCATCATGTGCCGCCATTAAATAACGATAAGGATCAATGTTTGTACCATGAGCCTGATTATACGCGTTAACTTCATCAACTCGCTGCTGTAATAAATCTTCGTGTCCGGCATACCATTTGCTGACTGTCTGATGAGCCCGTTCCGTCACCCCTTCTTTATACTGGGTTTCAACACGGTCTTGCACTTCTTTTTGACCCACAACTTCTTTATGTTGAAACAATTCGTTATTCGGATGAGCCTGATTATAAGCATCAATAGCCATATTTGCAGTCACACGACCACCCATAGCACCGGCAACATTCGCTAAAGCTTGGACAGCGGCCCATCCGGCTGATTCAAATTTACCTAATCCCGCTTTACGAGAATCGCCATAATTTGAAATGACGCCATTTGTTGTTCCTACCGCCAAAGCGCCTATTCCTAAAGCAGAAGCCACACTTGGATTTCCTGTTGCCGCAAATCCTAAAGCTGCCGCTCCCATTGCCGTGGTTGCCACAGTCATAACCATTTTGCGGTTTTTAAGAAAAGCTTTTAACCCCGCCGGTTTTCCCTCTTTCTTTTGCTGTTTGCGCCAACTGTGAATCTGTTTAATTGTCATACCGACGGCCAAAGCCGAACCTATCGCCATACCGGCAACTTTGTTTAACCCCATTGTGCTTGCTGTCAAACTTGCGTCGGCAGCCGCCATGGTTCCCAAAGTTGTGATTGCGCCCGAAACAACAAACGCAGAAACAGCACCTTTAACCGTTCTTTTCAGCATTTCAATACGGGCCGCCTTTTTGCTCGTTTTGTTCTCAAAACGATCTTCGGTTCTTTTATCCACATCTTTTATCGGTTCAAACACAGAAGATACAACAGGCTTGTCGCGACCGATTTTTTGCGCCAATGTTTCAGCATATCCGGCTGTCGCATTTACGGCATTATCCACACCTGCGGCAAATGCAACATCGCTGATAGCCATCGGTTTATTGGTATTAGATAAATTTTGCATAAATTCATCAAGATACTTTTTATCCGTAAATTGTTTTGGATTTTCTAAAACACCTTTTTGAACTTCATTTGTCACATGTAAAGCATACAGCGTCTCCGGCAATTTCTCTGCTAATTGCGCTTGCAACAATTCCGGAGTAAATTCTGTTTCCGTACCTAAATTTTCCAACAAAATATTTTGCTTTGCCAGACGGATAGCTGTATCCAGTTTGCTTCCTTCTATAACTTTTGCACCTTCCGAGTAAACATCGCTGACTTCCCCTTTTTCATTAACAAATTGAGGTTCGACATTCCCTTCGGCGTCCAAAAATTTAAAATTACTGACAAGTTGTGCCGTCTCGCCATCTAATTCCACACCCTCAAGTTTTTTATTTAAATCGGCAAAACGCTCTTGCAACTCTTCGGCATTTTCTTCCTGAATATTTTGAAGATTCCATTGTTCCTGATATTTTTCAAATTCAGCATCCAACATTGAAGCGCCTTGCCGCATTTTCTGAGCTTCCGGCGTTGTATTATCCGAATCTCGCCAATTTTTATCCATGGCATCAAACATTTTCATATAGCCGTTATGCACATCAGCAATGTTTGTCACATCAGCAAAATATAAATCATCATTTGTCTTACCTTCTTTAACAAGCATTTCTGTCAGTTCGTCCATACGGCGCCCAATCACAGATTTTTTGGCCTCTATGTCGTTTTTCTGGTCTTCATCCTTTTCTTTAGATGCTTGTTCCTCTAATTCAACATATTTTTTGGCCAACATAGATGGCGGCATCAAGTTTAAAACTTCTTCATTTGAAAGCATTTTATCCGTTAAAACACTTTCATATTCCGCTAATTCTTTATCAGAAAGCTTAGGCAATTTATCATTTAAGACTTCAATGGCTTTTTCCGGAGTTAAATCGGCAATTTCTTCATCAGAAACTTTTTCCATATCGTATAGAGCCGCTAAGCGCATTTTATCCAATAAAAATTCGTTATCATCCGAATTCAAGCTACGCCAACGAAATTCTTCTGTTTCTTTTATAAGCGGAGTTTCATTCTTCGGCGGAAGAATGTCTTCTTTTATTTCCTTTTGCGGTTCTTCTTTTATTTCCGTTTGCGGTTCTTCTTTTTCAACAACCGGCTCAACTTTTATTTCTTCAGGAATTTCTTCCACTTTTTCAGCTTGCCTATACATTTTACGAAAATCATCATTAATGCTATAAAATTCAGAACCAAAATACATTTTTTCTTGATCTTGGTTATTTAAAAATCTATTTAATTGATTTTCAACTTCAGCTTTATCTTCCGGTGTTTTATCTTTGAGAAAAGCTTCTTTCCGAAGCATAAAAGTGTTAAAATCTTCTTGGCTCGTTTTATATTGGTGTTTATCCGCCAACTCATGAAAAGCCTCATACACATCTTCCTTAGAAGAAAAACCATCTTTGCTTTCTACATCTTTTATCCCAAAATCTTCAGATTGAGCGCGTAAATAAGATTTTATATCTTCCAATGACACATTTTGATCTTTTGTTTCATATTTTTCGACAGCAATAAAAGCTTTATTTTCAGGAGAAAGTTCAGAATATTTTTTATTGGGAAAATGGGCTTCAGTCAAAGTGTCCAACTCTTCTGTTGATGACATTTTTTCAATTTCAGATAAAAACTTTTCATCATTTTCATCTATATCATTCACATGGCTTTTAAATTTATAAAACATTGCCGCCAATTCATAATCACGAATTTCTGACACGTCTCGATTAAATTCATTTTTGACAAACTCTATAAATTCAGCATTATTTTTGATTTCTGTGTAAAATTGATATTTTGCCATCTTTTTTCTCCTTATTTAAATAAAGTTTAACTTATTTTGTCTATTTTTGCAATATATTTTTTGACAAACCAAGTTAATATCTAAATTTTTGAAAAAAATAACAAAATGTTATTAATATATTATAAATATTAAATGCTACGATTTTCTAACGTTCATAATTTGAAACACGGGTTATTCCCAATGATGGCGTAACATTCTTGATAAAAATAGCCATGACATTGAAATTTTTTTGCAAATCCAATGAATACGCACGATTAAGCCTTAAAATGACTTCGTCTTTATTAAAGTAGCCCAGCATTTGTGGTGTTAAACAATCAACCATATTACTAAAATTGTCAAAAATAGCCGTTCCAAGCACCAAACATTCCATATGCTCGCGCGGATTATTAATATTTTCATACTCTATAATGTCGCCTATTTTCAAACTTTGGCGTTTTTTATCATATAGACGTATATCCACCTTACGTCCGGCTTGTATTTTGTTAAACGAGAACTCGCTTAAATCCATTTTGTACCGCATTAAATCGTATTTCCTCCCTCATCGAGATTTTCCATTACGGCGTACTGAATTAAGCCTGTTCAATTCATGATTAATGGAATCATTTAAGCTTCTTCCCGGCATATTGTCTAATCTTCTTTTCAATTCCAAAGAATCTGTTGGTAAAGACTGTTGTCCTGTGCTATAAATTCCGCCCAATGGAACTTCGCTGAAATTCACTGAGTTTTCCAGTTTTAGCTCACCTTGATTATCAAGCACAATGTCTCCAAAAAGAATTCTTGTTTCCAAATCTCGACGTTTTGCCAAAGGTATCAATGTTCGTCCTTTTGCTTTATTATGAGCCAGCATAAATGTACGAACAAAAGACTTTGCCGTTTTATCTCTTGTTTCAATAAATTTAGTTAAATTTTTTGCAAATTCCGAAGGAGCTTTCGATTTATTACACAACACCCCCGGCCCGCAATTAAATAAAAAACTACCGACCGCCGCTATTTCATCTTTGCTCATTTTATGCAGAGGTAAATATTTTTTCATATATTGCAATAACGTCCCCCTTGTTGTTGCCCTAAAATATTGCATTAACTCTTCTTTTGAACGAATGCAATCACGAGGACCGACTTTTTTGCCATCCGGACGATAACAATTGCCGATACCGATTGTATAGGCTTTACCTTGATTATCCCAATACGCTCTCAAACGCACACCTTCACAATGCGCAACCACGCACAGCATATCGTACTCAGCCTTAGCAAAATTATCTAAAGCTTTTGCATTATCCAAACTGTCTTGGTTAAGACAAACAGTCATGCTGTCTTTGGAGGTTCCTGTTGAATCTGCTTTTACATTTTTCTTTACCACCAAAGTTGTTTTAACCTTGTTGTTTTTTGTCTGATTATTTACAACAGCGGATGAAGCACTCGCTGGCGCAATTCCTAACAATGTTCCCAGCAACCAAGTTTTCAGTTTCATTTTAGATCCTTTCTTTTAACTAAAATACAATAATTTTAGAAAAAATGCAAGTTTTTTGTCACAAATTCTGTCTTATACTTTGTTTTTGCTTTTTTTAAAATTTAGCTTTATATTAAAGACTATGATAAAAATTTTAACATGTCTTTTATTTTTATTATGCGGTTGTCATAGCGTTACAGTCCCGCAAGATTTTATTTATAAAGAAATTCAAACTCCGAATTTCACTCTGGCTTCATGGCAAAAAATAACAAATCCGCACGGTCTTTATAAAATATACATAGAAGGTGACGGGCATGCTTTTAACGCCCAAGGCTATCCAACAAACAATCCAACACCGCAAAGCACTTTAGTTCGGGAAATCGCTTTTGGTGACCCTTCTCCCAACGTCGTCTATCTAGCCCGCCCCTGTCAATATGTTATAAGCGGCATTTGTAGCCAAAGACACTGGACAACTGCTCGATTTTCTCCAGAAATCATTAACGCAGAATATGAGGCTGTGCGCCAAATTGCCAACACAAATCCTATTATACTCATTGGTTTTTCAGGTGGCGCACAAATAGCCGGCCTACTCGCCACCACCAAACAAAAATTACAAATTAAAAAGATAATTACCATCGGCGGCAACCTTGACCATTTGAACTGGACAACTCATCATGAGGTTCCGCCGCTCAATGAATCTCTGAATCTTGAAAATTACCGATCATTATTTTTAAAAATTCCACAGCATCATTACGTTGGAAAAAACGATGACATCATTCCCCCGTTTCTTGTTGAAGATTTTGTGCAAAACGACAATTTGATAACAATTGTGCCAACCGCCACGCACAATAGCGGATGGCAACAAATTTATTCTGAAATCTGGCAAGAAAAATAAATATATCCAAAATGATGGTTATAACAGGCTCTTATCCATTATTCTTTAATGCGCCTTAAATGTCATTCTCGGATTTATTCAGAGAATCCATGCCAAACACTATTCTTTGGATCCTCGGGTCAAGCCCAAGGATGGCAAAAAAACGGGAAGCAGATATTTCTACGCCCGAGAATTGTTAGATAAAAAAGTAGTATAAACGAGGAAGAAATAAAGGTAAAATAAAAATAACCGCAATAAAAAATGGTAAGAAAAGTTCTCTCCGCCACAAAAAGGTTTAATTCACGTAACCAAGAGAAAACAATTCTTACCTATTTTTATTCTAATATAATAAATATAAAGTTGTAAATATTTTTTTTATCATCAAATTTAAATAATTATGCTTTGTCAAAAAAATCTTTACATTTTAACCTTTTCTTCATAATATATCGAAGGGTAGGCAATAGTCTGTCTGGGGTGTAGTAGTCTCTTTCTTATACATCTGAGTACAAAGATTTTAGATTTGCATGTCTCTTTGCAAAATAATTTTTTAAATTGGAAATATTTTAATGCCTGTACTTATTATCCTTTTTAAGGATTTCTTGAAGATATCGCTGTTTACTATTGGAGGTGGTTTAGCCATGCTTCCGCTGATTGAAAACAACTTTGTTAATAAACGGAAACTACTTTCTAAAGATGACATTATTGAGATGATTACCCTTACCCAAACCATTCCAGGGCTTATTGCTATCAATTCCGCTATTTTTACTGGATATAAAGTTGCTGGATTTAAAGGCTGTATTGTCTCCGTTTTGGCTGTTTTAATTCCTTCCATTGTCATTTTAACGGCAATTGCCCTATTTTTTCCGTTGCTTGATTTGCAAAACGAATATTTGCTCAAAATTTTTAATTGTGTTAGAGCCGGAGTTCTTGGAATGTTTATCACATTGGCATGGCGTTTAGGAAAAAATATTTTGAAGACAAAGTTGGATTTTTTTATTATTTGCGCTCTTATGGCTTTACTTTGCTTAAAAATAAGTTCTGTTACTATTATATTATTGGCTTTTACCGCCGGATATTTGGTCACACTCTATCAAAATAGAGAAGAAAAATGAGCCTGATACATTTATTTTTTCAATTTGCTCAATATGGCTTGCTCTGCTTTGGTGGAGGTTATATGATTATCCCGTTGCTTTATGCTGATTTTGTTACGAAAACCTCTTTCTTTACTCCTCAAGAATTTGGAAACCTTCTTTCCATCTCACAAATGACGCCTGGAGCTGTCAGCATTAACACGGCAACTTATGTGGGATATTTAGAACAGGGAATTTTTGGTGGAATTATTGCAAGTTTAGGCCTATGTTTTCCCACTTTTGTTCTTGCCGCAACCGCATTATACACCTTAAACAAATATCAAAAATCACCTTTGACCATCGGCATAAAAAAAGGCGCACGCTGGGCATCTTTGGTCATGATTTTGCAGGCCATAGAAATTTTTTCAAAAATCTCCATATTTCCGGAAAACACTCAAATTATAAGAACAATTTATAATTTTATAACTTTTTCTTTTGATAAGATTACTTTAAATCTTATTGAATTTTCTGTGATGGTAACAGCTGCTTTTTTATCATATCATAATGTCTCATTTATAAAAATTATAATTGCATCCATAATTTTGGGCAGTTTTATGAATTTATTAAGCTAAATAAAGGATACCCTGACTTTGACTAAATATTATCCGTTTCTTTTTCCGTTTCTCCTGATAAGTTTTATTTTTTCTGCTTTTATTTTAACAAAATCTAAAACTTTGAATTTTGAACTGCTGCAAAGCTCAAATGAAAAATTTGAAATAACCATTGACGACGCTCCGGTCATTATGATCAATAAATTCATCATACCGACAACTCTGACAACAACACGTCCGGTTAAGGTTTCCATTTCAGGGAAAAGCCAAACGATAACGTTTCCTAAAATTAATAAATTATCTGTTGTTCCGGTTAATCTTCACTTCAAAGATAAATCAAAAGATTATCTTATTTTAACTCGTCCGCCTTTTCTTCCTCAACTATCAACTAAAGGAAAATTTCCTGAAAAAGGGTATATTTTAATATCTTTTCATGGCTTACAGCTGGTTGATCCTTCATATAGTCTAGTGCTTGATGCACAAGGAAATATATTATACTACCGAGGTAATCCGGAGTTAAATCGAAGTATGTTTAACTTAAAGAAAATCGTTTTACCTCAAAATAAAATCCGCTATATCACTCATGTTCAAAATGATGCCGGAATAACATTATCTTGGGTACGCGGTTATTATTTAATTATGGATGAAAAATTTAATGTTATTGATAAAGTCAAACTTCTTCCGACAAATAAACATCCCGCTCTATTGGCAGATGAACATGATTTGTTAATGATTGATGACGGGCATTATATTGCTATTGGATATAATGTAAAAGATACTGTTTTACCAAATGGGAAAAAATCTCAAATCGTTCATAACGTTATTCAAGAGCAAAAAGATGGAAAAGTCTTATTAGATTGGAATAGTGAAGACTATCCTTTTTTACAAAATACCTGTTATGAAAAATGCCCGCAAGAAAATTCAAGAAACGCCGACTATGTTCATACCAACAGCCTTTTCATTGATCCTCAAGATGAAAATATAATTTTATCTTCGGCATCAGGTTATTTCGTTATGAAAATTGAACGACATTCTGGAAAAATAATTTGGATACTCGGCGGAAAAAACGATAATTTCCGTATTCCTAAAGAAAATATTTTTTTACGCCAACATGCCGTCTATTTTAACGATGAACATAAATTAATTATTTTGGATAATCAATTTTCAGTATTACCCCCAAGATACTATAAAAATGAAAATATCCTTCCGCCCTTAAAGTATTCCCGTGTTTTAAGTTTTGATATAGATGAAAAAAATAAAAAAATTAACTCTATTGAACAATTTCCTTTAGACTTCAAAATAGAATTTATGGGAAGTGCTGAAAAATTGGAAAACGGAAATTGGCTAATCGGCTGTGGAAGTTCATATAAATGCGCCGCCCGTGTTATAAATACAAAAGGCAAAATTCTTTGGCAGCTAAACGTCCAACAACCGTATAAAACATTTCGAACCTATTATATACCAACGTTATATTAACATTCTATATCGTTGATAAAGAATCTTTTGAACTTGTTCAAACAAAGTTATTCCCCCCAAAAAACTTGATGAGGAGACTTTTGTTTTCTCCGGGGTTCGATTCACTCTATATTATTCCGCTCCAAATATAAAGCCCCGTTATTCGGGGCTGTATTGGAGCGGATGAGGGGAATCGAACCCCCGTTATAAGCTTGGGAAGCTTCTATTCTACCATTGAATTACATCCGCAAAATCAATGCTCGCATTAAAACGTAAAACTAGATTCTTTGCAAGCATTTTTTTATTATTCTGCACTTTTATGTGTCGGAACATTTGGAGTTTCAAATTCAGAAACATTTTCATTTTGCGAATCCGTTTTTTCGACGTCTTTCGCATTGTTTACACTCTCAGCATCAGAAACCGAAGTAGTTGCATTTTGAAGCATTATAGTATCTTGTTTGTCGGCATTATCACCTGAAATCATACTAAGAGCACTGACAGCAATATTAATTACCAAGTATAAAATAATATAGATATTGGCAAATTTATTATATTCTTTTGCTTCCTCAACCGGTTTGCCAAATCTATTTTCTTCTTTTTGACCTTTACGTAAATATAAGATAAACAGCCATACCGTAACACCTAAAAAAGCAACGCCGGAAGCAGCCATCAGAGCAATTCCCATAACTCCGTTTGTCATTTGTTTATACCAAAATGCGCCTAAAATCATGCAAACGGCAAATATAATCGGTAACCATAAAAGCTGACCACTATGGTTGGTATCATGTAAACGGCGTACAGATAAAGATATTACAGCAATTGATTCAACTATTGAATACACATAGTATATAATTATACCTCCATACAGTGCCATTATAGGGAATAACGGCGACAAAAGCATTCCGGCAACAAGCAAAATCAAACCAAACAGCAAATTGGCAAATATAAAAGCCCAATAATCATATTTGCTGGCTCGTGTTTTAAAATTAAATATATTTTGGAAACCTGACACAAACGCAGTCAGTAGATTCTTTTTATTTTCAGCTTTTTCAACTGTTTCAGTCATTTTTTATTTCCTTCTTGTTTAAAGCACGCTTGCCACGGTCGGCACACATCTTGCGGCTGCAGCGGCACAACTTTTGTTTTATCTTGCTTAAAGATATACCCTCCTGTGCTGTTGTCAATATTTTTTCCGTCTATTTTAATATTTCCACTTTTGGAAAATACAACCGAATCCATGTAAACACATTTTTCCGTATCACATTTTAGGGAAATATTTTCAAAATCTGTTTTGCTGCCGGTAAAAATTTCTTTCAATTCATTTTTTTGTTCTTTATTCAACTCTTTTAAATGTAGATTTTCACGCCAAACGGACAATGTCCAACTATCGGTTTTCATCGGCATAAGTAGCATTTCTCCCGCCTTGTTGCGCACGGCAATCCCCTCACCTCCAGACGCAAAAACCATATCCGGCTGCGAGTCGAAAAACATTGAAATAACTCCCAAAAGTATCGGGATCACACCCCATAATCGCCATGTCCTTTGCCATACGCACAGCCAATAGCTTCCGCAAATAATAAGTGCGAATCCCCAAAACGGCAATGAATCAATATACATGACACTATGAGGCATTGCTGAAACAAAATCGGTAATTTTATTAAGCCAATTAACCCCATAGCCCAATGCTTTTATCGGGTATAAAGCTATTCCAAACGGTAAAGCCGCCAAGCAAATCAAAATCAAGGGCATTAACACCAAACCAATCAGTGGTCCGGCAAGTAAATTTGCCAAACTGGTATAAACTGAAATTCGATGAAAATGATAAATAGCAAAAGGCATTGTCGCCAAGCTTGCTACAAAATCACAAATTACAATCCCGACCAAATAAAAAATAATTTTACCACAAAATCCCTGATTAAATGACCACATTGAAATTTTTTTCGCATATTTTTCATAAAAAGCTATCAACGCAATCACCGCGGCAAATGACATTTGAAAACTAATTGAGATTAGGGCTTGCGGAGATATAATAAGCAATACCATTCCGGCAAAGCAAACCATACGCATTGAAATTGCTTGTCGATTAAAAACAATCCCCAGCATCACCACCGCAGTCATAATAAATGCACGTTCCGCAGGTATGGCCATGCCAGAAATCAGCAAATACAAGGCACTGAAAAGAATCGCTCCAATTGCGGCTATCTTTTTTATATCATATTGTAAAGCCACAAAAGGAAACAGCGCTAAAACAAAACGTAAAATAAAAAACATCAAACCGGCAATAGCCCCCATATGCAGTCCGGACACTGACAAAAAGTGTGCTAATCCAGAATTTCTGTAATTGTCAATTGTTTGCTTGGGCGTACGGCTTTGCTCCCCAATTAATACCGAATCCACAACGCCTGCTTCCTCGGGCGGTAATATGTTGGCTACATCATCTATAATTTTTTGCCGGATTTGATTTAAACGAATCCGAAACAGAGAATCTTGCTTTTGTTCACAATCTATGACAAATATTGAACTATTGGCATATCCGATGCCACTTATGCCTTCATAAAAATACTTTCTATTCAACTGGAACCCATTTAATATCGGTACCGGAGATGGTGGGAAAAAAGTTCCAATCAGTTCCACGCATTGCCCTACTTTTAAATCAGTGTTATCTCGCCCCATTACAGTAACACGATATTTGCCAAACAACGGGTTTTCAAAATTTTGCACATTTTGTAAAAGCAACCGTTTTCTTCCCTTATCATTATAGGATATATCGCTGATTTGTCCTTTTAAATACTGTGTTGTTTGAGATGTAAAAGCAACCTGATGAGTTTTAATTAATGTTTGTAATTGAATGTTTACAAAACCAAATTCCACCAAAAGAATCGCCGTAAATAAAATGGTTACACCCTTATGGCGCAATGCATAAAATAACAATAACGTTGCTTCTAAAGCTCCTAAACTCCACCAATAATTTGGTTCAAAAGGCAAAGCGAAATAAAGAGCTATCCCCACGCCCAACAAAAACGGTGTCCACACCAACCATCGGCTTTGTTCCGCTGTAAAATTATATTTTAAATATGCAATAACCTTACCGAGCAATCTCATTTGTTATAATTTTTTATGACCTTGATAATTTCTTCTGCCGCATTATCACTAGGTGTTTGCTTTCCCATTCCCAACAGCTTGCGTACTTTTTCAAAGCCTTCCATTTGTTGATTATATATAGGCTTATGTTTCATAAATTGTTCCACATAGTACATAATTCTTTCTGCGGTACAATCTTGCTGTAACAATTCAGGAACAATTTCTTTACCTAACAAAATGTTACTCAAATTAACAAATTGAATATGTATAAAATGGCGAACCAACCACTCGGTTAATTTTGGCACTTTATACGCAATAATATGAGGAACATCCACAATTGCCAATTCCAACGCTACCGTACCGGAAGCCGCTATGGCGACATTTCCGCTTTTAAAAGCATCATGACGTTCTTTTGTTCCCTCAACAATTTCTATTGGTAGTCCTGAATTTCTGACCATTTCTTTTACTTGAGACGCTACTGTTTTCACTGTTGGTATCACAAATGAAAAATCATTATAACGTTCATGCAATTGCTTAACCACCTCTAAAAATGTTGGCAATAAACGCTCCACTTCGTTATGACGCGAGCCGGGAAGAACCAGTAACAAACGATTATCTTCCGGTATATTGTGGCGTTTTTTGAAATCACCTCTCACACCATTAACCACTTCGCTTTCAATTACCGGATGCCCGACAAACGTCGTTGGCAAATTATAAGGCGTAAAATAACGTGGTTCTTGAGGGAACAGAGTTAACAATAAATCTATGTATTTATACATTGTACGGGCTCTTTTCTTTTTCCACGCCCAAACTTGAGGCGCCACATAATGAACTTGCGGAATACCTAATTTCAATTGCCGTATTTTTTTATGCACCCGAGCAGAAAAACTCCAGCTGTCTATTGTCACAATCACATCCGGATGTATATTTTGAATATCGTTCACTGTTTCTTTGATACGGCGCAAAACCCTTGGAATACTTGGAATAACCTCTGCCAGCCCCATAACAGCCAACTCACTGATATCAAACAATGATTTTAGCCCTTCCGCCTGCATTCCTTCTCCACCGACACCAAAAAACTCGGCATTTTTATCTTTACGGCGCAAAGCTTGCATCAAACGCGCCCCCAAAGAATCTCCAGACGGCTCTCCTGCAATCAGATAATATTTCATTATTTTTTCTCCTCAGGAACAATTCCTTTTATAAACATTCCGTATTTATCAGCCAATTTTACAACCTCTTCGGCGTCAACCATAAGCGCATTGCCGGCATGCACGGCTAACCCCCTAAAACCAGCCTGATGTAAATTTTCAATTGTGCGGGTCCCAATAGCCGGCAAATCTATGCGTAAATCTTGCTGAGGCTTGCGAAGTTTCACCAAAATTCCAGCGGCGCCTTTTCTTTGATATGTTCCGCAACGGCGCACCAACTCATCGGTTCCTTCAATTCCTTCAACACCTAAAACAAGCCCTTGCTGGACAATCACCGATTGACCGACATCCAGCCGTCCCAAAGCCAGTCCGACGTCGATTCCCCGTTCAATATCCGCTTCGGCCTGTTTATCGGGCTTGTGCTTTGTCAATACACCTTCTTTAGCCAATAATTCCGGCATAACCTCATGAATTCCGACAACCCGCATATTTTCGGATTCTATTTCTTTTATTAAAGCGCGTAAAATACCGTCATCCCCCAACGCCTTCATGCCGATTTTGGCAAAGAACGCCGCCGTGCGCAAATCAGGTACCAATTCAGACAAGGTCGGGCGGTGAATCGTCCCAATCATCACAACCTCGTCAACACCTTCATCTGCAAAAGTTTTGAAGCCTGTTCCGGCTTGACCTATGCGTATCCACTTATGAGGAATCAGCGGGCTAAAAGCCGCTTTATCAGCATTTCCTTCTATGGCTAAAACAAAAAACTCGCGCCCTGTGTCCAAACAGTGGTCTATCAGCATTTTAGGTAAATTTGTTCCGCCGGCAATAATGCCTAATTTCTTTTGAGATTTTTCCATTTTTAACAGCTCTGTTATTAATATTTATCTGATATTAACAGACATAACCGCAAATACAACATTTTTTTGCGAAAATATATTGACAAAAGTAAACAAAAGTGATATTTATTAGACATAAATTAATTTTTAATCTTACTTTTATGACTACTACTATTTCTGTAATGAGTGTTAAGAAGGCTAACCGTGTTTTGAACAATCTTTTCTCTTTGGATCGTCCACTTACCGCTGCTGAAAAAACTGTCGGTCGTCAAGCCGCGCTGTTTTTGGCAGAATATCGGCGCAAAAAAGCAGAAAAAGCTCAAAAAGAGCTTCTATTCATGGAGATTGAACATCTTGAAAGTCTTGGTTTTTCCAAGAAAGAAGCTCTTGAAGAACTTCGCCTGAACAACCGCGCTCATCAAGAAAGCATTGGCCTCGGCAAATCTCGCCGCTGCCGCTTTATTTTGATGAACTAACCAATCTTTTCTTAGCCAATCTAATACCGGCCGTTGCTTTATCATAAGCAACGGTTTTTTTATTTAAATGAAAGTTGACAAAATAAATAGAAAATGATATTTTATTTATATAATAAACATTTAAGGAGAAAAAATATGAAAGATGCCACAAAACATGTTTTAGAAAGAAAAGCTGAAATGGAAGGCAAAAGAAATATTCATGATGTTGCCGCCGCTTCTGTTGATGCCGAAAAAAAGGCAGCTAAAGAACAGGGCAAAGAATATACAAGAGAAGATGCCAATAGAGACAGAATGAACGCATTGCTGGCGATGCAAGGCATTAATCGTGAAGATTAAATTATACAACTTCATAAAAACAAAAAAAAACTTCCAATTTTTGGAAGTTTTTTTATTTTCGACAGAAAAATATATTGACAAAAATCAAAAAAAATGGTATATAAGCCTTTAGTTTAATCAATTATTTTTTTTATTATGAAGAATATCTTTTTGAGTGAGGGTAGCAATGTTGTGTCACTGGTTAAGTACTTTGAGTATTTACAGCCTCAATATGCACCTTATTGCTTGGACTACAAAAGTAAAAGAATTAAAAACATCACGCCTTGTATTAAGGTTGATGGAGAATTTTTTGACCTTTTGACGGGGAAACCTGTTTCTGTATCGGAAAACGTCTTGGAATGGCCTGTATCTGTCGGCACCGTGTTCCACTACAAAAACGGCAAATCTCTTTTAATTTCTAGAAGTCTGTCTGACCATCGCCTAATGCTCATGGAGGACTTTACGTTTAATCCTCAATCTATGGTCAAATACGATGTTATCTAGTTCTTAAAAACCATTTTCCTTATTTTTGTGAGGTAAATGGTTTTTTTATTTTACTGAATTTAAGGCGCGCCACTCAAACCACTTGGCTATTTTCAAAAAACGGAAATAAGCATACGTTGTCGCCATCCAAAAACCACAGGTTCCATATAAAAAATAACGTTTTTTTAAATAATAAACCAAAAACTGACGCGGAAATTCCGTATATAAACGCAAACGGGTATAGCAACGCCCCTCTTTGACGGCGGTTTTAACCAACTCATCCGTGTACATATTCAGTTTGAACCATGTTTGAGTTAAAGAAACATAAGAATAATGAAAAACTTTTGACTCTAATTGCTCCACCACCGCGCCTTCGCCAACAACAACTCTATCATGCGTTAAATCATCAGGCATATTGCTTTTTTTGCGGTTATACAAGCGCACTTGATTATAGGTCTTGGCAAACAAACGAGGCTTTTTATCTCCCGGAAGCATATCGCAAATCTTCATTTTATAAGCATCCGCCGTTGGGTCTTTCATTTTTTCTTTAATCTCAGCAATCAGTTCGGGTGACAAAACTTCGTCAGCATCTAAAGACATCACCCAATCGTTATGGCAAAGTTCTTGTCCGTAATGCTTTTGCGCAGAAATATTTTTCCATTCATGAAATAAAAACTTGGCTCCGTTTTTTTCTGCAATTTTTTGCGTATTATCCGTGCTACCGCTGTCTATCACAAAAATTTCATCTGCCACTTCTTTTAAAGCTTGCAATGTTTTACCTAAACGCTTTTCTTCATTTAATGTCACAATATAAGCCGATATTTTAACCATTTATATTAACCTTTCTATTTTTGCCAAATATTATGATACTTTTATTCTTCATGCAATAAAAAAAGCCCCGAATTTAGAAAAACTCAGAGCTTCTTTTCGCTGATAAATTAGCTTAAAATTCGTTTAGAACTTCAGCACTCTCGGCAGCGTTATCAATATTAACCATCGCAATGGTGTTATATCCGCAATCAACGTGCAAAACTTCACCGGTAACGGCTGAGCCCAAATCAGACAACAAACTCAAAGCCATGTTACCAACTTCGTTTTGATGAACATTGCGTTGCAGCGGAGCGTTTAATTCATTCCAACGCAAAATTGTGCGGAAATCGCCAATTCCGGCCGCGGCCAATGTTTTAATCGGGCCAGAAGAAATAGCATTTACGCGAACGCCCTGTTTTCCCATATCTACAGCGGCATAGCGAACCGAAGCTTCCAAAGCGGCTTTAGCCACACCCATAATGTTATAATTAGGCAATACGCGTTCAGAACCCAAATATGTTAAAGTCACAATCGAGCCACCCTCATTCATAATCGGAGAGGCACAACGGCAAGCTTCCAAGAATGAATAGCAGGAAATGTGCATTGTCATTGTAAAGTTATCCAATGTGGTGTCAATCGTACGGCCGCGTAATTGATCTTTATCTGAAAAAGCAATAGCGTGAACAACAAAGTCAATTTTACCCCATTTTTCACCCAATTCTTTAAAACAAGCTTCAACCGAAGCGGAATCCGACACATCACATTTAATTAACATTGGATTATTCAGTTGTTCAGCCAAAGGTTTGACTCTTTTTTCCAACATTTCATTTTGATATGAAATTGCGAGTTGCGCCCCATGGGCGTTTAGAGCTTGTGCAATACCCCAAGCAATAGATTTGTCATTGGCAAGACCCATAATCAAGCCTTTTTTACCGGCCATAAGTTGTTCGACAGCCATTTTCTAGTTCCTTTATAAATTTTGTTCTAGACTACTTCCCTTTTTGGAAGTAAGTTACTAGAGAGATACTTATACAAATTTATCCGTTTTGTAAACCTTTTTTTGAAAGTTGTAAAATGGCAAACCAATTTGATACCGCAAAATTCAACAAACTTTGCCGACTTTTTTTTAAATATCTGCGTTGGCGAACCAAAGATGCCATGATTTTACGCGTGGCCGCGTCTTTAAGTTATACCACTCTGATTGCTGTGGTACCATTGATTGCCATTGCTTTGGCTATATTTGCCGCTTTTCCGGTGTTTGAAAACATACGGGCTCAAGTACAGGATTCACTTATTCAATATTTTGTGCCAAACATTGAACAGAACATTCAAAACTATATCATGCAATTTGTTGCCGCCTCCAGCAAACTGACCACCATAGGTGTCTTGGGTATTGCCATCACGGCTATTTTACTGTTATTTACCATTGAAAACAGCTTCAATTTTATCTTTAAGGTCAAAAAACACCGCCGCCTAGCCACCAAAATCACACTTTATTGGACAATTATCACTCTTTGCCCTTTGCTTGTTGGCACAGCCCTTTCGCTCAAAGGTTATTTAATTACGTTAAAATATTTTCACCCCGAACACTTTTTGGGATATAATTTTTTTGTAACATTCATTGCACCAAACTCAATCACTTTTATTTTTTTATGGTTATCCTATGTGATTGTGCCCAACAAAAAAATACGGATTTTAAGCGCATTTAGTGGTGCGTGCGTGACGTTGATTTTAACTTTATTGCTTCGTTTCGGGTTTGGTTATTTTTTGGTATTAAACGTGACATACCGCACTCTTTATGGCGCGCTCGCCACCGTGCCGATTTTGTTGGTTTGGATGTATTCATGGTGGACTATTGTGCTGTTTGGAGCGGTAGTCACAGCCACAATTGAAGAGTTCCGCAATCGTAAAAGCCTTTGGAAATAAGGCTTAGCGTAAAAATTGATGATGCTGTAAAAAGTCTGTAAATTTCGTTAAAAGTATTTGCTTGCAATCTTCATCAACGCACAACTGCTTAAACAACTCTACCAAACGCGACGTAACATTTAATTTTTTGCAAAAGTCGATGGAATATTGATAGTTTATATCATAATACCACGATAAAAATCCGGCCATTCTATCGGCAACCGAAAGATTTCCTAAGCGAGGAAATGTTTCATTTTTTGCAAGATATTCACGAATTTCCTTTGAAATATGACCATCAAGTTCCGGCACAATATCTTTTTTACCAATAAACAGATAGCGCAAATTTTCTTCATAAGCCAACATCCGTAAATTGGCAATTTTATCGGCATCGCGAATAATAAAGCAAATGTGTTCAACCTCGTGTTTTAGTTCTTCTGAAGAAATATTTTTATAATCCTCATCATTATATAAATCTTCAATCAAATGTCCGTGATGTTTTATCGGCAACCAAATACGGATATCCGAAAACTCCGGTAAAGTGCGCAAAAATTCACCGCCGGCAATACCATGATCAATCCGGTGATTGCGCAAACATCTTTCTTCTATTTCCGCGAATCGGCAAATATCGTGCAATAAAACGGCAGATTTAACCATATCAACATAAGCTGAATCTTTTTTCTGCAACCATTGAATCCGCGGAATTATATAATTTCCGGCACCCATCACTTGGTAGGAATGACGGATTTTTTCTTTGGTATAACCCTCAAAAAACTCATTATGAGCAACTTTTTTCAAACACTCGTCTGATTTTTCTTTCAATAACTTATATGCGTCTTTTAACACGTCGTTTCTCCTTTGTTTTTGATTTAGCACTTTTTATGGGGTATGCGCAAGTATATACTTAATTATTCATAAAATAAAAAAAATGCTTGATAAAAGAACAAAGTTAGAACAATATACATTTTAGCGGATAAATTCAGACTCGTATTGAGTTTTTCTTCAAAATGCAAGATAAAGAGTTTAGGATAATTTTTTAAGGATAATAAATATGGAAAAAGATAAAGCGTTAGACGCCGCCCTCAGCCAAATTGAACGCGCGTTCGGCAAAGGTTCTATTATGCGCCTTGGGCAAAACACCAATATTGATATTGAGGCCATTCCAACCGGTTCTTTAGGAATTGATATTGCCTTGGGAATCGGGGGGTTG
Organism: uncultured Alphaproteobacteria bacterium; assembly: GCA_934254675.1. GTDB lineage: Bacteria > Pseudomonadota > Alphaproteobacteria > RF32 > CAG-239 > RUG410. Next base: position 153,573 of record CAKQLP010000001.1, on the reverse strand, counting down.
CCTAAGGGACGTATTATTGAAATTTACGGTCCGGAAAGCTCCGGCAAAACCACATTGGCTTTAAGCGTTATTGCCCAAGCGCAAAAACGTAACGGCACTTGCGCCTTTATTGATGCGGAACACGCTCTTGACCCTTCATATGCTAAAAAAATCGGCGTGGATATTGAAAACTTGCTGGTTTCACAACCGGATTCCGGCGAACAAGCTTTGGAAATTGCCGACACATTGGTTCGTTCCGGCGCTATTGACGTTATGGTTGTCGACTCGGTTGCCGCTTTGGTACCAAAGGCCGAATTAGAAGGTGAAATGGGTGATGCTCATATGGGTTTGCAAGCTCGTTTGATGAGTCAGGCTTTGCGTAAACTGACCGCCACGGTTGCCCGCTCCAACACTCTGATTATCTTTATCAACCAAATTCGTATGAAGCTGGGTGTTATGTTCGGCAATCCAGAAACCACAACCGGCGGTAACGCTTTGAAATTCTACGCTTCCGTGCGTATGGATATTCGCCGCGTGGGTGCGATTAAAGACAAAGATGAAGTTATCGGCTCGCAAACCCGCGTGAAAATTGTGAAAAACAAAGTCGCCCCTCCGTTTAAAACTGTGGACTTTGATATCATGTATGGCGAAGGAATTTCTAAAACCGGCGAGCTGATTGATTTGGGTGTAAAATCCGGAATCATTGAAAAGGCCGGCGCGTGGTTCTCGTATAACGGCGATAAAATCGGTCAAGGACGTGAAAACGCCAAACGCTATTTAATGGAGAATCCGACTGTTGCCGAAGATATTGAAAACAAAATCCGCGCTGACGCTGGTCACCTGACCACAGAAATGATTGGTGATGACGAACCGGAAACCGAAGATTAATTTTGTTTTATAACTACCTCCAATGTATTAAGCCTTGCTTTTCAGCGGGGCTTTTTTTATTACCTATTTCAAAGCGAATCGGGGAGACGAAAATTTATGATTGTTTCTTAAAACTTTTATAAATAGCAGAAACTAAAGAAATAATTAGCAAAATGCTTGTACCATAATCAAAAATTGTAAATATATTCTCTATGAAATCATCCTGATAATCAATAAAATAACCGGAAGCGGTAAAACTGACTGTAAAGATTATAAAAACATCACATTATTCAATTATTTTTTTCGCTTGCATGTTTCATTATAAGTTACTTTAGCTCTGGCAATATTTGCAGAACCAGTTTCGACATTCAGATTTTTTATTTGTACAAAACAAAAAATCCCAAACTATCGTCTGGGACTTTTTAGAAATTCAAAGTTTATTATTTTTTATGGTTTTTCATAAAGTGTTCCAACCAATGAATATCGTATTGACCATCCAAATACTCCGGTTGAGAAATAATCTCCTGATGCAAAGGAATGGTGGTCTTTACACCCATAATCACAAACTCTTCCAAGGCGCGACGCAAACGCATTAAAGCGGCGTTACGCGTGCCGGCGTGGACAATCAATTTAGCAATCATGCTATCATAATACGGTGGAATTGAATAGCCGGAATAAATTTCCGAATCCACCCGAACGCCTAATCCGCCTGGAGCATGCCATTCTTCAATTTTACCAGCGCAAGGCACAAATGTTTCAGGATCTTCGGCGTTAATACGACATTCAATCGCATGACCATTAAATTTAATATCATCTTGTGTATAGCCAAGCTGCGCGCCAGCCGCTATGCGAATCTGCTCTTTAACAATATCTATACCGGTAACCGCTTCCGTAATTGGATGTTCCACTTGCAAACGGGTATTCATTTCCATAAAATAGAATTTGCCGTTTTCATATAAAAACTCCAAAGTACCGGCATTACAATAGCCGATTTTAGCAATAGCATTACGAACAATATCGCCGATTTCTTTGCGCTGTTCTTGATTCAAAGCCGGAGAAGGACATTCTTCTATCACTTTTTGATTGTTACGCTGTATTGAGCAATCTCGCTCACCCAAATGCACAACATTGCCATATTTATCAGCCAAAACCTGCATTTCTATATGACGAGGATGTTGTAAATATTTTTCCATATAGACAACATCACTCGGGAAAGCCGCTTTTGCTTCGGCTTTTGCCATCGTGAAAGCTTCGCCGATTTCATTGTCGTTAAAAGCAATCTTCATGCCTTTACCACCGCCGCCGTCTTTAGCTTTAATAATCACAGGATAACCGATTTCGTTTGCCCAATGCTTGGCATCTTCAATAGATTCCAAGGCGGGAGAACCTTCCGTAATCGGCAAACCTGCTTCTTTTGCGGCCTTGCGGGCAGTTATTTTATCACCCATCAAGCGCATTTGCGCCACAGTCGGGCCAATAAAAGTAATACCATGTTTTTCCACCATTTCCGCAAAATCAGCATTTTCTGAAAGAAAGCCGTAACCGGGGTGAATAGCATCTGCTCCGGTAATAATAGCCGCAGAAATAATGGCTGGCTTATTTAAATATGAATCAATGGAACGCGCCGGACCAATGCAAACAGCTTCATCAGCCAAACGCACATGCATGGCATTGGCGTCAGCTTCAGAATGCACGGCAACCGTACGAATCCCCATTTCACGGCAAGCACGGTGAATTCTTAAAGCAATTTCGCCGCGATTGGCTATCAGAATTTTTTCAAACATAACAATCCTTTGTTTTATTCAATCACAATCAATGGTTCACCGTATTCAATCGGATCGCCGGTTTCCACCAAAATTTTAACAACTTTACCGGCTTTTGGAGCTTTTACCGGATTGAATGTCTTCATAGCTTCAATCAAGCATAAAGTATCACCTTCATTCACAGAATCGCCAACTTTCACATAATTAGCGGAATTAGGATTACTGGAAAGATAAACCACACCGACCATCGGAGATTTAACGGCATTAGGATTATTGCTGTAATCCACAACCATTTCTTTTGGTTCTTCCTCGGCAACTGCTGAAACCACAGGAGCGGCAACAGGCTGAGCCACCGGCGCATATACGGGAGCAGTCCCTGTGCAAATTTCTCTTGTTAAAGAAATTTTGCAGCTTTCATCTTCATAGTTTAAGGTCGTTAATTGATTTTTATCCAAAATTTCAGCCAGTTTGCTAATAACTTTGGTATCAACAGGATTTGACATATTTATTCCTTTTCTAAAAATTAACCTGATATTTCTATATTCTGATTTAGAGCAAAAAACAACAAAAAATATAATTTTTCACGCAATTTTATGCAAAAACAGCAAAAAAATGAGCAAATTTATTATTTTTCAAGTTTTAGCGGAAGCAAATTTTTATTTTTTGTATAAGAAGGATAAACAACTAAATCTTCAAAACCGCCAGCAAGCATAATCTCTCGATATAAGTCAATCATAAAACTACACATTGTGTGAACATATGGTATATTACTTCGTCCATTAGCCGTTATTAATTGAATGGGCATTTTCAGATTCCAACCGGCAACATCCAATTTAATCAGATCCGGAAAAATTCTGGACATATATGCCGGCATTTCGGCAATAACAAATTTTTGACGCAACATAGAAAGCATCATATCAAAATTTGAAACTTGGAAATCTATATGATGGCAGTTTGCTAAAACAGCGTCAAAATTCGGATTATATCTGGAATATTCTTCACACAAACACAAGTGATGGTTTTGACGCAAATCGTCCATATCTTTAGGTCTGCCGTATATATCTATATATTTTTGCGTTGTCATTAGGGCAAAAACAATTTTTCCTTCGCAAACCACATCAACATTCGGCCATTTTTTAGGCATATAGGTCACGCACACATCAACGCTTTTCAACACACTCGGACTCGATATAATTCCATCATAAAAATTGCAAGTTACCGAAGGATACATTTGCCTAAACAAATCTAAATATCGGTGAAAAGACATCAATGTCGCTGATGTTGCTTGCAATGTTATGCTACTGTTTTGCATTTCGCCATGAAAACGATTCGTTAATTCTGAAACTTTTTGCGTACATTCCTTAGCTTGGGCGAAAAGCTGCTCACCGATTAAAGTTAATTTAAAACCATGGCTTGTCCGTGTTAATAGTTCACATCCAACCATTTCTTCAAGCAATTTCATTTCTTTGGAAAGATTTGATTGTTTTAAGCCAAGTTCTTCGGCGGCGCTCTTCAACTGACCGTGCTCCACAACTAATTCGTAGTGCGACAGTAGCTTAAAAAGCAGAATGTCTCCTCTCACAGACATTTTGACACCTTTGTTAGTACAATCTTTCCGTGAATTAAACCAGTTACTTTAATAATAGTTATTCATTTTAAAGAGTCAATAGCCCCTTTTTATAATTCATACATATATTTTTTGGGTATTTTGTTTTGTGGAAAATTCGTTATTATGATTTTATCCACAGAAATTTAGGAGGATAACATGAATTTAGAAATTAATCACAATATTAAAATGCCCAACCGCATTTATCAATCTTTACAAATGTTGGAAACCAACTTTTTAAAACATAATCACAAAAATGAACTTAACAAACTTCGCGTTTTGAATTGCGAATTTGATATGTGCCGCAACAGTTATTTCAATTAATACAGTTTTAGGAGAACCGAAATGAATCAACAACAATTTGCCTATATTAACGCAATTTATGATATTGAAGACAATTTAGAAGAAGTTAAAAATTATTTTAAGAATCATGGCTTTTTTAATGAATATAAAATGGCCGTAGAAATACAAACCGTGTTCAGAAGCGGCATATCCGCTCGCATGGATTCGCTGGAAAAACGTACTTTGAATTAGTGAAATAAGCAATTTCCGACTTTATCGTCAAAAAAATTTTACACATTTATAAAAAAATATATAGACTTTTTCAAAAAACTATTTTATAAAGTGTTTCGTAAACGATGGTCGGGTAGCTCAGCTGGTAGAGCAAAGGACTGAAAATCCTTGTGTCGGCGGTTCGAAACCGTCCCCGACCACCAGTTCAAAAGCCTTGGTAAATCCAAGGCTTTTATTTTTTTAATGAAAACTGAGATAAATAGATCCATCTGGACTTCTTGCACAATATTTAGAAGCGACAGAAGGGGACAAAGGCAAGCTTCCAGAACAGGCATAATAAAATGCATTATAACTCCCCTCTCCCTCGCCTTTACACCCCACATAAATGTACCCATACCCAGCGGATGCAGATAAAATAGACATTCCGACAAAGCCTGTTGTTTCATCTGTTCCCCAATTTGTTGTTGCCAAAGCCACACAAGCTTCCATTGGCAAGCCAAATAAACTTATAGAGAATCGTTCCGGTTCTAAAGTTCCATTAGGCACTGAATTGAACACAGCATAACCTCCAAATGCTTTTCCGAAATCTTCAGGAAGCGAATCAACATATAGTGAGCTATAATCTTTTGGATTCTGTTGCGCGTACATAGAGCGGATATTGAAAACCACTTCAGCTATTTGTTGCTTTGTCTTATTAATTTTAAATTGCATCATAGCCTTAGAATAACCGGCAATGCCACCGACCGATAGGACACCGATGATGGCGAGCACGCCGAGCATTTCAATCATAGAACGCCCAATCTGGTTTGTCTGTCTGGTCACTGCTTGCGCTTTTCTCACTCGTGTACCGCTTTGTACACGTCGTTCAAAAAGTGCGGCACATTGACACAAAACATCCAAGCCCTTGATAAGACTCCGTTTATGGTCATCCTCGGGCTTAAAACACATTCTTTTCCTATTGTCATCCTCAGGCTCGACCAGAGGATCCAGATTATCGGAACAAGCCAGATAATGACGATTTGAATTCTGTTTTACATGGATTCTCGGAATAAATCCGAGAATGGCATTTAAAAGGTAGTCGAGAATACCCGCACATAAAAAATTCTTTTTTAATTTATACATTTTCAAACTCCATTTATTTTGTAAAAAAACAAAACCCGCGTTTTAACAGCGGGCGGATGTTAGTAAACCGTATATCCATAAACGGCTCGGCTTATTTGGCCGAAACCTTATTAGGCCGACATCCGCTCAGCAGCAGAAATCGGCATATAAAATTTAAGTCGCTATGCATAAACGACTATGGATATAAAAGGGTTACTACGCCCTAGATAAATAAAAATTCATCTATAAAGACTTTAACGATACGTTTGCTAAAAGTAAAGAAGTTAATTAAAGCGAATCGATATTTATTCTCTTTTAGCTAAATCTTAACTTATATTTTTTAAGCTTTGAACACATTAACCTTAAAGGAGATAAAATATGAAAAAATTTATGCTGAGTCTTATTGCCGCTTTTTCAATGGCTACAACCGCGTTAGCCGCGGAAGTTAAAGATCCCGAAAATACCTTAGCTTTGCAACTCAAAGACGGAACTGTTCTTATTGAAATGTATCCGGATGTTGCTCCAAACCATGTGGCGCGTATTAAAGAACTTGTTCGCCAAGGTTTTTATGACGGCATCAAATTTCACCGCGTTATTGATGGATTTATGGCGCAAACAGGTGATCCAACCGGAACCGGACGCGGCGGTAGTGGCAAAAACTTAAAAGCCGAATTTAACCATAAACACCATGGTCGCGGAACTGTTTCTATGGCCAGAGCCGCTTCACCGGATTCCGCTGACAGCCAATTTTTTATTTGCTTTGCTGATGCCGGATTTTTAGATGGTCAGTACACAGTTTGGGGACAAGTCATTTCCGGCATGGAATATGTTGACCATATTAAAAAAGGCAATCAAAATGATAACGGAACAGTTGATAATCCCGATAAAATTATTTCAATGAAAGTTTTGGCCGATATACAAAAATAGCTTGTATTTTAATCTGGTTAAACACCGCAATCTGCGGTGTTTTTTGCATAAAAAAAGAGCCTCTTGTTAACTAAAAAGTTAAACAAAGGCTCGTGGAAAGGAAGATGTTACTTGTCGTCGGCTACACGCGTTCGCTTTCGTTTCTTCTTGGTGACGCGGGTGCTCTGGTACTCTGTCTGAGTCTTAACTTTACCTTTCTTGAATGCGCCCTTCTCTTTTTTAGAGTTCTTGGTCGCGCGTTGTTCTTTTTGTGCCATAAAGCAAAAAAAAATTAAAAGTGAAACATAAAAGTTTAATAAAAATTCAAAAGTGATTATGATATACACTCTTTTTATTTTTTTGTCAATCGTTTTGTTTAAAATATTTTATAAAATATCAAGGCCGTAAAAACGGCCTTGATATTCTGAACAATTTGCCAAATTAATCAACTATCATAGCTGTCAAATCAGCTTCGGAAACAATCTGATCATCAACCATTCCCACACTATGAAAAACAAAAATATTACGACGTTCTTTAATTTTTTCAACGTGCATACGAAGTTGATCTCCCGGGCGAACAGGCTTGCGGAATTTCACGCCATCCACCGCCATAAAAAGCACACTGCGCTTTTTGTTTGCATAATCAGGATCCGCGCTCATAACAACACAACCGGCTGATTGAGCCATCGCTTCTATTTGCAAAACCCCAGGCATAATCGGATTACCAGGGAAATGCCCCTGAAAAAATTCTTCATTCATTGTCAAATTTTTGATACCCACGCCTTTTACTCCAGGCTCTTCAATTTCAAGTCTATCCACCAACAAAAACGGATAACGATGTGGTAACATCTTCATCACTTCATCGATATTATAAATTTTTTTATCTGACATTTTTATCTCCTTATTTTTTTGAATTTTTTTGCAAGAACGCGACCTGACGCATAAAGTCTTTAAATGGAACACATGGACTTCCCATCATTACTGCGCCATCTTCTATATCACGCATAACTCCTGATTGCGCGGCAATCTGCACGCCACTGCCAATATGCAAATGATCGGCCAAACCAACTTGCCCGCCACAAACAACGTAGTCGCCCAAAGTGCAACTTCCGGCAATACCAACTTGCGACACAATAACACAGCCCCGCCCCAATTTATCATTATGGGCAATCTGCACCAAATTATCAATACGACAACCATCTCCAATAACAGTATCATCCAAGGCTCCTCTGTCAATACAACTATTGGCACCAATTTCAACGTCATTACCAATAATCACTCGCCCTAATTGAGGAATTCTGTGGTGACGCCCTTCCATCAGTTGAAATCCGAATCCATCCTGTCCAATACGCGCGCCGGTATAAATATAGCAATTATTTCCAATTAAAGCGTATGAAATATAGGCTCCCGCACCAATTCGGCAATTATGTCCTATTTGACAACCTTGAGTAATTACGGCATTGGCCTCAATACAGCAATTTTCACCTATGACAACATTGTCTTCAATCACAACGTTTGGTCCAATACAGCAACCATTTCCTATGCTGGCAAACATCGATATTTTGGCGCTAGAATCAATGTCTGTCGCGTATCTCTTTTCAGAATACATATATTCATTTAAGTGAATAAAAGCCTCTTTAGGATTTTCACAAACCAATACAATTGTACTTTCCGGTAAAAACTGCCGCAAACTTTCAGTGGTTACACAAGCTTTAGCTTTTATTTCTGACGCTTTTTCTTTATTTTTGCGGTCATAAAAAAAACAAATATCCTCACCATTTGCTGTCTGCATGGTTGCTATACCTTTAACAATTTCTCCGGCTTTTGAAGAATCTGACAATACAGCGCCCGTAACCTTAGCCACATCGGCCAAGGTTACATTTTCTTTAATATTATAGAAATTTTTATCTACCATAACATTCTCCTAGAGACTTGTTCCAAAGTTCAAACGGAATACTTCTGTTTCATCGTATTTTTCTTTGCTGATTGGGAAGCCGAAGTCAATATCAATTTTTCCCATAGGCGACATCCAATCAAAACCAAAGCCAATAGAACTACGAACTTTTGATGAATAATCAATTTTTTGCGAATCAAAATTATCCGGTTTTCCTAACATACCCAAATCCCAGAATGTACGTCCTTTAATTCCAAGTTCATCCAACCCAATCGGGAAAGTCATTTCAACACCTGAATACATCATCCAGTTACCACCCAAGGCATCTTTGGTGAGTTTGTCACGCGCACCGATTCCCGCAAATTGGAAACCTCGCAACGTTTGACCGCCTAAATAATAACGATCTGACAAGCGCACATTTTCTCCGCTGTATCCGGCAATATAACCACCTGTGGCAAAAAGCTTGAATGTATAATAATCGGCAAGTGTATGGAACTTGTAAGCTTTAGCATCAAATTTGTTATATTTTTCATCTCCGCCGATACCCGCAAAATCATTGCCAAATGACAAATAGTAACCTTCTTTTGTGTTAATGGCATTGTCACGTTTATCATAAACAAATGTTTCTCCAATTACGGAAGCGGTGCTGCTTCCCTCTTCGGCCTTTACAAATTCAGACGCATATGATTTAACGTGATTTACTTCATTTTTGCTTAAAGTATAGCGCGCATAATGGTAAAAATCATCGGTATAATTCCAGCCAAAACGAACACGACCACCTTTTGAACTTGTGTCATATGAAGCTTCATCTTCATAATCTTGCTCGGTCATAAACAAATCCGTACCAGCGCTTAATCGACGTCCCATAAAATATGGTTCGGTAAAGCTAATATCATAATCTTTAGTTCTTTGAGAAATACCAATATTAAAACCAAGTTCTTGTCCACGACCGCGGAAATTATTTTCAGTTACGCCAGCACGCAACAAAGCGCCGTTTGTTGTAGAATATCCCACACCAACATTAAAATAACCTGTCGATTTTTCCTCTACATTAACATTAACATCCGCCTTATTCGGTCCCGTTGGTTCCGTTTGAATATCAACCTTGCTGAAATAGTTTAGATTTTCAACGTTACGACGAGAATCGCGCAGTTTTGAAACATTTAGAGCATCGCCTTCATCCAAACGAAATTCACGACGGATAACTTCATCTAAAGTTCTATCATTTCCTGTGATATTTATCCGATCCACAAACACTCTTTGGCTTTCAGAAACTGTAAACACGATATCAACCGTTCCTTTGGCATTGTCTCGCTGTAAATCAGCCTCAACATCAACAAAAGCGAATCCTTTTTTACCCAATGTTTCAGTCATTTCACTAATTGATTTGTCAATTAAATCGGCGCTGTACCAATCACCCTTGCTTAGTTCAATATCGTCATACAACGGCTTTACATCAACATCTTTTACTTCTGAATTAATTTTTATTTCGTTGATTTTATAGCGCACACCTTCATTCAAAGTAAAAGTTAAAATGAACGATTTTTTATCCGCGCTTAACTCGGCAATAGCAGATTCGACCTGAAAATCGGCGTAACCACGATTTGTATAAAACCGGCGCAACAGTTCTTTATCGTAATTCATTTTTTCGGCATCATAAGTTTCAGATGAAGTAAAAATACGATACCAACGGCTTTCTTTACTCATGATTTCATCTTGCAAATCAGAATTAGAATAGTGCGTGTTGCCTAAAAAGTTTATTTTATCAATTTTAGCAGCAGATCCTTCGTCTATTTCATAAATCAAATCAACACGGCTGTCGTCCCGTTTAATAATCTTTGGATCAACCGTTACGGAATAACGTCCCGTTTTGCGGTAAACATCCAAAATACGTTGCACATCTTGCTGAACTTTTGCTTTGTCATAAACCGAGCGAGGACCTAATTGAACTTCGCTTTCTAAAATTTTGTCGTCAATTTTATCGTTGCCGTCAAAAGCCCTCTTACCAATAATTGGATTTTCTTTCACATTAATAACAAGAACATCGCCTTTTGTTGTATCAAAGTTAATATCACTGAAAAGACCTGTATCATATAAACGCTTAAAAGAACTATCCAACTTGTCTTGCGACACCGACGAGTTTTGTTTTATATTCAAGTATGACAACACTGTTGCTCTTTCAACACGTTGCAAGCCGTTCACTTCAATCTTTTTTACTTGCATATCAGAAGCCATTGCTTCCAACATCACCAAATTTGCCGCCATCATTCCGGCAAAAATTATTTTTTTCATTTTTATTTTTACTCCTTAATCAAACCACCGATTAATCAAATGAACCACATCATTCCATGTTGCTAAAACCATAATGGCTAAAATCACTAAAAGACCAAACTTAAAGATGTAATCCTTTACACGCAAACTCAATTCTCGGCGAGTTACCATTTCACATAAAAAGATTAGGACATGACCGCCATCCAACACAGGAATAGGTAATAAGTTTATCAAACCCAAATTAACTGACAATAATGCCATAAAATAGATAAAACCGATAAATCCGCCAGACTTGCTAACATCTCCGGACATTTCAGCAATACGAATAATGCCGCCAACGTCCCTGCCGCCACGTTGTCCCATAATCATTTGACCAACAGCCCTCAACGTTGCCTGAGTAATGTCATAAGCTTCCCCAAATCCCTCTTTGACAGCTTGAACAAAACCCATTTTTTTACCAGCAAATTCAATACCGGAAACCGACATGATTCCTAACATACGACGTTTAATTTTCTTTCCGTTTTCATCTGTAAAATCAGTATCTTTCAGAGTTGCCATAACATTAACGGGACGACGCAATTTAACTTCAAACTCATCATCAATATGTGAAGACACATATTCTTTCAATTGAGTAAAATCATTAAGTTTTATTCCATTTATGCTATCCAACAAATCTCCTTTTTGAAATCCAGCTTCATCTGCGGCGCTTCCGGTTATAACATTGCCAACAACAGCCGGAGCAGGCAAAATTTCCCCGGTTTTTTCATCTTTTTCAACAGGTTCAGAAGTCAAACCTAAAATTTTTTCTTTACGATTTTGCCCTTTTATAAAAGGAATTTCAATTTCTTGAGCGGAGACTTTAATTGTCAATGGACGTTCAATGACAATATTTACATCATCTTCAGAGGACAAAGAAACTTCATTGCTAATTGTTTGAAAATCAGGCGTTTCATGACCATTAATACTTTTAATAACATCACCGGCTTTAATTCCGGCCATATCAGCAGCTTTCCCTTGTATCACACCACCGACAATGGCAGGATAAATAATTTTACCAACGCTGTAAAAAATACCGATAAACACCAAAATAGCAAATAAATAGTTAAACGCGGGACCGGCAATAACAATTGCCAGTTTTTTCCAATTTTTTTGATTTTGAAAAGCACGTTTTTTATCATCTTCCGACAAATTCGCAACAGACGCATTATCCGATGTTGATGAAGAAGCGTCGGCGTCTCCTAAAAATTGACAATAACCGCCTAACGGTATGGCGCAAACCTTCCATTTTGTTCCATATTTATCGGTATGGTTCCACAACTCCTTACCAAATCCAATAGAAAAATCCGTAACGTCGACACCCAAGCTTCGAGCAATGATAAAATGTCCGAATTCATGCACAAAGACAAGCACGCCTAATAAAACAATAAAAGGAACAATGTAATATATAATATTTAAGAAAATTTCCATTATTCACCTCGTTAGCGCACATACATAAAAAACAAATAAACAAACGGCGCCGCAAAAATTAAGCCATCAACTCTATCAAAAACACCGCCATGTCCCGGAATAAGCTTACTGGAATCCTTTACGCCGACACTCCGTTTAATTGCGGATTCTATTAAATCTCCTATTTGAGCCAGTATAGCAATTAATCCGGCTAAAACAGCATACAGCAACTGACCGTCAATATTCCAAACATAACGCATATGCATTGGCGAATATGTAAATGAAATATGGTTAAAGTTATTGGTGTAAAACGGAATATCCATTATTACCGTGCAAACATACATGAAAATTATACTTACAGAAATTGAAAGCAAGATACCGCCAAACAAACCGGACCATGTTTTATTCGGACTGATTTTTGGAGCGAGTTTTGGACCACGCAAATTGCAACCGACAACCAAACCGCCGATATCCATGCACCAAACCATTAAAAAGAACCATAAGGTCATCATAAAGCTATAATTATATTGCGGATCATAGTACCCCTCGCTAGGATCAAAACTGCGATACATCCAGATTAAAGACCCTATTCCCACAGAAATATAAGGGACGCCCAACGTCACCAAAGAACGATGTTTTTCTTTTTCGGCAATCAACCAAACAACCATTGAAGTTATTGCCATCATTGTAAACAAGACCGCAAAATTATAGCTCCATAAAGACACGGCCAAACTCATCATATAAGCTGTCACATACGCTGACGATTTTTGCGTTGACAGCAAATTAGCCCACTCCCATGCCAACAATCCGCCGACAACCACGGCCAAAACTTCAACATAAGGACTCCCGATGTAAAGCACATCGACAGCAATCGGAATCATAACAATCGCAGCTAACACTCTTTTGGTTATAGCTCCTAATTTACGACTTACCATATCTTCTCTCCCTCTTTTCATATTCTTCTATAATTTTCTTCAACTCATTTTCCGAAAAATCCGGCCAAAGTATTTGGGAAAAATACATTTCCGTATAGGCCATCTGCCAAAGCAAGTAGTTGCTAATACGATATTCGCCGCTCGTTCTGACAAGCAAATCCGGATCAGGCATCCCTGCCGTATAAAGCAAAGATGAGAATGTTTTCACATCAATGTCACTCAATGACAAATCACCATTTTGAACCAACGCCGCAACTTTTTTTGCAGCCGAGACAATTTCTTGACGCCCGCCATAACTCAACGCAACACAAAGAACAAGTCCGTCATTTTGCGCTGTTTTATTTTCAATATTGGCCATTTTGGCAATGATATCCGCATCTAAAAGCTCTTTTTCTCCAATAAAAATAATCTTAACATTATTTTCTTCTAATTCTTTAAAGCTATTATCCAAATAATTTCGGAGCAAATTCATCAGTCCGTCAACCTCAGACTTTTCACGCTGCCAATTTTCGGTAGAAAAAGCATATACAGTCATATACTTAACCCCGAGTTTTTTAACGGCCTTAGCAGTATCTATCAGAACTTCCGCTCCTTTTTTATGTCCCATAAACACCGGCAAACCGCGTTTCTTAGCCCAACGTCGGTTACCATCCATAATAAAAGCTATATGCTGCAAAGTTTCAACAGTCACCTTAATTATACCCTATACCTGCATAATATCTTTTTCTTTTAAAGCGACTTGTTCATCGACTTTGCGAATTGTTTCATCTGTCCACTTTTGAATATCATTATTATATTTCTTTTCTTCATCCTCAGAAATAAGAGAATCTTTTTTCAATTTTTTAACATCATCCATCGCATCTCGACGAATATTGCGCACAGCAACTTTGCATTGCTCAGCATATTTTCCAGAAATTTTCACAAGTTCTTTACGACGCTCTTCACTCAACGGCGGAATAGGAATACGAATTAATTGCCCGTCAGACATTGGGTTTAGTCCCAAATCACTTTCACGCAATGCCTTTTCAACATTTTTAGCCATTCCTTTATCCCACACACTAACAGATAACGTGCGCGCATCAGGCACGCTGACAGTACCCACTTGGCTAATCGGCGTCATATTACCATAAGCTTCCACCAAAATGCCGTCCAACAAACTCGCATGCGCCCGACCGGCGCGCAACCCTGCAAAATCAGTTTTTAAGGCTTCTAAGCTTTTTTCCATTCTATTCAATGTTTCCATTTTTATTTTTTCAAATTCAGACATTTTACCCCCTTATTTTTTTATTTAATAATTGTACATTTAGCCTGACCACACACGGCCGAAACAATAGAATTTTCGCCTTTTTGAGCAAACACCATAATTGGAATATTATTCTCTGCCGCCATTGTGATTGCCGTCATATCCATAACTTTAAGTTTTTTATCTTCAACTTCAGCAAAACTAATTTCATCATAACGCCGAGCATTTGGATTTGTTCGAGGGTCAGAATCATAAACGCCATCAACCTGCGTTGCCTTCATAATCACGTCACAATGCATTTCCGCCGCCCGCAAAGCCGCTCCGGAATCCGTCGTAAAGTACGGATTACCCGTACCAGCAGAGAAAATAACAACATTGCCTTTTGACAAAGACTTTGTTGCTTCTCTAAAACTGTATGTTTCACAAACCTGAGGCATTACCAATCCGGAATATATTTCAACCGGACACCCTGCTCTTTCTAAAGCCGTCTTCATAACCAAAGCATTCATCAATGTCGCCATCATTCCGACTTGATCCGCAACACTTCTATCCATCCCTTCGCTTGCATTTTTGGCACCGCGGAAAAAGTTTCCACCGCCGATAACCAAACACACTTGCACACCCAGTTCGCGCACCGTAGCAATTTCCTGCGCCAATGACGCGGCGATTTCAGCATCAACACCAAACCCCTTATCGCCCATCAAACCTTCGCCTGAAAGCTTCAGCAAAATTCTTTTAAATACAGGTTTCATCTTTTCACCTTACACTAATCTGATTGTATGTTATTCATTTTGCCGTCATTGTCATCAACATTTTACATGTTTTCAGCAGAATTTTTTAAAGCAAGAAAATTTAGTTGAAAATTTCATGTTTTCTGCTATTGATAGATTTAATTTTCAGACTTCAAGGAGAATAATAATGAATTTTGATTTAACCCTCTGCGCCATCGGCGGCTATATTGCCGGCTCAATTCCGTTCGGCTTGGTTTTATGTTTTATGGCCGGTTACGGAGATATTCGCAAAATCGGCTCAGGCAACATCGGCGCCACAAATGTTTTGCGAACAGGCAACAAATTATTAGCACTCCTGACCGTTTTACTTGATGCGTTTAAAGCCGGTTTAGCGGCCTTTGCGGCTTATCATTTTTTGCCGGACACAACATTCTCTTTTGCAGGTATGGAAACAACACTCAATGTTGTCGGCTCGCTTATTGCCGGCTCCTTTGGCGTTATCGGCCACAACTTTCCGATTTGGCTTAAATTTAAAGGTGGAAAAGGCGTTGCTTCGGCGTTCGGGTTTATCTTGATGACGCAATGGCCTATCGCGTTAATTGCTTTAGCCGTGTGGTTGATTATGGCCTTCACTTTCCGCTATTCTTCATTATCAGCATTAACTGCCGCCGCTTCAATGCCGATTGTTGCGTTTTTTATGTGCCCGACAGTTTACGCTTTGTTTTATACAGTTATAGCCTTATTGGTTATTATTCGTCATCATGCCAACATTACCCGTTTACTTAACGGCACAGAAAGCAAAATCAGCTTCAAGAAAAAGGCTTAGAACGTGATAAAAACAGAGCTTATAGAAATTTTGCAACTTCTACTGACTGAAGGTATCGGACCTGTTACATTTTATAAATATTTGCAAACTTACGGCAACGTGGAAAAAGCTCTAAAAATTTTATCATCCAAGAAAAAAATCTGTTCAAAAGAAAAAGCAAAAGAAGAGATTGAAAAAGCAAATAAAATTGGTGCCAAAATTATCACATACAATGATGACTTATATCCCGCATCGCTAAAACAAATTAACGACGCACCACCGATTTTATACGCTCTGGGTAATACGGAGTTGCTGAATTATGAGCCAAGTATAGCCATTGTCGGCGCGCGTAACGCTTCTATCAATGGTCGGAAGATAGCCTCGCGAATCGCTTATGATTTAACCGAAAACGATGTTTTGGTTGTATCGGGCATGGCTCGAGGTATTGACAGTTCAGCCCATAAAGGTTCTTTATATGCTAAAAACAAACTTGGTCCAACCATTGCTGTTTTGGGAACCGGCTTGGATATAATTTATCCGCCGGAAAACAAAGAACTTTATCAAAAAATTGCACAGCAAGGATTAATTATTTCTGAACTTCCTTTTGGCACAACTGCGCAAATTTCTACTTTTCCGCGCCGCAACCGCATCATATCGGCTTTAACTTCCGGAACCTTGGTTGTGGAGGCCGGACTACATTCCGGCTCGTTAATTACGGCAAAATGCGCTCTGGAACAAGGAAAAGATATTTTTGCCGTTCCGGGGTCGCCTTTGGAAAATCGTGCGCAAGGTCCTAATCATCTTATCAAAGACGGAGCTATTTTAACGGAATCCGCCGATGACATACTCAATACATTAAGCCTTAGCCAAAATAAAACATTAAAAAACATGACACTCAGCTTGAAGCCTCTTGACAAAGTTGAAAATCATGTAAATATTTCTGACATTAAAACATCTGAATCTCTGCCGGAGAAAGAAACAGTAATACCTCTGATAGATTTAATAACTTTTGAAGGCGTGGATATAGATGAATTATTGCGTTCCAGCGGACTTTCTCAGGCCGATTTCTTTTCGCAACTCTTAGATTTGGAGTTTGTAGGAAAAATTGAACGGCAAGTCGGTAACCGCGTCGCTCGATTAAAATAATATTTAGGATGTAAGAATAATGAAATTAGTTGTTGTAGAATCACCGGCAAAAGCCAAAACAATCAACAAATATCTGGGTTCGGATTACAAAGTTCTGGCAAGCTACGGTCATATCCGCGATTTGCCCAGCAAGGACGGTTCCGTTGACCCTGACAATGATTTTGCCATGACTTGGGAATTTAGTCCAGTTGGCAAAAAACACCTAAATGATATTATTGCCGCCTTAAAAGACTGCGACACGCTAATTCTCGCATCCGACCCGGATAGAGAAGGTGAAGCCATTGCTTGGCATATCTTGGAAGAATTAAAAGAAAAGAAAAAATTAACCGGTAAAAAAATTGAACGCGTTGTTTTTCACGAAATTACAAAATCAGCCGTTAAAGAAGGAATTGAAAATCCTCGTGAAATAGATCAGGATTTGGTCAGCGCCTATATGGCACGCCGCGCCTTGGATTATTTGGTTGGATTTAATTTGTCTCCGATTTTATGGCGCAAACTTCCCGGCTCTAAATCGGCAGGACGCGTGCAATCGGTTGCTTTACGCTTAATCTGTGACCGAGAAAATGAAATTGACAAGTTTAAAGCGGAAGAATATTGGACAATTGATGTGGATTTATTAACCGCACAAAAAGCCGAAATGCTTACACACCTCATAAATTTAGACGGCAAAAAGCTAGATAAATTTACACTTAACAGTGAAGAAAAAGCGTTAGACGCCAAAGCAAAAATTGAAGCGCAAGATTTTTCAATATCTAATGTTGAACGGAAAAAAGCCAGCCGTTATCCGGCACCGCCGTTTACGACATCCACTCTGCAACAGGAAGCAGCTCGCAAATTGCGTTTTTCCGCAAAGAAAACTATGCAAGTGGCGCAAAAACTCTATGAAGCGGGTATTATTACTTATATGCGTACAGACGCGGTAAATCTTTCTAAAGAAGCCATAAAAGCCTGCCGCGAAGCTATTGAAAAATATTTTGGCGCAAGCTATTTGCCAAAAACGGCTAAAGAATATAAAAACAAAACCAAAAACGCCCAAGAAGCACACGAAGCCATACGCCCGTCCGACGTGATGAACACACCTAAAAAAATGGAAATGAAATTGGACAGCGATGCTTACAAACTTTATGAGTTGATTTGGAAACGAACGGTTGCCTGCCAAATGAATCCGGCGATTTTGGACAGAGTGGTTGTTGACGCAAAATCTGCTGATGGCAAAATTTTATTGCGCGCCAACGGACAAGTTATTCAGTTTGACGGCTTTTTAAAACTTTATCAGGAAAGTAAAGATGATTCGGATGACGATGATGAAAATACAATTTTACCAAATGTTGAAAAAGGTGAAGCCGTCGAAAAGAAAGAAATAAAGCCGGCGCAACACTTTACAACCCCGCCTCCTAGATTTACAGAAGCAAGTTTAGTAAAAAAGCTGGAAGAACTTGGCATCGGTCGTCCATCTACTTATGCAAATATTATTGCTGTTTTACAAGAACGCAAATATGTCAAAGTTGAAAAATTGCGTTTTATTCCGGAAGACCGCGGACGCATTGTAACCGTATTTTTGGAAAACTTTTTCAAAAAATACGTGGAATACGATTTTACGGCGCAAATGGAAGAATTTTTAGATGATGTTTCCGCCGGAGCCATGCAATGGAAAAAACTTTTGGCCGGATTTTGGGCTAAGTTTATCAAGAATATTGATGAAGTTAAACCATTGCAACTGACCGAGGTGATTAATAAAGTTGACGAAGCTCTTTCTGCCCACTTGTTTCCACCGCGGGAAGATGGTTCAGATCCTCGGATTTGCCCGCAATGCGGCAAAGGTCGTTTAAGCATTAAATTTGGCAAGTTCGGAGCGTTTTTGGGTTGTTCAAACTATCCGGAATGTTCTTACACAAAACCTTTGACCGACACAAAAGAAGAAGAACAAGAAGCGGCCAACGCCAGCGCACAAAAATTAGCTAACGGCGAAGATAAAATTTTATGCCAAATGAATAATCAAAATGTTTATTTGCGCAAAGGACCTTACGGCTATTATGTACAATTGGGTGACGCCGCCGGAAATACGGAAAAACCAAAACGTTGCTCTTTGCCTAAATTTGTAAAGCCCGAAGAATTAACAGCAGAACAAGCCCAGATTTTACTTTCATTGCCACGAGATTTAGGCAATGGAATAGAAGTGAATATCGGTAAATTCGGACAGTATATTAAACAAGGCACAAAATCAAAATCTTTAAGCGGAGAAGACAATATCTTTAACATTACCGCTGAACGAGCGGAAGAATTACTTAAAAATGCCGTTGCCAAACCGGAACCAACAGTTCTGGCTCAACATCCGACAACCAAAGAAAACATTACTCTGAACAAAGGACGTTATGGCATGTATCTAAAATGTGGCAAAAATAATTACGCCATTCCGAAAGGATATGCACCAAGTTCTTTGACAGCAGAAGAAGCAATTAAAATTGTCACAGCTAAAAAATAACGTGTTTTTCGTGGATTAATGACAAAATTACTTGCAAAATGACAAATAAATGGTTATACCTTTGTCAAATATTAAATAAAGAGGTTTAAATGAGTAAAGAAGAATTGTTGGAATTGACAGGCGAAGTGATTGAAAAATTACCTAATGCAATGTTTCGTGTCCGCTTGGAAAATGGGGTGGAAATTTTGGCTCATACCGCTGGTAAAATGCGTAAATTCCGTATTCGCGTCATGGTGGGTGACAAAGTTGATATTGAAATGACGCCTTATGATTTAACCAAAGGTCGCATTACATTCCGCCATAAAGATTAAATTTTTAAAGAACCTTCGGGGTTCTTTTTTAATATGGTTTTAAAGAAATAGCGAATAATGCAGTTCCTTGATTGGTTATTGTAAAACGGCATTTTTGCTGTATTTCTATCGGTGTTGTCGATTTTAGACTTTCTCCCAAATAGAGATTTCTTTTATAAATAAAAGCAAAGATTAAATAACAAAACCCGCCGCATTTTTATAACGACGGGTTATTTTTGTTATTTTTTATTTTATTGAGCATTAATCAATGTTATTTCAACACGGCGATTTTGCGCTTTTCCCTCTTCCGTGGCGTTAGAGGCAATCGGGTTAGCCGCGCCGGCACCATATGAACTTATACGACTGCCTTGCACACCGCGCAAAGCCAAATAGTTGGCCACAGCGGCAGCCCGACGCTCGGACAACGGCTGGTTTATTTTATCATTACCGGTACTATCGGTATAGCCAACAATTTGCAATCTGGTTTTGTTATATTCTTTTGCCACCAAAGCAACCGAATCCAAAACATTGTTAGCCGAAGTCTTTATAATGGATTCATTGGTGTTGAACGTAATGCTGTTCGGCATAATCAAACGAATATTATCGCCGTCACGCGCAACCTGAACGCCGGTTCCGGTTAATTTTTGGCGTAATTTACTGGCTTGAATATCCATATAACCACCGGTAGCCGCGCCGGTTGCTCCACCGATACCGGCACCGATCAGCGCGCCTTCTTTGCCACCAATTAAAGCTCCGATACCAGCACCAGCCGCCGCGCCGATACCTGTTCCCCACGCGGTTTTTGCCACTTTGCTTTCACCGGTATAAGGGTCTGTTGCGCAGGCAGACATAAAACAAACGGCAACCAAACTTAATATTATTTTTTTCATTTTTTTCTCCTTAAAAATTAGCAATACGAGCCAACGCTTCTTCTACTTTAACTTTGTTCTCCAGAGCTTCGGCCTGACGGCGCTTTTCTTCAGACACAACTGCCGCCGGAGCCTTGGCCACAAAACTTTCGTTATTAAGCTTGCGGTTGTAACCTTCAATATTTTTATTTAATGTTTCCAACTCTTTTTGCAAGCGAGCGCGTTCCGCCTCAAAATCAACCACACCTTTAAGCGGAATAAGAATTACCGCCTCGCGGCTGACAGTTTGCACCATATCTTTGGTTATTTCATGATTTTCCAAAGCCAAAACTTCATCCAAGCGAGCCAATTTGCAAATCAAGTTTTTTTGTCTTTCCAGCACAGACATTGTTTCTGAAGAGGCACCTTTAACATAAACGTGCAGTTTGGCACCGGCCGGCAAATTCATCGCCGCGCGCAATGAACGAATCGCCATAATAAAATCAATGGCTCTGTCAATTTCATTTTTGTCATCAGTATTTATATTTTCATCTGTCGGCCAAACGGCATGAATCAGTTTACCAGAGCGCTCTGTCAGATTATCCCACAATTCCTCGGTGATAAACGGCATAAACGGATGCAACATTATCAAAATTCTATCCAATATCCATGCGGCCACAGCGCGGGTTTCTTTAATATCCTCGGCATTTTCGCCATAGAAAATAGGCTTAATCAGTTCAATATACCAATCGCAGAATGTTCCCCAAATAAATTGATACACAGTATTAGCCGCATCTGAAAAACGGAAATTATTCAGATTTTCGGTTACTTCCGCCGAAGCTTCTTTAACTTTGGCTATAATCCACTTGCTGATTTCCAACTTGGCTTGACTGACTTCAAAATCTTTTACGGAATAACATTCATTCATCTCACAAAAACGAGCGGCGTTCCATAATTTTGTGGCAAAATTACGATAGCCCTGAATACGCGAATCCGACAAATTGATATCACGACCTTGAGTTTCCATGGCCGCCATAAAGAAACGCAAAGCGTCGGCGCCGTATTTTTCGATTGTTTCCATTGGGTCAACCGTATTACCCTTGGATTTACTCATCTTGCGTCCTTGTTCATCGCGCACCAAACCATGAATATAGCATTTTTTAAACGGCACGCGCTTCATCATATACATACTCATCATCATCATACGGGCAACCCAGAAGAATATGATATCAAACCCCGTAACCAAAACCGATGTTGGATAAAATGTTTTCAAAAATTCGGTTTCATCAGGCCATCCCAAGGTTGAAAAAGCCCATAAGCCAGAAGAGAACCAAGTGTCTAAAACATCTGTTTCACGAGTTAATTCAACAGCTTTTCCATAGTGCTTGGTCGCTGCGGCTTTTGCTTCTTCTTCATTTTCTTCACAGAAAATTTCCCCATCCGGTCCATACCAAATCGGCATCTGATGCCCCCACCACAACTGGCGAGAAATACACCACGGCTGAATATTGCGCATCCATTCAAAATATGTCTTTTCATAACTCTTCGGCACAAACTGCATATTGCCATCTTCAACGGCTTTGATGGCCGCAACCGCCAATTTTGGAGCATCAACAAACCACTGGTCGGTCATTAAAGGTTCAATAACCACGCCGCTCCGGTCACCATACGGAATAACCATCGGGTGGTCTTCTATTTTATCCATCAACCCCAGTTCGGTTAATTTTTCAATAGTCTTGGCTCTAGCCTCCATTGTGGTTAAACCGGCGTAAGGAGTGTTTTCATTCATCGTCGCATCAGGATTCAAAACATTTATCATTGGCAAATTATGACGCTTGCCCACTTCAAAGTCGTTAAAATCGTGCGCCGGAGTAATTTTCACCGCGCCTGTACCTTTTTCAGGGTCGGCGTGCTCATCACCAACAATCGGAATCACGCGGTCAATAATCGGAATAATACAATTTTTACCGATTAAATGCGCCAATTTCGGATTATCTTTGGAAACAGCCACCGCCGTGTCACCAAACATTGTCTCCGGACGAGTGGTGGCAATGTGAATATATTCTCCTTTTTGACCTTCAATCGGATATTTGTAATAATACATTTTACCCACGGTTTCTTTTTGCACAACTTCCAAATCAGAAACAGCCGTACCTAATTTAGGATCCCAGTTTACTAATTTTTTCGCCTTAAAAATCAAGCCGTCTTTATAAAGCGAAACAAAAATTTTACGCACGGCGCGGGAAAGTCCTTCATCCATGGTAAAACGCTCGCGGCTCCAGTCGCAAGAAGCCCCTAAACGACGCAATTGGCGGCAAATTGTTCCTCCGGATTGTTTACGCCATTCCCAAACTTTTTCAATAAACTTCTCACGTCCCAAATCGTGTCTGGTGATTTCCTCTTTAGCCAAATTGCGTTCAACCACCATTTGAGTAGCAATGCCGGCGTGATCGGTTCCCGGTTGCCATAAAACTTTTTTTCCCAGCATACGATTATAGCGAATCAAGATATCCTGCAAAGTGTCATCAAGTGCGTGCCCCATGTGCAAAACGCCGGTCACGTTTGGTGGCGGTATTACCACCGAAAACGCTTCTTTTTTACTACGCATATCCGGTTTAAAATCACCATCATTTTCCCATTTTTCATAAATTTTTTCTTCAAATTCTTTTGGATTATAGTTTTTTTCTAACATTATTTCTTTCCGTTTTATCTTAAAAAAAATTAAGCCAATATTAAAAATAATCGCTGAGGAAAATAAGCCGTTAGGCCAAAGAATTTTCCTTTACCCGCACTCGAACACCTTGATTGTCATTAGAATTGGAAATATCACTTTTGATTGCACGTTTGGCAAAATAATTTTGATATTTTTTCATAATTTTTTTAGCGACATCATTAAAACTCCAGACCCCTAACTGATATGGAATATCTTCTCGATTTACCAACATATTTTTTGTCAGTTCAAAGACTTCATCTTCTTTTTCAAGACGTTCTTTTTTTTCTTCATGTAATTTCTTTTCAAAATGTTTCCGCTGTTCTTTATCTATTATAGCCTCGCGAATCGATTTTAAAATGGAATCGAGTGACGAATCTTCTGTTTTTGCCATAAAATTATGCCTCAAATTAAATTAAAAAACTTGAGACATAATAGCAAAAATTATTTTAATTAGCAATAGTTTTACTTTATTTATCAATGGATAAAGTCAACCATTTTCCCTTGGTATTTTGATAATGTTCTTCTGCATTGTAATATTTCACATTCAAAGCTAATTTCTTTGCGGTCAAATTTCCCATAGACTGCATTAATTGCAAGCCGGAAACATAGTAATCATGCAAAGCCTTCACTTCATTCACTTGAGATGTCAACAATGTTTGGTACGCGTTCAAAACATCCAATACCGTGCGATTGCCTAAAGCTTCTTCTTTTTGCGTTCCTTCCAAAGCAATGGCCGAAGCCTTAACCTGCGCTTGAATAGAAGAAATATTTGACTTGTTTGCCTGCATAGACTGCCATGAGCTTGTCACACCGGCCACAACTGCCCGTTCGGCTTCCAAAACGCCTTCTTGAGCCTGCCATTTTTGATATTTACTCTTACGAATTTTAGCGCGTGTCGCACCGCCGGTGTAAAGAGGCACATTCATGTCCAAAGAATACTGCGTGCTGGTTGTGCTTGGATTTTTAGCCATATCATGATTTGACTGGGTTGTTTTGCCGCTAGCCGCCGTAAATGTAACTTCTGGCAACAATGCCCCTTTATTACTGTTTACATTATAAGTAGCCGAATCCAATTGTTTTTTTGCCGCTTGCAAAGAATAATTATTGGTGCGGGCATAATTCATCGCTTCATCAAAACGTGTTGGAAAGAACTTGGTTATAACTGCCGGATTTTGTAAATCCTTTGGTTCTTTACCAACCATTTGCAAATAAACAGCCTTTGAAACAGCCAAATTTCCTTCTGCCGAAATAACATCGGATTGCGCCTGAGCATAACTGGCTCTGGATTGTGCCACATCGGTTCTGGTCACTTCGCCGACATCAAATCGTGCTAAAGTCTCATCCAGCTGTTTTTTTAACAAACGTTCGTTATTTTTTTGCAAGCGCACAATCGCCTCATCGCGCATAACGTCTAAATATGCCGTTGACGCGCTTAGTAAAACCGATTGTTCTACCGCATACAAATCTTGTATGCCGGCTTTAGCTGCTGAATCTGCCGCTTTTACGGCGTTATATGTTTGAAAACCGCTAAAAACAGATTGTGTTACACTACCCGTATAGCCCTTTTGATAACCATCAACAGTTGCGTTTCCGGTTTTGCGAACGTGTGTGTCCGAATAGTTTCCATTTACACCAATTGTCGGGCGGAATCCCGAACGAGCGGCGGCCGCGTCCTCATTTGTTGCTCCACTAGCGGCGCGTTGGCCATGTAAAGTCGGATTGCTGTTATAGGCCTCGCTCATTGCCTCAAAAATAGTGTCTGCGTTTGCATTGGCGCAAATAAAAGCACTCAATGAAACGGCCAATAGTAGTTTTTTATTCATTGCTATCACTCTGTATAAATTCCTTATTTTTCAATTTCAGCTATACAGCCAAAAAATTTTAAAATCAAACAATATCTTCTTTTCACAAATAAAAATGTTATATTGTTAAGCAATTTTCAATCAATTTCGAATAGTGTTTGGTATAAAAAGGTATGTTAAAAATTATGGGAGAAAAATTGTGGTAACAGAAAATAAAAGTGTTATGGATGAAATTGATCGTGCTCGTTTAAAACTTTCCATTGAACATTATGCTAAATATTTTATCGGTAAACGCAACTGCGAATTAACAAAAGATGAAGCATTCAATGTTATTGCCCTTGCCGTGCGTGAATTTGCAATGGACAAAATGTATGAAACGATTGCCCGTTATAATAAACACGGAACTAAACGCATTTATTATTTATCCATTGAATATTTAATCGGACGTTCTCTGGAAAATAACCTCTATAACCTTGGACTTTACGATATTTTAAAAGATATTAAAATTGAAGGTTTTCCTGATTTTTCTTTGAGTGAAATATTTGACGCTGAATATGATCCCGCTTTAGGAAACGGCGGTTTAGGACGTTTGGCCGCTTGTTATTTGGATTCAATGGCGTCACTAGGAATTCCGGGGTTCGGCTATGGCATAAACTATGAATACGGATTGTTTAAGCAAAAATTTGAAAACGGCTACCAAATTGAACAAGCCGACAATTGGCTTGGCGAAGATTCTCCATGGCAGTTTGCTCGCGCCGACCGCACCGTAACCATTCCAATCGGCGGACACGTTGAAATGTATAACAAACCGGACGGAAAAGTAAGTTATGTTTGGGCCAATACCCG
This sequence comes from uncultured Alphaproteobacteria bacterium, assembly GCA_934254675.1. GTDB lineage: Bacteria > Pseudomonadota > Alphaproteobacteria > RF32 > CAG-239 > RUG410. The sequence continues at coordinate 127,386 of CAKQLP010000001.1, read as the reverse complement.
CACATTATACGGCGTTCCTTATGACTTTCCGGTTGTGGGATATAACGGAAAATCCGTCAACTACCTACGTCTGTTCTCTGCCAAAACCGATGATGAATTAGACTTAAACATTTTTAACAACGGCGGTTATATTGAAGCTGTACGAGATAAAATCCGCACCGAAACAATTTCTAAAGTTCTGTACCCGTCCGACAACATTGAACAAGGTAAAGAACTACGCTTGACACAACAATATTTCTTTGTTTCTTGCGCTATCCAAGATATTATTCGTCGTTTTATGGAAAAAAGCAATGACTTCAAAAAAATGCCTGATTACGTTTGTATTCAATTAAACGACACTCACCCTGCTTTAGCGATTGTGGAAATGATGCGTCAACTTATGGATGTTTATGGGCAAGAATGGGATGATTCATGGGAAATTGTGACTAAAATTTTTGCTTACACCAACCACACATTGCTGCCGGAAGCTTTAGAAAAATGGAGCAGTTCCATTATCCGCCGCTTTTTGCCTCGACATTTGCAAATTATTTATGAAATCAATCGCCGCTTTATGGAATTTGCCCGCAATCACTTTGGAGAAGATTCTTACAAACTCGGAAAGGTTTCTATTGTTGACGGTGAAGGCGACAATCAGATTATTCGCATGGCCAATTTGTCTATTGTCGGTTCATTTTCCGTTAACGGCGTGGCCAAACTGCACTCCGAATTGGTAAAACATTCTCTGGTGCCGGAATTTTATGAACTATGGCCGGAAAAATTCACCAATGTGACAAATGGCGTAACTCCGCGCCGCTGGATGCTCCGCGCCAACCACGATTTATCCAATTTGATTTCAGATAAAATCGGAACTTCATGGATTACCGATTTAGACCAATTGCAAAACATTGAAAAATATTCCGATGATAAAGCGTTTTTGAAAGAATTTTTGAAAATTAAAAATGAAAATAAACAGCGTTTGGCGCAAAAAGTTTATCGCGCCACTCGCACAATGGTCAACCCGAACAGTATGTATATTGTGCACGCCAAACGTATTCACGAATATAAGCGTCAATTGATGACAGTTTTACAGATTATCGGTGACTATTTAGCGTTAACTCGCGACAACGTGCGTCCAATTACGCCAAAAACTTATATTTTTGCCGGAAAAGCCGCTCCGTCTTATACTTTTGCCAAACTTATCATCAAACTTATCAACAATGTTGCAGATGTTATTAATAACGATGAACGGGTTAACGAATTTTTGAAAGTGGTCTTTATTCCGGACTATAAAGTTTCTGTCGCCGAATATTTGATTCCGGCCGCGGATGTCAGCTGTCAGGTTTCCACCGCCGGCTTTGAGGCCTCCGGCACCAGTAATATGAAATTCGCCTTAAACGGAGCTTTAACCATTGGAACCTATGATGGCGCAAATATTGAAATCCGTGAAGCCGTCGGAGAAGATAATTTCTATTTATTTGGTTTAACAGACGAACAAGTTCGCGGCAAACGCATGACATATAATCCTCGTGAATTGTATGAAAAATCAGACTACATCAAACGCATTTTAAATGCCGTTAATTCAAGCATGTTCTGTGAAAAGGATTATCCGCAGTTGTTCCGCCCGATTTTTGACACCTTATTGGGAAGCGATTATTACTTTATTTTGGCCGACATGGAAGCGTTTAACAATGCCGTGCATCAGGCTGAAAAAGATTATAACAACAAAGAAAAATGGGCTAAAATGGCTTTGATGAATGTTGCTAGAATCGGCAATTTTTCGAGTGACCGCGCTGTTATGGAATATGCAGACCGCATTTGGCATATCAAACCGGTTGTTGATGAAAAATAACTTGGCAATCTCTTTATAAAATTATCTCCTGTTGCCAAATAAACAACAGGAGATTTTTTATGAAGTTATTTGGCTATTTATGAAACCGAATAGCAACATTTGGCATTATCTCACAAAATTTTGCCGCAATTGCCGGAGAAACAGGGAAATTAATCCCAGAGCAAGCAATATATTGCCTTTCATCATATTTATCTCCCTGACAATCATAATCATATTCTCCCCCCATATCCTCCTTGTTTGTATAGGCAAATATATGGCTTCCAGGCTCAGATGCGTAACCAACGATAAGTCCGACTATTCCGGATAAGTCTGTCGCGCCCCAATCAGCGGTTGCTAAAGAAACACAGGCGTTTTTTGTTATATTTCTAAGTTCAATTGCAAAAGTTTCACCATCATCCCATCCGCCACGGATAAAAACATTTCCTCCAAAAACAGTTGCTATATCTTGCCCATAATATTGCCCATAGGATTCTGTACCTCCTGAGGTTGACATTTCATCTGGAACGACCCCCATTTGAATTGCGGTTGTATTGTTTAAACCTGAAAAACTTTTTTGTTGCGCATAAAGTGTTCGAATATTTGTTGCAATTTGCGCAACCTGTTCAATGGTTTTATTAATTTTAAACTTTTCCATCGCTTTGGAATAACCGGCAATACCGCCAACGGATAGAACACCGATAATAGCCAAGACGCCCAGCATTTCAATCATACTTCTTCCGCACTGCACGCCATCTACATTCTTGTCATACTCGGGCTTGTCCCGAGTATCCAAAGGAGAGTGTTTTGCATAGATTCTCGGAATAAATCCGAGAATGACATTTAAAGTGTGGTCGAGAATGCCCGCACATAAAAAATTCTTTTTAAATTTATACATATTTCAAACTCCATTTCTTTTGTAAAAAAACAAAACCCGCGTTTTAACAGCGGGCGGATGTTCGAAAACCGTATATAACCAAACGGCTCGGCTTATTCAGCTCATAGCCTTATTTAGCCGACATCCGTCCTTATGAACAGAAGTCGGCACAAAGTTTAAAGTCGTGTGCACACGACTGGTTATAAAAAGGGTTTTCGACGCCCCACCTTTTTCAAGGTGAATTCAATATAAAAGATACATTATACATTAATCAAGTATAATTTTTCACTTTTTCCTAACGTAAATATTTAATTGTTTCTAATGCCGCCTTTGCTCCGGAACCAGCGGCTATCACCGCCTGATGATATTCGGGCTGACAAACATCTCCCGCCGCAAAAACTCCCTTGACATTTGTGGAACAGCCATCCGGCATGGTTGCAATGTATCCTCCGGAAGTCAAATTCAAATAGTTTCGAAACAATTCTGTATTCGGGTGATGACCGATTGCGACAAACAATCCCGAAATGTTCAATGTTTTTTCCATATCTGTTTTTACGTTTCGAATCTTTAGTCCGGTTACGGATAGTGGATTTTCCGTTCCCAATATTTCTTCAATAATGGTGTTCCACACCATAACAATCTTGCGGTTATGCTGAATCCTTTGCTGTAAAACCATGTCAGCGCGCAGTGAATGGCGGCGGTGGATTAAATAGACTTTATCCGTAAAAGCCGACAAATACAAAGCCTCCTCCGCAGCTGTATTGCCACCGCCGACAACGGCGACTTCCTTGCCTCGATAAAAAAATCCGTCACAAGTTGCACATGACGACACCCCGTGTCCCATAAATTTTTTTTCACTTGGCAAACCCAACCAATTTACCGATGACCCCGTGGCAATTACAATCGCTTTTGATTGATAAGAATTTCCGGCATTGGAACTGCATGTAAAAGGATGATCCCAAAAATCGACTTCATTAACAACATCGTCAACCATTTGAACACCTCTTGCTTCGGCTTGCTGTCTCATTTTTTCCATAATATCAAAACCGGTCATTGTCTCGGTAAAAGCCGGAAAATTATCGACTTCGCTCGACAATATCAATTGTCCGCCTTTTTGTTTTCCGGTCACAATCAACGTCGTCAGTCCGGCGCGAGCTGTATATATTCCAGCCGTGTATCCGGCCGGTCCGGAACCAATAATCAAAACGTCCGCTTTATATTCCGCCATTTTTATTCCTTTCTTTTTTTCACAATATAGTCATCCTTTCAAATATTTCCACATGCTTATTTTGTCCAAATTTGACTAGACTTTTGAAAAAACATGTTTTATAATAAAAAATCATTCAGATGGAGAGCATGCTATGAAAAAAGAATATGAGGATTTTTTATTGAGTGAATACGGGAACAGTCGTGTTAAACCGACTAAAATATCGCTTGAAAACTATGACTTTATTGTTCCTTATTCCTACGCAAACCCTTTAGGAAACTATGAAGCCTTTGAAAAAGCCTTATTCAGCAAATATCTTCAAAAACAAACTGAAGAAATTAAAAAATATACTGAAAATGGTTATAATAAAATTCCAACATTGCGCTTTCAAGATATTTGCATCGTACGTCCTTATCGTTTAATAAATTTAAGCGTTGACGAGGCCAAACAGAAAATTGCCGATGAAATAAACAAACGTTACAATAAAGCTATTCGACTGACAATAGCGTTAAACAATGCTTATCCAGACAAAAAACTTTACGTTAAGGTCGACTCTGATAACGTAAAAAAATTGAGCGCGCAATACAACAGCTATTTTCATGATGAATTTGAAGATAAAGCGTTAGCTTCCGCTGCCAAAATGAATCAACTCGCCAAACAAAAAATTTCTTTGCTTCACGGGGCATTTAAACGTCTATCCGCACCGATTTTTCAATCTATGAACAAGCAATATATTAAAAACTTGGCAAAATTCAAAGCTTTTTGGGAAAGAAATTCTACAAAACTGACTATTGCTATTGGCGCAACAACTTTAGCCAGTGCCTTAACATTCGGCACATACAAACATTCTAAAGAAAATTCAGCGAAAGAAAAAGATAATCCCGCTCAAATAGACTCAACTAAAAAGACTTTCCGCTCAGAAGGAAATACTGACAAAAACAACAACCAGAATTCTGCTCCAGCTGGTTTTGACGCTTTAAATAAAAATGTTCAAGAATTTTTGGAAAGCAAAGGATTTGGTAAAGAACAGCTTAATGATGTTCAACGTCATAATTTAAACGTCTTTATAAAAACGCAAAAAGACTTCAAACTCTTTGTCGCTTTTGCCGAAAATTTTTACGCCTCGGCCATTGATGATAAAAAAGGTTTTGCCACATTGGGTTACGGCTGCACAAATTATCTGGATGAAAAAGGGCAACCTTTAGAAAAACGCGGGAACAGCGGCAAAATATCAGCCTTTGTTCAGATGGGACAGTCTATCACCAAAATTCAAGCCATGGAACAAGTTGAAAGAGTTTCAAATTTCAGCATTTTACCGAAAATCTTAGAAGCTGTAAAAGTTAAATTAGATGAAAACAAAATGTTTGTTACCAAAAATTTTGCATATGTTGCCAATAAACAATTTGAAAGTTCTAAATTTGTAGAGGCTTTAAACAACCACAAATCCAACAAATATTTAAGCCAATGCCTTGCCATTTGGAATGTCGATGCGGGTATTCCTAAAAGATTTTTCATGCTGCATTTGGTTTTAAACAATCACCTAACACCTAAAGAATTTATAAATTTCAGACCTGTCAGTTGCTATAATTTGACACTTGATCAATGTTTGGTTTGCAAAAGAAACCCAGATGGCTCCACTAAGATGAAAAAGATTCCCGTTGTTACAACTGAAATCAAAAAGGGACGTCGGCAAAAAATTACACGCTATCAAACACGTCCTGATTATCTAATGAAAAACGGTATGCCTCAATTTACAGATGATCAAAAATTAATCAATTTGTCTATTAACATGATGCGGGCAAAATCCAATGAACAATGCGTTGCAAACATTGTTCCAGCCTCGATTATACCTAATTATTTTAATATGCGAAAAAATAAAAAACAAGACTATCTGGCGGCCGTCTTTAAACAAAAATACAATGATAGAGAAAGTTAAAAAAAGGCTTGCTTTTCTAAAGAAATGCTTTACATTAGTGCTTGCTGATAAAAAATTTTAAGGAGAATTAAATATGCCTTCAGTAGTAAATAATAACTGCGTAAAATGTGGTACTTGCGCTTCTGTTTGCCCTGTAAGCGCTTTTCATGTGTGTGAAGATCAATATGTCGTTGATCCTGATACATGTATTGATTGCGGCGTTTGCATTTCAGAATGCCCACAAGGAGCCATTTGCAGTGATGCCGAAGCTGACGAAGCCGCTGTAAAATTTAATGCCGAACAAGCTAAAGTTTGCCCAAACGCAAATGATTAATCGTTTTTAAAAGGCATTCAGCTCAGGAATTTGTTCCTGAGCTTTTTTATATTATAAAGGAATAATATGACAACGCCATACACAAATGATTATCTTTTAGATAAAAAAATAAAAATCTTTCAACCCGTCAACGGATACCGTGCTTCTTCAGATGCCGTCTTGTTATCAGCGTTTGTTTCTAACATAACCAAGGGAAAAATCCTTGATGTCGGCTCAGGAACAGGAGCGGTTTCATTATGTTTGGCTCAACGGATGACAGATTCTTCCGTGCAAATTGTCGGGCTTGAAATTCAATCGGAACTTGCCGAACTTTCAAACTTTAGCGCTCAGCAAAACAATTTCCGCAATCTAAAATATCTAAATAAAGACATCAAACTCGGATGCTCGGAAAATAATTTGGAACCATGCTCCTATGATATTGTAGTCACAAACCCGCCATACAGTGAAAACGATTTGCCCTCCCCCAACAAAAGCAAAGCCTCGGCACACAACCACATTCACTTTGATTTAAATCACTGGCTTTTATTTTGTTTAAAAATGACAAAGCCTTTTGGAAAAATTTATATGGTTCACCGTGCGGAAGCCCTTCCTAAAATCTGCTCAATTTTGCAAAATAAAGCCGGAAACATTCAAATATTGCCCGTATATTCCAAAAATAAACAGAATGCCAAAAGAGTTCTGGTTTCTGCCCAAAAAGATTCCAAAGCCCCCAGCCGTCTGCTATCGCCATTTATTACACATAATGAAGATGGCTCCTACACGGATAAAGCGCAAGAGATTTTACGGCAAGGAAAGATTTTTTCAGATATTTTAAACTTTTAAGATACTCTTTACTTTTAAAATCTATGCTATTATTATATTATTTAAAAATAAAAGAGGTTAGCCTATGTTAAAATATATTTTAGCTGTAATTATGCTTTATTCCTGTACTTCTTGGGCAAATAGTGATTTTGTTTTTCCCAATTATCTTGATGATGATGCCTATGAATATTGTATGAATGTAACCCATGAATCTAATAATTGTATTAAAGAAGAAAGTCAGCGTGTTTTAAAAGATGTAAAAATACTTTATAAAAATATTTTAGCAACTCCCGAAATGACTGATTGGAATGGTTCCTTGGAAGCCAATCGTGATGTTTTACGCGATATGTATGAAAGCTGGAGCGCCTATCGGAACAGACTTTGCTCTCTTAATAAAGTGGTTTCCGTTTATATAGCGCCATTATTTGACCCCGAGTTATCTTGTACACTTTATCAAAATTATAATCATAAAGATTATCTCAATCAAATTCTTCATACCCTAAATTCCTCTAAGACTAAAAATCCTTATCCGGCAAGGTTAGCCAATGTTGATGGCGGTAATCATTATTTAGAAATAGATCATGATGAAAAATATATAGAGTGCATAAATAATAAAGAACTTGCATCACTTTGTTTAAAAGAGGAATCTCAAAGAAGCATAGAAAACATTAAAGCTATTTTAGCCCAACTTTTAGATTCTTCCGTGTCTGGAAAATGGAATAACGGACCTGATTTAAAAAATGGCAATTACAGAGATATGTTTGACAGCTGGGTAGCTTTTCGAAATCGTATGTGCTCTTTAACAACTTATGTGCAAAAACAAATTCATGGAATAAAGGGAGCATCTTTAGAAAAATGTATTCAGTTTTATAATCTTAGCTTTCAGGAGACACTCGCCACCTATTTGTTGAACACCAACTCTTATTTAGATGAAGAAATGTTGCCAGCGTCTGATGCCGAGGAAGAGGGCGGCGAAGCTGAAGGTAAAAAAATTAAACCTTTAGAAAGAAAATTTTCTCCCAACATTAATGATTCTCTTTCAACTGACAGCTTGGTTGATGAGGGAACAACAGAAAACCCCGTGGAAGAAACAGCGGAAGAGCCAAAGAATACTGATGACCGAGACCGGAAAATACCATCTTGGGCAAAACAAAAATAAGATGAATGCTTTCATTAGTTATTAACAAATATACATACCTGAATGTATGAAAAAAATATTGAAGTTTTGTCATTTTGTTTTATACATATTTGGGATATAATAAAATTGTGAGGTTTATCCGTAATGCGTAGAACAAAAGAAGATGCAGAGCAAACCAGACAGGCTATACTAGAGTCGGCAATGGATATTTTTTATGAAAAAGGTTATTCCAAAACCACGTTTGATGAAATAGCCAAACGCATAAATCTGACCAAAGGCGCGGTTTATTGGTATTTTCGCAACAAGCCGGATATTGTGGCCGCACTTATTAATGAATTTGTGCAGAAACACATTAAACGCCTCGAAGATTTCCGCGCCGGTAAAAAAGAAGAAAACTTAGATGTTTTGGCTGATATGATGTTATTGGCCTATCATCACATGAAAGCCAATCCGCTGGAATATAAGTTTATCTTTTTTATTACCTGTCAAATGGAGTGGAGCGAAGCTATTTTGGTAAAAATCCGTCCTTTAGTGGAACAAACCAAAGAGGTTTCCCGCAAAATTATGAGTGACACATTGTGCAAGCTTAAAGAAAATAAAAAAATAAAAGCAGATGTAGATGTTGAAAGTATCACGGAAATTTTGCAAGCTTTATGGATGGGACTTTTAGAAAACTATTTGGCAAAACGGATGACTCTGGATTTTGAAAAAACAGTCAGACAAGGATTTAATTTAATTTTTAATAGTATAAAAACGGAAGGTGTAAACAATGAAAATTAGTTCTCCAAACATTAAAGGAGCCGTGGTTAGAATTGCCATTTTATTGGTGTGCATTTCTATCGGTTGGTATTTAAAAGGTCGTTTGTCTCCATCGGCTCAGGGAATGGGTTATGGAATGGGCGAAGTTTATGTTTTAGCTCAAAAAAGCGCGACAAAAGACATTACTTCGGCTCAGACAAAAATTTCGTATGTGGAAACAATTAATGAAGTGAATATTTTGCCGCAAGTTACGGGCACGGTTGAAAAAGTTTTGTTTCAAGAAGGAAAATTTGTTAATGAAGGCGACGTGTTGTTTGAAATTGACCCTTCAAAATATCAGGCCGCTTATGATTTGGCCAAGGCGCGTTTAGACAGTGCTAAAGCCAATTTGGTTAGAGCCGAACGCGACTATAATCGTCAAGTAAAATTGAGCAGTGAAAAATTTGCTTCTAAAGCAACTTTTGATTCTTCGGAAAGTGGTTATTTGCAAGCCAAAGCCGCAGTAGAAGAAGCTCAGGCAAATTTAGATGTGGCTAAAATTGATTTGGATAACACAAAAGTTGTGGCTCCCATCAGCGGAAAAATCGGCAAAGCCTTGGTAACAAAAGGAAACTATGTTGTTGCCTCTAATCAAGTATTGGCAAAAATTGTGCAAATCAGCCCGATGCGCATTTCTTTTTCATTAACCGATAAAGAAGTTTTGCAAATAAAAAAGATGGGACATAAAGCTGAAGATTTAACCGCCCGCATTACATTGGCCGATGGTGAAGTTATAGATGAAAAAGTTGTAGATAAATTCTTAAACAACGAACTTAATTCTTCCACGGCGACTGTTTCAATTTTTGTTGATGTAGATAACTCCGACCAAAAATTGATTCCAGGTAACTATGTGCAATCGGCAATTTTGACCGGCAAACCAAGTTATGCCGTAGTTGTTCCGCAATCTGCATTAAACTATGACACAAACGGAGCTTTTGTATATATTGCTAAAATTGATGAAAGTAAAAGCAAAGAAAATGAACTTCACGGAGTGGCTGAACAACGCCGCGTTGTGTTGGGAGATGCCATTAACGAAAATGAGCAAATCATTTTGAATGGTTTGAAAGATGGTGAATTGATTGTTGTTTCGGGAAATGTAAAAATCCAAAACAACTCGCCGATAAAAGTTGGTGTTTTGGAAAAGTAATTTAGGGTAAAAGAAAATGTTTTCAAAATTTTTTATTGAAAGACCTCGTTTTGCCGTGGTAATTGCCATTGTTATGGCCTTGGCGGGCTTGGTTTCCGTGTTTACAATGCCTATCGGCATGTATCCGGAAATTGCGCCGCCGGAAATTCGTGTTTCAACCGTGTATGTTGGCGCCAGTGCCGAAACAGTGGCTAAAAACGTGGGTATTCCGTTGGAGAAGAATATTAACGGTATTGAGAATATGCTGTATATGTCCTCTTCTTCTTACAACTCTGGTGCTTATCAGCTGTCTATTGCCTTTGAAACCGGCACAGACCCTGACTTGGACCAAGTGAAAGTGCAAAACCGCGTGCAACAGGCATTAAGCTCTCTGCCGTCAGAGGTGCAAACTTATGGCGTGACTGTTGAACGTCGTTCGTCCGATATTTTGGCGTTTATGCAGGTTACTTCTCCAAAAGGGACTTATGACAGCAACTTTTTAAACAACTATGTTGAAAACAATATTAAAATTGCCTTGAGCCGCGCTTATGGTGTGGGTGAAGTTAATATTATGGGTTCGGCAACAAGTATGCGCGTATGGATTGACGCGGATAAAGTTGCGGCATTAAATATTCCGGTTTCGGCTATTAAAGCCGCCATTACCAGCCAAAACGTTCAACCTTCTTTAGGTTCAATCGGTTCGGCTCCGGGTGACGGCAAACAGGTTTTGGTGTATTCTTTGGAAACACAAGGCCGCTTGAATGATCCGAAAGACTTTGAAAATATCATTGTGCGCACGGCGGAAGAAGGCGGTTTAGTCCGTTTAAAAGATATTGCCCGTGTAGAACTCGGTTCGGAAGACTATTTGATGAATTCCACTGTTGACGGTCAACCAGCAGTGTCTATTATGATTAACAAATCATCCGGAGCCAACTCCATTAACGCCATGAAAGCCGTTCGCGCCGAATTGGCGAAATTGGAACGTTTTTATCCGGAAGATTTGGAAGTAAAAATCTTTAAAGATACCACCGAATTTATTTCCGCTTCCATTGAAGAAGTGTTCTTCACCTTGTTCTTGACATTCTTGTTGGTGGTGCTGGTTTGCTATGTATTTTTGCAAGACTGGCGCGCGACTTTGGTGCCGTCAATAGCTATTCCTGTGTCTATTTTGGCCACATTCGCCATGATGAAAACCTTGGGATTTAACTTAAACATTTTAACCCTATTCGGTTTGGTGCTGGCTATCGGTTTGGTGGTTGATGACGCCATTGTGGTGGTAGAGCGTACTTTGGCCTTGATGCAAGAAGAAAAACTCAAAGCCAAAGAAGCCGCTATAAAAGCAATGAGTCAGGTTTCAAGTGCCGTTGTGGCCACAACCTTGGTTCTGTTGGCAATTTTTGTGCCGATTGCCTTTATGGGCGGTATTACCGGTAAAATTTATCAGCAATTTGCAATCACCATTGCCTTTGCCGTAGGTTTTTCTGCCGTAAACGCATTGACTTTGTCACCGGCGTTGTCTGCCACATTCTTGCGCCCGTTTGAGCAAAAAGAAACCGGATTTTTGGGTTGGTTCAACCGCTTTATTCAGGGAACAACTAATAAATATCTGGTGGCTGTCGGCTATATCGGACGCAAAATCAGCGTGATTGTGTTTATGTTGCTGATTTTGTTTGCCTTAAACGCTTTCTTTATTAAGATTACGCCGACTTCATTTTTGCCGGACGAAGACCAAGGCATCATTATGGTTAACGTACAATTGCCGGAAGGCGCCTCCAATGTTCGCACCAAGGCCGTAAATGAGAAAATGTTGGCGGCCATTAAAGATCATCCGGCAATTGAATCCGTGATGACAATGGAAGGTTTCAGCATTATGGCCGGTCAGGGTGAAAACGTGGGCTTTGCGGTTATTTCTTTGAAAAACTGGGCTGAGCGTAAAGGCGCGGATATGTATTCTACCAATGTTTTGCGCAACCTGATGGCAAGAGTCTCCAACTTTTCGGAAGCAAAAATCCAAATGTTTGAAATGCCGGCTATTCCGGGGCTTGGTTCGACCAATGCTATGGACTTCAAAATTCAAGCGGTTGACAACACCGATATGAAAGATTTGGAAAAAACAGTAAATGCGTTTACGCGTCAGGCAATGGCTTTGCCTCAGATTTCATTGGCTTATTCAACCTTTAACGCGCAAACACCGCACGCCTATATTGAGATTGACCGTGAAAAAGCCGAATCTTTGGGTGTGGCTGTCGGAGACATTTACAGCACTTTGCAAACCTATATCGGTTCTTCGCACATCAACGATATCAACATTGGTACGCAGGTTAACAAAGTTAAAATCCAAGCCGATTGGAAATATCGTAAAGATTTGGACAGCTTAAACAAAATCTATGTTCAAAGCGGTAAAGGAGAAATGGTTCCTCTGGGAAGCTTGATTAAGTTGAAGACAGTATTGCTTCCTCGTGGTATCGACCGCTATAACCAATATCCGGCGGCAACAGTTAATGCCGTGGCGGCAAGCGGTTACAGTTCGGGCGAGGCTATGCAAGCTTTGGAAGATTTGGCAACTCAAACTTTGCCTAAAGGTTATACCTATGCTTGGTCCGGCACCAGTTTGCAAGAAAAGAACAACCAAGGACAAATTTTCTACATCATTGCATTTGCCGCTTTGTTTGCATATTTGTTCATGGTTGCCCAATACGAAAGCTGGATGATTCCGCTGGCGGTTATGCTGTCTGTTTTAACGGCTATGCTTGGCGCAACCTGCGGCTTGTTTGCCACCAATATGTCATTGAGTATTTACGCTCAATTAGGTTTGGTGCTGCTGGTTGGTCTGGCCGCTAAAAACGCCATTTTGATTGTGGAATTTGCTCGTGAGGCGCATATTAAGGGCAAGTCAATTTTGACATCTGCTTTGTATGGTACGCGTGAACGTTTCCGCGCCGTATTGATGACTGCTTGCACCTTTATTTTGGGTGTGGCTCCGTTGGTGTGGGCAACAGGCGCGTCGGCCGGAAGCCGTGTCGCCGTGGGCGTTCCAGTGTTTACGGGTATGGTTGTCGGAACATTGGCCGGTTTGATATTCATTCCATTGATGTATATCTTAATCCAAACCATTACCGACCACAAAAAAGTGAAAGGCAAAAATGCAGAATCTAAGGATTAAAGCAGCACAAGCACTGCAATCCGTATTAGAGGATAAAGTCTTTTTCGGGGAAATTAAAAAGCAATTCTCCGAAAAGGACTTGCCTTTTGCCAATATGTTAGTGTTAACCGCACTGCGGCGTTATGTGGCGCTGCGTGCGGTTTTACACTCTTTTTTAAGTAAAAAAATTCCCCATAAACATTGTTTTGCCGAATATCTGCTTATATTGGCGGAATGCGAAATTTTATATATGCAAACAGCGCCGTATGCTGTGATAAATGAAACAGTTGCCAATATTCGCAAAACCACCGATAAATTTTTAGGCGGAATGGCAAATGCCGTTTTACGCAAAGTTTTGGCGCAAAAAAACGGTTTGCTTCAGAAAATTGAAAATTACAATCTTATTCCGCAAAGCTTTTTACCGATTTTACAGGGCTATGATAACAATGAAATAAAACAAATAGCTCAAAGCATTGTTGCGCAACCACCGCTTGACTTAACTGTTAAGCAAAATCCTGAAGAATGGGCGCAAAAACTTCAAGGCACGCTTTTACCTAATGGTTCGGTTCGTTTGTTTAATAATCCCAAAATACAAAATCTTACCGGTTATACAGAAGGAGAATGGTGGGTACAAGATGTGGCCGCAAGCTTGCCTGTGCAAATTTTGGGCGCGGATTTAAGCGGAAAAAAAGTTTTAGATTTGTGCGCGGCGCCCGGTGGAAAAACGGCACAATTGGCTGCTCGCGGAGCAAAAGTTACAGCCATTGACATTTCCAGCGATAGGTTGAATACTCTTCAAAAAAACATGCAACGTCTCGGCTATACTGATATTAAAGCAATAGCTGTTGATGCTTTGGATTTTTTACAAAATACCAAAGAAAAATTTGACATCATTTTATTAGATGCACCTTGTTCAGCAACAGGAACTTTTCGCCGCCATCCGGAAATATTACAAATTAAAACAATTGAAGATGTTGTTTTGCAAGTTCAATTGCAATCCAAACTTTTAAATTTATGTCACTTAGCCTTGAAAATCGGCGGAACGCTGGTTTACAGCACATGTTCAATTTCTAAAAATGAAGGTGAAAACCAAATTTCTCTCTTTTTAAAAAACTCGCCACACTTCAAAATATCTCCAATTTTTGAAAAAGAAATTTCCCCTATGGGCTCTTGGCAAACATCTATGATTTCTGAAAACGGCACTATTCGAACTCTTCCTTTTTATCTGTATTCTCTTGGCGGCATGGATTCTTTTTTTATTTGTAAATTGAAAAGAATAATTTAATAAATTAGGTTTATACTAACTTAAATTTTAGGGAGAAAATCTATGTTTAGTTTAAATGTGCTGGCCTTTATATCTTTTCTTTTGTTGAGTTTTATTGCAATGCTGTCGATTTATACGCCTATTGCCAATAAATATATGCAAACACTGCAAATAAAACCATTTATGTTGCCTTTTACATATATTTTAGCATTTTACACAATTGGCACCCTTGTTAATTATTTTGGATTTGAAAACACAGATTTTATTTCTTCCCTCACTTTATCTAGAGCTTTTATTCCTTTGCTTTTTGCTCTCATAATATTTATTTCCTCAATGCTTTGCTCTAATTTAACTTTTTCTCTAATCATTGTTGCCTGTGTTACCGGAACAGTATTTTTGCAACCTATCGGCGAGGGCTTTCCATTTTCAAATTATCCTATATGGGCAATAAGATTAACTCTTATCCTCTTATTTTCTATTTTTTGTATTTTCTATGGTATTTTGAATTATATTCCTCAAGTCATGATTGTTTACTCAAGCGTCATTCTGCTTGGTATGTCTTTACTTTCAGGTTTATATGCCGCTCCCGTATATTTAGCGCTGTCATCCGCTTTATTAATAGGTTCATTAGGCGGTTATTTGGGAATAAACCTCAACTTTATAAAAATTCCATTTGACAATGGTTCTTGTTGCGCACTCGCATATCTTATCTCCAGCATTATTCTTTTGGACACAAATGAATATAGTTTTTCTTCTTGTTTAATTTTTACAAGTGTTTTTTGGTGCGAATTTTTAACGGCGTTGTGGAGAAAATTTGTTATTACAAAATCCGGCTCTCTTACTGAAAACACTTTTTATACCCTTGCCGCTCAAAAATATAACATGCAAGTCCTCTTGATAAATGTTGCCAAAATAAGCTCAATCTGCATTTTTTTGGGCTGGTTCCAGCTTTTTTCCATTAATCAACATTCCTTAATTTTTGTCAGTTTAGCCATTACTTTTTGGTTTAATTACACTTTTCTTTATCCAAATGAAAAGCAAAGTCTCAAAAAAGCCAATCAAGAATTTATTGCCAACTTAAAAGAAAGTGTTAATGATGTAAAATCAGTTTTTAATCCGACTGAAGATAAAACCGAAACTGTTCATAGACCTAAAAAATCAAGCGTACGCCGCAAAACCCAACCTAAAAAAGTTAAAAAGGACAAATAATTAATGTCTTTTTCAGCAAACTTCTTAAATATTCGGAATTTTATTTCAGCCAAAGAAAAAAGTGACAGGGCTTTGTTTCGCGTTACTGTTGTGGCTTTTGAGGATAAATGCAATTTAAATTGCGGGTTACGTTTTGCCGAATTGTTAAAACGCAACAAATTATTTGATGTCACTTTTTTTAATGAACCTTTTGCTAAAAATTTTTTAAATTTACAAAGTCGTAATTTTTTTGATTTTATCGACAAAGGAAATAAAATTCTTCATTCTACACAAGCCGACATTGTTATTTGGGGTTATGAGGAAGAAGGCAAAATACGTTTAAACTTTCAATTAGAAAATCAATATATTATTCCCAATAATTTATCATTTTCTCTTTTGGACAGCTTATTTATCCCGCTGAACTATTTGACAGATATTTCTAATTTTTCAGAGTCTTTATTATGGCTGATTTACGCTGTTATCGTCGCGGCAATAACGCCGGCGACAAATGAACAGAAAAAACAACAACCGCAAATTCTAAAAAATATAATATCTTTGCTATCCGCCGACCACTCGCCTAAAGATATTCCCAAAGAATTTATGCCTTATATCATGAATATGCTGGGAAAAATATATTTAAGCAATGCTCGCACTGATTTATCCGCGCAAGATATTGACATTATTCAAAACCTTTTTGAAGCCGCCCTTAAAAGCAAACAATCCATGCGGTTGCCTATTTATTATGGTTGCATCTATAACAATCTTGGACAGCTTTATGAAACCGCCTTTCGGAAAAATAAATACAACACAGTCGAATATTTGAAATTTGCTTTAAAAAATTATCAGACCGCTCAAAAAAATTTGAATCGTAATTACCCTTATGACTATGGTTTAATTGCCTACCATTTGGCAACGCTTTACTTTGAATATTGGAAATATACGGCAGACTTACAAGCTTTACGAGATGCTGTTTCTCAATTAAGAGAAGCCGAAAAAGTATATTCCTTTGCCCAATTTCCATTTTCATGGTGCCAAATTGAAGGACTTTTAGGCAGTTATCTAACAGCTTTGGGCATGCAAACCAAAAGCAATGACCTGATGCAACTGGCTATTGAATCCTATAAAAACCAGCAAAAAATATATACACAAAACCAAGAACCTGTTAATTGGTCTTTTGTTCAAGAACATATTGGAAACATTTATTACTTGCTTGGCAAACAAAATGACGATGATACTTTTATGAAAGAAGCGCGGAATTATTTTAATTCAGCTCTTGAAATATATACAGAACTAAACCTAAAATCCAATATTAAAAGCGTCAATCGTTTGTTGCTTAAAATTAGAAACTATATTGATTGACTTGAATTTAGATTAAAAAGGAATATTTCCTTTGTTGAAAAGGAGATATTTATAATGACACACTGTATTGAACAAGATAGCTTAACCCGTCGCCGCTCGGTTTATGCCTTAGGACACACTAGAGTTGTTACAGATTTTTGTTTGGAAGACACTTTGAAAGACTGTCTCAAAAATTGTCCAACCCCGTTTAACGCGCAATCATCTCGGTTGATTTTATTGTTGAATCAATATCATGCAGATTTTTGGAACTTGGTCTTGAAAAAAGTTTTAGCCGCCGCCCCCATTGGTAAGAAAAACAGTGTCACGCAAAAAATAAATTCATTTTCCGAAGCGTATGGCACAATTTTATTCTTTGAAGATTTAGAGGTCTTGGAACAGCTACAAAAAGAGTTTCCACTCTAT
Organism: uncultured Alphaproteobacteria bacterium; assembly: GCA_934254675.1. Classification (GTDB taxonomy): domain Bacteria; phylum Pseudomonadota; class Alphaproteobacteria; order RF32; family CAG-239; genus RUG410. The sequence continues at coordinate 110,031 of CAKQLP010000001.1, read as the reverse complement.
CAAAAAAATATGCATGATTGGACTTTTGAATCTAACGGCATGCTACAATATATGATATGGCAGGCGCTTGCTGAAAACGAAATAGGAGCTTCTTTGCAACACTATAATGAGTTGATTGAAGATGATGTAAAAAAGATGTGTCAGCTACCGGATAATTGGAAATTGATAGCGCAAATGCCATTTGGCAGTATCGAAAAAACACCGCCGGAAAAAACATTTATTCCAACAGAAAAACGTTTTATCATTTTTAAATAACTATTTATGATTTAGTTTTAAGCCGATTTGATTAGAAAATTCGGCAAGACCTTTTTTTATAAGCACGCCGATTAAGTCGGTCACCAGATTGATATTATTTTCTAACATTGCTTTATCTGATTTGGAAAAGCCGGAAAGAACATGATTGACAATGCTGTCGGCGTCACGATTTTGCGGGTGACCAATACCAATTCGGATGCGGTTATAATTAGGAGTGATGGCGGAATCAATACTTTTCAAACCATTATGCCCGCCGGCGCCGCCACCGACTTTGGCTTTTACTTTATCAATGGGCAAATCCATATCATCGTGAATAACCACAATGTTTTGTGGCAGAATTTTGTAGAAATTAGCCGCTTTAACAACACTGTTGCCGGAAAGGTTCATAAAAGTTTGCGGTTTTAACAAATAAATTTTTTCACCATCAATTGAACCTTCAGCAATCAATCCGTCAAATTTAGAGCGAAACGGAGAAAAATTATAGCGGCGATGAATTTCATCAGCCGCCATAAAACCAACGTTATGGCGGGTAGCCGCATATTCCGTTCCCGGATTGCCTAAACCAACCACCAAAAACATCGTCACCTCTTATTTACGCAAAAAATCAACGTGAATAGGCTTGTCAGACACTGGATGGAATTGAACGTCTTGGCAAACAGTTTTAACTTTTTTACCTTCAACATCAACAACGATTTCAGATTTATAGAAATCTCTCAAATCAAGGGCTTTTTCCAATTCAACCGGATCAAGGCTGATTAAAACAGCATCTTTTTTACCGCCATAAATAACGGCAGGAACACGGCCCTCACGACGACACGCACGAGCTGCCCCCTTACCGGCTTTTTCACGCTTTTTTGCATTAAAAATAACTTCAGTCATTTTTTTATCCTTTATATTTATAATCAAATTTTACACTAGCGGCCTCCAGGGGTGCCACCAGTAACGGCTTTGTACAACAAAAAAGGCAAAGTTTCAAGCATTTTTAACAAATTTTTATAATTTATTTGCTAACGTTTAGGCAAATTAATAACGGAGGTTTCTATGCTGTATATTTTATCCGGTTTCATTTTTGGCTGTCTTATTCCATATTTGGCTCGTCGCTTGGGCAAGCTGATGCCGGCAACCATGGGGTACATACTTTTAAAGATATTTATTCCGCAACATTGTATGCCTTGGAACAAACTGAAAAATGATTTTGAATACATGCAGTTATTTAAAAGTTATATGATGCGCAGTTTGGGCTGGGGTATTTTTTGCGCCGCCGTCACATACTTGGTCGCGGTAAATTTCGACCAGTATTACACCGGTTGGTATATTGCATTTGTCTGGATAATGTTACTATTGGTGGAAATTGATAAACGTTTTATGCTGTTGCCGGATATTTTAACTTTGCCCCTGTTGGTTTTGGGGTTTGGTTATGCCGCGGCCAACGGCGTGTGGTTAGACACGATTGACCCTCAGTTAATCAGCAACACGCAAAACAGCTTTATGGGAGCTTGCGCCGGTTATTTGATGCCGGTGGTGGCAAGCATGTTTATGGTTCTAAAATATCCAGACGCTTTTGGCGGCGGAGATATTAAACTTTTGGCCGCAATTGGCGCTTGGGTTGGATTGGAACCGATTTCATATATTTTGCTGGGTTCTTGCATTTTGTTTGCACTGGGGTGTTTGATAAAAAAACAGAGAGTCGGTCCGTTTGGTCCTTCCATTGTTTATGCAACACTGCTTATTTGCATCTTTTTATTTGGCATTTAACAAAAAAATATTGTCATCTTCTTGACAACGCATTTTGCAAACACTAACTAAACAAGTAGTAAAAATTATCTATTTGTTTAGGAGTATTGAAATGAATATCAAACCATTGCATGATAAAGTTTTAATCAAGCGTGTGGACGAAGAAACAAAAACAGCCGGTGGAATAATTATTCCGGATACCGCCAAAGAAAAACCATCGGAAGGTGTTGTGGAAGCCGTGGGTAACGGACGTATTTCACCAGATGGAAAAATCATAGCTTTATCCGTAAAGGCGGGTGACCGCGTGTTATTTGGAAAATGGGCCGGCACCGAAATTAAAGTTAACGGAGAATCTCGTTTAATTGTTAACGAATCTGATATTTTAGCAATTATTGAATAAATATGCGAAAGGTAAAATAAAATGGCTGCAAAAGACATTAAATTTGGAACTGACGCCCGTAGCAAAATGCTGAAAGGCGTAGAGACATTGGCAAAAACAGTTAAAGTTACATTAGGTCCAAAAGGCCGTAACGTTATGTTGGATAAATCATACGGCGCGCCAAAATTGACCAAAGACGGCGTTTCCGTAGCAAAAGAAGTTGTTTTGGCCGATAAATTTGAAAACATGGGCGCCCAACTGATTAAAGAAGTGGCTCAAAAAACAGCAGATAAAGCCGGTGACGGTACTACAACGGCAACTGTTTTGGCAGAAGCTATCATTCGTGAAGGCTGTAAAGCTGTTGCCGCCGGAATGAATCCGATGGATGTAAAACGCGGTATCGATTTGGCTGTTGCCGCTGTTGTAGAAGATGTAAAATCTCGCTCTAAAGCTGTTCAATCATCTGGTGAAATTGCGCAAGTTGGCACAATTTCGGCCAATGGAGACACAACTATCGGCGAATATTTGGCAAAAGCCATGGAAAAAGTTGGCAATGAAGGTGTTATTACCGTAGAAGACGCAAAAGGGTTGGAAACTGAGTTAGACGTTGTAGAAGGTATGCAATTTGACCGTGGTTATTTATCTCCGTATTTTGTTACAAATCCGGAAAAAATGAACTGTGAATATGATAATCCGTATATTTTGTTATATGACAAGAAAATATCAAATCTTCAACCAATGATTTCTATTTTGGAAGCCATCGTTCAATCCGGACGCGCTCTTATCATTGTTGCCGAAGATATTGAAGGCGAAGCTTTGGCTACTTTGGTTGTTAACAGAATTCGCGGCGGCTTGAAAGTTTGCGCTGTAAAAGCCCCTGGTTTTGGCGACAGACGCAAAGCAATGTTACAAGACATGGCAATTTTGACCGGTGGTCAGGTTATTTCCGATGAATTGGGAATGAAAATTGAAAATGTCACACTCGACATGTTGGGTACGGCAAAACGTGTTGAAATCACCAAAGACGACACAACAATTATTGACGGCGCCGGCGATAAAGAAGCCATTGCCGGCAGAACAGCGCAAATCCGCCAAGAAATCAGCCAGACAACTTCTGACTATGATCGTGAAAAACTGCAAGAACGCTTGGGCAAACTTTCTGGCGGTGTGGCCGTTATTAAAGTCGGTGGCGCTTCTGAGGTTGAAGTAAAAGAAAAGAAAGATCGTATTGACGACGCTTTGCACGCCACCCGCGCGGCAGTTAAAGAAGGTATTGTTGCCGGCGGTGGAACAGCTTTGTTATATGCGACAAAAGCTTTGGCTGATTTGAAAACAGACAATCAAGACCAAAATGTCGGTATTGATATTATTCGTCGCGCGTTACAGGCTCCTTTGCGTCAAATTGCCGAAAACGCTGGTGTTGATGGCGCTGTTGTGGCTGGAAAATTGCTTGAAAGCAAAGATTTCAACTATGGTTACAACGCCGCTGCCGGTGAATATACCGATATGATTAAATCCGGTATTGTGGATCCGACAATGGTTGTTAGAACCGCTTTGCAAGATGCGGCTTCTGTCGGCGGGTTGCTGATTACAACCGAAGCAATGGTTACGGAAATTCCTGAAAAAGAATGTCACTGCGGCGATGCCGCGGCGGCTGCCGGTGGCATGGGCGGAATGTACTAAATCTTCATTTCCCCTAAATCCCGTTTTAGAATCTCTAAAGCGGGATTTTTTTATATTAAAAAGAATAGTCGAAAAACATTTTATTATTGACATAAAGCTTATTTACTTATATTCGTTTCATTATCTTAAATGGATTTTTTTATTTAACACAATGAATACGATTATAAAATTTTTAAACTGGTTTTATTCAATAATTTTTAGATACAAATGCAAATTTTATTTTTTCAATAAGCATTTCTGTATATTTTTTGTGGGATTTTATGTGTTTTTTATCTACAAACGATATCCCGATAAAAGCCGGATAAATATTTTTGACACCGAAATATAACGATATTTTCGCTCGGTGCTTTTCTTTATAAAAAAAGAAACGTCCAAGTTAGGAGCAAGGACGTTTCGGAGAAAAACCGCCGTAATGAGAGTGAAAACCGGCGATTTGTGGAAAAACGGTCAACTTAAACTTTGTGCGAGCCTAAGCTTTTCTGTTTTTCCAAACTCAGTAATATACCCAAACAATTGAGTTTGTATTTCCAGACGCCGAGCAGGCTACAGCCGCTTTAGCGACATTAAGCGGTGTTGTGATAGCAACATCATCTTTTCCAGCTTTCTCACCTAATTTTGCACCAACGCAAGCAATTGTCTCTTTAGCACCCTTACCATCTGAACCGGCACAATTCAAAGCATCTAATCCTTTGGGAGCCGCTGTTTGCGCCGCACCATTAACACTTATACCGACTAAACCGGAAGAATAACCGGAGCCCCAATCGTTGGTCGCCAAGGTCACGCAGGCTTCTTTTGTTAGTCCGTTCATAGCTACCAAGAAGCCTCTGTTTACACCTTTTGTAGCATCTGTTGCTACTGTTTCACCATCTAAACCAGAAACATTTGTTGCTTTGATAACAACCGAACCTAAGAAAGCGTTTTGCAATCCATCATCTTTAGCTGTAGTTGGAGTTGCTGTAATTAATTCATCCGGCACAACGCCCATTTGCACGGCTGACAAGTTTTCCAAACCACTGTAATCTTTTTGCTGAGCGTACAAAGTTCTGATGTTGGTCACAATCATGGCGACGTTGTCCGCAACTTTGTTTGTTTTAAATTTGTTCATGGCTTTTGAATAGCCGGCAATACCGCCGACGCTCAAAACACCAATAATAGCCAGCACACCCAACATTTCAATCATTGAACGACCGGACTGTTCTTCATATTTATAATTATTCATTGTTTTTCTCTTCCATAATTCTTGTTAATACAAAAAAGCTACCGATAAGGCAGCTGGAAGTTCGAAACTACTGAATGTAAAATAGTGTAGCATATTAGCTATGCACATAGCCTATTTTGCTACCTTCCAGCCATATGACCAGAAGGCACATGCAATATTTATCGTCTTCTGCAAAAGACGTACATTCAAGAGGCTTCGACACCCCAGACAGACTTTCATCCATCCATTTATTAGTATATCCGTAGATTTAAAAAAGTAAAGACATTTTTACACCAAAACAAAATTCCCCAAGCGCTAGACAACAGCGTCTGGGGAATTTAACTAATTTAATCGTCCGATTAAGCCGTTTTCTCTACAGGTTCTTTTCTTTTTAAAACCATATTTACCGCAAAATTTATAACCGCGGCAAATATAAATCCGCCTAAAAACGTTCCAGAAAAACCAACAGCCATTTCAATTAATTTAAACAGCACATACGCATATACGGTTAAACGAAGCGTTTGGCGATACGGCGCCTTGTATATAGCGGACATTATCCAATGCAACACCAATGAATATATGCCCAAAACAATTAAACCCCAGCCAAAACAAAAGGCAAAAACACAACCGAAAACAACCGGTTTTATATAGCTTTCCGCCGCCGCAACAACAGTGTTCAAAACGTCTTCATCTATCACCATGTTGGGAACATCATGCAAGCTGTTAATTCTGACTTCATTTTTATTGGTGTTTACGCTATACACCGCGGCTCGGCTGATATATATTCCGCTTTCGGTTAAGGTTGACGGTTCAAACTCTTCTGTTCGGGTATCTAACACTATTTTAAGCTTGCCGCTGTCATCACCATAACTTTTTTCTATTAAAGTGTTTTCCGGTTTAACAATCATGCCGTCTTCAATTGTAATCGGCAGAAAATCAGCGGCATTTGTTTTTATAACAGGCATAAAATCGGCAACAACTTTATTGACTTCAACACTAGCGTATAAAGAATAGCCCAAACAAAACAGCACAAACAGCAACGCACCTAGCCATTTTTTTTGTAACCAAAAATCAAAATTTTTCATAATTTATCCCCTTTACTTAAATAATATCTCTAAACAAATCCATTTGGCAATCGTCTGTTTGAGATATAATATCCATTGCTTTTTTTACAACATTGTAATTAATCGCGCATTGATACGCAAGAGAAATATCGTCACACTCTTCAACTAATTTTTCTATATACTCAAATGAACGAGGCGCGTTGTTCACAATATAAGTCAAAACATCCGGACTGATTAAAATTTGCCTATCGTTAAATAATTTAACCACCAGCGTTTGTAACATCAAATCATCCGGCTCTTTTATTTCCACACTCGGCAACATATTTAAACGTGATTGCAAATCTTTAAGCGGAAAAAACATTCGGCTCGGCGCCGTCTCGGCGGTCCAAAGCATGTATCGTCCTTCTGTGTTGTACAAGTTAAACAGATGAAACAAGGCTTCTGAATTTGCTTTTGGCGTTAAATTTTCAACAACCACGCTTTGATTTTCCGAAGCTATTTTGTTGACGTTGCGCAAATTAATTCGAGCCGCGTCAATCAATGACACTTTTATCGGCTTATCGGAAAAAATTTTAACCTTGTCCGCGAATAAATGCGCCAGATGAGACTTGCCGCATCCTTTTGGACCATAAATAATCAATCCCTGCGCCAGCCATCTCGGCCAAGAATCCACCATATTAAACGCATCACGATTGCAAGGAGCGACCATAAAATCATCTCTCCCCATATAAGTTTTAGGAACAAAGTCAAACGGAATTTGCTTTAATTCTTCATCTTCAGTTATTTCACTCATTTTTCAGCTAAAACCTCCTGAACTTTTTTGTGCAAATCCTCCAGACTATATGGTTTTCCCATAAAATAAAAATCTGACGATCCGGCCAATTCCTTACGAGCAATTTCTTCCGAGTATCCAGAGGCCAAAATAATTTGAATATCCGGCTGTTTTTGGCGCACAATCTTAGCCAACTCTGCACCGCTTAACCCCGGCATCATCATATCGGTAATCATCATATCAAATTTTTCGCCTTTTTCAATGTGTTCCAGCGCATTCTCGGCAGAAACACAATCGGTCACCACAAAACCTTTTCGACGAAGACCTCGCGCCCCCACAGTCCGAACGGCGTTTTCATCTTCCACAAACAGTATTTTTATTTCACCGGAGTTAACCGAAAGACGGCGCAAACTGTCAAAAGCAGAAACATTCATGCCTAAAACAGGTTTTTGAGCGCCATTCAAAGCACCAAAATTTATCGGCATGGTTTCTAGGGCGGCGTTTCCGGATTTGTCTCGGATAATTTCACTTTTAGCCAATTCCGGCGTTTTTTCCATTTTATCGCTTTCATAAGATGGTAAATATATTTCAAAAGTCGTTCCTTTACCCACCTCACTATGAACTTTGATAAATCCCTCGGTTTGCCGAACAATTCCATAGACCATGGCTAACCCCAATCCGGTTCCGGAACCGACAATATTCTTTTTTGTAGAGAAAAACGGCTCAAAAATACGATTAATATTTTCCGGCGGAATGCCGCATCCCGTATCACTGACACTGATAACGACAAAATCCCCCGGTTTTATGACATCGGCTCCAAAATGATAAGGCTCTGTCAAACGCTCGCCCCGCGTTGATATGGTTAATGTGCCTCGACCATTCATGGCATCTTTTGCATTAATCGCCAAATTAATCATAACCTGAGAAAATTGAACCGGATCAACCCGAATACTGCCTAAATCAGAGCCATAATTTAGCTGAAAATGAATTTGTTCCCCTATTAGTCTGGAAAGCAGATGGTCTATTTCCGTAAAAGCTTCCGTCACATCAATTAATTTGGGATTAAGAGGTTGTTTGCGAGAAATTGTCAATAGTTGGCGCGCGACATTTGCCGCTCTGTTAGCGTTTTGCTTTAACTGGGTTAAATCTGAAAAAGACGGGTCTCCCACGCCATGTCGCTGAATTAATAAATCGCAATAGCCTATAACTGCCGTCAATAAATTGTTAAAATCATGAGCGACACCACCGGCAAGCTGTCCAAACGCCTGCATTTTTTGCGCCTGAGCCACTTGCATTTCCAAATTGCGTTTATTGGTTGTGTCCACAATATATATTATCAACCCATCCACATTGTCGCTAGACTTGGAATAATGCCAAACCATCGGGCTGATATGAAGTTGAAGATATTTTTCTTCTTTTGTTCCGGAAACAGTTGTTTCAAAAGCAAATTCTTCATAAATATTGCTTTTATATTTATTTAGGGCTTCCTCTATTTTATGTTGAATTTCAACATTAAAATAATCACCTATCCGCTTATTTAATATTCCATTCGCGCTGGTTTCAAAAATTTTTGCCGCCTGTTCATTTACATCAAAAACCTTTTGTTTTTTATCTACAAATAAAACTCCAACCGGCGCGGTTGTGAACAACCATTCAAATTTATCAGAAATTTCATTTAACTGCTTTTTCAAAACGGCATCCCCAGGCAAATTGGCAATAACCACGCCTCTTGTTTTCAGTTCTGAATTTTCACGGACATTTTGTTGCCGAACAAAAGTTTCAACGCAACCTTGCGCTGTTTTCAGCATCAAATTACCATTAAACACTCCGGTGTTTCCATGAAGCAATTCCGGTTTATAGGCCACAAATTCATCAATTTTTTGCCCAATCGCTTTCGATTTATCCGTATTGAGATAATCTGCCAATGTATTGTTTATATATTCAATTTTTCCGTCACTGTCGCAAGTGTATAAACCAACGGGTAAAAAGTCTAAAAAATTGTGGAGCGACGACATTTCATCCTGATATACCTGCTCCATATTTTTATATGAGGTAATATTTTCTATGGTCCAAAAAATATATGTTTCTTTACGAATTTTTTTTAGAGAAAACTCGTGTTCAAAGATATCGGCTTTATTTAAATATATCGGCTTAACACGAACGCGCAACCACTCTTCCGCAACAAACACACTGTTTTTATTGGGCGTTATTGACACGCAAACTGTGGCCTCCTGCAACTTATTGACCGCCGAAGCCAACTTTTGCAAGTCCAGTTTGTTTGCCGCCGAATCGATAATATTATGTTCCAAAAAACTTAAAATTGACTCATTTTTCAGATAATCTTCCGCCGCGCGGTTAATTAAAATTGGGGTTCCCAGCGCATTGTCAATTCTATGATATTTGCTTTTATCATTCAATATTTCTGCGGCAAGAGCGCCAAAACCTATGGCGTTTTCGCTTACTTTTAAAATTCTGATTGTCACTAAAATACAGATAATATTCCAAACAACAATAGATATGACAATATAAAAGGTTTCTTGCGGATACAAAAATAAGGCAAACAAGCTTAAAGACATAAACATTATGGCATAGGCCAGAAAGACCAAATTTCTTTCCAACTGCCTGTCTGGACGCCGTCTGTTTATGTCTTTAAGCATTTATTCTCTCTAAAGCCCCAAAATCTAAGTTAAAACATCCGCTTTAACTTTTCCTGTACGCTCGGTGACTTCGCCAATTTGACGAGAAACATCTGCCAGACTTTCTAACATTTGTTCCACATTTTCATCCAAATCTTTTGTTTCATAGCGTTCCAAATAAACACGAAGCGTCGCGCCGTTTGTTCCTGTTCCTGACAAGCGATAAACAATACGAGATTTGTCTGTGAAATAAACAATCAAACCATTTTTTGTTGAACTGCCGTCCACCGGATCATTGTAGATAAATGGTTTTGCTTCAGAAACCGTGAAATCGCCAAAACTTTTTCCGGACAATTCTGGAAGTTTCTTTTCCAAATCCACCATCAGTTTATTGGCCACATCCACATCCAAAGCTTCATAGTCATTACGCATGTAATAGCTTCGACCATATTTGCGCCAATGTTCTTCTGTAATTTCCTGAACAGATTTTCCGGTAGCAGCAATAATGCTCAACCAAAACAAAACAGCCCAAATTCCATCTTTTTCCCGAATATGGCTGGACCCAGTACCAAAACTTTCTTCTCCGCAAAATGTAATACGATTGCTATCCATTAAATTGCAAAAATATTTCCAGCCTGTCGGAACTTCATAGTAACCGATTTTAAGCGCTTCAGCAACACGACCAACCGCGGTTGACGTTGCGGCGGACTTAGCCACGCCATAAATACCATTTTTATATGCCGGAATTAACTTATAATTATCCGTTAAAATAGCTAAACTATCACTTGGTGTTACAAAAAACTTTTTGCCTAAAATCATATTGCGGTCGCCATCGCCGTCATTGGCCGCGCCAAAATCCGGCGCTTTATCCGAATACATTAAATCAACCAAACTCTTGGCATAAATCAAATTCGGATCAGGGTGCAAACCGCCAAAATCTTCCAATGGAACATAATTTATAACAGAACCTTTCGGCGCGCCTAAAATTTCTTCAAAAATCTTGCGGGCATAAGGTCCGGTCACAGCATTCATTGCGTCAAACACCATAGTAAAGCCGTTTTCAAACAACTTTTTAATAGAAGAAAAATCAAAAATATGTTCCATCATATCTACATAGTCTTTAACCGGATCAATTACTTCAATTTCCAGATTATCCAACTTTTGCACACCCAGACGGCTTAAATCCACATCTTCGGCATCCAATATTTTATATTCATTGATGGTTTTAGAAATTTCATAAATTTTATCACTGATTGACGTTGGACATTGACCACCGGAAGCCACCGCGTATTTTATGCCGAAATCCCCGTTAACGCCTCCCGGATTATGTGAAGCAGAAAGAACGAATCCACCATCAGCTTTATTCATCAACAACACATGTGACGAAGCCGGTGTTGAGATAAATCCATTCTGTCCGACAATAATTTTTTTCATTCCATTAGCCGCAGCCATTTTTATAATTTTTTGAATAGCCACTTTATTATAAAAACGTCCATCTCCGCCCAAAATAAAGGTCAGTCCTTCAACACCGCCTATTGCATTAAAAACACTTTGCACAAAATTTTCTAAATAATTTTCTTGCAATACAATTTTTGACTTTTTACGCAAACCGGCCGTTCCCATTTTCATATCGGAATAAGCCGTTGTTTTAACAATTTTAAGCATATGCAGCCCCTTTCTCTAATAATTAAAACTCTTTTCTATATATGTATCATTAAAAAAAAGGCTAGGTAAAGTTTTTTTAACAAGCTAGACACATTTATTTATGTTGCCACATAAAATCGGCCAAAATAAGTAATTCTCGACGCGCATAAACATCTTCCATGGCCATTTTCAATGTTTTTGAATGAACCAAATCGGCGGCGCCGTATCCGTCTTTCACCTGAGTGTAAGCCTCTCGTTTTTCCAAAGCCGGTGAACAGCGAAAACCAAAGCGACGGGACTGAACTTTCAGTTGGTTCTCAAATTCTTTCGAATCGGTTTTCAGTTTATTTTCCATGACCACCCAATTTAAGCATTTAACGCCGGCTGCCGCTTGATTTTTTTTTGCTTGCCAAATCATATTCAAATACGAATCCGAAAATTGCCAATTTATATCCGTTTCTGATTGCACGACAGTTATTAATGTGTGCGCTTTTGAAAAAATCGGAAGAAAATTTTCATTTTGGTTTGTCGGAACATCTACAATAACGACATTGCAATCCCTAAAATTAGCGCCAAACAAATTATCTTGATTGATTTCTTCAGGCATTTTAATCGTTGGATTTTTAGCGGATAATTCCAATCTTTTTTGCAAAAAATCTCTTGCTTTGTCCGAATAAACTCCCACCGCGTAACCATCTTGGATTAGCGCCGTAGCAAGATTAAAGGCCAGTGTTGTTTTGCCCACACCAGCCTTAGAACTGCTTATAACAATTAACGGCGTTTCCATCAACGTTGCGCCACTTTCATTGCGCCACTGTCAGCCGTCACCAAACAAGCTTGTTTGCTACGTTTCATGTTACGGCAAATTATATTAGCATCATTTTTAGCAAGTCCCACAACTTTTGAACGATATACTGTCCGGCTGTCCGCTTCAACTTTTTCAACTTTTATATCATACACGGCATATTTTTTGGACAATTTATTCTTAACTGTCAAAGCATAATTACGCGCGCGTTTATAGTCAGAAAATGAGCCGACTTGAACGGCGTAACGACCATTGGATACCGCAGAAGCAATTTGAGTTGTTTTTGCGGCGGAAACAGTGTTTTTAGCTAAACGAACCGCTTGAGCTTTTGGAGCTGTTTTTTTCTGAACAGAAGCAATTCGCGTTGTTTTAGAAGTTATATTTTTACCATTTATCTCGTTTGTGAGCATTGCGACATCAACCTCGCCTTTTTGCATATGAGACAATCCTTTGTCCATCATCTTAGAAACTTTTTTATCGCGTTCGCCCACGCTTCCATGCCCCATGGTTACAGCAATCACACGTTTTCCCGAACGTTTAGCAGAAGTAATGATATTATATCCCGAAGCAGCGGTATAGCCTGTTTTCATTCCATCCGCGCCGGCAAAAGTTTTTAAAATATAATTATGTCCGCCAATTGTTTGTCCCTTATATTGAAAGCTTTTAGCGGAAAACCACTTATAATATTGCGGAAAATGATGATATACAGCCATAGCCAGCACAGCCATGTCACGCGCTGTGGTTTTTTGCTGAGAGTTTGGCAAGCCTGACGCATTTTTAAAAGTTGTATGTTTCATTCCCAGTTTATGAGCCGTATTTGTCATTAGCACGGCAAAGTCTGCTTCCGTTGGTGAAAAATGTTCGGCTAAAACAGTGGCGCAATCATTTGCCGATTTAACAATAACTGCCATAATAGCGTCTTTAACAGTAATTGTTTCCCCCGCTCTAACACCTAATTTTGAAGGAGAACGATTAGCGGCCGTTCTTGAAACTTTCAATTTATCTGTTAGTTTTATGTGATTATTTTCCAATGCGTTAAATGTAATATATAATGTCATCAGCTTTGTTAATGAAGCCGGATAACGGCGCTCGTCCGCGTTCATCTCATACATAACATCGCCATTTTCCGCATCTATCATAATGGATGAAACAGAGGCGCTCGCGGCAACTGCGCGTAGCATAGCCAAAACCAAAACACATATAAAAGCAATTTTTTTAAACATTTTTACCCTCGGGATTCTTATTTTGCTTTAAAACATACCCCCTAAAAGGTAATAAAAAGTTAATATTAAAAAGTATTTTCATGAAAGATTTTATTTTTTTATAACTTTAATATTGACTTTTCACTGGTTTAACTGTATTAACTATTTCGTTATCACAATGGCGGATGTAGCTCAGTTGGTTAGAGCGCTGGTTTGTGGTACCAGATGTCGAGAGTTCGAATCTCTTCATCCGCCCCATATTAAAAAGGCTCGTCGCATGACGGGCTTTTTGATTATATAAATTAGTTATGAAATTATTTTGCAAAACCAAATGAAATTCCATCATAATGGCTCCCAACAATTTTTTCACAGTACTGCGCGGCTTCAGTCGGTGAAATTGGAAAATCTGTAAAACAAGAATATACATAACTATCCAATTCATGATTTGGGCAATTAAAACCTAACGCATTTCCAGAAGCACTGCCTATTGAAATACCAATAATTCCAGATGTGTCGCGTGTTCCCCAATCTGCCGTGGTAAGTGCGACGCATGCTTCTTTGGGCAAACCAGTTAAACCTACAACAAAAAAATCTCCATCATTACCATACATTTCTTTATCATACCCGTGAACAAACAAATCTCCGCCAAAAGCATTTTGAAGCATTTTCCCACTATAATTACCTAATCCACTACTAGAGCTTGTTGTTATCTCGTCTGGAATAATCCCCATTTGAATAGCTGTTTCATCAGTCAACCCATTAAAATTTTTCTGCTGCGCATATAAAGTGCGGATATTTGTAGCTATTTCCGAAATTTGTGCCGCTGTCTTATTGATTTTAAACTTCATCATCGCTTTGGAATAGCCGGCAATGCCGCCGACACTCAAAACACCAATAATTGCCAAAACGCCCAGCATTTCTATCATACTGCGCCCATTTTGCTCTTGTTTCATTATAACTTTCTCCTTTTCTTTAAAAAACTAAAAAAAAGCCACCTTGATTAGAGGTAGCAGGAAGTTGAAAGCTATTAGATGTAATAGTGTAGTATATTGGGCTTTTATATAGCCGTATTAACTACCTTCCTGCTATTTATGCAAAAAGGTAGTTTTTTTACGCTTGTTTTAAAAAAACAAGCAACATCTAAGAGGCTTTCAAACCCCGCAATGTTAATCAAACATTGCATTTAAAAGGTAACAGAAAATATTTTATCCTGTCAAACAAAAAATCTCCCGCTTTAAATAAAAACGAGAGATTTTTTTAATACATCATTAGATTATAACGTAAAGAACCATCAACCTCATCCGGACCATTACGATAATCGCCTTGATAAGAAAGCGTATAACTGTAAACCAAAAAACCATACGGATTTAAAATTCTGTCTTCCGGTTTTTTAAAACGAAGATTTCCGTCATATCCAACCCGCAGAGTCGCCCGCCACACATCAACTTTTGGCTTAGGATTATCTCGAGTGATATCATATGTTTTAAACTGAACCATCCACATTGAACGTGAAACGCGCTTTGTCCAATCTATATCAATATACCTCTGCAACCCCAAAGTTTTAAATTGTTTATCGGCCGTTGCCACATCACTTTCTTGAAATTCCTGAAATATACTGTTTGTCGAGTACCAATACAAAATAGAGTTCTCTCGCCACCTATCCATCAATTCGGCATAATCCTCGGTTATGGTATAGCGTAGCACCATGTAATCACGGATATATTGTTCGGCAATCAAATCACTTACATAATAATAACGCTCATCCTTTTCCAGAACCTCCAGCTGACTCGTGTCGTCATTCATCACAAAAAGACGCGGCGAAACATGTTGTTCCGGCAACAGCAAATAAATTGCACAGGCAATCACCATGTTGGCGCATATGCTCAGACATGTCACCATAACCAAAAAACGAGAAGTCCATAAATAGCGGCGTTCTGGAAAAGCATCAACATGAACTCGCTCCGGAAAATACCCCAAAATATCAGGAGATTCCTTTTCCTTATACTTAAACAAAGTGCCGAGTATTGATACCATGCTGTTTTTTACCTCTAAATATCTATTAGTAACATAATATAGGCAAAAGTGTAATAAAATGTTAATTTTTAAAGATTATTATGACATCATATTAACTAAAGTACTTTAAGGATATAACTATGAAAAAATTGCTGTTTTTAATGTCGGGAATTTTAGCCGTTATCGGCTGTTCTGATAAAGAAAGCTACACAAAAGCTCCCGACGCTGCTTATTACTCGGACTGGGACAGAGCTATCCGATATGATGTTGACATGCAAAATATGTACGCCAACGCACCTTTAAAAATTGAAAAGCCTATCGATATGTATATGTCCATGGCCTTGGCGCTGAAATACAACTATACCGGAAGAATGATCCGCTATCAGGAAAGCTTGCTTCAAGCCGGAAAATCAGCTTATTCTCAGCTTCCGGATATAGCATCTAACGCCGGCTATATAAACACAAACAGCAACGAACACACCAGCCCTGATTTAAAAGTGGCTTGGAACGTTTTGGATATTTCTACTTTATATTATATGAACAACAGTCCAGAATTTAAAAAAAGCGTCGCCGTAGAACAAAGTCGCAAAGTTATCCAAAATATCTTGCAAGAAGCTCGCATTTTATATTGGAAAGCCTTAACCGCCCAAAGACTTATTCCGGTTATTGACGACACCATAGAACACATCACTTTGGATGTTGATGAAATGAACGCTCAGGCTAAAGAATTGGCTCAACAGGGTAAGAATCCTTCAACCGAAGATTTGATGAAAAAGCGTAAATATATGGAATCTGTTAAAAAATTATCGGCGTTGAAACGTGACATGGAAACCGCTCACGAACGTCTCGCCTCGTTAATGGGACTTCACCCTGCCACTCAGTTTACCTTGGTTGGAAAAGAATATGGCAATTTTGCCCTACCGGAAATAAAATCAAACCTTTCTCGTTTAGAATGGTTGGCATTGACGAATCGTCCGGAGCTCAAAGTTCATGACTTGCTGACCGATTCCGATGACTTGGAAATGATTATAAATAATTTCCGTGATGACAACGGCAGCGGCTATAAAAACAATCCGAATACCTATAACCAAAAATGGTGCAATGAAGCAAAAGAAGCCTCCATGCTTGTTTATGAAGACACACGCAAAGGCGCCAACCAACAAATGATGATTGACTTGCGCCGCCAACGTATGACCTCTTTGATTTTAAATCAGGTTTATATCGCATGGGCCAGATATACCTCTGCAACTGAAGATTATCAGATTGCTTATGAAATAGCCGGAACTTCTGAAAATATTGCCGAAGATATTACTTCCGCCAATGGAAGTCATGCCGAAAAAAGTCAATTGGAAGCCGCTAGAGCCATCGCGGATGAAACCAAAGCTTCTTTAGCTTATGTTGACTTGCAAGACGCTCTCGGCACTTTATATGCCACTATCGGTTTAGACGCCGTTCCTTATTATATGTTGAACGAATCGCCGTCCCGCATTGCACTGGCTTTACGCGACAACCTGGAAAAATGGCGTAAAGGCGAATTTATTCCGGATAATCGACCATATTTGATGGATATTCCAAGCCGCCGACCGCCAGTTAATTTGTCCTCTGAAAAATTGTTGCCGGATGTTACATTTGAAACCGGTGAGCATATTAAAATCGTTATTCCTGATTCCGTTTTTGAAAAAATGGGTTGGAAAGAAGGGACATACACAACCAAAGCCGGTTTAATTGATGATTCGCCGTTACCAAAGTGGTTAAAATATAATCCGACAGTTCAGATGTTTACCGGCATCGCAATGCCTAAAGACGGCGGAGTGTACCGCATAAAAATCTACGCTTTGGATAAAAACAACAATGTGGCTTATTTAACATTTAAATTAACAATTGTTGAAGTTTATGTTCCTTCCATCAAAGTTCGCGGCTTAAACAAAGCTCGTAAAGCGACTGTGATGAAACGTTGCCACGGCAATCAATGCACGGACGAAACATTGGATGACGTTCAAGTCTATGCGCCTGTCCGTTAGCTTGCCGCATTATTTAAAAAAGCCTGTTTTTAAGCAGGCTTTTTTCTTTTTAAAGACTTATCGATTTTAAAAGAATCGGCGTTTTAAGAAAATTACACTTTCGACTCCTTTTTATAAGAATGATATTGCCCAAAACGAATTTTCTTTATTTTTTAACTGCTATGAATCAGTTTGTTACTGATAACACATTGATTCTTGTCATAAGAAATATATCCCGACATCTTAATAAAGATTAACAATCTTATATACATACCGAAAAAAAAATTATATGCAAAATTAACCAGTTATAAAAAAAAATTCTTTTTACCTTTTTTTTCTCTTGTTGTTCTTGTTATTAATTTTCTAGAATGTATCTAGAAAATTAATATCAATGAGGCATTAATAAATTTTCTGAGCATAACTATATATTGATATTTGCATTTTAGTATTTACTACATGTAGTATGTTTCAGTAATTTTTCAACGCGCCATAAGGAGAATTTTATAATGGGTACAGAGCAGAATACCAAAATGAGCAAAATTGACACAAAAATTGAAAATGTTACCAAACGTGATGGCACTTTGGCTCCGTTTGATGAAAATAAAATTTATAATGCCGTTTTAAAAGCCGGAACTTCAACAGGAGAATTTGATGAATCTGATGCTTGGCTTTTAACCGCGCAAGTTATGAAAGTTATCAATCATAAATTTTTGGAATCTCTGCCATCTATTGAGCA
Organism: uncultured Alphaproteobacteria bacterium; assembly: GCA_934254675.1. Lineage (GTDB taxonomy): Bacteria > Pseudomonadota > Alphaproteobacteria > RF32 > CAG-239 > RUG410. The sequence goes on along the minus strand of CAKQLP010000001.1, from coordinate 91,910 downwards.
AATTCAAGACATTGTGGAACAAGTGTTAATTTCCGCAAACTATTTTGCCACAGCTAAAGCTTATATTCTGTATCGTGACAAACGTAATCGTATGCGCTCAGACCATAAAGTTATGGTTGATGTTGAAAGTTCTATTAATGAATATTTGGAAAAATTGGACTGGCGCGTTAATGCCAATGCCAACCAAGGTTATTCTAACGGCGGTTTGATTTTGAATGTGTCGGGTAAAGTTACGGCCAACTATTGGCTAAGCCACGTTTATCCGGCAGAAGTAGGCGAAGCGCATCGTAACGGCGATATTCATATTCACGATTTGGATATGTTGGCGGCATATTGCGCCGGTTGGTCATTGAAAAACCTTTTAAAAGAAGGCTTTAACGGGGTGAAAGGCAAAGCTGAAGCCAATCCGCCGAAACATTTGACATCAGCCGTTGGACAGATGGTCAACTTTATGGGAACGTTGCAAAACGAATGGGCCGGCGCGCAAGCGTTTTCTTCAGTTGATACTTATTTGGCTCCATACGTCAGAAAAGACAATTTATCATACGACCAAGTAAAACAATCTATTCAAGAATTAGTTTACAATTTGAACGTTCCGTCACGTTGGGGTTCGCAAACACCATTTACAAACTTTACTTTTGACTGGGTTTGCCCAGAAGATTTGCGTAATCAGCACCCGTATATCGGCGGTCATATTGCCGGTCACGATGAAAACTATATGCCGATTATTGAAGGTCAGGAAGAAATGCCTTTCACTTATGGTGATTGCCAAAAAGAAATGGATATGATTAACCGCGCCTACATTGAAGTTATGATGGCCGGAGATGTGTTGGAACGTCCGTTTACTTTCCCAATTCCAACTTATAATATGACACCGGATTTTCCATGGGATGACGAAAAATCTCAATTGTTGTTTGAAATGACGGCAAAATATGGCATGCCTTATTTCCAAAACTTTATTAACTCTGTGTTAAAACCGGGGCAAATTCGTTCCATGTGTTGCCGCCTGCAATTAGATTTGCGTGAACTGCTGGCTAAAGGCAACGGCTTGTTTGGTTCGGCGGAGCAAACAGGTTCTATCGGTGTGGTAACTTTCAACTGCGCTCGTTTGGGTTATATGTTTAAGGGCAACGAACAAGCTTTATTTGCCCGTGTTGACGAGTTAATGAACATTGCCCGCACCTCTTTGGAAATTAAGAGAAAAGTTATTCAACGCCTGATTGACAATGGCTTGTATCCATACACTAAACGTTATTTAGGCACCTTACGCAATCACTTCTCAACCATCGGTGTAAACGGTATCAATGAAATGATTCGCAACTTTACTAACGATGAGCACTCGGTTGCCGATGAATGGGGTAAGGCGTTTGCCGAAAAATTCTTGGATTATATCCGCGCTTGCTTGGTAAAAATTCAAGAAGAAACCGGTCACATGTATAATCTTGAAGCAACTCCGGCTGAAAGCGCGACCTATCGTTTTGCCCGTGAAGACAAAAAACGTTTTTCTGGGATTATTCAAGCCGGCACCAAGGAAGACCCTTATTACACAAACTCTTCGCAATTGCCGGTTGGTTATACGGATGACCCGTTTGAAGCCTTGGATTTGCAAGCGGCTTTACAGTCTAAATACACCGGCGGAACAGTGTTGCACCTTTATATGAGTCAACGTATTTCCTCGGCAAAAGTTTGCGGCGAGCTGATTAAAAAGGTTTTGACAAACTATCGTTTGCCATACATCACAATTACACCGACTTTCTCAATTTGTCCAAAACACGGCTATTTAGCCGGCGAACACAAGTTCTGCCCGATTTGTGATGAAGAAAAGAAAGCTGCAAAATTAAAGAAATTAAAAGCCAGCAACGCGGCTTAACTTTGCAAAATAAATATATGAAACATTTTTTAGGAGAATTAAAACATGACAAACACAATCAATATTGAAGACATCAAATTAACCGACGCAGAAAGACAGCCTTGCGAAATTTGGACCAGAGTAATGGGCTATCATCGTCCGGTTTCTGAATTCAATAAAGGTAAAAAATCTGAATATTATTCTCGCAAATGTTTTTGTGAAGAAAAAGCCGTTATGTATTTGGATAATGACTGCGGCTGTGCTTTGGCGGCTGAATAAAAGAACTGAAGAGCATGTCTTTGGATTTGTTGCGAATCGGCGATATTGAAAAATTCAGTATCGTCGATTTTCCGTCTAAGATAGCCGCTGTTGTTTTTATGCAAGGCTGTCCGTGGCGTTGCCCGTTTTGCTATAATTCATCATTGCAAAATCCTAACAGCAACGACAATACCGACTGGGATAAGTTAATTAATTTGTTGGAACATCGTAAAGGTATTTTAGACGCCGTTGTTTTCAGCGGGGGCGAACCTTTAATGCAAAGCAACTTGCCGCAAGCCATGGATATTGTAAAAAATATGGGATTTGAAATAGGCTTGCATACCGGAGGCTATAATCCAGAAGCCTTGAAAAAAGTAATTGGTAAAGTTGCTTGGGTAGGCATGGACATTAAAGTTCCGCTAGACACGGAAAGATATTCTAAAGTTACCGGTTGTCCAACTCCTGTGGGCAATATCAGAGAAAGCTTGCAAATTTTAATTGACAGCGGCGTGCATTTTGAATGCCGAACCACTTGCGATCCGCGTATTTTGGAAATTGCAGACATTTATAAAATAGCCGATGAATTATCAACTCTCGGAGTTAAGGAATATTATTTGCAAAAATATCGCCCCATACCGGAAGATAAAACAACTCAAGATGCAGATTGTGATAAATTCTTTAATGATGCGGAATTGCTAAATCATCTTAAGTCAAAATTCAAAATATTTGATATACGAAAATAAAGGGGCGTTTCAGCCTCTTTTATATTTTAAAAAACATTATCAATTGGCAAGATGTATCTGAATTACATTTCTGGCAAAAATCATATATTTCATTTGGTTTTACAGAAACTAAATTTAACCTTTTTTCACTATATCCATTTTCTTTTGAGCCTCTATTTTGCACAGAACTGATATATGCTGAAAAATGCTGAGCTTGTTCCAGAAATGTAACGCAATATTTCTGTTTCATCTTATTTGATTTTTCCGCATTAAAAACATTAAATTCAACATAATACTCTAGTGCTGACCGTTTTTCTCCGTCCGGCGTGTGCCAAATACTTTTAGAAAGATTTAATGACAGTGAATTTCCAAAAATATCTTTTATACAATTTCCATAGACTTTCTCCATTCCATCCGGAATAACCCCCAAAGCTTCCATATTCTCGGCTATCCTCACAGAATGTTGCGTATTTTTATATTCATATAAAAAATCGTCTTTCAAAGCGATTAAATGCCAAAATAATTCTGATAGCTGTACTCTTTGCCGATTAATTTTATACATTTCCATTGCTTTTGAATAGCCGGCAATACCGCCAACACTCAAAACACCAATGATGGCAAGCACGCCTAACATTTCAATCATAGAACGCCCGCACTGTGCAACAAGAATGTCATACTCGGGCTTGCCGAACAGTCTGTTCCGAGTATCCAGATTATCGGGACAAGCCCGATAATGACGATTTAAATTCTGTTTTGCATGGATTCTCGGAATAAATCCGAGAATGACATTTAAAATGTGGTTGAGAATGCCCGCACATAAAAAATTCTTTTTAAATTTATACATTTTCAAACTCCGTTTCTTTTGTTACAAAAAAAAACAAAACCCGCGTTTTAACAGCGGGCGGATGTTCGAAAACCGTACAGTAACAAACGGCTCAGCCTATTTGGCATGTAGCCTTATTTAGCCGACATCCGTCCCTTGAACAGAAAATCGGCATATAAAATTAAAGTCGCTATGCATAACGACTGTTACTGAAAGGGTTTTCGACGCCCTGCGTCTATCTCTAAACGCAAAAAGATTATAAAATTTTTTATAAAATAAAAGCAAGAAAATTATATAGGCTTAAACAAAAAAAGAGACTCTGTAAAAGAGCCTCTTTTTTGCTAAATGTCTTGTTTCAATTTTGTAACAACATCGCGCAAATCGCAAAAGTAGTACAAATATATCCAAATGGCACCAACGTAAACAAAAGGAATGTAAAACACTAGTAGCAATGGGAAAATAACTGATAAAATCGGTATATTCTTCCAAAAGTCAATAACCGCCGCAAGATTTACAATATTAATGGCAACTTCCATTGCAACAATCAAAATGAGTCCGCCAACAATACTGAAAATAATTTTTTTACGTGGACGGCGAAGTTTTACACACCATCCGGTACCTAAACAAACTAAAAGTATCCCGCCAATAACTTCACCTACATGGCACTCCAGAGGACACCTAAACATTACTTCCAACAGCAACATTCCAATAGTAAAGACAGCGAGCCACAACATAATAACGGCATTTTTCATAAGCTTAAAATTAATGATTTATAAATGATAAAAATTATGTGGTGATTTTAGTCTTTATTTCAATAAAAATCAAGCGCATTTTTTGTGCGTTTTCCGTTTATAACTTTGATTTTGTGCTTGGTAAATTTGGCGGTTCGAGCTATATTTGTGCTATGTGAAAAATTAAATTTATGAGGATTTCAATGACTGAATTAACAGAAGAAGAATACCTGAAAAGCGAACAAGAATATAATGCCGATTCCATTAAGGTTTTGCGCGGGTTAGATGCCGTACGCAAACGCCCTGGAATGTATATTGGTGACACCGATGACGGTTCCGGCCTTCATCACATGATTTATGAAGTGTTGGACAATGCTATTGATGAAGCTTTAGCCGGTTATTGTGATAAAACTTTGGTTATTCTTAATCCTGATGGTTCGGCAACTATTCGCGACAATGGACGCGGTATGCCGGTTGACACTCATAAAGAAGAAGGAATTTCCGCCGCGGAAGTTATTATGACCGAATTGCATTCCGGTGGTAAATTTGATAACAACTCCTATAAAGTTTCCGGCGGCTTGCACGGGGTGGGCGTTTCGGTGGTTAACGCGCTTTCCACTTGGTTGAAACTTAGAATTTGGCGTAACGATAAAGAATATGAGGCAAGTTTTGCCGATGGCAATGTGGTTGAGCATGTTCACGTTGTGGCCGACGCGCCGAATCGACATGGTACGGAAGTGACTTTCTTGCCGTCACCAAAAACATTCACGCAAGTTGAATTTAATTTTGAAACTCTGGAACGCTCTATTCGTGAAAAAGCTTTCTTAAACTCCGGTGTTTATTTGCGTTTGATTGATAACCGCGGTGCCGAACCGAAAGAATTGGATTTTCACTATGAAGGCGGTTTGTCAGCGTTTGTCAGCCACTTGAATAAATCTAAAGCTCCTCTGCACGAAAATATTATCTCGGTCAGTGGCGAAAACAATGGTATTGTGGTTGATGTGGCTTTGCAATGGACTAACGCCTATAATGAAACAATGCTTTGCTTTACCAACAATATTCCGCAAAAGGACGGCGGTACACACTTGGCAGGTTTCCGCGGCGCGCTCACCCGCACTATCAACAACTATATTATGGAAAACGGTCTGCTGAAAAAAGATAAAAACATTATCACAGGTGAAGATATGCGCGAAGGTTTGACTTGCGTTTTATCGGTTAAGGCTCCTGACCCTAAATTTTCTTCCCAAACCAAAGATAAATTGGTTTCTTCCGAGGTTCGTCCGGTGGTGGAAAACACCGTGGGCGATAAACTAAAAGAATGGTTGGACGAACATCCGGCTGAGGCCAAAATTATTGTCGGCAAAATTGTAGAAGCCGCGTCCGCCCGCGAGGCCGCTCGCAAGGCTCGTGAATTAACCCGCCGCAAGGGTGTTTTGGATATTGCTTCACTCCCTGGAAAACTGGCGGATTGCTCTGAAAAAGATCCGGCTCTTTCCGAAGTGTTCATTGTGGAGGGAGATTCAGCCGGCGGTTCAGCCAAACAGGGTCGTGACCGTAAAAATCAGGCCATTATGCCGTTGCGCGGTAAAATTTTGAATGTGGAACGCGCGCGTTTTGACCGTATGCTGAGTTCGGCGGAAATTGGTATGATGATTACCGCGTTTGGTACGGGTATCGGCCGTGACGACTTTGACGCCGATAAATGCCGTTATCACAAAATCATTATCATGACCGATGCCGATGTCGATGGCGCACACATTAGAACTTTGTTGTTGACATTCTTCTATCGTCAGATGCCGGAACTTATCCGCCGCGGCTACATATATATTGCTCAACCGCCGCTTTATAAAGCTAAACGCGGTAACTCTATCATCTACATTAAAGACGACCGCGAAATGGAAGATTATTTGATTCACGGTGGCTGTGATGAGGGTTCTTTGGAAACAGCCAATGGTGAACGCCTGATTGGTCAAGATTTGATTTCTTTTGTTGAAAGCACAAAACGCGCTAATAGTATGATTAAAGCTTTGACCTTAAAAGCTCCGGAAAAAATTGTGGAACAAATGGCTATTCGCGGTTTGTTTAATCCGGAAGTTTTGAAAGACAAAACTGCTTTGACGGCTGAACTTGATAAAATGGCACAACGTTTGGATACTCTGGAAGCCGAATATGACCGCGGATGGAAGGCCGAACTTAACGAAGAGGGTAGCGTGGTGTTCTATCGTGTGTTGCGCGGCGTGAAAGAAGAACACGTTATCGGTGCGAACATTTTAGAGAGTCCGGAAGGTAAGGTTTTGAATGACATGCACGAGTTTTTAACCGAAAACTTTGCCCAATCTTCTAAACTGACGACTAAAGCCTTGGGCGAAAAACGTGTTGATGGTCCGGTTACCTTAATGAACGCGGTTACCGCGGCAGGTAAAAAAGGCATTTCCATCCAACGCTATAAAGGTTTGGGCGAGATGAATCCGGAACAGCTGTGGGAAACAACATTGGATCCGGAAGCTCGTTCTTTGCTACAAGTTAAAATTGACAGTATTGAAGAAGCTGATGAGGCATTCTCCACATTGATGGGAGACGTGGTTGAACCTCGTAAAGAGTTTATTCAAGAAAATGCTTTGAAAGTACAAAATTTGGATATTTAAAAAGTTTTCTAACTCCGGCGAACACCTCGTTGATAAAACGAGGTGTTTTGCTTTTATGAAATTTTAACTTGTCTCTGGTATGAATAATAATGATTATATGCTATTTAAGAGGAAAGAAAGATGAAAAATAAGCTAAGCAAAGGTCTCTCTCTCTCTCTCTGTAAATCCTAAACATTCGATTTCAGAGCGTTTTAAAGCTTCTACACGCGGTTTTTACCATTTTTGGAAAAAATTTGAGGGTAAATGGAATACTCCATTCTCTGTCATTCTCGGATTTATCCCGAGAATCCATATAAAACACTCTCCTTTATTGGATACTCGGGATACGCCCGAGTATGACAAGGACTTAGAATGTATTGAAACCGCGGAGAGTGGTGTAGATAAAGTGGTTTCTAGCTGCGAGAAAAATCCTAATGTACATAAGACGTACATGAATTTTTTGAGACAGCGTAAAACCGCTTTAGATGCGCCGCTACACGCGGTTTCCTCTGGAAGACTTCATCCACAATGTGCACCAAATGCGACGGGATTTTTAAGCGACGTGTACAAAAGAAGTACACAAGCGCAAAAGACACGCACTCTCGAAACCGCGGAGAGTGGTGTAGATAAAGTGGTTTCTAGCTGCGAAAAAAATCCTAATGTACATAAGACGTACATGAATTTTTTGAGACAGCGTAAAACCGCTTTAGATGCGCCGCTACACGCGGTTTCCTCTGGAAGAAGCATGATTGAAATGTTGGGTGTTCTGGCCATCATCGGGGTGTTGAGCGTCGGTGGTATTCAAGGGTTTAGCAAAGCAATGCGCGAGTACCGTTCCAACCAACAAAAACAACAGCTATCCCAAATTTTTGCCAACACAATATCCTTACGTTCTTCTATTGGTAGTTATCCTGAAACAATGGAAAACATCACTTATGTTCTAGATGCCTTAAATGAAATTCCCGATGGTTTAACTTATAAAAATTCACGCCTTATAGATAATTACGGCAACCTCATAATGCTAAGGCATGGTCTATCTAAGTGGACAAATAAAGATGGTTCTCAATCACATCAATACTATTACATGTTATCTCTTGACTTTTCTCAAACAAATACCTTACTTTCGCCCAGTGGTGAAGATTTATGCAAAAATGCTCTGCAAACAATTAAGGCTTTCCGAGCAGATATATCTGCTGTCTGTTTTCATATTTCCGATAGCACCACTTGGAATGGTGGCGCGTCTTATTGTACTTCCGGACAAAAGTTAACTGATGATGTTTCATCTCCGGTTAAAGTGCAACAAACTTGCCAATTTTGTAACAAGACAGAAAAAGGTTGCTATTTTAATATTGTTTTTGACATGTCTAACTAAAAAATCAAAAACGCCATGATGCACAAAAGCAACATGGCGTTCATTTTAACATTTTTCCCGTTTATAACATAAAGAAAAAACACGATTTTTGATTCGTTCCCAAAAAGGAAGCTTTTTCATTTCCTGAATTGGGCTGTCTCCGCCAAATTCCAAATACAGAACATCTCCTTTTTGCAAACGAACGGCTTGGACAAAACGCTTGTCATCCGTATAGATTTTTTCACTATGTATTGGACGAACTTTTTGATACCATGCCCGTTTCTGATAAATGTAAAAAATCTGAACATATCTTTCAGATTTTTTTATATCGCAAACAATAGCCGGATATAAAAATTTAAAATTCAGTTCCAGATCTTCCATATGCTTAAAATTAATAATAAAAATGATAATAAAAATGTAATTTATATATTATATTTCGCATACGTTTTTGTCAATAAAAAAAAGAGTCTCCATTCATAGCATGGAAACCCTTATTTTTTTAATCAGCTTAATTTTACTTTTGCAAAGCTACATAAATTTCATGGGCTGTTTTTGCCTCTCTGATTTTACGGCATGTGTCTGCATCTTTCAGAACTCTGGACATAACAGCCAATGATTGAAGATGATCTTCTCCACTCTTTTCAGGAGACAGCAAAAAACCAATCAAATCAACAGGATGATTATCCAGTGAATCATAGTCAACACCTTTATTCAAACGAGCAAAAACAGCAATAACTTTATTTAGTCCGTTTATACGGGCGTGAGGAAAAGCGACACCATCTCCATAGCCGGTAGAGCCAAGATTTTCACGTTCTAAAATTGCTTCAAAAATTAAATTTTTATCCAAATTTTCTTTCTCAGCAACAAACCCTGACAATTTTTCTAACAAACCACGTTTATTTTCCGCTTCAACATGAGCAAGTACCATGTTTTCGGACAAGATATCAGAAATTCCCATTTTTTATCCCTTTAGACGTTAAAATTATTCTGCCGGTTCCACCCAACCGATGTTACCATCTTTGCGGCGATAAACCATGCTGATACGATTGTTAGCGCTATTACGGAACATTAAAGCATTTTCGTCTGCCAAATCCATGTACATCACAGCTTCGCTAACTGTGCAAACTTTGATGTTTGCATCTGTTTCAGCAATTGTCAAAGGCGCATTTTCATCAATACTCATTTCATCTTCTGTTTCTTTTACAGGAAATACTGCGGCATGAGCCATTTCAACAATGCCTGTTTTGCCTTTGTGATCATTTAATTTTGTTTTTTGACGGCGTAAACGCGTTGCAATGTGTTCATTAGCGTTGTCAAAAGCAGAATAAGGATCAGCAGCGACACCGGTTCCTTTCAACACAATGTTTTTAGCTGGATGAACAGTTACTTCAGCTCTAAAATCTTCACCATCTTTAGAAAAAGCAACACTGCAGCTAATCGGCGCGTTGAAATATTTGTTAACCGCATTTTCAACAGCTTCTTCAACACGGTTACGCAGTCTGTCACTAATATCTACTTGTTTTCCTGTCAATGTAATTTTCATGATTTACCTCATTTGTTAATTATTTCGGCACAATCGCCATTTCTAATTGTTTTATAGTATAACACTGTTTAAGCAAAAGTAAACAATATACTTTTTTATAACGAGAAATTATCTCCCAAATATACTTTGCGAACTTCTTCGTTGGCAACAATCTCATCCGGCGTTCCCTCCATCAAAACAGTACCGCCATGCAAAATATACGCTCTATCTATAATATCCAATGTTTCCCGCACATTGTGATCAGTAATTAGCACCCCTAAACCACGATTTTTAAGCTGAGACACCAAAGTTCTGATTTCACCAACGGCAATAGGGTCAATACCGGCCAATGGCTCATCCAACAAAATAAAACTCGGACGACTTGCCAACGCACGGGCAATTTCCAATCGGCGCCGTTCACCGCCGGACAATGCCAATGCCGGAGAATGACGCAAATGTTCTATGGAAAACTCGCTCAGCAACTCTTCCAACATATCTTCCCGCTGATTTTCATCATCAATCACAATTTGCAACACTGCTTTAATATTATCTTCAACGCTCAGCGTTCTGAAAATTGAAGCTTCTTGCGGTAAATATCCTATTCCCATTCTGGCGCGCTTGTACATTGGCATATTTGTAATATCTTGTCCACCGATATAAACATCCCCATAATCTGGAGTGATTAGCCCCGTCACGCAATAAAAACAAGTTGTTTTTCCCGCCCCGTTTGGTCCCAACAAACCAACAGCCTCGCCTTTTTTCACATGAAGCGACACATTTTTCAGAACGGTGCGTTTTTTATATTTTTTACCAATATTAAAAATTTCCAGCTCTTCGGTTTCATTATTTTGTTTTTTTATCATTTTCTGTTTTCCTTTTGCTGTAAAACGTGCCGCTAATGCGCCCGCCTTTATTTTTGTTACCGGTTATTCGACTTATCTGCGTATTCAAATCTGTTTCCGCCTTATTACCGTTTATCACATTACCTTGTTGTTCCAAACGCACACGTCCAAACAATTCAACTTTGGCTGTTTTAGGATTATAAACTCCTTTATCACCAAAGGCTTTTCCTTTTGGGGTAACAATACGAACATTGCCATAAGCCTCTGTTTTTTTAAGTTCATTGTCCGGCGTAAACCATGCAATCATTTTATCCGCATATAAAATATTATCATTTTGCCGAACAATAACGTTTCCCAAAGATACGCTTTTATGTTCATTTTGAAAAAAGCGGGTTTCCTTATTTGCGGTCAAAGTTCCTTGCGAAGTTGTGACGACATGTTTTCCTTTTAAAATCAAAATATTTTCGTTTTTATAAAATTCAAAGCTTTCCGCTTCTAAATCACCCCATGTTCCTTCAGCGTTTATTCTTTTTGAGCCAAAACCATAGTCTTTTTTAAAATCATAAGAAGCTTCTTCCGTCTTAACCACCGTTTTTCGCTCATCATACGCAATAACTTTTTCAACCAAAGTCAAAATATTGTCATTTTGATTAAAGAAACCGGTCAAAGCTTTTATTTGGATAATTCCATTATCCGTCGGTATCTTTCCGCGAGGATTATTAATTTTTACATCCCGAGATTCTGGAGAAAGTTCATCAACGCTATCTGCGGTAATGGTGCTTACTCTGTTTTTAGAGTCTGTTGTATGATAAACCGTTTGTTCAATATGCAATTTTTCCATTTCATTTTTACGAGGGAGCGTTTCATCATTCCGCAAGTCTATGCTTTTTTTGATATTCGGCATAACGAGCATCACGCCCAAAATAGCCGCCGCGAGACAAGGAAAACCCAGTTTTATAAAACGACGTACAACCGGCATTTTATTTTTCTGCTCGGCTTGGACATTTTCGAATGGTCGTTCTCCGTCAAAATATGCGTCTATTTTGTGCGAATCAAACATTTATTAACTTACTCCGGCTTTCAAACAATCATGAATATGAATAACACCTATCGGTTTTTTGTCCTTAACGACAAACAAATTAGTTATGCCGCGTCCTGTATTGTTCATAACATTAACGGCTTCGGCAATTAAGGCATCGGGAGAAATAGTTTTGGGATTTTTAGTCATAACCTTAGAAACTTTTTCCGTGATTAAATCCGGAGACATCCAACGGCGCAAATCACCATCGGTAATAATTCCGGACAGATTGCCTTGATCATCGACAATACCGACACATCCCAACATTTTTTCAGACATTGTCATCAACGCATCTTGCATAATTGCGGTATCTTTAATAAGAGGCATTTCGTCTCCCGTATGCATAATATCTGAAACGTGTCGCAAAATTGCGCCAAGTTTTCCTCCCGGATGGCGCAATCTAAAATCAGCTTCCGTAAACCCTTTGCGCACCATTAAATCTGCCGCCAAAATATCTCCCATAACCAAAGTCGCCGTTGTTGAAGACATTGGCGCCAATCCCAACGGACAAGCTTCTCGATTGGCCGGAAGTTTCAAAACCAAATCACTATTCTTCGCCAAAGAACTTTCCGGATTTTTAGTAATTGCAATCAACGGAACGGCAAAACGGCGGCAATAAACCAATATATCCGACAATTCTTTTGACTCGCCGCTATTAGATATGGCGACAACACTGTCGTCGGCCGTTATCATGCCCAAATCACCATGGCTGGCTTCTCCCGGATGAAGGAAAAAAGCAGGTGTACCGGTCGATGCTAAAGTGGCGGCTATTTTTCGTCCGATATGTCCGGACTTTCCCATTCCGGTGATAATCACTCGCCCTTTGGTTTTTTGTAAAATATCAACCGCAGATGTTAAAGTGTCATCCAACTCGTTTTCCATGCTTTTTAAAGCTTCGACTTCTCTATCAATGGTTTGTTTTGCCACTTCTATATCTTTATTTTCTGACACTTTTATCTCCTCTCCAATACACTTTTTCATATGATAATAAAATGTTTAGCGACAACTTCAAGTCTTTTTAGAAGATGTTACCCAATTTAAGCTTTTTGCACCCAAGCTCCACGTTCATCCTGCTGCCAATAAAAAACGTCAAACCCCGCATTTTTATATTCTTTCCACAAACGGCGCGCCTGCGTCAGCGCATCGTTTGATTTTCCATCAAAGATATTAAAAACACGTTCATAATTGTTTAATACAGAAACATCTTCTTCCGCTCCACTCACCAAAAACAAAAAAACGGCTTTATTCGGATTATCGGAATCGGATGAAAGCCAAATCGGTTGTTGCTCGGCAAAACCATCCTTTCTACTACCATGCGGTAAAAAACTTTCATCATTAAACGTCCACAACAATGAGTTTAAATATTCAATTTTATCTTCACTGCCGATTTTTACTTTTATACGTTTATTCAGACCATAAGCCTTTTGCAATAATTTAGGCAAAACCTCTTCCAAATTTTTTTGTTGCAAGTGATAAAAATCAACTCTGGTCATAATGAGTTCTCCGGCTGTAAAAACACATTATAAACACCATCTCTGTCTTCCAACTGCAATTTAAGCTCTTCCGTAGCAGATTGTTTGATTTTTATTTTTAAATCTTCCGTTCCGAACAATTGCTTTCCATTAACCGACATCAACCGATCCCCTATTTTTATACCTTTATCTTCAGCTTGAGAACCATTTTCTACAGATGTCACCACAAAAGCCTTAGATTTTTCATCATAATACGCCGAAAATCCAAGTGGTTCAAAAAACAATGCTTTGCTTATTTTATATTTATCCAGCCCCAATTCCTCAAAGCTTTTCATCTTATTGGCTTTATTGCCTTTTTCACTTGTCTCATCGTCAGGAGCCGTCGCAACAATAATTTCTTTATGAAGCTCTTGATTATCCCGACTGATTACAATAGGCACAACAGTTTTAGGCGCTAACTTAGCAACTTCCAAAGAAAATAAACGAGGATTTTTTAAAGAAACATCGCCTAAAGAAAGAATTTTATCTCCAACTTTTAAGCCAGCTCTGGCCGCCGGAGAGTTTTCAGCCATAGACGAAATAATCAACACCTTGTCTTTTTCTTCACCTTTTGTTCGCGCTTTTTGCACACTAACGCCCAACCAGCCGCGAATAACTTTACCATTTTTTTTCAGTTGTTCCACAACCCATACCACCATATTTGCCGGCGTAGCAAAGCCGACTCCGCTATTTTTTCCATCTTCCGAAAAAATAGCGGTACTCATGCCAATGATTTTTCCGTCCATATTAAATAACGGTCCTCCGGAATTTCCTTGATTAATCGCGGCATCGGTTTGCAAAAAATTATCGTATGGTCCTTTATCTATATCCCTTTCCTTGGCAGATATAATGCCCAATGACACACTATTGCCCAAACCAAATGGGTTTCCTATGGCAAAAACCTTGTTTCCCACACGAATTTCATCTGAATTACCAAAGTGTCCGGCTTCTAAATCAAGAGGATTTTTGACTTTTAACAAAGCAACATCTGTTTTTTCATCAATTCCTATTAATTTTGCGTCAAAAGTTTCACCATCCGGCGTCTGCGCTGTAATTTTATCCGCATTTTCCATTACATGCGCATTTGTCACAACATAGCCGTCGGCACTGATAATAATGCCCGCTCCCAAAGCCTGCTCACTATCGCTTATGTCAACAGCAATGCTGACAACAGACGGGTTTACCTCATCTATAACATCTTCCAAAGAGCGCTGTTCCGCTCTAACAGGAAAAGTACACACAAGACACATAACCAATCCGGCAAAAAACTTTTGCATGTTTTCACTTTCTTAAAGTTGCATTAAAATATTTGAAAAATTGCGAATCCGGTGACAAAACCAAAGAGGTTTCGCTATCGCCTAAAGATTTACGATAGGCTTCAAGGCTACGATAAAATTCATAAAATTCCACATCTTGTCCCACAGTTTTGTTCCAAATCGCCACAGACTCTTTATCGCCTTCACCACGCAAAATCTGCGACTGCTTTTCTGCTTCAGCCACAATTATTGCCGCCTCTTTGTCCGCTGTTGCCCGAATATTTTGCGCTTTTTGCTGACCTTTAGCGCGGAATTCCTTAGCATCACGCTGACGTTCGGTTTTCATCCGCTCATTAATGGCTTGCATAACCTCCATCGGCAAATCAGCGCGGCGAATCCGCACATCGGCCACGCTTACACCAATGGCCTCGGCATCTTGTTTCACCGTTTTACTGATATCCGCCATAATTTGCGTACGTTGCTGAGATAATAACTCAGTCAAAGTCACTCGTCCCAAAACTTTGCGCAAAGAAGAATTAACAATCTCTTCCAATTTACTCCGAGCCTGAGTTTCTGTTTTCACGGTTTTATAAAACTTTAGCGGGTCAACAATTTGATAACGAGTAAAGCTGTCAACATCCAAACGTTTTTTATCGTTCAAAACCACTTCTTGCGCCGGCGGATCTAAATTAAGTAATCGTGTGTCATAAAACACGACATTTTGAATCAATGGAATTTTAAATTTCAGCCCCGCATCTTTAACCCAACGAACAGGTTCGCCAAATTGCAAAACAATAGCTTGCTCCGGCTGATAGACCACATACGCGGCGCTATAAGCCAAAACAGCCATGACAACCGCAATTGACAATAAAATTTTAGATAAAGCAGATATTTTCATTTTTTTAATCCTTCAAGCTCGGCTGTAAATTATTTAACGGCAAAACTGGCAACAGATTGCCTTTTTGCGACGGATCGACAATTATTTTGTTCGACTTTTGCAAAACATCTTCCAAAGCTTCCAAGTACATTTTTTTGATTGTCACTTCTTTTCCAGCCTTGTAAGCGGCATAAACCGAAGCGAATCTATCGGCCTCACCTTGAGCCTTGTTAATCATTGTCGCCTTATAAGCCTCGGCATCTTGCAAAATTTGCGCGGCTTTACCGCGTGCTTTTGGCAAAACCTCGTTACGATAAGCCTCTGCTTCATTTTTGAAACGTTCCATATCCGCTTTAGCGCGTTGCACTTCATTAAAAGCATCAACCACTTCTCTCGGCGGATCGGCTTTCTGCAGTTTTACGCGCACAATTTGAATTCCGGCCCCAAATTCATCTAAAACCCGTTGCAATTCTTCTTTGGTATCGTCTTCAACCTTGCCGCGGTCACCGGTAATAATCGGTTGCATTTCCGATTGACCGACAATTTCCCGCAACACGGACTGCGCCGCCACACTCACCGTTGCATCAGGACTGCGCATACTAAACAAATAGTCCTTAGCGTCTTTAATCTTCCAAACAATGGTTAAATTGATATCAACAATATTCTCATCACCGGTCAGCATATGGCTTTCCGTAAACGCATTATTGCGATAGTCGCGATTTTCAGCCGAACCGAGATTGATACTGCGTTCTTGCGTCACATTCACTTTTATCACATCTTCAATCGGATACGGCAAATGATAGTGCAAACCGGCGTCTGTCGTATCAACATAGCGTCCAAAACGCAAGATTACCCCTTGTTCGCTTGGTTGCACTTGATAAAAACCGGATGCCAGCCATATTGCTGCCAACAACAAAAAAGCATATTTGAAATAGCCGCCAAAATTATCTTTAGAACCTTGCATTTTTGCAATTTTACTAAAATCGACAATTTTATTTTTTTTGAATATTTCACCGCCCAGCGCCCAAGAATCTTCATCGCCGCCATTATCCCACGGATTTATTTTTTTTACCATTGTTTTTCCTTTTATCTTAAATAATTCTTGCCATAAGATAATCCACATATTAGATAAAAACAATTAAGGAACAATGAATATCCACATATGGAGATAATTATGACACCAGAAAATATTAAAGAAATATGCAATAACTTCTATCCGTCTGATAAGATTTCCGCCCTCAAGGAATTAGGGAATCGCCTGATTATAGAATTTAAAAATTTGGCAGAGAATCCCGAAAAAACAGAAACTCTGAAAAAAATTCTCGCTCAAACCTTTCCTGATAAAAAAATATCCATTGTGTTTGTTGAAGATAAAAATACCAACCTCGGCATCAACGCCATTGAAAAATGGCGACTGCCAATGGTCAAAAAAATTATCGGCGTAGCCTCTGGCAAAGGCGGCGTCGGCAAATCCACCACCGCGGTAAACTTAGCTTTAGCCTTGGCTCACGAGGGTAAAAAAGTGGCTTTGGTTGATGCGGATATCTATGGCCCATCAATTCCGACAATGCTCGGCTATGAAAGACAGCCATTGCTTTCTGACGATGGACAAACTTTTAATCCGTTTGAAACCTTTGGCATAAAATCCATTTCCATCGGCTCCTTAATCAGTCGTGACACCCCGATTATCTGGCGCGGCGTCAAAATCAGCGGAGCATTGGAACAACTTATAACACAAACCAATTGGGGTGAAATTGATGTTATGGTGATTGATATGCCACCGGGAACGGGCGACATTCAAATAACCTTATCACAGCGCGCGGAGATGGATGGCGTGGTTATTGTTTCCACCCCGCAAGACATTGCTTTAATCGACGCCATTAAAGGCGTGAACATGTTCAAAAAGACCGATACGCCGATTTTGGGAATTATTGAAAACATGAGTTACTTTATTTGCCCTTGCTGTGGCGCTCGCTCTGATATTTTTGGGCATAATGGAGCTAAACAGACAGCCGAAAAAATGGGCGAAACATTTTTAGGCGAAATTCCGCTGGATATGGCAATCCGCCAAAACGCCGATAAAGGCACGCCGATTGTGGTTTCCGCGCCAAATAGTCCATATAGTCAAGCTTATTTAGACATAGCAAAAAAAATAATTCAGCGAATCGGATAAGATTACATCATAGGGCGGAGCTTGAAAACTCCGCCCTATGGTTTACTCATACCCTATTTATCTTCTTTTTCCGTAGGTAAAGGGTAGTCTTGCTTACGGAAAAAGCCTTTACGTTCTTTGCGACTCATCGACCAGATGTTGCCCCAACCATTTATTGGTTGCACTTCATACAATGACTTAAAATCAAAATCACGAGAAAAAAACAATGATGTGGTTTTTGTATAGTTATTCATCGGGCAAAAGCCGTAAAAATCCACTTGCAACAAATTAGCCTCTCGCAAATATTTCACGGCGTTAAAATACTCCAAACTCGTATTAATGCGGTCGCTGTCGTCCAAAATTACCAAACCGCCGGCAGCTAAGGCTTTGACCGCGTTCGCGGCACATTCAGCACGGCGTTTGCCATCCACCACAATCACATCATATTTTTCACCATCGGCAAAAATCATATCTTCATAGCCTTGCTTTTCATCGCAATAACGCATTTCCCAATTTGGCGCGTTGAACTCGGCAGAAAATTTTTTAAACCATTCCGGTTTGTCTTCTATGCTAACAACCTTCTGCGCCCGCTTTGCCCAATACATGGAGGAATAACCGGTACCAAACTCAAAGACGCTCTTTTGGCTGTAATCAAACTGCGACAAATATTCAATAGCCGGATATGTGTACCACGGAATCGGATTGCCGTCCCTATCTAGACACACTTTTTCATTCATACTGCGCTCAATGGCAAAATCCTTGCGCCACATATCTATAAACTGCTGAAAACGCTGACTATACATTTTTATCTCTCCTTCTTTGCCTATAACAGCATTTTTTTTAAAAGCCAAGACTTTTCCATTTATCTGCAATATTTATTGATTTTCTAAAAAATTCACCTTATATTTTAGAAAGATAATAAATTAAGGAGAAATTTTATGATAGAATCAAATCAATTTGTTCGCAAATCCGCCATTGAAAGAGTAGATGACGGCTTACGCCAATATATGATAAAAGTTTTTAATTATATGGGCTTAGGTTTGGTTGTCACAGCTTTGGCCGCATATCTCACAGTCAGCACCCCGCTCATTGCTTGGATGTATTCTTTTGACTCTGCCGCTCAAAGCGTTTCTTTATCAGCTTTTGGATGGATTATAACCCTTGCGCCGTTGGCTATGATTTTTGGTTTTGGCTCAATTTTAAATAAAGGTAGCATGACCGCAGTTCAAATAATGTTTTGGGCGTTTTCCACAATTATGGGAATGTCTCTTGCAAACATTATGCTACTCTACACAGCAGAAAGTATTACACGCGTCTTTTTAATCACAGCCGCAACTTTTGGGGGCATGAGTCTGTTAGGTTATTCCACCAAAAAAGATTTAACCAGTATCGGCTCTTTTTTATATATGGGCGTTTGGGGCTTGGTTATTGCCAGTCTTGTTAACATCTTCATGAAAAGCAGCGGTTTATATTATGCCATTTCTTATATCTCGGTATTAATATTTACAGGTTTAACCGCCTATGACGTGCAAAGCATTAAAGCAATGTACTATTCGTCTGATAATCAAGACAGTATGTCACGCAAAGCCATTGCTGGCGCGATGAACCTTTATTTGGATTTCATAAACTTATTCATTTCTTTGATGCGAATCATGGGAGATAGAAAATAATTGATTGAAAAAACAAACTAAAGCGGCTAATGCGGCCGCTTTTTTTATTGACTTATTATTTTAATACCTTTATAAAGAAAACGAAAATACCGAGAGTCTGCATGGGGCAGGCTTTAAATAATTAATAATTAACCGGAGATTTAAAAATGAAAAGAACATATCAACCAAGCAAATTGGTTCGCACACGCCGCCATGGTTTTAGAACTCGTATGGCTACTGTAAGCGGTCGTAAAGTTTTATCCGCTCGTAGAGCTAGAGGACGCAAAAGACTTTCTGCCTAAGTAGCAAAATGAGTAAATTTTTAATTCTTAAAAAAAGAAAAGATTTTCTCAGAGCCGCCAAAGACATTACGATGGTTTCTAAAAATGTGATGTTACAGGCGGCTCGACCTTTATCTACCGATATTTCAGAAGAGAACTGTCGGAAAGCCCGTATTGGATTTACAGCTACAAAACGCTTGGGTAAAGCGCATATCCGCAACCGGACTAAACGCCGTCTGCGCGCTGTGGTACGGGAAATTTATTCTAAATATGCACTGGATAATGTTGATTATGTTTTAATCGGTCGTTTTGACACATGGTGTTGTCCGTTTGAAGATTTAAAACGAGATGTTATCTGGACCTTTAAAAAAACCAACAAAATGATTTTACAGGACACCGAGAATGTTGAAAAAACTTCTCATTCTGTTGGTTAAATTCTATCAGATTTGCATTTCTCCATGGTGTTCGGGAGTGTGCCGTTTCAGACCAACTTGTTCGCAATATATGATTGAAGCCATTCAAATTCATGGAGTTTGCAAAGGAACTTATCTTGGTATAAAGCGAATTTTACGTTGTCACCCTTGGGGAAAAAGCGGTTATGATCCCGTTCCACCCAAAAGAAACAAAGTATAAGTTTTTATAATCTCTTGCTTTTTAAACGATTTTACTTTAGATAGAAGAGATATTTGTTTAATTGGAGCATATTATGTCAAGTGATGATTTCAAAAGTTTTATAACTGCCGTGTTTTTATCGGCTTTAGTTGTTTTAGGTTTTAATTATTTTTTTCCTCAGCAAAATGCCGAAGCCGATAAAGTTGCTGTTGAGGAAACACAAGCACCAATTGCGGAGGAAACCCCCAAAACAGCCGATGCGGATAATAATATCGTCTATGAGCCGGTTGATAAAATTTTAAAACAAGATGAACGCTTAAAAATTGGCAATGACGTGATTAACGGCACCATACGTCTGAAAGGTGCTCGCTTTGATGAAATATTGCTTAACAAATATAAATTAACACTGGATGAAGATAGTCCGGATGTTGAACTTTTTTCTCCGGCTAAAACCGAAAACGCCTATTATGCCGATTATGGCTGGCTTTCTAATGACAAAACTCTGCTGCTTCCAAACAAAGACACGTTATGGACAATTGAGGGTAATCAAGAACTAACGCCAGATACACCGGTAACGTTGTTTTGGAATAACGGCCAAGGTGTTAAATTTATATATAAAATAACTATTGATAACAATTATCTATTTAATATCAGCCAAACTGTTGAAAACAACAGCGGTCGTGAAATCACGGTTTATCCGTATGGTTTGTTCAGCAAAACAATCAATTCCGATCAAACAGGACGCAGTGTTGTTCATGAAGGATTTACCGGAATTATTAATGGTGACTTAAAAGAAATTAAATATACAAAGCTTGACACGGACAAAGAACCTGAAACATTTGAAACAACCGGTGGTTGGATTTCTTTAACGGAAAGATATTGGTTCAGCGCTTTTGTTTTTAATGATTCCTATAAAGCCAAAGTTACCTTGCGCAAAGTTAATGACAACACATTCCAATTAGATTTTAAAGGCTTGCCGATGCAAATACAATCGGGAAGTTCTGCAAGTTTCAGTTCTCAAATGTATGCCGGAGCGAAAGAAATAAAACTTTTGGATAAATATTCAAAAGTCATCAAGAAATTTGACTTAAATGTTGATTTTGGTTGGTACTATTTTCTTACAAAGCCATTCTTCTATATTTTGGACTACTTATATCATTTTATTGGCAATATGGGATGGGCAATTTTGCTGTTTGCGGCTTTATTGCGTTTATTGATGTTTCCAATTGCCAACAAATCATACGAAAGTATGTCTAAAATGAAAAAAGTACAGCCGAAGCTG
Organism: uncultured Alphaproteobacteria bacterium; assembly: GCA_934254675.1. Classification (GTDB taxonomy): domain Bacteria; phylum Pseudomonadota; class Alphaproteobacteria; order RF32; family CAG-239; genus RUG410. The sequence continues at coordinate 70,490 of CAKQLP010000001.1, read as the reverse complement.
ATGGAATTACAAAACACATTCAAAGATGACAAAATGGCTCTGCAACGTGCGACGATGGAACTTTATCGTCGAGAAAAGGTTAACCCGGCTTCAGGTTGTCTGCCGCTATTTATTCAAATTCCAATTTTCTTCTCGCTGTATAAGGTATTGAATATTGCTATTGAAATCCGTCACGCGCCATTCATTGGTTGGATAAAAGATTTGTCGGCTCCAGACCCGCTGACAATATCAACATGGGCACATATCTACGTTCCATCTTTGCTGGATATCGGCGTATGGCCTTTGATTTACGGTGTTACCATGTTTATTCAACAAAAACTGAATCCGGCTCCGGCAAACAAAGACCAAGCGCGTATGATGGCTATGATGCCTTTCATATTTATGATTATGTTTGCCCACTTTGCCGTCGGTTTGGTGATTTATTGGACGCTGAGCAACATTTTATCCGTTATTCAACAGAAATATATTATGTATAAAAATGGTGTCAAATGAGTGAAAAATTTACAACGGAAGAACTGAATGCCGCCAATATTCAATTTACAAAGCCTTGCAATTTTTTGATTAGTGTGGCGAATTTAGTTCAGCTTCCGGAAACAGATTTTGATGAGGTAGCTTTTGCCGGACGCTCCAATGTTGGAAAGTCGAGTTTAATTAATGCTTTGTTTAATCAATCAAAGCTTGCTAAGACATCCAGCACACCGGGACGAACTCAGCAACTTAACTTTTTTAACTTTGACAACAAGTTATATTTGGTTGATTTACCGGGGTACGGATATGCGAAAGCCCCTGAAAAGTTGGTTAAACAATGGCAAGTTGTTTTAAAAACATATTTGCGCGGACGTCCGACTTTACGACGGGTTTTTCTGCTTATTGATTCTCGCCACGGCTTAAAAAAAGAAGACCGAGAAATTATGAAATTATTGGATGAATCGGCTGTAACTTATCAAATTATCTTAACTAAAATTGATAAAATATCTGAAAAAGCCTTGTCTTCTGTGAAACAAGCCATTATGGAAGAGTTAAAAAAGCACGCGGCCGCCATGCCGGAACCACTCGCAACAAGTTCAGAAAAAAAAATCGGCCTTGACAATCTCAAAGCCGAAATATGCTCTTTTATGTGAAAAAAATCTACGTCACTTCCGTTATAGCACGTTGGTTTCCCATACGGCAAATTTGCACAACGTGTAATTTACGTTTCATCTCATCCAATGTTTGTTCAACATTTACCGCCCCGTTTGTTGAAGCCATAATACGTTTGATAAACTGCAAATACGCTTCTTGAGAACTTTCAGCGTGGATTGTGGCAAAACAGTTATCGTGACCTGATCCCATTAACTGCCAAATACCACTGGCGTTACTGGTTGAAATTTCTCCGCCGATAATAGCGTCTGGCGTAAAACGAACGACAAGGTCGATAATTTTTGAATAATCGATATCATTGGTTTGGTCAGTACGAGACATCACTAAGTGCACACGATTGGGATGGGGAACAATCAACTCTCGAGTATCTTCCACCGTGATAATGCGCTTGTGGATATCCAAAATTTTCAAAAGATTATTCAAAAATGTTGTTTTACCGGTTGCGGTTGCACCACTCACTAAAATATGTTCACCGCGTTTGATGTATAATAATAGCCGTTCATACGCATCATCTGGAACTTTGATGTCTTTCAGCGGATTTAGTTTTTGCAAAGCATGACCTTGCCGCATGCCATAATCCTCCAAACCAAAAGCGACTTCGTCCGAGTGAATACGGATAGCAAGCGCTATTCCCCCCGTCAAGTCATCTTCGTCATACATCACATTACGACCGCAAATCGCTGAAAAACGATGATCTCCTGGAATTGTCGCATAAACAAGCGGGGTTCCTTGCAGCGGATCAAAACTCAATTCATAAGTATTGGCAATAATATAGAGCAAATCCGTGAGATATTGCTTAGACAATTTTTCATCTTTATACATCACCCATGGATAAGCTCTTTTTCCCCGCATACGCAGCCATATCTGCCCTGAACGGTTTATGGCGACTTCTTCCAAATTGTCTTGGGTGTACCAATAAGACAACGGACGCAAAACAGATTCTAAAACCGAAAAATCACTCATTTGCTTCTCCTACAATAAAGATGGAACATCGTCATCCGGTTCCGAAAGAATCGGCGTTTCTTGCTGCGAAGATGGCGGAATACCGTTATTTTGCTGCCGCATTTGCTGCTGACGCCGGCGAGCCGCACTATTATCCGATTCTTCCAACAAACCGCCGCCATTGCCGCCGCTACGCCGTCTGCCGCCTGTTGGCTGAATATTGCCATCTGTTTCATTGTTATATGAAACTCTGCCGCCCCCTGTTGAGGTGCCTCCCCCCATAAACTTATCCGGATCTGTTGTTAAACCTTCTTTATCATAACTTCCGCTGCCGCTGCTTCCGCCGCCTTTTCGGGTTATTTCTTCACTATTTAACCATAAATCTTCATTCGGGAAAATAATAATACGTGTTCCGGCGGGAATATATGTTACAGCCCTGATATTAGATTTTGATTCCATTATCTCATCAAATATATTGTTCATTTGCTCTAAGAAATTCTGCCGAGCTTCACTGGCCGCTTGACTTTTTGAACTTTCCGTGGATGAACCGCTGTCCGAAGTTGTTGTCCCTTCGCCAGCCGCCATCATATACGATGTCGCACTTTCCATTGCCGTCATCAGCATCGGGGTGGTATATTTTTTCAACAGCTGTTCATCTAAATACCCAATGGCACCGGCTCGACCTTGAGCATCCGCTGTTTGAGCACTGCCAAACTTAAACGACGATCCATCCGGACGAATCAAGCGTTTCCATGAAATGCCGATTTTAACGGCGCCTCCGCTGTTTCCGCCGCTAGATCCGCTTTCACCACCTAGACTGCCGATAACTCTGGAGCCTGCCGGAATAATAATATTTCGACCTTCTTCTGTAAATATATTGCGTTCTACAATCGCTGTTATCGGAATATTACTTCCCAATCCATCCGAGGCATAAACAGAACGAGCCAAAACAGCCGGAATAGGCTTATCTTCCAATATCATACCGCTCATATCCACCCGCCATGAAGAAACCTGCCCATTATTCCATGGATTTTCTTCATAACCGGTAAAAGATGAAACTTTTATATCAGATTTCACCGTTCCAACCTGAATTCCTCGGCGGCGCGCGTTTTGCAACTGATTCAAAGCGCTGGCCTTTGCCGGATCATAGCGTTCTCCAGCGCCATAGCCGCCTCCGGGACCTAAAGAACTCGGTTTGTTGCCTATGCCATAAGCATTGCCGCTTCCAAACGTTCCTGCCGGAACAAACATATTCTTAGCCGATACATTTTTAATTTCTTCCACGCCAATCGGATTGTATTTCATATCTACAATCATTCCATCAGCTGTTCGGAAGCCAATCTGATTTCCATTGTCATCATAAACCTTGTTATCGTCATAAATACTTCCTAAAATATCACCGTCCGGATCTAAAGCAATTCCCACAACGCGGCGGTTAAAACCACTTGACGGAGTTACATCATCCGGCTTATTTTTAGTCTTGGCTCCGATTTCTTGAATTTGCACCTTCTTATAATCAGCCCAATCCTGACGATCATTTTTCGGTTCTTTGCTTCCAGACGCCACATAATATTGCAGAGGGAATGCCTTGGCTATTTCATCTCCGCTGGTATTGCGGATTACACCGGCATCCGCTAAATATCCTATATTTTGATTATTATAATCCAACACATTGCCGTCTATTTGCAACTCACCCACAGCATTGTTGCTTGCATCCCGAATCGTGTAATCTCTATTACCTCTCGCCACAACTTGTCCGCTCCGGTCCACCACAAAACCCCTATCCATTTTTCCGAGTTTGCTACCTGACATATTCAGCACAGTTCCGTCTTTCAAAATATAACCATATGTTACAAAGTTTTCATCGTACACATAAAAATCATATAAGGCAAAACCAACCACATCTCCTTTACTATGCACGCTTCCGTCAAAATTTATCTGTCCGACATTTTCACCTTTGCTGTTCAATATCTGACCGGTGTTCTGTACCATTCCCAAAAATGTGTTATCATTTTTAAACGCGACTTTGTAGCGCATCACATTACCAATAGTTTTTTTGGATTTTGAAATTGCATTTCCGTTTGGCTGGATAGAACCTAATATTTTATTGTTATTATCCGCTATGGAACCATTTTCTAAAACCTGACCAATAATATTATTTTCAAAATCAATAACCGGATCTGTCCAAATTGCGCCAAACAGCCATTTATTATCAGAGTCAATCATAATTCCTTGCCTATTTAGACAGCCTAAATTTTTATTTGCGTAATCCAGCCCTTTCCCTCCGGCAATACTTCCGGCATAATTTCCGTCAAAATCAACTAACCCTGTTGCAAACGAAGAAAAACCTATATATGAACCGACATCTGACACGGCTTGTCCATTTGGAAGCAGACGACCCAAAGGAACATCACGGTTATTCACAACTTCTCCACGTCCGTTTAAAATACCGACGACGGCGCATTTGTCATTGTTCACACTGGTAAAAGGCAAAAGCTTTCCTGTTGTTGAATTATTGTTGTCACTCACATAATTTCCTGAAATGACTTGTCCATATATATTTCCATCCAAATTAACAACTTGTCCTTGCGCATTCGCATATCCCAATAAATCTCCGTTTGTGCCTACCGCTATAAGTCTATTACCGGAAAACCCACGCAAAGGCATTACATTTTCACCAACTTTGCCCGAAGCCGCAACAACATAATATCCCGGAGTGACTTTATAAAGCATTTCACCTTTATCACTTAATATAATATTATTATTGTCAAAAATTCCCAAAGACTGATTTTTAACGCCGACCGCATAACGAATATTCAAAATACTTCCAATATATCCAGATTTTCCAATTACAGTGCCGTTGGCATTAATTTTAACATCTTGAATATCACGATATAAACTTCCGTTTGGCGTCACATACGAGTAAACTTGTCCCTCTAGCCCATATATCGGCGAAAGCGGCTGACTTAATCCGTTTAGTTTATTATCTGACGTCATTAAATAGCCAAAAGGCGACACCTTTTGTTTATCAGCGCCGTCCATAACAGAACCATCCGCCTCCGCAATACCCAAAGCCTTATTTGTCCCGCTGATAGCAATCATGTTGTTTGAAATTCCTCCAACCAACATTCCATTGCTGTCAAATGCCAAATCACCCCTCATTCGGCCGATAACGCTACCTTTTACCGATATGTAAGAGCCGTTGGGCATACTCTGTCCGCTAAGATTTCCCAAAGTGTTAAATACCGGACCAACCGTGTTTATTTGTCCGATTTTTTGATTATCTTTATCAAAAACAAAGCCTTTTGCGCCGACATGGCCAATGATTTCCGCTCCATTTGCGACAATTCCCTTCGGCAACACGCGTCCTAAATATCTTCCGGCATTGTCGTTGACTGTTGCCGACATAGAAACTGCAAAACCGATAACTTCATTTTCATTGTTAACAATATTTCCGTCCGCACGGTAGCGCGCAATTTCTTTTGCACCCTCCATCACTTTGCCATTATAGGCAATAACGCCTAAATAATTACCATTCAGCGCAAACGCATAACCTGTTTTTACCACTCGGCCAATAATTTTATTTTCTGTATCATAAATATATTCATTTGCGTGAACAATACCTATTTCTTTGCCTTCAAAATTTATAACCTTTCCTGAAGGCGCTATGCTCCCCATAAAATCTCCATTTAGGGACACAACCATTTTAGATGACATTAAACGCCCGTCCAAAACGTATTCTTCACCCGATTTACGATAGGCATAGCCATTTGCTGAAACAAAACCTATTTCATTGCCGTCTAAATTTGTATAAGTTCCAGCTCCCGTTAAGCGACCAATTGTATTTCCGGCAGCCGAATAGATTAACCCAGGAAATAAAATCGAACCAATAACATTATATTGGTTGTCTAAAACCAAACCATTTGGCAACGCCCGTCCCAATGGTTTTCCCGTATTGCTACGGACAATGCCGTCACTGTTGATTTTTCCCAGCGGACGATTATCTTCACCGATAGCCACCCCCTGAGGCACAACGCCGCCGATAATTTCGCCGTCTTCATTAACAATCAAGCTGTCTGCTGTAATATAACCTATTATATTTTCGCCATTTTTACTTATAACCATACCCGTTGAAATAACTTGACCGATGACTTCTCCATTAAAATCAACAGCAGTAATTTCAGCTGAATTTGCTGATTTTCCCCAACAGAAACTAATTCCTAATATAAGGATAAAAATTCTAACACTTTGACTTATCCCAAAATATCTCATCAGTTCCTCCGATTTTTTGCAACTTCCGGCAATAAATAGCCCGACACGTTTTTATCTGCATCAATAAACGAACCATTACTTTTCATATACCCGATTTCTCTGTTTTTATCTTCAATAACTTTGCCGTTTGCCGATAAACGTCCGATATAACTTCCATCATTAGATAAAACAGTGTTTCCAATATTATAAACATGCCCGAGTACATTTTTTTGCATGTCCACCGCAAGTCCGTCTGTTAAAATCTTACCAATAACTCTGCCGCTTTGATAAACTTTTCCATCAAATCCGACAAGTCCCTTAACTTTGTCATCATTTCCGATAACGATATCACCATTCACAACCTCTCCCAACAGCTGGCCGTCCTGGCTGGTAACCTTTCCATCGGCCATAACGTTTCCGGTTATGGCTCTCTGCTCATTCATGAACTGTCCGTTAGGCAAAACCGTACCAATAACTTTTCCGCCAAAATCAATTACAATTCCTCTCGGCAAAGCTGATATATTATTATTGGTCACGCCGCCTGGAAGCATTGCCGACATAATTTGTCCATCCGTGCCGACAACAAGTCCATAGGCATCTGAAAATCCGGTATAATTTCCAAATATATCCACCATTATTGATTCGGGCAAAACTTCTCCGATAATATTTTCATCTTTGATTACATGACCATCCGGCGTAACTCTTCCGGTAATATCTCCCCTTTGATATTTATTACCTTTTATATCTTCTTGTTCATCTTCAAGCTCCACGACATCACCAGAAGCGACAACGTATCCAAGATAACTGCCATTATAGCCGCGAACACCACCTTGTTTAATTATTCCTCCGATTTGCCGGTCTTTTTCATCAAACATTCTTCCTTTGGCATCTACTTTTCCGATGACTGTTCCTGTAATATCAACAATGGTCAAATCATAATTGACATATCCCAAAGTTTTACCATCCATGCCAACCACATATCCTGTTGTTACAAATCTGGCAGGATTTCCGTCATAAATTCCTAAACCATCTCCGCTTATCTTATCAATAATCGTTCCATTATTATCATAAACATTTCCGTCTGGAAATAAATGCCCCAAAACATTTCCTTGTGCGTCAACCAAAATATTAACTTCTGGCGCGGCAAAACCGATAATTTTATTATTTTTATCAGCTATTAAATTTTTCAAGAATAAACGAGCTCCGCTTTGTCCGGATAATGAAATCTGACCGGTTTTATCAAAAAGGCCCAATGGATTACCTTTTAAGTCAAAAGCATAATACGCATTTGACACGCTACCTATATATCCCATGTCTTTATCATAAACTTCACCATTATGATTTACACAGCCAATTGCCTCATTATTTTCCTGACGTAAAATTCCATTGGATTCCAATACCCCTAACGGATGCCAATCCAACGACATCACTATTTTTTCTTCAACTAAATGACCTTTAATCTGCGGACTATCCAAGCCTAAAACCGCTCCATCTGGATTGAGACATCCCACACGGTTGTTATAAGCATCCCACACATAGCCATCCGCTTTAGCTTCACCGACGTAGTTGCATTCATTGTCATAAACACTGCCGGTTTTGACCACTTTTCCTGCAAAACGACCATCCGCCGTCCATACTGTGCCATCGGCAAAAACACGCATGTCCGTTTCCTCGCCATTTTTGCGAATAATCCCGTCTTTATCCAATTTGCTGCTGAAATCGCATCCCCAATTGACAATATAGCCCGAATGAATGCCTTTCGCTATGATCTTTGCACCGCTTTTATCTGTTACAAGCCCGTTAGGTCTCATTTTTCCAACAACTTTATTTTGATAAACAACTTCACCTCGATTGTTTACTTCTCCCAAAACTTTTCCATCTGGTGTTATCGGAAGCAACATTTTATCTAATAAAGCCCCGATTTTACTCTCGCCAAATACACGAATATTGCCATTTTTATCTACAATTCCCAGAATTTTGCCACTTTTATCATAAACAATGTTCTTTTTATTAACATAGCCAATAATATTACCGGTTTTATCCAACGCTAAATTAATATTTTCACCTGTTGTTCCGACAATATTGCCATTCGCATCAACAATATTACCGCTTTCATCCACACGGCCTATGATGTTACCGTTAAAATCACGAACATCGCCGTTTTCATCTATGTAACCAATAGCATTACCGTCAGCATCTAATGCCAATTGAGCCGCGGCGCCTTTACGACCGGTAATCGGCTGTGAATAAATATCCCCGTTTTTGTTTCCGGTAATACTACCATCCTCATTCACATATCCTAAAATGCTGTCTCCATTGTGAACCAGACCATCCTCATCAATATAGCCAATCACTTTACCATTTTCGTCCAGCGCTAAATCTCGCCAAACATCACTGACTTTTCCAATCATATTACCGTTAGCATCAACAACATTGCCATTTTCATCCACTTGACCTATGATGTTGCCGTTAAAATCACGAACATCGCCGTTTTCATCTATGTAACCAATAACATTGCCGTCAGCATCTAATGCTAACTGAGCTGTCGCGCCCTTTTTTCCGATTTTTTGTTTTTGATAAACATTACCGTTTGCATCAACAAATCCAACAATATCCCCATTTTCATTAACAACATTGCCATTCGGCATCACAATACCTAAACGATTGCCATTTTCATCAAAAGCAACCTCTCCTGATTTAGCAACTCGTCCGATGATATTGCCATTCTTATCTACAACTTCACCTTTTTCATTTACTCGGCCAATTATATTCCCGTCCAAATCCACGACAGACCCATCTTCCAAAACCCGACCGATTATGTTGCCGTTATCATCATACACATAACCGCTTTCAACGGCTTTTCCCAAAATATTGCCATCCTGATCAACAATTGTTCCGTCTGACAGTGCTGTACCTACGGATTTTCCATCCAAATCATGGACAATTCCACTCCCATCGACATAACCAATTACATTGCCGTTGGCGTCAAGAGCCATTTTTTCGGTTGAAGCGACACCGATTATATTTCCGTCACGGTCAACAATCATCCCGTCGGCGTTCATGCGGCCGATTTCATTTCCGTTCGCATCATAAATAATGCCATTTTCATCTATTGTGCCAATGATTTTCCCGTCCGGACCGATTGCATAACGAACGTTTTTGCCATCTTGCACAGAAATATTTTGCCCAACACCTCCGACACCGGACACTCCGTCACAAAAATTACAATCTTCTTTTGTCACGGCATTTCCATAAACAGATACCTCATCATGCTTGGCATTTTTATCCGACACATTTGTTTCATGCCAAGTGATTTTAAAGTTATTCTGAACATTGGCCGTTACAGTTGGTTTCCATGACATTGTAACTGTACAAGTTATTTTTCCCCTCAGTTCTTTTCCATTACAATTGCTCTCAAATGTAAAACCTTCAAAGGCGACCTCTTCCAAATCTACTGACAAGATTCTAATCGCCCCTTTACCGTTTGTGCCAATTGTCAAGACGTTTGAAGCTTCGCTACCTATCACAACTTGCCCCATATTAATTGGATTTGGGGTCAATGTTATCGGACGTCCGACTTCTTCAGCATCATCAAATTCTATTTCCGCTTCACTATCTGTTCCCGTGTTTGTCAACCCTAAATTTGATTCGGCATCAATTGTATCTTCTACTTCATAATGCTGTTCTTCTTCCGGTGTTTCTGTTGTAAGAAGCAATAACCCAAATAAAAACACAAATAGTGTTATAATTCCGACAATTAAAATTATCCGATTTGTTTTGCGAACATATCTGTCCGAATGTGTTAAAACTTCTTTACTCATTTTACTTTCTTTTTTATTGTACTCTCACAACACTACAAAAAACACCGCTGCGCCCAAGTTGACTGCAAACAGAATCTCCGCTTTCAAGACTTTTTACAGGTCCTACTCTTAAATGAAACAATTCTTTACCTTGCCCGTCTGCCGGCGTATCCACAGAATAAAAAGGTTCATACCCGCTCAATAAAGCCGAATAACGTCCGGATAAATCTTTCCATAGCGTTTCCAAGTTATTGACATCCGCATCAGTTCCCAATTCTATGGAGAGATTTTCGCCTTTTTGTCCCACAAACGCACTTCCATATTTATATTGAGGATAAGGATTGTTTATACCTAAACCGGAATTTTTACCGTTATTTGAATAATCTATTCCACTCGGACCTTTTCCGGCGTTGCCGTTTATAATGTTATTTCCATTTCCGACAGGATTTTCATTTGCATAATTTGGCACCGCAATCATTCCTGACACATTTCCCAATGTCGTGTTTCCACCTGTTCCAGAAGCACCACCACCCGAGGATGCGCCACCATTTTCGACGTCCACACCTGTTGAAAATCCGCCATTTGTTCCTGAAATATTGCCCGAAGACGAACCCGTAGCTTTACCAGACGGAATGGCCGGCGAAACATCCCATGCATTATCATCATCCGCATATGAAACATATTCCAGCCCTTCTTCATCGGAACGACGCATTTTCAAACAAACCATACGTTTTCCGCTACGCATAACCATATCACCGATACCTTCAACAATAATCAATCTATTATTCGGTCCTTTTGTTCTAAAGCCAATCGGCGTTTCAACCCGTTCCACAATCAAGGTGACTATTGGGCGCTGTGTCATATTTAATGCTTTTTCACCTAAGTCAATATAAGTAAAAATATCATCTCTCCAAACACGTTCAGGAGCAATAACCACATCGTCCGGATTAGGAACATATATTTCAATATCAAATCTAAATTTCGCCGGATCAATCGGCAAACTTTTCAGCCAATCTTCTTTTTGAAAACGTCTCATAAAAGTAGAATCTACTGACTTTGAACCGCCGTTGCGAAAAGCATTCGCATTGATATGCCCGGAACCGTTTCTGCCTAATACCGACGTACTGCTACTGGGACTGCCTCCTGATGTGCCGTTTCCGCCGACTACATCGATGTCAATTATAGAGTTCGTTAAACGCTCGGTATTGACGCCCTCGCTTTTAACATAAAATACGTACTTATTTCCCGAACGGCCAAAGACAATGATGTTGCTATCCACGCCGACAGAATTTCCAGGCGTCGGATAAAGCAAAATTGTGTTTGGACTTGTTATTTCTCCGGTAAACGAGCCATTATCACCGATATGAATATTTTCAATCAACTCCCACTCCGGAAAGTTTACCAGAGTCATCATTCCTTCGCGGACTCTAATCGGAAGCACTAAATCCGGTGTCCAATAATATTTGGAATAAGCCGGCTTGGTCTGACCTTCGCCCAAATTTTGCAAAGGATCCTGCCATGCACTTTGGACCATACCAATAGAGCTAAATCCTGCATAATTTAAATTCATCGGCTGATAATTCCCTTGTGATTGCTCATCATATTGGTCTAAGCTTCCTGTATCTTCCAACAGCTGAGCGTTTGCTGTTCCAACACCCAAAATCACACTCGCGATTATAACCAAATTCCCTATACTTATTCTCATTTTTATATCCTTAAAGATTAATCTTTTAGTTGCTTTGTTCCATACGAAATAACTTTAAAACCTACCGGATTTTTTAAACGTTCCTTATATTGCACACGGCGCGGCTGATATTGTATCTTTAAACTTGCTCTATATCGAATTGTTCTTGGCTTATACGAGGACGGCAAATAATAGTCAACGCTATATTCAACTTGCCAAGTTCCTTCTTCAATTTCATTTACCGTCAAAATTTTAACAGAACTGGTCAAGCCATCCTGTTTCATGCGCTGCATAAGCTTACGCCCCGTATTTTTCAGAAAATCCTGATACACAATTGAAGACGACATTTCTTGCAAATCGCCGCCATTTTGCCAACGTGCTTCCATTTCTTCAGGATCCGCCAATAACGTTGTCCGCAATAAAACATATTCACGCACGAATGTTTCTGTAATTGATTTTTCCGCCTCCATATTGCGGCTGTAAGGAATTAATCGATAAACCTGATTTTCTTTACTGCTTAAGGTTAACAAATATGGTTCCACACGGTAGAGCGGTAATATATTTGAAATAGTCAGTAACAAAACCATATTGCAACATAAACTAATGGCTGTTACAACAGCAAACGCACGAGCCGTCCACAAATACCTTTTTTCACTGGCATTCACAACCAGACTATCGGCATTGCGATTGATGCGGCGTGGTGCCGGACGCATACCAGAACGCACTTGAGAACCAGAATTCAAAAGTTTTTGCTGCGTGTTATTTATTCCAAGTTGGTCAGCCATGTTTAATTCCTAGTTAAATCGTTTCCCAAAACCAATCAGGTACATTTTTTATATTTTCTATTTGCATGCAGGCACATGGCGACAATTTCAGTTCGTTTACATCTTTACCGGGACCAACCGCTTCCGGTTCATAATACGACCCAAATAAACTACATGCTGACAAAATTAGCAATAATCCGATTATCAATAAAAAATTTTTAGACATTTTCACATCTTTCCATCTTGTTCAACTTTTTTGCCGAATCGGCATAATTCTTGGAATATCCAATGAATCAGACCTTTTTTGTCTGTTTTTAGATACTCCTTTGACTATTATACTAAAATAAAAAGATTAAAATTACTTAAACAAATTATTCACGAATCTCATCTTGATTGTATTTTAAAACAGTAAAACCAAGCGGATTAATCAATCGAGCGAAAATTGCTTTCCGTTCCGGAATAAATTTGGGCGTTAAAGACGCGCGCATTTTTGTTTTTTTCAACACTAAAGCACCATCTTTTCCCGTATGTTTCTGTGAAAGATTGAATATTGTGAAATTAACAACCCAAGCAGGGCTGTTCTCACTGACTTTATACACACTGTCAACTCTGACTTCGCTGGAATAGTTGTTGTCAAACATTTTTTCAACGCTTTCTGCATTTTGCCCGACAAATTCCCGATAAACATCCGGCATAGATAAATAGTGGACGATTCCGCCCGGTCCCCAGCGCGTACGCATTTCCTGTTCATCATTAATCACGGTGTTCCGCAAAATAACATATTGTTTCACAAATAGTTCCGTCAATTTCTTTAACGACGGCATTTTTGTGGTTATCGGTTCATAGCGAACCATATTTTCGGAATCGGATTGACTGATAATCAGCAAAGGCTCGACAATAATCTCCGGAGCAAGCCTAAAAATTACTAATGAGGCACTTAAAAACATACCTAGAGATAAAATAGCACAAATCATCACCAAACGCGACAGCCATCGGAAATAAGCCTCTTTCGACGAATGACTTTCCATTTCAATATCTGTCATATATTGCGGCTTAAAAGTCTTTGGCGGAAGATTTTTATCCGTAATAAGTTTCTTTTCTATACCATTATCCAATTCTGCCATTTTATTATCCTGCTAACACTCAGTAATACACAGCGCAATACGGCTCTCTCAATTTTGAAATGGCATTTGACATTGCCGAAGTTCCAGCTTTTTCATAAACATCCATAACTTTTTTGTCGGCCTTGGCATTTTTAATTTTTTCATCCAATTCATCAAGATCATCTTCCGCTGTTATTTGAGTTGTTTCTTCATTGTCTTTTTCTAAAACCTCTATACCATGCAAAAGTTTTTCCTTATTTTCAATAACAATTTCACTGGTTCCGTTTATACTATTCGTCAGCTCTTTTAACCGAGTAAGGTTGCCGGTCTTATATTCCTTCAATTTTTCTTCTGCTTTTTTATAGTCGCTTGGATTCATCAAATCAAAGTCATCACTCAATGAATATCCCAATTTGTTAAATATTTCATTCAAACTTTTACGTAAATCAGAAACCTGAATACCTTGTTCAGATAAAGCATCTGCAGCATTGTTAAACAACTCATTGTTATCCAGATAGTCTCCAAACAAGTTGCGATCAAACATTCGGGCTGACATTGCGTAATAAAGAGCATCGGCATCTTTATCTTCTCCAATTTTATCCGAATGATCAATTGTGTAAACAGCCTCTTGCAATTTTTGATTAAATGTCAATTGTCCAATCATTTCCGTTATTGGCTCGCCATTCAATCCCATGGATATAATTTTCGGAAGCTCAATATAACTGATAACCTCGGCTAATTCACTGCCATTTTGGGCAGATACCAATAATTTTGACAAATCCATCTTTTTTTCAACATATTGCCGATTTTTCAAAATTTTTTTCCAAATATCCGGTAAATCTAAACCGCTTTTCAACAGGCTGTTTCCAACTAACAGTACATTTTTATTGGATTGAGGCAATTTAGTTATGCCATCTTTAAATGATTTCAGCACTGCATCATAATCATCCATATCAAAATGAAAAATTTCTCGAAGCGGAGCACTTGCCGATATCAAGGTTTTCGGTGTTTGAAAGTCACTTTTCCGCGCCACAATTCCCACAAAATATTCATCGTTGGCTGCGGTATTTTCTGTGACTTCAGAATATATGCCTTTCACATTTTCCGACAAATCTATATTTTTTAAATCTCGCAGCAGCTGCTGATGTATATTCACCATTTTTTCACCGCCCTTTGCGGTATAAATTTCTTTTCCTAAATCTTTAATTGATTTGGCCGCCGTTTCAATTTTAGCAATGGCATCTTGCTGCTTTAACTTAATACTTTGCCAAATGACTAAAGAAATTGGATTTTTTGCCACCGCAGCTTCAACCAACTCTCTGTAATTCTGCATTTTTTTATTATAGTTTTTAACTGCCGTGTCAATTGCTGTTGTTTGCGCCAATTCAGCTTCATGATATGCCTTAACATAATCAGCCTGAGCTTGATAAACAGCCTGATCTATTTTATCCAATTCATTCCGGTACGAACTTAGCTTTGAACTCAAACCCTTTAAATTTTCTTCCAGCCCTGTTTTAGCCGTATCGGCCTTTTCCTTGTTTGTCTCATTATCCTTTATATTAGTTTGAAATGATGATTGTTGCAAAGAGGTGGTTTCCACATCTTCGCGCTCCAACTTTTTCCCATAGTCCAGAGCATCTTCTGATTTCGGCGTATCGTCATCCGCTTGCGAAATAGTTTCATTTGCTTGGTTTAGTTTATCCTTTATTTCACTGATTTTACTACTGGTTTCATCCATACTCGCATAAATTAGCGCTTTTTGCTTTCGTAAATCTGCAACTTGAGTTTCATAGTTTTTTGTTAAAGTTTCAAAAGTTTCTTTTTCTGCTTGCAAAAGATTGTCTATTTCTTCCGTTGATGGAAGCTGATTTACAAAACTTAAAAGTTTATTCAGTGACTTAGTATATGCGGATTTTTCTTTTTGCGAATATTTTCCTTCTTTAACTTGCTGAAGTCCTATGGTAACCAAAGGCTGTAAAAGCATCATATTTGAAATATATGTCTTCATATTTTCATATTTGCCGTTCAGATATTCGTCATAAAAAAGCTTCTCATCATTCCAAACCACATTCACATTTTTTGTTTTTCCAAAATCTGATTTTCCCGAAAGTGCGTCCATGGTTACTCTTCGAGAAGCTTCCGCGCCTAAACTCCAATTCATCAATCCATTGGCGCGGGCTTCTTTATACATATCCTCTTCTATGGATGGCTTTTTATATACTTGAACATTTCGCCCCTGAGTGTCTTGAGCATAACCTTTATTGGCATTAGATTTCATGTTATCCAAAGAGGAAACGCCGTTTACGGACGTATCCACGACTGAAGGCATATACGTTGAATCTTCATTTTCTTTACCGTTTTCCTCTGTCTCAGACGTATATGTATCTTCACCACTGGCTGCCGCTTCATCTTTAGCCGTGTTATACAGCTTCCATAACCAGCCGCCAAATCCTGTTTCTGCGGTGAAATAATCTGCTACAAAACATCTTTCATTCTTATTGCTGGAGCAAGTTTTATAAAATAAGGCATTGTTTTTTATATCTTTGGCGTTTGTACCGCACTCAATTCTATTCCCCAACAAACGACACTCTTTTCCCCACCATGCTTTGTTAGCATCTTCAAAAAAATTATTTAAATAAGATATAGCGCATCCGGTCGATTTAATGGCATTTTCCTTTGTTTTTTGATAATACGCTTCTGTTTCATGATAAGTTTTGAATACATTAAGATAATCCGGCAAAGATTGCTTATAATTATGCGCTAAAACAGCTTCATTCATTTTTTCTTTGGCTTGGGCAATAATTTCCAAACTATTAAATTCATCTTCTTTTCCTTCAACCGGAGATTCCAAACCGGCATCGTTCAGAATGTCAAATTTACTATCGTCTATTTCAGCGGACGCTGCGGCCATTGTTACAGTTGTTTCAAATCTCACATATTTATTTGGTGTGCTAAAATACTTTTCCTCAGCCGCACTGCTTTTCGTTTCTTTTTTAAACTCTTTGATTTTTGCGCGTTGGTTAATACTTTTAACAGCGTTATATTGTGCATTCATTGCCGTTAAAAATTCATTATAGCGCATTATTTTATCATAGATGCGAACAGCAGTTAACGCATTGCGCCACAAACATACTTTATCTTCCGAGCCATCTTTCTGACAATTATATTGTTCCATTCCTTCTTCAGAGCAATCCTCTCCGGCAACCAGACATTTTTCAATGTTATCCAATTCAACCAGCATAGCTCGCAACTCTTTATTCATTTCACGCGCCGTCACATACATTTCCAAAGTCGAATCTTTAATAAACTGTTGTCCATTTGCGGCATAATCACCTTTAATACGACCATTTTGCGATGGATACTGAAAAAATAGCTGAATAAAAGCTTCCTTAACTTTTCCTTCATCTTCAATATTTCCTGCTGCTGTCAGCGAACTGTCTTCTATGGTTCGTGAATAAGAAACAACCTTTTTTCTTGTGGTCACTTTCTGTTTAAGAGAATTAAACTTACTTTTTCCTAAATCCAATCCATAGGACAAAGCACTTTGTCCCACCATTGTCAGCATTTTAGCGCCATCAAAATTTTTGATAGTCGATTGAGCTTTGGAAATTGTTGTCGAGACGGTGCTGATTGTTGACGGCAAGCATTGCAAACAAAACTGCGGCGCCATTGGCAACAATGGAGTATAATCGGGCCAAGCTCCCGCTTGCACTGTTCGGCTAAAAATTGCGCAGAGCGCAAAAATAACAATTCCTATAAATCTTTTCATCTTCCGCTCCTTATGTCTATAAACCTTTCCAACCGCTCACACCTTGCTGAAGTTTATCATCTAAAAAGTCTTTCACGCCTTTT
This sequence comes from uncultured Alphaproteobacteria bacterium, assembly GCA_934254675.1. Classification (GTDB taxonomy): domain Bacteria; phylum Pseudomonadota; class Alphaproteobacteria; order RF32; family CAG-239; genus RUG410. The sequence goes on along the minus strand of CAKQLP010000001.1, from coordinate 52,954 downwards.
TTCTTATAAACGTAGTCATCAAGATTAAATTTCGTCACATCTTTTTTACTGTTCTTGAATTTGTCATTCCAGCTTATCATTTCCTGCATTGTCACAAATCTGATTTCCGCCAACAAAAGTTCCGTATAGCGCGCCGCTATCTTAGCGTTTTGAATATCCGCACCGATTTTCATTGACATTCCTCCATAAAGACCGTCAGCTTTTGTCGTTTGCCCTAAATATTCTTGTGAAGCATTTGAAATTGTTTCTCCTTTAGCTGTGCCGATAATGATAACACGCATTAAATTTTGCAAGGCTTTATAATATTCCTGTTTGCGTTTTTTTAGAACCCGCGCGATGTTCTCAGAACTTTCATGCTCATATTTGCCAAGGAAAAATGAATCAATTTCTGCACCGTACAGGTCTTCCAATTGACTTTCTTCTTCGGCCGCATCAGAGCCGTCTTCGCCGTCTTTTCCTTTTGAAAACAGTGATTCAACAGCTTGTTCCATATACTGCTTCTGACCTTCCGAGGTAAGTGCTTTTTCAGCATTGGCGGCTACTTTACCCAAGGATTTAGCTTTCTTTTCCAGATTTTCGGCTTTTTTATCCCGCAAAGCCTGTTTTCCTTCCTGTTCTGTTTTTTGCGCTTCTAAATCAGCTAATTCCAGTGCAAGTTCTTCTTTTTTTTGTTCATAATCAGATGTCGTTTCTTTTGTTTTTTCCAAAAGCTCTAACTCTGTTTTTATTTCCATAGCCCGCTGGTTTATGGCCGCCAATTTTTGTCTGCGTTCCGCGGCCAAAGTTTCTTTATAATCATTTGCCGCAGCAACAGCTAATGACCAATCCAACTGTGATTTAGCATATTTTTGTTTTAACGACGATAATGCACTCTTAAACTCAAAATTTCCTGATTTCACATTTGATTTTACATTATCCACAATTCCTTTGGCATCGCCTTCAAAATTTTTTCGAAGCATTGTAAACAGGGCGTTTCCTTCAGCACCGGAACTTTTTAGAACTTTTTCTTCAAGGCTTTGCATATTGTCATGATACTTTGTTTCCACTTTTGATTTTACATTTTGGACTTGCTTGCCCATTTCCTCTACTTGTGCAAAAAAGTCTAACTTAGACACAGCCCGAGCACTTGAAACATAAAAGATGTTACTTATCAATACAAGAGCAAGGATTTTATGTGATATTATTTTCATGACTTTCCCTTTCTCTTAATTGTTTGAACCTGTTTGCTGACTTGGCAACAATGGCGACACCCAATTATTATTGCTATTGTTTGACGTATTACCGCCATAACCGCTACTTCCGCCGGCAAATGAACCATAATCGGCCCAAGAAGGCTTGCTTCCAGAATTGCTCTTACTGTTTGAATCATTATCTTTAGGAGCTAATGGCGCATGCCAATCATCTTTCTCTGTTTTATTATCATTTTGATTTTGAGAATTCCCATAGTTCCATTGGCTGTAATCTATACCATTATTTGCCGGTGTAGAAGTTTCCTGAGTTGGCGTTTCACGAGGTTTTGCGTCTTCCTCTTTTTCTCCGTTTCGACCTGACGCATTTTCATAATTATGATAACCCCCCTCAATATTTTGCCAAGCATTCTTCCACTGTTTATTTCTAAGAGCATCAACCGCAGCATCTGCGGAACCTAAACCTGAAGCAGTTCCTTTAATAATATCTCCGGCTTTGCCGTCAATTTTATCACCAACTGTATCGCTGAATCCGCCCAAAGCTTCTCCAGCCGCAGCGCCATAATTACCTGATTTCACCTGATCTGCCGTTTTTTCGCCTGCGTTGTACGCATTTCCTGCTCGACCTATGTAATCTCCGACTTTTCCGGCTCCCATATCTTCCGTGGTACTGCCAATTGCATTCAAAGCGTCTCCATAATTTCCTGACTTAACACTATTTGCCACATTATCACTTGCATTTAAACCTTTTTGCGTTTTTCCTAAAATGTCAGTAGCTTTATCGCCCATTTTATCACCAAAGTTCTCTGTTACACCGCCCAAGGCCGTCCCGGCTGCGGCACCATAATTCCCTTGTTTTATTTGTTCAACTGACGTACTGCCTTTATTATACAAATTACCCGACGCGCTGACATATTTACCAACGTCTCCAGCACCCAAGCCACTGGTTGTATCGCCTAAGTTTCCAAGAGCCGCTCCATAATTTCCGGACTTGACATTATTAACCGTATCTTTTCCTTTTTTATACAAATCGGAAACAGACATATTGTTGTCCCCGTTTAAAGCACCAGAAGTAGCGTCATTGTCCGAAGACAAATCATCTCCGGATGCTTTAGCTTCCTCCTCTTCGGTCTTTTTATCAACACTGATGCCAATCATGCTGATAGTCGCCTGCTGGCCAAAGAAATTTGCCTGCGCATCTAAAATTGTTTTCCAGCGTCCGTTAGCTCGGTTGGCAACCACTTTATAGGCATCTTCTATTTGCGTTAAATCCGTTAATTCCGTTTTTTCCTCTTCTTCCAGAGACTTTGTTTCATTCATAATTGCCCGCCGCAAAACAAGAGCTTTGGCAAACATTGTCGCAACGTTTTCAATAACTAAATCATTCATTTCTTCTTTATATTGTCTTGCTTTGGCGGCATCATTGCTTTCCGATATTTTCTTTGTCATTTTTCGACCAACCAAACGCGACAGTTGCGGTGTCGCCACGCTTCCTTTAATAGCCTTACCTATTCCTTTTTTAGTAACTGAACGAATTTTGATTTGGCTACCGAAATTCATTGCCTGATCAATAACAAAATTTTTCCCCAGTTTTTTCAGTTCGCCTAATTTATCGCGGCTATTAATCATTTGCTGTAAATTGACTTCCTGCCCGATATATTCTTTTGTTACCTTATTGATTTCTTCCTGATAAACATTTATTTTATCCTGAATTAAGGTTGTTGGGTCTAAATCGGCCAAAACGACAGACGGAGACAGAGCTAAAACCGCACTATATATAAGAACAATTTTGTTTTTCATGCTTTTTCTCCTCGGTCATACCTTTTCGTTTCATCTAACAAAGTTAATATCCGCGGCGCTGTCTTGCCTGAGTCATGGCGTCAAAATCAGATGGTGAACTTTGGGATGTGCTCGTGTCTGTTTGTAAAGACGCTCCATAACCACGCTGCTTTCTTGCGGCTTCAGCATCTTTATCACTCAATACATTATTGTTATTTGGAGTTGCTGAAGATGTTTTCTCTGTTGCATTTGAGGAAGACGCCCCTGTCAGGTGCCGACTTCTTGCTTCATTTAATTCTTCTTCGCTTGGTATATTTTCTTCAGTTGCTTCTGCCGTTTCAGAAACGGATGACGAAGACGGCGTCACAGTTGCCACACCGGAACATCTTTCGCAGCTGCCGCCTTTGCACGCATAGTAGTATCCATCCAAAACATATATACCGTCCGCGCACGGCACTTCTTTTGTTCCATCGGTACATTTTGCTGTTCCCATAAGCTGAACAGGTTTCACGTTGCTTACCATGGTCAAGCTGTCGTCGCCGCATTTTCCAGACATATAAATTTCACGACATGAGCCATTTTGGCAATACACTTTTGAATCGTCCGAGCTGGTCTTATACACGCCATCTGGGCATATGCCATCTTCATATGTACCTTGTGGCGTAGGATTTAAGTCAAAACTGTATTTCCCCTCTAAACCTGTTGTTACTATGTTTCGGCGGCATAAGTTATCACGCACCCACATCCACTCGCCTTCTTGTCCAGCTTCCAAAACGCCATCTTCTTCATCTTCCGCTGTTATTGTTGTGCTGGACGAATTGACTGTAGGGTTATTGGATTTATTTCCCGAATCAATTTGATCAGATTTGCCGTCATCTTCATTTTTTATATCCGCAATAACACTTGGATCCACCGAAGCAATGCCGGTTATAGCCTCGGCTTTTAAACGTTCGGCATATAAATCACGCATTGAATTTATCACATCCGTCAATGTGCTGATTGTGTTTGCAATAGCAACATTATCCTCGTGCTCTGTTTTTGTTTTACTTGCCGCTTCACCTGTATCATTTTGAATTTTTTCATAGTTAGAAATTGTCGCTCCTTTGGTAATTGCCTGAGCCAACATTGTTTTCAGCTCTTCATAACGAATACCGGACAGTTCCTGAGAACCCTCCTGCCGAACCACTGCATCTCTGTTATTAATCTTTTGAACAATTTTGTTAACGCAATCATATAACTTTTGCGTTTCTTTCAGCATATCCTCGGCATTGGTCTTACAAAAAATCGCCATGCTGTTTGGAATAATCTGTCTGTCATTATAAACACCGGTATAGGTTACATCCGATTTTTCATCTTTTTTATCTTTGTCCGTTTCTGTTTTTTTATCAGATGATTCTGTTTGTGAACCCGATGCCCCAGATTTCACTTCACCAGACTTTTTGCCGGAACTTCCTGTTTCCACCGATGTTGTTGGCAAAGAAGATGATGTAGAAGTCTTTGTTTCTGTTTGAGTGTGTTCCGTCGTTGTGATGGTCGTCGTTGATCCGGATGATGATGTTGCTGAAGTAGATGTTCCCGCCGTTGTTGTTCCGGCACCCGTCCCAGATGTAGAGCCATTTTCAGATGTCTCAAAACCACGCGCATTTCTCGCCGCATCCAAATTTTCATCTGAAATTGGCGCCGGCACTGTGTTTGTTGTTGGCGTTGCTGAGGATGTTCCCCCACCTGAGGACCTTGACTTTCTTTGAACAGATGTTTTTTTTCTGCTGCCGGACGAACTGGATGTTCTCGGCTTAGACGATGTTTTCGCAGTAGTTGTTGCCGTTGGGTTCACTTGAGGCGACACCCTTTTTGACTTTACGGAAGGATTCAAATAAGATGGCACTTGACCAATTCCATATTTTTTAGCAGTTTCGGCGGCTTGTTTTTTTCCCTCTTCCGCCAGCTGGATGGCACTTTTGAATTTATACGGCTGTTGTTTGTTCTGAAGAACCTGAGCCCATACCGACGCGGTGGCAACAAACGAGAATATCAAAGCAAACACTGTTATCTTAACTAAACGTCTCATCACACTTCTCCTTATTTTCCATTACCAATTTGCGGTAATGTCGGCAAACCTTTCCACTTATTGCGTTGTTCTTCCTCTTGCTTTTTCTTCCACTCTTCGGCCGCTTTATTTTTTTCAGCTTCTTGTTTAGCTAAATCTTCATGGAACTGATTGCTCATGTCATTCATATGATTTTGTGTTTGTTCCAGCAGTTTCTTACTGGCTTCCTCACGTTCGGCCGCTTCCGCCGCCTCTCTTTGAGCTTGGGCTTTGTTATCGTTTGCCATACCCTCATAAACGTTTGCGCCGGCTTTTCCTGCTGTTTGATACAAGCCCTCGGCAACGTTTCTGATTCCTCCGCCTTCTTTTATAGTATCTACTGTACCGATTATGCCTTCAGAAGAAGTTCCTCCATATTTTTTAACCCAAGTGTAAACTTTGTTAAAACGATTATTTTTAGAAATGGCAATAGCTTGACCCGTTGCGGCCTGGCTGGCTAATCTCGCGCGCTCCTCACGTAGTTTTTGTTCTTTTTCTTTAGCTTGTTTATATTTTTCCCTAGCTTTTTCTTTGGCGGCACCTTTAGCAAAACCAGCTTGTGTTGCTATTGCGCCATCTTTTACAGAATCTTTCAAATCGCCGAACATTGTACCAAAGCGTTCATAATCGCCGTTTTCAATTTTGCCGAACAAAGCTCCAGCCGCCGCGGCGTATCCGCCGTTTTGTATCATTTTAATAATCTGCATGTTGCTTTGAATTTCTTGCCGCACTTGATCAACCTGTAATTTCACAGTTCTCGCCGAACTCGCAATTCGTTTCATATCGGCTGTCGGCAACGGAAACGCCTGACAAACATTTCCGCTATTTAGGACAATTAAACTGACAAGGCTTAAAATAAAAAATTTCAAACGATAAAAACTCATAACAGCCTCCTCATAAATCCTAAAAATCCTTATTTTAAATGTACCTTACTTTTCTGGAAAATGGAAGTATTTTTCAAAAACCTAGGCAATATTTAAATATTTTGTAACAAAACCATCCTCGCCGTACTCTTGTATGAGCTGCTGAACCAGTAAAACATTCTTTCGACCGGAATTGTAGATACGCAAATATTTGCCAAGCCCCCCCAAATTTACATCCAAAATCACCGATTCGCCGGTTACCGGACGCGAAAGCAAAATAGCATACGGAAAATCACGGTAGCTCTTACCAAAAATAAAATCCAATTCGCTTTGCGTTAAATTCCAGTTAGCATAATCTTCTATCTGCGCTTGCGGGTTGCGGAAGAATATCACTGTTTGACATTGACCGCGAATAACTTCTCCAACCCCTAATTTATCCACAATATTCGGTTGTTGGAATGCGCAAAGATAAGCTTGACGTTTTTTACGTCCTTCTTGCAAACCGATAATAAAGTAATCACGGAACATCGGGTGTTTCAACATTGGCGCCGTTTCATCAATCATAATCAAAGACGGCACGCCGGTTTCGCCGGTTTCCGATTGAATACGGTGCATAATGTAGCTGATTACAGCCGGAGCCAGATTTTCATCTTCAAAAATATGCGTGAAATCAAACGCCATAAAACGGCGGCTTTTCAAATCCAAACTATCGTCCTGCCCATTGAAAATTGCGCCGTATTGATCCGGATTTACCCAACGGTACAATTCTCGGCGCATATTTCCCGTTGGCGAGAAACAGCTCTTGTATAAATTCTTCAGCAAACGTTCTTCCGGACGCAAATAATCAAACGCTGTCGTGATGGCGCGCGCCACTTCACGTTCCGCCAAAGCGTCGTCAACCATCGTAATTGATTTCAGCCATCGACGTAAAAATGCTCTGTTTTCAGGTGTGTTTGCGCAATCAAACGGGTTTAGGGAAACATTTTTTTCATCGCCGTCAAAGCCGACATACGCGCCTTTTACCGCTCGAGTGAAAATTTGAGCACCCAAGTATCTATCAAAGAAAAATACGCGTAAATCACCATGACGCATCGCCTGTCCCGCCAAGAATGTCAGCAAAGTTGTTTTACCTTGTCCGGTCGGACCAATGATACAGCAGTGCGCCACCGCAGATTCTTCACTGGAAACATGGAACTGGAAACGATACGCCGAACCGGACATTGTGCGAAAAATTGTGATAGCGCCTTGTCCCCAGTCGCTTTTACCAAAACCTTCGGCAGGTTTATCCAGTGTTGTCGCCATGGCAATGACACGGGATAAATATCGATATGTTCTCGGATACGTGTCATAGGTCGGAAACTGTGTAAAGAATACGGCCTGCGTTACCCATCCTTCGCGCACAGGCGTTACGCCAAACGCGCGGCAAATTCTTTGAACCTCTGATTCGCCAAAATCAATCTCTTCTTTATTTTCTCCCTTTATGATTATGGTCATCGCATATTCGCAAAGAGACTGATAGTTGTTATCACTGTCATCAATTGCCGCCAAAGCCTCGCTGTATTGTTCCGCCACGTTTTCAGAAAAACTTGTCACTCGAGACATTCTTTGCTGCTGAACTAAAAGCATGCGACCTTCCGAACGAAACAGCGGCCGGATGTTTTGTAAAATCACCAATTCGCAATCTATGGCGTTTAGGGAATAAATCATGCTTTCATCCATAGCCTCGCCGCTCACGCGAATTCCCATGGCTATTTCATAAAGTTCTTTTTCTCCGGAAAAAAACTTAATCAAACCTTCTTCTTTTGTAAAATGAATATGGTCCGCCGTCAGCATTTCACATAATCTTGCGCCCTCTGTATCCCTGACTTTAGGCTCCGGCTTAGAAATCGGGCTGCACAATCTGGAAAATACAAAAAACGGACTGTCCGTCGCTTTGCTTTCCGGCGTTTCATACATTGGACTAACTCCATATTCGCTCAAAGTGGATATTAAACTTTGCGAAGCGTAATTTAAATCCTTCAAAGCGTCTTTACGGTCAATCACCGATATTACAATATAGTGCTTATTACTATAAACACGATTCATATTGCTAAACCACAGCTGTGATATCGTGTCCAACAGCTCATTATGAAAGTCACGCTTTTCCTTTTCCAACGAGATACGCTCACGCATGGTTATAACACGGCAAACGACTTGCATATTTGCCATGTCATCAATCCACGATTTGCGCGCCTCCATCATGGAATAGACCTTTTCTCCCGTCGCCGCGGATAAATCTATTCCCTCCAAGCGGAAAACACGAGCGTACGAATTGTTGCTACATTGAATTGTCACGCCGTCTGACAATAATTTTAAAAACGGCAAGAAATCTGAAACCCGAGATTCTCTTGGCTGAGGCAAAACAATTCGGCCAAATTTGGTTGACAGCAACACGGCAAAAGACGCCGCTGAAGCAATACCAATCAAAGCCACAACAACTTGCATGTTGCTGAGGCCTTCAACAAAAATACTCATAAAATCATAATTATTCATGGTTCAAATTTATTTCCCTCTACTGCATACAAATTTTTGCTGATTTTGTTTGTCTGTCCATAGGCTTGAAGCATTGTTGACAAATGCGGCTCCTTGAAACCCGCCACCACCAGCGCGCCATGAGCGGCAACTATTGAAAAAACAAAGAACAACGGATTGACATCCGCCACACCGACTGCCATAAACAGCACGGGAAATTGTATTCCCAAATTAATCAAAGAGGGAACAAACGGCGCAAACAAAAATTTGGGCGGCTGAGCAACAGCTTTTAGAATTTCTTCACGCATTATCTTCTCCCTATTTTTTGTTTTATATTCCTGACGGCGGCTAAATCTTTGACCGAATTCAGCGCAATTTCATTAATTTGCTGATAGCTTTTATCATTTGTTTCAATCAGAGTTTTTTTCTGTTTTGTCCTTTTTATGGTTTCCTGATACATCTGAGCCAATTGGTTCTGATTATCCAAATCAACTTGCTTTCTATTACTCAACAAATCTTCCATATCTGCTTCATCGGCAATCGCGGCATTGGGATTGCGAGCCAGAACCTCGTCAATCTTCCGAAGTTTCTTTAAGCGCATTGTCGATGTCGCATTCAAGCGGTATAAGCTTGAATTTTGTTCTCCGGCCGTTGCTTTAGCTTCTTTGTTCGACTTATTTTCTTCAATATAAGCCTGCGCCGAAAAGCTAAAAAACAAGGTCATTATGACAAACAACAACACTCTCATTTAAAACTACCTTGTTATTTTTTTACTTGGTTTGCCTTTGCATTAGTTCCACTACTGGTGCTACCACCGGCACTAAAGTTAGCATTTGGAATACTTTTCCCCCCCATATAACTGACAACAGCGCTCATAAAAGCTAAAATAAAAGTACACATCATGATATAGGCCAAAGTTTTCCATGACACCTTGCCAAAAATTGCCGCCACGGAAAAAGCGATTAAGCCCAATCCCGCCACCATAAAACCTGTTTGTTTTAAACCTCCGCCAAGAGAATCACCTAAATCTGCTAACCTACCAAAAACATCCTTAGCCTGAGCGTCCATTGGATATGCCATGACAACAAATATAATGCACATACAAAAAAATATTGATAATTTTTCTATTTTCATCTAACACTCCTTAGTCCATCCCGTTTATATCAGCCAATTTACCGCCTTCTATTCCCGTACTGATAGCCGTCGCCATGCTCATTACAAAAACGCCTATAGCGATTGCCGCAAACCATTTCCAATTAAAACTGCCGAACATACCGGCAATACAGCAGCAAGCAATGCCGATTGTCGCCGCCGGCGCGGTAATTTTCGCCAAACCGTTAAAAATATTATTTCCCGCGTTTGTTAAGGAATCAAAAACGGCCGCCGCTTCCGGTGTGTATAAAAATACAGAAAGCATCAAGCCGATGGTAAATATATTATTTTTTATAAATCTCCATATTTTCATAAACATCTCTCCTTCTAAAAGTCAGGCAAGGAAGCGCCGAAACGCTTCCTTGCAATAAAACTATACACCCAAACCAGTACCCAAAGTATCATTAAATTGATCTTTTCTAACCGCATCATTGGTATTTGCAGCATAGTTAATAATAGCACCGGCAGCGGCAACTACCGCCAAACCAAATGCCAAAGCGGCAAACCACGCCCATTTAACTTTACCAAAAATCGCTTGGAATGCCAAAGCCACCAAACCAAAACCGCCAATCATAAAAATTACTAATTTTGCGTTGGTAAATAAGTTAGCCATTTTTGTAACAGCTGTACCAAAAACTGAATTTGTCGCGGCGGCAGCATCACCAAGCATTGCCAATGAAAATAAAAATGTCATCGACATAATGCTCAGCATATTTGATTTTAAAAATTTCATTTTATTTCTCCTTAAGTCGAATTTTATATACAGTTTTATTGTAACGCATTTTCGCAGAATTTTCCAGACTTTTCAGCATTATGCAACACATTGTTTTAATAGCATAAAAAGCCATGTCACAAAAAATTCACATTTCAACAAATCTGTTTTTTCCTTTTCTTTTTAACATTAAAAGGTAAACAAAAGCTTTAAAAATATTTTCATTTTTATCTCTATTTTCAGCTTTTTACATTAACTCAATTTTAACACAATTATTATATTCTCAATTTCAAGACGGGTGTTCTGTGCGCTGTGGTGCGCCTTGAAACCTGCATTTAAGGGTTTAAAAACATGCCAAATTTTGGTTGGAAATGTTTTATAGGTAGTTTTTTATTTTCTTTGGCGGCGGTCTATGCCTCTTCCAAGCTGTATTTCCTATTGCCCATTGAACATGACATTCCGCCTCAAGTCTCCAACTTTGAAAATATCGAGGCCAAAAATATTGATTTGTTTGCCAACATTGAAGAAACAAACCCGATTATAGATAAATTCAACAAATTAAATCAATCAAGCAAAACTTCTGAAGTCAATGCTCCCGTAACAGATAATCCGCAAGCATCAAGCTCCGCTGCTGAAAGTGCCAAAGACATTCCAGAAGTCCAAACAGCCGCAAATGATAAAAATATTTTATACGCGCCGGATGACGATTTTGACGATGTTTTGGAAAATACGCCGAAGAAGAGCGAAACCGCAAATTCAGAAACGGATACCGCATCCACTTTAGAAACATCTATGGAAGAAAATTCTGAAAACACCCCATCTCAGCTTGATAAATTCGCCGAAAACAGCATTGAAGAAGAGCCATTGCAAATTGCCGATGCGTCAGAGGCTGTGCCTTTCACTATTCCATTGGTGCACAATTTTCAAGCTCCTCAGCAAAATGTCACAATTTCTAATGAAGCCGAAAACAGTCAAGTCGCCTTGGCTTCAAATAATGTCCGACTGCAAAACTTGGGCACTGTCAATAAAGTCGCGTCGGCCAGTGTTGAAACCTTGCCAAGCCCTTCGGAACAGCAATCCGTTGAAAATACAGATGATCCATGGACAACAGCCGTGGTCGGAAATTCTCATATCACTAAAAATAAAATGGAAGATTTCCAAAAACAACATGCCGATGAAGTCAGTGCTTTAAATAAAGAAGATGTTGCTGAAGCAAAATCAGCAAACGAGAAAAAAGTAGCTTACAAAATGGTTAAAAACATTTTAATTCCTATTCCGGAAGAAATTGCCAATGACCAAAACCTGACACCACAACTTTCTTATTCGGAAGAAAATAAAAAATTAAGTGAAAAACTTAAAAAATCCGGCATTATTGATTCGGATGACAGTGACGAAAATAATAACAAACCGGAAATAACTCCTATTCCCACTCAAGCTCAGAGTGAAAGCGCCGAAAACAATAAGGAGCCAAGCACTTCCAGTTTGACAGACAGCATTGCCGCATGGTTTTCCTCTCCCGCTTCAAAAAATAACGATGCTCAGAAAACGGAAACCACCGATTCAGCGGAAAAATCGTCCCAAAGTTCCGCTTTTAGCCGTTTGCTAGGGTTGGGTGCCAAAAAAGACAATAATATCGCCCCTTCAGAACTGAAGCTTGCTTTTCAGCCTAATCGGGCTGAGATATCGGGACAAACTCTGGATTGGCTAAAAGCTTTTTCAACAAACGCCGTCAACAATGATGACGTATTTGTCGAAATCCGCATAGATGGTTCCAGTTCTTTTGAACTTCAGCAAAAAAGATTGAACCTTTTGTATTCTATTTTGATAAATAATGGTGTTGATTATAATAAAATTAACATAATTTTTACTGATAGAGAGCCAAACTCCTTTATTATTAGAAATATTAGATATGCCAGCGAAGATGATGCGAACAAAGCCAGAAAAAAGGCTTATAGTCCATGGTATTAACTTCTGCTTGCTATTTTAATTTCAACCTGTATTATAGGAACATACAATGAAATACAACTTTGAAAGAAATATAATGACCAATAAAATAACCCTTTGGGGCTTTTGCCTTTGCCTTTTAGCACTGGGTGGTTGTGTCAGTGATAAAAGCTATATGGAAGAAGAATGTGAAAACGGTATTTGCACCAGCGAACAAGAATACCGCGAAGTTTGCACAGAAACTCCGGATGGTTTTAGCGTCTGCGAAGACAGCACCGAGCCGGCAAGCAATGTTAATTACACCAGAACCCAAGCAGACTTCCGCAAATATGGCGAGCGGACACCCAGAGACCACCGCATTTCACAAGCCGGTGCCGGAAACAATATTTCTGCGGCTGTTCCGCCTAGCATAGACGATGAAGTTGTTGATTATGAAGCCGAAGTAATGAGCCGCGATGGTTCTGTTTCTCAAGGACAAGCGGCACAAACTCAAAATGGAGAGCAAACTCTAGATGGAGCATTGACTCAAAATGATTCTGAACAATCTCAGAATGATAAAAACTCAGAAGAAGAAAACCAAAACAAAGATTGGCTAGCTGAAGAAGGTCAAAGCTTAAAAGAATTGTTGACCGCGTGGAGTGAAGAATCCGGCTGGAGACTTATTTGGAAAACAAATCGCAATTATACCTTGAATGCCGGCGCAATGTTTAGAGGTAACTTTGCCGACGTAGCATCTGCGCTTGTACGCGCTTTCGCTCGGGCAAGACCGGCTCCTATTGCTACATTTTATAAAGGAAACCGCGTCTTGGTAGTTGAAACAATGGAGGACGAAAATGCGTATGACTAATTTAATAAAACTGGCTATTATAGGAATTTTAGGCGCCACCGTGGCTTGTTCTGTTTCTCCTGAAATGGACGAGTCCATGGCTCGCACAACCGAAAATGCCTTGGATTTGAAACAAAAGGCCGCACTACCGAGCGAACCTATTCCAGATGACGTGGTTAGAGTTAAAAACGATATTTGGCTTGGCGACACCAGTAATGTTGAATTTGAAGGACAACCTGTGCCGGCCTATCTGGAAACAAAAGATGGTATTACTTTAATCAGCAACCGCCCAATCACATTGTATGAAATCGGAAGCATGATTAATAAAATTACGTCTCTTTCCGTGCGTTATGCACCGGAATTAGAAGAAAACGCCATTGCCAACGCAGATAAGAATCAGCCTGCTATGAAGGATATCGGCGCACAATGGACAGATTCCTCTAAGATGATTGTTAACTACAAAGGTCCTATCAGTGGTTTGTTGGATGAAGTTGCCAACCGTTTCGGCATTTGGTGGAAATATGAAAAAAATGAATTTTATTTCTATAAGTATATTACAAAAACCTTTGTTTTGTACTCGCTACCAACAAATCCGTCTTTGAGCGTTTCTGTCGGCGGTTCCGGCGGTTCATCCAGTATTTCGCAAAGCAGCTCTGTTGACGGTATGGATATGTGGGGCAACATTCAAAGCACAATCAGTTCTATGATAACTTCCGATTCAAACCTTGTTATGGATAAGGGTGCTGGCACAATCACTTTGACGGCAACACCAACCGATATCAAACGTGTCGCAAAATATATTAATGAGCAAAACCAACGTATTTCGAAACAAGTTGCAATCAGTGTTAAAGTTATTCAGGTTAACTTGTCAAACGCTGACAAATACAGCTTAGACTTATCGGCAACTTTCGGTAAACGGGGGTCCATTAAAGATATTACCGGACACACAACATCAAGCATTGATAATCCTTTAACAGATTTAACAATGGGCATCAGCTCAAACCGCTGGAGCGTAGATGCAGCCATGCAAGCTTTGTCTCAAGAAGGACATACCAACCTTGTCACAAGCGGCACGGTGACCACCATGAACAATAAACCTGCCCCGATTCAAGTGGTTAAAACACAAAACTACATCTCTCAGATTACCAAAACGAACAGCGGTGATTCTGACACATACGATATTTCTGTTGAAACAGAAGAAATCGAAACCGGTTTCACGATGAGTGTTTTACCGCGTATTCTGGATCACGGCCGTATTTTAATGTTCTTTAACTTAACACTGTCTGATTTATTGTCTTTGGATGCTGTAAATGTTTCAGGGGGAGGCTCCTCTAGTTCAGATAAATCTGATAGCAGCGATTCAGAAAACGACAGCGATAGTAGCAATGGCGGCGGTGATAGTGAATTTATTCAAAATCCTGTGATTGAAACTCGCGGATTCACTCAAGAAGTTGCCTTAAAATCTGGTGATACCTTGATTTTGGCCGGTTACGAACGTGTTGAAGATAAAACCGATAAAAAAGGCGTCGGCACTCCTAAGAATACGCTTCTTGGCGGCTCTCAAAGTGCAACGAAAGACAGAACAATTTTGGTTATTATGTTAACACCTGTTGTTTTGGAATCTCCATTATCTCCAGAATCCAGAATGAACTGACTTTAGAGGAGAAGGCTTGTGGCTGATGATTTAGAAGAAGAAAAAGCATGGAAATCATCCTTTAGCGAAGGCGGTGTAACTTATGCCGCCAGCCTGTTTTGGCAACCGTTAATTAACGAAGATTCACCTTTGTCTGAAGTTAAGGAAGCCGCCGAAAACATTTTGGAAGGCGCAGATTTATATGCTGTACGAAAAGGAAAATCTTCTCAATTCGGTTTAGCCGCTTCCACGCAAGGTTTTACAAGTGGTCTGCCTTCTGCGGCAATTGCTCTGGTCACGGCTCTTGGCAACGTCACCTCTTTTTTAGGTGTGTTTAAGGTTGACAACGGTTGGTGGTATATTTGTTTCAGAAATGACGTTATCTTGTCAGACGGTGACACTCTTTTTGTAAATGAAAAAGATGCCAAAGACCAATTTATTTCCATGTTGGCCGTTCCAGATTGGGATATGCTTTTCGCTCCAGCGGAATGGGGAATAGAAGATACAAAACCGGATGCTTTGGCAACATTAATCGGTCGAGGCTTATTGGTTAAACTTGAAAAAATCAATGGCAGCAACGATACTATTATGCTTGGTGCGGTTATTGTCGGATTTGCCATCATTTTATGGTACGGCTATTCCACAATTCAAAGCATGTTTTTTTCAGCGCCGGAAGCTCCGGTTATTGCTCCGGTTGAACAAATGGAAGAACCGGCTCCGGAACCTCCTGAACCTAAACCATGGGAAACTGTGGCCAATCCAATTGACCAAATGAAAGAATGTTACAAAGCGACGCAAAAAGTTGTTCAAGTTGTAACACCAGGTTGGTCTTTGGAAGGCGTAACATGCAATTCCGGTGGTTTGGTGACTTCGTGGAAACGTGACTTGGGGCGCATAACTTGGATGGAACAAGCATTAAACGTTTCAGGCGTAGATTTTACTTCACGCCAAATTTCCGAAGATGGAAATACATTTATGGTGACAGTTCCAATTGGTGAAATCTCTACATTAAACTCTCCGCCGGAATATTCAGCTCAGGATTTGCGAAATATTATCAATGACCTGAACCAAACATTGTCAACCGATATCAAATTGACTAAAAAAAGCTGGACGTCGCCGCGCGGAAACTTATACAATCTTATGGACTTTGAAATTCAATCTACCAGCGATCCGCTCACTTGGATTGAATTATTAATGAAATTTTCAGGTTTGTCTGTTAAAGAAATAACATATGACATTAACAGCAATACTTGGAAATATAAGGGAGAAATCTATGTGCTATAATTTAAAAAATCAGAACATTGCCATTATTGCCGTTGTTTTTGCGGTAATGATGTCTTTTAGTCATATTGCTTATGCGCAAGTAGAAGCTGTTCCAGAAAACTCTGAAAACGCTGCTTTGCAAAGTCAAAATAATGCCGCCAATGACGATGATTTGTTCGGATTGGATGAAAATAATGAAGAAACTCCGGATAAAACGGCAAATAGCACACCGGCAGCGGATGAAAATCCAAGTGCTGAAGAAGCACCATCTGTGAAAAGTGATGCCGCTCAGCCGCAAAACGCAGATGAGGCCAATGCGAGCACCAATGATCAGCTGAACTTAAATTCTATTCCAGACACCTCTACTTCTGAAGGTCAAAAAGAATTGGAAGAGGCTGTTAATGCGGCTGATGCTGAAATGCAAAACGTTGTGGAAGCGCCAAAGTCTCCTTTTGAAAGCTTTGGTAATGCTATTCTTTCTAAGGTAGATAACAGTTTATTCAATCAAATGTCCAATATTGAAAAACAAACAACTATCTTGAATTTGGAATATAAACGTGAAGAAGTAAGAAACAGAATCGAAGCTCTTAGAATTCAGCGTTTAAAGGCCAGAGAAGAAGAAGCTACTCGTAAAAAAGAGGAAGAAGAGCGTTTGAAAAATGAAGAAACTCAAAGAAAAATTAAAGAAGTTGAAGCACAAAAAAAGCTTAAAGAAGCAGAAGCTGAATTAGAAAAAGTTCGTCAAGCTCGCGTTCTGAATGAATATATGAATGAAATGCTTATTGTAAATCAAAAATGGGTAGAAAAAAATGCCGCTTTGCAAAATCAAGTTAAAAAACTTCGTGATGAGCGCCGGTCTTTGATTAAAGTTTTTGAAGATAAAATGCAATCTGTTAAACGTGAAGCCGCCTCGACCGTACAAAAAACACAAAATGCAAAATCTGCTCATGATCGGACAATCACTTCATTGCAGACGCAAATAATCAGTTTGAAAAAAGCAATTGTCCAAAATGAAGACATGATTAGCCAAATGAAAAACGGCAATTCATCCAATCCTTTTGCCGAAGGTATAGACGAAAATGCTATTGATATGTCTGATGAATACGCTATTATGGATATTACAGGAAAAGGCAAAGATATTATTGCTAAAATTGTAAGCAAAGATGGAACAACCTTTATCGTTCATAAAGGATCAATGCTTAAAGGCGGAGAAGTTGTTATGGCTATAACAAACAACTATGTCGCTTTTGATAATAAAGGAGTTAAAAGCTATCTTTATACAGGTGGCACAGTTCGAGAATATGAGCCTGAAACATCTTTCAATGGCGCAGATAAAACACCTGTCGCCGGCAAGGAAGTTGTAAACAATAATGCGGCTGTCCGTAATGTCCGCGGTGCTTCTGTTGATACAAAAGCGGCCGCCGGTAATAAAACACCTCAGCCAAGCGCTCCTGCCGCAAGTTCAAAAACCAATCCGCAGCCGGTGAAACGAACTGTAAGAACTGGTAGTCCGGCAAATGTTAGTTCTCTTGGACAAGGAATGTTTGTTAAATAAAAGATGACGGAACAAGATGTAAAACAGGTACAAACTTTAAGAAACGCCGAACGTGTCAGCTCCGGCGTTCTTAAACCTGTTTCTGAAGAGAAAAAAACAGAACCAGCGCCTAAACCAGATGCGGCGGCGCCTAAACTAGAAAGTGTTTTAACACCTCCTCCAATCAAAAAGTCTTCAGACATTATTGAAGATCAAGCTGAAACAAGCAAAGCTCAAAACATCTTCCAAACATTGTTTGCGAATAATAACAAGGTGCTCACAGCGGAAGATGGTGATTTAAACATCAACAGTGAAACACGGCGTATGCTTGTGCTGTTTTCAGATGGCACCTACCTCATTGACGAGGCACACCGTTTTGATGGACAAGTTCTCAACTTTACGGCGATTGCCAAACGACGCAAGCTTATCATACACACGCCAAAATATGTTTCAAGCCAAGAAATTGCGGCAATCTACGCCTATGCAACCCGTGGTTCAGGTGAGATTAAGATGTCGGCTCAAGAATCCGCCGACTATCAAATGCAAATTGACTTTTTGAGCGTTGTCAATAGAGCCGCGGCTAAAAAAGTTTCCGACGTTCACGTGGTTGTTGCCGATTCAACGTTAATTTTATTTCGTGTAAACGGTATGATGGAACGCGAACTGGAATATTCTGCGGAATGGGGAGAATCTTTTGTCCGCGCCGCCTTTGCCTCCGCCGATATTTCTGATGCAAACTATGCGCAAAATGAATTTCAAGGCGCTCAAAAACTAGGTTCTACGCCGTTACGCGGCACAGATGGAAAATTGACTTTACCGCACAATGTGTTGGCTATTCGTTTACAATTCAACCCTGTCGCTTTTGGCTCGCAATATCTGGTTATGCGTTTATTGTACGCCGATGACAACCCTAACGGCAACGGCGATCTAAAATCTCTAGGTTTGGGAGATAGGGAGCTCAACTTATTCTATCGTTTACGCGCTACCGCTGTTGGCTTGAATATTGTTGCCGGTCCGACTGGTTCCGGTAAATCAACAACACTGCAGCGCAACATGATTAAAATGATTCAGGAACACAACGGAGAAATTAATGTTATTACGGTGGAAGATCCGCCTGAATATCCGATTCCGGGCGCACGGCAAATGCCGGTAACCAACGCCAACACCGAAGAAGAAAAAAATGAGGAATTTACAAAAGCGTTGTCTGCGGCATTGCGTTCCGATCCAGACGTTATGATGGTTGGTGAAATTCGTTCGCTGGCCACGGCAGATTTGGTGTTTAAAGGCGCCCTGTCCGGTCACAGTGTGTGGTCAACTTTGCACGCAAACTCCGCGCCGGCCATTATCACGCGTTTCCGTGATATGGGAGTGCAGCCCTACATGCTTTGCGATCCGGAAATCATGAAAGGCCTTATTTCTCAACGTTTATTTCGAAAAATCTGTCCTTACTGCCGTATCTCAATTAAAGAAAGAATGAGCGACCCGTCTTTTGAAAGATTAAAAACTGCTCTGGGCGATTATGGCATTGAAAACACTTATGTCCGCGGTCCAGGATGTAAATATTGCAATCACAAAGGCGTTATCGGACGAATGTCCGTGCCGGAAATAATCGTTCCAGATGCTCATTTTTTACAGCTCATGGTTAACGGCGACACCAAAAATGCCATTGACTATTGGGTCAGCGAACTTGATGGCAGACCTTTACGCGAAGCGGCAATTGAACGAATGCTAAAAGGATATATTGATTTGGATGAAGTGGAACGCTGGTGCGGTTTATTGGATCAACGCCCGATTTATTAGGAGTAGAATATGCCAGAAATAAAAAAACAAAGTGCCTTTAACAGAGCCATGCGGAACAACAATGAATGGCTGGTATCATACGCTAAGATTATGTGTTCTCTTTCAAACACAGCACGTCTGAAAATTTATCGCAAACTTGCGGCGTTGCTGCGTAACCGTTTTTCTTTGATGAATGCGCTGGATATGATTTATAACGGCTTATCCGATGATGGTAAAAATCCATCTGCTCCCATGGCCATTGCCGTCAGCAATTGGGGACGAGCTTTGCAAGAAGGTCATCCTTTTTCCGATTGCTTAAAAGGATGGGCGCCAAGCCGTGAACGATTAATGCTATCTGTAGGTGACGTTTCCGATTTGGAAAGCGCACTTTTGAACCTAATTAAAGTAACAGAGGGTTCCACTCGAATGATTCGGCCGATTATCAGTGCCATCGCCTACCCGTTTTTCCTGTTAATGATGTCAGTTTTGATTTTATACGCCATCGGTGTTTATATGGTGCCGCCAATGCTAAGCGCCGCGCCAAACACCCGTTGGACCGGTACGGCTAAAACCTTAATTGATTTGTCCGAATGGATTCAACATAACTGGCTGATTGCTTTTTCCGTTTTTCCGGTATTGGGCTTGCTCATCTATACCACAATTGGTGTTTGGACTGGTTCTCTTCGCGTTAAAATTGATCACTGTCCGCCTTGGTCTTTATATAAAATTTTTACAGGTATTACATGGTTATTGGCATTGTCAGCTCTGGTAAAAGGCGGTGTACCGGTATCCGTGGCCTTAACCTCCTTGCGCCGTGATTCAAATAAATATCTAAAAGAAAAAATCGACGGAGCTCTATTTCATATTAAAAACGGTGATAACCTTGGTCAGGCCTTAGATAAAGCAGGCTATGAATTTCCAGATAAAGCCATTATTACCGACTTGAAAATTTATTCCGAATTGGATAACTTTGAAGAGGCTTTGGATAAACTGGCTAATGAATGGCTTGAAGAATCCGTTTATATGATTGAACAACGCGCCGAGATTATGAACATGATTGCCATGCTTTCTGTTTCTGGTATTATCGCTTGGGCTGTTTTTGGAACTTTCGATATGCAAGACCAAATTACCAGCGCTATGGGTAAATAAAAAAGGAGACAACTATGGCTTACAAAATAGACTATGAAAAGGCTCGTCTAAACGGAACTTTAGGCATAATCATTTTGATTGTACTTGTTCTTTGTTGCATAGGTCTCAGCTTTATGCTCTTGCATAATCCGCACAAGGATTTACAAAAATCTGTTTTCAGCACAGCCAAAAGGATTCAAACATATTACCGCGACAGACCGGGATATTGGAAACTTTCGACCGAGACAGCCAAAAATGATAATTTATTGCGTGCGGATTTGCTCAAATATAAAGAATATGATGTTCAAATCGGTCAAGGAACAAATGGAGATGTTAGTTTACCCAGTGATATGAGTTTTAATATTGCGGTGAAACATCTTAATAAATCCGCTTGCATCTCTTTGAGTGAAATGCCTCTGCGAGATGAAGACAAGCTAACATTAATGAAAATTTCAATAATTAATACCCAAAACACTGTTGAATTTTCATGGGGCGGAGAACCTTCGTTACCTGTAAAAAAATATTCCGCACGTAATTATTGCACAACGAAAGATAATATTGTCAGCTGGACATTTCAATAATAATATTATTAATATATAAGAAAAATCTTGACAATTAGTACCCTATTGTGATATATAATTTTTATCCTGAAAAAGTGTGACAAACTCGTTGGTCACACTTTTTTATAATTTGAAATTTTATACCCTTACAAAAAATATTCCTCGTTGACAGAAATATATATTCAGCGAGGAATTGTAAAAAAATTCTTATTTTGATGTAATATCAAATAACGGACGACCTTGCGCCATACGTGTCATCTGCATTTCAATCGTTGTGGCTAAATTAATCTTGCCGGTTTTGATAATATTGCGGGTTTGGTCGCCTTGGGTTGTATTTGGATTGGCAAACAAATACTGAACCACCGGACGTTTCTGTCCAATACCCACCAACTGCTGATGAATAACACCCAACAAACCACGGGACAACAAGTCGAACGCTAATTCTTCACTCATTTCACCACCGGAAGCATGTTTAACCAAAGCGTCAATTGCGTCGGCAACATTGTTGGCGTGAATTGTTGACAATACCAAGTGTCCGGAAGTGGAAGCTCGCAAGCACTCGCTTGCCGCTTCAGGCGTACGAATCTCACCCACTAAAATGTAACGCGGGCGCGAACGCAAGGCCGACCGCAAAGAAGCTCCCCAATCGTCATCAACCGGTTGAGTTTGCTTGCATAAACCAATAGAACCATTAGCCGCGTGATATTCACCATCCAAAGGCATTTCAAACGGATCTTCAATCGTATAAGCGAAACCTCCGCTACGAATAAGATATTCCCTCAGCAAACTTGAAACAGTCGTTGTTTTTCCAGAACCAGTCGCACCGCCCAACAAAATCAAACCAGAAGCATTGCCTAATGATGTCAAATATTTCACCAACGGCAACGGATAGCCCAAATTTATTAAATCAGGTACCTTTTTCGGCATTTTACGCATACAGAACATAACGCCGTACATAGAAACCGTCCTTTCCACACGAAAGAAAAATCCTTCATAAATCACAGAATAGCTGGAACGGCCTTTATAAGTATTTTCCAGCAATGCGTAAAATTCATCAAAATCCTCCGGTTCTAACTGAACCAGACCAAATTCCGAACGGGTATCCGGAACAAACATTAATTTATCCGGTGTTATATATATATCTGAGTGGTAAACATCGTTAATTCTAACCATAATTCTATCCTTTTGTATTTTTAGGTTATCTTAAATAGCAAACATTAAATTCTATTTAAGATTTTGCGGATTCAATCCTTTTAATTCAGGCAAAACAAACAAACCGTCTTTTCGAATTAATTTATTATCAAACCAGATTTCTCCGCCGCCATGCTCCAATGTCTGAATTTTCACTAAATCCCAATGTATAGAAGATTTATTGCCGTTGTTGGTTTCATCTTCATATGAATTTCCTATGGCCATATGAAAAGAACCACAAGTTTTTTCATCAAACAAAATATCTAAAATCGGATGAGTAATATAGGGATTTACGCCTAAGGCAAATTCGCCCATATAGCGGCTTCCCTCGTCCAAATCCAGCATCTTTTGAAATTTATCATTATTCACCAACGATGTTCCTGTAACAATCCGCCCATTTTTAAATTCCAAACGAATATTGGAATAGAACACACCGTCATACATTGTATCCGTGTTAAATTGCACATAACCATTGATGGAATCTTTTACCGGAGCGCTATACACTTCGCCATCAGGAATATTCATTTTTCCGTCACAGACAATGGCTTTTATCCCTTTGAGCGAAAATGTTAAATCCGTATCATTCCCTTTAATATGCACATTTTCTGTTTTATCCATTAATTCTTTTAGAGGCAGCATGGCCTTGCCCATTTTACGATAATCCAGTAAACAAGCGTCAAAATAAAAATCTTCAAATTGCTTTAGAGACATTCTCGACATTGCCGCCATGCTGGTATTTGGCCAACGCAAAACACACCAACGCGTTTTTGGCAAGCGTGTGCGCATGTGTACTTGTTCTTGAAAGATTTTACCAAACCTATCCATGTTTTTGGGGCTAACATCGGACAAAGCAAACGCATCATCATAGCCGCGCACGGCAACATAACAATCGGCCTCTTCCATTAAACGCTTATGAATAGCGGTATAATCCTCAATCTGCTTTTCCGATGCCCCTTCAATCAGACTCTTTTCAAATGAAGCGTCATTATAAAAATAAAAAGGAACCGCACCTAACTTTATGGTTTCTTTGATAAGTTCGTTAAAAAAATCTTTGGTACTGGCTCCAAAGGCTTCAATATATATTTTCTCACCTTTTTTCAATTGTACGGAATTTTTCAATATATTTTCCGCCAATTGCGCTATTCTTTTGTCAATCTGCATTGATTTTCTCCTTTTTTAAAAGACTAAATTAAAAAAATTAAGAAATTGCATATATTCTAAACATTCTTATTGCTCAAACGCAAAAAATATTCTATCTATAAAACATATTTTAAATATAGACGGCAATGAGTGGACAATGATATTAAAAAAATTTATCAAATATGGCATAATAAGCATTTTGGGTATTTTAATTTTCAGTTCTTATTTTTGGTATTCATATCCCGAACTCAAGCTTTCGTTTTTTTTAAGCGGCAACGGAACACCTGTTATTCATGTTTTAACAACACGCCATGACAACAGTCAGGAAGATATTTTATTTTCGCCAAATTTGACTGAAACCCCGACTCTCTATACCATTCCGCTTAAATCTACCAATCTGAAAGAATTACGATTAAATATTTCCGGCTATCAAGGTGTTTTGAGTATTGGAGATGTGTTTGCCGGCGGAAAAAATTTTAAACATATCCAACCGCAAACAGAAAAAAACTTAAATATTTTAAACAGTGAAGCCAATTCAGTCAGTTTTAACATGCGGGACAATGCCGCTATAAATATATGCACCGATTGTCAACTTATTTCCGTTCAAAAACAGACAAATTATATATATTTGTGTTTAACTCTGCTCATTTGCCTTATCTGCTTGGGAACAGCTATTTTAATTTATTTTTCAAGACAAAAATTTAAAGAAAAATTACTTGGTATTTACACATTCAAAAATTATGCTTTAATCTATCCTTTTGTTAAACCTTATTGGTTTAGAGCTTTAATCGCGGTCGTCATCACAATTCCCGTCGGAATGATGGACGCAGTTATCGCTTGGGCGCTTAAACCTTTTATGGATGTCGTGCTGGTTGAAAAACAAACCGGTTGGACAATGTATATCCCGTTAATGATTGTTGTTTTTAGTGTTTTACAAGCTTTGTTCACCTATATCGCCACTTATATGAACACTTGGGTTGGAAACAGAA
Organism: uncultured Alphaproteobacteria bacterium; assembly: GCA_934254675.1. GTDB lineage: Bacteria > Pseudomonadota > Alphaproteobacteria > RF32 > CAG-239 > RUG410. The sequence continues at coordinate 28,677 of CAKQLP010000001.1, read as the reverse complement.
TTGCCTTAGACATTAAGAGATTGCTTTTTAATAAACTTTTGCGTAGCGATGCCTCTTTTTTTGATAAAAGCAATTCGGGTGACATTTTGTTCCGTTTTAATAATGATGCTGAACTTGCTTGTAGCGGGCTTTTAAGCAATATGAAACTATTTACGACCAGATTTTTTTCATCTATTTCTCTCATAGTCGTGCTTTTTTATAACTCATGGCAATTGGCTATTGTCGCAGTTATTGTTATGTTCGGTGCTTTATACCCGTTAACCAGAGTTCGAAAACGGCTAAAAAAAGTTGTGTCCAAAGACGCCAATGCCATTGCAACATTGATAACACATTATAATGAAGCCTATAACGGAAATCGAATTATCTCCGCTTACAATCTTTATGACTTTTGCAAAGCCAAATTTATAGATACTGTTAACAATGTTTTTTCGTTAGGAGTGCAAATGGTTACAAAAATCGGTATTATAACGCCGGTTATGCATGTAATTTCGTCTTTTGGTATCGCCTTTGTCATTTGGTACGGCAGTTATCTAATTGTTAACCACGACATTACTGTCGGTAATTTTGCATCGTTTATCACCTCTCTTGTTATGCTTTATAACCCAATTAAATCTATCGGAAATAATTATAACAGTGTTTTATTTTCATTAATGGCTGTCGAACGCGTGTTTGAAAAATTAAACAATATTCCGCAAATAAAGAATAAGGATTTTGCTAAAAAAATTGAACATTGCAAAGGAAACATATGCTATAAAAATGTAAATTTTGAGTATGTTGACAACAAACCAGTTTTGAAAAATATAAATCTAAATATAAAATCAGGTCAAACCATTGCATTAGTAGGAAACTCCGGTGGTGGAAAAACAACAATTTCAGCCTTATTGCCTCGCTTTTATGATGTTAAATCCGGCTCAATATCTCTAGATGGCTGTGATATCCGAAATTTAGATATAGACTGTTTGCGCAACAATATAGCTATTGTTTTTCAAGACAATTTTTTATTTGGCGGCACAATTAGAGAAAATATTTTATTTGGACGTCAGGACATTCCAGAAGAACAATTGAAACAAGCCATTCACTCGGCCTGCCTTGATGAATTTATAGCTTCATTAAAAGACGGTTTAGATACCCAAATCGGAGAACGAGGCGTATTGCTTTCCGGAGGGCAAAAACAACGTATTGCTATTGCGCGGGCTTTTATAAAAAACGCACCTATTCTTGTTTTGGACGAAGCAACTTCTGCTTTGGATAATAAATCAGAAGCCGTTGTACAACAAGCAATTGACAACTTGATGAAAGATAGAACAGTGCTGGTAATTGCCCATCGCTTATCCACTGTTCGCAATGCCGATTGCATTGTCGTGATTAATGATGGTCAAATTGTTGAAAAAGGCACACATGAAGAATTGCTAAAAAAGAAAGGCGCTTACGCGGCTTTATACCGCACGCAATTGGCGTAAAAATTAAAGGTCGGAATTTTACTCCGACCTTTTTTGATTATTTTGATAATATGATTTTGCTGTTTTCAAGCTTTGCATGACCACCTAAAGGAATGGTCAATATTGGCGTTGCATGCCCAAAATCGACATTGGCAATCACCGGCAATTCCTTCAATTCCGGCTTATTATTTATAATAAATTCCAAAATTTCGCGGCTGATTTCCGATTTCTTTTGAAAACGTCCAATCACCAATGCTTTGACATTTTTGAAATCCGGTTGATAACATAAGGCTTGTAAATCACGATCAAACGCGGTCGGATTTGTGGTTTCAAAGTCTTCCACAAACAGAATCGTATCCTTGTCAAACGCCGGACGATATTCCGTGCCAAGCAACAAATTAAAAGTGCAGAGATTGCCTCCCTTAATTGTGCCTTCGGCGTTACCGGCGTGAATAGTCCAATAGCCCTCGTTTTTAATAAATTCCCGCTTTTCTTGGTCAATAAACCACAAATCGTCGCTCCACTCGGCGGCAGGTTCAACTTTTACCCTTTCATCGGCAAACAGCATTTTTTCCATATATTCCAAAGTATATTCGCAACCTTTTTTCATACCTAATGAACTGAAATGAGGACCATAATAAACTTCAAGCCCGGTTTTAGCCTCAATTGCCGCCAACAGAGCTGTAATATCCGAAAAACCGCAAATAATTTTCGGATTTTGGCGAATAACATCATAGTCTAAATGAGGAATAATCTGATTAGAATTAAAGCCGCCTATAATGGTGAAAATCGCCTTAACCGACTTGTCTTTAAACGCGGTCATAATATCGTCAACACGGTCGGCAATAGAGCTTGAGCCCATCATATTCCAGTTGTCATCAGTGGTATGCGGCGCGTATTCAATCGTCAGTCCAAGTTTTTGCAATCTTTCTGTTGCAATTTTTCGAGTATCTTGTCCAATAATTTTCAGCCCGCGTGATGGCGCAACAATCATCACCTTGTCGCCTTTTTGTAATTTCTGCGGAATAATTTTTTGCATATTTAACACTCCTTTTTTATAAATGACGCGGTTTACAACCGCAATAATCCTGATTATACAAATTTAACTCTTCTATCAGCTGTTGACGCAATTCCTGCATACCGTTTTTGCGCCCCTCAATCTGCCGATAAGGAAAATCGGTGGTTTGGCTTGCTTTAGCCGCCGTGGCGTTCACTTGTTCCAAATTTTTATAGCGTGACACCCCCAAAACCGAAGCCACTGCCGTATAGCCGTTTGCTTTGGCATATTCCATAACCCGTTGTAAACGCATTTCAAAACAAACAGAACAACGTTTGCCGCGTTCCGGCTCATTTTCCAAGCCTTGCGTCAAGCCGCACCAACGCTCGTTATCATACTCCAATTCAATAAACGGCACGCCGTATAACTCGCAAACCCGTTTATTTTCGGCACAGCGTTTGTCATATTCTTCTTTCGGGCGGATATTCGGATTATAGAACACAACTGTGAAGTCTGTATCTTCGGCCGCCAATGTTTTTATCACAGCGCAAGAACACGGAGCGCAACACGAAAGCAACAGTAATTTATTTTTTTGCTGTGTCAACTTGCCATCTTCATAAACAAGTTCGGAAATTGAAGCGTTCGGCATTATCCGCCGCACCGCGCCACCTGCTGTCCAATTAAGCAAACGAGCCACCGCGCTGTGTGTGACAATAACAATATCTTTCGCTTCGCAAGTTCCGCAGATATCCTCAAGCGCGCTCATTGCCCTGTCGCGAATCCGGCGTTTGCTTTCACCGCCTTCATAATGCGCATCTAAATAAGCGGGATCAGGATTAGTCCAATCGGCAAATTCCGGCCAACGGCGCACCATTTCCATTGAAACACCCTCGGCTATACCGAAATTACCCTCAATGAGACCAGTGTGAATCTGTGGTTTTAAATGCAAATGACGACCGATAATTTGCGCAGTTTCAAAAGCGCGGCGCATCGGGCTGGTATAAAGAGCGCCAATCGGAAAATTTTCTAATTTCGCCGCGGCAATTTTGGCCTGTTGCCGCCCCGTCTCCGTCAGACCGACATCAAGTTTCTGCCCCTGACAAATCCCTTTGGCATTGTATTCGGTTTCGCCGTGGCGCACAATATAGAGCCTTTTCTGCATCACAATTTTCCTTTTAGATATTTACCGGTATAACTCCGCGCCACTTTAACAATTTCTTCCGGCGTGCCGGTCGCAATTATCTCGCCACCGCCATCGCCGCCTTCAGGACCCAAATCCACAATATAATCGGCTGTTTTTATCACATCCAGATTGTGTTCGATAACCACCACGGTGTTTCCCTGTTCCACTAACATTTGCAAAACTTGTAGCAATTTTTTAATGTCCTCAAAATGCAATCCGGTTGTCGGTTCGTCTAAAATATACAAAGTTTTGCCGGTAGCTTTCTTGCTTAATTCTTTTGAAAGCTTGATACGTTGGGCCTCACCGCCGGAAAGTGTCGGAGCCGATTGTCCTAAATGAATATATCCCAAGCCGACACGGCGCAATAAATCCAGTTTATTTTTAATCGCCGGAATATTCTCAAAAAAATGATATGCCTCGTCAATGGTCATATCCAACACATCGGCGATTGATTTGTCTTTAAACTTAACCTGCAAAGTTTCCCGATTATAACGCGTGCCGTGACAACTGTCGCATGGAACATAAACATCCGGCAAAAAATTCATCTCAATTTTCATCACGCCGTCGCCTTTACAAGCCTCACAGCGTCCGCCGGCAACGTTAAACGAAAATCTTCCTGAAGTATAACCGCGGGCTTTGGCTTCCGGAAGTCCGGCAAACCAATCCCGTATATTTGTAAACACGCCGGTATAAGTCGCCGGATTAGAACGCGGCGTGCGTCCGATTGGCGACTGGTCAATATCTATTACTTTATCAATATTTTCCAAACCGCTTAATTTATCATATTTGCCGGTCGGAATACGACTGCCGTTTAGTTCTTTATCAATAGCCTTGCACAGCGTCTCCAAAATCAATGATGATTTACCACCGCCGGAAATACCCGTCACGCAGGTAAACGTTCCCAAAGGAATTTTTAAATCGACATTTTTCAGATTATTTGTTTTTGCTCCGGTCAATTCCAAAAATTTTCCGTTTCCTTTACGGCGAATCGACGGCACGGCAATATATTTTTCACCGGTCAAATACTGCGCCGTCAAACTGTTTTTATTTTTCAGCACTTCGTCAACAGTCCCCGCCGCCACAACTTGTCCGCCGTTAGAGCCTGCCCCCGGTCCCATATCAACCAAAAAATCTGCCGCGCGCATAGCGTCCTCGTCATGTTCCACTACAATCACCGTGTTGCCGATATCACGCAAACGCGTCAGCGTTGCCAATAGCTTGTCGTTATCCCTTTGATGCAACCCGATGGAAGGCTCGTCCAAAACATACATAACGCCGGTCAAGCCCGAACCGATTTGTGAGGCCAAGCGAATCCGCTGTGCTTCTCCACCGGAAAGCGTTCCGGATTGGCGGGACATGGTCAAATAGTCCAAACCGACATTATTCAAAAAGCGCAAGCGTTCGATAATTTCTTTAATGATTTTATGGGCTATCTCTTGTTTTTGCGGCGTCAATTGCGCTTCCACTCCGCTAAACCAATTCAAAGCTTGTTTAATAGACATATCCGACGCTTCAATAATATCCTTGCCGCAAATTTTAACCGCCAACGCCTCAGGTTTCAGACGTTTTCCGTGACAGCATTCACAAGGAGCCGCCGACTGATAATGCGACAATTCCTCCCGACTTGCCGCCGAGTCCGTTTCCAAAAAACGGCGTTCCATATTTGGTATCACGCCCTCAAACGGCTTATCGGTCACAAAACGAGAATAAACCATCGGCACGCACTTGTTGCCTGAACCATACAAAATTGTTTCTTGAGCGTACGCCGGTAAATCTTTCCACGGCGTTTTATTGGAAATTTCCAGATATTCGCACAACGAATCGAGAGTTTGCCGATAAAACATCGAGTGACTGCTCACTGACCACGGCGCAATTGCTCCGCCAGACAAACTCAAATTTTCGTTTGGAACCACCAATTCGGGATCCATATACAAACTCGCCCCTAAACCGCCGCAACACGAACAAGCACCTTGCGGGTTGTTAAATGAAAACAAGCGTGGCTCAATTTCTTCAATTGTAAATCCGGACACCGGACAAGCAAATTTAGAAGAAAATGTTTGACGCTTTTTATCAGCCATATTTTCCACATAAAGCAATCCATCGCTTAGTTTAAGCGCTGTTTCCACCGACTGACTGACACGACTTTCTATCCCTGCCTTGATAATAATTCTATCCACCACCACTTCAATGTCATGTTTTTGATTTTTATTCAGTTCGGGCAACTCTTCTATATTATAAATTTCATCATCAATATTTACCCGTTGAAAACCTTTTTTTTGCAACTCGGCAAATTCTTTTTTGAACTCACCTTTTTTACCGCGGGCAATCGGAGCAAGCAAAATCAGCTTAGTTCCTTCCGGCATTGCCAAAATTTTATCCACCATCTGCGAAACCGACTGCGCCTCAATCGGCAATCCGGTTGCCGGAGAATAAGGAGTTCCGGCTCTTGCCCACAGCAAACGCATATAGTCATAAATTTCCGTTACCGTGCCGACTGTGGAGCGCGGATTATGCGAAGTTGTTTTTTGCTCTATGGAAATTGCCGGCGACAATCCTTCTATCGAATCCACATCCGGCTTATTTTGCAAATCCAAAAATTGACGGGCATACGAAGACAAACTTTCTACATAGCGACGTTGCCCCTCGGCATAAATCGTGTCAAAAGCCAAAGACGACTTGCCTGAACCTGATAACCCAGTGATTACCGTCAAACTGTTTTTAGGAATATTAATATCTATATTTTTCAAATTATGTTGGCGAGCGCCTTTAATTTCTATATACTTATTTTCCGACATTTTTTTGCTCCAAACAGCTGTTATATATACACTATTCCCCAACACTTGGCAATAGGCTATTAATTTATTGCAATTACAAAATTACACCTATATATTAAGTGCAAATAAATAAAGGGAATATGGCCGAAATGTTGCGCCGCTTAATTGCATTTTTTTGTTCAAGTTTTTTTGTTCTGCCAAATTTAGTTTGGGCGGAAGCCACTATTGCGTTGGTTGTTCCCAAAGCCGGTTCTTATCAACAGCAAGGGGGCGAACTCGCCAAAGGCGTTCAGCAAGCTATTCATGAAATTAATGAGAACGGCGGTCTTCTTGGTGAAAAAGTTGAATTGCTGGAAATTGATGATCAGTGCAATGACGGCATTGCTATTTCTACCGCGCAAATGCTGACTATTTTAAAACAACGTAACATAAAACTGGTTATAGGTCCTTATTGCGCCAATTCTTTTGATGAAGTCGCAGATATTTACGCCAAAGGACAATTGTTTCAAATTATTCCGACAACGATAAATTACACACAAGCCAGAACAATAAAAAAAGGGCTGGTTAAAATGCTTGGTTACACCAATCGACAAGCCCAAGATTTTTTTGATTATTATAATTCCAATTTTGCCGGTAATCAGGTAGCCGTTATTTACAATTCTAAAGACGCCGAAAGTTCAGAAGAAACCAAAACCATTCAAGATGAATTCCGCAAGCACGGAAAATCGGTGGTTTTAAGTTTATACACCTATGAGCAAACTAATAAAGATTACAAAAAACTTGCTGAAAAAATTTTAGCCGACCAAAACTCTGTCGCTTTTATTTTAGGTTATCCCAAAAATATTCGCAAAATGGCTTACGCTTTGAAAAACCGCAATAATGATATATCTGTGTTTGTTAACAAATACACGGCTGGCAATGAATTTTTTGAATATATGGACGACTTAGCGGAAGGCGTTTATTTTATGACCTTGCGCGGAAAAGAAGATAATCCAGAATTTGCCGAAACCTTGGTAAAACTTCGGCTGAATGGTTTTGACACGGATGGATTGTCTCTTTATGGCTATTCGGCGGTTAATTTATGGAAAAATCTGGTAACCGCCGCAAAATCTTTTGATTATAACAAAGTATCCGCCCAAGCGGCCAAGGGAGTCAAAACTGAATTTGGCAGTCAGATGTTCCATAACGGCGCTCCTCGTAACAATGAATCTTATGCCATTTATCGCTATGAAAGTGGTGATATGAATAAAGTGTATTAGAATCAATAATGGTTAATATTTTTCAGATATTTGCAAGGACGAGATGAAATGCGGGGAGAATTGCAACAGGTGAAAGATGAACACCCGACATTGGCAAATATTGCCGATGCCGCCGGTTCTGCCGTTAGTCCGGTAAATATTTTTTCTAAAGGGAATAGCTTAAATGTGGTTAAAAACGTACAATATCCTAATTTTAGTTCTATCCCTTACAGTTCAATCGGCAACATTACCAAGAATCAAGCTTTAAATTCTGCCGCCAATGGTGTAATCGCCGGAATTGGTAATTCTGATGAAAACTCTTTTAACAGTTACGCTAAAAATATAAGTAACAATGTTTTTGAAAATATTACCGGCAACAAAATTGGAAACAAAATATTCGGTAGAAACTCAGGATATTCATCAGGTAGGGCTATGGTAAACTCTGTTATAAGCTCAGGAATAAATAACCTTGAAGACTTTATAAGGAAAAAATAATTATGAAAGCCTTCTGGAAAGATTTATGGGACAATTTTATTAAACCATATTTAGTTGTACTGATTGTAATATGCGGAATATGTTGGCTTTTGACATATCCATACCTTTTGTATCGAGGCATATTTAAATGGTACGATTATATTGGTACTTTTATGTTGGCATTAGATGCATTAGTAAAATTGTTATATAAGAGAAGTAAATTTATGAGAGCTTTACAACCGTTTATGGCTTCAGACAGATTTTTAGAAACGTTATTTTGTGTTGTCACATTATCTAATTTAATACACATAAAAGAGGCGTGGATAATTTATTGCACTGTACTGAAATCAAAAGGAATTCTCTTAGCCATATACTTTTTCATTTTGGGCATTTACAATTATTTTACCATTCCCAAAGATTAGATAAAAACTAAATAAACCCCGTTAAAAAATTGGTAAAATCGACTATTGGCAAACGATATGATTTTTTAATGGAGTTTATCTTTTTATCCTGTTTAGTATATATTATTTTATGTATAAATATATAATATATTATATAAAATCAATAAATAGTTATATTGTTTGTAATCCTGTTATAATTAATCCTTAAGTAAACGTTTTTTATCTTTACATTAATACCTTTTATTTATACATTATATGCTGAACAGAATTGATAAAACTGTTCGGGGTGTGACAACCTCTCATACAAGCGTCTAGGGCAATGACGTTAACTTTTGTGCCTTCTGGTTAAAAGACTGGAAGGTAGCAAAATATGTATAAATAATATGCTACACTATTTCTTGTATGATAGTTGTCAACTTCCAGTCGCTTTTATCAGGCGGCTTTTTTATTGTTGTAAAAGGTATAAATCTATCTTTACATTAATACCTTTTATCTATACATTAGACGCTGAGCAGAGTTGATAAAACTGCTCGGGGTGTGACAACCTCACTAATTCTCGTCTATGTAAAGACGCTAATTTACATACCTTCTGGTCAATGACTGGAAGGTGGTAAAATAAGTTATTTTATATAACAAATATACCCACTACATAGAATTAGGTAGTTGTCAACTTCCAGTCGCCTTTATCAAGCGGCTTTTTTTATATTTAGAAAAGGAAGAACATACTATGAAAAAAATAATTTTATCTGGAGTGGCATTATTAGTGACTGCCTGTCAAAATATATCACAAAAAGATTTTCAACTAGCTGATTTTCCGTCTGAAAAATTACCAACGTTGGAAGCTGTGGTAGATGTTAGTAATTTGGAAAATGTATTTAGTTCCGGAGGTTATTCCGGCACCATAAATAATGGCGGAATAATACTTAACGATAATAGCAGTTGGGTACAAACCACTTCAATAAATGGTACATACTTTAAAGACTCTCGTATTCAAAATACAGTCACATTATTTAATGACTTTGTAAAAGATAAAGTATCTTCACCTTATGGAACTAAAAAAGGCTCAATGCGTTTAACTATTGACTACCGCAATCATCAAAAAAATTATACCAATATTTTAACAGGGTTAGCAACTGTGTTTTCTATTTATACCTTGCCTTTGGTTGGTTTTCCGGTAAAGAGTTATGAAGATGAAATGAAGTTAAGTGTAGAAATTTATAACAATCACAAGGAAATGATTCGCCGATACTCGGTAGTTATTGATAATAAAAATTGGGTTGCTATGTATTGGGGATATAATGAAAACGATGTAGCAGATAAAGTATCTCTAGATAATGTACGGCAGGCTCTCAATCAAATCGGAACGCAAATCAGTACAGAAGTACCACAAATTAAAAAGTTGTTAAATTAATTTTTAGCTAAGAAAACTCTATCATTAAAACACCTCGGTTTCTGTCTGGAACCAAGGTGTTTTTACATAACATTCTATTTAATCAGTCCGAATTTCTTTTTACCTTGAGAAATTTTGACAGCTCCGTCAACAACATCAGCGGAAGTAATGACATAATTTTCATCGGTTACCGGTTTATCATTAATCTTTAAGCCGGATTGTTTAATCAGACGACGTGCCTCGCCTTTGCTCGCCACAAAGCCGATTTGCAAAAAGGCATCCAAAACGCCGATGCCGCTGTTCAAATCCGCATTAAGCGTTGGCAATTCTCCGCCGGCCACACCTTGTTCAAAAGCTTTAACAGCTGTTTCTTGCGCTTTTTGAGCTTCGTCTAAACCACGGCAAATTTTGGTAGCTTCAAACGCCAAAATCTTTTTAGCTTCGTTAATTTCTTTGTCTTTAAGCTGTTCCAAACGGCGCACCTCATCCATCGGTAAATCCGTAAACACGCGCAAACATTTGCCGACTTCGGCATCGCCGATGTTGCGGAAATATTGATAATAATCATACGCCGGCAATTTGTCTTCATTAATCCAAACGGCATTGCCTTCGGATTTTCCCATTTTTTTACCGGACGAATCTGTCAAAATCGGACTGGTAAAGCCAAATAATTCCGTGTCATAACGGCGGCGGCCGAGTTCCGTGCCGGATGTGATGTTTCCCCATTGGTCAGCGCCGGCAATTTGCGCGCGACAGTTATATTTTTGCAATAATTGGCAAAAATCATAACCTTGCAACAGCATATAATTAAATTCCAAAAACGACATCGGCTGTTCGCGTTCCAAACGGCTTTTCACACTATCCATTGTCAGCATACGATTAACCGAATAACAGGTTCCGATATCCCGCAAAAAGGCTAAATAATTTATATCCTTAAACCAATCCCAGTTATCAACCATCACGGCATCGTTTGCTCCATTGCCGAATTTTAAGAACTTGCGGAACGACTTTTTCAGCCCTTCAATATTATGCGCCAAAGTCGCTTCATCTAAAAACGGACGCAATTTGTCTTTGCCCGAGGGGTCGCCGATACGAGCCGTGGCTCCGCCGACCAGTGTCAATGGTTTGTGACCGCACTTTTGAAACCAACGCATCATCATCAACGGCACAATATGCCCAACATGCAAACTGTCACCGGTTGGATCAGAACCTAAATAGCCGACAGCCGGTTTACCTTTGCTCTCACATTCATAAAGATAAGCGTCAAACCCTTCTTCATTGGTGCATTGATTATAAAAACCGCGTTCGTGCATGATATTTAAAAATTCTGATTTAAACTTATTCATCGTCCTTTATCCTTTATACCAAATTTTAACGCATATTAGCATATTATTTTGGCATTGCAACATTAGAGATGGTATAAAATGATAAAAAATATGACGGTTTTGGGACTTTTCGGCGGCGCTTCGCTTAACTCAATTGAAATGGCGCTGGTGAACACGGACGGCATTGATATTTACAATGTTCTTAAAACAGCAACAATTCCTTATCCAGAACCGTTGGTCATGGATATTCGCTCTGTTATCGGACATAAAATCTGTGATTTGTCTTTTTTGCAAGAAAGCAAACAAATTCAACAATTGCAAGATAAAATGACAGAATTTTATCTGGAATGTATTAATGACTTTTGTCTGGCCAATGAATTTGAAGAAATAGGTATTGACAGTTTAACAATTTGCAATGATCCGGCAAACAAATGCTCCTATCAATTGGAACAAGGTCATGAATTGAGCCGTAAATTACACAGACGCATTGTAACCCACTTTCATAAAGCCGACTTGCTTTCCGGCGGACAATCTTCTCCCTTAACTCCGGCGTTTTTTAATTCCATCGGGCAAAAAATAGACAAACCTTTGCTATTTATTGATTTAGAAACCGTCAGCAGTCTTGTTTATTTGGGAGAATCCGGAGAATTAACCGCTTTTGATTGCGCTCCGGGGCTGGCAATGATTGAAGATTGGACTTTTCGCCACGCCAATATGCAGACAGATTATAACGGGAAATTAGCCATTACCGGAAAAATTCATATTCCTGTTTTGGAAAGCCTACTTCATCATAAATTTTTGCAAAAACTTCCGCCGAAATCTTTAGACATTTTGTGTTTCAGCGATAAAAAAGAACATTTGGAAGGCTTATCACTAGAAGACGGCGCCGCGACGGCCACCGCATTCATAGCTCAGTCCATATATCAAGCTTGTCAAGAGTTTCTGCCTTGTATTCCCGAAGAAATTTATGTTGTCGGAGAGGGAACTCAAAATCCATCTCTCATTCGTTTTTTGAAGCATATATTCAAAAACAGAACCATTAAAACAATAACTGAGTTAAATGGCATAAAAGTGACAGGCGCTGTTTCTACCGCATTTAATACCGCGCGGCGGCTTTATTCATTACCGCTAACATATCCGTCAACAACCGGAGCTTGCGAACCCATAACCGGAGGAGAAATTTATGATGAAAAATAAAAATATAACGCTGAAAATATCTCATCTTTGCAAAGATTACGGTGCCATAAAAGCTTCTGAAAATATTTCATTTGAAGCACATTCCGGAGAAATTATTGCCTTATTAGGGCCAAACGGCGCCGGAAAATCAACTTTAATGAACATGATTTCAGGTTATTTAGCACCAACTTCCGGTCATATTTTTGTGCTGGGAAAAGATATTTCCGAGGCACCGCTGTTTGCCAAAGAAAATATTGGTTTTTTGCCGGAAGGATCCCCCCTTTATCCCGATATCAGCGTTAAAATGTTTTTAAACTATATGGCCGAATTGCGGAATATTTCTAAAGACCGCGTTGATGAAGTTATAAACATTGCTAACATAAAAGAAATTGTTAATCAGCGCATTGAAACATTGTCAAAAGGATATCAGCGCCGCGTCGGTTTTGCCCAAAGTATTTTAAACAACCCACCACTTTTACTTTTAGACGAGCCGACTGACGGTCTGGATCCAAACCAAAAAGATTATATCCGAAAACTTATTGTTGATATGTCTAAAAATAAAACCATTTTAATTTCCACGCACTTGCTTGAAGAAGCAGAAACAATTTGCAACCGAATTATTTTATTAGATAATGGAAGAATAAAAGCCAACGGCAAATTAGACGATATCCTTAAAATTGCAAAAGCCTCTAATTTGGCTGATGCTTTTCGTAACTTGACATCTCACAAGGAGAATTAACCATGAAAAAACTCTGGATTGTGTGTAAAAATGAATTATTCCGCTATTTTGTTTCACCTTTAGCCTACGTTTACTTGTTGAGTTTCTTATTGTTAAACGCTTCTTTTACCCTTTATTTCGGTAACTTTTTCGGTAGAGGTCAAGCGGATTTGCAATCCATGTTTGTTTTTCAGCCATGGTTATATTTATTATTCATCCCCGGAATAGCCATGCGGCTGTGGGCTGAAGAATTTAGGAATAAAACCATTGTACAATTAGTGACCATGCCTGTCTCCATCCGAACTCTTGTCTGCGGTAAATTTTTCGCCGCTTGGCTGTTTTGCGGATTGGCCTTGCTTTTAACTTTTCCTTTTTGGATAACTGTCAACATTTTAGGTTCACCTGACAATAATGTTATTATCCTTGGTTATATAGCCAGCTTTATTTTAGCTGGCTGCATGCTGGCTATATCTGAAACAATGTCCGCGCTCACAAAAAATCAAGTTATTGCTTTAGTTTTGGCTGTTATTGCAAATCTGGTCTTCTTTTGGAGCGGTATTGAATATATTTTGTCTTTTTTCAGACTATTTCTGCCGGATACCATTATAGACGTTATCGCCTCTTTCAGTTTTTTGAGCCATTTTGACACCCTCAGTATTGGATTATTAGAACTTCGAGATATTATTTTCTTTATTTCGATTATTTTCTTTTTTAATTTTACCACAATTCTCATTGTCAATTTTAAAACAGCAGGAACTTCAGGTTGGCTAAAATCCAACAATCGTGGTTATTATATCTGCGCTTGGTCAATGTTGCTCCTTGCCTTCTTATCTATTAATATTTTAGCCAATGATTTAACCAGAAACATTCAATATGATGCCACAGAAAAAAAGATTTTCACGCTAACTGAAAATTCTAAAAACATTTTACGCCACTTGAAAGAACCAGTATTGGCCAAATTATATTTTTCACCGGTTTTAGAACAAAGAAATCCGGCTTTACGAAATATTTTTGACAATATTCGCCTATTACTGAAAAAGTGCCGTGATGTTTCCAATGGAAATTTTGATTTCAAAATTTACCATCCAAAATTTTTAAGCGAGGAAGAAGACATAGCTATCGCTTCTGGTTTACAACCGATTCCTCTAATAGACCTTAATCAAAATTCCTTGTTCGGATTAAGTTTGGAAGACACTTTGCAAAATAAACAGGTTATTCCTTTTTTCGCTCAAGAACGGCAAGGCGATATTGAACAAGATATTATTTCTAAAATAAGATCCTTGCATCTTCAAAAAAAGACCGTTGGCATTTTAGCCGGACTGCCTATCTTTGGCACAGATAGTCCAGATGGCTCAATTTTGGGGCAGCCTTGGCAAATTATCAACCTTTTACAGGAAAATTACGAACTTATTAATATTGTTCGTCCTGAGGACTTTAATTATAATATGGATGCACTGATTCTTTTTTATCCAAGACCGTATCCAAAAGAATTTGTGACAGCCATAAAAAATTATTCCCGCAAAGGCGGAAAAATTTTAATACTGATGGATCCGGCAAATGAAGCTTCCCGTCTTTATTCTATGGAAAACTTTAAATTAGAAGCTTCCGACATAGGAAACCTTTCTGACTTTTGGCATTTTATTTTTTATAAAGATTATGTTGTTGCTGATTTAAAAAATTCTATAACCGTTGATGCCACGGCAAACTATAAGACAAACCCGACCTTTTCTCAGGATGTTATTCAATTTCGTATAAAATCCGAAGACATGAATCCTAAACATCCTGTCACCCAAAATTTAAATGAAATTATTTTTGCCTCAGCATCTGTTGTTATACCGGAACCCAAAGCTTATAAAGAAGGGAAAATTGCCTTTTACCCGCTTTTACGAGCCAGTAAAATTTCTGAAATCATGCCTTCCGGCGTTGTAATTGACGGATTAAATCCCAAAGAAATTTTACGATATTTTGAACCTGACGACAATCAAAAAATTCTAGCGGCAGAAATTATCGGTTTAGAGCCGGAAAATCCATTCAAACTTATTGTTGTTGCCGATACAGATTTTTTGTACGACACTTTTTGGGGAACTAAAAAATCATTTTTAGAGTCTGAATATTTTGTAAATACTTTTGATAATGCAAACTTTTTACTAAATGCCATTGATTATCTGATTGGCAATAATGACCTGCTTAATCTGCGCGGCAAAACAGAACAAGCCCATCCGTTCAGCGGCATAGAAACCATGCGGAGATTAAATTCTTTGAATTTCACCAAACAAGAAGAGGCAATTTTTGCGGAAATTGATTCAGCTAAAGCGGCCATGCAGGAAGTTTGGAATAAAAAAGACTTTGAAGGCCGTGAAAATTTTACCGCAGATGAATTGGCGGCCATTGCAAAGGTACGTTCCCAGCTAAATACTCTGCGTCAAAAGCTTAGCAATATCCGTGAACAAGCTTTTGCAGACATTCATAAAATTGATACCATCACAAGTCTTATAAATTTACTCTTTATACCGACTTTATTAATATTAATCCTTTTAGGCGCACGCTTAAAATTCTTGTTAAAACAGAATAATTTCAGGAAAAATTACATTGTTTTTGATAAAAAATTCATAAAGCTATCAATATTCTGCTTATCCCTCTTTATGCTTTCAATGATTTCTGTTTACATCTCAAACAAAAGCAGTGTAGATGCCTATGAAGGAAAAAAGGCCTTTCCTTCTGTGATTAAACAGATTAACAATATCAACAATATCACACTAAGCAGCCGTCAAAACACTCTTTCATTCCAAAACAAAAATGGTTTATGGATACTTGCTGACAATGATACTCGTCCTGTTTATCAAGAAAGAATCCGCCGCCTGCTGACAACAATCGCCGAAGCTAAGTTTTTTGAAAGAAAATCCAATAAGGCTGAGAATTTGGGATTGTTTAACTTGTTGCCGTTAGACGATAAAAATTCTAAAACTGTTGAAATTGAATTAAAAAACGATAACAATATTATTCAACGCTTTGATTTAGGTGATATAAATGTTGATTTAGGACGAGGCTCCCGTGCTGCCTACATAAAATTTGACAACCAATTTCAAGTTTGGGAAATAACGGGAGATTTTGTTGACATGGATTTAGATATGCAAAAATGGACATACAGCAATCTGTGGGACTTGCGTTATGGGCGTTTATATTCTCCCAATAACATTCCTTCTGAGCAAGAAAATTTACTTAACTTTATGAAGTACGCTTTAAACACGCCGATCAAGCCAACAGCAGAAACTCCATCTTCACAACCATTAAAAACAAAAACACTTTACGCCGAAAATGGAGATAAAGTTTCGCTTTCTCTTTACAAAGAAAACAATAAAGCCTATGCTCTGCTAGATTTTGATAAGAACAATTCAAACCAGCATCTTAAATTGGCGTCTAAATATTTTAACCATAAATTTTTAGAAATTGACGTACAACAATTGGAGAAAATCATTGAACACCTCTAAAACAAGCATAAAAACGCTTAACCATCTCAAATCTTTGGCAGCGACTGCCAGCATCAGTGTTTCTGTCACTTTATGCCTAATTAAAGCTGTTGCCGCGGTAACCACAGGTTCTTTATCAATTTTATCATCTATGATAGACAGTCTGACAGACATTCTTTCATCATCAATTTCTTTTATTGCCGTAAAATTTTCCAATAAACCACTCACGGAAAACCACCGCTATGGTTATGGAAAAGCCGAATCGGTGAGCGCCTTAATGCAAGCCGCGTTTATTGCCGGTTCCGGCGGATTTATATTATATGACGGTATCGGCAGATTCATTAAACCAATGCCCATAACGCAAACAGCCATTGGATTATGGGTTATGGGCATCAGCACCTTGCTTACCCTATTTCTCATAACTTTTCAGGCATGGGTTGTTAAAAAAACAAAATCTACGGCAATTCAAGCTGATAGCGCACACTATACCGTAGATTTATTAACAAACGGCGCCATTGTTTTATCTTTAATCATTGTTCATTATTTAGACTGGCAATGGTTTGACAGTTTTACCGCCATTGTGATATCCCTATATCTGCTGTGGAATGCGGCACACATTGCTTTAAGTGCTTTGGAAGAAATCACAGATCATGAAGTGGACAACGACATAAAAAAAACAATTATTCAAATTGTTCAAGAAGAAAAAGACGTCAAGGGATATCATGATTTCCGCACCAGAGTTTCCGGACTTATTATGTTTATTGAAATTCACTTGGAAATGGATGGAAATTTATCTTTGGCACAAGCTCATGACATTTCGGACAATGTTGAAGCAAAAATAATAAAAGTTTTTCCGTTAGCACAAATAATCATCCATCAGGATCCTTACGGGTTGCATGAAAAGCGTCTCGATCACGAAATTCAGGGACTTTGCGACTTATAAAAAAAATTCTCTGTTTTTTCAGAGAATTTTTGTCAGGAGGAAAGATAAAAAAACTAAGCTAAGCTTCATAAGAACTTTCTCGAGAAAATTTACTTATATCAGCGTTCATTCGATTGATTTTTTTCTGATTTAGCGAAACTGCTTCTGCATGACCCTCGGCAAGAAGGCTAAATCCGCCTTTTTCAATAGCATACATTTTTAATTTACTTGGAGATTTCACATTTTGAGCTTCATTTCCTTGGCTCAATAATTTTCCCTCATATTTTAAGAACTCTCCATTGAAATAAGCTCTTTCGATGTCACTTTTAACAGTAACATAACTTCCTCGAGAAATTAAATTTGGTTTTTCCGAGGCAAACTGTTGTCTTAAATTTTTATCTTTTTCTTCTGCATTTATAGACATTTTTCAATCCTTATTTCAATTCTTTTGTCTATTATTAACATATTTATTTTGTTTTGTCAAGTATCTGTTTACAGATATGTATTTTTTTGTTATCAACATTTTTTTTTATTATACATACCAATATAATAAGTCTATTTTCAGTAAAGATATTAAAAATACAGCAGGTGGTTTCATGTCATTATTTAAATCTGTCGCCACTTTCGGCGGATTAACTTTGGTTAGCAGGCTTACAGGGTTTTTACGGGATATGGTTTTAGCCAACTATCTTGGTGCCGGAGCTGTTTCTGACGCTTTCGTCGTTGCTTTTAAGCTGCCCAATTTATTTCGAAGTTTATTTGCAGAAGGCGCTTTTACCAGCGCTTTTGTACCTTTGTTTTCTCAAAAACTTGTTTCAGAAGGACGAAAACGCTCTATTTTTTTTGCGGCGCAAGCAATGTCTGTCTTAGCTTTGTTTGTCGGGATTTTTGTCTTTATTTTTGAAATATGTATGCCGTTTATTGTGGAAATTCTAGCACCGGGCTTCCGTTCTGAGCCAGAAAAAATAATTCTTGCCACCCAGCTTTGCCGTATAACATTTCCGTTTTTATTACTAATATCTCTCGTTTCTTTTCAAGGTGGCATTCTCAATTCCTTTGAAAAATTCGCCGCGCCGGCCACCGCGCCTGTCATTTTAAACCTTATGATGATTTTTTCAGCTTTTTTATTTGTGCCATTCACGCCAACACCGGCGCACGGATTTGCCTTGGGCATTACCACCGCCGGCTTGCTTGAATTTTTTTGGCTTCGATATTTTTTGCTTAAAAATAATATTAGAATCAAACCTTATTTGCACTTTGCCAAGATACTAAAAAATGAAGAAATCAAAACACTGTTTAAACGAATTGCACCGGGAGTTGTCGGCGCTGGAATTTATCAGATTAATATGGCGGTTGACACCATTTTGGTATCTTTAGTCGGAACCGGAGCAATTTCTTGGCTTTATTACGCCAATCGTTTACAACAACTTCCGCTCGGCGTTATCGGCGCAGCAATCAGCGTCGCTCTGTTGCCTATTCTCTCCAAATACTTAAAAGAAAACCAAATTGATGAAGCTAAACAGACGCAAGATAAAGCGGTTGAATATGGTTTGTTATTGTCATTGCCAGCCGCCATATTGCTTATTGTTTTTGCTGAACCGATTGTTTGCCTTTTATTTCAACATGGTAAATTTTCGCCTGATGACGCGGTAAAGACGGCTCATGCTGTTATTGCTTATTCAATCGGTCTCCCTTGCTATGTTATGACCAAAGCACTTATGCCAAACTTTTTTGCGCGCGGAGATACGGTTACGCCGGTGAAATATAGTGCTGTTGTATTCATCACAAATCTTGTTTTTATCCTAATTCTCATGCATCCCTACGGACACGTCGGCATAGCCTGCGCCACAACACTTGCAGCCTTCGTTTCGCTATTACAATATATTTGGGGATTAAAAAAACGCCATTATTGGCAAATCTCCTCAACACTCCTTTTTAAAATTTTCAAAATTATTGCTGTTTCATTTTTAACAGGAATTTTAGCCTATGCGTGCCGATATGAAATAAGCGTTGCTTTTCCCGATTGGATGTATGCGGCAAAATGGAAACTTCTGCTGTGGTTAAGTTTTCTTGGTATCTTATCTCTTGCTTTTTTCTTAATTTCAGCTAAAATATTTAAAGTTATAGATTTCTACGACGTCATGAAAATTATCAGGAGAAAAAAGAATGGATAAAACAAAATTTTCCAATTTGTTCTCAACGATAAAACAGATAATATCTAAATATAGAGAGGATTTAAAAAAAATAGACTCGTTTAAAAAACTAAAAAATTTTTTAAACAAAACTAAAAAATCTTTTAACCTAAAGAGAATCAAACATTTCTTTAAAAACATTGGCAAAAAAATCTCATCTTATTGGAAAAGAGTTTTGAGTTTTATTTGCTGTTTTGGGATATTTTATTATGGTATCGGAGGTCTTCTTGTCGAAGATACTAATACTTCGGACACATACTTTTTAGCTAAAGAACAAAATTCTCAGCTTGAATCTGTCAACACCAT
Source organism: uncultured Alphaproteobacteria bacterium (assembly GCA_934254675.1). Taxonomy (GTDB): domain Bacteria; phylum Pseudomonadota; class Alphaproteobacteria; order RF32; family CAG-239; genus RUG410. The sequence continues at coordinate 8,675 of CAKQLP010000001.1, read as the reverse complement.
GGCTTTTTTGATAAATCGAGAAATTGATAAAAAGATGTGGACTCCTAATTTGCCTGTTGTTTTTCCGGCCTATATCCTTGATAACATGCCTAACTTTCAAGTCGGGATTATCACATCCGTTAAGGACATGTCCGGCGTTATAAAAAAATTTGCGCACCAAACAAAAGAGCAACAAGAAAACATAAAAAAAGCTGAAGAGCTTTTACGCTATCCTTCACACATTTGGCTGATGTCAAAAAAAGGCTCTTTCAGCCTTGCTCCATCCGCAAACGCGCAATATCGAAAAGCCCGCAGCGAATTGCTTCATTTCAATAATCAAAACATCCAACTGACAGTTTCTGATTTTAATATATACTTGAAACAACTTGCTCGCGCCTTACGCACTCAGATTCAAAAAAATGACAGCCAAATTATTGAACATTCATCTTCTTTTTTAGATACAAAGGCTGATGATCTTTTTTACAAAACGCGCGGTTATGCCTTTGGCGCATGGCAAATAGCCGCTGCCATGGGCTTTGACTGCAAACAAATTATTATCCAAAACGATGTCTATACCGAATGGACGTATCTGCTCTCTTTTTTGAAAAAAACAGCTGAATTTAAGCCATGTTTTATACGGAATGGGCAGCTTGACAGCATTTTTGCCGCCAATCATCTGGCTGTTCAAAATTATTATCTGGAGAGAGCTTTAACAGCTATTTTACAAATTCAAAATAAACTACAGGATAATCATGCATATAAAAATTGAAGATTTAACCCCAAAACTAATTATTAATTTTTATCCGTCCAAGCCAATTGCCGTACAGAATTCAGCTTTACTGTTTACCTCCTCGACAGAAAACGGCATTCCGCTTTTGGCTCAAAACATTATGGCTATCAACGGAATAAAAAGATGCCTTATCACTGATGAACTTCTGGCAATTTTATATGAAGACATAAATGCTAAAGAAGATATAATCGCTTTGATTTTAGCTGAAATTGATGACTACTTTAACGAAAACAATTTTCCTCTTGCCTTTCAACAAAATCTAAACAACATTACTTTGATTGAAGCCTTGGCGGATTCTTTCATTCGACCAACCTTAAACCGAGATAACGGAGATATAAAAATCTTAGCCTATCAAAATGACATTCTCACAATACAATTTACCGGACATTGCGCCGGCTGTCCGTACGCTCAGAACACGTTAAACAATGTTATATCAAACTGCTTAAAACGTTACATACCTAAATTAAAAACCATCCAAATCAAGGAATAATATGTTTTATCGTTTATGTTTTATATTAGGATTATGTCTCTTTTCGACTCTGTCTCACGCTAGACTCATCTCAGAGAAAAAAGATGGAGCGCTTTTTGTAAAATCCGCAACGATTGATGAAACGATAAAACTATTTAATCAGTACCATTATACTCAATATTCCGCATTAAATTCCCAATTTCCGCGCATTTATTTTTTGCGGTTGCCGACTGATTGGAAAGATGTGCCGGAAAGCGATGACAAACACCGCATTTTTATCAAAATCTTAATTCCTCTGATTTTAAAAGTTAATGAAAGCATTTTAGTTGAACGAGCACAGATTGAAAAAATGCTTAACAAATTACAAAATCAGCAAAACCTTTCCACTGAAGAAGAAAAAAACTTAGACGCATTAGCCCAAAAATATGATGCTTTTACAAGATTAAAAGATGATAAACGAAAAATTGTTCTTCTGAAACAACTTTTGAATAAAGTTGATACCATACCACCCTCAATCCTCACTGCTTCTGCCGGAATTTACAGCAATTGGGGAAACTCTCGTTTGGCATTAGAAGCAAATTCCCTGTATTTAAAAGAGATTTGGTACGACAATCAGGGGCTTCAACCTCTTGACGACAGCAATGCGGACTATCATTATAAAATATACGGCACACTTGAAGAAAGTATTGCCGATCAAATTCTAAAAATCAACTCCAGCATAAATTATGCCTATTTGAGAGATTCTCGAAAAATTGCCCGAAAAATAGGCCGGCCGCTTTACGGGCCTCAAATTGCGGCAACAATGATGCTTGACAGTAATTTAAAAAATATTTCCGGACTTATTGATTACACGTTTTCATATTATAAACTTCAAAACACTGACTATAACCCGCAGCTGGAGGATATTAAATGAGTATAAAAATAAACACTATACCTTGTAATATTGGTTCTATGGACAATTACGCATATATTATCACGGATTTAGACACTAATATTTGCGCCATTGTAGATGCGGCGGAAGAAAAAACTCTTGTCAACTTTTGTTCCAATCAAAATATTGTTCCTCAATATGTCTTATCAACTCATCACCATGAAGATCACACAAATGCCAATCTCGCTTTGAAAAAACTTTATAACCTAAAAATTATCGGCTCGGATATCGAAAAAAATAAAATTAAAGGAATAGACTTGCCGTTATTTGACAATGATACTTTTTATTTGGGCAATACAAAAATTCAAGCTATTCTTACCGCCGGCCATACCACGGGGCACATGATATGGTATTTGCCTGATGATAAAGCCGTTTTTACCGGAGATTTGTTGTTTAACCTTACAATCGGCGGTATTTTTGAAGGAACGCCGCAACAAATGTGGCAGAGCCTTCAAAAACTAAAACAGCTTCCTGATGACACCCGTTTTTATCCAGGGCATGAATATACACACGCCTCTCTAGGTTATTTAACATCTCAAATAGATAAACCGGCATTTCAGCAATATCTGGAGTTTTTGCAAACCACTCAACCTCCGGTTGGAAACACACTGGCATTGGAAAAACGCTGTAATCCCTATTTACAGATTCAATCCGAAACAGATTTTGTTAACTCTATGAGGTAGTCTATGTTTATTAGCTTAAATAAAAAAATCCTATGCAGTATTCTTGTTTTTCTGTTTGTTCTAATTGGACTTTTTTTTATAATATTTATTAATTTTTATGCGCGCAATTTACAAGACAGACAAAATTCTATTTATATGCGAAACCAATATGTGGTGGATTTGCTTTATGATAATATTGCGTTACAAAAACGAATAGCAGAAATTTATGCGCAAAATCCAAACATTTCCAAACAAGACAATGTTCAAAATATCTCCAAAGGGATTGACTTAACCACAAAAGAATTGTCTCGGGAACAAAAATTAAATGCGGAACTCCAAAAAAATTATAACAACAATAAAGAAGCACTTAAAATTGGCGCCCAAATTTTGACCTTTAGCTTATTTATTGTTATTCTCTTTATTTTTCTTTTGATATTTATGCTTGATTTTTGGGTTATTCGGCCAATTGAAAAGCTTATTGAAATTAGCAGACAAGTATCTCTTGGTATTTTTTCTAATCGTATAAGCACAAAAAAAGGACGCTTTCAAGATGAATTTGACATTCTATATTCAACTTTTAATAAAATGCTGGATAACACAGAGTACAGTATTGAAGAAATAAAGAATCGAGAAACGTTTCTGCAAAAACTGATTGATGCTATACCTGACGGTATCAGAGTTATCGACAAAGAATATAATGTCATCATGGCAAATAAAGCTTTTCACAACATATTAAATTTAAAAAAATCATCCGTTGGTCAAAAATGTTATCGAGCTTATGGTTTTTCTTGCGAAGGATGTCTTCAACGCCAATATACCTGTCCGATAAAAGAACTATTGCAAAACAAAGAAAATATGCCTGAACATTTTCACACCATCCATGAAGTTGGTAAAATCCCGTTATATCTAAATGCAACACATTTGCGTTGGGGACAGGGGGAAAACAACATATACGTTGTTGAAGCGTTCCATGATTTAAGCAATGATGTTCGTTTTTCACACCAACAAAAAGTTTCGTCTCTAGCCTTCTTATCAACATCTATTGCTCATGAAATGAAAAATAATCTCGGTGCCATACGAATGATTTTTGAAGGAATTTTAACAAGTTATTATGCAAACATACCTGATGACAACGACCAGAAAAAATATTTAAAAATGGCTTATAATCAACTTGTTGAAACCATAAAAACACCTGAACGTTTATTGAGATTGGCTCAATATTCTGATAATGACAATACAGATATTGATATTGAAACATCCATTAAAGATATGCTACTCATGATTGATTATGACGCAAAACGCCATGGCGTTTCTATAAACACACAATTTGAACGCCATTTAAATTTTATGGGAAATGAAGCTGATTTCAAGATGATTATTCTAAACTTAACACAAAATGCGATTAAGGCAATGCCTAACGGCGGAGAATTATCTATTTCAACTCATCGTAAAAACAATTTTATTCATCTTAATATTCGCGATACGGGAATCGGTATAGATGCCAATAAAATAAAACATATATTTGAACCATTTTATTCGGCTAATAACAACGCCAAAAGTTCCGGTTTGGGATTAGCCATTGTCAGCAACTTAGTTGAAAAACTCCATGGAAAAATCAAAGTTAAAAGCAAAATAGGGAAAGGAACTGAATTTACAATTCAAATTCCGACTAAAACAAATTCTATTAGCAAAAAAAGTGAGACAAAATAGTCTCACTTTCTAATTTTCAACATACTGTTTTTTATTCAGCAACCGTTGTATTTTCAGCCTTTTCTGCTTCAGCAGCGGCAGCTTTCTCAGCGGCAACGCGGGCCAAGTCTTTAGCACCTTTAGCATTAACATCGCGGTCAACCAATTCAATGATTGCCATTGGAGCGCAGTCACCATAGCGGAAACCAGCTTTCAGCACGCGAGTGTAACCACCATTGCGTTCTTTATAACGTTCAGCCAATGTAGAAAACAGTTTAGAAACTACCTCATTATTACGCAAAAAACCAGCAGCAATACGACGGCTATTTAAATCACCTTTTTTCGCAAAAGTAATCATGTTATCGGCAAACGTTCTTAATTCTTTAGCTCGTGTTAAAGTAATTGTGATTTGCTCATGTTCTAACAATGCGCCTGTTAAATTAGAGAACAAAGCTCTTCTTTGACTTTTCGGCATACTAAATTTTCTGTGTCCATCACCATGTCTCATGATGTAATTCCTTTCATTTTTTCTGTGCTTTGATGGGCAAAGCGGATTAATACAAGACTCTTACTACGGAAATAATAAATATCCATATATAAAAATCATCTCTTTTCGGGCAATTATATAACATAACCACACTTAAAATGCAAGAAAATTTTATAAAAGAAAAAATCCAACATTTCCGTTGGATTTTTTGCTAGTTTAACGATTGTGCTCTTGTTTCATCAAAGCATCTCTTTGCATTTGAGAATACTTTTCAATCTTTTGCTTATCGTTCAACCCTTTCAGGGCATTTTCCTTTTGCTCTAACGCATCCACAACTTTTTTATTGTTTGAGCGCAATCTTGCTTTTTCTTTTTTTTCTGCCGTTTCCGGAACTGCTTGTAATTCTGATTTTTCAACAATTCCAACCATTTCTTTGGCAGCCAACTTGTTATGTTCCGTTTTGTCTTTTATGCGATCACGAGCCATAGAAACCGCTTTTTCATTTTCTTGTAACTGACGCAATTCACGATTTTCAGCCTCCCATCCTATCTGCATATCACAATATGCTTTTTGAGCTTTCTCAGCCGATTGCTGCGCCGTTTTAGCTGAAACTTGCATTTGAAGGTAAGAACTTTGTTCCAGTATTTTTCCGGCGTAAACATCACTAATTTTTGGCAATTGTTCTGCCATAATTTTATTAAACTGATTAATGGCTTCAGATAAATTCTCCCGCCGTTTTTTTTCTTCGGCTCGACCAAACAACAAAGGTAGAGAACGCTCTTCTGGTTGATCCACAAAAGATTTTTTTCCTCGCAGTCTATCCGCCATAACTTTTTCAACAGCATCTTCGCTCAGCATATCTTCCTCTGGATTTGGCACATTATCCTTAAAATAATGTCTAATATTAGCATAGGCCATTTGAATTTGCTCCATTGCCGTTCTCGCTGCTTCTTTTCGTCGCGCAATCTCATATAAAGCCTTTAATTGTTTTTCGCTTTGTTCTATTTCTGCGGCACGGCTTTCCAAAAGCTTTTTCTTTGGCTCATTTTCCTTATTTTGGGCATTAGCCTCTTCTATTATTCTTTCTTTTTCTTTTAAGGGAATTCGCATATATTCAAGACTGTTAATGTTTGTACCCTGAAAATTTGAAATATTCTGGGCATAAAGCATCGACAAAACTTTTTTAGGAGCATATTTTTGTATAAGAGCGCCTTTCTTTTCTAAAAATTCTTTAGGCAACATTTTTATATAATAACCTGAAGATTCTCGAAACAGCAACCCCAGAACTTTATCTCCTAATTTTTCCGGGTGCCCCGCTTTTATATCTTGAGCCGCCGTTTCAAAATAGACATCGCGAATAATAGCCGTATTTTCAAAATCGAGATCAAATTCTTTACTTAATTCTAAAAATCGTTGATTTAAGCCTTTTTCTTCACCATAATTGTTTCTATCATATTTATCTTGTTTTTGAACTAAAGACATCAACGCTTTTTTATAGTGATCATATTTTTTAGGTAAAATATTTACATTTTTTTCAGCTTGTGTCTGTGCTTTTGATGTGTCTTGCATAAATGGTTTTGAATAACCATTTTTCACTTTTGCAAAAATATCCTTAGTCACATATTTAACATCAAGTTTCTCAAAATTATTATAATCTATATAATTGACAAGCATTTTATTCAGAACTTCTCTGTTTCGGGTATCAAAATTTAACATTGAGCCTTTTTCAAGCATTCGGCCAACATATATCCTTGCAAGCTGTTCTTGTGCTGTTTGTCTTGCGAATGAGGAGTTCTCTCTAGGTAGCATTGACAACAATTCTTCGGCAAACTTTTTATTTTCTTTGGAAATATGGCTAAAATCATCTTCTTTCCCGACATGGAATAATTGTTCGCCTGCTTGCAATACAGCTAATCCAAAAGCCACATTTTCTGACGCCGGACGAGTTTCAATGACATCTAACACACTTTCATATGCGCTTTTGCGACTACCATAAGCCCTTTCATTCCCCATAAATCTCCACACCTGACCAACGATTTCACGTTGTGTTTTTGCTAGCTCAATAAATTCATCACAACGCTCCGGTGTTACATTTTTAGAAACACTTTGCTGTACTACTTTGGCAATAGCGGACTTTTGCTGTGTCGACAGATTTTTTTCCGGAATTAACCGAGCTAAAGGAACATCCGCTTCGGCGTACAAATCATCCGTTTTAGGATTTTCATCACTGGATATCCAGTTTAAATACGCTTCCACGTTCTCACGTGTCACTTTATTTACCACATTACCTTGCTCATCTAAAAAATTTGTCATTTTTATTCTCCGCATTCTAGATGCTTTTAATACTAGCAAAATTATAAAATAAAAACAATGAAATTATTTTTTGACAGAATGTATTTTATTCTTGACAAAATATAAAAATAATGATACGAAAATAATGTTTACGAATAATTTTGTGCATTTTTTTATAAAAAATAAATGTCTTTTCTTAACGGAATGAAAAGTTTCTATTTTTTTGCTCTCACTTTGTTGTGAAACACAGTTTGAGCTTTTTAATGAACTTCCAATCTCTATATATAGTTTCGGTGTTTTTCACCCAAACTCCCCTCGCTTTTGTCAAAGAAAGCGAGGCTTTTTATTTATTAACAGGATACAGCATAAAATAAAGCATACAAACATAGCCATCTATGCACACATGGCATAAATCTTCTAATTTTACCGGCGTTATATCTTTCAAACACAAACGGTTGTCGTTGCAATACGCATCACCAAAAACTTTACTTGTATAGTTTCCTCCTATCGGTCCATCTAAAAAACGGCCTATTTGAATAAACCATATCTCATTATGAAAACTTTTTGCCACTTTATATAAATTTTTACAAATATCTTGACTTCTCCGGCTATTATTTATTGATACAGCAATCTCGTTGGTTGAATTTGTCTGTGTAAAAACTCGGTACTTAACACCAAAACTATCTTTTAAATATTCATTTGTCCCCTCAACATACATGCTTTCAGGAATAGCGCTTAAACTTTTTAGCATAGGTATAAGGTTTGTTTCTGTTTCATAAAAACTATCTTTATATATAAACATTGTGTTTATGATAGAACTTAATTGTTCCGCTTGTTGATTACTTTTATACATAAACAAAGCTTTGGAGTAACCGGAAATTCCGCCGACACTCAACACGCCGATAATCGCCAGCACGCCAAGCATTTCAATCATACTACGGCCAGCTTGAAAATTTTTTGACATACCATGAACTCCTTATAGCAATAATTACACAAAAACCGCTTTATAAAAGCGGTCGGAGAGTTCAACAATCATATCACATTAAATGACTCTCTTAGCCTTTAAAGCTATATTTTTTCAGAGACAGAGACATAGCTTTTGGACATACGCTAAAAGCTCCCCGACCATATTGCGATGTATCGGGGATATATTTAATCATCGGCAATAGTGAAGAGCCGATAATTTGACGATGCTATATCCTAGCACCGAATGTGATAAGAGCCGTTGAAAGCTCCGCGCTAACAGCGCTGTTTTTAGTATAAAAACAAATGATATGAAAAGCAAATGAAAAAGTTAGTAAAAATTATCCTAAAACTTGTCCCTATCTGCAAGGTAACATGATTTTTGCGCCTTATTAAATAGACGGCAGTTTAGA